>CASEIV010000016.1 GCA_949288175.1 uncultured Eubacteriales bacterium | reverse complement strand
CCATCAATAGTACCACCATTAGCATCTAGTCTAAAATTTAGACTAGAGTTTGAATCAAATGTATTTTTCTTCCATATTCCAACTACTTCAATTATGTCATGAGGGACTTTTTCAAAATCTTCTGCTGAAATACTTTTTACATAACTTTTACCATCAATACTCCATCCTTCGAATGAATATTCAGAGTAAGTTGATGTTGGAACATATTTTGTTAAATCAACAGTTGCAAATGATGAAGTTGGTGCTTTAATTACTTCAATATCTTTTCCATTAATACTTCCCATAAATGCGTTTATTACTAAATAAGATGTTCCAGAATTAACAGGTCCATATTCCTCAAGAATTGGATTTAATAAAAAGCCTTTGTCACTTTTTACTCCACCAGATTCACAATAGTTAAAATCAGATTTGCTTAATTTTGTAATATTGGTTGGTTTTTCACTATTATCAAAAGATTTTTTCCAACCTAAAACCTTACGTCCATAAGCAAAAACATCTAAATCCTTAACTAAATCTTCAACTAATACTTCTTCTTCTCCTTCATCAAAGTCAAATGAAACAACATATGTAGATTTTCCATTTGTATATATGTACTCATATATGCTACTGATTATTACATCATATTCTCCATCTTCTTTAATTGTCGCTGCATTTGCTTTATTAGGTAATAAAATTGATACAGCAATTATTGCTATAAAAATAGCGATAAAATAAAATATTTTTTTATTTTTCATTTAAAATTTCTCCTTTTCTTTTTTATTTATTGTTAAATTTTATTTATAATATATCCCTCCTTTGTGTCCATATTTTGTCTTTAGTTTCCAATTTCGCGTTTATTATATCATATAAATTAAATTTTAAAATACTTTTTGTCAAACTTTCAGTTGAATTTTTGGCAATTTTTTTTGTTGCTATTTTATATTTTATAATATTATGATATAATAAAATTAATTTATTCTAATAAAACTTTTTATACTAGGAGTGAAATTTATGAATTTTTCCGAACAATTAAACCATTATATAAAGGATTTTTCTTGTTCATCACAAGAATTAGCAAATGCATCTGGTATATCCCCTGCAGTTATAAGTCGTTATCGTAGTAATCAAAGAAAACCTAAATTAAAGAGTTCTGCTCTAGACACTCTTTCAAATGGTCTTGCCAAAATTGCGACTAAAAATGGAATTAATGTAACCAAAGAAATGATTTTAAAAGATCTTTCTCTTTCCTTAAATGATGTTCCTATTGAGTTTTCACAACTAAGAAATAATTTTAATGCCGTTATCTCTAGTTTAAATATAAATATATCTAAATTATCAAATTTTATTTCTATTGATTCTAGTTTACTTTCAAAAATTCGTTCAGGACAACATACTCCAAGTAATCCTGTAAAATTTATTGAAAGTGTTAGTACTTATATTGTTCAAAAATATAATGATACAAATTCAAAAGAAATAATTTCAAGCATTCTAAATTGTAAAATTAATGATTTAGAAGATAATTCGCACTATTTAGAACTTTTAAAAAAATGGATGTCCTCTAACACTTCTTCAAATAATACTGTTATAAATTCTTTTTTAAATAATTTAGATAATTTTGATTTAGAGGAATATATTAAAGTAATAAAATTTGATGAAATGAAAGTTCCATTTATCCCATTTTATAATCCATCTGCTAAAACTTATACTGGTATAGAAGAAATGAGAATGGGAGAATTAGATTTTTTCAAAGCAACTGTTATGTCAAAATCAACTGAACCTGTTTTTATGTGTAATGATGTTCCTATGGAAAAACTTGTGCAAGATAAAGAATGGGCAAAAAAATATATGTTCGGAATTGCAATGATATTAAAAAAAGGCTTACATATAAATATGATTCACACTTTGAATAGACCTTTTAAAGAAATTTTACTTGGACTAGAAAATTGGATTCCTTTATATATGACAGGACAAGTTTCGGCATATTATTTTAAGAATTTTAATGCTAATATATACACTCATACCAATTATGTCTCTGGAAATGTTGCACTGACCGGTGAATCAGTAAGAGGGTATCAAGAACAAGGCAGATATTATTTAATTACAAATAAAAAAGATGTAGAATATTATAAAGAAAAATCTAAATTACTACTTTCAAGTGCTACTCCTCTTTTTAATATATATACGAACACTTCTAAAGAAGATTATTATGCTTTTCAAAAAATCGACTCAAAATACTCTGGAAAAAGAAAAAGAATTTTGTGTTCTTTACCTTTTCATACTATTTCTGAAGATTTATTGTTAAGAATTTTAAAACATAATAATATTTCCGAAGATGATACTAAACAAATACTTTTACGATTAAGAAAGAATAAAGAATTAGTTGAAAAAATTTTAGAACAAAATATTTTTGAAGATGTTGTGCCAGAGGTTTCAAAAGAGTCATTTGAAAATTCGCCTATGTGTCTATCTATTATTGATACTTTTATTGATACTAAAATTTATTATACTTATGAAGAATATTTAGAACATTTAAATTTGTTGAAAGAATATAAAAATAATCACGAAAACTATATATATACAACTGATGTCAACTTGGCATTTAAGAATATTCAAATTACGATTTGTGAGAACAAGTGGGCAATGTTTTCTAAAAACACACATCCAGTAATTCATTTTTACACCACTCATCCTGCTTTGTGTGAAGGTCTTGGAAATTTTAAACCACTTATTATTGA
>CASEIV010000015.1 GCA_949288175.1 uncultured Eubacteriales bacterium | reverse complement strand
ATGATTATATGTAATTTTGTCTTGTTCTCTATCATAACTTACTTCTGGTATTCTTGTTGTCACATCTTCTTCATCAACTTTTGTGATGAATTTTCTTAAAGCTAAATCAAATTCTTGTAATATAATATTGTCATAATCTTCGTCATCTTCATATTTTACCCAATCTTCTGGTTTTGAATCTCTATCATCTACTGGATTTCCTTCACTATCTGCATCTTCTGTGATGGCTGCTTCATTTCTAATAATTCCAATACTTGGATCTTCTGCTGCCACTTTAAAGATAACAGATATTTCTTTATAGTCTGGATTTTTTTCTGTTTCTGTATCAGAATAAGGACTATTTGGATCAAATGCTTCTATTAAGTTTGCTCCTGGTGTTGTAATTTCTTCTCCTTTTCCTTTTCCTAGATAATCTGTAGAAATTTTGGTTGTATCTCCTTCAACATATGTCCATCCCATTGATGTATTAAATTCTACCGCTGCTAATTCATCTTCATCTGTGATTGGATTCATATTTGCATCGATATCTGCTCCTAAAAATTCTAAACCTTCAGGAATATCTTCTGTAAGTTCTTCTACATATCCATCTATACTTCCTTCATTATATACTCTAAATGTATATGTAACTAAATCTCCAGTACTTACTGAAACTGGTTCTTTGTTCATTTGATAATCAGCTGTTGTTTGTGTTCCATTCGCTAAGTTTGTAATATCAACACCTAATAGTCTTTCTGGAACTTTTTCTCCATTAACTTCAGTAATTCTTTTGATTAGTTTTAAGTCAAATTCATTACTTTCAAGGATTAATTTTTCAAAGTCATCATCATCTTGTTCACCTTGATAGAAATAATCTGGATCTGTTAAATCATCTTGATTTTGCGTATTTCCTTTATAATCTTCCATATTGTCTTTATTTACATTTGGTGCTGTTCCTGGTTCTGAATCTCTATCTTCTCCAACTTCATCTACAATGACATTTCCATATTCGTCTATCTCTTCTGATATCCATGCTACATTTGTTAATATTTTTCCATTTTCACTTGTGTCTACTACACATTCGATTTCGATTGTTTCTGAATCTAAAGTTTCTCCATCATATGCTGATAAATTTTCTGTATTATTTGCATCTCTTGTAATGGTTACTCTATTTGTCTCTTCATCATATTGTGCTGTAAATCCTTCTGTTATGATTTGTGAATATTTTAATCCACTTGGCAATTGATCGATTATCTCAGTTGCCCTTCCATCTAACTCTCCTTCATTATATATTGTAATATTATATGTTACGATATCACCGTTTTCTACCATTACTGGATCTTTTCTATGATTATATGTAGCTGTTGTTCCATCTTCTAATGTGCTTTCATCAATAACTGGTACTCTACTGTCAGTAACTGCTACTCCATTTACTTCTGTTATATATTTTCTTAATGCTAAATCAAATTCTCGTGGTATTCTTTCTACTTTCATCAATGGTTGTGAATTTCCTGTTGCTGTTGTATATAATGTTAATTTATTTCTATGTCTTGCATTTGTATCTGCATAATTTCCTGCTTGCTCTTTTGCTTCATCTATAAAATATCTATATAAAGCTACTGCTTGCTCTTGTCTTGCCAATCCTACTGCTGGAATTTTATCTGTTCCATATCCTGATAAATTTTCATATTCTGACCCATCTTCTGTATAATATAACCATGTTTCTTCATCATATACGTCATATTTTCCATTTTCTTCTCCATAGTTTGTAAAATACCACATGGCTGCTTGTTGTACTGATTCTATTTCATCATCTGTTATTTTATATTCTTCACCTAATCCCTCATATTTTCTTTGAATCTCAAGTACTTTTGCATCATCTAATAATTGTTCTTTTTCTGCATCTGTTGATTCTCCTGGTATATAGATTAGGTTTGCCAATGCCAATAATTCGTTATAATGTCCACCATTTACTAAATCAAATAACACTTTATTGGTTAAAGCATCCTGATTTGCAATTTCGTCTCTTTGTGTATACATGTCAAAATACAAGTTATATTCTTGCACTTGTTTAGTTCCTGCACCTTCTGTAAATCCTACTCCTGCTTTTATACAATATACATTTACTTCTGTTGGATCATTTGTATTTTCTCCACTATATTGTACTATGTTCCAAATTTTTGCTGCTGGTCCTGTTTCCTGATTAGCTTCTGGATCAAATATGGAATATCCCATTCCTGTACTTTCTCTTAATTCTGTTATTCCAAAATACAATGATGGTGTTAATGTTTCTGCTTTTACAATACTTGGTATCATTGCTGAGCAAATAATTAGTAGTATCGCTATTAAAATTTTCATTATTTTTTTAATACTCATAGATATCTCTCCTTAATTATTAATACACTGTACTTATATTTTACCTCTTTTTTTTATTTAGTCAATAACATTTTTTTCTTGTTTTTTTCTTTATAAAATATTGACCTTATTTCGCTTAGGGATACAGGTTTCTCATCCCCTTCATTTTTTTTATGCTCACATTACAATTATATTACATTTTTATTATAAATTCAAGTATTTATGTTAATTTGCTTTTATTTTCCTGTATATCCGTAGAGATTTATAATTTTTTAGTTCTTCGGTTATATCTTTATTTTAATTTTCATAGTATTATTTAGAGAGGATTGTTTTATGAAATTATTTCGAATTTATCGCAAAATCATTTTATTATTTCTTATATGCATGTTTATCACTTCTTATGTTTACGCAGATGATTTATCACCTTCTGAAGATATTGTTGATATTTCAGAAATCCTAAATGATATTGAAAGTATTGAAACTAGTAGTGATGGCATACAAATACCTACCATAAATTCTAGAGCTTATGTCGTTATTGATAGAAAATCAAATACCATACTTGTAGGAAAAAATGAAAATCAAAAGAAAAAGATGGCTTCTACCACTAAAATCATGACTGCACTAGTTGTAATTGAACATACAAATTTATCTGATACTGTTGAAATTTCCAAAAAAGCTGCTAGTACTGGTGGTTCTAGACTTGGTTTAAAAACTGGTGATAAATTAACTGTTTCTGACTTATTATATGGCTTAATGATGCGTTCTGGTAATGATGCAGCTGTCGCTTTAGCAGAACATGTAGCAGGTTCTATTACTGATTTTGCTAATTTAATGAATGAAAAAGCTAACTCTTTAGGACTTTCTAATACGCATTTTGTTACTCCTCATGGACTAGACGAAGATGAACATTATACAACCGCTTATGAATTAGCTCTTCTTTCTAATTATGCTATGAATAATGAGATTTTTGCTAAAATTGTTGGAACAAAAACTTATACGATTACAATTAATAGATATCCAAAAACACTTTCTAATACAAATGAATTATTAGGTTCATTAAATGGGGTATATGGGATAAAAACTGGATTTACAAATGGTGCTAACCGATGTTTAGTTACTTGTTGCAAAAGAGGTGATATGGATATTATTTGTGTCGTACTTGGTGCAGATACAAAAAAATATCGAACAACAGATAGTATAAAATTAATCGAATATGCTTTTCATAATTTTACATATGTAAATATTGAAGAAATAATTTCTAATCATTTTGAAATTTGGAAAAAAGAGAACCTTTCAAAGATTACAATTACAAAAGGTGTTTCAAATTATTTAGATATAACATTTGAAAATCCACCATATAATTCTATTCCTGTAAGAAGTGATTTAATTGATCATTTTCATGTATATATAAACTATGATTCGAACTTAAATGCACCTATTACAAAAGGAACTCCTATTGGTACAATCACATTAGAATTAGAAGAAAAAACAATATATTCTGGTAATATATTGGTGAATACCAATATTGACCACAAAAATATTTTGGATTATTTATATTATTTTTGTCAAAACTTTTCTGAGATTTTTAATAAAATACTTCTAACATAATGAAAAATATATTATATTTTCATATGTTCTATACAATAAAAAATAGAGAAAATGATTTTCTCTATTTTTTATTTAACGTTTTCTTTTATGTATTCAACAACATCTCCTACAGTTACAACTTTTTCTGCATCACTATCAGGAATTTCTATATCAAATTCTTCTTCTAGTGCCATTACTAATTCAACAATATCTAATGAATCAGCTCCTAAGTCATCTATAAAAGATGCTTCCATTGTAACTGCGTTTTCAGCTACACCTAATTGTTCTACAATGATTCCTTTTACTTTCTCTAAAACTTCTTCTGAACTCATTTCTCGAGTTCACCTCCTCTCAAGTTTGCAAATCATCTATCCTTTTGATATTTTGCTTTTCTAAGTTCATTTATATTATATGTTTGTATATTTGTCAAGTAAATTTTATAATATTTTTCTTTTTATACGATTAAGTCAAATGTCGCATTGAGTTCGTTTGTGTTTGCGACATTATTTTAAGACAATTGACAATTGAGACCTGGTCCCAATTGTCTCTTATTTCTTTTCTTCTCTTGTTTTTTGAAATTCTTCTATCATTTTGTCAACTGCTTTATTTTCAACAAACTTTTCTGCTTGAATAATGGTATATTCAAATAACAATTCATCACTACTTCCATGTGCTTTTACAACTGGTTTTTTTACTCCTAAGAATAGAGCTCCTCCATATGATTTATAATCCATTGTTTTACTAAAACGTTTTATGGCTGGTAATGCTGGAATTGCTAATATTTTCGCTAATAGATTTTTTGTTAAACTTTCTGTTAAGGTTCTTTTTACAAATTTTCCTAATCCTTCTGTTGTTTTTAAAAATACATTTCCTGTAAATCCATCTGTTACAATGGCATCTATTTTTCCAGAAAACGCATCTCTTCCTTCTACATTTCCTACAAAATTAATGTTTAGTTCTTTTGATTTTTCTTTTAATAGATTATAGCTTTCTTTTACTAATTCATTTCCTTTTGTTTCTTCTGTACCAATATTTAATAAACCAATTGCTGGATTTTCTATTCCATATGTATTTCTTAAATAAATACTAGACATTTGAGCAAATTGTAATAAATTAATTGGTTTACAGTTTGTATTAGAACCTGCATCTATTAATAATAATTGACTTTTATATGCTGGCAATATTCCTGCTAATGCTGGTCTATCAATTCCTTTTATTCTTCCTACTAACAAGGTCGCTCCTGTTAGTAATGCTCCTGAATTTCCAGCTGATATAAATACATCACCTTCATCTTCTTTTAGCATTTTAAATCCTACTACCATAGATGAATCTTTTTTATGTTTGATAGCAAGTGTTGGTGTATCACACATTTCTATTGTTTCAGTTGCATTTTTTATTTTTAATCTATCAGATATTTCCTCAATTTCTTTTCCATAAAATTCTTTTACTTTGCTTCTAATGACTTCTTCTTTTCCTACTAATATAACTTCTGCTTTTACTTTGTTGATTGCATTTACTGCTCCTTTTATATTGGCATCTGGTGCATTGTCTCCACCCATGGCATCTAATATGATTTTCACTTTTGATTCCTCCAAATCGTACTTATTTCATTATATCTTTAACATTATTATTTTATTATTGTTTTAGAAAAAAAGCAAGTAATTTAGATAATATTTATCATATTTTACCTGCTCTTTTTCCATAATATTAATCTTGACAATCATTTTTAATTTTCTCTTATAAGTGAAAAAAGATTTTTGAAATGAATCAAAAATCTTTTTTATCATTCTATTTAGGTTGCATAAATCCTATAATAATTAATACCACTCCTAATATAGCAATAATAATACCATTTCTTCTTGCTTTTTTTATTTGTTCTTCTGAATCTTGAAATTCTTTTTTAACAGATTTTTGTGGCATTATTGCCATAAATGCTCCTAATAATATAAATATAATTCCCAAAATATAAGGTATCAATTCATACATATTCAATCCCCACCTTTATTTATATTATAAAATATTTCAATCATTAAGAAATATCTTATTATTTAATATAATAACCTATGTAAAACGTAATGTCAACAACTTAAGGAACAAAAAATTCGGGATTTTTGAGTCCGTCCCCAAAATCCCGAATTCTTTATTTAATTTTAAATTATTCAATTATTCAATGATATCAGCAACAACACCTGAACCAACTGTTCTACCACCTTCACGAATAGCGAATCTTAATCCTTTTTCGATAGCGATAGGTGTAATTAATTCGATTGTCATTGATACGTTATCTCCTGGCATAACCATTTCTGTTCCAGCAGGTAATTCGATAACACCTGTAACGTCTGTTGTTCTGAAATAGAATTGTGGTCTATATCCATTGAAGAATGGTGTATGTCTTCCACCTTCTTCTTTTGTTAAAACGTATACTTCTGATGTGAATTTTGTATGTGGGTTGATTGTTCCTGGTTTACAAAGAACTTGACCTCTTTCGATGTCTTTTCTATCAACACCTCTTAATAATGCTCCGATATTATCTCCAGCTTCAGCTTGATCTAATAATTTTCTGAACATTTCAACACCTGTAACAACTGTTTTTCTTCTTTCAGTTGTAAGACCGAT
>CASEIV010000014.1 GCA_949288175.1 uncultured Eubacteriales bacterium | reverse complement strand
TTATTAGAATACAAGGCTGTATAGAACAGTCTGTTTATAGAGCAATTTTGAGGGTAAAAAATTTTTTATAAAATTTCCCGAAATAAATTGACACTATCTGCCATACAAAAAGACTTGTATATATCATAAAAGATATGGTAAAATATCATTTATAAGAAAATTAACCTTGTTGTATTTGGGGAAATCTTACAAAGAATCAAAAAAGGTGATTTTTCCTATACAATGAAAAAATCATATAATAAAAAGGTGGAAAAAATGAAAAAATCAATAATACTAAGAATCATTATAGGAATGATGGCACTATGTCTTTGCATTTTAGCCTTAACAATAGCATATTTTTTTAATACAGATATTGAAACAAGAGAACCAAGACAAATTATAGAAGAATGTGAAATAAACACATATACATATATGGAAAGAAATGTATTTACTATTACGAAAAAGAATGCGGAAGAAAGTGATAACAAAAAATATATCGTATATTTCCATGGTGGCTCTTATGTGGCAGAAGCTACACAAAATCATTGGGATTTTTTAGAAAATGTTGTAAAAGATACGGGATATACAGTGATTATGCCAGATTATCCATTGACACCAAAATATCATTATCAAGATGTATACAATATGGTAGAGCCATTATATAAAGAAATTATAGAAACAGTTGGAAGTGAAAATGTCATTTTAATGGGAGATTCAGCAGGTGGAGGGTTAGCACTTGGGGTATATGAAAGAATGGCAGAAGAAGCAGTAGCCCTTCCTGTAAAAACAATTTTAATTTCTCCATGGTTAGATGTAAGATTAGAAAATGAAAATATACAAGAAATAGAAAAAAGAGATACGATTTTAAATAAGGAAGCATTACGATTAGCTGGGATTTCTTATGCGGAAAAAGATGGAATCAATAGCTATTTGGTAAGTCCAATTGATGGAGATGTGTCTACATTACAAAATATAAAAATATTTGTTGGAACAGAGGATATATTAAATCCAGATTGTCATTTGTTAAAAGAAAAAGCAGATGGTGTCAATGGTGATGTAGAAATCAAAGAATATGAAAATGCGAAACATATTTGGATAATCGATCATAATTCTGAGGAAGAAGTTACAAACAAAGCATATAATGATGTGATAGAAGAATTAAAAAATCCTTAAGGACAAAATTTGAAAAAGAATTACAATTTAATTCTTTTCTAATTAAAAAACCTTTGAGAGGAATGGTAGTAAAAATGAGTGATAAAAAAGAAAAATTATATTGGAGACGATTAGATAATTCTGCAAAAATATTTCCCATATCTGCTGGAAAAAAATATAGTACAGTTTTTAGATTATCTGCTGTTTTAAAAGAAACCATACAACCAGACATATTACAAATAGCAGTAGAGAAAGCATTAGAGGAATATGAATTTTTTAGAGTCAGATTAAAAAACGGATTTTTTTGGAATTATCTAGAATATAATCCCAAAAAACCAATTGTAGAACAAGAGAAAGAATATCCTTGCAAATATATAGAACCAAAAGAAAATAACCATTACTTATTTAAAGTTACCTATTTTGATAAAAAAATAAATATTGATATATTTCATTCCTTAACAGATGGAAATAGTGGTGTCATGTTTTTTAGAGAAATTGTCTATAACTATATAGAACTATCACACAAAGAAGAATTTCATGAAGAATTAAGAATCAAGAGAAAATTTGATTTATCAACAGAAGATAGCTATATAAAAAATTATAATAAAAAAGCAAAAGGAAATAATGCATCTAAAAAAGCATATAAATTAGCAGGAAGAAAAATAAAATTAGGAGCGATTTCAGCCATACATGAAATCATTGATTTACAGGAATTAAAACAAGAAGCCAAAAGCCATAATGCAACCATTACACAATATCTAACAGCTGTTTTAATATATGCTATCTATGAAGCGAATTATTTAAAAAATAAAGGAAAGAAACCAATAAAAGTATGTATACCAGTTAATTTAAAAAAATATTTTCCTTCTAATACCATTTCTAATTTCTTTTCATATATAACAGTAGAAGCAGAAATGCAAAAGGATAAATTAGATACTTTTGATAAGATATTGGAGTTTGTAAAGAAAGATTTTGAAAGAAAATTAGCACTAGAAGAAATACAAAAAACGATGTCTGGAAATGTAAGGTTAGGAACAAATCTATTTATTAAAATGATACCATTAGTATTAAAAAAGCCGATAGTCAGATTAAGCTATTTGGAAATTCGAAAATATACAACAACAACATTTTCAAATATTGGGAGAATTGGTATCATTGGTAAATATCAAAAATATATAGAAGATTTTCTCATGTTAATTGCACCTGAACCAGTAGAAAAAATTAAATGTTCAGCATGCTCTTTTGAAAATCATATTGTATTTACATTTACATCAATTTTAGATGATTGCAGTATAGAAAAAGCATTTTATCAATTCTTAACAGAAAAAAATATTTCTGTAAAAATAGAAAGTAATGAAATTTTAGATATAAAAAACGATGAAGAGCCATAAGCATGAAAGCGATTAATAAGAAAGGAATTACCTATGTTATATCCTAAAAAGTTAAGTAGTAAAAAAAGTAATTTATTGATGAGAATATTATTAGGTGTTTCACTGATAATTGCCATTATATTAACAATTATCAATAAACTAACAACCCCAGAAATTCATTGGGCAGCACTTGCTAATAGTGGTATTATATATGCATGGATAACTGTTATATATTCTATACATAAAAGAACCAATATTGCAGGTTATGTTATGATACAAGCAATTGCGATTTCACTTCTAACAACATATATAGATTATAATTTAGGATTTAAAGGTTGGTCTTTAGAAATTTCAATTCCTATTATTATTATGATAGCCAATGTAACGATGTTGGTATTAACCATCGTTAGTCATAGAAAATATGTAAGATATGCGATATATCAATTGGTGATTTGTGTTTATAGTTTGATACCAATTTATTTTATACAAGAAGAATTAATTGATAATTATATTTTAAGTTATGTTGCTATTGGTATTTCTATTTTGAATTTTATACTAACAATTCTCCTTTCTGCAAGAGATGTAAAAGAAGTGGTGATAAGGAAATTTCATATGTAGTCCGCATAGGGACAAGATAAAAGCTGATGTTTCCTATATAATAAGAAAACTTTGTTGTCTAAGACAATAAAAAAACGTCAAAATGTTACTTTTATAAATTTTATAAAAGTAACATTTTGGCGTTTAAAGGATTATAGATATGAATGGTAATCACCTATAAAATAAATATACATTTCTTGAATGATTACTCTTGACAAAAGAAAATTATGGTATTAAAATAGTTAGGTCACGAACTAAAAGAGGTGTAGATATGGAAAAACATGAAATTGGAAAATACATTCAAATTGTATCAAGACAATTAAAAAGAAATATGGACGAAACATTAAGCAAATATAATGTCACAGGTGTACAATCTATGGTCATAGGATATATTTATAAAAAATCCAAAAAAGGAGAAGTGTTTGCTAAAGATATTGAAGAGGAATTTGATATGAGAAAAGCAACGGTCGCTGGAATTATTCAATTAATGGAAACAAATGGATTAATTGAAAGGAAAGCAAAAGAAGGTGACTGTCGATTAAAGAGTATTGTCTTAACACCAAAAGCATTAGAAATAAAAGAAGTAGTAAAAAGGCAAATAAACATAGAAGAAAAAAATATTGTAAGTGAAATGACCAAAGAAGAACAAAAGCAATTTTTAGATCTATTAAAAAAAGCATCAAGGAATTTAGAAAATTGTAAAAAAAATATACATTAAGAAAATCAAAGATTTCGGTTTGTACATAGATAATAAGAAAAGTATGCGCCGATAAAAACAAAAAATGATAGGAAAGGAGAGACAAATGTTAAAAAAATTAGCAAGTTATGTTAAAGAATATAAAAAAGATGCCATATTAACACCGATTTTTGTTGTTTTAGAAGTGGTTATGGAGGTTATTATTCCATTATTGATGGCTAGAATTATAGATGTGGGAATCCAAAATGGAGATGTTCACTATATTCTAGAAATGGGAGTTTTATTAATTGTTTCAGCCATATTATCTTTAACTTTTGGAATGTTATCTGGAAGATTTGCAGCAAAAGCCTCAGCAGGGTATGCGAAAAATTTAAGAAAAGCCATGTTTCATAAAGTGCAAGACTATTCTTTTGAAAATATAGATAAATTTTCAACATCAAGTCTAGTGACACGTATGACAACAGATGTTACCAATGTGCAAATGGCTTTCCAAATGATTATCCGAATTTTGGTGAGAGGACCAATCATGATGATATTTGCATTATTAATGGTTATGTCTATCAGTATGAAATTGTCAGCCGTCTTTTTTGTAGCAATACCAGTATTAGGTGTGATTTTATTCTATATAGCGATAAAAGCACATCCTAACTTCGAGAGAGTATTTAAAAAATATGATAAATTAAACAGAGTGGTTCAAGAAAATGTATCAGCTATTAGAGTCGTAAAAGCCTATGTTAGAGAATCTTTTGAAGAAAAGAAATTTAAAGAAGTGAATGATGAAGTATATGAAAACTTCAAAAAAGCAGAAAAAATTGTTGCATTTAACGGACCAGTTATGCAATTTACCATTTATACCTGTATTTTATTGATTTCATGGATTGGTACACAATTAATTGTTGGTGGAGAAATGCAAACAGGACAATTATCAAGTATTATTACATATGCATGGCAAATCCTTGCAAGCTTAATGATGTTATCATTTGTATTTGTTATGATTATTATGGCACAATCATCAGCAGAAAGAATTATTGAAGTGATTGATGAAGAACCAACCATAAAAGATAAAGAAAATCCAGTAACAGAAGTAAAGACAGGTTCTATCAAATTTGAAAATGTCAGTTTCCAATATAGTGATGAGCAAGAAGATGACAAATTTGCTCTGGAAAATATTAATCTAGATATTAAAGCAGGAGAAACGATTGGAATTATTGGAGGAACCGGAAGTTCAAAATCAACACTTGTGCAATTAATCCCAAGACTATATGATGTTACAAAAGGAAGTATTAAAGTAGGCGGTGTTGATGTTAAAGACTATGAAATACATGCTTTAAGAGATGCTGTAGCCATGGTATTACAAAAAAATGTCTTATTCTCTGGAACCATTGCAGAAAATTTAAGATGGGGAGATAAAGAAGCAGAACAAGAAGAGTTAGAAGAAGCTTGTAAATTAGCACAAGCAGATGGATTTATTAAAGAATTTCCAAGTAAATATGAAACAGTACTAGACCAAGGTGGTACCAATGTTTCAGGTGGACAAAAACAAAGAATTTGTATTGCAAGAGCCATGTTAAAGAAACCAAAAATATTAATTCTAGATGATTCAACAAGTGCCGTAGATACGAAAACAGATGCATTAATTCGAAAATCATTTAGAGAAGAAATACCAGATACAACAAAAATCATTATTGCACAAAGAGTTTCTTCAATAGAAGATGCAGATAAAATTATTGTTTTAAATGAAGGAAAAATAGATGGAATTGGAACATCAGAAGAATTGTTAAAAACAAATGCAATTTATAGAGAAGTATATGAATCACAGATGAAAGGAGGAGACGAAGATGCCTAAAACCAAAGGAAAGAAAAGAAAAACAATTAAAAGATTATTAAAATATGTAACAGAAGGATATAAATTACAATTAGCAGTTGTTTTAATTAGTATCATTATCAGTGCTTTAGTTGGTGTTATAGGAACACAATTTATTAAATTCTTGATTGATGATTTCATCACACCACTTTTAGGAAGTCAGTCTCCAGATTATTCCGCACTATTAAATATGATTATGATTATGGCAGTTATCTATTTAGTAGGTGTAGTTTGCACATTTACATATAACAGATTAATGGTTAATATATCACAAGGCGTTTTAAATAAAATTCGTACGCAAATGTTTAATCATATGCAAAAATTACCAATCAGATATTTTGATAGCAGAACACATGGAGATATTATGAGTACATATACAAATGACGTAGATACTTTAAGACAAATGTTAAGTCAAAGTATTCCACAAGTATTTTCAGCTTGTGTTTCTATGGTAGCCGTATTAATTGCTATGTTTGCAACAAATCTTTATTTAACACTTGTTGTATTAGCAATGGTCATATTAATGATATTTGTATCAAGATATCTAGGTGGAAACAGTTCAAGATTTTTCGTTAAACAACAAGAAGACATAGGAAAAGTTAACGGATATATTGAAGAAATGATGGAAGGACAAAAAGTTGTCAAAGTATTTAATTATGAGGAAGATTCAAAAGCAAAATTTGATGACTTAAATGAGCAATTATGTGATAGCATGACAAAAGCCAATATGTATGCCAATATTTTAATGCCATGTATCATGAATATAGGAAATTTAGGCTATGTATTAGTTGCTGTTATTGGAGGAATTTTATCAGTTAACGGCATTTTGACAATAGGAAGTATTGCAGCATTTTTACAATATGTAAAAGCCTTTACTAATCCATTAGGTCAAGTATCTCAACAAATGAACTCTATTATTATGGCATTAGCAGGTGCAGAAAGAATCTTTGATTTAATTGACCAAGAAGAAGAAGTGGATGAAGGATATGTAACATTAGTAAATGCCAAAATGGAGAATGGAAAAATTGTGGAATCTGAAGAAAGAACAGGAATGTGGGCATGGAAACATCCTCATAAAGATGGAAGAATTACTTACACAAGACTTCGTGGTCAAGTAGAATTTGAAAATGTACAATTTGGATATGAACCAAAGAAACGAATTTTACATGATATTAGCCTTGTTGCTAAAGAAGGGCAAAAAGTATCATTTGTTGGAGCAACAGGAGCAGGAAAAACAACTATCACAAATTTAATTAATAGATTTTATGATATCCAAGATGGAAAAATTCGTTATGATAGAATTAATATCAGAAAAATTAAGAAAGACGATTTGAGAAGGTCATTAGGAATGGTGCTTCAAGATACTAGCTTGTTTACAGGAACCATCAGAGACAATATCCGTTATGGAAAACTAAATGCAACAGATGAAGAAGTTGAAGCAGCTGCAAAACTTTCAAATGCAGATAAATTTATTAAACATTTACCACATGGATATGATACCATGATAACTGGTAATGGAGAAGGTTTATCACAAGGACAAAGGCAATTATTATCTATTGCAAGAGCAGCACTAAATAATCCACCAGTATTAATCTTAGATGAGGCAACTTCAAGTATTGATACAAGAACAGAAAAAATTGTTCAAGAGGGAATGGATAAATTAATGAAAGGAAGAACCGTATTTGTTATTGCACATAGACTTTCAACAATCAAAAACTCTGATTTAATCATGGTATTAGACCATGGAAGAATTATTGAAAGAGGAAATCATAAGGAATTAATTGCACAAAAAGGAACGTATTATGGATTGTATACTGGTGCAATTGAAATTGATTAATGTCTCATTGAGATCCTTTTTGTCGCATTGGGATCAGATCCGTTTGCGACATTCATAAATTTGTCGCATTGGGATCGTTTGTGTATGCGACATTTTTATAAAATTAGGGAAAAAGTCACGTATTATACGTGGCTTTTAGTGTAAAAAATTGTCTGTTAGTGTGTAGCATATTTTAAATAAAACTTTTAAATAAAATATATACAAAAAAAATGAATTATGATAAAATTTGAAAAGAAAAAAGGCAATAAAAAAATAATAGTAATAAAAAATGCCTAAATAAAAAAGGGGGAAAACCAATGAAAACAAAAGTAATAGGAAGAATGATTATAATACTAATCGTATTAATTTTAATTACAGGAGGAGTTTTTGCATATTTATATTTTGGAACAGATTTATTAAAATCAAATCAACAACTATTTTTTCAATATTTAGGACAAATGTTTGATGCACAAGATGGATTTATGGATAGCCGATTAACAGAATATTTCAATAAAAAATATACAGGAAAATATGAGGATAGTGGAAAATTTTCAGTAGATATTAATATGAGTGAAATGGATTCTGAAATGTTAAAAACACTAAACGATTTTAATATAGAGTATACAGGAAAAATTGATAATACTGCAAGAAAAAATGAACAAGATATATCTATCAATTATTCAAGTGATGTTAATTTTCCATTAAAATATAAATATGCAAATGAAACGTTAGGATTACAAACAGACTATGTTTCAAGCAAATATATTGGTATAGAAAATAAGAATCTAAAAGAATTTGTAGAAAAATTTGGTGTAACAGATACAACAGATTTTCCAGACACAATTGATTTCTTTAGTAATGTTACCAATCAAGAAACTGTAAGTTTAACAGATGAAGAAAGAGAGCAAGTAGTTAATACATATGCATCTATGTTAGAAGAAAAGTTAACTGGAAAAGAATTTACAAAAACAGAAGAAAATGGAGTAACGAGTTATTCTGTACAAATTACAAATCAAGAAGTAAAAGATTTAATGCTTACATTTTTAGAGATATTAAAAAATGACCAAATCATGATGCCAAAAATGGAAGAGCTATTTAAAGAAGTATTAGATACTATGAATCAAAATTCAACAGAAGAAGTAACAGTACAGAGTATGATTCAACAAATGATTGATGATATCAACGATTCAGAAGTGGACGAAGGAACCAATACAATAACTATATCACAAACAGATAAAAAAGTATCAGCGATAACAGTAACTACAAACAGTGAATCAGCAAATGTAGAGTTAAAAATAACCAAAACAAATGACTCAGGAAACTTAACATACGGAATGGAAATGAATGTAATAGATTCTGAAACACAAGATAACATGAGATATTTCTTGACAGCAAGTTATCAAGGGCTAGAACAATTAGCAAGTGTAAATGAAACATATCAATATGGAATGACTGGAACCATAGATGGAGAAGAACAAAGATTGGTATATAATCTAAATTGTACAGATACATTTAATGATGGAATTACAATTGAAGATTATGCAGAAGATGAAATACAAGTATTAAATGATTATGATGCTGAACAAATATCTACATTAATGATGACAATAGTAGAAAGAATTAATGAAGTAAATACAATGCAAATGGAACAAATCGGTTTTTCTGAATATGGAAATCCAATCATGTATACTTACCCTTTAATATCGTTAACTATGCTCATAAATAACCAAACACTAGAGGCTGTTGATAAAGAAGAGAGTATGATGGATGAATCTAATCAAAACAATATTCCTGATGGAAATTCAAGTACTTCATCAGAAGAAATGATGAATCAATTACAACAAACATCAAATGATTTGACAAATGCAACAATAGAACAATATATAGGAGAAAATAGAGGAACTGCTATAAGAGATCTTTTATTATATGTTTCAACAACAAATGTATCAAAATCAAATGATGATGAAAAAATAGAAGTTAGAGGAGATATACAAATGTCAGGAAATGATACAAATATGCCATCTAATATAGATACAAGTGCAACATATAATGTAGAACTGACATATGACGAGAATCAAAATGTAAATGAAATTATTATTACCAAAAAATAAAATATTCTATGAATAAGGTTATGAAAATAATAGAATTATAATTTTTAAAATAAATCTTTATAGAAGGGAAGAAAAAAATGAGTGATATGACAATTTCAAAGGATATTATCTATATTGGAGCAAGTGATAAAAATATTAAAATATTTGAAAGCCAATATGTATTAGAAAATGGGATGAGTTACAATTCGTACTTAATAAAAGATGAAAAAAATGTGGTATTAGATACAATCGATGAAAAACTAACAGATGAGTGGTTCAACAACTTAGAAAAAGCTTTAGATGGCGAAAAACCAGATTATTTAATTGTTTCTCATATGGAGCCAGACCATGCATATAATATAGGAAAATTAGCTAAAAAATATCCAGAAATGAAAATCGTTGGAAATCAGCTTACCTTTAATATGCTTGCAAATTTCTTTAAAGAAATTGATTTTTCTAATAGAAAATTTGTCGTTATGGAAGGTGATGTATTAGATATTGGAAAACATAAATTACAATTCTTTATGGCACCAATGGTACATTGGCCAGAAGTGATGGTGACTTATGAACAAACAGAAAAAATCTTATTTTCAGCAGATGGTTTCGGAAAATTTGGAGCATTAGATGTGGATGAAGAATGGGATTGTGAAGCAAGAAGATATTATTTTGGAATTGTCGGAAAATATGGAATGCAAGTACAAGCATTATTAAAAAAGGCAGCAACACTAGACATTCAAATGATTTGTCCTTTACATGGACCAATCTTAAAAGAAAATTTAGGATATTATATTGATAAATATAATACATGGAGCAATTACCAACCAGAAGAAGAGGGGATTTATATTGCTTGTAGCTCTATCTATGGAAACACCTTAAAAGCTGCTCAAAAATTAGCAGAAATCTTAAAAGAAAAAGGTGCCAAAAAAGTCGTATTAGCAGATTTAACAAAAGAAGATTGGGCAGAAGCAGTGGAAGATGCATTTAGATATTCGCATTTAGTTGTGGCATCTTCTAGCTATAATGCAGGACTATTCCCACCTATGAAACAATTTTTAGATCATTTAAAAGAAAGAAGTTATCAAAACAGAACGGTAGGAATTATAGAAAATGGTTCATGGGCACCTTCAGCTGGGAAATGTATGAAGGGAACTTTAGAAGAAATGAAAAATATCCATATCATAGAACCAATCATTACGATAAAATCAACAATGAGTGATGAAAATATGAAGCAAATGAAAGAAATGGCCAACAAGATTTTAGAAATATAATTGGAATGTTGCCAAAGGGGACGGGTTAAAATGGCAACTTCTAATTTCTATGAATAAAATATTTGATTTTTTTAATAAAAAAGTTGCCATTTTAACCCGTTCCTTTTGGCAACGTAAATAAAGGTTGGTGATTTTATGTCACGTAAAAAAATGGAAACAGGATTAATTGTAATAAAACAAACAAAATTTGATAAAATAAGAAGAGGTTTGTTGATGTTTTTTTATGGAAAGGATTATAAAATATTTGAAAATTACCAACAATTAATAAAAGTAAATAGACCCAAAAATATCATTATTCCAAAAGAAATCAAAGAACTTTAAAATAAATAAAAAGGTGAGGATATGTGTACTTGTATGACATTCAAAACAAAAGATGACTATTTTGGAAGGAATTTAGATTTAGCATCTACTTTTGGAGAAAAAGTGATAATAACACCTAGAAATTATGAAATTACTTTAAGAAATCATGTAAAAATGAAAACAAAATATGCCATGATAGGAATGGGAACAGTTGTAGAAGATTATCCATTATATGCAGATAGCGGAAATGAAAAAGGATTATGTATGGCAGGATTGTATTTTCCAGGAAATGCTGTCTATTTTGAGGAGAAAGAAAATGCTATCAATATAGCTTCATTTGAATTGATTCCATGGTGTTTAGGAAACTTTTCAAGTATAGCAGAATTAAGAAAAGTGTTAAAGAAGATAAATATAACAAATAAATCATTTCATGAAAATATGCCAGTTGTGGATTTACATTGGATGATTAGTGATAAAAAAGAATGTATTGTATTAGAACAAACAAAAAATGGATTACAAATTTATGATAATCCTTATGGTGTTTTAACCAATAATCCACCATTTTTTTATCATGATATCAATATGAATAATTATATGAATGTATCAGCTAAATTTCCAACTAATATGTTTTCAAAAGAAATTCCCTTAAACCCATATGGACAAGGGATGGGAATGATAGGATTGCCAGGAGATGTCACACCAACTTCTAGATTTGTTAGAACAGCATTTTATAAATTTAACTCTATCACAGATGAGGATGAGGAAAGTTCTATTTCTCAATTTTTTCATATCTTAGATTCTGTATCCATGATAAAAGGAAGTGTTATTACAAAAGAAAACCACTATGATATGACAACATATTCTTCTTGTATGAATGCAAGTAAAGGCATATATTACTTTAAAACATATTATAACAATCAAATCAATGCAGTTTCATTAAATGAAGAAAACAAGAATGAAGATAAATTGAGTGTCTATGAATTACCTCAAAGGCAACATATACACCTTTTGAATTAAATAAGAAAAGTGTATACTTAAAATTCTATAAAAAACGAAAGTATTATTAAATGATTTATTACTCGGTTCAATACAAGCATAAAGAAAATCTAAATTTAAATAAATGACACTCCCCAAAAGGATTCGGGTTCCTTCATTTATTTAAAATAAAATTTTCTAATATGCTTTTCAATCACATTCGTAATGAAATCATTTAATAATACTTTCGTTTTTTATATGGGATTAAATAGGCAATAAAAAATAAAACTAATACACCTTTTTCTTTATAATGATGAAAAAAGTAAGAAAATATGCTATAATAGAACAGTAATGATTAACTAATATCATGGGGATAAAAAATAAGAGAGGAAAGAAAATGAAAAATATTAAAAACTATAGTTTAGAAGAATTAAAAGAAGAACTAAAAGAAATCGGAGAAAAGCCATTTCGAGCAGAGCAAATTTATAAATGGATTTATGAAGCAAGAGTTTCTGGGTTTGATGAAATGACTAATTTATCATTGGAATTAAGAGAGAAGTTAAAACAAATTTATGAAATAAAAGAATTTAAAATATTAAAAAAACAAGTAGCATCAGATGGAACAAAAAAATATTTATTTGATGTCTTAGATGGAAATGCTATTGAAACTGTATTAATGGAATATCATCATGGATTTAGTATTTGTGTATCTTCTCAAATTGGTTGTAAAATGGGATGCAAATTTTGTGCTTCAACAGGAATTCCATTTGCAAGGAACTTAACTACAGGAGAAATTATCGAACAAATTATGGCAGTTGAAAGAGATGCTAATGTTAGAATTTCGAATATTGTCTTTATGGGAATTGGAGAGCCATTAGATAATTATGATAATGTGGTAAAAGCCATTCGAATTATCAACCATCCTAAGGGATTAAATATAGGAGCAAGACATATTAGTATATCTACAAGTGGTTTAGTACCTAAAATATATCAATTGGCAGAAGAAAACATACAATGCACATTGTCTATTTCTTTACATGCAACAACAGATGAGCAAAGAAGTAAGATGATGCCTGTAAACAATACATACCATATAGAAGAGTTATTACAAGCCTGTAAGGATTATATCGAAAAAACACATAGAAGGATCTCATTTGAGTATGCATTAGCAAAAGAAAATAATGATAACTTAGAAGATGCGAAACGATTAGTAAAATTATTAAAAGGAATGCTTTGTCATGTGAATTTAATTCCAATCAATAAAATTGAAAATGGAGCATATACCAAAAGTTCAAATGAAAATATCATGAAATTTAGAGATTACTTAAATGACCATGGAATTGTAGCAACCATTAGAAGAGAATTAGGTTCAGATATCGATGCGGCTTGTGGGCAATTAAGAAGAAAAAATTTGAACGTTGGGGACGTGTCAAATCGTTCAAAAATTGAACAAAAGGGACAGACCTAATAAAAATATTTTCTGTTAATATTATTAGATAAAATATTTTAATATTTTCTAGAAAACTAAAAAAATTATATACATGTAAATTGATGTATATAATTTTTTATTGCATTTTAAAGTTATATGTATATATGAGAGATTTAGATCTGTCCCTTTTGAACGAAAAATGTCCAATTTGACACGTCCCTAATGGTTCAAAAATTCAAGTAAACTTTCAATATCTTTTTTACAATTCATCATTTCATAGTCTTTAATAGCTTTTTGACAAAATTCTTCAGCTTTTTCAAAGTCACTTGTATAAACAGAATATATTGTCTGTAATCGATAATATAAAGCTTCATTTCGAATATCATCTAAATCATTGTCTTTTAGGAAATTTTCGCAAGCTTTTAACTCTGTATTCGCTTTTTTCAAAAGATTAGTATCTTTGGTAGCTGCATAATTTTCTAATAGCAAAGAAATTAATAAAAGGCGATAATCAGCTTGACCACGAGTGAAGTTAGCAAGTTTTGCTTCTTCTAATTGCTGAATTAACATTTCGTATTTTAAATCAAAAGCATTTTCAATTTTTAAATAACATCTTGTAATCCATAAATCTGTTACCAATTTTCTATATTCATTAATATAAGGAAAATAGTTTTCTTTGATATTCATCCATATATCATAGCTTTCTTTATAATCCTTTAAACAGTTACAAGTATACAAAGCTTTTACATGATAAAACAAGCAAACAATACGTTTTTCTAAAGAATTTTTTTCTTTGTCAACAATTTTTGAAGCAATAGCTAAATATTTCTCAGCTTCTTCTTGATTTTGAGATTTAGACATGATGTTAATATAATCACACAAAGCTTCTAATTCTTCATTTTTATCTTGTATCATATTTGCCATTTTCGCTCTTTTTAAATGGGGAGAATCTTCACCTTTTTCCCACATACCTCTAACATAAATATAGTATTTTAAATTTCTAATTATCGTAATATATTCTTTATATAATTTGTTTTCTTCTAACATATTTAACACTTGTTTTGTAATGTTCCATTCATCTAATTCATCAAATAATTTTAATTTAGAAATATCATTATAACATTCACCGACATAGGCAGATTTATCTATATAAAACTTTGCCAATTGTTTAAAAAACGTTTCCTTATTGAAATCTTCTTTAGAAGCATTTACCAAGACAAGTGTTTTGATTAAATTGTGCATATCTAATCTAGGATTGTTTTGAATAATTGGGATTAGTAAATCATTTGTATAACATTCTGTAATCGCTTCTTGCCACTCGTTTGATAATATATCTAAATGTAATATGTAAGAAACAAGTTCAATCGAGATGGTATATTTAAAATTTGCACAGATGATGACGATTTTTTTAGCGATTGGACTTAATTCTTTCCATATATCATGAATGATTTTTTGTGACATGATTTTGTAATCTTCATTTGCTTTTGTATATTTAGAAATAGCATTTTCTAAAGAAACTCCAATCCTATTGGCATTTACAATTTTTTTCATTAAATAGATAGACGCAAATGGAATGCCACCAGTAATAGAATATAGAGTATCCACTAATGAAGGTTGCATATCCATAATTTTTCTAAAATCTTCTGTTGTATGAAGCATAGCTTTTAGCTCTTCTTTAGAAATGAAGTCATTAATACAAAAACTAGAACAGTAAGTATCTAATGCATTTTCATATTGATGATAAGGAATAGAAGTAATCATTACCATTTTTGAAAATTTAGAAAAGTTCTTTATACATGTAATAGTTTCATCTTGGATAATATCATCATCAAAATCGAATATAAGGATAGATTTCGTATTTTTTATAAATTCAAGACAAGCCTCCTGTTTTTCTTCAGGTTTGATTTCTGCTTTATTTTCTAAATTAAAAAGTAAGATGGTATCTAAAATCGTAGATAGCTGATTTTCCTTTTTTAGATTGATCCAAATCATATTTTCAAATTTATTTTTTAAGCTCAAGTCATACATATATGCCATAACCGATTTTGATTTTCCACCTAATTTATATCCATAAATATAAGCGATATTAATAGGATGATTTACAAAATCATCTAAAAATGAAGTTAGTTTTTGAGATCGAATAATTTTGCTTAAGTCTTGAGGAATTAGGTTATTTTTTGTTTGGATAGTTGTATCCTGAAAAACAACGGTATTCGTAGCAGATAAATAATTTTTAGCAAATGTATCAATCTTAGAATCATCTACTTGTACTAATTTTGCATATTCTAGAATTCCTTGAAGAAAACTAGGAATGTCTTTAGGTATACTACCAGTTAAAAATTTTCGGATACTTACTTCTGCATAATGGGTATAATCTGCAATTCTTGTATAGATATATGTTTTGCTAGGCAATTCTCCTTTTATATTATGTTTTTTTATAGATAGTTTCATTTCATTAATAAAATCAGATAATAATTTCGCTCTGTTTGTTTTTAAAATATCTTGTTCCATATGTTCCTCCATTATTTTATACAATCTATGTTTATTATATCATTATTTTACATAAAAGTACAAGGATAGAGGGTAATATCTCCATAAAGAAAATAAAAATTGATAATTTTTTTATCAATTTTAAAAAACTGTATTTTGAAAAGTTTAACAATTGAGATTAACATAAAATAAAATAGGCATATATTGAGCGTAAAACTAAACGCTTGAAAATGTGAAACTTGAATTCTTTAGTAAAGGATTTGTAACAAAAAACATTTAATGTAAAAAAGGAGGAGACAATATGATTTATAATCTGACATTAAATGATAGAACACAGAAGAAAGTGCTTCGGGAGTTAGAAACAACAGAAAAGTTGATTTCAAAAGTTGCAACAAAACTTTCATCAACAAAGAAAACTTGTGATATTTATGCAATGTCTGATTTAGGGATTGCACATAATGTTACAAGAATGAGAGGTGGTTTCTTTACAGGAGCTGCATATGTCTGGGAACAACCAGATACTCCATTCATTCCTGTAGATACTACAATCAATGTATGTGGTACAGCTTTGTATAAAATAAATTCTGATATGAATATAACAGAATTTAAAAAGAGATGTGAGAAAGCTTTAAAAGCCCCATCAAGGTATGACTGGAATTTTACCAATGGTAACCATTTTATTTCTCTATGTTATTCGGAAAATAACATGGGAATGCAGGAAGGTTACTATATGCTTGTCCATGCTTCAGCATGCGAATACAAAGAAGAGTTGTATCCAGTTATAGGAAACTGGTACTATCAAGATATTTGCACTGAAAGACTTAATCATCGATATATAAGATATATTAAAGGAGAGGAAGCAGAAAGTTTTTATGAAATGGCAAAAATGCTGAAATCTTTTAATAGAGAAAGGAATTATAGTTTCTGTAAGAAAGTTTTATCAGGAAATATGGGAAGAGAAATCTTAAGTGTAGCTCATTATGGAATGCCAAGTATACATGAAGTATTGATTGGTGTTCAAAAGACCGAAGGACTTGTAACATTGCTCACAAGTCCAGGAAAAAATGTGTATATAGTGAAGAAAATAGAAAACGCTAAAAACAACTATATACCACATGGTTTTGGATTAGAACTACCAGAAGAAAGTGATTTCACCTATCATAAAAATGGTATACAAATAGGAGAAAAGAAATTTTATTCTGGAAGTATTACCATTGGAGAGGATGCGATTAATCGGCATAGCTTTTCTGAAACTGATGAAAGTTTAAAAAAGTATATCAGAAAAATAGTACAGATTAACGAATTAGAGATTTGTGCAGAATTAAAACAGATTTGTTCATTTTCTGCGAATGGATTTCAAGTATGGAGAGGTAATTAATATGTTATATGTAACAAGACATGGAGAAACAGACTGGAACTTGTATGGAAAAGTACAAGGAAAAGCAGATATTTTGCTTAATAGTAAGGGAATAGAACAGGCAAAAGAAACAATGGAAAAGCTAAAAGAAGAAAATATTGATTTTATAATCTGCTCACCCTTAAAAAGAGCAAAACAGACGGCTAAAATCATTAATTCAGAGAAAAACATTCCCATTATCTTTGATGAAAGAATTTCTGAAAGAGATTTTGGAGAAATGGAAGGAATGTCTAAAGATGACTTTGATTTTCAGGCATTTTGGAATTACGAGAAAAATGTAACCTATGAAAAAGCTGAAAATATCAGAGTTTTCTTTAATAGAATATTTTTATTTTTAGATGAGATAAAAAAGAAGTATAAAGATAAGAATATTTTATTAGTAACTCATGGAGGGGTTAGTATAGCCATTAACTGCTATTTCAATGGAATACCTGAAAGTGGAGCATGTTTACCACTATGTATCAAAAACTGTGAGGTAAAAAGTTTTTAGTTCTCAATAACATATTAGGAGAGTGCATATGAAACAAATCATTTTCTTGAGACATGCAGAAACCAATTTGAATAAAGAAGGTCGGTTTTGTGGAGCAATAGATACAGATATTACAGAAGAGGGAAGAAGACAAGCAGAAAAAATGAGAGAAACATTTAAAGAATATCATTTTGATGCAATGTATTGTTCACCTCTTAAAAGAACAAAACAGACTTTAGAAGCAATTTTTCCAAACCAGAAATTCATTAAAGAAGATGGCTTTACAGAAATCAGTCTCGGAGATTGGGAAGGAGTAAAGAAGGCAATTGTAGATCAAGCTTTAAGAAAAGATTTTCAAAAAGGTAAATATACACCACCTCATGGTGAAAAGCATGAAGACATAGAAGCAAGAGTAAAAGAAACAATTGAAAGGATTTTTGCAACTTATACAGATAATTCTCTAATTTTAGTTTGTACAAGTAATGGTATTATGAGAACAATAAAGAGAATGTATAATATTAAAACAGAGAATATCATGTCAGAAAATTTGGAGTATTTTACATTAGAATTATTCTAAATAAAAGAAGCGTTAAAAGAAAAACGAGACTTAGATATTTATTTCTAAGTCTTGTTTTATTGTATATGAAGAGACAGATTTAAAATTTCCTATCTAGATATTCTGAATACAACAAGATTAAAAATTTTTATAAAATAGATGAGTAATGAATAAAAAATAGAATATACTATATAAAATAGAAAACAAAGTTTATAAGTTTAAAAAAATTATACAGAAATTGACTTTTTCTAACTTATAAGGTATAATTAAAACAGGAAGTGATGAATATGGAAAGAGAAATAATAAAGAAATTAATAGAATGGAAAACTTCTAAAGCAAGAAAACCATTAATTATTCATGGTGCTAGACAGGTAGGAAAAACATATATCATAAAAGAATTTGGTAAAAAATTTTATGAAAATGTAATTTATGTGAATTTTGAAACAAATAAAGAATTAAGTGAACAAATTAATGAGAGTATAGATGCCAAATATATTATTAACAAATTGGAATTATTCTATGGTGAAAAAATATTACCAGAGAAAACCTTAATATTTTTTGATGAAATACAAGCAAATGAAAGAGCTTTGACATCACTAAAATATTTTTGTGAAGATGCACCTGAATATCATATTATAGCAGCAGGTTCTCTGTTGGGAATAGCTATTAATAGAGAAAATTATTCTTTTCCAGTAGGAAAGGTGCAAATGATAGATATGTACCCACTATCTTTTAAAGAATTTTTAATAGCACTTGGAAGAGAAAATTTAATAGAAGAAATCCAAAAACATTTTGAAAGTAATGAAAGAATGGATAATGATATACATGAATTATGTTTAAAATTATATAGAACCTATTTAGTAGTTGGAGGAATGCCAGAAGTTGTAAAAACATATTTGGAAGAAGAAAAAGTGATTGCAACACTAGATGTTCAGGCAATGATATTAGATTCTTATGTAAGAGATATGACCAAATATGCAGATGCATCAGAATCGAATAGAATCATAGCAGCATTTGATTCTATACCAGTACAATTAGCAAAAGAAAATCAAAAATTTCAATATAAAGTCATTTCAAAAGGAGCTACATCAAGTTTATTTGGCCCAGCAATTTTATGGCTAAAAAATAGTGGTATTGTTAATCAAGTATTTAAAACAGAAAGTGAATTACCATTAGAAATGCATAAAGATTTATCAGCATTTAAATTATATATGTCAGATGTAGGATTATTCGTGAATAAAGCAAGATATCCATTATATCAAATAGATTTAAGTACACAACCTACCATGATTTCTATGGGACCATTAACGGAACATTATGTAGCAAATGAATTAAGAATAAATGGATATGAAACTTACTATTGGGAATCAAATGGAATAGCAGAAGTAGACTTCTTAATTCAAAAAGAAATGGATATTATTCCAATAGAAGTAAAATCAAATATTCATACAAAATCTAGAAGTTTAGATTTGTATATGAAAAGATATCACCCAACTTATGCAATTAGAATTTCAGAAAAAAACTTTGGTTTTGAAAATAACATCAAATCAGTTCCTTTATATGCAACATTTTGTATATAAGGAAGAGGTGGAGAGAAAGATAATGAACAATAAATATAATTGATAAGGAATTTTTTATTAAAATTAAATATAGTATAATTAAATTGTTTGGAAGTGATGCTATGAATAAAAAAGATATAAAAGCTATTTTGATGTCAATGAGAACAAGTGAAAATGATGCAATGATAAATAAACTATTAGGAAAAATAGATATGATGGACGATATATTATTACAAAATGCAGTTGAGCAAGTTGGAGGGACAAAAGGGGCTGTAAGAGCATTTTTGGAAAAGAAAATATTAGGAAAACAACGTGACAAAACAGAAAAACATATACCTATAAATGATATGTTTTTCTATGGAATATCTGAAAATAATATTCATCTTCATTTGCCTGTGGATTTACATCAAATGATTTCCCAAAAAGGAATTTCTGGGACAATTGATACAGTTAATTTATATCTATTAGATGCGATAGATAGATTAAAAGCTTTAAAGGACGAGGGCTACTACAAATTTCAAGAAAAAAATGGTATCTATATGATTTCTCCTTTGTTAGTAGGAAGAGAAAGAAAATTTTTAGAAGATTTAGATTTTAGTACTAGAATTTACAAGAAAAAAGAGTTAAACAATGAAGAATTTTTAAAAGAAAATACCGAGGCTAAGTTAGCCACAGATATTTTTGGAAAAGGAAAACAAGTGGGAGTAGCAAATATAGAATTTGATACGATATCTTCAAAAGAATGGCAAGAGAAAAAACGACAAGTAGTAAAAGGTTTTGAGAGCAAAGGAATTACGTTAAATGAGAAGAAAAGTGTGGAAAAATAGTTGAACATATGTCGATGTATATGTGAAAGTTCAAAGATAAGAACAAACCGAGGAAAACATTTCCTCGGTTTGTTGCCTATAAAACAGTTAGATTTTAGATCTGTCCCTTTTGTTTCATTTTGGAACGATTTGACACGTCCCTAAAGAATAATACAAATCAATCCACCACTACCTTCATTAACAATTCTTTCTAATGTCTCTTGTAATTTGATTTGTGCTTCTTCAGGCATTTTAGCAAGTTTGGTTTGTAAGCCTTCATTTACCAATTCATGTAAGCTTTTTCCAAAGATATTTGATTCCCAGATTTTTTGAGGTTCACTTTCAAATCCAGAAAGTAAGTAATTGACTAATTCTTCAGATTGTTTTTCAGAACCAACGATTGGGCAAACTTCAGTTGCAACATTTGTCTTTATAAGGTGAATAGAAGGCGCCATGGCTTTTAGTTTTACACCAAATTTAGAACCTTGTTTTACCATTTCTGGTTCTTCTAAGATTAATTCATCCATTGAAGGGGTGACAATTCCATAACCTTTTCTATTAACTTCATCTAGTGCATAAGCGATTTTATCATATTTCTTTTTGACATCAGCCAATTCAGAGATAATGCTAAATAAATCACCTTCATTAGAAACAGGAACACCAGTGATTTCTGTCAATACTTGGTAGAATAATTCTTCTTTTAACGTAATTTCTACGTTAACTCTTCCTGTACCTAATTGAATATCTGCTATAGAAGTTTTTGAAATGATTTCTGTTTGTTTAATGGTATCTGCACAGCCTGAGATTTCTTTTAGGACATTTACATTAGAAAAAGCATCTTTAATTTCTTTAAATAATTCTGTTTTTAAAGGGTGTGACATATCTAATCCATCAATCCATCTAGGGAATTTGATGCAAATTTGGTCAACAGGAAATTCATATAATACTTTAGAAAACATGGTATTGATATTTTCAATCGTCAAATATTCACAATTAAGAGGCATAACAGATGTATTGTATTTTTCGCTTAGTTCTTCTGCAAGCTCTTTGGTATAATCTGAATCAGGGTCATTTGAATTTAATAAAATGATAAATGGTTTATTCAAAGCTTTTAATTCATTGACAACTCTTTCCTCAGCTTTTACATAATCTTCCCTTGGAATGTCTGTAATGGTTCCGTCAGTGGTTACTAAAACACCAATCGTAGAATGTTCTTCAATTACCTTTTTTGTCCCAATTTCAGCAGCAGTTTCAAAAGGAATTTCTTCCTCAGACCAAGGGGTCTTTACCATTCTAGGCATGTCATCTTCTAAATAACCAATCGCATTATCTACCAAATATCCAACACAATCTACCAATCTTGCTTTGAATTTTAAATTGTCATTTAGGGTGATTTCAATTGCTTCATTAGGAACAAATTTTGGCTCTGTTGTCATGATAGTTCTGCCACCAGCACTTTGTGGAAGCTCATCTTTGGCCCTTTCTTTTTTGTATTCATTATCAATGTTGGGAATAACTAATAAATCCATAAATCTTTTGATAAAAGTAGATTTACCAGTTCTTACAGGACCAACAACCCCTACATAAATATCTCCATCAGTCCTTTTTGCGATGTCTTGATACAATCTTGTATTTTCCATCTATATACCTCCTTATATTACTTTCAAAATGTTTGTATACTTTACTTAATGTATATTGGAATTTGTCTAGGTTTATGACAAGTTTTCTAAAAAACTTGATAAAAAAATTTGAGTATGATAAAATGTCAATATTAAAATTAAAACATATACTATACTATATTAGCTAAAAGGAGCGAAACAAAATGGATAAGGTACAGGATACAATAGACATACTAAACATGTACAACCAGGAACATATTATAAGATTATTAGAAAAATTAGATGAAGATAAAAAGCAAGCATTGGTAGAGCAAATTAGCAAAATTGATTTTCATCAACTAAAAGAGTTATATGATAATACAAAAAAAGAAATAGAAATAAAAGAAAATAAAATAGAGCCATTGCCATACTTAGATAAGAAGAAATTATCAGAAGAGCAAAAAGAAGAATTTCAAAGATTAGGAGAAGCAGTCTTAGAAAAAGGTGAATATGCTGTGGTAACCATGGCAGGAGGGCAAGGAACAAGATTAGGACATTCAGGACCAAAAGGAACATTTAAATTAGATGTCTATGGAAAAGGAAAATATTTATTTGAAATTTTAGCAGAGAATTTAAAAGAAGCAAATCAAAAATATGGAAAAATCATACCATGGTATATCATGACGAGTAAAGAAAACAATGATGAAACAATTGAATTCATGGAAAAACATAACTATTTTGGATATGATAAAGATTCAGTAAGATTTTTTGCACAAAGTGAATTACCTTTAGTAGATGTAAATGGAAAACTATTGGTAGGAAAAGATATGAAAATAAAGGAAGCATCTGATGGGAATGGTGGTACATATTCTTCTCTAAGAGCAAGCGGTTGTTTAGCAGAAATGAAAGAAAAAGGAATCAAATGGGTATTTATTGGAGGAGTCGATAATGCTTTACTAAAAATGGCAGATACCATTTTGTTAGGAATGGCAATTGATAAAAAAGTACAAATCGCATCAAAATCAATTGTTAAAGCAAATCCACATGAGCGTGTAGGAGTATTTGCTAAAATGAATGGACACCCTAAAGTTATCGAGTATTCAGAAATGCCAGAAAAAATGGCAGAAGAAGTAGATAGTGATGGAGAACTAAAATATGGAGAAGCTCATATTATGTGTAACCTATATACTATAGAAGCAATTGAAAAAATTAGTAAAGAAACATTAATATACCATAGTGCCTTTAAGAAAAATTCTTATATAGATGAAAATGGAAAAGAAGTAATCCCACAAGAAGAAAATTCGTATAAGTTTGAATCCTTCATATTTGATGCGTTTGAATTATTTGATGATATTGCAATATTAAGAGGAAAAAGAGAAGATGACTTTGCACCTGTAAAAAATAAAGAAGGAGTCGATAGTCCAAAAACAGCAAAGGAACTATACGAAAAATTTTGGAACAAATAAGAGATTTTGGGGACGGACTCAAATTTCCCTTTTTAAGAAGATTGTATGTATTTTACAAAGAAAATATAAGATATCTTGTAATTTGAAAGGAATGTAAAAAATGGAAGAATGTGAAATTAAAAATTTATATAATTTAGAAGAAACCATTGCAAAAGAATTATTAGAAAAAAGTACATATCCATGGGAAGCGCTACCTGATATAGGAGAATATATTTTAGAATTAGGTGAGAAATTAGATAAAGACGAATATGAAAAAGTAGGAGAAAATGTCTGGATTGCAAAAACAGCAAAAGTAGCACCAACGGCATATATTAACGGTCCTGCAATTATTGGAAAAGAAGCAGAAGTAAGACATTGTGCATTTATCAGAGGAAATGCGATTGTAGGAGAAGGGGCAGTTGTTGGAAATTCTACAGAATTAAAAAATGTCATCTTATTTAATAAGGTGCAAGTTCCACATTATAATTATGTAGGAGATTCTATTCTAGGATATAAAGCACATATGGGAGCTGGTTCTATTACATCTAATGTAAAATCAGATAAGCAATTAGTGGTTATTAAAAACGGAAAAGAAATGATAGAAACGAAAAGAAAAAAAGTGGGTGCTATGCTTGGAGATTATGTAGAAGTAGGTTGTGGTTCTGTATTAAATCCAGGAACAATTATTGGAAGAAATTCAAATATTTATCCATTATCTTCTGTAAGAGGTGTGGTTCCAGAAAATAGTATTTATAAAAATAAGAATGAAGTAGTGGAAAAACAAGATAGATAAAATAATTTTTTGTTACGACTCATCCCTAATATATTTTTATTATTGGTCGCTTACGAGGTGTTTCAAAATAATAAAAATATATTAGGGATGAGTCATATAATAATTCATGAATTTAAATAAAGGAATTTATAAAATTTCCTTTATTTTTTTATCCCAATTGTATATAATAGGGAAGAAAAAATGAAACAAAATTCCAATAGGAGTGATTGAACGATTTGGACAGTCCCTATCGTTCAATAAACAAGAAGATAATTTTTAAATAAGAGGTGCAAAATGAATAAACTAGATGCGAAAAAAAGAATAGAAGAATTAAGAGAGAAAACAGAATATTATGCAAAAAAATATTATGATGAAGATAAGCCAGAAATATCAGATTTTGAATATGATATGTTAATGGTAGAATTAAGAAATTTAGAAAAAGAATATCCAGAATTTATTTCTAAAGATTCTTTAACACAAAAAGTAGGTGGACATGTTAAAGAAGGATTTCAAAAAGTAACACATGAAGTGCCACTTCAAAGTTTGCAAGATGTATTTAGTTTTGAGGAAGTAGAAGAATTTGATGAAAGAATAAGAAAACAAGCTGAAGAAAATGGAATAAAAGAAGTAAATTATGTCGTAGAAACGAAAATAGATGGATTATCTGCAGCATTGGAATACAAACAAGGAAAATTTGTAAGAGGTGCTACTAGAGGAAATGGACTAATTGGAGAAGATGTTACAGAAAATTTAAAAACAGTCAAAACCATTCCTATGGAACTAACAGATAAAATTGACATTACAGTTAGAGGAGAAGTGTTTATATCAAAACAAGATTTTGAAAAGATGAACCAAGAAAGAGAAGAAAATGAAGAAGAGCTATTTGCAAATGCTAGAAATGCAGCAGCTGGTTCTTTAAGACAATTAGATAGTAAGATAACAGCAAAAAGACCTTTAGATATCTATATTTTTAATGTACAAAAAATAGAAGGAAAAACATTCAACTCTCATTTTGAAGAATTAGAATATTTAAGTAAATTGGGATTTCATGTAAATCCTGTTAGGATTCTTTGTAAAACAATTCAAGAAGCAGAAAAAGCAATTGAAAAAATTGGAGAAGATAGAGAAAATTTAACATTTGGAATTGATGGAGCCGTTATCAAAGTAGATGATTTACATTTTAGAGAAATATTAGGTTCGACAATCAAAGTTCCAAGATGGGCAGTAGCATATAAATATCCACCAGAGAAAAAAGAAACCATATTAAAAGATATTATCTGCCAAGTAGGTAGAACAGGAGTTATTACACCAATGGCCATACTAGAGCCTGTTAAGGTGGCAGGGTCAACGATTTCCAAAACTACTTTACACAATGAAGATTTTATCAAAGAAAAAGATTTAAAAATAGGGGATACAGTTGTTATCCAAAAGGCAGGAGATGTCATTCCAGAAATTGTAGAAGTGGTAAAGAATAAAAGAACAGGAAATGAAAAAGATTTCGAAATGCCAAAAGTATGCCCAGTTTGTGGTGCACCGACTGTAAGAGAAGAAGGAGAATCAGCAGTAAGATGTACAGGGATTGAATGTCCCGCAAAGCTATTCAGAAATCTAGTACACTTTGTTTCAAGAGAAGCGATGGATATATCTGGATTAGGAGAAAATATTATCCAACAGTTATTGGACAACAATTTGATTAAAAATATAGCAGATATTTACACATTAAAATTTGAAGATATCGCTTCTTTAAAGAAAAACGGAAAGAAATTTGCACAAAATTTAGTAGATGCCATAGAAAGAAGTAAACAAAATGATTTATCAAAACTAATAACAGCTTTGGGTATTCGTCATGTCGGTGTAAAAGCTTCTAGAATGTTGGCAAAGAAATATAAGACAATGGATAATCTAATGAATGCTAGCTTTGAAGAATTAAGTATGATAGATGATATTGGACCAATTGTTGCAAATAGCATCAGAGAATTTTTCTTGGAAGAACAAACAATAGATTTAATGAATAAATTAAAAATAGCAGGTGTGAATATGCATTCACTAGAAGAAGAAAGTGAAGATAATCGATTTGAAGGAAAAACATTTGTGTTAACAGGAAGTTTAGAAGAATTTACAAGAAATGAAGCTTCTGAAATCATAGAAAGACTAGGAGGAAAAACATCAGGAACGGTATCTAAAAAAACAGACTATGTATTAGCAGGAGAAGACGCAGGAAGCAAATTGACAAAAGCACAAAATTTGGGAGTTACGGTTATAACAGAAGCAGAATTTAAGGAAATGATAAAATAAGTTCAAAATGTCGCAGACAGAAACGATCCCAATGGGACAAAATGTCGCATAGACAAACGAACTTAATGCGACAAAAGGAGGAAAAATGGATAAAAATTATACATTTGAAATGATGTGGGAAGATTTAGATGATGGTTATCAAATTTATTATACTTATGTAAGAAATCGCTATTTGTTATTTAAAACAGCATCAAATTGTTATACACAAAAACTGTTATCTACGAATCCTAAAAATCCACAACCTAAAATGACAATGCTGACTTTAAAAAGAGTGAAAGAAATGTTCCCACATATGGAAAATATTGAGTATCATATAGGAATATCTGATGAAGAATTATAAAAAATGACAATTAGAAATGTTAAAAGGAGAAATTGAAAGGATGGTAAAAAATATCATATTTGATTTAGGAAATGTTATTATAAGAGGCTCAAGTATAGAAACATTAATGCATTTTACAGATGACGAAAATAAAGCAAAAGATTTAATACAATACATTTTTAAAACAGAAGAGTGGAAATTGTTAGATTTAGGTAATATTACTAAAGAAGAAGCTATTACACAAATGCAAAAGAAAGCTCCAAAACAGTATGAAATTTTAATTAAAGAAGTTATGAATAAAAGATGTGAGTATTTAGTTCTTAATAAAGATACGATAGAAATTGCAAAAAAATTAAAACAGAAGGGGTATCATATTTATGTTTTATCAAATATGGCAACTTATACATATGAGTATTTTCAAGAAATAGATTTCTTTAAACTATGTGATGGAATCATCATATCTGCTTATGAACATTTAGTAAAACCTAACGAAAAAATATTTAGGACATTATTAGATAGATATGATTTGAAACCAGAAGAATGTCTATTTATTGATGATGATGACACAGGGAAAAGCTTTGAAACAGCAAATAGATTAGGTGTTTTGGGAAGAAGAGTAAAACCAAATGACAGTCAAGATATTTTAGTATTATTAGAAGAATACAAAATTGAAGTTTAGAAAGATAAATATAGAAAGTGAAAGAAGAATATGAAAGATATCGAAAAAATAATAAAACATGCAAATGAAGAGAATCAAGAAAAGATAAATTGGACAAAAGCATGGAGTAAAAAATATCCAGTTTTAGCAACATATACAAATAAAGTGGATGTAGAAAAATATGGTAAAGAAATTAGAAACTTGTTAGAAAGTTTACAAGAAGAATATCAATATACTGAATTGGATGCTATGTTAGTTTTAAAAGATATTTTATATCAAGAATGGAAAAATCAAAAGCAATAAAAAGAAATAAAAAGAAGACTATATTGATTGGATAGGAGAATAAATGAATATTGTAATTGGTGGAAGTTATCATAAATTTTTAAATGAGATAAATGTATTACACAGGAAATTAGAGGAGAATGGACATCATGTGATAGCACCAATCAAAGATGCTAGACAAAGTAAATTAGATAGTAGATATAATTATGTGCTGTTTCAAGGGGAGGAAACAGAAAATCCAGTAGAAGTACAAAAGAGATTTATGGATAAAATACAAGAAGCAGATGCTTTTGTGTTATGTAATAAAGGGCGGTTATATTGGCATGACTGCGGCAATGGAATTAGGATGGGCATATGCTGGAATAAAAAGTAATCTTGAAAGAATTCAACAAATATATTTAACAGAACCAATAACTTTATTGGATACCATGCAAAAACAAAAAAGATTAACGTTAAGGGATGTACAAGAAGATCCACAGTATATTTTTTTTAAAAGATTCTATCAGACAAAAGAATCCCCAGAAGATTATGCGAGATTTCTTGTAGATATCTATAGATACAAGAGTGAAGGAGCTTTAACAATAGGAATAGACAGTTTATTAACAAAAGAAAAGAATAAAGATTTTGGGGATTCTAGATAAAATATTCACACATAATTCACATTTCTTGCAAAAATTATACATATACAGATAGTATATTTATCATCATAAACATCCCCTTTTTTTCAAATAGCTATTCTGTTAAAAAATATAAAAAAACAGGATAGCTTTTTATACATTTATATTGCAAAAAGAATTGTGTTAGTATATAATCAGATGAGAAAAGAAGGAAAGGAGATATAGAGTCAAGTGCTCTATAGAATAGAAACAATGGCAATAATGATTGATGGAAAAGAATTAGCAAGAAAAGTAAGAAGTGATTTAAAAATAGAATGTGAAAATTTGAAAGCAAAAGGAATCAATCCTAAATTTGCAGTTATTATGGTAGGAGATGACCCAGCTTCAAAGGTATATGTGAGAACCAAAAGTAAAGCATGTGATGAGATTGGAGTAGAATATGAAGAACATATATTAGATGCTAGTATCACACAAAAAGAATTAATAGAGTTAATCCATAAACTAAATGAAGACAAAAGTGTAAATGGAATATTATTACAAAGTCCAATTCCAAAACATTTAGATATAGATGAAGCATTTAGAGAAATATCTTATGAAAAAGATGTAGATGGTTTTAATCCAATCAATGTAGGAAAATTATTATTAAATCAAGATACATTCATATCTTGTACACCATTTGGAATAATGAAAATGTTTGAAGAATATCACATAGATTTAGAAGGTAAAAATTTAGTCATCATAGGAAGAAGTAATATTGTGGGAAAACCGCTTATGGCATGTTGTTTAAATAAACATGCAACTGTTACAATTTGTCATTCAAGAACAAAAGAATTAAAAGAGAAAACAAGAAATGCAGATATATTAGTAGCAGCTATTGGAAAACCAAATTATGTAACAGCAGATATGGTAAAAGAAGGAGCGGTTGTTATTGATGTGGGAATTAACAGAGGAAAAGACAAGAAAATAACAGGAGATGTTGATTTTGAAAATGTAAAAGAGAAAGCAAGTTATATCACACCAGTTCCAGGGGGAGTGGGACCAATGACAGTAGCAATGCTTATGAACAATGTTATCAAAGCAACAAAAAATCAAAATAATATATAAATCTAAAAATATAAAAATCAGGGGCACTTAAAATTTAAGTGTCTTTTTTGTTGAATAAGAAAAGTAGAGAAAAGTTTTTGCTAAGAAAGATTTATTTTATCTGAATTTTAAAATATAGTAAGGAGGTATAAAAATAGAAGAATTAGAAAAGAAAAAATATTGGATATGGTTGTCGACGATACAAGGATTAGGAAGTATTAGAAAACAAATATTATTAAATAGGTATAAAACACCTGAAAACATATATACTTTAAAGAAAGAAGAAATTTTACAAATCAAAGGATTTAATGAAATATTAGCAGAAAATATCATTTGTAAAGAAAACAGAGAAAATTTAGAAAAACAATTAGATTGTTTACAAAAAGAAAATATAAAAATTGTTACCATAGAAGATAAAGAATATCCTGAAATGTTAAAAACAATTTATGATTATCCAATTAGCATATATGTAAAAGGAAATGAAATGATATTAAATAATGCATCAATTGGAATTGTAGGGTGCAGAGAATGTAGTACTTATGGAGAAAAAGTGGCACAATATTTTGCTTATCATTTATCTAAAAGAAATATCAATATTATCAGTGGTCTAGCAAAAGGAATTGATAGTCAGTCTCATATTGGTGCTATAAAAGCAAAAGGAAAGACAATAGGTGTTATTGGAAATGGATTAGATATTGTATATCCTAAAGAAAATCAATATTTGTATGATAAAATAATAGAAGAAAATGGTGCTATTATATCAGAATACCCTTTAGGTATTAAACCTGAAAAAATGAATTTTCCAGCAAGAAATAGAATTATTAGTGGAATGAGTAAAGGAATTTTAGTTGTGGAAGCGAAGAAGAAAAGTGGAACTTTAATAACGGTAGATTTTGCGCTAGAACAAGGAAGAAATGTGTATGTGGTACCAGGTAATATTGATAACATAAATTCTGTGGGAACAAATGACTTGATAAAACAAGGAGCGCAAATGGTAACAAGTTATAGAGAAATTGATATATAAATTTTTCAACTAATGTAGGTTAATTAATTCAACGAAAATTCACAAAGTATTTATTTACTTATCATATTGAAAATGATATAATGTCAAAAATAAAAAATAATGATTATCCTTCAGGAAGGAATGTAGTATATGACAAGAGTAAAATTAAAAGATAGAATATTACCTCAATATACAAAAGGAGAAGAGATATTTAATATGACATCTCATATCGTAGGCGCTGTCTTGGGAATTGTAGCAACAGTTTTGTGTGTTGTATTTGCGGCTATCAATGGAAATGGATATGGGGTTGTGAGTGGTTCTATCTATGGTGTGACTATGATTGTATTATATACAATGTCTAGTATTTATCATGGGTTAAGTCCAAAAAGATATTCTAAGAGAGTTTTTCAAGTATTAGACCATTGTTCTATATTTTTATTAATTGCAGGTTCTTATACACCATTTGCATTATGTACATTAAGAGAATATAGTACAGCGACTGGTTGGACAATATTTGGTATTATATGGGCTATGGCAATATTGGGAATTGTATTAAATTCAATTGATATAAAGAAATTTAAAAAATTTTCAATGATATGTTACCTAGTGATGGGGTGGTGTATTGTTGTGAAAATTAATTTGTTGCCACAGTTATTAGGAATAGCAGGGTTTAGCTTGCTATTAGCAGGTGGAATTGCTTATTCCATAGGAGCTATTTTATATGGTGTAGGAAAAAAACATAAATGGATGCATTCTATTTTTCATCTATTTATTTTATTAGGTAGCATTTTACAATTTTTCTGCATATTATTATATGTCATGTAAATAAAATCTAACCTTGTTGAATGTTTTTTATACAATAAAAAAGAAGGCTTAGAAGCCTTCAAACACTCATAAATACATATTTATTTTACCATAAAAATAGCAAAAAATCAAGTGAAAGAAATTTAAAGAAAAAGAGAATATGCACGAAAAAAAGAGATAATATTATATAAAGAAAGAAAAGATATATTTTAAAAAGAAAAAAACATTTGTAAAAAGATTTTAAATGTGTTAATATATAAATAATCTAATAAGGATTGCAAAAATCCCTGCGTAGTACGTAAGAGCATAATTTTTAGAACCAACAAATTATAAGAGGGGCTGATCTCTCGAATATGGCGTGCATGCTCACAATATAGTGAGAAGCCCATGAGTATTTAGGTAGGCACCCACCTGTTTTTAGGAGCAGGTCCTTAAAAATTAAAAGGCTGACGGCTAAGGCGGGGCTTTTTTTTTATAAGAATAATGAAAACATTTAATTACAGTTCAGACTCAAAGGCTCGAAAGGTTACATATATATCATTTTTCATACCTTGTGTGTCGCAACCACTGATGTTGAAAAATAGATTTTAAATAGTTTTAAATAAATTTAATCCTATCTAAAATCTATTTTCAACGAAAGAAGGTTGCTCCAATCGCACTCGCTTTTGCTCGTTTGATCGCTTACGCGGTATTTCA
>CASEIV010000013.1 GCA_949288175.1 uncultured Eubacteriales bacterium | reverse complement strand
TATTTGATTTATTAAAATATACAAATCTAATTTTACCAGTAGACACTGTTAAAAAATTAGAGGAGGTGTACGCATAATGTTACCAGAAGAAATTATAATCGCACCAGTTGTTACTGAAAAAAGTAATGACCAATTACAAGAAGGTAAATACACTTTCAAAGTAAATAAAAAAGCTACAAAAGTTGAAATAGCAAAAGCTGTTGAAAAACTTTTTGAAGTAAAAGTATTAAATGTTAATACAATCAATGTAAGAGGAAAGAAAAAAAGAGTAGGATACCATGTTGGAAAAACATCTGACTGGAAAAAAGCAATTGTAACAATTGATACAAATCCATCAGATGAAACATATCTAACAAAAGGTGGAAAAGAAGTGAAAGTTTCTAAGAAATATAAAGATTCAATTGATGAATTTATGGGAGCTTAAATTAATTAAAAGCATCAATCTGCACATTTTCGCTATTTATTCCAAACCTCGATGTACGAACGTACACCTTCGGCTTGCAATAAATAACAAAAATGCACATCTTAATACTTTTAATCAATTTTATAATATAAAGAACTTTAATAAAATTATCGGGAAAGAACCCGGAGAATAAAGAATATCTGTTATGCGGAGCAGGAAAAACATCCGTAAATAATAAGTAGAGAAAAATAATTCAAGAAGAATTATTCAAAATTAATCAAAAACGAGCAGTACAAGGAAATCAAAATTGAAAAACCGCAGATTGTACGCTTGTACATCGAGGATTTTTCAATGAAGATTGACACAGTAATGCGAAGTTTTTCATTAATTTTGCGAGAAAGGAGAAAAAACAAATGGGAATGAAACACTTTAAACCATATACACCATCAAGAAGAAACATGACAGTTTCAGACTTTTCAGAAATCACAAAGAAAACTCCTGAAAAATCATTACTTGCAAAGAAAAAGAAACATGCAGGTAGAAACGCATATGGTAGAATTACAGTAAGACACCAAGGTGGTGGAAATAGACAAAAATATAGAATTATTGATTTTAAAAGAAGAAAAGATAACATGGAAGCAACCGTTATTGGTATCGAATATGATCCAAACAGAAGTGCAAATATCGCTTTAGTTCAATATACAGATGGAGAAAAAGCATATATCTTAGCACCACAAGGATTAAAAGATGGAGATAAAGTTGTATCTGGAGAAACAGCAGATATTAAACCAGGTAACTGTATGCCAATTAGCAGTATTCCAGTTGGTACTTTAATTCATAATATCGAATTAAATCCAGGACAAGGTGGAAAATTAGTTAAAGCTGCTGGACAAAGTGCACAATTGATGGCTAAAGAAGGTAAATATGCACATGTAAGATTACCTTCAGGAGAAATGAGATTAATCTTAGCTAAATGTAGAGCTACAATTGGTGTTATTGGAAACAGCGATCATGAAAACGTTAAAATCGGAAAAGCTGGTAGAAAAAGACATATGGGAATCAGACCAACTGTTAGAGGATCTGTTATGAACCCAGTAGATCACCCACATGGTGGTGGTGAAGGTAGAGCACCAGTTGGACACGCAGGACCACTTACTCCTTGGGGTAAACCAGCACTTGGATACAAAACAAGAAATAAAAAGAAATTATCAAATAAATTTATCGTTAAGAGAAGAAAATAAGATAATTGGACATTGGCGAAATCAAAGATTTCGATGTCCAGATGTGCAAATTGCTTCGCAATATTGCACTGTCTAAGGTAAATTAACCTTGTTTTATAGCAAAAAATCTTGCGATTTTTGCTATAAAATAAAATTTAATTTTAAGAATGGGAGGAAAAATTAAATGTCAAGATCAAGCAAGAAGAAACCATTTGTAGAAGCTAAATTATTAAAAAGAATTGAAGCTATGAATGAAACAGGAGCTAAAGATGTATTAAAAACATGGTCAAGAGCTTCAACAATATATCCACAAATGGTTGGTCATACAATCGCTGTACATGATGGAAGAAAACATGTTCCAATTTATATTACAGAAGAAATGATCGGTCATAAATTAGGTGAATTTGCTCCTACAAGAACATATAAAGGTCATGCAGGAGAAAAAACAACAAAAGTAGGAAAATAGAAAGAGAAAAGGCGAACACAATAACAATGGTCAACAGAAATTTACAAGGGGAGGGGACATTCCTTAACCTAAGTGGAAGTGACCAATAGGTAAGGTGTGTCCCCTGACATTAATCAAGGAGGTAGAATAAAGTGCAAGAGCAAGAAACAGTAGTAAGAAACGAAGCTAGAGCAACTCTTAGATATACAAGAATTTCAGCAAGAAAAGTAAAAATTGTTGCTGACTTAATAAGAGGAAAAAATGTAGATGAAGCTTTAGCAATCGTAAAATTTACACCAAAAGCATCATCAGAAATAATCGAAAAATTATTAAAATCAGCAATTGCAAATGCTGAAAATAATCATGATATGAAACATGAAAATTTATATGTTGCTGAAATCTATGCAAATCAAGGTCCAACATTAAAAAGAATTAGACCAGCTGCAAAAGGTTCAGCTGTTAGAATTAGAAAAAGAACAAGTCATATAACAATCGTGTTAAAGGAGAAAGAATAATAAAATTAGGAGATAACTTTAGCAATGGTCAACAGAAATTCACAAGGGGAGGGGACATTCCTTGAACTGAGTGGAAGTGACCTAAAGGTAAGGTGTGTCCCCTGACAATAAGTAAAGGAGGAGGATTTATAAAAAATGGGACAAAAAGTACATCCAACAGGTGTGAGAGTTGGTATAATTAAAGACTGGAACTCTAAATGGTATGCAGATTCAAGAAACTTTGCAGATTATTTAGTAGAAGATCAAAAAATCCGTAAATTTTTAAAGAAAAAATTATATGCTGCTGGAATTTCTAAAATAGAAATTGAAAGAACAGCAAAAGCCGTTAAAGTAAATTTATATACTGCTAAACCAGGAATTGTAATAGGAAAAGGTGGAGCAGGTGCAGAAAGCATAAAAGCTGAACTTGCAAAAGTAATTGGAAAAGATGTTAACTTAAATATTGTAGAGGTTAAAAATATTGACACAGATGCACAATTAGTAGCAGAAAACATTGCTGGTCAATTAGAAAGAAGAATTTCATTCAGAAGAGCTATGAAACAATGTATGCAAAAATCTATGAAAGCAGGTGCTTTAGGAATAAAAACTGCAGTATCTGGAAGATTAGGTGGAGCTGACATGGCAAGAACTGAATTTTATAAAGAAGGAAATATTCCATTACAAACTTTAAGAGCTGATATTGATTATGGATTTGCAGAAGCAGATACTACATATGGAAAAATCGGTGTAAAAGTATGGATATATAAAGGTGAAGTTCTTCCTACTAAACAAGAGGAAGGAGGAGACAAATAATGCCATTAATGCCAAAAAGATCAAAATTTAGAAAAATGCAAAAAGGTAGAATGAGAGGAAAAGCAACTAGAGGAAATAAAGTTACTGAAGGTGAATATGGGATTCAAGCAGTTACAGCAGGATTAATTACAGGTAACCAAATTGAAGCTGCTCGTATTGCGATGACTCGTTATATTAAAAGAGGTGGAAAAGTTTGGATAAAAATATTCCCAGACAAACCAATTACAGCAAAACCAATTGGAACTCGTATGGGTAAAGGTAAAGGTGCTCCTGAATATTGGGTAGCAGTTGTTAAACCAGGAAGAGTTATGTTTGAGATTGCTGGGGTACCAGAAGAAGTTGCTAGAGAAGCTCTAAGACTTGCTATGAATAAACTACCTAATAAAACAAAAATTGTAGCAAGAGAAACTGAAAAGGTAGGTGATAATGATGAAGATAAATAAGATTAGAGAAATGTCTTCACCAGAACTAGAGAAAGAATTAGGTGAACTAAAAACAGAATTATTCAAATTAAAATTTAGTTTAGCTACAAACGGATTAGATAATCCTATGAAAATCAAAGAAGTAAAAAGAGATATAGCTAAAATAAATACTGTATTAACAGAAAGAAAAATAGCTGAATCAAAAAAAGCATAATCATAATAGATAGGAGATAACTTTAACAGAGGTCATTAGCTATTCACAAGGGAAAGAGACATTTCTTGAACCAAGTGAAAATGACCAAAGGATAAGGTGTGTCCCTTGTCATTAAGTTTAAGAAAGGAGAAATCTAAATGGAAGAAAGAAATCTTCGTAAAGTTATGGTTGGAACTGTTAAATCTAACAAAATGGATAAAACAGTTGTCGTAGCAGTAGAAACAAATGTGAGCCATGGTGTATATGGAAAAACAGTTAAAAGAACATATAAACTAAAAGCTCATGATGAAGAAAATGTTTGCCAAATTGGTGATAAAGTAAAAGTAATGGAAACAAGACCACTTTCTAAAGATAAAAGATGGAGAGTTGTAGAAGTCTTGGAAAAAGCAGATATAAAATAGGAAAAAGGAAGGGAGGAACCAAAAAATGATACAACAACAAACAAGATTAAAAGTAGCAGATAATACAGGTGCAAAAGAAATCATGTGTATTAGATGTTTAGGTGGTTCTTACAGAAAAACATGTAACATCGGAGATGTAATTGTTGCTTCTGTTAAATCAGCAACACCAGGTGGCGTTGTTAAAAAAGGTGATGTTGTAAAAGCTGTTGTTGTTAGATCTAAAAAAGGTCTAAGAAGAGCAGATGGTTCATATATAAAATTTGATGAAAATGCAGCTGTTATAATAAAAGAAGATGGAACTCCAAGAGGAACTCGTATCTTTGGACCAGTTGCAAGAGAGTTAAGAGAAAAAGATTATATGAAAATATTATCTTTAGCTCCAGAAGTTTTATAATAAGCAAAATAAGATAGAAAAGGAGGCAATCTCTAATGAGAATAAGAAAAGGCGATAATGTCCAAGTTTTATCAGGAAACGATAAAGGTAAAACAGGAGAAGTATTAGAAGTAATGCAAAAAGAAGATAAAGTCGTTGTTAAAGGCGTTAATGTAAGAAAAAAACACGTTAAAGCTAGAAAACAAGGAGACGAAAGTGGAATTATACCAGTAGAATGTGCTATTCCAGCTTCTAAAGTAAATGTTGTTTGCCCAAAATGTGGAAAAGTAACAAAAGTTGGATATCGTGTAGATAAAGATAAAAAAGTACGTGTTTGTAAAAAATGCGGAGCTGAATTAAAATAATTAAAGAGGAAAGGAGGATTCATACAAAATGGAAAAATTAAGAGAACAATATGAAAAAGAAGTAATCCCAGCATTAATGAATAAATTTGGATATAAATCAGTTATGCAAGTTCCAAAACTTGATAAAATTGTAATTAATATAGGATTAGGAGATGTAAAAGAAAATCCTAAATCATTAGAAAATGCTATGAATGATTTAATGCAAATTACAGGTCAAAGACCAGTTGTAACAAAAGCAAAAAAATCAATTGCAGCATTCAAATTAAGAGAAGGTGTCAATGTAGGTTGTAAAGTTACATTAAGAGCAGATAAAATGTATGATTTTGCTTACAAATTATTTAATGTAGCACTTCCAAGAGTTAGAGATTTTAGAGGAGTATCAGCAAATTCTTTTGATGGAAGAGGAAATTATGCTATGGGTATCAAAGAACAATTAATATTCCCTGAAATCGAATATGATAAAGTAGATAAATTAAGAGGTATGGATATAATTTTTGTAACAACAGCTGAAACTGATGAAGAAGCAAAAGAGTTACTAAAATTAATGGGAATGCCTTTCAAAAATTAGTCAAAGGAAAGGAGTAAGACTATGGCTAAAAAAGCAATGAAAGTAAAACAAGCAAGACCACAAAAATATAAAACAAGAGAGTATAATAGATGCAAAATATGTGGTAGACCACATGCATATATTAGAAAATATGGAATATGTCGTGTATGTTTTAGAGAATTAGCTCATAAGGGAGAGATTCCAGGGGTTAAGAAAGCCAGCTGGTAAAATTGATTAAAAGCAGCAATCTGCACATTTTCGATATTAATTCCAAACCTCGACGTACAGAAAGTACGCCTTCGGCTTGTAATTAATCTCAAAAAAGCACATCTTACTACTTTAAATCAATTTTAAATAATAAACTCACAAAAATGCAAAATATAATTAATTTTATCAAAATTATTAGAAATGAAATGGTTAGAATAGAAGTTGTGTTTTTAATTCCAAACCTCGACGTACAAAGAGTACGCCTTCGGCTTGTAATTAATCTCAAAAATGCACATCTTACTACTTTGAATCAATTTTGAAATAATAATAGAGACAGGAGATAACTTTAGCTAGGGTCATAAGTAAATCACAAGGGGAGGGGACATTTCTTAAACCAAGTGGAAGTGACCAAAAGGAAAGTTTAAGTTCCCTGACAATAAAAAAAGAAAAGGAGGTAAGTAATTAATGAACATTACAGATCCAATAGCAGATATGTTAACAAGAATAAGAAATGCAAATAGTTCTAAACATAAAACAGTGGATATACCAGCTTCAAAAATGAAATTAGGTATTGCTGAAATATTGTTTAAAGAAGGATATATAAAATCTTTTGAAGAAATCAAAGATGATACACAAGGAATCATCAGAATTACTTTAAAATATGATGAAAAAGGAACAAGAGTTATAGATGGTTTAAAAAGAATCAGTAAACCAGGATTAAGAGTATATGCATCAAAAGAAGAATTACCAAAAGTTTTAAATGGTTTAGGAATTGCAATTATTTCTACATCACAAGGATTAAAAACAGATAAAGAAGCAAGAGAATTAGGAATTGGTGGAGAAGTATTAGCATATGTTTGGTAATCGATAAAGAGAAAGAAGGAGGGAAAACCGAAAATGTCAAGAATAGGAAATAAACCAATTACAGTACCATCAGATGTTACAGTAAAAATTGAAGAATCAAAAGTTACAGTAACAGGACCTAAAGGTACATTAGAAAAAGAATTTGATAAAAATATTTCTATAGAGTTAGATGGAAATGTAATTAAAGTTACAAGAAGTAATGATGAAAAACAAAATAGAAGTTTACATGGATTGACAAGAACTTTAATTAATAATATGATAATTGGTGTAACAGAAATGTATAGCAAAGAATTACAAATCAACGGTGTAGGATACAGAGTTGTAAAACAAGGAAATAACTTGAATTTAACATTAGGATATTCACACCCAGTTATATTTGAAGCACCAGAAGGAATTACTTTTGATGTTCCAAATGCAAATACAATTATTGTAAAAGGAATTGATAAAGAATTAGTTGGGCAAACAGCAGCAGAAGTTAGAAAACAAAGACCACCAGAAGTATATAGAGGTAAAGGTATCAAATATGCTGATGAGGTTATTAGACGTAAGGAAGGTAAAACCGGAAAATAATTTAATTTTGATTGAAAGCAATAATCTGCACATTTTTGTTTCATTCATAAAACTTCGACATACAAAGAGTATGCCATCAGCTTTATGAATTTACAAAAATGCACATCTTATCACTTTGAATCAAAATTGAGAAAGAATCTGATTACTTTTGATTTAAATTAAAACAAAGTGACGTTCATCACTTTGAATCAAAATGGTTAAAGAAATATGCTTAAATATTAAGTAATATAGAAAACTCAATTTCTAAGAAAGGAGTAATTAAAATGGTAAAGAAGACAGATAGAAAAATGGAAAGACAAAGAAGACATATGCGTGTAAGAAGAAAAATATCTGGAACAGCTGAAAGACCAAGATTATGTGTATATAGAAGCAATAGCAATATTTATGCACAAATTATAGATGATGTTGCTGGAATTACATTAGTTGCAGCATCAACATTAGATAAAGAAATCAAAACAAAATATGCAAACAAAGAAGCAGCTAAAGAAGTAGGAACTTTAATAGCAAAAAGAGCAGCTGATAAAAAAATCGTAGATGTTGTTTTTGATCGTGGTGGATACATATACCATGGTGTTGTTAAAGAATTAGCTGAAGCTGCAAGAGAAGGCGGACTTAAATTCTAATAAAAATAAAAAGGAGAACACATGAATAAAGGTCATAAGTAAATCACAAGGGGAGGGGATATTCCTTGAACCAAGTGGAGATGACTTAAAGGTAAGGTGTGTTCCCTGACATTAATCGAAGAAGGAGGGAAACAAAACCGATGGAAGAAAAGAATGAATTAAAAGAAAAAGTAGTTGCTATCAATAGAGTTGCTAAAGTTGTTAAAGGTGGTAGAACTTTTAGATTTAGTGCAGTAGTTGTTGTTGGTGACGAAAACGGACATGTTGGTGTTGGTAATGGTAAAGCAGCAGAAGTTCCAGATGCTATTAAGAAAGCAATTCAAGAAGCTAAGAAAAACTTAATAGAAGTACCTGTTGTAGAAACATCAGTACCTCATGAATATGTAGGAAAATTTGGTAGTGCAAAAGTTATGTTAAAACCAGCAGCTGTTGGTACTGGAGTTATCGCAGGAGGTAGTGTTAGACCAGTATTAGAGCTTGCAGGATATAAAAATATAAGAACAAAAGTTATTGGAACAAACAATCCAAGAAACGTTGTTTATGCTACATTAGAAGGATTAAAAGCAATGCAAACAGTAGAGCAAGTAGCGAAAAAAAGAGGTAAAAAAGTAGAAGATATTATATAGTTGAAAAAAATAAAAAGGGAGATAACTTTAGCGATGGTCATAAGTAATTCACAAGGGGAGGGGACATTCCTTAACCTAAGTGGGAATGACCTAAAGGTAAGGTGTGTCCCTGAAAAATAGAATAATAAAAAGGAGAGCACATTAGCGAAGGTCAACAATCAATCACAATGGGAGGGGACATTCCTTAACCCAAGTGGGAATGACCTAAAGGTAAGGTGTGTCCCCTGACAAATAGTAAAGGGAGGTGCAAACCGCAATGAAACTAGATGAATTAAAACCAGCTGTAGGTAAAGTAAAAAGAAATAGAGTAGGTCGTGGTATGGCATCAGGAAATGGTAAAACATCAGGTAGAGGACATAAAGGACAAAAAGCTAGATCTGGTGGAGGAGTAAGAAGAGGTTTTGAAGGTGGTCAAACACCATTATATAGAAGATTACCAAAAAGAGGATTTACCAATATCCATGCTAAAACTTACACAGAAGTAACATTAAAAATGCTTAACTTATCTAAAGCAACAGATGTTACAGCTGAAACACTTTTAGAAGAAGGAATTATCGGAAAAATTAATGATGGAATCGTTATATTAGCAACAGGAAAATTAGAGAAAAAATTAAATGTAAAAGCCAAAAGATTTACAGCAAAAGCAAAAGAAGAAATCGAAGCTTTAGGCGGAAAGGCAGAGGTGGTTTAATTGTTTAAAACGTTAAAAAACGCATTAAAGACACCTGATGTAAGAAAAAGACTATTATATACATTATTACTAATCGTTGTATTTAGATTAGGGTGTTATATAACCGTACCTGGAGTAGATAGTATTGCACTAAATGATGCTATGAGCAATACACAAGGAATTGCAGGATTAATTGATATGATTTCTGGAGGAGCTTTTTCTAGATTTTCTGTTTTTGCAATGTCAATCAGTCCATATATCACTGCTTCAATTGTTATCCAATTGTTAGCAATGATTATACCTTCATTAGAAAGATTAACTAAAGAAGGTGGAGAAGAAGGAAGAAAGAAAATCAATAGATATACAAAAATTTTAACAATTGTACTTGCTTTAGTAGAATCAATTGGTATATATTTTGCATATCAATCAAGTGGAATATTTGTTGACAATTCATTCTTAACAGGAGCTTTAGTTGTAGTAGGGTTAGTAACCGGTACATCTATATTAATGTGGCTTGGAGACCAAATTACAAATAAAGGTGTTGGAAATGGAATTTCACTATTAATCTTCGTTGGTATTATTTCAGGATTACCAGGTGGAGTAGTAACACTATGGAACCTTATTGTAACAAATGGAGCATTTAGTACAACAGGATTATTATTAGCAATTGGTATTGTAATAGGAGCAATTATTTTAGTTGCTGGAGTGGTATTTGTACAACAAGCTGAAAGAAGAATACCAGTACAATATTCAAAAAGAGTTGTTGGAAGAAAAATGGTAGGAGCACAAAATACACATATCCCATTAAAACTTGCTATGGCAGGGGTTATGCCAGTTATCTTTGCTTCATCATTTATGACATTCCCAGCAATGATTATTCAAATATTTGTACCAGATATTGCAAGTCAATCTGGATTTTTAGCAGGACTATATAATTTTTCAATTGCTACATCAACATCAAATGTAGGAATTGGATATTCAATAGCAAATGCGATTGTATATTTATTATTGATTTTAGGATTTACTTATTTTTATACGTATGCTACATTTAATCCAGCAGAAGTATCAAATAATATTAAGAAAAATGGTGGGTTTATCCCTGGAATCAGAGCAGGAAAACCAACAACAGAATATTTATCATCTGTTATCTCTAAATTAACATTATTTGGAGGATTGTTCTTAGCAGTTATAGCAATTATACCTATGTTACTAAGATTTACAAACCTAAATATTGCATTTGGAGGTACATCAATCTTAATTGTTGTAGGTGTAGCTCTAGAAACTGTTCAACAATTAGAATCTTTATTAGCAATGAGACACTATAAAGGATTCTTAGAAAAATAATGGGTTGCCAAAATGGTAAATCTTTGATGGAACTTTTAAAATGAAAGAAAATGAAAATTTTCTTTCATTTTAAAACTAATTTTGGTATTTAATAATTTTTTCAATATTTATTTATAGAATAAATATTGAAAAGGTTATTATAAAATTATGAATTATATTTTTTATAATTTTAAAACAGTCTAACCTAAAATATTTAAGTAAAGGAAGTGTTTTTATGATAATCATTATGTTAGGAGCACAAGGAACTGGAAAAGGAACAGTTGCTGGATTAATTAGTAAAGAAACAGGATTACCACAAATTTCAACAGGAGATATCTTTAGAAAAAATATTAGTGAAAAAACACCATTAGGTATGGAGGCTGACAAATATATTTCTAAAGGAGAATTAGTACCAGATGAAGTAACTGTACCAATGGTAGAAGATAGATTAACATGGGAAGATGCAAAAAATGGAGCAATATTAGATGGTTTCCCAAGAACAATTGAACAAGCAGAAAAATTAGATGAGATATTAAGTAAAAAGGGAAACAAAGTAGATATGGTTATAAACCTAGTAACACCAAAAGAAGAATTAATAGACAGAATGTTAACAAGAAGAGTATGTACAAATCAAGAATGTAAAACAACATATAATATAAAATTAAATCCACCAAAACAAGAAGGTATTTGTGATAAATGTGGATCACCATTAAAACAAAGAGAAGACGATTCTGATCCAGAAGCAATTAATAGAAGATTGGAAATTTATGAAGAAAAAACAAGTCCATTAGTAGAATATTATGATAAAAAAGGTGTATTAAGAACAGAAACTGTAAGTTTAGCGATTAACAGAATGGGAAAAGATGTAGCAGAAGATATTATCAAATTAATCAATCAATAGAAGGATATAAGTTTGATAGATAAATAAAAAGATACAATAGGATAAATCAAAAGTTGATAAGAATATTATCAACTTTTGTGTGCTTGTTGAATAGGAAAAAATGCTTTTGCTATTCAACAACATTGCTTTATTTTAACAGTTGCATACAATTTTACTTATGTCAAATTGGTGCACGAACCATCCTATATAGAAAGAGGGAGTTATCATGGTAACAATAAAATCAAAAAGAGAAATAGAATTAATGAGAGAAGCTTGCAAGGTGGTTGCTTTAACATATAAAGAGTTAGAAAAAGAAATAAAGCCAGGAATGACTACATGGGAATTAGACCAAATAGCAGAAAAAACAATGAGAAGTTTAGGAGCTATTCCAGCTGAAAAAGGATATGATATAGGAATAAGAGGTGTTCCGAAATATCCAGCAACACTTTGTGTATCTATCAATGATGAGGTTATTCATGGAATACCTTCAAAACATAAAATCATAAAAGAAGGCGATATTGTGAGTGTAGACACAGTAGCATTAAAGAACGGGTTTCATGGAGATGCTGCCAGAACATTTATGATAGGAAATGTTTCCAATGAAGCAAGAAGATTAGTAGAAGTTACTAAACAAGCCTTTTTTGAAGGAATTAAATATGCAAAACCAGGTAATCGAATTGGTGATGTTTGTCATGCAATTGGAGAATATGTTCGTTCACAAGGATATTCTGTAGTCAGAGAATTTCAAGGACATGGAATTGGAAGAGAAATGCATGAAGATCCAGGTATACCAAATTATGGAAAAGCAGGTAGAGGAATCAGACTAGAACCAGGTATGACATTAGCTATAGAACCTATGGTAATTCAAGGAAAACCAAATATTTTAGAATTAGATGATGGATGGACAATTATTACAGAAGATGGAAGTTTAGCAGCACATTATGAAAATACAATTTTAATTACAGAAAAAGAGCCAGAAATATTGACAATACTTTAATTATGATGTATAATACAATAGTTATTATGCACAATGGATAATTTTGTGTAAAAATAGCTCTTTAAGGAGGGGAAAGAATTTGTCAAAAGAAGATGTTATAGAAGTTGAAGGAGTAGTGGTTGAAGCCCTACCAAATACAACATTTAAAGTAGAATTAGAAAATGGACATCAGATTTTAGCCCATATATCAGGTAAATTAAGAATGAATTATATTAAAATTTTACCAGGAGATAAGGTAAAAGTAGAACTTTCACCTTATGACTTAAATAGAGGTAGAATTACTTGGAGAGCAAAATAAAATAAATAAAAATTAACCCAAATACATATATAAGTTATTTTAGGAGGTGCAAAAAATGAAAGTAAGACCATCAGTAAAGAAAATATGCGATAAATGTAAAGTAATCAAAAGAAAAGGGAAAATTAGAGTAATTTGCGAAAACCCTAAACACAAACAAAGACAAGGATAGTCTTAAAAACATGCTAGTAACACAAATTAGATAGCGGCTGTGAAATCATAAATGATTTACATATCAAATTTGTGTTTATATATATGTCTTAAGAAAATTTAAAGACTGGGGTAAACACCAGTAGCATTTCACCTTTAAATGGAATTAAGACAAAACAATTAAAGATAAAAATAATAAGAAAAACAAAAAATATTTTGGAGGTGCAAAAACATATGGCTCGTATAGCAGGAGTAGATTTACCTAAAGAAAAAAGAGTAGAAATAGGACTTACATATATCTATGGAATTGGTGTATCAAGTTCTAGAAAAATCTTAGAAAAAGCAGGAATTAATCCAGATACTAGAGTAAAAGATTTAACTGATGATGAAGTTAATAGCATCAGAAAAGTTATTGATGAATCATACAAAGTTGAAGGTGATCTAAGAAGAGAAGTAGCATTAAACATCAAGAGATTAACAGAAATCGGATGCTACAGAGGATTAAGACATAGAAGAGGTCTTCCAGTTAGAGGACAAAGAACAAAAACGAATGCTAGAACAAGAAAAGGTCCTAGAAAGCTTGTTAGTAAAAGCAAAAAATAATTAAAATCGATTACAATCGGCATCTTGCACATTTTTATTTATTAATCAGACTTCCATGTACAAAAAGTACATTTTCAGCCTGCTTAATTTCATAAAAATGCACAATATACCAATTCTAATCAATTTTTTGTAGATGTGAAATGTACACCTTCGGCTTGCAATAAATATCAAAAATGCACATCTTAATACTTTTAATCAATTTTATAAAACTTAAAGCATCAATCTGCACATAATGAATTTTATAAGAATTGTAAGATTGAAAAAAATCAAAATGAATATAAATTAAATTCTATATAAAAATAGAGACGATTTCACTTAAATAAAGGAGGGAATTAATAACAATGGCTAATAATAAAACAACTAGAAAACCAGTTGCCAGAAGAAATAGAAAAAATATAGAAAAAGGTCAAGCACACATTCATTCTAGTTTTAACAATACAATCGTAACAATTACAGATTTACAAGGAAATGCAATTTCATGGGGAAGTGCTGGAGAATTAGGATTTAAAGGTTCTAGAAAAAGCACACCATATGCAGCTGGACAAGTTGCTGAAACAGCAGCAAAAGCAGCTATGGAACATGGGTTAAAAACAGTTGAAGTATTTGTTAAAGGACCAGGTGCTGGTAGAGAAGCAGCAATCAGAGCTTTACAAACAGCAGGATTAGAATTAAGCAGCATCAAAGATGTAACACCAATACCACACAATGGTTGTAGACCACCAAAAAGAAGAAGAGTATAATTTAAATAAGAAAGGTGTGTCCTAAAATAAAAATGAAAAATAAGGAGAACACATTAACAAAGGTCAATAGTCAATCACAAGGTAAGAGAAAATACCTTAGACTGAGTGAAGATGACTAAAGATAAGGTGTGTCCCCTGACATTAGTTAAGAAAGGAGAAATAAAATGGCAAGATATAAAGACGAACAATGTCGTAGATGCCGTAGAGAAGGACAAAAATTGTTCTTAAAAGGTGATAGATGTTATTCAGATAAATGTAGCATTTCAAGAAGAAACTATGCACCAGGACAACATGGACAAAAAAGAGCAAAACTTTCTGAATACGGAACTCAATTAAGAGAAAAACAAAAAACAAAAGCATATTATGGAGTTGGAGAAAAACAATTTAGAAAATATTTTGAAATGGCTTCAAATAAGAAAGGTGTAACAGGTGAAAACTTATTACAAATCTTAGAAAGTAGATTAGATAATGTTGTATATAGATTAGGATTTGGAACATCAAGAGCACAAGCAAGACAATTTGTTAATCATGCTCAATTTGAAGTAAATGGTCAAAAAGTAGATATTCCATCTTACTTAGTAAAACCAGGAGATGTTATTACAGTAAGAGAAATTAAAAAAGATAATTCAACAATTAAAGCAAATATTGAAGAATCTGCTAAGAGACCTATTCCAGCTTGGTTAGAAAAAGACAATGAAAAAATGAGTGGTAAAGTATTAAGATTAGCGTCTAGAGAAGATATTGATATTCCAATCGAAGAACATTTAATAGTAGAGCTTTACTCAAGAAATTAGTTTATGAAGGTTTAATAGGAACTGTAATGATTTTACGAAAGAAACCTATGAAGATTGTAAAGAGTTTGAGATATAATCTCGAATATTAGGAGGTAAAAATGATAGAATTTGAAAAGCCAAATATTGAATGTCTAGAGGTAGATGATACAAATAATTATGCAAAATTTGTATGTGAACCATTAGAGAGAGGGTATGGAGTAACAATCGGAAATTCTTTAAGAAGAATATTACTTTCATCACTACCAGGATGTGCAATAACAAGTGCTAAAATTGATGGAGTATTACATGAATTTTCAACAGTTCCAAATGTTGTGGAAGATGTACCAGAAATTATAGTGAACTTAAAAAGTGTTAGGTTAAAATTTTCAGAAAATGAAGAGAAAATATTGAGAATAGACCATAAAGGTGAAGGTGAAGTATTAGCAGGAGATATTATTACTGATGGAACAGTAGAAATATTAAATCCAGATTTACATATTGCTACTGTTTCAGAAGGTGGACATTTAAAAATTGAAATGACTGCTGATAGAGGAAGAGGATATAATTCATCTGAAAAGAATAAAAAACCAAACCAAGATATATCTGTACTTCCAATAGATTCTATCTATACACCAGTAAAAAAAGTAAACTATCAAGTTGAAAATACAAGAGTAGGACAAATGGTAGATTATGATAAATTAGTGATAGAAGTATGGACAGATGGTAGTTTAAAAGCTCACGAAGCATTAAGTTTAGCAGCAAAAGTAATGACAGGACATTTAGAATTGTTTATTGATTTATCAGAAGCAGCTAAAAATACACAAGTTATGATTGAAAAAGAAGAATCAAAGAAAGAAAAAGTATTAGAAATGTCAATTGAAGAGCTAGAATTATCAGTAAGATCATTCAACTGCTTGAAGAGAGCAGGTATTGCAACAGTAGAAGATTTAACAAATAAATCTGAAACAGACATGATGAAAGTAAGAAATTTAGGTAAGAAATCTTTTGACGAAGTAACAGCAAAACTACATTCATTAGGATTAGATTTTGCAAAAGAAGATGAATAAAGATAAATAAAAAATAGAAAAAATTCAAGTAGGGTTAACACATATTCATACAGGGAAGGGACATATCTTGTCCTGATAGGAATCCCCTGGGAAAAGATGTGTCCCCTGACATTAGATTAGTTAGAGGAAGGTGAAAAAAATTGGCTAAAAATAGAAAATTAGGTAGAACAACAGATATCAGAATGGCAATGTTAAAAACTTTAACAACAGATTTAATCATGTATGGAAAAGTTGAAACAACTTTAGCAAGAGCAAAAGAAGTAAAAGCAATCGCTGATAGTCTTATAGCATTAGCAATCAAAGAAAAAGATAACTTTGAAGAAGTTGAAGTTAAAGTTGTAAAAGCAAAATTAGATTCTAAGGGAAATAAAGTAACAGAATTAGTAAAAAGCAAAAATGGTAAAGAATATTTAAAAGTTGTTAAAGAAGAAACAACTGAAAAAAGACAAAAAGATATGCCATCAAGATTAAATGCAAGAAGAAAAATGATGAGAACAATCAATAAAGTAACAGATAGTGAAGGTAAAAATGTAGATTTACCAGCAAAACTATTTAATGAAATTGCTCCAAAATATGCAGGTAAAAATGTAGGAGGGTATACTAGAATTTTAAGAGTAGGTGCTAGAAGAGGAGACGGAGCAGAAGTTGCTATATTACAATTAATATAATGAATAAAAAATTAATCCTAATCCAATTATGGAAAAGGATTATTTTTTTTGAATTTAGAAATATTTTTTAGATGAAAATAAAGATAAATTTATGAAATTAAGAAGGAGAATTAGCACTAAAGGAAAAGAAAAACATATAATAAAATCATAGGAGGCAATTATATGGATTTTATATTAAATACAATTTTTTGGACATTAGCCTTATATGGTTTATATGAAATTATAAAAAATATCATATATATCAATACATATACAAGATTTAAAAGTAAAGGGATTTATCTAATTATAGGAGTCAAAAACCAAGAAGAGGTAATAGAAGGATTCTTAAGGTCTATTCTATTTAAGATATTGTATGGGAGAGAAGACTATTTTAGAAATATTATTGTAGCAGATTTGGAATCAACAGATAACACAAAAGAAATCTCAAAGAAATTATCAAAAGAATATGAATGTTTAAAAGTATTAAGTTGGAAAGAAACTCGAGAATTAATGGATAATATAGATGAAAGTTAATGTCGCATTAGGTTCGTTTGTCTATGCGACATTTTGAAATTTTATAAAATTTATATTGAAAATAAAAAGTTGTTTTGATAGAATTTGTGTGTAACATTATGATATAAATACATCAGAATGTATAGTAAAGGGGATAAAATATGAATTTAAAAACAGTAAATAGGATTTTTGGTTATGGACTTTTTGCGATGGGTGCGATAAAAATTATATATACTATTTTTCTTCTTTCACAAATGGTCACAAATGTAAATATTGCACTTAATGGAGGAGAATGGAGTTATGGTTTCTTCCCGATAATTGCTCAAGTAATTAGTTTAGTACAGACATTACTAACAATAGGTTCTGTTATTATGATATTTGTCAATATTACGCAACAACCAAAAGTAATAAAGGGGTATGTATGGGGATTGGGAGCTATGCTCGTACCATATATAATACCATCTTGGCCTTGGCTTATAATAGGCACTTTAATTCTTCAATGTGGTATGCTTATGAAGGCAGGAACTGAAATCATGAGTACTAGTGATACTTATAAAAATGAATTTAAACCTAAGATGAGTAACAAAACAATTAAAAATACAGAATGGTATCTTGGAAAGAAAAACGAACAAAATGAATATATAAGTGAAAAAAAGCAAAAAAGAATGGAAAAATTGGAGAAAGAACTTGCAGAATGGAAACAATTATTAGACATAGGAGAAATAGACGAAGAAACATATAATCAAGAAACCAATAGACTTATTGAAAAAGAAAGAAAAAGAAGTGAACGAGATGCATAAAAATGAAATGTCGCACAGACAAACCAACTTAATGCGACAATGGAAGATGTATTTGTAGAATTGCTTGTAGTGCTTGAAAAGAAAGGATACATCAATACAGAAGAGTATTTTGTAGATGGAACAAAGATAGAAGCAAATGCAAATAAATATACATTTGTGTGGAAAAAAGCAGTAAAAAAATATAGAGCAAAATTGCAAGAGCAAGTACACGAATTAATGAAAGATATAGATGAATTAAATGAAGAAGAAGATAAATTGTATCCAGATAAAGAAAAGGAGCCAGAAGAAATCACACCAGAAGAATTAGAAGAATTTTCAAAGAGATTATCAGATAAATTAAATGAAGGATTAGAAAAGCAAAAGATAAAGGAGAAAAAAAGAAAGAACAGAAGATAAAGAAAATAATAAAAAAATTGATAATGATTTTAAGCCCAGGCTAGAAAAATATAATAAAGATTTAGAAATTATTGGAGAGAATAGAAATAGTTATTCAAAAACAGATACAGATGCTACCTTTATGCATATGAAAGAAGATCATATGAGAAATGGGAAATTAAAGCCAGGATATAATATACAAGTAGGAAGTTGTAATGGGTTTGTTGTAAACTGGAGTACACATCAAAATAGAAATGATAATGGAACATTGATACCACATCTTGAAAGATATGAAAGATTTTTTAATAAATTACCAGAAAGTATAGGAGCAGATAGTGGATATGGAAATCAAGAAAATTATGAATATTTAAAGGAAAAACATATAAAAAATTACATTAAATATCCACTTTTTCATAAAGAGCAAACAAAGAAATTCAAATCAATGAAATATAATTGGCAAAATATGGAATATGATGAAATAAATGATAAATTTACTTGTCCAGAAGGAAAAAAATTAGAATACGTAAAAACAAGACATGATAAAACAGAAACAGGATTTATACAAGAAAATAGAGTTTATGAATGTTCAGACTGTAGTAATTGCACACATAAAAGCGAATGTACGAAAGCACAAGGAAATCGCCAAATACGATTTAATAAAAAACTATGGCAATTAAAGAATGTAGCAAGAAGAAATTTAATGTCTGAAAAAGGACTAGAAATGCGAGGAAAAAGAGCAGAATACTCAGAAGGAATTTTTGGACAAATCAAATGGAATATGGGCTTCAAGCGATTTTTGCTTAGAGGTTTAGACAAAGTCGACCTTGAATGGGGACTTTTATGCTTTGCATTAAATATAAAGAGAATGAATAAAAAAGATATAGAAAAATTAAAAGAAATAGCGATGGCGAAAGCTATTTCTCTATCAAAAAATATAACAGAGTTTTTAAAACAAAAAATCCAACTCTTATCGAGCTGAATTTTTTGTTTTCGTGTTCCTATTTAGGACTGATTTCCAGTGTCAGTACTACTTCTTAACGAGCCAAGCAGTTCCAGTTTCTATACTGGAGATGTAACCACACTCCATATTTAAGTGAGCCAACGGACACTGCCTACCACAATTGAAAAAAAACCCACTGGCTAAGTAAAAATAGTCATCTGACTCTTTATCTACGGCTAAAATTTTATGAGTGTTAGCCAGATCAAAAAAACCGAAAAATTCTCTTGAACCGGTTTCTTCAAAGTGATGCTTTGCTTTGAAGGAATCCCAGTAATGACCCAACTCTACGGAATCATTACATATTCCATTCCATGCTGCATCAACTGTCCATCCTTGATATACCATCATTTTGATTAGTACACCCAGGAATGCTACATATTGGGATTTGCTTCCTAAGCACCATGGGGAATCTTTTACAGTTTCTTTCCACCAATTGTAGGATTTATCTACAACTGGTTGTTCACCTGCCATATAATGGATTTTTGTCTTTTCCTTATCAGAAAATGACGGATCCATAGCAGGTCTGTAAAAATCCTTTATCCCATTTGTTATAACTTTTGTAAGAGAAGTTTTAAATTCCTTCTCTTCTTCGGTTTTGGGTTGATGGCTCATAAAAATATCCTCTAACGTAAGTTTCGAGGCTTCTACCAGAATGATGCAGTCATCATTCGTAGGCATGCTTATCCGAGCATCGGAAATCTCAATTTTCCTTTCTTCTGTCATACATTCTCCTCCTTGCGTAATCACGCATAATCTATTGTTGTTATTGCTATTGATGAAACGGAGTAAAAACTGTTCATCACATATAATTATAGCATATTTTATGTAAAAAAGCAAATTCAACTTCATACATAAAAATAAATAATGTATCGTTGAATATAATTCAAAATGCACATTTATAAAAAATTTTTCTAAATTTATGATTAAATGCACGATTTTGGTCAATTGAAAAGTTAAATGCGATTTCGAAAAAGTAAATGCAATTTTTAAGCAATATTTTGACACAGTAATAACGAATAAAAAAATAAAAGAAGAGAAAAACATAGCAGAACATGAAAATAGCTGTGTTTTTTTCTGGAAAAAAATAACTTTTTCGCATAAAAAGATGATAAAATATAAGTGAAAAAATACGAAAGAAGGTGGTATATATGAAAAAGGAATTTTCTAAAAATATAACAGAAGTATTTACGAAAACAATATTTCACTATGTACCAAGATTACTAAAGTATATAGATGAAATAAACGAACCAAGAAGAAGAAATGATTACTCAATGAGATATTTAATTATGTCAGAGATATTAATGTTTCTAAGTGAAGGAAAATCACAAAGATTTACAGAAACAGCATATAAAGATAACAAATATTTGAAAAATATAGGAAAAATAATAAAAGAAGAGATAAAAAAAGTACCAGATGCAGAAATATATACGAATGTATTTTCAAGAATAGAAAAAGGAGAAATGGAGAAATTTCAATATAAGATAAATTATCAAATGATAAGAAATAAGATATATGAAGAATCAAAAATATTAGGAAAATATAATTTAGCAATAGACGCAGTAAGATTTCAAAAAGCACAAAAATGGGACATTTTTTTCTTGAAAAACACTTGATTTTTCTGGGAAAACTTGGTATAATAATTAGCGTATTAAACACATAAAGTGAGTTTTAAAGGGTGTGCCAATATAATTGGTCCTAAGAAACAAAGAACTTTATGGAAGAAATAACAAAAAGGGAGGAATTAAAAATGGCAGTAGTTGCAATGAAACAATTACTTGAAGCTGGTGTTCACTTTGGACATCAAACAAGAAGATGGGATCCTAAAATGGCAGAATATATATTCCAAGCTAGAAACGGAATTCACATCATCGATTTACAAAAAACTTCTAAAAAACTTGATGAAGCATATGCTTTCTTAAAAGAACAAGTTGAAGAAGGAAAAACAGTTCTATTTGTAGGAACAAAAAAACAAGCACAAGAATGCGTAAAAGAAGCAGCATTAAAATGTGGAATGTACTATGTTGATCAAAGATGGTTAGGAGGAATGCTAACAAACTTTGATACAATTCAAAAAAGAATTCAAAGATTAAAAGACTTAGAAGCTATGGAACAAGATGGTACATTTGAAGTATTACCTAAAAAAGAAGTTATTTTATTAAAGAAAGAAATGGAAAAACTAGAAAGAAACTTAGGTGGAATTAAAGAAATGGACAAACTACCAGGAGTTATTTTCTTAGTAGATCCTAAAAAAGAAAGAATAGCTATCTTAGAAGCTAAAAAATTAAATATACCTGTAATCGGATTAGTGGATACAAACTGTAATCCAGAAGAATTAGATTACCCAATTCCAGGTAATGATGATGCTATTAGAGCAGTAAAATTAATTGCTGATGTTATGGCAAATGCAGTTATCGAAGGTAAACAAGGTGAAAGCTTTGAAGCTGGAGAAGAACAAGAAGAAGTAGTAGCAACTGAAGAAGCTACAACAATAGAAGAAGTTGTAGCAAACGAAGAAGAAAACAAAGAAGTAGAAGAATAATAAATTTGTTTAATAAAAGAAGAGTAGGGCTTTTCTGCTCTATTCTTTTTATTAAATAGGAACAAATGATGTTCTTATTCAATAAAAATAATATTTACGGAAAAATTGCAAAGTGATTTTTCTATAATAAAAAAGGAGGAATTTATAATGGTAACAGCTAGCTTAGTAAAAGAGTTAAGAGAAAAAACAGGTGCAGGAATGATGGATTGCAAAAAAGTTTTAACAGAAACTGATGGAGATATGGAAAAAGCAATCGAATTATTAAGAGAAAGAGGAATTGCAAAAGCAGCTAAAAAATCAGGAAGAGTTGCAGCAGAAGGTTTAGTTGAAGCATATATCTCAGAAGATGGAAAAGTAGGAGCAATCGTAGAAGTAAATTCAGAAACAGACTTTGTTGCTAAAAATGAAGAATTCAAAACATTTGTTAAAAACGTAGCAAAACAAGTTGTTGAAAAAAATCCAAAAGATGTAGAAGATTTATTAAATCAAGAAGCTACATTTGAAGCTGGAAAAACAGTAAATGAAGCATTAGTAGGAAAAATAGCTACAATTGGTGAAAATTTAAGTATTAGAAGATTTGCAAGATTTGAATCAAAAGGATTATTAGAATCATATATCCATGGTGATGGAAAAATTGCTGTTTTAATCAATATGGCAAAAGGTGATAAGGAAGTTGCAAAAGACTTATGTATGCAAATTGCAGCAGCAAGACCAGAATACTTAAATGAACAATCAGTTCCAGCAGAAAGAGTAGATAAAGAAAAAGAGATTTTAAAAGCACAAACAATGAATGAAGGAAAACCAGAAGCAATTGCAGAAAAAATTGTACAAGGAAGAATTAGAAAATTCTTTGAAGAAATTTGTTTAGTTGACCAAGTATTTGTTAAAGATTCAAATATGAAAGTATCTGAATTATTAAAACAAAAAGATGCAGAAGTTGTAGAATTTGCAAGATTTGAAAAAGGTGAAGGAATCGAGAAAAAAGAAGAAAACTTTGCTGAAGAAGTTATGAATCAATTAAAATAAGAATATGATTATTTTGTTAATAAGAATGGACCTCGAGTTGCTCGAGGTCTGTTTCGGTTTCAAAGATATCGTTGATGATGTCTGTGAGAGCTTATAATAAGTTATAAGAAGTTTGAAGGAGGATAAAATGGAAAAAGATTATATTATAGCAAGAGTAAAAGATGCATCTGGTGAAAATTTTGATAAATTTGAACATACAATAATTGGACTATATGATAGCAAAGAGAATATTTCGAATGCTTTTGATAAATGGCTGAATGAACATAATGCAGCCATATCTATTAATCACAGATTTTTTTAGAAGTATTAGATATAAACCTTAATGAATATGCAGATTTATCATCAAGAGCTAAAGGGGTTTGGAGAAGAATAAAGGAATATAAAAAATAATTAAAATAGGAACGATTTGGCACGTCCCTAACGTTTTAATTTTAAGAAAAAATTAATAAATTTAGTAAAAATACTGTATTTTTTCAAAATATATGATAGAATATCTCTGATAAGAATATAGTAAGGAGAGTGGAAAAATTGTCAGAGGCAAAATATAAAAGAGTACTATTAAAATTAAGTGGAGAAGCATTAGCAGGAGAACAAAAAACAGGAATCGATGCAAAAACAGTAGGAAAAATATGTGATAAAATAAAAGAAGTTGTAGAGATGGGTGTACAAGTAGCCATTGTTGTTGGAGGAGGAAACTTCTGGAGAGGTAGAAATGGACATCAAATGGAACAAACGACAGCAGACTATATGGGAATGTTAGCAACTGCTATGAATGGATTAGCTTTGCAAGATGCATTAGAAGCAAGAGGACTTCATTCAAGAGTGCAAACAGCCATTGAAATGAGAGAAATTGCAGAACCATTTATACAAAGAAAAGCAGAAAAACATTTAGAAAAAGGAAGAATTGTTATATTTGCTTGTGGTACAGGGCATCCATATTTTACAACAGATACAGCAGCAGTCTTAAGAGCAACAGAAATTAAAGCAGATATTATCCTTTTAGGAAAAGCAATTGATGCCGTATATTCTGCTGATCCAAAAGTACAACCAGATGCTATTAGATTTGAAGAAATTTCATACATAGATGTTTTAAATAAAGATTTAAAAGTCATGGATTCAACGGCAACTGCTATGTGTAGAGATAACAATATACCTTTATTAGTATTTGGTATAGCTGATCCAGAAAATATTGTAAAAGCAGCGAAAGGTGAGAAGATAGGAACCATCGTTTCATAAACTAAATATAAAAAATATAAAAGAGGAGAGATAATTATGGATTATGAAGATTTAAAAGAAAGAATGGGAAAAACAATTAACAATTTTGCTGAAAAGTTGGCAGAAGTTAGAGCAGGAAGAGCAAATCCTGCTATATTAAATAAAGTAAAAATAGACTATTATGGAACACCAACACCAATTAATCAAGTAGCAGGAATATCTGTTCCAGAAGCTAGATTAATTGTTATACAACCATGGGATTTGAGTGTATTAAAAGAAATTGAAAAAGCAATATTAGCTTCAGATATTGGAATCAATCCAAATAATGATGGAAAAGTCATAAGACTAGCTTTTCCTGAATTAAATGAAGAGAGAAGAAAAGAATTAGTAAAAGATGTAAAGAAAATGGCAGAAGAAGCAAAGGTAGCTATAAGAGCTATAAGAAGAGATGGAATTGAAGAAGCAAAAGCAGAGCAAAAAGAAGGAAATATGACAGAAGATGAACTAAAAAATGCAGAAAACGAAATACAAAAATTGACAGATAAACATGTAGAAGAAATTGATGAAATTTTAAGCAAAAAAGAAAAAGAAATTATGAGTGTATAATGTGTATAAGAAATTTGTGTTTTAATAAAATGAAAGACTTTGATACACATATGTGATATCATATTTTAGAAAGGTCAGACAAGGATATGGACTTTAAAGAAGAATTAAAACAATATCAGAATTTAGTCAATGAAGAATTAGCAAAATATATAGAAATAAAAAAATGTCCAGAAGAAATGTTAAATCGTTCAATGGAATATAGCTTAATGGCTGGTGGAAAAAGATTAAGACCTATTTTAGTCATTGCAACATATCAAATATTTAAAAAAGATATTCAAGAATGTATACCATTTGCAGTAGCTATTGAAATGATACACAATTTTTCCTTAATTCATGACGATTTACCAGGAATTGATAATGATGATTTTAGACATGGAAAACCAACCAATCATAAACAATTTAATGAAGCAACAGCTATTTTAGCGGGAGATAGCTTATTAAATAATGCCTATAGAGTCATTAGTAAAACCTTAGAGGATTCTAACAAAGAGGGCTTATTCAAAAAAATAAAGGTATTTCATGAATTTTCAGAAGCAGTAGATAAAATGATTAGGGGAGAATTTGTTGATACTGAAGTTGAAGGAAAGCAGATTTCAGAAGAAACTTTAGAGTATATCCATAAAAATAAAACAGGAGCCTTATTAACTTTATGTGTTAGAATGGGAGCAATACTTGCAGAAGCGCCACAAGAAGATTTAGAAAGATTAACATCTTATGCAGAAAAAATAGGTTTGGCTTTTCAAATTAAAGATGATATCTTATCAGAAGAAGGAGATGAAAAGGTTTTAGGAAAACCAGTAGGAAATGATAAGATATTAGAAAAATGCACATATGTTTCTAAATATGGATTAGAGGGAGCAAAAGAAAAATTAGAAGAATTAACCAAAGAAGCAATAGAAGAACTACAGATATATCATGAAAAAGCAGAATTCTTAGTAGAATTGGCAAAATACATAAAAGAACGTAATAAATAAGAGGGAGAATAAACATGTTTGATAAACAATATATGCCTAGACATATTGCCATTATTATGGATGGAAATAGAAGATGGGCAAAAGCACAAGGGAAACCTGCTAGTTTTGGACATAAAGCAGGAGCAAAGACATTAGAAAAAATCGTTAGATATGCAAATAAAATCGGGTTAGAATATATAACCGTATATGCATTTTCAACAGAAAACTGGAAAAGAACAGAAGAAGAAGTAAAAGCATTAATGATGCTTTTGCAAAGTTATTTAGATGATTATTCGAAAAGAGCTGATACAGAAAATATTCGTGTAAAAATATTAGGAGATATATCTGCATTAGCACCAGGAATGCAAAAAAGCATAAATAATTGTATGGAGAGAACAAAAGATAATACAGGTGTTACATTTAATATTGCTTTAAATTATGGTGGAAGAGATGAACTAGTAAAAGCAATCAAAAATATAGCACAAGAAGTAAAAGAGGGAAAAATTGATATACAAGATATATCAGAAGAAATGGTTTCAAATAACTTATATACAAAAGGAGAACCAGATCCAGATTTGTTAATTAGAACAAGTGGAGAATTACGATTGAGCAATTTTCTACCATGGCAATTGGTATATAGTGAATTTTTATTTATTGAGAAAAATTGGCCAGACTTTACAGAAGAGGATTTGGATAATGCGATTGTAGAATATGAAAAAAGAACCAGAAAATTTGGAGCAAATTAAAAATAAAAAAGAAAAGAAGAGGAGTCGTTATGGATATAAAAAGAATTACGTCTGGCTTATTAGGATTTCCACTAGTATTACTAGTATTAATTATTGGAAATGTTTTTGTAGTAGATGTTGCACTAGCAATTATTGCCATATTAGCAATGGATGAATATTTTAATGCAATTTCAAAAATTGCAAAACCAGTGAGATGGGTAGGATATTTAAGTTGTATTAGTATTGCATTGATTCATGTTATACCAGAAACATATTTATTACCAATGGCTATTTTAGCTATACCTACATTATTATTACTATTATTTATTCAAGTTATCATAACAGAAATGAAAACCAATTTTAAAGATGTAGCTTATACACTTTTTGGTATTTTATATGTTGTAATGCTAATTATGTTTTTTGCTAAAATCAATGGAATGGAAAATGGAAACATTTTAATTTGGTATGTTATATTTGCCGCATGGGGAACAGATATATTTGCCTATTTTATTGGAAAATATCTTGGAAAACATAAATTTAGTAAAATTAGTCCGAATAAGTCAATAGAAGGTTGCATAGCAGGAACAATTGGTGGAATACTAATCATGCTAATATATACATATGTAGCAAATACTTTCTGGGGAATGGAATATTCATATGTTGTAATAGGAGTTGCTGGACTTGTACTAAGTATCATTGGCCAAATAGGTGATTTTGCAGCTTCTAGTATAAAAAGATATGTAGATATAAAAGATTACAGCAATTTGATTCCAGGACATGGTGGAATGTTAGATAGAATTGATAGTTTGATATTTTTAGCACCTTTTGCCTATGTATTATTTATGTTTGTCGCATAAGGTTCGTTTGTTGATGCGACATTTTGTCTCATTGAGATCGTTTGTTGATGCGACATTTTATTTTGATAAGGAGGAAAAATTTGATAACATTTATTATATCTGCTTTAAAAATTATCATATTATTAGGTTTTTTAATCTTAATACATGAACTTGGTCACTTTATAGTGGCCAAACTTTGTAAAGTAAAAGTAAATGAATTTTCCATTGGATTTGGACCAGGAATTTGGAGTAAACAAGGAAAAGAAACAAAATATTCATTAAGAGCAATTCCATTACGGTGGATATGTTAGTATGGAAGGAGAAGATGAAGCTTCAGAAGATGAAAGGTCATTTTCTAAGGCAAGTATTCCAAAGAGAATTGCGATATGTGCTGCAGGAGCCATTGTGAATATCTTGTTTGCAGTAGTAGTTTATTTTATTGTTATGGCAACATCAGGTGTATATGTTTCAAATGTTGTTGATTCTACAATTTCTGGATATGCAGCAGAGCAAGCAGGTATTCAAAGTGGAGATAGAATTGTAGCGTTAAATGGAGAAAAGGTAGATAATAAATATGATTTAGATGATATTATGGAAAATGCTACTGGAAAAGAAATTCTTGTAAAAGTAGAAAGAAATGGACAAATTTTAGAATTTAATATCAAACCCACAGAAGTTCAATCAAGAGTTACAGGAATGTATTTAGATGACAAATGTCAAGTCATTATGGTGGAAAAGGGAAGTAGTAGTGAAAAACAGGGAATACAAGCAAATGACGTTATTACCAAAATTAATAATGAAGAAACAAACGGAGATACTAATAAAATTATAGAAGCATTGCAGCAGGAAGGAACAGGAACGATTCTTTTGACTGTTAAAAGAGAAAATCAAGAAATCAATATAGAGTTTACACCTGACTATGTTTCTACCTATTATTTAGGTGTTAATATGAAAATGGCACCAGATACGTTTTTAAATAGATGCTATTATGGTGTTGTTGAAACCAAAAATTTTGTATTTTCAATTGTAGATAATGTAAAACAATTATTTACAGGAAATGTAGGTATAGACCAAATGACAGGACCAATTGGAATAGGTGAAATGGTTTCTCAAACAAATGGATTTAGAGAATTTATTCATTTAATGGCTTTAATATCTATTTCTTTGGGAGTAACGAATTTACTACCAATTCCAGCATTAGATGGAGGAAAAATATTAATTTTAATTATAGAAGCAATTAGAAGAAAACCAATGAAACCAGAAAATGAAATAAACATACAATTATTAGGATTTTCTATACTAATCGCCTTATCTATCTATGTTTCTTATAATGATATATTGCGATTATTTTAATAAGGTATCTAATAACAGAAACTTGAAATTTAATTTTGAGACTGTTTATTAGATGCCTTTAAAATTTTTTAAAATAAAAAATATTCTTCTAAAAAAATAATTTTTATAGAGTATCCTTTTTATTCATGGTCAAATCCAATAGACAATATATAATTGTTATCGTTCGAGCCTTTGAGTCTGAACATATAATTCTGTTTTAAAGCAAAAAAAGAAAAAAATTATTGACTAAAAAAAATGCGAATGATATAATGATAATGTCAAAAATTATACTAAATTGTAAAAAGATAACAAACATAGATAAACGAAAGATTTTAAAGGAGAGAAACCATGAAAAAAGTAAAAATAATAAAATTTATTTCAATCGTAGTAATTTTAACAATACTCGCATATACTTTATTAGTATTGTTTGATAATAATAAAGCATATGCAGTCTCTCAATGGATTAGTTCAGATATAGATGGAATTGATGAATCATTATACCCAGGATTTAAAGAAAAAATAAAAAGTTTACAAGCCCAATATCCAAATTGGACATTTAAAGTATTATATACAGACTTAAATTGGTCAGATGTTATTTCAAATGAATATGTAGGACATAATTCAGGACCTAGAAATATGATACAAGCAACAACCAATTATCAAGGACAATGGATTTGCCCAATTTGCTCATATACAAATAGTACATGGAGATGTGCATCACAAGCAGCAATTGAATATATGATGGATCCAAGAAATTCATTAAATTCATCAGATATTTTCCAATTTGAAGAATTGACAATTAATGGTTGTGATATAAATGCAATCAATTCAATGATAAGTGGTACATTTTTACAAGGACATGCTAATGAAATCGCAAACTCAGCAAATGCTACACAGATAAATCCATATTATATAATTGCAAGATTAATTCAAGAACAAGGAAGAAATGGTTCTGCAACATCTTCTGGAGCAAGTGGATATTATAACCCATTTAATATAGGTGCAACAGGAAATTCAGATGCAGAAGAAATTGAAAATGCAATTAATTATGCAAAAAAACAAGGATGGAATACATTAGAAAAGGCAATTACAGGAGGAATTAACTTTATAGCAAATGACTATATTAAACAAGGACAAAATACTTTATATTTCCAAAAATTTGATGTTGAAAATCAATATAATGGGTTATATTGGCATCAATATATGCAAAATTTAATGGCAGCACAAAGCGAAGGAAATACTTTAAGAAAAACATATGTGGATATAAATTCAGTTAGTTCATCACATACATTTATTATTCCTTTATATAAAAATATGCCAAGCACAGCATGTAGCAGACCAGATGGAAGTGCTGATGCTACAGTATCGGGAGATATTGTAAAAGTCAATGCAAATGGTGGATTAAATATGAGAAATGCACCAAATGGTTCTGTGATAGGAGCAGTATCTAGTGGAGAGATTGTTACAAGAATCGAAAAGGCAACATCAAAAGTAGCAGGAACATATTGGGATAAAATAAGAAGAGCAAATGGCGAAGAAGGATATGTTGCTAGACAAACGTATGATAATGAGGCAGAATATAAATTATATTTATTACCATTAGGAGATGATGGAAGTAATACTGGAGATTCTGGAAATGCAGATAGTGGAAATTCAGGAAATACGGATAATGGAAATACAACAACAGTAAAAAAAGGTGATGTGAATGGTGATGGACAAGTTTCACCAGGAGATTATGTTTTAATAAAAAATAATATATTAGGTTTAAATACATTTAATGAAACACAAAAAATGGCAGCAGATGTAAATGGTGATGGACAAATTTCACCAGGGGATTACGTATTAGTGAAGAATAATATTTTATATGGTACAACATTATAATTGGGAGGTATAAATGAAAAAAACAAAGATATTTATATTAATAATATGTATAATTAGCATAATTACTATAGGAAATATATCTTATGCAGGAATTGAAATGTCAGCTTCTCAAGTAAGTGTGAGTGTTGGACAAAGTAAATCTGTGACACTAACAGGAAGTGGTGTAACAGGAACAGTAAATGTTCAATCTTCTAATCCAGCAATAGCTAAGGTGAGTGCAGCAAATTGGGTAGAAAATGAGTCAATACCTATTAGTATTGAAGGTCAATCAGAAGGAACTGCAACAATAACTATATCAGGGAGGGTTGCAGATAGTAATAGTACGACAGGTGATGATAGTCCTTATACTAGAACAATAAATGTAACTGTAACAAGTGCTAGCTCAGGAACAAATTCTTCTTCAGGTGGCTCCTCATCAGGCTCTTCATCATCTAGTGGAAGCACAACAGGTAGTTCAACTACTTCAGAACCAGAAGAGGAATCAAGCAATGCAAATTTAAGTAATTTAGGAATTAGACCAAATGATTTTTCAGGATTTACTCCAGGAACAACTACATACAATGTTACAGTTCCAGAAGACGTAGAAAGTGTAGAAGTATATGCAACAGCACAGGATTCAAATGCAACTATATCAGGAACAGGAAATAAAACACTTGAATATGGAGAAAATGCTTTAAATGTTGTGGTTACAGCAGAAGATGGAACCACAAAAACATATACAATTAATGTAACAAGAGAGGGAGAAGAAGCAACAGAAGAAACGACAGAAGTCGTTAATGGATTATCTAGCATAACAATTGGTGATTTAGAATTAAGCCCTTCGTTTAAAACAGATGTATATGAATATACAGTAAAATATATTGGAGAAGATACATCATTAGATATACAGGCGGTTGCTACAGACCCTAGTTATACAGTAGAAATAGTAGGAAATGAAGAATTAAAAGAAGGAGAAAATACCATTACAATTTTGGTTACCGATAGTGAAGGAAATAATGTAGCAACATATCAGTTAACAGTTGACAAATCACTTGTAGATGAAGAAGCTTTAGCAAGAGAAGAAGCAGAAAGAAAACAACAAGAACAAAGAAGAATGTTTATGATAGCAGGAGGAATCATAGCTGTTATACTTATTATAGTTATTATTATTGTAATAAAACGTAGAAGAAATAGAGCATATGCGGAAGAATTCTCAGGAGTTCCATTTGCAGGAATCAATGATGAGGATAAATATGATAATAATTATGATGATTATGGCAATTATGACAATGATAATCAATTTGATAATTATCATGATGAAACTGTAAATGGACAAAGTGACTTCTTGCAAGAAAATTATGATAATCAAACATTATCAACAGAAGAAACGAATAAAGAAAATAATCAAGAAATGACTAGTGGATTAGCATTCGAAGATGGTGAAGAAAAAAGAGAAAAAGAAAAAGCAAAAAGAGATTTCTTAGAGGGATACAATTCTGATTACACTGATGAATATGAAGAAGATAAACCACGAAGGAGCAGAAAAAAAGGAAAAAGATTTAAATAAAAAGATAATAGAAAATACCTATTTACGTTAAAGTAAAGGGTGTTTTCTATTTTTCTACATAAAAGAGGTGTTTACAGATAATAAAAATATACTTATGTTGAGTAATAATGTCTAGCTAAAATTCATACAGAAGTCATATAAATACATTGAAAAAAACAAATAGGATGTGGTATAATGAAAAACATGAATAGAGAAAATATAAAAGAAGTAATGAATAATTTAATAAGAAATATTAGAAACGGAATAGAGCACATTCCTAAAAAAGTAAAGATAATTAGTGTAGTAATAGTAATTCTGATTCTTGTTTGCTGTCTAATTTTTGTATGGATTATGGAAAGCCAAAAACAAAAATATGTAGAATATAATGGAGAAAACTTGAAAGAAAGTAAATATCCAGGATATAAAGAATTAATAGACAAACTACAAGAAGAGCATCCAAATTGGACATTTACACTATTCTATACAAAATTAGACTGGGAAGAAGTAATCGCAAATGAAGGTCATAAAGACAATACAGAATATCCAACAAATTTAATTCCGGATTCTTCAGAATATCCAGAGGATTGGAAATGCGAAATAGACAAAGATAGAACTTTTGATAATGGAACATGGTTATGTGCTTCTGATAAGGCAATCAAATATCAAATGGATCCTAGAAATATATTAAATGATGAAAACATATTCCAATTTGCTGAATTGAAATATGTAGAAGGCGCACAGACAGAAGAAGGAATTTATGAAATAACAGAAGGTTCTTTTTTAGAAGGAGATAGTATATCAGAAGCATTGATACAAGCAGGAAAAAATGCCAATTTAGATCCATATTTTATAGCATCCAGATTAATTCAAGAACAGGGAAGAAATGGAACCGTATTGTCTAGAGGTTGTGAGTATAACAATACAATCGTGTATAATCCATTTAATATCAATGCCAAAGGAAATTCACAAGAAGAAATTATTGAAAATGCAGCGCAATATGCATATGAACAAGGATGGGATAGCTTAGAAAAAGCATTAATCGGTGGAGTAGAATTCTTAAAAGAAGGATATATTAATGTGGGACAAAATACTTTATATTTACAAAAGTTTGATGTGGTTAATCAAGATGAAAGTTTGTATACCCATCAATATATGCAAAATTTATTAGCTCCACAATCAGAGGCAAGTAACATGAAGGAAATTTATGAAACTTCTAATACTGTAGATGAAGCATTAAACTTTATTATTCCTTTATATGAAAATATGCCAGAAGAAGTATCAGAGAGATAAATAGAAACAAAAATATTGTACAGGAGTAATTGACATTATACGAAATATGCGATAAAATTTATCCTGTACATTTTATATGCCACTATAGCTCAGTTGGTAGAGCAACGGTGCCACTATAGCTCAGTTGGTAGAGCAACGGATTCGTAACCCGTAGGTCAGCAGTTCGATTCTGCTTAGTGGCTCCAAATTATAACAACTTACGAACTATAAGGTTTGTAGGTTGTTTTTTCGTATAAAACTAATATGTTCTCTTTATGGAAAGGAGGACATTTTTAATGCTTGAATTTAAGATAATACAAGAATTAAAACCTAATGAGGAATTATTGGAAATTATTAAAAATTATAATTACACAATTAAGAACGGAAAGATTAAGCATTTAATAGCTACAAATTTACAATTTATAGAGCCTACTGAATATCTAATTACATATCCAATAACTCTTACAATACTAGAATACAAAGCAAATGAAATATCTAGTAAGCCATTCTTCAGCAGAAGTATAATCTAAAAGAACTTAAACAAATTCTTATAAAATTGAAAACTTAGCCTTCATATTATGCCATTCAACTTAGGAAACAAGTAAGGAATAATATATAATGAACTACTAGAGCAAAACTTTTATGCTAACGGAATTATAAATTGTCCCTATATTGAGAACGAAAATATAGTAGATAATTTAACTTTGATACCTAAAACTCCAACAGAAATTTTATAACGAGTAAACTAAAAAATGCACAAGAAATATTTTGGGAATTTATAAATTTTTGTCCCAGCAAGCACTGAATTTGTACTCCCGCGCAAATTCTAAATTATGGGTGAATCCCAATCCAAAAAACAATAAAAATGACAAGAATATTATGAAAAAAGAAACCAAAATTATTGTAATCTGCGTATTAGCAATCATTGCAATAGGATTAATTGTAGCCTTATTTGCAACACAATATTATGCACCAAAAGTATCAACAGAAACAAGTGAAAGTATATTTGCAGATAATATTATAAATCCAGATAGAATTGTATATAGAAATCAAAGTGAGCAATATTATCAATTTGCAAAAGACTCAGATGAGTATAATCAGATAATAGAAAGAATTAAACAATCATTAAATAATTATAGCGAAAGTGGAAATTAGGGTTAATCTTGAAAAAGGAACAGAAACAACAATAGATAGTTTGGAAATTGTATTTGTATATGACAGTGAAAGACATAACTATATTCCTTATGTAGATGATGAGCAATTAAGAATGATAGAATCTTATAAAATTTATTCTACAGGAATGTCTATTACACTAAAGGAAGGGGTAACATTAACGAAAAAAGATTATACCCTTAGGATTAATCGATATAATGAATATTTAGTTGTAGATGAAGATAAAGAGCCATTTTACTATTACAAATATGAACCAATAGCAGAAGAAACAAAAGATAGTAATGGAAATACAGTGATTGAATTTTCATTTGATAACACATATCCTTTCGGGGATTTGAAAAATATAGAAATTATTTTTTAAAAAATATGTCGAATTTTGAATAATACTTGGAAAAATTGAAGAAAGATGATATACTATTAGAGTAAAATAAATAAAAGGAGAAGGAAAAATGGAAAATATCAAAATCTTTGCCTGTAAAAGTGCAGAAAATTTCACAAAAGAGATATGTGATTATCTAAACTTACCAGTAGGACAAATGGACATACTAAAGTTTAAAAATGACAATACATTTGTACAAATCAAAGAAACAGTAAGAGAACAAGATGTATATATTGTTCAAACAACAACACCACCAGTAAATGAAAGAATTATGGAGTTGTTAATAGCAATAGATGCATTTAAAAGAGCATCAGCTAAAAATGTAAATGTGGTTTTACCATATTATATTTACTCAAGATCAGATAAGAAAGACCAACCAAGAATACCAGTAACAGCAAAATTAATGCAACAACTATTAGAATCAGCAGGAGCAACAAGAGTTATTACATGTGACTTACATAATCCAGCAATTCAAGCATATTTTAATATTAATTGTGACAGATTATCAGCACAAAATATTTTACAAAAATATTTTAAAGAGAAAAATTTAAAAGATATGGTAATTGTAGCAACAGATGCAGGAAGTTCAAAAAAAGCATATAAATATTCAGAATATTTTGGTTGCCCAATTGCATTAATTGATAAAAGAAGAGCAGGCAATGATGACAGAGCAATCGCTACAACAGTTATTGGTGATGTTGAAAATAAAGAAGCCATCATCTTTGATGATGAAGTAGATACAGCAGGTTCTTTAATTGAAACAGCAAAAATCTTAGAGAGATTCCACGCAAAAGAGATTTATGCAGGATGTACACATGGTGTATTATCAGCAGATGCTGTACAAAGAATTGAAGCATCTCCAATAAAAGAATTAGTTATCACAAATACAGTACCTTTACCAGAAGAAAAACAAAGTGATAAAATAAAAGTATTGACAATTGCACCATTATTTGCAGAAGCTATTAAAAGATTAAATGAAGCAAAACCATTAGGAGAATTGTTTGTATTAGAATAAATCGGGATTTTGGGGACGGACTCAAAAATCCCTCATCTTGAATTTTTGAACGATTTGGTACGTCATAAATGTTCAAAAATTGAACAAAAGGGACAGACCGTATAGATTATAAAATTAAAATCAGAGAAGAGAAATTTCAAAAATATTTGAGATTTCTCTTTTTTATGCAGATAAATTAAACAAAATATTGAAATTAATGGAAATATTAGAAAAAATATGTTAAAATAGATAATGGAAAAATAAATGTGAAATAATATACAAAAGGAATAAAGAGAAAGGAAATGAACTATGGGATTTTTTGATAAATTAAAAAATGGATTAAATAAAACAAAAAAATCATTTGATGAGAAAATTAATAATGTATTTAGTAGTTTTAGAAAAGTGGATGAAGACTTTTTAGAGGAATTAGAAGAAATACTAATTATGTCAGACATTGGAATGGACACTTCTATAAAAATTATCAATAATTTAAGGGAGAGAATTAAGAAAGAAAAAATAGAAGATGAAGAAGATGTAAAAAAAGCATTAAGAGAAGAAATGCAAAAAATATTAGAGGTAACAGATATAAGTTTACATTTAAATACAAAACCATCAGTGATATTAGTGGTTGGTGTCAATGGCGTAGGAAAAACAACCTCTATTGGAAAAATTGCCAATCGTTTAGCAAAAGACGGAAAAAAAGTAGTTGTTGCAGCAGCAGATACTTTTAGAGCAGCAGCAGTAGAGCAATTAGAAATTTGGGCAAAACGTTCTGGAGCAGATATTGTAAAAAGAGAAGAAGGGGTAGACCCAGCATCTGTTGTATATGATGCTATTAAAATAACAAGAGAAAAAAATGCTGATGTATTAATTGTCGATACTGCTGGTAGACTTCATAATAAAAAATACCTAATGGATGAGTTGAACAAGATTCAAAAAGTTATCAATAAAGAAATGAGTGAAGCAGATAAAGAAGTATTACTAGTCATTGATGGAACAACAGGACAAAATGCGATTTCACAAGTAAAAGCATTTAAAGAAGAGGCAGATATAACTGGATTGGTACTAACCAAACTAGATGGAACAGCAAAAGGTGGCGTTGTTATCGGGATTGTAGAAGAAAATAAAATACCAGTAAAATTTATTGGTGTAGGAGAACAAATTGATGACATGGAAATCTTTAATGCAGAAGATTTTGTAAAAGCAATTATTTAGAACTTTAGGGACAGTCTTCAAAGTTTGTGTAAAGGTAAAATTATTAGAAAAACTATTAAAATATTAAAAATTTTGAATTTTAAAGACTGAGCTTAATGCTCTTAAAGTTCAAATAAAAAACAAAAGGAGATGTTATAGAAAAGGAGGAATCATCTTGGAAGAAGAAAGAAAAAAGGTTGTTGAGGAAAATGAAAATCCCACAAAGCAAGGTATTGATCATGAAGAACAAGAAACTAACCAACCAAAAAAAACAAAGAAAAAAAGTAAAATCAGAATGATATTAGTAATTCTATTTATTTTAATATTTGCCATTATATCCTATATTCAAATAAGAGGAAGTTATTTAGAATATTTAGAATTAGGAGAAAATTATTTAGATGTATTTTATACAAATATAATTTATCGATATTCACTTATGGCAATTAATTTTGTATTATTATTCTTTGTTATTTATATGACTAATAGAGGAATCAAGAAAGGGCTAAAACCATTTTTCGATAAAGAAAAAAGGGAAATGCCAAAATTATTAAATAAATCTATTTCATTGGTAATTTCTATTATTATCAGTGTATTTGTTTCAGATAGAATGATGCAAAATATTATGCTAGTGATGGCAAATACATCTTTTGGAATAACGGATCCCATATTTGGATTAGACATTGCCTATTATGTGTTTCAAAAGCCATTAATCGAGATGATTGTATATTATATAGTAGGAATCGTTGTGGGATTAACCATATATATGACAGCATATTATATTCTTGCATTTAATAGATATTTTGACGGTGTTGATAGCAAGATGTTAAAAGAAAGTTTATTTATGAAAAAATTAACAAGAAATATCTTATTGATTATTATAGGAGTTGCTATCATTACAATATTAGGTACACAAAATTTAATGTTTGGAAAAATTTTGACAATTGATGATAATATAGAAATTAATGGTGCAGGAATGATAGAATCTACTATTCGATTATGGGGATATATTATCTTTGCATTTGTTATCGTCATTTTTGCATATAGAGCTTTAAAATATTTTAAACAAGGAAATACAGCAAAAGTATTGAAAAATTTGGCAGTTATTCCTATCTACTTAGTAGCATTATTTGTGGTTATGGTAGCATTTGACTTAATCTACGTAAATTCTAATGAATTGGATAGGGAAAGAACATATATTGCACAAAATATTGAAAATACCAAAAATGCTTATGGATTAGATGTAGAAGAACAAGCAGTAGAATATTCTGGAACAGTAACAGAACAGGATTTAAATGCAAATGCCAACATTGTAAATAATATACCAATTATTAGTGAAGATGCCGTATTAATCACTTTAGAAAATACACAAACGAGTACAGGATATTATACATATAGAAGTGCGAATTTAGCCAAATATAAAATTGGAGATAAAGAGCAAATTGTATATTTATCTCCAAGAGAAATTACAAGTTCAGATAGAACCTATAGTAATAAAACATATGAATATACACATGGTTACGGAGAAATTATAACATCAGCAACAGAAAGTACAGAGATGGGGAATATAGAATATATTCAAAAAAATGTATCAGGAAATGATGAGGTTATCAATGTAACAGAACCAAGAATTTATTTTAGTACAGATGATAGTGCTATTATTGCAACAAATACAAAAAATAAAGAAGAATATGATTATACAGATGAAAATGGTAATGATGTGACATCATCATATGATGGAGAAGCAGGGTTACAATTAGGATTTTTAGATAGACTTGCTTTAGCAATGTATAAAGGAGATATTAATTTAGCATTTTCTACTCAAATCACAAGTGATAGTAAAATATTAATTAATAGAAATATCATTGAAAGAGCGAAAAAAGCGTTACCATATTTAATGTATGATGAAAACCCATATACAGTGATTGGTGATGATGGAAAAATTTATTGGGTATTAGATGCTTATACAATTTCAAGTAGTTATCCATATTCACAATATACAGAAATTGAACATGAAGGTGGAACAAGAGATATTAATTATATTAGAAATTCTGTAAAAGTGATTATTGATGCTTATAATGGAACAATGAATTTCTATATAACAGATAGAACAGACCCAATTGCAATGGCATATAGAAATATATATCCTTCTTTATTTGCAGACTTAGATGAAGAGATTCCAGAAGATATTACAGAACATTTTGTATATCCAGAATTTTTATATCATGTACAAGCTGAACTACTAAAAATCTATCATAATGTGAGACCAGATGTATTATATCGTTCAGATGATTTATGGGATTTTGTTAGATATAACAATTTAAATACGACAAGGTCAACTGGAACATATTTAGAACCATACTATATCATGGTCAAGACAGATGATGGAGAAGAATTAGGGTTAATGCAAATCTATACACAAAACAATAGACAAAATATTATTTCATACTTAGTGGGAACAACAGATGGAGGAACAAACAAATTAAAATTATGTACATTCTCAGCAGATAGTAATATTGTTAGTCCTACACAGTTAGATAAACAGATAGAAGAAGATGAAGCGATTTCAGCAGAATTAGAAACATTAGAAACAACAGGAACAAGAATCACAAAACAAATGATTATTGTGCCAATAGGAAATACCTTATTATATGTAGAGCCAATTTATCAAACAATGATAAATGAATCAGAAATACCATTACTTAAAAAAGTAGTGGTTGCATCAGGAAACAAAGTGGCAATTGGTGACACTTTACAAGAAGCATTGCAAAATCTTCTTTCAAATTCAGCAGTAGATATTGAAGTAGAAAACACAGAAGATATTGATGGATTAATCGATTCCATTATTAAAGCAAATCAAAATTTAAAAGAGTCTACAAATAACAGTGATTGGAGTATGATGGGAAGTGATATTGAACGATTACAAACATTGATAGATTCTTTAGAAACCATGAGAGATGAAGAAAATGCTAACACAGAAAATACAGATGATGTCAACAATACAAATTCAATTGATAATACGACAATCGATGAAAATGCTGAAAATTTACAAGAAACAAATGTAACAGCAAATGAAAATGAAGGAATATAATTAAAAATTATATAAAGTATAAAAAATATTGAATAAAAAACTATAAAAAATCCACTCTATAAATAGGTGGATTTTTTTATGTCAGGATTTTTTAATAAAATAAAAAATAAAAAGATAGATGTACTAAATACCTCTATCAATAAGTTAATAGAAACATTTCAAAAATCTAATATTGAAGAATGGACATATATATTAGGAAGCAAAAAAGAAATTATAAAAAGGAATTTTATTGCTGGAATTTTTAGAGGAGTTGGAATTGGTATAGGTGTTACTATTATAACAGCCATTTTAGTTATTATTTTACAAAGAATCGTAGCATTAAATATCCCAGTAATCGGAGAGTATATTGCAGATATTGTTGAAATTGTACAAAAAAGCAGATAAAGATTTGAGGGATTTTGGGGACGGACTCATTTTTCCCTTTTTTTAGTATCAGAAAAAATTAAAAAATATAGAATATAAAAGTTATTACACAATTTTGTATAAGCTAAATTTTCATAGAAATTCTTTAATAAAAAAGTGAGCCTCTCTCATTGTTGCTATAAATCATAAGCAAAATGAGCTTTCCTCACTTTTTTATTTTAGAATTTCTAAATTCAAATTTAGATACGCAAAATTGTTTCATTTTTTATATTCTATATTTTTAATTCTTTAAATTTAGAAAAAAGGGAAAAATGAGTCCGTCCCCAAAATCCCTTTTTTCTATTTTTCTAATTTATAAAATACTTTTTTACCTTTTTTTAAAATTGCATAACCTTCAGAAAAATCTTTTTCAGAAAGTTGATAATTTACATCAGAAATTTTTTCATCATTTAAAGAAATACCACCTTGTGTAATTAAAGTTCTAGCTTGTCCTTTTGATGGTGCAATTCCTGTTTGAATAATAGCATCTACTATAGAAACATTTGTAGAATCTAATTTTACAGTAGGCATATTATCTAAACTTCCAGTTCCATTAAATAAAGCATTAGAAGCTTCTTCTGCTTTTTTCGCTTCTTCTTCACCATGAATTAATTTTGCGATTTCATAAGCTGCTACTTTTTTAGCTTCATTTATTTTTTCATCTTTTAAATTTGCTAATTCATGAATTTGTTCAAGTGGAAGGAACGTTAACATTTTTAAAACAGTTTCTACACTACTATCTTCAATATTTCTCCAATATTGATAAAATTCGTAAGGAGAAGTTTTATTAGGGTCTAACCATAAAGCACCTTTTTCTGTTTTACCCATTTTCTTACCTTCTTTTGTTGTCAAAAGTTTAAAGGTTAAACCATAAGAGTCTTCTTTACCAATTTTTCTGATCAATTCAACACCACCAATGATATTAGACCATTGATCATTTCCACCCATTTCTAGTTTACAACCATATTTGTTATATAAATATAAAAAGTCATAAGATTGCATTAGCATATAACTCATTTCGAAAAAAGTTAAACCAGTTTCTAATCTTTGTTTATAACATTCTGCAGCAAGCATTCTATTAACAGAAAATAGACTACCAATTTCACGAACAAAGTCAACAAATTTTAAATCTAATAACCAATCAGCATTATTAACAATAATAGCTGCATTTTCTCCTTCAAAACTAACAAATTTTTCTACTTGCTTTTTGATACATTCTACATTGTGGTTAATTTCTTCTCTTGACATCATTCTTCTCATATCTGTTTTTCCAGAAGGGTCACCAATCGTTGCTGTACCACCACCTACTAAGATAATAGGTTTATGACCACATTTTTGCATGTGACTTGCTACCATTAATGAAACAAAATGTCCAACATGAAGACTATCAGCAGTAGGGTCAATTCCAATATAGAATGGAACAGATTCCTTCGCAAATAATTCTTTGATTTCTGCTGGATGTGTCAATTGTTCAATATATCCTCTTTCGTCTAAAATATCAAAAACATTTTTCATCAAATTCAATCCTTTCAAATAATTAATATATAATAAGAAAAGCGTGCGTTAACGAAATCAAAGATTTCGACGCACATATGTGCAAAATCGCTTTGCGATTATTGCACGAATATAAGTAGCTTAACCTTGTTGTATACGGAAAAATCTTATATGTGGTCAAGATAAAAGTCGATTTTTCCTATACAATAAAAAACGGATAGAAGATCCGTCTTTAAAAACTAATTTAACGTAATACCAGTATTTCCTACGTTTCCGTTTTTACCAATATTGTTAATTTCTGCTTTATATTGTTTAAAATCTTCATACTCTAAGAATCTATTTAAATTTTTTACTGAAACACCGATTTGACCAGAAATTGTATCTAAAGAATCATTTAAACCATTTTCTTGTACATAATTAACAAAATTAGAAAATTCCATACCATCTTTAGCACTACATTTTGGACAAACGTTACCTTGTGCTACATAAAAACTTCCACATCTACTACATCTATTAAAATCCATACCTATTCCTCCTAAATTTTTTCTTTTGATGTTAAAATCGTACACATTGTATCACAAATTAACAAAAAAATAAAGAGTTTTTATAGGAAAAATTGACAATATATTGAATGTTATATAAAATAGAAAAAAGTAGTATATAAAAGTAAAAAATAAGGAAGGAAATCGGAATGAATACATACATAGAAACAGTATCACCTTTGTTAAAGAATTATTTTCATATCTTATCACCAGAATTCCCGAATTTTCTATTAGAGTATATTCAAACACCAGAAATGCAAAAGCAAGCAAAGATTAGTGTAACATCTGGAACAATATATTCTAACATGTTTGATGAGATTTGGTATTCAAGCTTAGATCATAGTGTAGCAGTTGCTTTAATTATATGGAATTTTACGAAGGATAAAAAACAAACCTTATCTGGATTATTTCATGATATTGCCACACCTGTATTTAAACATTGTATAGATTTTATGAACGGAGATCATGAAAAACAAGAATCAACAGAAGAATTAACAACACAAATTATAGAAAACTCAAAAGAGATTATGGCATTATTAAATAGAGATCATATAACATTAGAAGAGGTATGTGATTATCATATATATCCGATTGCAGATAATGATACACCAAAACTTTCTTCTGATAGATTAGAATATACCTTATCTAATGGATTAGGGGTAAGAGAAAAAATTTGGGATTTAGATACAGTAAAAGAAATTTATCAAGATATTGAAATCCAACAAAACGAAGAAGGGATTCCAGAATTAGGATTTAAACATATAAAAATTGCAGAAAAATTTGTAAATACTATGAGTAAATTGTCACATATATATGTAGGAAATAAGACAAAATATTCTATGCAATTAATTGCAGATATTGTGAAAAAGATGTATGAACAAAAGTTAATTACGAAAAAAGATTTATACACTTTAGGCGAAAAAGAAGTCATTCAAAAAATAGAAAACTGTCCAATTGGAAATCTTTCTGATTGCTTTAAAAAATGGAAATTAGCAACTAAAATTAAAGAAAGCGATGAATTGGTAAAAGATAAATATTGCGTGAATATTAAGGTAAAACAAAGATATATTGTTCCATTAGTAGAAGAGAATAACCAATTTGTCAGAGTAGATACAATTTCTGAAACTGCAAAAAAAGATATAGACAGTTTTTTAAATTATAAACCAAAGAAATATGCATATTTAAATTTTAATTTTTAGAAGAGGAGAAGAACAAAATGTTTAAGAGTACAATAAGTATACAAGATATATTTTCAACAAGAAATATCATTATTTATTTTGTGGTAATCAATATCATTGGTTTTTTAATCATGTTTATTGATAAACAAAAAGCCAAAAAAGGAGCATGGAGAATCCCAGAAAAAACAATATTTATTATCACAGCATTAGGTGGCGGGATTGGAACTATAGCTGGAATGTATGCTTTTAGACATAAAACACAAAAATTGCAATTTGTAGTGGGATTACCATTTATAACAATTTTAGAGATTATATTAGCTATTTATTGGATATTTTTCTAATACACTTCTATCAAATGAAGTGTATTTTTTCCTATACCACAAAAAACAATGTTGTACAGAAAAATTGATGCACAATTTTTTACGATGACAAATCTTTTTGGTACACATAATGATAAAAATAAATTGTAAAAAAATAGAAAAGTGGATAAGTAAAAAAACAAATGTGAACAACTCGTGAACGAAAAAATAGTGTTTTCAATTATTCACAAAGTTATCCACAATATCCACAGGTAACAAAAGTGGATAAATATGACAAAAGAAGAGTTAAAAAGATATACATAAAATAGAAAAATATATCGATTTGTCATCAATATGAAAAAAGAATGTAATAAAAGTATGCGAAAAATGGTGAATTTTCAAGAAAAATAAGTAAAAATACAGGAAAATAAAACAATATAAGAGAATAAAAATGTAGATTTGAAATAAATCTGTTACAAGAATGTCATTAGAAAAAAGTAGAAAAATAAAAAGAAATGTAGAATACTAGAAGAAAACAACTGTGGATAAATATAAAACATGTGGATAATTTTAAGAAATAAGAAAAATCGACTTTAAGTTTGATGAGGTATTATATTTTTAATAACAAAGAACAAAATATCATTTTTTGGAATATAGTATATAAATAAGAAGATATTTGCTGGAGATGAAAGATTGGAAAAATTTAATTCTTTTTCAATCAGTTTTGTGTTTTACGAAAGGAATGGTAAAAGGAATGATAAATAAAATAAAAGATATCATAAAAGGTAAATGGTATAGAGAAATAGAAGAAAATGACATTGGATTAGAGGAGTTAAAACAACTTCAGAAGGAAGGGGCTATGATTGTAGATGTTAGAAGTCCACAAGAATTTCGTGAAGGACATATTGATGGAGCCATATCTATTCCAGAATATGAAATAAGAAAAGAAGCAGAAAATAGATTAGTGGATAAAGAGAATAATATAGTGGTATATTGTAGTTCTGGCGGAAGAAGTAAAAAAACACAAAAATTATTAAAAAAATTAGGATATAGCCATGTGTATAATTTATATAATGGTCTTACAAACTATTGAGATTTTTATAAGTTTATGTTAAAATGATTAACAGGGACGTGCCAAATCGTTTCAAAATGAAACAAAAGGGACATACCCAATATAAAAAAATATTGAATACAATTTTATAATATATAGGGTGTGTCCATTTTGGACAATTTTTGTTCATTTTGACACGTTCCTAAAAGACCAATGGAGGAAAAATGGATAACAGACAAGAACATATCAGAAATTTTAGTATAATTGCACATATAGACCATGGGAAATCAACACTAGCAGATAGATTAATCGAAATGACAGGCGTATTATCAAAAAGAGAAATGGAAAGCCAAGTGTTAGATAATATGGAAATTGAAAAAGAAAGAGGTATTACGATAAAATCACAAGCCGTTAGAATGATTTATAAAGCAAAAGATGGACAAGAATATACCTTTAATTTAATTGATACACCAGGACATGTGGATTTTAATTATGAAGTTTCAAGAAGTTTAGCAGCATGTGATGGTGCTATTTTAGTAGTTGATAGTAGCCAAGGTGTAGAAGCACAAACCTTAGCAAATGTCTATCTAGCAATTGATAATAACTTAGAAATATTGCCAGTATTAAATAAAATCGATTTACCAAATGCTAGAGTAGATGAGGTAAAACAAGAAATTGAAGATATTATTGGTATACCTGCAGAAGATGCACCATGTATTTCTGCAAAAACAGGATTAAATGTAGAAGAGGTATTAGAAAGAATTGTAACAGACTTGCCAGCACCAAAAGGTGATGAAAATGCCAAAACCAAATGTTTAATCTTTGATTCTTATTATGATAATTATAAAGGTGCAGTAGCATATGTAAGAGTAATGGATGGAACGGTAAAAGTAGGAGATGAAATCAAACTAATGGCAACTAACAAAACGTTTACAGTTGCAGAAGTAGGATATTTCATTCCAGGTTCTTATATGCCAGTATCAGAAATTAAAGCAGGAGAAGTAGGATATATTGCTGCAAGTATTAAAAGTCTATCAGATATTCATGTGGGAGATACCATTACTTTAAAGAATGATCCAGCAGATGAACCATTAAAAGGATATAAAAAAGTAACACCTATGGTATATTGTGGATTATATCCAGTAGATGGTAGTCAATATGAAGATTTAAAAGAAGCTTTGGAAAAGCTACAATTAAATGATGCGGCTTTAGAATTTGAGCAAGAAACATCAGCTGCATTGGGATTTGGATTCCGTTGTGGATTTTTAGGGTTATTACATTTAGAAATTATTGAAGAAAGAATTGATAGAGAATTTGACTTAGGATTAATTACAACAGCACCATCAGTTATTTATAAAGTACATAAAACAACAGGTGAAGTTATCGAATTATATAATCCAGAAGATTTACCAACACCACAAGAAATATCTTATATAGAAGAACCATATGTAACGGCGAATATCTTAACACCAAAGGATTATGTGGGAAATATCATGGAATTGTGTCAAAGAAGAAGAGGAATCTATATAGATATGAAATATTTAGATGAAAATAGAGTGACATTAATTTATGAAATGCCATTAAATGAAATTATATATGATTTCTTTGATAACCTAAAATCAAAAACCAAAGGATATGCTTCTTTAGACTATGAATTTAAAGAATATAGAAGATCAAACTTAGTAAAATTAGATATTTATATTAATGGAGAACCAGTTGATGCTTTGAGCTTTATTGTCCACAAAGATAGTGCTTATGATAGAGGAAAGAAAATGGTAGAAAAACTTAAAACGGTTATTCCAAGAAAATTATTTAAAATTCCAATTCAAGCAGCTGTTGGAGGAAAGATTATTGCAAGAGAAACCATATCTGCTATGAGAAAAGACGTTTTAGCAAAATGCTATGGTGGAGATATCACGAGAAAGAAAAAATTGCTGGAAAAACAAAAACGAGGAAAGAAGAAAATGCGTGAGATTGGAAATGTAGAAATACCACAAGAAGCATTTTTGAGTGTGTTAAAACTGGATGATGAATAAAAAGCGCTTTCCTACAAAAAGAAAACGCTTTTGCATATCCCATGAACAATAGGGATAAAGTACTTATTCTTTAATGTCCGAATATTCCATTGCAACACTTACAATGGTAACAAGAAGTAAAACACCTGAACAAATAAGATGCCCACTGATAAATGAAGCAATAGATATGGGTACACCTATTATAATGGAAATAATGCATGTTACTATGCTTTTTCCTGTATATTCTTCCCAATTATAATAGGTGGCAAAACCACATACGGCAAGATATAATAGAAAAATCAGCATACATAAACAAGAGAGTTCGTTTCCATTTGGCATAGGTGCTACAGGACAATTTAGTAGTAAAATACTACAAATGATTACTCCGCATACCCGCATGACAAGAGAAATAATAGAATGTTTCATATAATAAGTACCTCCTACAATAATTAATACATCTATATTAACATAAAGTGAATAAGATAGCAATAGCATGATAAAATTATTAATTTAGATTGGATATAGAAAAGGTGATAATGTAAAATGAAAAATAACAAAAAATATCATTTAAAAAATGAAAAAACAAAAAAACAAGAAGTAAAAAATCCACAAGAACAAGAAATTTATGATGATCAAGTAGAAGGAAGAAATGCTGTTATAGAATTATTAGAAAGTGGAAAAGATATCAACAAAATATTTATCACAAAAGGTGAAAAACATGGCTCTATCAATAAAATTATTGCAATGGCAAAAGAAAGAAAAGTGATTCTTGTAGAAAAAGATAAAAGACAAATGGAACAAATGGCACAAAATCAAAATTATCAAGGTATTATTGCGATTGTACCACCATTTGAATATTGTGAGATAGAAGATATTTTAGATAAAGCGAAAGAATTAAATGAAGACCCATTTATACTCATATTAGATGGAATAGAAGATCCACATAATTTAGGTTCAATTATAAGAACAGCGGAAACAGCAGGCGTGCATGGAATTATTATTCCGAAACGAAGAGCAGCAACAGTGAATAGCACAGTAAATAAAGTGTCAGCAGGAGCTGTTCAATATATGAAGATTGCTAGAGTAACCAATATAGCAGATTCTATTGAAAAGTTAAAGGAAAATGGGTTATGGATTTGTGGTACAGATATTAGTACAGATACATATTATTACAATCAAGATTTGAAAGGTCCTTTAGGAATAGTGATAGGAAATGAAGGAGCAGGAATGAGTGATAGAGTTAAAAAAAGTTGTGACTTCTTAGTAAAAATACCAATGAAAGGAAAAGTAACATCTTTAAATGCTTCTGTTTCAGCAGGAATTGTAATATATGAAGCAATGAAACAGAGAATGAAATAAAGGGAGGAAAACAAATGATGATGCCAAGAAAAAAAAGAAGAGCGATACTAATATCTATAATATTGATTATTATAATCATTATTGCAACAATATGTACAGTATTGTATGCTACAACAGATATGTTTAAATCAAATGATGTATTATTTGAAAAATATGCTAGACAATTATTAGATAATTTGGATGACATTTTTAATAAAAATCATATGGCTGAGATGGAAGAAATATTAAATAATAATAAATTGACTTCAGAAACAACTGCTACAATAAACTATAATCAAAACGGTGATACTTCCCATCCAATTAATAACATTCAGATGAACATATCAGGTGAAGAAGAAAGAACAACGGGATACAATTATAAAGACATAACTGTAACGCAAAATGATGAAACAGTAGCAGGTGTCGAATATATTGAAGATGGAAATATTGCTGGTGTTAGATTAAATGGAATCAGACAGTATGTATCTACTAATACAGAAAATGGAGACGAAAATGAGATATATAACTTATATGAAGTAATTCATACTGATATAATAGGGTTGCTTGGTTTAAATTTAGATGAATGGAACACCTTAAAAGAAAAGTATATAGGGATTGTATTGGAAAATCTTACAAACGCAAATTTTTCAAAACAAAAAGGAGTGGCATTAGAGATTAATGGAGCACAATACAATACAAATGTATATAGTGTGACTGTTACAAAAGAACAATTTAATAATATTTATATTCAAATATTAAAAGAATTAGAAAAAGATGAAACAATATTATCTAAAATAGAAACTATAGATAATAAAATGAATGAGTATCATAATTTTATACAAGATGGAGAAACTTCAAATATAAAACAAGATTTTATAAACCAAATAGATAATACTATACAAAAAATACAAAATTTTAATATAGGAAATGATGCAAGAACAATTAGTGTGTTTGAATCAAACGGTGTTGCAATTAGTCTGTCTATTGATACAGAAGAAGATTTTGCAGAATTAGATGTTATTAATAAAGAAGATAACAATTTTATAAATATAATAGGAAATAAAAAAGTAGAAGAAGGCGAAAAAGAAAATAGCTTTAATCTAAAAATCGAAAAAACAGTTGCAACAAATGATGAAACAATCATTATTCAATACAATACGGTAGAAGAAGGCGAAGAAATAACAAATGAATGTAGTGTTAGTAGAAAAATGGAAAATTCTAATGTAAATAGTAATATACACTTTAATAGAAGTGTAGGACAAAATACTTTAGAAATTGCTGTACAAACACTTACCAATATTGTTAATGATTTTGACCAGAAAGAAGAACTTGTAGAAAATGAAAACAATATTATGATAGAAAGCTTGAATGATGAACAAAAAGAAAATGTAAAAAACAATATAGCGGAAAATATAACGAACCAGATAAATACATTCTTGCAAGTAGTTCCTTTAGAAAATATGAATCAAATGTTAATAAACTTGAAGTTAATGGAAGAAGAATTAGAAGATTTATCTAATGAAGGAAATGTTACAGAAATAGAAAAGAATAGATTTAATTCAACTTTTGAACTTTTTGAAGGTGATGGAATTACAAAAGAAAGAGTAGAAGAATTAATTAGTATAGCAAAAGAAGATTTAGGAGATGTTAGAATAACCAATTATAAAGAAGAAAGAGAGCAAAAAATTCCATTAGAATATAAATTAGTAATAGAAAGAGGAAAAGATAATTCAGAATTAGCAGAAAATGTTATAACATATATAGAAGAAAACTATAATGAAAAATTTTCTATTAGATTAGAATATGATGAAACAACAGGATTAGTAAATAATATTTATATTACAGTTGTGGAAAATTAGAAAAAGAGAAGAGTGCTAAAAGATAAGTTAAAATCTTTTAGTACTTTTATTATCTTAGACAACAATGTTCTTATTTATATATAGAAAAAAATAACAAGAAATTTGTCATCTCATACATAAAAAACAAAGAAAAAATCCTTATTTTTATATAGAAAAGAATACGAAAAAAAGTGATGAAAAAATTACCAGCAAAAAAAATTTAAAAAAATTAAAAAAAGTGTTGACAAAGATAAATGGGTGGTGTATAATAAAATTCGTTCTGACAAAGAACAGAAAAAAGTACATTGAAAAGTAAACAATAAAATCCTTTAGAGAATAAACCGAAGCGGAAAATATTTCGAAAGAAATAGAGTACCGAACAAGTAAATTTTTTAAAAGTTTTTTAGCCAAAAAAGAAAGAAGTTTAAAGAGCTTGAAAAAACACTTTAGTTTGATTTATAAAAATCAGAAATGATTTGAGATAAATTATAAGTAAGGTTCGGAAGAAACGAGTAGTGCAAGCAAGATGAGGAAAAATTTATGAGATAGTACTTAAATGTACATCGAATAAATTTTGACGAAATCTGACACAGCAATACGAAGTTTATTGTGAATCGAGAATAAAGTTAGGAGAAGCGAGCAGTACAAGGTAATCGAGCGAAGAAACTTGAGATAGTACTTAAATGTACATCGAAAGTTGATGAGTGAAGATTAACGAAGTAATGCGAAGGTTATCGTAACTTTAAAAACAAGAGAGTTTGATCCTGGCTCAGGATAAACGCTGGCGGCGCACATAAGACATGCAAGTCGAACGGACTTAACCATTAGTTTACTATTGGA
>CASEIV010000012.1 GCA_949288175.1 uncultured Eubacteriales bacterium | reverse complement strand
ACTTGAACCTATTTGTGCCCTGTCTCCACTTGAACCTATTTGTGCCCTGTCTCCACTTGAACCTATTTGTGCCCTGTCTCCACTTGAACCTATTTGTGCACTGTCTCCACTTGAACCTATTTGTGCCCTGTCTCCACTTGAACCTATTTGTGCCCTGTCTCCACTTGAACCTATTTGTGCACTGTATCCACTTGAACCTATTTGTGCACTGTATCCACTTGAACCTATTTGTGCACTGTATCCACTATTGTCATTATTTTCATCGTTACTATTTTGCTTTACATTTCTTATAAAATCTATTAATTTTTCAGTAAAATCACTTACTAATCTAACTCCTAATTTTTCTATTAAGCCTTCAAAAAATTCAAACATTTTTAATTTTCCTCCGTTTCCATTATATAAATCACTTCTTTTAGATTATCTATCTCTACTTGATATTCTCGAATCTGCTTTTCTTTGTTTTGTAATTCCATGTAGTTTATTGCTAATCCGATATATATACCTAGTAAAAACGTAACTAAGATTATAAATGCTGTTTTTATTTTCTTTTCTGTTTTATAAACATCTTTGTCATAATATTTAGTCTTTTTCATTTGCGACCTCCTCGATTTCTAAAATTACTTTGCTACTTTTTCCATATTCAAATGTATCTCTAAATCCTGCTACATAATTCCTATTGTCATCTTTTAGCTTACCTGCTTTTATCATGCTATCTAATATGAATTTTTTAGCAAAACATACATTGTCTAAATCTCTTTTTTTATTTTCTTCAACCCAATGAAAATGAATTTTAATTGGATTTTTATATTGAGGTAATAAGTTTATATACCAGCCAATATCTTTTTCTACATTTTTCTTCATATTAGCTCCTGCGTATCTGTTTTTTCTACATTCGTTTATGTATTGATTCAAGCTAGGTAGCCTAAATGGTATTTCTATCTTATTCATCTTTTGCCTCCGCACATTTTAATTTTTTTATTACTCTTGGATTGTATATTCTTTCTTTATTGTTCTTTTCTAATGTTCTTAAATTCTTTAATACTTGTATAATGTCTCCTACAATCAGCTTATTATTATATTTGTCTGTAAAACCTTTTAATGTCATTACCTTTGCTAGTTCATCTTTATATTGTCTTCTTTCTTTTAGCACATCTCTTAATACTACAGCTACTTTTGTTAACTCTACTGCATTTAGATTTCCTAATTCTAATTCATGTAGTAAATCATTTCTTTCTAATTCTACTCTTTTAATTTCTTGTTCTAAATCTGTTTTTAACTTATCTATATTTTCAAAAAAATTTTTCATTTCAATTAAAAACTCTTCTTCCGTTGTCATATAATCTTCTCCTGTATTCCTAATATTTCTTTAATTTTATTTCTTGGATCTACTGCTAAATCACATTTTGCTTGTCCTTTAAAACATGAATTTTCTAATTTTGAACAACCATAACACAAGTTATTTTTTATTGCTTTTGCACATATTCCGTGTTAATTGTGGATATTTCATAGACTACTCCTACTTGCACAATTTGGACATTTATCATTCCATTCTCCATTAAAATTTACACTTTTCCAACTATTTGCTTTTTTATAGTCTATTGCTTCTTGAAAATCTTCAAAATCTTCTACATAATTGCTACAATAATCACATTGTAGTTCATATTTATTTCCAACTTTTTCTATCATAATTTCCTCCTATACTCTTGGTATATGTTGCATATTTTCTGCAATCATATCTGCTAAATAATATCTTTTAAAATCTACCTTCTCGCCATATCTGTTTTTACTACTTTCCCACTTAGTTTCAAATTCATAACCCAATTCTTTAAGTTCTTTAATTCTTGTTGCTAATTGAGTTATTCCTAAATCTTTATAAGCATCTAAACTTGTTATACTTCCAAATTCTCTAATGTAATTTATTATTCTTTGTTTTTGTGTTATTTTCATTTGTTATCACTCCTTTGGCATTCTATATATTTCGCCTGTTACTTCTGATGTAATTCTATCTGTGTTCATTTCTACAAAACTTTTGCATTGTATATTTTCTATTATTTCTTCTAAAACTTCATCCGCTCTTTCTTCTGTTTCATATTCTCCTAAAACTATATCGTCATTTATTGTTGTTGCTATTATGCTTACATCTTTTTCATTTCCAAACGTTTTACATATCTCTATAACATTGTTATAATTTAACAAATGTTTTTCTTGACTTACTATTATCATTGTTTTATTCCTCCATTTGCGTATAGAAAATCTAATTCTCCACTTGAATATTCTCGACCTTCAAAATTAGTTTTCTTGGTTTCTTTTTGATTGTTAGAATATCCATTCCATGTAAGTAGTTTTTGTTTCCAACTTTTTACTTGATTTCCTTTAGAATCTATCCAATTTCCTTCGTTAAAATAGTCATAGAATTTTTTAGCATCTACATTTAGCTTTTTTTCTAAGACATATTTTTCAATTTCTTCCAGTTTAGGTGGAGTAAAAGTTTTTCTTTTACTCTTTTTCTTTTTTATATCATTATCATCTTCATCATCATTATCATTATCGGGTTTTTTGGGTTTCTCAAAATTCCTTTCGCTTTCTTCAAAACCGTTCGGTTTTTTCGCTTTCAGAATCATCCTTTTGCTTTTCTTCTTTCTTTGGTCTTCCACCTTTTTTAGCATTCTCTCTATTCTTTTCACATCTTTTGTTGTATTTTTCTCTATCTCTGTCTAATTGTGTTTTAATAAAAGAGAAAGCCATTTTTGTCATTCCATCTAATTCTGTTATTTTGCCTGTTTTTTCATATTTGATTATTGCTTTTATTAATTGTCCTGCTTGTTCATCTGTAAGTAATTCAAATTGCTCTTGATAATCTAAGTATATTAGAAAGCTGTTCTTGTCCATTTTGCTTTCTCCTTTCGTAAAATTTAAGGGCAGTTACTTATGTCCTGCCCTGTTGCTATTCTTCTATTTCTTCTATTTTTGTAATTGGAGCTGAACTAGGTGCACTAATTCCTTTAAAACCTACCCACTTGTCGTAATAAACAACTACTTCTTTGCCCTCAGCTACATACTTTGTCATTTGTTCAGCTAATTCTGTATCTTCTTTTTTTATATAATAGTAATCTTCTTGACTATTTTGAGTGTAATCAGATGTTTTGTAATATACTTTATAATTTCCCCACATATCAGTATCTACTGCTGTTGGTATTATTCTATGACTTCCTGCTGCAAAATCTAAACATAAATTTCCTGCAAATGCTGCTATAAAAAATAATACAATTCCTACAAATATTATGATAAATATTATTGCTCCTACTGTTTCTCCATCTATATATCCTTTTTCACTTTTAAAATCTAATTTTTCCATTTTCTTTACCTCCATTTGTTATAAATTAATTTTTCTTTATTCCAATTTACTCCATAAATGCCTTTTAAATAGTTTTCTACCTTCTTGTCGTATAATTTAGTATTCATTCCATTATCTTGCTCTCTGTGGCAATCTGAGCAACCTGTATATATATTTTCTGGTATTCCAAGTCCACCTAATCCTCTAGGAATGAAATGACAACATGCACATTCTACTGGTACATATTTGTGACAAAATATACATCTATGCTCATCTCTTTCCCATACAATTTCTTTTACTGACTTTGGAATATCTGTATAACTTTTTCTTTTTTTGCTTTTCTTGTTTGTTTTAGGTACTGGATTAAAACTATTTGATAAATCTTTTATAATCATTTCTTATCCCATTCCTTTAAAAGACTTTCTATCTCTTCTTTTGGTTTTGTTTCTATTCCATATGCTTTACAATCCTGTATTACGCCATCTATTAGTCTAGTCATTTGTTTAGAATTAAATGAACTTGATCCATAATAAGCGTTTGTTATCTTAAACTCCGTATCTCCTATATAAGTAGTATCTGCTATTTCACAAAACCACGCTATTCCTTGTGCAGTCCACATTTTTTCAAATGTTTTTATATTGTCTTTTTCTATCTTAAATTGTCTAAATATTCCTAGTTCCTTTATTCTTCTTTTATATTCTTCTATTGTGTCTATCTCTGCTAACTCACATAACTCTGTAAGTAGTTTCCAAAAATAAGCATTTGCATCTAAACTTCTATGTTTTCTATATTTCTTTAGCTTTATATTTAGCTTATCCTCATTTTTTAGTTCTTCTACTATATCTAATTGCTTTGTATCTAAAAGAAGGCTTATTTTTGCTTTATGTGTTTTGTAATCTATATCTATGTCTTTTATTGTTCCTGTTGTATCTAGTTTTGCCATTTAACCACCTACTTTGTTTCAGCTTTATTTTCAATCATAAAGTTTAAACATTTCTTTACGGTTTCATCTCCATTTTGATATAGCCAATTTGCATAATCAGAATGTTTTTCTACTATTTCTTTTATTGTCATTCCTTTACATTTTCCAAAAATTAATTTGTATTGCTCTGCTTGTTCTTTTGTTGTTATCTCTTGTTTTTGTGTCTTGCTTTTATTTAGTGAATTAGCATCGTCATCCTCAGTTGCTAATCCAAATGCCATAAGAAGGCTATATCTTCTTGCATAAGTTAATGCACTTCCTTGTTTTTGAGCAGGGTTATCATTTCCAAATAATGTTGCATCAACTACTCTCGAACCTCTTAAAGGAGGTTTTTCTTCTCCATTTATTATTCTTACTGTCATTATGTAATCATCGCCATCAATTCTATCTATATATTGATAATAGCTCATTTTATTTTGTTCTAAATATTCATGAATTTGTGCTATATCTACATATTGATAACTATATTTACTTCCATTTTTTGTTGGTATATCTGCTGTTTGATTCTTTTTTATTATGGTCTCTTTGTTTTCCATTTTATTTACCTCTCAATCTTTTCTTAAATTCTTCTTTCAAAGCTTTTTTCTTGTTATATAAAGTCGTTTCCTCTTCGTTTAAAATAGCTTGTTCATAGACTAGTTGAGTATCTGTATATCTTGATATAATATCTTCATATTTGTTTTCTTCCATTACTCGCTCATCCTTTCAAAAATTTCATCTTCATATCTTCTGTCGTCTTCTTCTGCTAAATGTTCTAAATAATTGTCATACTCATCATTTTCTACATAATCTAATTCATCTAATACCATTCTGTTTTCTAGCATTTGACATTCCTTTCCGTTCCGTGCTATAATTAGCATAGAACATGTATTTATATATGTAATTTTTTGTTTGCTATACATTTTCAATTGGCGTTGGGATGTATAGCGTTTTTAATTCTTCATTAATTCCATTTAAAAAACTTCTTGCACTTGCTACTTGTATGTCTGTTGTAGAATTAAATAATAAATCTTTTGCATAATCTTGCATTATAAATAGTTCTGTTATTTGATTTAAAATATCCATTTTTAATCTCCTTTCTAGTAAATCGTATTTTGGCAAAATGCCCAGATGCATCCTACTACTGTTCCAACATATATTGTGCTATATACTACTGCTCGTCCAATAAATGCATATATTTTATTCGGATCTAGTTTTCTTTTCATTTGTATCACCTTCTTTCGTTTATTTTTCTTTGACTTTTGCTTTTATTTCTACATTGTATTTTTCTCCCATAATGTCTGCTATTGTTTGATATAATATTTGTGCGTGTTCCAATGTAAATTGTGTTTTATCCAATCCCACCACCTCTCTTAATCTTTATTCTTATAGTTTGTACTTGTTGTTATTTTTTGATATAATCTACCTCGAAAGTGAGGTGAATTATAATGTTTAATTATTCTTTAAATGTTGGTGAAAATCTTACTATCAAAACTCCTTGTGTAAAATCTTTATCCGATATTAAAATAGAAAACAAACAAACTTCTGACTGTATAATTAATCACTCTATTTATCCTGATGGAACTGACGTAACTTTCACCCAACTTGCAGATAAAATAATTATTTCTTCTAATAAAGAACTTGTTAAAAATGATGATGGTACATATTCTTTTATGAATTAATAATTATTTCATTTTTACTTTGAATAACAGTTGAACTAGTAGACTTGCCCTCTACTGGTTCTATTTTTGTAATTACAGTTGTCTTGTCTTTTTCTCTTATGACTGTTTTTATGACTTTTCCACCTGCTTCAATAATTTCTTTTATTTCTTTTTTACTTTTTTCAATTATGTCATTAGCTTCTTGTTCTGTTATAGTTTTCATCTTCTCACCTCTTTTCTTTTTCGCGTATATGCGAATTATAGTTTAAAAAAAATAGGCAATTCCTCTTTCGTAACTTGCAATTTAGTAAAAACCTTTGTAAGTTCACTATGCTTAAAATCCGTTCTTCCTGATAATTTGTTCCCTAATGCCTGTACTGTTATACCTAAATCGTTTGCAAGTTCTTCTTGTTTTAAATTTTTCTCGGTTATTCTTCCTTTTATTTTTTGTAAATCTAACTCCAAATTCCTCACCTTCTTTCGCGTTAATGCGATTATATATTACCCTTTTTTCTTTGTCAAGCATTTTTGAAAAATTTTTTTACTTTTTTCAAAAAAAGTTGCATTAATGCAAAAAACATGGTATAATGGCACTTATAGGTAGGTGATTTTATGAATAATGAAATACAACTTTTCAAGAAAAGACTTAACGATACGATTTATGAAAATAATACAGATGCTGAAAAAATATCTAAGGGAACCGGTATTCATATTAGTACAATATACAGATATATAAATGGAGATATAAAAGATTTAAAAATGAGTAATATTTTTAAGTTAGCAGAATTTTTAAATGTATCTCCTATATACTTAGCAGGCTGGAGCGACGAAAAATATGTTAAAAAAGAACAATCCAACGCGTTCCCTGTTACAGATAAAATTGTTGAATTGCCTGTTTTAGGTAAAATTAGTGCAGGTCTACCTCTATTAGCAGTAGAAAACTTAGAAGGTCATGCTTTTGCCCCTTCTTCTAAATTAAAACCGGGTCTAGAGTATTTCTATTTAAGAGTGCAAGGAGACAGTATGAATTTAAAATTTAGTGACGGAGACTTAGTTTTGGTTCAGAAACAAGATTATTTAGAGAATGATGAAATAGGTGTAATTGCTATTAATGGAGATGATGCAACTGTAAAAAAATTTAAAAGAGAAAATGGATTAATAGTTTTACAACCAATGTCTACCAACCCAGAACATACCGTACAAATTTATAATCCTAAAGACATTGCTATAAAAATCATTGGAAAAGTAATATCTTATCAAGGAAATGTTTAGAAGGTGTATATATGGAAAATATTAAAAATGTTACTGAAGAAGTAGCTTTATATGTTAGAGTTAGTACAGAAGAACAAGCCATTAATGGAGACAGTTTAAGAACACAAAGAGAAGAATTAACTAAATATGCTTTAAAGAATGGTTTTCACATTTATGGAATTTATGAAGATGATGGTTTTTCTGCTACTAACTTAAAAAGACCTGCTTTGCAAAGACTTTTAAAAGATGTTGAACAAAATAAAATAAATAGAATACTTATAACTAAACTAGATCGTCTTTCTCGTGGTGTTAGAAACTATTATAAAGTATTAGATGTTTTAGATGAACACGGTGTATTCTGGCAAACTATTTTTGAAAAATATGATAGTTCTACAGCTAGTGGTAGATTACATATAAACATTATGCTTTCTGTCGCCGAAAATGAGTCTGCTCAAACTTCTGAAAGAATTAGAAGTGTATTCAAAACAAAGGTAGAAAGCAAGGAATTGATAAGTGGAAAAATCCCAATTGGATTAAAGAGACAAGATAAAAAGCTTGTCATTGATGAAGATAAAAAACAAGTAGTATTAGATACCTTTCAACTTTATAAGGAAACTACAAGTGCTTATCAAACTTTTCAAAAATTAGATTTAAAATATCCAGAATTGCAATTAAATTATATGAGAGTTTATAGGATACTTACAAATAAACTTTATATAGGTATTAAGCAAACTAGATATGGAGATATTGAAGATTTTTGTCCTGCTATAATTGACAAAATTAATTTTGAAAATACGCAAAGATTATTAAGTAAAAATGCAAGAAAACCATCTGCCGAAAATTCTGGTGGATATATTTTTCAAGGTCTTTTAAGATGTGCTGAATGTGGTTATAGGTTAGGTGGCAAATTCTATTCTAAAAATCCAGAAAGCTCAAAATATTACTATATATGCAAAAGGCATCATTTGACAATGAAATGTTCTTGCAATGTGAATTTTAATGAAGTAAAAATAGAAGAGAAACTTTTACAAGAATTTAACATTCAATTAAAAAAATATATTTCTGATTATGAATACAAAGAAAAGCACTTTAAAGAAATTGATATGTCAAAAGAGATAGCTTCTGTAGAAAATAAATTGTCTAAATTAAAAGATTTGTATGTAAGAAATTTAATAAGAATTGAAGATTACGAAAAAGATTATAAAGAATATCTTGCACAACTAGATGAATTATATAAACAACAAGAAAAAATAGAAACTAATATTCCAGATACAAACTTAAACACTTTAAAATCGTTTTTAAGCAATGATTTTAGTTTAGTATATAATTCGTTGTCTAGAATAGAAAAAAGAAGAATTTGGCTATCTGTGATTGATTACGTAGTAATAGATAAGGATTATAATATAAAAATATTTTTTATTTAATCTGTCTTGGTACTTTTTCACTTAGACAGAAGATAACAGAGATGTTATTTATGGAGTAGTAAAAAATTGCTTCAAAGAACCTGTTACAGATGCTGTCGTAAAATTAGTAGAAATTGTTTATGATTGTGGTAAAGAAGAACGTAGACCAATTGGGCATACGTTTACCGACTGCGAGGGCGAGTTCGTATTTGGTCCTTTATGTCCAGGAAAACAATATGCTATTCAAATCTGGGTAAATGATACCAAGAAAATTAAAATTTGTGCAAAATGTCATCATGAAGGAAGATGTTTAAAAGGTGAAAAACATGAAAAATGTGACTGCTTTTTAGAATCTGATAAATGCAAATGTAAAGACAAAAAAGATGAGAAATGCGACGAAAAATGTGATAAAAAATGCAATGAAAAATATGATGACAAACACGATGAGAAATGCTGGGATAAATATGATGATAAACATGATGATAAATGTAATAAAAAATGTGATGAAAAGCACGATGATAAAAAACCAGGTTACTATGACAGACCATGTTGTTGTGACAAAACAAATTACTAGTGTCTAAATATGTCCTAAAAGGAAAAAATCCAACTTTCATTTAAGTTGGATTTTTTGATTGTTAATGATATCTAATTTATTTTTTACTGACATATTTTAATTATACAATCCCATCTTTTTTATCATTTGTCTTCCCTTTTTCATCATCTTTCTTTTTGTACTTTTTCCCATTTCTGTATACATCATAGCTGCACCTGTTACCAATAGTCCTCCTATAACAACGCCTTTTACAAATTTCATATTCATCATCCTCTCTAAAATCTTATTTTTATTTTTTGCTTTTCTTATTATCTCGTGTTTTTTGTTTTTTATACCATTTTATAATGGTATAAATTTCATGAATGGCAATAATTAGCAAAAATATGCCAAAACATTTTCTTAATAGATTGACATCAATATTAATCGATATATTAGCACCAATAATGGCACCTAATATTCCGAATATAGAAATGAATACAGCACTTTGTAAGGCAATATTTTTATTTTTTATATTGATAATAATTGCTATTATGGATGTAGGAATAAAAAAAATCAGATTGGTAGCTTGTGCAATATGCTGTTCTATTCCCAGCATATATACAAGGAGAAAGATTAATATCGTTCCTCCTCCCATTCCTGTTCCACTGATAATTCCTGATAATATGCCTATTAAAATTTCTATCATTTTTTTCCTTCTTAATGAAAAATCATTTTATAGGAAGCATATATTAAAAAAATAGTAAATGCCATTTTCAAATATTGAACTGGTATCTTTTTAAGTATTTTCGCTCCTATATATCCCCCTATCATTCCACCAATTGCACAAAGTATAGAAATGTTCCAATCTATATAATTACTCCTATAATAGAAAAATCCACTTGTGATGACCATTGGTAATATACAAAATATAGAAGTCCCTCTTGCTTTTTTATCTTCCATATCTAATAAATATATCAATGCTGGAACAACAATCATTCCTCCACCTGTTGAGAAAAGTCCACTGACAATCCCAGCCAATATTCCTATCATGATTTTTCTTGCTATTTGTTTCATATTTTCTATTTTTTGCAAATTTCTGCTTTTTATTCATAAAAATATAAAAATGACATTTTTGGTAAAATGTCATCTTCATTGAATACTTGTGATTTTATTCTTATAATTCTATATTCTCGTCTTTTATATAATATTTTGTTCCTATCATTTCATCTGGTAAATATTGTTGTTCTACATAGTGTCCAGGGAAATCATGAGGATATAAATACCCATTACTATATCCTAAATTTTTCATATCTTCAATTGGTGCATTTCTTAAATGCATTGGTACTTCTCCTGTTTCTTTATTTTTCACATCTTCCAAAGCTTTATTAATTGCTAAATAACTTGCATTTGATTTTTTAGATAATGCCACATATATGGCTGCTTCTGACAAAATAATTCTGGCTTCAGGCATTCCCACCATATGAACAGCTTGCATAGCAGAATTTGCAACAACTAAAGCTTGTGGATTTGCTAATCCTACATCTTCTGAAGCACAAATCACAATTCTCCTTGCTAAAAACATAGGATCCTCTCCACCATTTAATGCCCTAGCTAAGTAAAATACAACTGCATCAGGGTCAGAACCTCTCATGGATTTAATAAATGCACTAATATTATCATAATGTGCTTCTCCATTTTTATCAAATATGGCTTTTCTATCTTGTACACTATTTTTAATAATTTCATCTGTGATATGAATATATCCATCTGCATCCATATTGGTTGTTAAGACAGCTACTTCTAACCCATTTAAAGCTGTTCTAACATCTCCATTGGAAATAATCGCTAATTTTTTTAAAGTTTCATCTTCTATTTTTAGATTATATTCTCCTAACCCATCTTTTCTAGTAATTGCATTTTTTAAAATTGTAAAAATATTTTCTGTTGTTAATGGCTCTAATTTAATAACCATTGACCTAGAAATCAAAGCTTTATTGACTTCAAAATAGGGATTTTCTGTTGTTGCTCCAATCAAAATAACTGTTCCATTTTCTACAAAAGGAAGCAAAGCATCTTGTTGTAATTTATTAAATCTATGAATCTCATCAATAAATAAAATACTTTTTCCAGCAGGATTAATCATAAAGTTCTTTGTTTCTTCTACCACTCTTTTAATATCTGCTACTCCTGAAGTAACTGCATTGATTTTATAAAATTTATATTTTGTAGTTTCACTAATGACTCTTGCCAATGACGTTTTTCCACATCCAGGTGGTCCAAATAAGATAATACTAGATAATCTATCTGCTTTTATAGTTCTATATAAAATTTTTCCTTTTCCTAAAACATGTTCTTGTCCAACATATTCTTCTAAGGTTCTTGGTCTCATTCTAAATGCTAATGGTTCATTACTATTCATTTTTTCACATCCCTTTCTGAAGGAATCAATTTCGTTAGAAAAGATTTAAATTTTGACTATGCTGATACCGTTAATTTGCTAAAATACTTAATCCTTTTTTTATCAAGTCTTCTGTTGTTAGGTTTGTTTTATCTATTTTCATAAATGCTTTTTCTATCTCTTTTTTGTTATATCCTAAAACTTGTAATGCAGCTATTGCTTCTTGTACCTTGTTATCATCTTCAATCATTTGTTTTACTTTTATACTTGTTTCGCTCATTTCTTTATTATTTCTTGAAGCATTTTCTAATTCTTGAATTTGTTGTTCTTTTTTGATTTTGTCTTTCAATTCTAATATAATTCTCTTAGCTGATTTAGGACCAATTCCTGGAATGGATGTTAATACATTGATATCTTCTGATACAATCGCTAACACAAATTCTGATGGTGTGCAAACTGCAAGCATAGCCAATGCTGTTTTTGCTCCGACTCCACTAACAGATAATAACAACTCAAACATTCTCAATTCTTCATTAGAATTAAATCCATAAATACTAATATCATCTTCTCTTACTCTATAATAAGTATATACTTTTACTTGTTCTCCTATATTTCCTAATTTCTCCATACCAATACTTGACATGAATACTTTATATCCTAATCCTCCTACATCAATAACTACATATTCTGTCATTTTCATTTCTAATGTTCCTTTTATATATGCTAACATATCTTTTTCCTTCCTTTTTATTATTATAAAATAATTTATTTTTTTATCAAAAGTTGCCATTTTACCCCGTCCCCTTTGGCAACTTTTATGTATCATAAAAATAAGTCGCTTCTAAGTCTGCTTCATGTGCTAATAACGCTATTGGATATTTTGTATAAGATGCTCCTATGGCATTATATAATTCTTTTGGTTCTGTATATCCCATATGCCAACGAATCGCATATTTTTCTTCTGGTGTTAATTTCATATATTCTGTAATCATCATAACAGATTTTTCTCCATGTCCATATGGAATTGTATCTTCAATCGTATAATATGGTACTTTTTCCCACACACCTAATGCATTTTTTGCATTTCTATAATCTACTTTATAAAAATTAGTTTTACAAATATCATGTAATAACCCAATGATAATAATGGATTCTTCTGCTACGGTTACACCTTTTATATTATGTTCTACTTTATGTTTTAAAATTTCATATACTTTTAAACTATGTTCTACTAATCCCCCTTCATAATCTCCATGAAATCTCGTACTTGCAGGTGCTTTAAAAAAGTCTGATTTTTCTAAAAAATTGATAATATCTTCTATTCCTTCTCGTTTTACTTTTCTTAGCAAATTTAAAAATTCTTCTTTCATTCTTTGTTTCATTCCTTTCTTTTATCAGCATCTTGTGTTATAAATTTACTTCTACATAACAATGTTAAACTTCCTATATTCTACTAAACAAAGCAAGATTTTTTCTTTTCCATATTATATAAATTCTAACTCAAAAAGTCAATATGTTTTTCGAACTTTTGTTTAGTTTTATAGGATGTGATTGGAGTAGCCCATCATATGATACTATCATTCAAATTACTTAAAGAGAAACCCTTCAACTGTATACTATGGTTTCTCTTCACAATATTATCTATCTACTTCTGTTCTTGATTGTTCTATTGCTTTTGAACATTCCCTTATTTGATGCAATTCTTCTTCTGAATATACTTTTTCTGGTTCATTATCACACACATATTCTAATACTCTTTTTACCCAACTATTTTTTTCATTTCCTTTTCTATCATAGCTAGCAGAATGATGTGTAACTTTTGTAATGATTTCTGGATGATTTCTTGCTACATCTCTTAATTTGACAATATCAAATCTTTTACCTTTACTTTTATCTATAATGAGTTCTGGTTCTAATTTTTCATATTCTTCTATTGCTAAACCAATTGTTGATGCATCATGTCCTGGTTCTACTTCCCCATACTTTTTTCCATACAACTTTTCTATAATTACTTTTTGTGTGTTGTGCAATTTAACAACTAAATATCCTCCTACATATTTTCTACTATAGTTTTTATCTAACAAAGCTAAAAGTTTCCATCTTTCGTATGGATCTGTTGTTGTATTTTTTTTACCTGTTTTTGACCCTTCTTCTTTTTTCTTTCTATTTGTCGTTTTTTCTCCTTTTATATCTGATGCATATGCTGAAAGACAAATTTCTACTAATTGTTCTCTTTTTTCAATATTATCGCCATAAGTTGTATATATCAATATTAATTTTTCTGTTTCATCCATATCTGGATTTTGTAATATTTCCTTTATACTTACATCTTCCTTATCAGTTGCAAAATATGTTCTTGCATCATTTGTTCTCAAATCTCCTTGAAAAATTAATTTCTTTACTAAGTCATTTCCTCCATATTGCAACACAGTTTCTAATGTTAATAAATTATCTTTATATAGTTCCATGATGTCTTCTGTTCCAACATTATGGATATGTTCTAATATCTTTTTGTCTGATTCAAACTTTTCATTTTCTTCTAAATTGGCTCTTTTTAGTGTTTGATATAATAATCCATATCTCTTATATTTCATGATTAGATCTAATTTTTTATCTTTACGATTTTCCTTTTTAGCCCCTTGATATAGATGTGCTAACTCTTCTTCTTTTAGTTCTAAATTTATTTTTTGCTCTTCTGGTAATTTTTCATTAATTTGTTTGATTATATCTAAATTTATTCTATCATTTATATATAAGTCTAATATATCTCTTGGTATCAAAATACCTTGTTGATAATATTGATAAATTTGTTGTTCGTCCAATGGTATTGGATATCTTGCGATAGCTTCTCTTATATCTTTTTCATGAAGTTTTCCTTGATTAAATGTTTCTATTACCAATTCTTTTTCTCCATAACTTTCAAGAATATTCATACTAATTACATTATCACAATACAAATTCGTTAACATTTTATCACTAAATTCCTCTTCTAATAGAAGTATAATGTCATCTCTATCTTGCATTCCCAAAGCATTGTGCAATTTTATCAAATTTTCATATTTTTTCCTTTTTTCTTGAAATTCCTGATTTTCTTCCTCACTATGGCTTTCTCCATAAATTGCTTTATATAATTCAGCAATTTCTTTTTTATCATAAAGTTCTTCTATTCTTCCTTGTATTGTTTCACCTTTTTCATTGTCTATATAATTGACTGTCATTTGTAATCTTTCTTCTGGTGTTAATAATTCCCAAGTTTCTTCATCATTTAAATTTATATTCTTATTATCTTTAAATTTCTGTTGCCTGATTTTTTCTTCAATTTCTCCCATATTCATATTTTTTTGCTTAGCATATGTTTTTACTTTCTTCAGACTAAACGCTCCACATTCATATAATCCTACTAAAATATCTTCTGATACAGGATTTTCCATAGCAATACTATATATAGTTGCTTTATTTAATTTTTCTCTTTGTGCTAATAGTAATAAATTCTCTTCTTTTTTTGCCAACTCTTTCAAAACTTCTTTTGCACAATAATCTTCATAACCATTGGTATCACTTAATAATTTTTTACCACTTAATAAGTCTTTATCTGTACAATATTCTTTTGTAACTGGATTCCACTTTGTAAGAGGTCCTAAAAGTGTTTCTTTTCTAAGACTTTTCCCTCTAATATCTGTGAATTTTGTATTTTCATTAACTTCTTCTAATAACTCTTCCAATTTTTCTAAAAATATGATTTCTTTTTCATCTAATTCTTTTCCGTCTTTCTAGACCAGCCTCTACACAACCTCCATAAAATAGGATACATTTTTCTGCATTGACATATGGCCCCCAACTTTCAAATAATGCTCTAATTCTTTTATTAAACCTTTCTTTGTTAATAATCTGAAATACTTCTCTTAATTCTTCCTCAGTCCTAGCCTTAGGATATTTTTTCCAAAATGTATCTATGACCTCTTTTTCCATTCCTTCTTTTTTCATAAAATCTTTTATTTCTTTTCTTAATTGTTGTTCTGCCATTTTTTCATCTTCTAATACAGTTATGAACAACGCTAAAAAATAACAAACTTCTATATCTGGTAGTACATCTTTTATTTTTTCATAAAGTTTGTTTTTCTCTTCTAATTTCTCCCCATATATAACTGTTTTAGAATCTATTATTCTTTCTCTACCTAGTGCATAATCCTTAGTTTCTACTTTAACAAATTCTTCAGGCTTTATATAGTTCTTTGCAAATTTTATTGCTTTTCTTAATTGCTCTTCGTTCTGTTTTTCTATTAATGGTGATATCTTTTGTGCTTTAAACTCATTTAAAAGTTCCTGTCTTCTTTGGACAATAATCATTAATAACTTTTTAAAGCTAATATATTGTGCATTTTTTATAAGGATTTCTTCAATATTCCCTCCTCTTCTAAAAAATCTTTTATTATTTAAATCTTCAATTGCATCTCCTATATCATCTTCATCTATCGTTAATTCTACTTTGCTTAATAAATTTTGTATTTCTCTTACAGTTGCCATTTTTTCTCACCTACTTATCCAATTTTTTTATTGATTATTCTTTCTTCTAAATCTGTTAAAATATTTTTATTAATATACATATCTATATTTTCCATATCTTTCATTTCTTTTATTTTATCCATATTTACTTTTTCCTTTGTCAAAATTAATGCATATTCTCCTTCATTATCTACTCTCATCTGTTCTATTGCATCTTCTATATCATCTGCCTCATATATCTCAATCTCGATAAAATTCTCATTACAATATTGTATGATGTCTTGCTTAATTTCTTCAAATTCTTCATCATCTATATATAAAGCTACATTATATATTGGTTGATAATATACATTTGGAACTTTTGCTCTTAATAGCTTTGAATATTGTGCTTTATCTTGTAAAATGATAATTCTTATGTTTTTTTCATTTTTCAATCTTTCTATATCCAGATTTCTGATAACAGTAATTTGTATGTCTATTTTTAACTCTTTTAATACCTCTTCTATGATTTTTACAATCACACTGTTTGTCCCTAACATGGTTTCATTTACACATATCTCTAAATTGGTGTTACTACAAATTGCTTTAATCGCTAGAATATATGTCATATATGGATTTCCATTATGTGTTACCATGACATTTTCATCTAAAAATTCTCCTATTTCTTTTTCTTTTAAATTTTCAGTAATTTGTATAAATCTATTTATATTGATTTTCATTTTATAATGGTTTCTATCAATTTGATTTGCTTTATAAATATTTTTTTCTTCTTCTTTGATTCTTTTTATAATTTTATTTAATACATTCTCTTTTTTACTTTTTTCCATTTGTTTCACCCATTCTATTATACCTTTTATATGTGTTTTTTTCAATTGTATTGTTCTATTTTTATTATTTTGAGACACCGCGTAAGCGACCAAACGAACGCAGTGAGTGCGATTGAAGCAACCTACGATTCATTTTATTTGTTGGTTGCGACACACAAGGTGTGAAAAATAATAAAAATAGAGACTCGTCTAATTTACAAACTTTTAATTTAAAAAATGAAAACAATTAGAAATTAAATCTCTAATTGTTTTCTTCTTTATTATATATTCCAATTTTTTATTCTTTCAACTGCTTTTACTGTATTTTCCTTTGTTCCAAAAGCAGTTAATCTAAAATATCCTTCTCCATGAGGTCCAAATCCACTTCCTGGAGTTCCTACAATATTTACTTCTTCTAATAATTTATCAAAAAATTCCCATGAAGTCATTCCGTCTGGTACTTTCAGCCAAACATATGGTGAGTTAATCGCGCCATATACTGTAAATCCTGCTTCTTCTAATCCGTTTTTGATAATTTTTGCATTTTCTTTATAATATCCAATGTTTTCTTCTATTTGTTTTCTTCCTTCTGCTGTATAGGTAGCTTCTGCTGCTCTTTGTACAATATAGGATACTCCATTAAATTTTGTACAAGTTCTTCTGTTCCACAATTTATTTAATTGAATTTCCTCTCCATTTTTTGTATATCCTTTTACAGTTTTAGGAATGACTACATAAGCACATCTAACACCTGTAAATCCTGCTGTTTTTGAATAACTCTTAAATTCAATGGCTACATCTTTTGCTCCTTCTACTTCAAAAATACTGTGTGGTACATTATCTTCTTCTATAAAGGCTTCATATGCTGCATCATATAATATAATACTATTGTTTTCTTTTGCATAATCTACCCAAACTTTTAAATCTTCTTTAGTTAATACAGTTCCTGTTGGATTATTTGGGAAACATAGATAAATAATATCTACTTTTTCTTTTGGTAAAGCTGGTTTAAAATCATTTTCAGCTGTTACTGGTAAATAGACAATATTTTCATATGTTCCTGTTTTCTCATTATATTTTCCACTTCTACCTGACATAACATTTGTATCTAAATATACTGGATATACTGGATCTGTGATGGCAACTTTATTATCTTTTGCAAATATATCAACAATATTACCACAATCACATTTTGCTCCATCTGATACAAATACTTCATCAAGTTCTATCTCTACTCCTCTTGCTTTGTAATCATTTTCTACAATGGCTTTTCTTAAAAATTCATAACCTTGTTCTGGTCCATATCCTTTAAACCCTTCTGCTGTTCCAATTTCATCTACTGCTTTATGCATGGCCTCTAAACATGCTAGTACAATTGGTTTTGTCACATCTCCAATTCCTAATTTGATTATCTCTTTATCTGGATTGTTTTTACTATATTCTGCTACTTTTTTGGCTACTGTAGAAAACAAATAGCTTTCCTGTAAATTTAAAAAATTCTCATTTATATAACTCATATTTTTCATTCCTTTCTTTTAATCTTTAGGCATATCGATTAATTCACCTTCAAAAACAGTCACTGCAGGACCTGTCATATATACATGATTATCTTCTTTATTCCACTCTATTTCTAAAGTTCCACCTAATAATTCTACATTTACTTTATTTTCTGTCAAACCATTTAAACTACATGCTACAACTGATGCACAAGCACCTGTACCACAAGCTAATGTTTCTCCAGCTCCTCTTTCCCAAACTCTCATTTTAATATGATTTTTATCTACAATTTCGATAAATTCTACATTTGTTTTATTGGGAAATGCTTTATCTACTTCTAAAATTTTTCCATAGCTTTCTACATCAAATTCTTTTGTATTTTCTATAAACGTAATCGCATGTGGATTTCCCATTGATACACAAGTAAATGTAAATTCTTTGTCTTTTGCTTTTAACTTTAAATTTTTTACTGGTTCTTCTCCTGAAATAACAGGTATTTCTTTTGGGGTAAGGATTGGTTCTCCCATATCCACTCTTACAGTTTTTACCTTTCCTTGTTCTATATTTAATTGTAATGTTTTTACACCAGCCAATGTTTCTATGGTGACTTCTGTTTTATTTGTAAGTCCTTTATCATATACAAACTTCCCTACACAACGGATTCCATTTCCACACATTTCTGCTTCACTACCATCTGCATTAAACATCCTCATTTTAAAATCTGCAATCTCACTTTTACATATTAAAATCAATCCATCTGACCCAATTCCAAAATTTCGATTGCTAACAAATTGAGCTAGAGATGATTTCTTTTCTATATTTTGATGAATGGCATCTATATAGACATAATCATTCCCTAGCCCATGCATTTTTGTAAATTTTATCATTTTCTTTCACCTCTTTTAGGTATTAATATATGGCATAATATAATTATATTATACTATTTTGGATTTTATCATAGTATCCTATTTTTGTAAATAGAAAGCATTTATAAAAAATTCATAAAATCTTAACTTTTACATTATTGTAAAAACATAAATATTACTATATAATAAAGAAAAAGATTATATAGAGGTGTCTATGAAACTTTTTAGAAAATTATTATTAATTATTTTTATATTAGTTTTAATTGCTGTTATTGTATGTGGTATTATTGGTTTTGTTGCTTATTCTAAAGCCTTAGACGAAAAACCACTGTTAACAAGAACAGGAGAAGTAACCGGTGATGAACACTATACCCCTTTTAGTGAATTATCTCAAGACTATATTAATGCAGTTATCTCCGTTGAAGATAGAAGATATTATGACCATGGTCCTGTTGATTTTATTGGAATTGCTAGAGCCCTTTGGACAAACCTTAGAACTGGTGAATTACAAGAAGGTGGTAGTACCATTACACAGCAAGTTGCTAAAAATTTAGTGTTTACCCAAGAAGAAACTGCAACAAGAAAATTGGGAGAATTATTTGCTGCTTATGATTTAGAGCAAAAATTTTTAAAAGATGAAATCTTTGCTTTATATGTCAACAGTGCCTATTTTGGAGATGGCTATTATGGTATTTATGATGCTAGTATGGGTTATTACAATAAGGAACCAAAAGATTTAAATTTAGATGAAGCATCTATGCTTGCTGGTGTTCCAAATGCTCCTTCTGTCTATGCTCCAACCGTTAATCCAGATTTAGCAAGCCAAAGGCAAGCACATGTTTTAAAAACAATGGTTGAAAATGAATATATTACACAAGCACAGGCTGATGAAATTGTGAATAGCAAATAATTTACATTTTCATATAAATATGATATAATATCATCAACATTGAAAACTTAGAATCCAGGATACCAGATATATCGTATCCACCCACAGTGCAAGGAGGTATAAAAAAAATGGAATATTCAAAAATGGACATGCTCTATAGCATGATGATGCGGGAAAAAATACTAAAATTAAATCCCTATGCCATCCTCCAATACAGCAATGATTTACAGGATTGGTTGATAGTATTTGCTGAAGAAATGCACAGGAACATATCCTTTCCTGTGACGTTAGACACATTTGTCCTTTATAATGGAGATTTTCCAAAATCTGCAAAATTTAAGCTAAAAAATGCTGTATTGAAGGAACTCATTCTCGCCCACAATGACGAACGAGTTTGTTATTTAGCATATATTAATCTAGAATAAGTTTTTGAATTTAAAAGGAAGGTTGAAAAAAGACAGGAAAAATTATATTTAAATTTTCCTGTCTTTTTTTATTTGATTTTTCCTCCACCTAAAAGAATTCCATCTTCATCATAGAACACAACAGACTGTCCTTGAGTAATTGCTCTTTGTGGTTCTTGAAATACCACTTTTATGGTTCCATTTTCCTTTATGATTTTTGCTTTTGCTTCTTTTGCTCTATATCGAATTTTGGCAAAACATTCTAATCCCTCTTCTAATTGATTTTCAATATCTACAATCCAATTGACATCCATTGCTTCCAATTGATTATTATATAATTCTGTTTCTGTACCAACAACCACTTGATTGTTTTTAATATCTAATCTTACGACATATAATGGCTCTTTATAAGAAATTCCTAAACCTTTTCTTTGTCCTATTGTATAATTAATTAATCCATTATGGGTGCCTAAAACTTCTCCTGTTGTTAAAACAATCTTTCCTTTTTTTGGCTGTTTTTGCATGTTCTCCTTTAAAAATCTTTGATAATCATCATCTTTAATAAAACAGATTTCTTGGCTGTCTTTTTTGCTGGCAATTTCTAGCCCGTATTCTTCTGCTAACGCTCTTGTGTCTTCTTTGCTTACATTATCTTGCAATGGAAATAAAATATATTCTACTTTTTCTTTTGGAATGGTGTATAGAAAATATGTCTGGTCTTTTTTCTCTTCGTTGGACTTTCTTAAAACATATTGTTTATATTTTTCTGAATATTCTTTTTTTGCATAATGCCCTGTTGCTATATATTGACATCCTAGCTCTTTTGCCTTGTCATAGAAAGTACCAAATTTCAAATATTGGTTACATTCTACACAAGGATTAGGTGTTCTTGCATTCTCATATTCAGAAATAAAGGTATTAATCACATGACACCTAAATTCTTTTCTACAATCAAAAACATGATGCTCTATTTCTAGTTTTTCACATACTTTTTTGGCATCTTTTATGGCTTCTTCATTTGGTTCATCTAACAAATTCATTGTACAACCAATGACTTCATATCCTGCTTTTTTTAAAAGAATAGCTGACACAGAACTATCTACGCCACCACTCATTCCTAATAATACTTTTTCTTTCATTAAACTTCCTCATTCTATTATATTTATTTTTATTACTTTTGTCTTAACACATATTTATATTATAATTAGTCTATTTTGTATTTTTCTTTCACTTCTTCTAATGCTTTTGATAATTGATCTGGACAAGATGTTCCTCTTGTACCACAAGGAATTCCTTTTAGTCTTTTAATTGCTTCATTAATATTCATTCCTTCTATCAATTTAGAAACACCTACTGTATTTCCAGCACAACCTCCAATAATCGTTAATTTTTTAATCATATTTCCATCTAATTCAATGATCATTTCTCTTGAACAAACTCCACTTGGACTATATCGGTATTCCATAACGATTCCTCCATTCCACAATTTATATAAATATTTTTAATATTTATTAGTTTCTTAAAATATTTGACAAATCTAAACTATCTGTGTATAATAAATATAGGAAATAAAAGCCACAGAAAATGTGTGCTACCTATGTTTATAGATATACACCACATTGCTTGGCAGAGCAAAATGTGGTGTATTTTTATTGTTCCTTATTTACACCTACATCTGCTTCTTTTTATTTCCTATGGTTGATACTATACTACATATTTTTCTAAAAAACAAGCGAACATAGTAACATTTTATTTTTTATCTAAATCTAGTTTAATGTGTACATCTTTTAATTGTTGTTCTGTAACAACAGATGGTGCTCTCATCAATAAATCTCTTGCTCTTTTATTCTTTGGAAAAGCAATCACTTCTCTTATATTTTGAGAATCTGCAATTAGCATAATCATTCTATCAATTCCAGGTGCAGCACCTGCATGAGGTGGTGTTCCATATTGGAAAGCATTATACAATGCACCAAATCGATTTTTTACATCTTCTTCACTATATCCTGCAATTTCAAATGCTTTTACCATGATTTCTGGATCATGATTTCTAACAGCCCCTGATGCCATTTCATATCCATTACATACTAAATCATATTGATATGCTAATACATCTAATGGATCTTTATTTTCTAAAGCTTCTAATCCGCCTTGTGGCATTGAGAATGGATTATGGCTAAAATCGATGGTTCCTTCATCAGATAATTCATACATTGGGAAATCTACAATAAAGCAGAATTTATATACACCTTTTTCAATTAAGTCTAATCGTTTTCCTAATTCAATTCTAACTAGACCCGCAATTTTTTGTGCTTTTTCAAATTCATCTGCAATAAAGAAAATACTTGCATTTTTTTCTAATCCAAAGTCTTTTTCTAATCTTTCTTTGATTTCATCTGTGATGAATTTTGCAATACCACCTTGTACATTTCCTTCATTATCTAATTTTGTCCAAGCTAATCCTTTTGCACCTACTTCATCTGTTATGGCAAATTCGCCCATTTTATCAAAGAATTTTCTTCCTTGTTCTGCTCCATTTGGTACAATAATCGCTTTTATAGTTTTATCTTTAAATGCATTAAAATCAGAACCTTTAAATACTTCTGTTACATCTTGAATAATTAATGGATTTCTTAAATCTGGTTTATCAATTCCGTATTTTTCCATTGCTTCTTTATATGGTATTCTAACAAACGGTCCTTTATCTACTTTCCAATCTGTAAATTTTTCAAATGTATGTGGTACCACTTCTTCAATGACTTTGAAAACATCTTCTTGTGTAGCAAAACTCATTTCAAAATCTAGTTGATAAAATTCTCCTGGTGCTCTATCTGCTCTTGGGTCTTCATCTCTAAAACATGGTGCGATTTGATAATATTTATTAAATCCACTAACCATTAATAATTGTTTAAATTGTTGTGGTGCTTGTGGAAGCGCATAAAACTCCCCTGGATTTAATCTACTTGGTACTAAATAGTCTCTTGCACCTTCTGGTGAAGAATTTGCTAAGATTGGTGTTTGAATTTCTGTAAATTCTAATTCATCCATTTTATCTCTTATGGTTTTTAATATTTTTGAACGTAATAAGATATTATTGTGTAATTTTTCATTTCTTAAATCTAAAAATCTATATTCTAATCGTAAATCTTCTCTAACTTCTTGGTCTGTATTGATTTCAAAAGGAAGTACATTTTTACATTTTCCTAATACTTCTATTTTTTCAGCAACAACCTCAATATCACCTGTTTTCATATGAGGATTTTTGCTTGCTCTTTCCACAACTTCTCCCTCTATGTGGATACAACTTTCTGTATGTAATTCTTTTACAAATTTCTTTAATTCTTCATCATTTACAACAATTTGTGTAATTCCAAATTCATCTCTTAAATCTATAAAAGTCATTCCACCTAAATCTCTTATTTTTTGAATCCATCCTGCAAGTTCAACATGTTCTGTTACATTTTTGATATTTAATTCTCCACAAGTTTTCGTTCTATACATTTTTATTCCCCCTGTTTGTTTTATCTTACCTATATTACCATAATTTTCGCTATTTTTCAATGGTTATCTGTCAGAAAGTAATAGCTATTTTTAAATATTTTATTTATCTTATAAATGGATTAGAGAGTCAACACGTGTTGACTCTCTCTTTGAGGTTGCCAGTTTTAAAATCTAATAAGTGCTCATATGGTTTAACATTTTGTTTGATTAAACCTTCGACTGTGTTAATTATTCTTCTAAATTTAGGATATCGTCTCTTTGCTATCCTACATAACGGATATATGTATTGGTAATTTTCTACCATATACTTTTTTTTCCGTTCTTCGGAAAAAACTGCAAATGTCATGCAATTGTCCTTTCTATCAACAGGTTTTGTCAGTGAGGCTATTAATGATCGAGCTATCTTTCGATAATATCTCTTAGGTCTATAGCCTCTGCTCCAAAAGTGTTTCTTTCTCTTTTGGGGTTTTGAAAGAATTCTGACATTCTTTAAAACCTCCTTCTCGAGATGATAAACTGTGACTAGCTCTTTGCCATTTTTAGGCAAATCAGCTTCTTCCACCACATCATGCAGTAAAGATGTGGCAAATAAAATGTCACATTGGTGCCATACCCACTGTTCACTCTTTCTAGGATATGCTTCCCGAAAAGCTAATTCCGGTCTTAGCAAAATCAGAGTGATACACACCCGCATCGGGTGCATGATGTAGGGCTCACCATCATCCCGCTTTTGCCCTGTATGATATTTCACAGCGAGTGGCAGTGCAATTAATGTATTCCACAATCCTTTCCTCTTCGCAAAATTTTTTATAAATTTATATAACTTATTATAATTACTGGCCTTCTTCATCGTCCAACCTCCTTTTCAGAATCAGGGTTTCCAGGTTTCCTGCAATATTATATATCGTTTCAAGGTTTATGTCAATTGTTTTGTTATTATCTGTCTTTTCAATTGTTTTCATCTTTTCTTTTCACACTTTATTATAACTTTTTGTTCTTTCCTTTTTCTAAACATAAATTTTTTTATATTCTTCTTCTCCTGTAAATATTTTTTGTTGTTTATATTTCTATTTTTATTGCAGTTTTTTTTATTTAATGGTATGATAATTTTGATAGGAGTGAAAAGATTATGAAACAACCAGAATTTGATTTTTATGATAAAACAAGTTTAAAATCATATAACTTAGATAAAACTATGCGTTATCAATTAAATATGTTAGATACTTTAGATGTTTTTACAAGAAAACATTCTGAAAATGTGGCTGCTTTAACTTGTAGACTTTGCGAATACTTACATTGTAACAAAGGATTTACAGAATATTGTACCATTTGTGCCTATTTACATGACATCGGAAAATTATTTATTCCACCTGCCATTTTACAAAAGCCTTCTAAATTAACTGAAGAAGAATATGAAGTTATGAAAAAGCATACTACTTTAGGATATGAAATGTGTATGAAAGATTTAAAATTAAGACCTTATGCAGCTGGTCCTTTATATCATCATGAAGCTTTAAATGGTACAGGATATCCGCAAGGATTAACCAAAAAAGATATTCCTTATGAGGGACAAATTATTCGAGTAGCTGATGAATATGATGCTATTGTAAGCAAAAGACAATACAAATCTCATATTGGTATATCTGATACTTTAAAAATTTTAGTTGAAGAAACCAAACCTTCTGTTACACCAGATTATTCTGGAACATTAACTCAACTTGCTGAAGAAACAAAACTTGGCAAAAGCAATCCTGTAATTGTTCGTACTCTATTCAAAGTGGTTATTGATGATATTGAATACGAAATTACTTGTACTCTAAGCTATGTTGAAGCTTTGGAAGAAGAAATCAAACGATTGAAACAAATGTTAAAATATAAGGAAAAAATGGAAAAAGCAAAAAATGAAAAAAACAGAAGCTATTATGAAGAAGGTATTAAGGTATTAGCAAAACCAGGAGAAACGGTTGATAATCTGGAACAAGTTCATCAAGAATATATAGAAGCATATAACACTAGAAAGGCAATTATTGATAATTTATACAAAGAAATTAAAGTTATTAAAAAATTAAGAGTATAAAACCTTTTTATATAATAAAGATTAAAATTAATTTTTCACTATAACAGAAAAGAGGATTTAAACAAAATGGAATCCTCTTTTCTGGTTTTCTTGTTATCAGAGACAACAAAGTTCTTATTCTTCTAGCCCAAAGCTTACTCCTAACGCATTATTTACTTGATTAATGATTTTTTCATCATCTATATGACCTATCTTTTCCTTTAAACGGCTTTTGTCTATTGTTCGTATTTGTTCTGTTAAAACAACTGAATTATTTTTTAATCCGCAACTTTCTGAATCAATTTCTATATGTGTTGGTAATTTATTTTTTCCTGTTTGTGAAGTAATAGCCGCTGCAATAACTGTAGGACTATATTTGTTTCCCAAATCATTTTGTATAATTAGTACAGGTCTAATTCCTCCCTGTTCAGAACCTACTACTGGGCTTAAATCTGCATAAAACATATCTCCTCTTTTTATTACCATTTTTTTCACTCCCGATATTGTTATATTATCAAGTATGTGTTTTATTTTAAATATTAGTCATGTAAAGTTTTTATTAATATTTATGCATAAAAATTTTTGATTTAATATGCATACTTTTCTTATTAAAACTTTACTTCTTTATATAATATGTAACTTAATGTTTTTTTGCTATTATCTTTTATTTCCATCTTAGTAGGTTTTCCTGTTTCTTTACTGATATATAATATTCTATATGTTGTATATGGGTTTTCTTTATCCACTGTTTCTAATATAATTTCATTATCTTCTTCCTCATATTCTTGTTTTCCATTTTGTTTATATATTTCTATAAAGGTGTTTAAATCTATACAATTATCTATCATGTGTGGATAATCGTTATATATTTTTGATATATTTAAATTGCTATTTTCCACCTTTAATTCATTCCCTTTTTTCATAATTTTTATGCCTCGTATATTCTCAGGTTCTAATATTTCTTGTTCTGCCATATCTGGTGCTATGTAGGTTTGTTTTATTATATATTTATTGACATTTTTATTACTATTGACTTCTACTTCTATAACAGTTTCATATGAACTAATATTTAAAATATTTTCAATTATTTCTTGACTACTACTATTATTTCCAATTTTTATTTTTTTACTCTTAGTTATATAAAAAAATATAGCAAAAAAAATGACAATGATACTCATTATGATGATGATTTTTTTTAATATGTTATTTCTATTCAAAAAAAAAGCCTCCTAATAAATACAAGCAAGTTTCTGTTCAGTGTCTAATTCCTCGAAGGTATATATATACTTCCGAGGAATTAGACACTGAACTGTATCTTTGCTACATCTTATTCTAGAGACTTTTAAAATATTCTTCTATTTTATTGATTAACTCCTCTTTTATTTCTATTTTATTAATAGAATTTCTAAATTCACTTGAATTTTTCAGATTTTTCGTATACCATGCAATATGTTTTCTAAGTTCCTTAACAGCTATCTCTCCTTTTTCTTCTACTGCTAAGTCTATATGTTTTTCTATAATCTCTAATTTTTCTTGATTGGTTGGTTCCTCCATTTTTTTACCAGTTTCTAAATATTCCATTATTTCTTTAAATATCCATGGTCTTCCAAAAGTTCCTCTTCCTATCATAATTCCATCTACGCCAGTATATTCAAACATTCTTTTTGCTGTTTCACCATCTACCACATCTCCATTTCCAATGACAGGAATATGAACACTTTCTTTTACTTGTTTTATAATATCTAAATCTGCTTTTCCTGTATAAAACTCACTTCTTGTTCTTCCATGAATAGTTATTGCAGATATGCCAACTGATTCTGCTATTTTTGCCATCTCTACCGCTACAATATTTTCTTTATCCCATCCTTTTCTAATTTTTAACGTAACTGGAACTTTTGAATGTGCTATCACTGTTTTCAAAATACTTTCTGCTTTTTCTAAATCTAATAATAATTTACTACCATCACCGTTTTTTACAACTTTTGGTGCAGGGCAGCCCATATTAATATCTAGAATATCTGCAATTTCACTTACATGTTCTGCTGCATATGCCATTGATTCTTCATCACTTCCAAAGATTTGCATACTAATTGGTCTTTTTTCCCCATCTGTATTTAATAATCTCTTGGTTTTTAAATCATTGTGAAACATTGCTCTTGCACTTGCCATTTCTGTGCAAACCATTCCTACTCCATATTCTTTGCATATCATTCTAAATGGTCTATTGGTAACACCTGCCATAGGTGCTAATATGAAATTATTTTCTAATTCTACATTTCCTATTTTTAATTTTTTTATATAACGCATCATTTCTCCTCGTATAAAACATATATATTTTCATCTATCTAACAAGAAATAACTATATACTTAATACAATTCAGTATAGAATGCTTGCATATTTATTTTTATAAATGACGAATGTGATTGAAGAATGATTAGAAATTCTTAAATAATTTTATGGAAAATGTTCGCGTCGAGCGTAGCGAGGACTAAGTGAAAGGGTGCCATAAAATTATTTTAGAATTTCTTGTCATTTGTATTGAGCCGAGGAATTTATAAAAATAAATATGCAAGCATTCTACACTGAACTGTAATTCTGTTTATTGTACAAATATTGTTTTTTGTCTTTTACCACTAATATTTAATAATAAACCTATACATATAAAGTTTGTAATCAAAGAGCTTCCTCCATAACTAACAAAAGGTAGTGGTACTCCTGTTATTGGTAATAATCCCATAACCATTCCTATATTTTCTAATACATGGAATATGAATATTCCTGTAATTCCAATAGCAATTAAAGAACCTGCTTTATCTTTTGCAGTTTTGGCAATATAAATACATTTGGTTATCAAATATACATATAATAAAATAATACCACCTGCTACAATAAAGCCCATTTCTTCTCCAATAACAGAATAAATAAAGTCTGTTGTTTTTGGATATAAAAATCCTAATTGTGTTTGATTTCCTTTTAAGATTCCCATTCCTGTTAGTCCACCTGAACCTATAGCAATTTTGGATTGAATAATGTTATATCCAGCTCCTCTAGGATCTGATTCTGGATTTAAAAATACATCAATTCTTGCTTTAGCATGTTCTGGTAATACAAAATTATATAATAATGGAACTGCAATGATAATTAATAAAATCGTTCCTATAATATATTTTTTATCTAGACCTGCTGAGAATAACATTAATGCCATTGCAACAATGTATGCTAATGCTGTTCCATAGTCAGGCTGCATAACAATTAACAAAACTGGTAATCCCACAACTGCTAATGCGATTGGCAATCTTGTTAGTCTATTGATTTCATCTTGCCCTTTGCGTTGAATTTTTATAATTGTATACGTCAAAAATAATATTACAAATACTTTATCAAATTCTGCTGGTTGAAATGAAAATCCAAATATATTATACCAACTTGTTGCTCCATTAATTGGAGATGTGAATAATACCCCTATTAACAGTAAAATAAATATGCCATATAATACTGGTGATGCTTTTAACAACAAGTTATAATCTATAAACATAACAATTACCATTGCTATTAAACTAACTACAAACCATATGATTTGTTTTGTAAATTCTTCATATTCAGTTTCTTGTGTGGCAGAAAATAATGCAACTATTCCTATAACACACAGAATAATTGCAGTAATTAAAATTCCCCACTCCATATTTTTCAATTCTCTTTTTCTCATTAAATCACTCTTTTTTCCATTTTTTATCGTATAGGAATCATGAAGCATTCATCTTGCCCCTATATAAAATTTTTCCGTATACAACTAGGTTAATCTTCTTTTGTTTCTTTTTCTTCTGCAATATCTTGTTTATTTTCTGAATCTATATCTTCTTGTTTGTCTATTTCTTGAATTTCATTTTTATCTTCTATTTCATCTTCATCGCTATTTTCTGTTTTGTCATTGTCTCTCTTAGTTTCTTCTGTTTTATCTTTCTGCTTCTCCATTTCTATTTTTGTTTCTTTTTCTGTTTCACTTTGTTCTATATCTTCTTTATTTTGGTTTTTAGATTGTTCTTGTTTATCTTCCTCTAGTTCCTCTTGTTTTTTCTCCATTTTTCTTACTTCATTTTTTATATTTAAGATTGGAATGTTCGCATATAAAGCTGGAGCTCCATTTGTACCATCTTCATTTTCTTTATTAGTTAGTCTAACATCTATTGCCCCTTCATCTATATCTATATATTTTTTGATAACTTCTATAATTTCTTGTTTCATTAATTCTAAGAAATCTGCTGAAACATTTGCTCTATCTTGCATAAGAACTAAATGTAATCTTTCTTTAGCAGCTTCTTTTGAATTTGGTGCTGTTTTTTCTTCCTTTTTTCTTAATTTATTAAAGAATTTCATTATGTTTTCAAACATTCTTAAATTTCCCTCCAACTTTTGTTTTATTATGATTTCTTAAATAATCTTTTTAATTTTGCAAAAAATCCTTTTTCTCTTCCTGGAATTGTTACTTCTATTTTTTCTCCTAATACTCTTTTTGCTATTTCAATATATGCCTTTCCTGATGGTGCTCTTCTATTTTGAATAACAGGCTCTCCTTTATTTGTTTGTGTAATGATATATTCATCATCTGGTACCACACCAATTAAGTCAATAGATAATAAATCTACAATATCATCCACATCCATCATTTCACCTTTTCTTACCATATTCGGTCTTATTCTATTAATAACCAATTCTGGATTTTTTATATCAGATGATTCTAAAAGTCCTATAATTCTATCTGCATCTCTTATTGCAGATATTTCTGCTGTTGTAACTACAATGGCTCTATCTGCCCCTGCAATAGCATTTTTGAACCCTTGCTCAATTCCAGCAGGACAATCTATTAAGATATAGTCAAATTCTTCTTTTAATTTGCCTACTAAATTTCTCATTTGTTCTTCATTTACTGCGCTTTTATCTCTCGTTTGGGCTGCTGGTAATAGGTATAATTCTTTAAATCTTTTATCTTTTATTAATGCTTGTCTTAATTTACATTTTTCTTCCACAACATCAACGATGTCATATACAATTCTATTTTCTAATCCCATAACAACATCTAAATTACGTAATCCTATATCTGTGTCAATTAATACAACTTTTTTTCCTTCTAATGCTAAACTAGAACCTAAATTTGCTGTTGTTGTTGTTTTTCCTACTCCACCTTTTCCTGATGTGATAACAATTACTTCTCCCATAATTCTCCTCCTTAGGATTTAAAAACACATATTTTTTGATGTGTATATCATATAACGAAATCCATTAATTGTCAATGTCATTTGATACTAAAATTACAAAAATATTTCTAAAATGTTACAAAATGTTTACAAAATTTAATTATTTATCCTTCCCAATGTCTTTTATAAACAAATCTCCTAAAATTTTTTTATCTTTTCTTCTAATTCAATCTATTTGTATTAATAGATTTGTCAACGTAAAAATTGCTCTTCCTATCAAATTAAAAAAGTGCCATACAGTAGCACTTCTTATACATCCAATGTGATATAGTTTATATTTTCAGTAATTTTTGTATTGTAATACACTAGATTACCATTTAAATCTCTTACCGTTTTGGTATAAGTTGAATTAGTAACATAACTACTTGGTGATATTTTCCATTCATTTGTATTGTATTTTGAATTCACCCATGTTCCAAAGTTCATGCCTTCTTCAAATTTGTATACCACTCCATCAATTGTAAATTCCTTAGTTTCAACAACTGGTGAATCTTCTGATGTTTCTTCATCATCTATATTTAAATATAAAGCAACACGGAAACCATTATCAGCACTACCACGAGATGGATAACGGTCTCTATTACGAGAAGAAACTGGATGGTCAGAACCTGAAAAATTGTAAATTCCTCCTCTGTTAACTATAGCAAAAGTGTCAAAAGACTCCATTGTCCATTCTTCAACATTTCCTGCTAAATCATAAATATTTTTAACTGCGTTTTTTCCTTCATTTAAATCTTTTCCTGTTAAATGGTTTTGGTTTCCACTTGAATTATTATTATACCATCCCATATCAGTACTATCTTGCACATATTTTCCTTCTGTCAAATTTGGTTCATCCTTCATCCATCTCATAATTGCATCCCATTGTACCCCATACATTAATGTACTTGTGACACTATTTCCATTCTCTTTTGAATACATTCCCCTTGCTACTTCTACTGCTCCTCCACTTTCATCTGAAATACTATTTCCCCATTTTATATTGTTATATACATTTACACCCTGCTTACAAACTAAATCTCCTCTAATTCCTGTTCCGCTTGTTTCAGTTGTCCCTGCTTCATACCTTCCTACATAAAATCCTTTATTTTCTTTTACACTTTTATACATTTTATCCACTTCTGTCTCATCTTTGGTTCCGTCTGATACTGGCTCATATAAATTATTAGCACTTAATCCATCTGTTACAAATGTTCCCGTCCACCATTTTTGCGAACTTGTACCAAAATGTTCTCTTTTAAACTCACTAAAATTTTCCACTGGTACCCATACAAATTGATTTCCTTTTAAATCATTTCCTACTATTTCTTCATTTTTATACGCATTTTCATCACTAGAATCATCTGAAATTACCAATCCTGAATCTTTTGTTCCTCCAACATAATAAAACTCATTTGGTATAATAACTCCGTCTACTATTTTCATTTTTACACTTTGTGTATCTCCTTGCGTATAATCTGTATAATACATTTTCGTAGTATTATTTTCTTTCACACGTATTCCTTCTACGTAAAAAATATTATGACTATCTTCATTAATAATATAAATATCTGTTAAATCCTCTAGATTTGTATAATCACCTTTGTTTGCTTTTTCTTTATAAGTTTCGTAATCTCCTCCATAATTTAAAGTTAGTCCATTTAATTCTTCTAATTCTATGATTAAAAAGTTTCCTGTATCATTTGCCCCTATAACTCCTGCATTTTTTAAATTCGTTATATCTGGATATTCTGTTTTAGCTGGTATATCCCCATATTCTGAATAATATAAAGATATTTTATCTCTCAAATTTGCTATATCATTCTGCATATTTGTTAAATTTTTTATATATATATTATCTTTTGCAGAATACAGTATCATTCCTGTTATCGTTAATATGATAATAACCGCTATTGATAATGAAATCAGCGTAATTCCTTTGTCTTTTTTCATCATTTGCATTTACCTCCAACCTTCTTTAGTATAGTTTACTATCAATTTACTTTATTTTCAATAGGAATATCCATATTTTTATATTCACATTTGTTCATTTCTTGTTGTATTGTATCATACAATATTTTTCGATTTTTATATATGATATGTTCCTTCATTTGTAATCCCCATAAAAAAATAGTTGCTAAAAATATAGCAATGTTTTCTAAATATAATATTGCTATACTACTGATTATTGTTATAATAATCAAAGTTATATATGATATTCTATATATGTATTTTTCGGCAATATATTTTCCTTTTCCAATATAGATGATGCTCTTTAATATTCTTCCACCATCTAATGGATATATTGGCAATATGTTAAAAATAATTAATGTTATATTTGAAAATATCATTATCATTTTATCATAATCATTAAAATTGAAAATATGAAATTCCATTAAAATAATAATTATCCATGCATTTGTTACTGGACCTGCTAATGCTACAAATATTTTTTTTAACTCTAGCAAATTTCCTTTTCCTATCTTAACATTATAATCCTTTCTTTTGATATCAAAATCGATTGATACTCCAAATGGATTTATCTCCATTTCGGTCGGTCTCATTCCTAATAAAATTCCAGCCAGTAAATGTCCTATTTCATGTGTAATGGCAAATAACATAATCATAGCATATATTTTTATTTGATTGGTTATGAAGAACAATATAACAAGTATAAATATTTTTAAATCAATTCTAAATTTCATCTTTTCTCCTTTATAATTCTAATATCTTTTGTGGATCAACAGTTCTTTCCGATATTCGAATTTCAAAATGTAAATGCGGACCTGTTGAATTTCCAGTAGACCCTACTTCTGCTATTTCTTGTCCCTGTGTAACCATATCACCTTCTTTTACATATAAACTATTGCAATGTGCATAAACAATACTAACTTGGCCTATTTGTACTTTTATATGTTTTCCATAATCTCCCTCTTCTGAAGCCAAAACCACCTGTCCATCAGTTGCCGATTTTATCTTTGTCCCTGTTATTGCTGCTATATCTGTCCCTGTATGGTCTTTAGGTACGTTCCCTGTCGCCGTTTCTCTATAGCCATATATAGAACTAATCGTGCCTTCCACTGGTTTTATAAAACTTGTTGTATTTTTTACATCAAGGATATCTTGCTCTTCTTGCGATAAGTTTTGATTTTCTTCTACTGGCTCAATCTCTTCTGCGTTTTCCTCTGTTGCACCTCCGATACCATTATTTATTTCCATATTTTCTGTTACATTTATCTCATTACTTTCTTCACTTTGACCTTCGTTTGAATCCTGAATTTTGTTTTCTTTATTAAACATTCCCATCACATAATTTTTAGTATCTTCATATAATTTTTTAAAATCAATATCATAAGAAATGATTTCATTTACTTTATTAATGAAATCTTCTGAAAATATATATTGCTGATTTTGTATTGTATAAATGACTAGATAGATACATATACACACTAACAGTTGAATAAACATTTTTCTTAATAATTTTACATCCTTTTTTTCATGTTTTTCTTTTTTATCCTTTTCTTCATGAACAACTGTTAGTCCCTCATTTCTTTTTCGACGCTCATAGATTTCTTCTGCTCGTCTAATTCTTTCTTCTACAGTCATTGTTCTTTCCATATAAAAACACCTCTTCCTTGGTTTCTTGTTAAACTATATGTTCGGAAAAGGTGTTTTATGCTTATTTCATGATTAATAATATAAATTGTAAAACCATAATAATACTTGCTATATATGCATATTTTTTTAATTTTTTATTTACTTTGGAATTTAAAATCACTTCTTTTTCAGACTTTTCTACTCTTTCTATATATTCTGATACTAACATTTCTGCTTCTTTTATCGCATATTGACTATCTTCGTTTTCTCTTTTTACTTGCTTTTGTTCTGTATTTTTATTTATCTTTTGGAATTTTTTTATCATTTTGTTAGATTTAAAAACCACATAAGCTTCTTTCACTATATTTGATGGTAAGTCTTTTAAAATTACCATATTTTTTAAATCAATATCTTCCATCTGTACCTCCTTCGTTTCTTATGTATTTATTTTGAGTATTTCCAGATTTTTTCATTTTATACATAAAAAAACAGGCACATCGTATTTATGACGCGCCTGCTTCTCTCCGGGACTTACAACTGATGATACATGTTGTCCATCCCCTCATACTCTGTGGTAATATATTCACTCAACATCTCAAATATTTTTTCTGACACTTCCTCTTGTTCTTCAAGAGATAGTTCTTGAGACATCGCTTCGTGTATTATTTCTTGGACCTCTGCTGCCTCTTCTGGAGGCATAAGCGCTACAGCTAATGCCTCTGCTAACCCCAGTTCATATGCATTCTCTGCATACTCTTGCCGGTCTGCCGATATTTCAGTCGTTTCTTTCAAACTACATCCACAGACCATACTCACCGTCAACATCAAGATACTCCCAACTATTACCAACCGCTTTTTCATTACAAAAAAACCTCCTAATATTTTTTATCGCTATATTATACCAAATTTATTTTCTTAATGCAAATTATTTTTTATACATCTTAGTCAATTTTTTCAATATTGATATAAAACAAAAATATTTAATCACTATATATACTATAAAAATTCATAAATAATTTCCAAAATTCTTGATTATATATAAACTCTTCTTTTTTGCTTTTGATTTTATCTTTTAAATCTTCATATTGTTTTAATAAAGTATTTTTTGATGCAATTTTATCAATATTCATCTTACTTAATTCTATACAGATCATTTCTCTATATTTTTTTACTTCTTCTTTTGGAATTTCAAAAAATGGGTTTTTATATATTGTTAGATTATTTTGGGTGTAATTATAATATAAAATATTTAATAATATATTTAATTTTCGTTCATAAAATTTTTCCCAAAACATTTCTCTTTCTTTTTCAGTATATTGATTTATCGTACGTATAAATCTAATTTTTATTTCTGTATAATGCTTCAATGATTCTTCCAATTCATTTATATCTTTTTCTTCTATTTTCATTTATTCTCCTTTTAAAAAATCTTGTGGAGTTTTTCCTAATTCTTCTGCCAATGATGCTAATTCTTCTGCTATTTTTTTCGCTCTTTCTACTTTTTTCTGTTTTTCTTGCAACATCTCATTCACTTTATCTGCTGGCAAGTCTTCATCCTGTTTTCCAATTTCTTTTTCAATTTGTCTAATTTCTGCTATACACCCTCTACTGATTGCATCTAATTGTTGATTATCTTCAAAGTTAATGTTTGATGGCTGTTTTCGTTCTAATATTGAAATATGTGTTTGAAAATAATCTTCCAATTCTTTTCTACATTCTTCTGAATCGATATTTTCTACAACATTTTTAGGAAGCCCTTTAATATATTTGTTTTTTACCAAGTCTTCGAGTTTTCCCTCTAAAAAAACACCTTCCATAGCTTCATTTAATGTAAGATCTTTTTTACCTTCCACAACATCTTTTGGAAACACTCTATCTCCTTCAACAACATAACAATCATTCCAATTTTTTGCACCTACCTTTGGATTTAATGCATTGGCACCTGCAATTTGTATATATTTATCTCCAATGATAACTTTATTTAATTCTCCACCATCTTCATATACAACTGTTACTAATGCTTGTTGCTTTGCTCCTTTCATTTGTGTATTAAATACCTCTTGGTTCTCTGACCACATTTTAGTTGTAATCGCCCATATTTGATTTGTTTCTTCATCTTTAAATGCAAATATTCTCATATTTTCTCCTTTTCTTAAATAACAACTAATTTCATTTTTTCGATATTATATCATAATTTACATAATATTTCAATCATATTTCCTTGATAAAACTAAGGATTGCTATTTTTTGTAAAAAAAACAGAGCAGATTTTAAATTCTACTCTATTTTGACTATGTATTCTCTCTTTTCTTCTTTTACTTTCATTCATGGAATATCGATTTACTCTTATCTTCTATCCTTCTACCTATAATTAATTAAATTCTACGCACTCTTCAATTCTAATCTTAATTTGTCAGCTATCATTGCTATAAACTCTGAGTTAGTTGGCTTTCCTTTAGCTGCTGAAATCGTATAACCAAATATATTTTCAACAATTTCTTGTTGTCCTCTTCCCCAAGCCACTTCAATTGCATGACGAATAGCTCTTTCTACGCGACTTGGTGTTGTATTAAATTTACGTGCAATTTGTGGATATAGACTTTTGGTAATTTGATTAATGACATCTATATCATTTACTACCATCATAATGGCTTCTCTTAAATATTGATATCCTTTAATATGTGCAGGTACACCAACTTCATGAATAATATTTGTCACTAATGCTTCTAAATTTTCTTCTGACTTTGTATTCTCTGAAGATATTTCTATGTATTGTTGCTTTGTTTCTCTAGTTATAAAATTATTATTTGTATTTGTTGTTGTTGGTTTATAAAATTTGAACTCTCTTATCCTTTGTATTAATACTTCAATATCAAAAGGTTTTACTACATAATATTGTGCTCCCAATTCTATCGCTCTTTGTGTTATTTTATCTTGTCCAACTGCTGATAGCATAATGCAAATTGGTTTTTTTGCTATTTTAATTTTATTAATATTTTCTAAAACACCTAAACCATCTAAATGTGGCATAATCACATCTAGTAAGATAATATCTGGTACTGTATTTGCTATAATATCTATTACTTCTGTTCCATCTTTTGCTTTGGCTATAACCTCCATATCTTCTTGTGCATCTATATATGATGCTAATGTTTGACTAAATTCTTGATTGTCATCTGCTATTAAGACTGTAATCTTTTCTTTCATAATTTTTCCTCCAAAAAACAAATTGTAAATATTTTACAATTCAGATTATATGCTTGCAGATGATAATTTGCAACATAAATTGGTAATTTTTTCCATTTATTTTATAAAACAATTATTTTGGTATACTTTTTTCTATATATTTTTTAGATAAAACTTTAAAATCCAAAAAATTCAGATTTTTTAATGCATAATCTTTTAATAATTTCTCTTTTTTATCTTCTTCCATTTCTATTTTACAAACAATTTCCTCTGTATAAGTTGTATCTTTTATTTGAATATCATTATTTTTACAATAATATTTAAATTTTTCAAAATAATTGTATTCCAATTTCACTTCACATTCTGTTCCTATTGTAAGTTCTAATAGCGTACTCTCTTCGATTGATGTTTGTAAACTATCTGAATATGCCCTAACCAAACCGCCAGTTCCTAATAATATCCCTCCAAAATATCTTGTTACAACAATCAATACATTTACTAGATTATTTTTTTGTAGGATATTTAACATCGGTCCTCCTGCAGTTCCAGAAGGTTCTCCATCATCACTAAATCTTTCTACGATTTTTTCATCTTCTAGTACTCTATAAGAAATACAATTATGTCTTGCATCAAAATATTTCTTTTTCACTTTTTTGATTTCTTCTTCCGCTTGTTCCTTTGATGTTACTTTTATAAAATTTGCAATAAATTTTGATTTTTTTACAACAATTTCAGTTTCTATATTGTTTTTTATCGTTAAATATCGATTCATCTTTTCTTCCTTTTCCTTTTTGTCGCATTAGGTTCGTTTGTCTATGCGACATTTTTTGTCTCATTGGGTTCGTTTGTCTACGCGACATTTTTTGTACTAGTTTAATCCTGCCACATACCCTGTAGAATATGCTATTTGTAAATTAAATCCTCCTGTATAACTATCCACATCAATAATTTCTCCTGCAAAATATAGTCCCTTTACTTTTTTTGATTCCATTGTTTTAGGATTGATTTCTTTGATATTGATTCCTCCGCTTGTAATGATTGCTTCTTCTATTGGTCTAAAGCCTTTTATGATAATTTCAAAGTCCTTTATTTGTGTTATTAATTCTTCTCTTTCCTTTTTGGTTATTTCATTTACTTGTTTATTCGGATTTATTTTACTTCTTCTAATGATGATTGGTATTAATTTTTGTGGTAGTAATTTATCTAAACTATTTTTAAATTGCTTATTTTTCACTTCTTCAAAGTCTCTTAAAATTCTATCATTTAATTTTTTCTCATCCAAAGCAGGTTTTAAATCTATTTTTAAAACAATCTTTTTTTCATGAAATAATTTATCCATATTTTTATATCTAACCAGATGTGCTGATGAGCTTAAAATGGTTGGTCCTGAAACTCCAAAATGCGTAAATACCATTTCTCCAAAGTCTTCATATACTTGTTTGTTTTTTTCTATATCTATTAATTGTATTCTGACATTTCTTAAACTTAATCCCTGTAATTCCTTACATTCTGTTCTATCATATACTTCTAAAGGGACTAATGATGGTTTTATTGGTGTTATATTATGTCCTAATTTTTCTACCAATTGATATCCATCACCTGTTGAGCCTGTTAATGGATAACTTTTTCCTCCTGTTGCCAATATAACTTTATTGGCTTTTATGATTTCCTTATCTGTTTTTACACCTATTACTACAGTTTCTCCATTTACCATTTCTGTTAAGATTTCTTCAACTTTTGTATTATATTTTATATTTATATTTAATTCCTTAAGTTTTTTCGTAAAGCATTTTAAAACATCTATAGATTTATCTGTTACTGGAAAAATTCGGTTTCCTCTTTCTTCTTTTATCTCTAGTCCTTGTTGTTTTAAAAATTCAATTATGTCTTTGTTGGTATATTGTTGATAGGCACTATACAAAAACATCCCATTTCCTGGTGTATTTTTGATAAAATCTTCCATCTCTAAAGAAGATGTAATATTACATCTTCCCTTTCCTGTAATTAATAGCTTTTTCCCTAATTGATTATTCTTTTCAATTATCAATACTTCATTTTTATTTTCTTTTGCAGTAATCGCTGCCATCATTCCAGCAGGACCACCACCAATCACAATTACTTTATTCAAAACAATTTCCTTTCTGATGATTGGGTGCGGAGTGATGATTTTGGGGACGGAGCAAAAAATCATCATTCTATAATTCTTAAAATTATATCATAAATTAATTTTCATCAATGATGATTTTTTGCTCCGTCCCCAAAATCATCACTCCATCCCCAATCATTATTTTTTCATTTCTTCTATTGCTTTTAATATACCATATTTCCCATAGTCATAAGTTAATCCACCTTGCATATATGCAATATATGGTTCTCTAATTGGTCCATCACAACTAAGTTCAATGGTTGAGCCTTCTGTAAATGTTCCTGCTGCCATGATAACTTCATCTTCATATCCTCCCATTGGACTTGGTTCTGGTGTAACACATGAGTCTATTGGAGATCCTTTTTGTATTCCTTGACAGAATTTGATTAGTTTTTCAGCTGTTCCTAGATGAATGGTTTGTACGATATCTGCTCTTTCATCATTATATTTAGGTTCTACTGTATATCCTAATTCTTCTAAAATGCAACTTGCAAATATGGCTGTTTTAACACTACTTGCTACTACTTGTGGTGCAAAAAATAGTCCTTTTAATAAATTCGTATTTTGATTTAATGATGGACCAATTTCTTTTCCAATTCCTGGTGCTGTTAATCTTTCTGCACATAATTGAATTAAATTTTCTTTTCCTACAATATATGCTCCACTTGTGGCAATTCCAGCTCCTAAGTTTTTCATCAATGACCCTACTGCAATATCTGCTCCTACTTCTATTGGCTCTCTATCTTGTACAAATTCTCCATAACAGTTATCTACCATGATAATAACATCTTTATTAACTTCTCTTATGGCTTGTATTGCTTTTTCTATTTTTTCTATTGTTAAACTTTCTCTTGTAGAATATCCTCTTGACCTTTGGATTTCTACTAATTTAACATCATGTTTTGATAATCTTTCTTTTATGGTTTCTATGTCAAAATCATTGTTCACTAATTCAATTTGTTCATAGTGTATTCCAAAAGCCTTTAAAGAACTTTCACTTACTTCTTTTCCAATCCCAATAACAGTTTGTAACGTATCATATGGTGCTCCTGTTATACTAATCATGGTATCATTTGGACGTAATAAAGCAGACAAGGTAATTGCTAGAGCATGTGTTCCTGATATAAATTGTGCTCTTACTAAACTATCTTCTGCTTTAAATACCTTCGCATAGATTTCTTCTATTTTATTTCTTCCTACTTCGTCAATTCCATATCCTGTTGAAGTTGCTAAATGCATTTCTTGTAAATTGCATTCTTGAAAAGCTTCAATGACTTTTATACTATTTTTACTACAAATGTCATCCATTTTCTTAAATTGTGGTTCTACCTTTTTTTCTACTTCTCTTGCTAATTCTAATAACTCTTTGTTCATGTTTATCTTTTCCCCCTATTTATTTGTTAATTTATTTTTCAATACTTTTTCTTATAAATATGATTTATGTTTTCATAACATTTCTATTTTTTTATAATTTACAGCCATTAGTATTTTATAAAATGTTAATATATAAATATTTTTAAAGAATTCGAATGTGACCGAAATTGTTTTACAAATTCTTAAGATAAAGCCATAAAGGGTCCTGTTTCCGGGTATTGTTATGGCTTTATCGTTAGAATTTGTTAAACATAATGAAGGAAAACCGAGAAACTTTAAAAATATTTATATATTAACCTTCTGATTAATTTCTATATAAAACAGTGAATTGTAACTCTATTTTACTATATTTTACATAATTTAGCAAGAAATTCTTTATTTTCTCACCTAATTGTGTTATAATGTCAAAATTGTATAGGAAAAAGACTAGAAGCTTTGATACTTCTAGTCTTTTTTGATAATCTTAAACACTTATTATTTTTGTGCATATGGTAAGAAAGCAATGTGTCTTGCTCTTTTAATAGCAAGTGTAATATCTCTTTGATGTTTAGCACACATTCCAGTATTTCTTCTAGGTAAGATTTTACCTTTATCACTGATAAATTTTCTTAATTGTTCTGGATTTTTATAATCTAAAACAAAGTTTTTATCACTACATAATAAACATACTTTTTTTCTTTGTTTTCTGAATCTTGGATTGTAATCCTCATCATAGTTTTTATTATTTCTTTTATTTTGTTTTTTATCTGCCATTTTCTATTTTCCCCCCTAACAAATTAGAATGGTAGGTCATCACTTGAAGACATTTCAAAATCTGCTCCCATACTTCCAGGTGCTGTATTTCCAAATGTATTTTCAAAAGCTGTATTATTTGATGTTTCACCATCTCTTTTACTATCAGCAAAATATGCTTCTTCTGCTACAACTTCTGTCACATAATGTTTTTGTCCTTGGTCATCATCCCAAGTTCTTGTTTGAATTCTTCCAATAACACCTACTTGTTGACCTTTCTTAAAGTATTTGCTACAAAATTCTCCTAATTTACTCCATGCAACAATGTTAATAAAATCTGCTTGTCTTTCTTCTCCTTGTCTTACAAATCTTCTATTAACTGCTAGACTAAATGAAGATACTAATGTATTACTTGTTTGTGTATATCTTGTTTCTGGATCTCTTGTTAATCTTCCCATTAAAATTACTTTATTCATATCTTATCACCTTTCTTTACTTTAAATAAAGGCCCCTTCTTTATTTAGTATTTCTTTTTTCTTATTTTTCTACTTTTACTGTAATAAATTTTATAATGTCATCTGTAATTCTGTAAACTCTTTCAAGTTCAGCTATTAATTCTGGTTTTGCTTCAAAGTTGAATAACATATATGTAGCTTCTTTGAATTTTTTGATATCATAAGCTAATTTTCTTTTTCCCATGTTTTCAACTGATTCTACTTTACCATTTTCATTGATTAATCCTGTAAATTTTTCTTCTAAAGCTTTTAAACCTGCTTCATCAACATTTGGATTAACAATGATAATACTTTCGTATTTATTCATCATCTTTCACCTCCCTATGGATTTATAACCTGTGTTTTTCACAAGTCGAGATTTGTTCTTTTTACATTATAGGAAATGTTATTTGCTATAATGTAAAAATAGCTATGCTACCTTTAAAGCACAGCTATTTTATCATATTTTTTTTCATAATGCAATATATTTTTCTGTTTTTTCATGTATTTTTGACTTCTACATTATCCATTTTATTTAGTCTTATTCACACTAGTCTTTATAAAAATCATATTTATTATCTTGCACTTCTTGCTTTTGTGATTTAAACCATTTTGGTGCTACAATACAATATAATACAATAATGATTATATTATAAATTACACCATTTGACCTAATTAATAAAGCATAATAGGCATCCTTTTCAGCTTCTCTCTCCTGCTCTATCGCTTCTTGTAATTGTTCAGAAGAACTATAGTTTATCATATCATTTTGTGAATTGATATTTGATAAATATTTTTCATATTCTGTTATTGACATTGCCACACTAAAAATATTATATAATACTAAAACTGTAGCAAGAATGTATGCAATTTTTTTTACAGTTTCTACATTGAACTTTTGCCATAAAATTTTTACACCTATAAATAAAATAATTACATTTTCTACAAAATAAATTATATATGCAACAATTTCATTTATCTCTATATCAAGTAAAAATTTTGCTACATTAATGATTAAATTGAGAATGATATTGATTATAATTAATTTTATAACACTTACCGCTATTTTTTTCACGCTTTATCCTCCTCGTATATTTTATAACATTATTCTATACTTATATTTTTTATTCGTCAATCATTCTATCATTTTGAAATACCGCGTAAGCGATCAAACGAGCAAAAGCGAGTGCGATTGGAGCAACCTTCTTTCGTTGAAAATAGATTTTAGATAGGATTAAATCTATTTAAGACTATTTAAAATCTATTTTTCAACATCAGTGGTTGCGACACACAAGGTATAAAAAATGATATACGTAACCTTTCGAGCCTTTGAGTCTGAACTGTAACTCTTTATTCATTATTGCTCAGTGCTAAATAATAGTAACATATCTTATATCACCTCTAATTTCTGATAATTCTCCATACATAATCTTTTTGCCTCTGGTTTCATAAATGTCAATCTTTCAATTAATCTTTGATAATGTTCTTTAGAATTTTCCAATACATCATCTAATTTGCTAATTGGCTTACTTGCATGCATATTATAATATTGTATTCCTTTTTGAATTTGTTTTTCAGAAACCGCATAATGTCCAAAATATATCAAATTAAATAAATCTCTCCATTCATTTTCATCAAAAATTGTTTTTTCCATGTATTGCATAATAATAGAATATGAAGCATTTTTATACCATTTTTTCACAATATATTTTCTACTTTTTATCATATTTAACAATTCTTTTGACAGTCCATCTATTTCTTCTAAAGTTAATATATTTTCTTCTAAATAGTCTTGGATAACTCTAATTGCATAATACAAAACGGTATGATTCTCTTCTAAAATAGAAGCTCCTGCATAATCTCTAATATGAATTGCTTTCGATCTAAGTACAGCTAATGGGTTAACTTCACTAATTATTTGGGTTCGATAAAAATAGCCTTTATCTAATAAAGAATAAGAAATGATATTCGTATATATATTAGAAATAATATCCTTATAGGATTCTGTGTATATATTATTTAACCCATATAACTGCTCATTTCCCCATGTAGCTATATTTCCATTATAACTAATCAAGAAATCTAATCCCCATTCATCATTTTTGTTTTTTACTAGTGAAGGATTACTAAAAGAATTATATTGCATATCATTATCAAAAAGTGTGATTAATTGTTCTAAGTCAATATTGGGATTTTTTAAATTAACTTTTAAATTAGAGTGAAATATCTGAGCAATTCCGACACTAATTTTGTACTTATCTGGGAAATGCAAGTCATATCGATATAATCCAATTTTCAGAATTTCTTCATTATCTGATACATATTTTTGTCCATCTGTTCTTGTACATCCAGAATAATGTTTCATTACTTTTTCAATTGAATTATCTCCCGTTAGGGTATGTAATTGTAATTCAAAATTTTCTTTATCTGCAAAAAAATTTTTAAATACATCAATAATGTGATAAATACAGTCAATTCCAATTTTAGCTATATGCCATTTATCCATACTGATTCTAAGAACAACTTTTGTTGGTGTTTTTCTTTGGCATAATGCTTCATACATTTCACAAATCATATTTTTACAAGTATTTTCATCAGCTCCCCACATACCACTTGTCACAATCACAATCCTATCTGTTTTTGCTCTTTTGATTGTTTCTTTAATATATTCAAATTTTTTAAAAGGTTCTCCTCCTCCTAAAATAGATAAATATCCATTGTTTGAAGCATTAATAAATTGAATAAACTTTTCAAACCCTTCTTCTGAAAATTCATATTGTTCCCTTGGCAAATCATATCCTTCATTGTCAGATCTAAAAAAACAGTGTGAACATTGCACATCACAAAATTTTGTAAAAAATACAAAGGCCATTGTCTTTCCTTTGAATGTTTTTAATTTATCCTCACGAATTTTAACTTTTGTAACAATTTCTTGTATATATTTGTAAGGCTTATCAAAAATATTTTTCTGCAAAAAAAATCCCTCCAATAACTAAAATTTTATAATTTCACAAGTTTTAAAATGATAAGTAAATATATTGTTATTTTTAGGGATTCCTTTAAAGTAACAACAAATTGCTGGAATGACTCCAGAATGTGTTACTAATAATACATTCTTTTTTTCATACATTTCTTTATATTCATCTAAAAAATTGTAAACACGATTTAACAATTGCTGAACAGTCTCTGCTTTATCATAATGACAATTAAGTAAATAATTCCAAAAGGAAGAACAATCAAAATCTTCTTTGCTTAATCCTTCAAATTCTCCAAAATCTCTTTCGATAAGTCTAAAATCTGTCATAACAGGAGTTTGCTGATTGCTAATAATCTCTGCTGTTTTTTTGGCACGGATTAAGGGTGATGAAATAATTTTATAGAAATTGATTTGATATAATAAAATTTTAGACATATTTGCTTGTTGAATCCCAAATTCATTTAATGGGATATCTACTCGCCCTTGGATTTTATTTTTTAAATTCCAATCTGTTTCACCATGTCTAATCACATATAACATACCAAAACCTCATTTTAATAAATACTTTTTTCTTTTGCAGGAAATACACTATCTATGACTTTTTTATCATTGCTTGTATCCCAATCAATAAAGCAAAAACCTTTTTGTGAAAACATATATTCTAGGCAAAGTTCATCAATTTCTAACTCTTTTAAATAATTTTCAAATCCTTCTATTTTTTCTCTATGAGATTCAATTCCTCTAACTATTTGTGTAAAACCATTTATTACTCTAGCTTTATCCTCCTTAGATGGTAGGTTTAATGCATCAATATGATAACGTCTTCCCCAGCTTTCTCTAGAAGCACGCAAATAAATAGCATTAGAATTTTTATTGAATTTTTCAATTTCTCTATGACTACAATTCCATACTTGTTCTACAGTATGGCTATATTGAATGGTATTTAACCCTTTTCTATTGTCTAAAGCAATTCTTCCTGTTATTACATCATGTCCATTTTGGAAAGGCTTTTTACAATACCAAACCTCTGTAAATTTATCAAAAAAATGATTATCTAAATTTGTTTTAAATACTTCTAAGTCTTCAAGAGATGCAATACAAACATTAGGAAGTTTAAAACAATCATGTGAAGGAATAGAAGAAATAATATATATACCACTATTGGGGTTGGATTTTAATTTTCTTTCTATATCGCTAATGAGTGTATTTATATGAAAAGCAGGATATCGATGAATCTCATTTTCTAAATCCTCTCGTTTTTTTAGTCCAAATTCTACTAATACAAGATGCTTTTTCCATTTATTCGGTATTGTTTGTCCCAAATAAGCACCCCCTTCACCCTTATGCTATATTGTATTCATGAGAATACAATAATATGACTAAAATAAAAAAATAGTTTTGCTATTTTTACAAAACTATTTTTTATATATTTGGTTTTATATCTTGTTTTCCTCATGTGTTAGCTGTTTTATCAATATTTTCTTTTCTTTTTTTGCGCTCATTTTATTGATTTGTTTCTGTAATTCCATAATTGGTATTGGCAATATAGAAATACCTAATGTTATCATCCATTGTGTCGAAGTCAAATTCGTTACATTAAATATATTGGCTAAAGCTGGAATAAATACAACAATTGTCTGTACAAAAATCCCAAGTATAAAGCTTCCTATTAAGAATTTATTTTCTAATATCCCAACTTTAAAAATGGATTTTTCACTTTTTATGTTAAAACTGTGGACAAGCTCTAATAATCCCATACTAATAAATGCCATTGTTCTTCCAACTTCTACTCCATAATATTTATTTCCGATACTAAATGCAATTAATGTAAGCATGCCTATCATAATACCTTCTAATACGATTTTACTCCATAATCCATCTGCAAATATTCCTTTTTTCGAATCCACTGGTTTTCTTTCCATAATGTCTTTTTCAGGTGGTTCTAATCCTATGGCAATTGCAGGTAAAGAATCTGTCACTAAATTGATCCATAGTAATTGTATAGCCAGTAATGGTGATTGAAGTCCTAAGACCAATCCCATAAAAATGGTTACAATTTCTCCTATATTTGTCGCAATTAGAAAATGAATGGCTTTTCTAATATTATCATAAATATTTCTTCCTTGTTTCACAGCATCTACAATCGTTACAAAATTGTCATCTACTAAAATCATATCTGCTGCATTTTTCGCAACATCTGTTCCACCTTTTCCCATCGCAATTCCAATATCTGCACTTTTTAATGCTGGACTATCGTTTACACCATCTCCTGTCATTGCTACAACTGCACCTTTTTTTTGCCATGCTTTTACAATTCTCACTTTATGCTCAGGGGTCACTCTTGCAAAAACGGTATAGTTTTGAATTTCTCTTTCAAACTTTTCTTGATTTAGTTTATCTAGTTCTTCTCCTGTGATTGCTTTATCGTTTTTAGAAAATATCCCTATCTTTTCTGCAATGGCTTTTGCAGTTGCAATATGGTCTCCTGTTATCATGACTGTTTTTATTCCTGCTTTTTTGCAGGTTTTTACTGCCTCTTTCACACCTTCTCTTGGAGGGTCTATCATCCCAATAAGTCCTACAAAATTTAAATTATTTTCAATGCTACTACTTTCTATTTTACTTGGTAACTGCTCCACATCTTTATATGTTACGGCAATTACTCGTAAAGCCTTATTAGCCATTTTCTCATTTTCTTTTAACACTTTTTCTTTCTGTATTCCAATACATCTGTTTAATAATACATCTGGTGCCCCTTTGGTTATCACCCTATATTTTCCATTTTCTAATGTATGTATGGTTGTCATCATTTTTCTGGTTGAATCAAATGGAATTTCATTCACTCTTGGCATAGTTTGGTATAGTTTGTTTTTGTTCAATTTATTGATATAGGCAGTTTCTACTAATGCCATTTCTGTCGGTTCTCCCACTACTTCCACTTTCCCACTTTTTACTTCTATCTTACTATCTGTACACATACTTGCTAATTCCATTGCAAAATTGGGATTTTCTGCTTTGATTTCTACAACCTTCATTCTATTTTGTGTTAATGTTCCTGTTTTGTCTGAGCAAATCACATTACTACTTCCTAATGTTTCAACTGCTGGTAATTTTCGAATAATACTATTTCGCTTTGCCATTTTGGTCACACCAATTGATAGCATAATCGTAACAATTGCTGGTAATCCTTCTGGTATTGCCGCAACAGCCAATCCAACAGAAGTCATAAACATTTCCATTGGTGGTATTTTTTTGATAATCCCTATGACAAAAATCACTAAGCAAATCAGTAAACAAATGACACCTAATATTTTTCCTACTTGATTTAATTTCTTTTGAATTGGTGTTTCTGGTGATTCATTTTCGATAATCATATTGGCGATTTTTCCAACCTTTGTATCCATTCCAATTTCTGTCACCACAACTTTTGCATGTCCATTGACAACCGTACTTCCCATAAATACCATATTCACAATATCCCCTAATGGTATTCCTTTTTTACAAATAACTGCTCCATTTTTTTCAACAGGTTCTGTTTCTCCTGTTAGGCTAGATTCTTCTACTTTTAAATTGAAATTTTCTATAATTCGACAATCTGCTGGCACACGGTTTCCTGCTTCCAAGATAACAATATCTCCCACTGTTAAAGTTTCTGACGGAATTTCTATTTCTTTTCCATTTCGAATGACTTTTGACATTTGTGGTGTCATTTTTTTCAAACTTTCAATTGATTTTTCTGCTTTTGCTTCTTGCAAGACTCCCATCATGGCATTTAGCACAACAATGGCTATAATAATGATAGAATCCATATAGTCATTTTCTCCCTGATACCACGATACACCTGCTGATACAATAGATGCCATTATTAGGATAATAATCATAAAATCATTAAACTGTTTGAAAAATTTAACAATGATTCCTTCTTTTTTACTATTTTGTAATTCGTTTTTACCATATTGATTTTGTCTCTTTAAAACTTCATTATCACTTAATCCTTTATTAAAATCTGTGTTAAGTGTTTTTTCAACCTCTTCTTTTATAAGTGTTTCCCACATATCCTTTCTCTCCTTTGTATAGACATTATCTTGTCCTTCGTTTTTCTAATTGTATTCATATAGTCTATTTTTATTACTCTTTTTAACATTTTTTTATTAGATTCATATGATGTGGGTAGAGGTGTTTTTATGTTACTTAACTGTCTTTTTTTAGCAATATCTAGCAGTATAGATTCTCTAGGAATTGGTATTACATATGGAATCAAAAATACAAAAATAACTGTTAGTGCTAAATCCATTTTATTTTTTATTAGCTTTTTCATTTCTGTCATTTCCATATATTTTGGAGATTTATTAAAATACATCTTTCCTAACTTTCTGATTCATTACTTAGGCAGTTTCCTTTTAATATTAATGGGATTGTTTATGTGTTTTCAATCATTAAAAAAATCAAAGCAAGAGTGCAACATAAAAGATGATAAAGATTTAGAAATGTCAGATAGCGAAAAAATATATTCTTTTTTTATTAAATGTTTGGGAATCACCATAAAAATTATTAAAAATCCTATCTCTTCTGATTTAGATAAATCCAATACTATTGATTCTAAAGAAGCTTTGTTTTTAGGTTTAGCTCTTTCTTTAGATAGTTTTTGTATTGGTATCGGTTTCAGTATGATAAATACCTTTTTCATTATATTTCCATTATTAACAAGTTGTTTGCAATTAGGTTTCTTAACTCTTGGAAATCGTTGCGGACAAAAATTATATTCTTTTCGTAAAATACCTGATAACATTTTGTCAACGATTTCTGGAATTTTATTAATTATGATTGGATGTTGTAAAATATTCTGATAACAAATTGAAAAACTTGAAATTTGTACAAATTTGACCTTTCTTCTTTGCGTAAATTTGTTGCAGTATGCTTTGCACATTATAAATTTATATTGAATTTATAATGTATAGACTAAGAGGGTGTCAGTGACACCCTCCTAAATCCATATTTTGCATATGTAATGACTTCTATGATTCCAAAGACTTTAATAAATCTAAATCATATATTTGATTATTCAATAAACTATTTATTATTAATTCAAACACTTCATAATTTCTGAATTGACTTGAATCTAAATTATGAAAATCACTTATATCTACCCATTCCAGTCCTAATATTTCATCTGTTTCACATTTTTGTACTAATTTTTCATTTTGTCCCAAAAAATGTATCATAATCATAGGTCTTTTTCCAGAAAAAGTTATGATAGGAAATACTTTTATTAAGTCTGCACTATATCCTGTTTCTTCTTTCAATTCTCTTTTAGCAGCTTCTATTATCATTTCTCCACCTTCTAAATGTCCTGCTGGAAAAGCTAATTTACCATAACATTCTTTTTTAGATTCTTTTACCATAAGTACTTTATTGTGTTTTAAAATAATTACCCCTGTAATTATTTCCATAAATTTCATCTCCTTATCATTTCTCCTAATCTCTATCTAGTGCCTTCTTTATTGCAAGTCTTTTAGGTCTATTAAATTTTATTGAACATTATTTAGTATCTATATCCATTTTATTGATTTTTTAATTTCATAGATAACAATTTTGATATACCATTTTCCTCCATGGTAATTCCATAAACCGTATCTGCTGCTTCCATAGTACCTTTTCTATGGGTAATGACTAAGAATTGCGTATTTTTAGAAAATTTCTTTAAATATTCTGCATATCTGTATACATTTACATCATCTAATGCTGCTTCTATCTCGTCTAATACACAGAATGGTGCTGGATTAATTTTTAAAATCGCAAATAACAAGGCAATGGCTGTAAATGCTTTTTCTCCTCCAGATAATAACATCATGTTTTGTAATTTCTTTCCTGGTGGTTGTACCGTTATTTCTATTCCACATTCTAAGATGTTATCTTTATCCTCTAATGTCAAACTTGCAGTTCCTCCACCAAACAATTCTTTAAATACTTCTGCAAAATTTTTGTTAATCATCTCAAATTTTTCTTTAAATTGTTCTTTCATAATACTTGTCATATCAGAAATAATCTTTCTTAATTTTGCCATTGTACTTTCTAAATCCACTCTTTGTTCACACATAAAGTCATATCTATCTTTTAAGTTCTTATATTCTTCTATTGAGTCAACATTAACACTTCCCAGTTCCTTAATTTCATTTCGTAAATCTTTTACCTTTTTCTGCGTTAGCTGTACATTTTCTGGTTTTCTGTAATCTACAACATTATTTGGTGTTAGTTCATACTCTTCCCACATCTTATTGATGATTCCATTAATGTCTTCTTCTAATTTTGTTTTCTTAGCATCTACTTTTACTATTTGTGCTTTTAAATCTTCAATAATTTTTAATTTATTGTTGATTTCCTCTTCTTGTTCTGCTAATTTTTGATTTTTTTGGATTCTTTTTTCTTTTAGTTCTTCGATTTTTGAACCACTATTTTTTACTTCTTCTTTAATTTTCTCTATCTTTTCTTTAATTTCTTCAATTGCCTTTTCCAAATTAAAATTATCTTGTATGATTTGCTCAATTTGCGTCTTTTTATTTTCAATACTTCTATTTGTACTTTCGATTTCAGAATGAATTCTTTCTTGGATTTCTTCTATTGAACTTTCACTTTCATCAAATGAAGATACAGAAATTTTTAAATTGGTAATATCAAAATTCAAATCATCTACATATTTTTGATTATCTTTATTTAATTCTGCAAATTCTGTAATGATTTTTTTCAATTTTTCATTTTCTTCATTAATTGCTTGTATTTTTTCTTGGAAGTCTGTTTTATTCTTCATACTTTGTTCTTTTTGTTCTTCCAATTTTTTGCTTTCTTCTTTTAGTTTATTTAATCTTGTTTCTATTCTCGTAATATTTTCCTCTATGCTATTGATTTTCTCTTTACCTGTTGCATATGTGATTTCAATTTCTTGCAATTCTTTTTCAAAAGATGAAGCTTTTTCTAATACATGTTCAATAGACTCTTGATAGGTTTCTTTTTCCTGTTCTAGTTTTTGTATTTGTTCTTCTAATTTTTTAATTTCTTTTTGTAGCTTTTCAATTTCTCTTCCTCTACCTAAGATATTGACTGTTTTTTTGGCAACAGAACCTCCTGTAATCGCCCCTGATGGATTAATGACATCTCCTTCTACGGTGATAATTTTGAAACTATATCCATTATCTTTAGCAACTCTAATCGCTGTTTCCATATCTTGTACAATAACAGTTCTTCCTAATAGATTTAGAATAATGTTTTCAAATTTTTTACTATATTGAATTAAGTCTGAAGCGATTCCAATAATTCCTGTATTTTTACCTTTTATTCTATCTAATTTTTTCCCTTTTACTGATGTAATTGGTAAAAATGATGCTCTTCCTAAATTGTTTTTTCTTAAATGTTCAATTAATCTTTTAGCATCTTCTTCATTTTCTGTTACTATATTTTGCAGACTACTTCCTAAACACATTTCAATTGCTGTTTGATATTCTTCAGGTACTTCTATAATATTTGCTAAAACACCATGCATTCCTTTTCCTAGTTCTTTTGTTGTCTCACAATCTTTTAACAATGTTTTAACACTTTTGATATATCCTTCTTTTTCTTTTTCTGTTTCGATTAAGAATTTTAATTTTGATTCTTTGATTCTCTTTTCCCCTGAAAGCATATTGATTTTACTATCAAAAGCTTTAATTTTTCTATCTGCTTCTTGTTTTTCTTTGTTTACTTCTTCTAAGTCTGTTAAAATTTTATTTCGCTTACTTTCTATGTCATAAAATTCTTTTGCAATTTCTTCTTTTTTCATTCTAGTATTATCTAGTTCTGAGATATTTCCCGTTATTTCATTTCTGATTTGTGTTTGTCTTTTTTGATAGTTTTGATAATTAATATCTTGTTCATTAATACTTGCTTGCAATTCATATTTCTTATCTGTATTTTCTTCTACTGTTTTCTTATGTTCTTCCATTTCTAATTCTTTACTAGATAATTTTTTTGTAATTTCTGCCAATTCTGTTTCTTTTTCTTCTAACTCTTTTGCAAATTTTTCTCTATTTTGTTTTAAATTTTCTTTCTTTTCTTCTTTTTGTTTTTTCTCCTCTTCTAGTTCTTTTATTCTTGCTGTTAACTCTTCAATTTCTTTTTCAAATCGTTCTTTATTTTGTTTATTATTCTCAATTCTTGTATTAGACACATTAATATCCGAATTTAGCATTTCTATTTCTTTTTTACTTTCAAATCCTAAATTAGACATTTCTTCAATGGATTCTGTAATGTTATCAATTTCTGATTTCAATTCTTCTTTTAAAGCTTTAATCCTTTCTAGTCTACCTTCTTCATCATTACATTGATTTTTATAGATTTCTTCATCTTTTACAATATTTTCTAATTCTTTTTTATATTTTTCTATATTGTATAAAAACAAACCAATCTCAATATTTTTTAATTCTTCTCTTAAATTTAAATATTTTTTTGCTTTTTCTGCTTGTATTTTTAATGGTTCTATATTGGTTTCAATTTCTGCCAATATATCATTAATTCTAAGAAGATTTAATTTTGTATGTTCTAATTTCTTTTCACTTTCCGCTTTTCTCACTCTATATTTTACAATTCCTGCTGCTTCTTCAAAAATATGTCTTCTGTCTTCTGATTTATTACTTAAAATTTCATCTATTTTTCCTTGTCCAATAATAGAATAACCATCTTTTCCAATACCTGTATCCATAAATAGTTCTAATACATCTTTTAATCTACATAGTACTTTATTGATATAGTAACCTGTTTCTCCACTTCTATATATTTTTCTTGTAACGGTTACTTCTGTATATTCAATAGGCAATGTTCCATCTGTATTATCAAACACCAATGATGCCTCCGCAAAACCTAATGATTTTCTATTTTGTGTACCTGCAAAGATGATATCTAGTGACTTAGAACCTCTTAATGATTTCATACTTTGTTCTCCAAGTACCCATCTAATAGCATCTGATATATTACTTTTTCCAGAACCATTTGGTCCTATGGCACTTGTAATTCCTGGCATAAATTCTAATACAGTTTTATCTGCAAATGACTTAAATCCTTGTAATTCTAATCTTTTTAAATACATGTATATCTCCTCTTTGTTATGTTTATTTTTACTTATGTTTCTATTTATATATTTATTTTTCAAACATTTTTACTTTTATACTATATACTATTTTTCCTTAAAAAACAAGCAATTCTTTTATAATTCTCTTCCTTAAATTTTTACAATTTCTTTATCCTTTTATTATATAGAAATAGAGATTCTGACTATTTGTCAAAATCTCCACTTTCATGACAACTATTCTTACATATTTTTGTCTATATCAGGTAATAATTGTTTCTTTCTTGAAACAACACCTGGTAAGAATGCTCTGTTATTTTCTAATTTTACATCAAATGCTTTTTCTACTGCATCTGTTCTATTTCCTAAAGCAATGATTTCTGAATTACTATTTAAAATATCTGTAATAGCAAATACAAATAATTGAATTCCTCTTTTTTCTATTTCACTATTGATAGCACTTTCTAAGTCTTTTTGTCTTTTTAAAACATCTTCTATACTTACAGTATTTACTTGTGCTATTACAAATTTTGTATCTCCTTTTTCAAATGCTTTTGCATCTAAATTTACTAATTCTTCTTCTGAAAAATCTCCTAAATCTGTTCCTGCTTTTAACATTTCTAATCCATATTCTTGCATATCAATATTTGCTATTTTTTGTAATGCATTTGCTACTTTAACATCATCTTCTGTACATGTAGGTGATTTGAATAATAATGTATCAGATATAATCGCACTCAAACATAATATTGCTATTTCTCTTGTCATTTCTATATTATTTTCTTTATATAATTTATATAATACTGTTGCTGTACATCCAACAGGTTCTGTTCTGTAATATAATTGATATGGTGCTTTAAAATTCATTGTGTGATGGTCAATTACTTTTACTATTTTTGCATTTTCTATATTATCTATTGATTGTGTTGCTTCATTGTGATCTACTAATATAACTTCTTGTCTATCTTCAGCCTTATCTATCATTTTTGGTGCTTCTAATTTTAAATAATCTAATACAAATTGTGTTTCTTTGTTAATTTTTCCTATTCTTGTTGGTATGCAATGATTTCCCAATTTATTTTCTAAATCAGCCATTACTATACTAGAACAAATTGAATCTGTGTCTGGATTTTTATGTCCAAATATAACGATTTCTTTTTCCATTTTTCATTTCTCCTTTTCCCTATATTTTTTATTATCTTAACCATTATATTTTCATTTGCGAAATTTGTCAATTGGGAAAACACGCAATCATTCAATTTAATATTAAATGTCAAAGTTTTTATTGACTTATGGTTAAATAATATATATAATTTTATATAAGAAATAAGGAAAAGCATGACTGTGTCGCCACCAACGTAAGGAGGTGGTATTATGGTAGAACAATATTTATTCTTAACAATAAAATTATTATTTACTGGTCTTGTATCAGTAACTATCATAAATATAACCTTAATTATTGTACTTGTACATATATTAAGTAAACAAAAATAAAACAAATACACACTCTGCTTGCTGAATAGAGTGTGCATTTAAATCATTCTTTTGGCGACCACTTTTGTGTCTCCTTATTTCTATTTTTATTATAGCATATTTTTCATATTTGTCAAATATAATAATCTTAAAATTATTTTTCATCTATACTCCTTAAAATATTTTCTAATTCTTCTTTATTAAATTCATATTTCTTATTGCAGAAATGACAAACTAATTCTGCTTTTCCTTCTTTTTCAATAATATCCTCTAATTCTTCTTTTCCAATTGTCATTAGCGCATCTTGCATATGTTCTTTTGAACAATCACATTTGAATTCTGGTACAATGCTATCTTCTATGATTTCTACATTTTCGTCTCCAGTTATCTTTTTAGCAATTTCTTCTAATGTTAAGTTTTGGTCTAACATTTTTGACATTGCTCCTGCTTTAAAAATAGATTGCTCTACGATTGATATATCTTCCTCTGTTGCGTCTGGCATTGGATTAATTAAATATCCCCCACTTGCTCTTACACCATTTTTATCTACTAACACACCTAATGCTACTGCTGAATTTCTTTGTTCTGAATTCACAAAGTAATTGGCAAAATCTTCTGCAATTTCACCAGATACTAATGGAGATATACCAATATATGGGTCTTTTAATCCAATATCTTTTACTACATTAATATATCCTTCATATCCTACTGCTCCACTAACATCTAATTTTCCATCCTCATTTAATGGTAATTCTACTACTGGATTTGTAGCATATCCTTTTACAATTGGTTTATTATTCGCAGTGGCAATCATAACACCGATTGGTCCATTTCCTTTTAATTGAACTGTTAATTTATCTTTACTTCCTTTCATTTCTGTTGCCATGATACTTGTTATAGTTAATAACCTTCCAAATGCAGCTGTTACCACTGGACTCATATCATGTGTTTTTCTCGCTTCTTCTACCATTTTGGTTGTATTGGCACATATGACTGATACTCTTCCTTCATGTGCTAAAAATTTGATTATCTTGTCTGACATTTAGTTTTTCCCTCATTTCTTTATAATTTTTTTATTTTATATCATATATATCTACTTTTTTCTGATATAATTATTGGCTTTACTTGCTGGTCCTTCCTTTATTTCACATTCTTTCCCATTTATAATTGCAGTAAATAACTTTATTAGGTTCTCTACTGCTATTTGACTTGTCCATTCATTTGTGATTGTTTCATAAGCATTAATAGATAATTTTTTTCTCAACTCAGGAGATTTTATTAATTCTTTCACATTATTTTCTAGCTGACTATATTTATGGTATATCATTCCGTTTTTTCTATGCTTTATCAAAATTGGTACTGAGCCCATTTGCTCATTAGCAACAATCGCACATCCAGCATTCATTGATTCATTAATAACTGCTCCCCAACCTTCTTGAAAATCACTTGTTCCAATAAAAATATTTGCTTTTTCCATATAATCTTTTACTTTGTCACTCGGAACATGGCCTACCATTTCGATAACATCTTCTAGATGTTCTTTTTTGACCTTTCTTCTTATTTTTTTTTCTAATTTTCCATTTCCCAGCATTTTTATAACAAAATGATAATTTTGTTTTTTAAGATTTTTTGCCAATTTAATTACGATTTCAGGATGTTTACATTTTATAAATCTAGCCACCCATATTATCCCTATTTTTTTATTATTTTCTTTTTGTTGCATCAAATGATTTATATCATATGTATTTGTTTTTAAAAAATATCCCCATCTGTATATTTTATTTTTATACAAATGTAAGAAATTAAAATCATTTGGTCCATGGGCATTAGCACATAACAAATAAAGATTTTTATTTTTTCTGAATTTTATATGTCTATCATAAAATAATTTTAAATTTTTTCTATCTAATACTGTATTCCAAAAACCATCAGGATAATGAAAAACCCTTGCTCTATATCTAAAAGTTATTTTATCTTGCTTTAATCTTTCAACTATCAGTTCATCTGTTGTTGAACCAATTATTACCACATCACTATCTAATGCTAATTGTTTAGCCTTATGATATTCTGTTTCATTTTCATATGCTTTTATTACAAAATCATATTGGTCATCCAGATTTTCAAATCCTAAATCTAGCCTCCATTGAAAAATCTTGACTGTTGAAACAAATTTAAAGTCATCTCCTAGTTTTTTCTTCATTTCCAGACAAAAAGGCAATTGATGATGTGTTAAAAAATTTGAATAAAATGTTACTTTCATTATGATTACCTCACAGTAAATTTTGATGTTATCTTTTTATGTTATTTTAACTTTTTTCTGCTTAAATGTCAATATTTCACAATTTTTTAAGTTTCGATATAATGTATACGAAAAAAAAGAACTAAACATATATTTCTAAAATGCTTAATTCTTTCTTTTTTATTGATGTATCTCAAACATATCTTTTCCTTCTCCACAAACTGGGCAAACCCAATCATCTGGCAAATCCTCAAAAGGTGTTCCTGCTGGTATTCCTGCTTTTTCATTTCCAAACTTCGGATTATATATATATTTACATTCTATACATTCATACCTTTGGTTATCTGTTTTTTCTGTTTTAAAGTTCCTGTATCCTAAACCAATTGCTACTATTACCATTAATAAAAACGATAATGCTTTCCATATTCCGCTTTCTAACATAATCACTGCAAATATTCCAAATGTCGCACTAATTCCATATAATATTAGAACTGCCTGTTTTTGGCTAAAACCTTTTGCCACAATTCTATGGTGTAAGTGTCCTTTATCTGCTTTAAATATGGCTTTGATAGATTTTCCTTTTATTAATCTTCTAATAATTGCCCAAAATGTATCAAATAACGGTAATCCTAGAACAATTAATGGTAATACAATAACCGCTGCTGTATAGGTTTTTGCTACTCCTAGAATAGAAATAATAGACAATGAAAATCCTAAAAAGTTTGAACCGGTATCTCCTATAAATGTTTTGGCTGGTGCAAAATTAAATGGTAAAAATCCAACTAATGCACCTGCAAGTGCTGTTATTAATAATATTGCTACCATTGGTGAATCATTTAATACAAATATAATTAATAGCGAAATTGCTGATATCACAGATATTCCTGAAGATAATCCGTCTAATCCATCTATTAAGTTAATTGCATTTGTGACACCTACAATCCATATCACTGTTATGATAATAGAAAACATTTCTTGCATTTCTATTGTATTTAAAAATGGTAATGTGATATCTTCTATTCTTATACCAAATGCCACCGCTACAATTGCCGCCAATACTTGTCCTATCAATTTGGTTATTGGTTTTATGGTTTTTATATCATCCACAATACATACAGCTGAAATAATCAATATTCCCAAAAACATTCCTAATAGCTTTTGTCCATAATGTTCTATTCCGAAATAAATTGATTGAATTTTCTATACTCATTACGATTAATAAATAAATTACAGAAACTAAGAAACCTAATATGACTGCTGGTCCACCAAATTTGGGCATTGCCTTTTTATGCATTCTTCTTTGATCTTTCGGAACATCTACCGCACCTACTTTATGCGCAATTTTTATAGTATATGGTGTCGCCATAAATGTTACGATAAATGCAAGCAAAAATGCAATTGCAATATCTCCCCACATATTCATTCCTCCATATTATTTCATATTTTCATTTTCGATTTCTTCAATAATTTTAACTCTTTCCATGTGTCTTCCACCTTCAAATTCTGTTGCAAGCCACATTCTTAATATACAAATTGCCTCATTCACACTTACATAATCTGCTCCTAAAGCTAACACATTACTATCATTGTGCAATCTTGAAAATTTTGCTGTTTCTTCATTATAACATGGTGTACTTCTAATTCCTTTAAATTTATTAGCTACAATACTCATTCCTAAACCAGAACGACAAATTAATATTCCTTTTTCAGCTTTTCCTTTTTGAACAGAAAGAGCAACCTCTTTTGCAATATTAGGATAATCCACTCTTTCTTCATTCATACAACCACAATCTATATATTTTATTTCTTTTTCATCTAAGTATTTTTTGATTTCCTCTTTTAATTTAAATCCTCCATGATCACAACCAATCGCTATCATTTTTCTTCCTCCTTTTGGAACGATAGGGACGTGCCAAATCGTTTCAAAATGAAACAAAAGGGACAGACCTATACATTCGTTTTTATTCTCCTATATAAAAATATATCATAAGTTTTTTTATAATACAATAATAAATTATAAAATTTACTTGCATTTCATAAAAAAATATGTTAGAATATCAGATGTTATAATGAATAATTGACTAAGAGGAGGTGCTTATAGATGCCAAATATTAAATCAGCTAAAAAAAGAGTTAAAGTAATTGAGAAAAAAACTTTAAGAAATAATATGATAAAATCTGGATATAAATCAGCTGTTAGAAAATTTGAAGAAGCTATTGAAGCTGGAAATATAGAAGAAGCTAAAGTTCTATTTTCTGAAGCAACTAAAAAAATAGATCAAGCTTGTACAAAAGGTGTTATTGTAAAAAACACTGCAGCTAGAAAAAAATCTAGTTTATCAAAAAAATTAAATGCAGCTATGGCTTAAGGCTAAATAAAGATTATGCATAGTTTTTATTGAAAGCAACTTTTTATTAATAGAAAGTTGTTTTTTGTTTGCTAAAAAACCAACTATTTGTAAAAATAGTTGGTTATATAACAGCTATATAAATTCTTACTTTTTTAAAGTCAATATATTCTTCTATATCTGGTACATCATCTAAATTATATCCTGAACCCGGAATAACATTGGCATATATATAATGTGTAAAAACGCCTATATCTTTAGCTTTTTTTACGGTTATGTCTTTTTCTATATCTAATTCAAAAACAAGAAAATTTTTATTTTTAATACTGTATTTTTGACTTCCTTCAAAAGCTTCTTTACTTGCAATATAATATGTAACATCACTATTTTCATCATAATCATATACATTATATTTTACAAGTCCATATGCATTTCCCTTAAAAATATCTCCCTTTGTATAGACACTTTTCCAAAAATCTGGTGTTTTTTCTGCAAGATTATATAATTTTGCTTTTTTACTAATTGTGTAAAAATCAAAACTAACATTTTCTAATTTTTCAAATTTTAATTCTTTTGGTTCCTCACTTAATTCTTCAAATGTTAATATCGGAAAATATTTTATATTATCTTTATTTTTATGAATATCTTTGGGCAAAAATCCCATCATTTTTTTGAAGGCTCTAGCAAAAGCTTCTCCTGAATCATATTGATATTTTATTGCTACATCTAGCACTTTTTCATTATTTTCTAATAAATCAATTGCTGCCATGCTTAGTCTTCTTTTTCTTATATATTCTGCTAGTGTTATATTGGTAACAAAACTAAAAATCCTATGAAGTGTATATTCATTTACTGCTAATATTTTTGCTAAGTCTTTATATTCAATTTCTTCTGTTAAATTTTTTTCTATATATTCTACTAACTCTTTTAATCGATTATTATTCTCTATATACATCTTTCTTCCCCATTTTTTATTTTCAATTCTATTTTATTATATCACTACTTTGAAAATCCTTCAATCATTTCTAAAATGATTGGCTAAAACTTCCATTGTTTTTCCTATGCTTTCATGTTACGATAGATATAGTATTTTATGAATAGAGGTGTTTCATTTATGATTAAAATATTAATACAAAATTATAAGAATTTGGATAAAAAAATATCACATATTTTGAAAATCGGTCTTTCTTTTTCTTTCATCATTTGTTTACTTTCAGCAATGGTTTTACTTACATATATGCTATTTTTTACATATCCAATTATTTATTATATAGGAATTTTAGGAATTGTACTTGGATTAAATTTTGCTATGAGCTTTATTATTTCTGCCACGATTATTGATGATGTAAAAAAAGAAAGTCTTTGATAATTTGTTACTGTTTAGTGTGAAATTCCTGGAAAGATATATATATTATATTTTAAGCGGGTTTCGGGGGGACCGACACGCTACATACTGTTAATAAATCAACGACAGTCCCGTGGGAGTTGATTTATTAACAGTATGTAGCGTGTTGGGATAGCGAAAAATATAATATATATACCTTTCCAGGAATTTCATACTAAACACTATCAACAATTTGGTGATTCTTTAAAATTTCTGATGTATATTTCTTGACAAAATAGCATAAACTGTGTAAAATAATAGTTAACATTTTAAAATATGTTTGCGTTTGTACAATGAAAGCAGTTAGAAGTTACTTTTAGAGAATAAGGGTCACCGGCTGAAAGCCCTTTAAGGTCAACCTAAACTTGTGAAACACATTGGAGCATTTTTTAATAAAGTGGAAAATTAAATAGATTCATATATTTATTTAGTTTTCAAGCTGGGTGGTACCGCGGATTTATTTCGTCCCTGCAATTTTGCAAAGGGCGTTTTTTTGTACCCTTTTTCGGATACAAATTATGCTCTGACAAATTTAAAAGAGGTACAGTTGAAAAATAATTATATTTTTTCTAACTGGATTTATACCTTAAGAAAGGAATGAGTAAATATGAATGAGTACAGAACACACAACTGTAATGAAATCACATTAGAAGATGTGGGAAAACAGGTTAGAATTAGTGGTTGGGTTCAAACCATTAGAGATTTAGGAGGTTTGGTTTTCTTAGATATTCGTGATATGTATGGAATCACACAAGTTGTAACCTCAGGAAAAGCTGAAGATGTGGATTTTGCTTCACATATTCCAATTGAATCTACAGTTACTGTATATGGTACAGTAAAAAAGCGTGATGAAGAAACGATTAACCCTAAACTAAAAACTGGTTTAGTAGAAATTCGAATTGAAGATATTAAAATTCTAGGAAAAAGGACACAAAATCTTCCTTTCGAAGTCAATACCAACCAAGAAACCAGAGAAGATTTAAGATTACAATACCGTTTCTTAGATTTACGAAATGATCGATTAAAAAATAATTTACTATTAAGAGCAAATGTCATTCAATTTTTGAGAACACAGATGATTAAGCAAGGATTTTTAGAAGTACAAACTCCAATCCTTACAAGTTCTTCACCAGAAGGTGCTAGAGATTATTTAGTTCCGAGTAGATTGCACCCTGGAAAATTTTATGCTTTACCACAAGCTCCTCAACAATTCAAACAATTATTGATGGTTTCTGGTATTGATAAATATTTTCAAATTGCACCATGTTTTAGAGATGAAGATGCAAGAGCTGACAGAGCTCCTGGTGAATTTTATCAATTAGATATGGAAATGAGTTTTGCAACACAAGAGGATGTATTTCAAGCAATAGAACCTGTCATTTACAACACATTTAAAAAGTTTTCTGATAAGGAAATTACAGAATATCCATTTCCAAGAATTCCATATAAAGAAGCTATGTTAAAATATGGAACAGATAAACCTGACTTACGAAATCCTTTGGAAATTGTTGATGTTACAGATATTTTCGAACATGTAGATTTACGTGCTTTCCAAGGAAAAATTGTTAGAATCATATCTACACATGATGTAGCTAATGAGCCAAGAAGCTTTTTCGAAGGAATGACAGATTATGCCATAAAAGATTTAAAAGCAAAAGGTCTAGCTTGGCTAAGAATTTTAGATGATGGAAGTTTTCAAGGACCTATTGCCAAATTTATTCCTGATACTGCCAGAATAGAAATGTGTAAAAGAACAAATTCTAAACCAGGCGATTGTTTATTCTTTATTGCCGAAGTTCCTGGTGTAGTTGAAACTTTAGCAGGACAAATCAGAGACGAACTTGGAAAAAGACTTGGTTTAATTGATAATAATGTCTTTAAGTTTTGCTGGATTATTGATTTTCCAATGTTTGAATTGGATGAACATGGAAAAATCAGCTTTAGCCATAACCCTTTTTCAATGCCACAAGGTGGTTTAAAAGCATTAGAAAATGAAAATCCTCTAGACATTTTGGCTTATCAATATGATATTGTATGTAATGGAATTGAACTTTCTTCTGGCGCTGTTAGAAATCATGATATTGATATCATGTTAAAAGCCTTTACTATGGCTGGCTATACAGAAGAAGAAGTAAAAAATAAATTTGGTGCTTTATATAAAGCCTTTCAATTTGGTGCTCCTCCACATGCTGGTATTGCACCTGGAATTGATAGAATGCTTATGTTGCTATCTGATTCTGATACCATCAGAGAAGTAATTGCATTCCCATTAAATAGTAAAGCACAAGATTTAATGATGGGTGCACCAAGTATTGTTAGACGTGACCAATTACGAGATGTTCACATTATGATTGATAAAAAATGAACAAAAACGACATATAAGTAATTTTATAATCCTTATATGTCGTTTTATACTATCGATTCATATATTTATATATACTAATGCTTTACCAGCTTTGAATACTGGAGCTTTTGATGCAGGTATTTTGATTTCTTCTTTAGTTTGTGGGTTTCTACCTTTTCTAGCTGCTCTTTTTCTTACTTCGAAAGATCCAAATCCAACTAATTGAACTTTATCTCCTTCTTTTAAAGCATTTGTTACAACTTCTACGAATGCATTAACTGATTCTTCAGCTGCTTTTTTTGTGTCACCTGTTTTTGCAGCTACTGCTGCGATTAATTCAGCTTTGTTCATTTAAATTACCTCCTATAAGTATAATGTTATGTACTTTTATTGCTTTAGAACGGCAATAAATGTACTACTATATAAATTTATTCGCCAAAAATATATAAAATCCTTCTTTTTTTCTAAAAATTTAATATATTTTTAACTTTTCTAATATCATACAAATCTTATTTCCTGCAGGTAGCATTTTTATTTCTTGTTTTGAGAACACATGTAATACAACAACTGCCAATGCATAAATAATGATTGCAGATATTATTGCTATTATTGTAGCCAAACTTTCTGTAATTATTCCTAAAAGTGAAGAATATATAAAATATGAGCAAATTCCCATAATAGTTGTTGCTAATATTGGTTTTATAACAAATCTTCTAACGCCTAATTTTAATTTTATCGTTCTTTTTAAAGCTGTAATGGATATCATAAATGCTACTAAATGACATGCTACTGATGCAATAGCTGCTCCATTAACACCTATGGAAGGTATTGGAACTAAAATTAAATTTAAGATTAACTTTACAATCACACCGGCATCCTAAAGCAATTGCTGGTATTCTTAATTTTCCATATCCTTGTAAAATAGAGTTGATTGTTTGGTCTAATATTGTAAAAATAATTGTCAAAGAACTAATTTGTAAGACAAGTGTTCCTGAACTTGCATTTGGATATAACAAATTTAGTATTGGTCCAGCAAATATGCACATTCCAACTGTACATGGAAGTCCTATTAGCATAGACATTAATAGTGTGAATGTTGATTTTTGTTTTATTGATTTATAATCTTTTACTGCCTTAGCAGCTGATATCGCTGGAACTAATGCTGTCGCAAAGGCAACATTAAATGATAATGGTAAACTTGTTAAAGTATCTACTTTTCCTCCTAATATTCCATATTGTGTAACCGCCATATCCTCACTCATAAACTGTTTTAGACTTCTTACAACTGTAAAAGAATCTATATTTTTATTTAAAGAAGACATAATCGCAGTTAGTGCGATTGGAATAGATACTAATAAAATCTTTTTTACAATGTTTCTAACTCTATCATATTTATAATTAACTGTTTCTCTTATTTCTGAAGCAATTTCTTTTCTTCTTGTTTTATAGAATAAATATAAATAACTAAATCCTACAAATGTTGCAAGTGTTGTAGCAAGTGTAGCTCCTCCTGCCATCCATACAGTTGATGTATTAGAAATGATTGCAACAATCTCTACTAATATAATGGTAAGTGTTGTTTTAAAAATTTGCTCCAAAGTTTGTGATCTTGCTGTTACCTTTAGATTTTGTCTTCCGTTAAAATATCCTCTCATAACTGATGAAATCGCTACAAAAAATACTGCTGGTGATAATGCCACCATTGTCATCTCTGCATCTGGAATTTGTAACCATTGATTAGCAATTAAACCTGCTCCAAAAAATAGCATTAAACTTCCAATTAAACCAATAACCGCAAATGTTGCAAATGCTATTTTAAAAATTCGATAAGCACCTTTATGGTCTCCTACCGCCACTCTTTCTGATACTAATTTTGATATAGCATTTGGTACACCTGTTGAAGAAATGGTTAATAATACTGCATAGATTTGATAACTTGCTGAAACAATCCCATTTCCCTGATCCCCAAATCCTTCTCTATTTGTTAAATATAAATTATATACAAGTCCAAGCAGTTTTATTAGCAATTGCGAGAATATTAATGTAACAATTCCCTGCATAAAAGTTTCTTTTTTTCCTCTAGAAACTTTTTTTTCTGCTGTGTCTGTCATCCAATCCCTCCTGTTTTCTTACATTCTTCTTATTTATATATCATTTATTTATGTACATCATGTGATGTATTTTTATTGTGTACGAAAAATCTGCTTTTAGATTGATTTTATATAAGGTTTTCCTATACAAAAAAATGAATTTTATTATCTGTTTCTTTTTAATTGTACGAATTAATTATAAATTTAATTACTAAATTATTCAATACTTTTGAATTTTTTTCTTAAAATTATTGACATTTTGGCTTTTTTGTATTAAAATTATTTAGCAATTATATTAGAATATGATTTAAATATAAAATCTCTCCCCGGTGGTTTTACATTTAAATTTCATATAAATAAATTATAATAATAGGAGGGTATTATTATCATGAATAATACGACATATAGTGCAAAAGCAAATGAAGTAGAAAGTAAATGGTATATTATTGATGCAGCCAACAAACCACTTGGTAGAGTTGCTACAGAAGCTGCAAAATTATTAAGAGGAAAACACAAACCAACATATACACCTAACATTGATATGGGTGATCATGTTATTATCCTTAATTGTAAAGATGTTGTCTTAACAGGTAACAAATTAAATCAAAAAGTTTATAGACATCATTCTGGTTATATTGGAGGAATGAAAGAAGTTCCTGCAAAAGTAATGCTTGAAAAAAATCCAGAAAAAGCTATGACATTAGCTATCAAAGGAATGTTACCACATAACTCTTTAGGTAGAAAAATGGCTAAAAAATTAAGAGTTTATGCTGGTAGTGAACATGAAAACCAAGCACAAAAACCAGAAGTATGGGAGGTAAAATAATATGGCTAAGAAAGAAAATGTAGTTTTTTATGGTACAGGTAGAAGAAAATCTTCAGTAGCAAGAGTTAGACTTGTTGAAGGTAATGGAAAAATAACAATCAATGGTAAAGATATTGATGAATTCTTCGGACTAGAAACTTTAAAAGTTATCGTTAGACAACCATTAACAGTTACAAATACAACTTCTAAATATGATGTTATTTGCACAGTTAAAGGTGGAGGATTCACAGGTCAAGCTGGAGCAATTAGACATGGTATTGCTAGAGCTTTAAATGAAGCAAATCAAGAATACAGACCAGCTTTAAAATCAAACGGATTCTTAACAAGAGATCCTCGTATGAAAGAAAGAAAGAAATACGGTCTTAAAAAAGCTCGTAAAGCTCCACAATTTAGTAAGAGATAGAAAATATCAAAACTCAGAAGTATTAAAACTTCTGAGTTTTTGTGTTCCATCACTATACCTCTTCAATTAGCTATTCTACACATCTTTACAAATTTATTTATGATTTCTATATCATCTATTCTATTTATTCCAAAACATTTTTTACCTAAATCCTTTATCGAAGCACCACAATGATATAATTCTTTATTATCTATAATAATAAATCTATCATGGAATTTATCTGTTTTTGCTACCTTCAAAATGGGATATTCTTTATTAAATTTTTGTATATCCAATTTTGAAATATTACTATTTTTTGAAGTTAATATTACTACTTCTACATTTTTATTTTTCTTTACTAATATCTTTAAAATGCTATCATCTATATAATTATCAATTATTATAATTTTTCTTCTAGCTCTTTTTATAATATCTATTACTAGACTATATGCATCATATATTTGACCTTCAAAAAAAATTTTCTGCTTAAACTCTTCTTTCTTTAGCAAACTATCAAATATTTCATCAAACTTTTTATCATGTTCTAATAATTTATATTCCACATTTGTTAATCTTTCAAATATTTGCGAATTTGAAGATATAAATTTTCGCATTTCAATAAAGGCTCTTATTATACTAATACTAACTTGAACAGCAATATCATTTTTTAATACTCCTGCAAGCATTGATATTCCCTGCTCAGTATAGACATATGGTAAATATTTTCTTGTAACTTTTCCATTATTAACTTTTTTATCTAAGGTTCCAAATTGGAACCTTAAATTTTTGAATTCATCATCAGTTAATTGAAAACAAAAATCTTCTGGAAATCTTTCAATATTTCTTTTCATAGCTTTATTTACATTTTTAGTTTCATAATGATATAGCATAGCTACATCACTATCTAACATTACTTCTTTTCCTCTTATTGTATATATTAAATTTTTTATTTCTTCAGTATTTATTATTTTCAATTCATTCTCCATATTTTCACATCCTTTTTATTGTATGTGTTATAAAACATTTGTTTGTATTTGTCAATAGATTTATCATAATTTTATTAAAATATGTTTATACTTTTACAATAAAATTTAGCAATAGTTAGATAATGTCAAAACCTCAGAAGTTTAAAAAATTCTGAGGTTTTTATCATCATATTTAATTATACCTTAATTTACTTTTATCTGTATAAATGCATCTATCGCATCTTCAAACAATCTTTTCTCTATAATTTTGTATGAAATATTAGGAATAGAATCTAATATTTCTTTTAATTTTTCTTTACGAATACATGTAATTCCCCCTATTTCATCCCTATTGGAATAGTTTGTAGAATCTTCATCTATTTCAACAATCAAATTAAATAAAACATATCCTTTGGTAAAAATAATCATTTTTTTTACAAATTTTAATAAATATGTTTCATAATCACTCACTCTAGAAACTAGTACTCCAAGTGCTAACACATAATCATATTTTTTATTTAGAGAAAACTTGTCAGAAATAAAATTACCCACAACAAAATTATAATCAGGATATTTTATTTTTGAATAATCTATAAATTCTTTTACTAAATCAATTCCCAAATAATCTTTTATTTCTATTTTTTGTTCTTCAGCATATTTTATCAAAAATCCCATTCCACATCCTATATCCAGAAATGTGGATTGATTTTTTATTTCTATTCCAGAAAAGAGTTCATCAAAAAACATCTTTACATATTTTTTGTCTCTATAAGCAAGAGATTCGATAGACTCCCCTTTTCCTGCTATCTTATTTGTATAATATTTTGTAATATTTTTAGCATCTTCTTCCCATTTTTTATTATTCATACATATCTTTTCCTTTTTTAATTTGACTAACTATATTATTTTACATTTTATTTTATAAATATAAGTCCATGTCATCTTCTGCCGAAATAACTTCTATTCCATATTTTTTCGTTAAGTCTTGTGCAATTCCTGGTGGATTCTCACGCAATATATTTTTATTAAAATGTGTTATTATCACTTTAGTTGGTTGTATTATTTTTATAAATTCTTCCACTGCTGGTATATCCAAATGTTTTGCTTTTTCTTTATTATTGATATGATAAGCTACATTCATGATTAATATATCACAATCTTTGTAAGAGTTTAATAATTCTGGAAAATATTTTGTATCTGTTACAATTCCTATTTTATTTTTGCTCGTTTTTATTGTAAATCCATAACATTCTACCCTATGGTCATGTGGTATAGAGGTTGTAATTTCTAGATTTTTTATTTTATATGTTGTATTTTCCTCTATCATTTCTATCTTTTCAGGAAAATTTTCCAAATATGGTTGTAAAATTTGATTATCGATTGCTTGTTTTGGTACTATCACATTTCCTCTTTTTTCTCTTCCTCCATTTGTCATTAATTCTATAAATATATTTAAATCATTGGAATGATCTATATGAACATGTGATACGATAATTCCATCAATTATTTCCTTATCACCATATGTATGAATGTATTTATAAAATGTATTGATTCCTGGGTCAAAAACGATATGTGTATCATCAATGTTTATATATAATCCTCCTGCTGACCTTATGTTTTTAAAAATAATATCTTTATTTCCTGTTGTTCCAAAAAAGTGAATATAGTCCATTTTCTTCTCCCTTTATTATTTCTTATATTGTTATAAAATCACTATTATTATACTCTAACCATCCTATATTTTCAATATTTACAATTGTTTCTTTAAAAGATTGTATTATAGCTTACAATGCAGTCAAAATATATTTTTAACTGCATTGTTAACCATTTATAAATATTTTTCTTACCTTTGTCTAAATCTCCTATTTACCATATTCCAATTCACAATATTCCAAAATGCTTGGATATACTCTGCTCTTTTCGTATGGTATTGTAAATAATAAGAATGCTCCCACATATCTAAAACCAATAATGGTTTGCATCCCCATAATGTCAAATTTTGATGTTTTTCACATTGTAAAATTTCTAATTTAGACCATTTAGGAACCCATACTAACAAACACCAACCGTGAGGCTTCTACTGTTTTACTTGCTTCTGTAAATTGTTCTTTAAATATTTCATAACTTCCAAAGTCTTTTATCATTTGTTTCATCAGTTCTATAACTGGCTCTGTTGGAATAGCAGGTCCCATATTTTCAAAAAATAGTTCATGTAAAATGACTCCTGAACCATAAAAACTTAAATCTTTTTCTAGACATTTAATATTAGAGAAATCTCTTTTCTCCCTTGCTAGCTTCAATTTTTCTTCTGTGTTATTTGTATTATCTACATATCCTTTATATAAAATATTGTAATGTGAATCCAATGTTTCTTTGGAATAATATGGCTCTAAAGCTGTTAATGGATATGGTAAATCTATCATTTTTAACATAAAAAAACCTCCTAAAATAGTATATTCTATCTTAAAAGGTTATATGAATCTATTCTACAAATTCAAGAGCATCATTTGTACCAATTCCCTCTATATTATAATACGTGTTTGGAACTGTTCCAATAATGACATTTTCCATAATTAATACTTGGTTTGTAATGTCTTTTGTAATATCTTTAAATGGTGTTAAAATACTGACTTCACATTTTACTTGTAAATAAATTCTATGTAGTGTTTGATTAATTCCTTGTGCTTCAAATTCACTTTTTAAATCAGTTTCTACATTACCTACTGTTGATATTCTTATCTTAATTCCAGGTCCCCTTCCTGCCAATAATTTAATACCTGTAAAACTTCCCAAAGCGATTTCAATATCTTGCCTTCCCTGTTGATTAATTTCTTCTTGTATTTTGATTGCTACATCAGAAATGATTTCATTAATGGGAATCACATTTGATTTTATCATTGTCACATTTCCGTTTGCATCTTTTTCTACAGTAAATAACTCATCATAGCTATGTTCTGTCATGACATTTGTTGCCTGCTCATTTGATATAATCGTCGCCAAGCTTTTTGCTTCATTTTCACATAATGTATCAAAAATAGGATTTACTGCATCTAACATGACTTTTACAGATATCATAATGGTTGTGATAAAAATTATTATCATAGCCAATTTTCTTTTATGTTTTACATTTGCAAATATATTCGGAATTCGTATCTTAGTTCTTGAATAAATCTTAGGCATAATTTATCATAGAAGCCTGCTTGCTACTCATGCCTTTTCTTTTATATCTTGGTATAAATAATTTTTGTCCTGGAAAAATCATATTCTCATCTTCAATTCCATTCACTCTAGCAATATCATCTACTGTGCTTCCAAACATTTTTGCTATCTTCCATAAAGAATCATCTTTTTTCACGATATACATGATAATACTATAATCCTGTTCTTCCCTTTCTCCAATTGTTTGTACTTCATCAATTGTATTAATATTCACATTTTTGTCTAGCATCGTATGCATTCTCATTTGCACATTTGCTAATACTTCTCCTCCTTCTTGAATGATAAAGTCTTGACTTCCAATTTCTATATTTGTACGTATGTTTAAACTATCACCATCACTGATATTGTCAAGATTATATTCAAAAGATATGCTTTCTTTTCTTGTCATTATCTGTAAGTCTTCTCCCATCAACATAAACCTTAATTCTAGCTCTCCATTATAGATGATTTTGTCTCCCATTACATTTTGCTTTATGATATTCGGAACAACATCTACATCGACAATATTTCTGCCTTGTAATTCTTCTATTCTTAATTTTTCACTAATCTCTCTTGTTTCCAAAATTTCTCTTTTTCCTGCAATCGTTCTTACTGTTTTTTTATTAAATTCAATGTTTTCAGATGGGCTATATAAATCTTGAATAATGTTAATTGTTCTTTCTTCATATGCAGTCGTTGTCACATTGATTTCCATTTCAATATATACAGAATGTTCTTCTACTGAATTTGGTTTTACAATCAGATTTCGAATTTCATAATTTGTATCACATATATTTCCTTCATTAACATCTTGAATATCTACAAATCCGATAATTGGTATTGTTGCCATTGTTTTATTAATTCGATTATCTTCTGTTAAATATACCATTTTGACTTCTGCCTCTGCTTTTGTCAAAACTTTGTTATAACTAATTTTTATATCTTTATTTCCTATCCCTACATTTAATTTTAAAATTTCTACTAAATTATCAATATTATCTATAGAAATATTTTCTTTGGCATATATTTTTGTTTCTCCGCTTCCTATTAATGAGTTAACAAATAATTGCTCTTGCAACATTTTGATTTCATCTGTATTTTCTAAACTATTCACAATCGAAATTTCTTCTTTAGAATACACTTCAATGATTAATTCTATTGTTGCTTTGATGGATATTTTTCGTTCATTAATTACTTTTGCTTCTATTTCTTTAATATTCGTACATACATCACTTTCCATTTCACTTGTTATATTAGGAATATTAATAACTTCTGACAAATCTAAACTGGTATTAATGCCTCTTGTTCGTTCTTGACTATCATCTGTCATATACATGATATATGTATCTACATTCCCCTCTATTTTTATTTTTTCATCTATCATTTCTTTTTTATAAATACATACTACCCCACTTGTACAAATTATATTTAAAACATCTGGTTTTGCATCTGGAACAATCACATCTCCTTCTACAACTACAATTTCTTTTCTAGTTGCTACCTTTTTATTGACACACAAATTTTCTTTTATTGTATTTACAATCATTATTTACCTCCTTATCATTTTTCTTTATTCTATATATATGAAGGCAAATGATGATTTATAACATTTTAAGCCAAAGAAATCTCACTTTTTAAATTGGGAAATTGGATACGGAGACAAAGGGAAATCGGAGACGGACTCATTTTCCCAATTTTTGCTACAAAAAAAAGAAAACCCTTTTCAAGTTTTCTTTCTTACTTTATGATTCAAATTTCATTATGTTGTATATTGTAATGCCTTATTTATAGTTGTTCAGCTGCTTTTTTCTTTTTTAAGTTAACTGGTGGTGGTATTAATGGACTATATGAGTTTCCATCAAATACTTCAACCTCTACTGTTCTTGTTAAAACATCTGTATAACTATATGTTACATTTCTATTATTTTCCTCATATTTTACTACAAAAATATTTGGATATGCTTTTTCTATTGTAGCTTCTTTTTCAAAGGCTTTACTTCTACCTAAAGATCCTTTGACAATTATCTTTTGCCCCACTTTCTCTAAGATGTCAGTTTTTAGATTTGTTATGTCATTTTTACAAATCATGCTATCACCTACTCCCTTAAGATAGCTTGATTATAGCATTTTAGGGGAAAAATGTCAAAAAAAGTATGTTGATGTAAAAGTTTTAAAATCCTTGATTTTAAAGGGTTTTACGGATTTTTATTTTTAATATTACTTTTGTATTACAATTATGTTACAATTGTGTTTCATCTTATGATTTTATACATTTTTCCATTTGCTCCTATGCCACTAACACCTTTTTTTCCATCTCTTAATTCATTTTCTATATCTTCAATGGTTATATATTTATATCTCTCTGTTACCGCTATTTTTTCAGCTACAATTAATGGATCTATAAAATCTATTAATATCCTTCCTGGTGAAGATGCAAAATTAGCTCCTGCACAAATTAATGCTTCAAAATAACTTTGGCAAGCACCTGCAAATATGACTAATTTTTTGTTAGTTTCTTTATCATATTTTCTTGCTTCTTTAACAGTTTCTATAAAATATTTTGAATTACGATAATTATATAAGTCATCATATCTTGCATTTTTCTTTATCATTCCATCATGTCCTGTTATCACTAATATATCTGGCTGATATATTTTCAAAAGATTGTATACTACTTTTGGTTGTTTATATTCTGGTATATTTTTTACAATAGCATTTAAACCTACTTTTTTATAATATCGGTATGATTTTTCGCTATATTTTTTGTCACCATCTAAATGCAAGATTTTTCCTGTTATCGTATATTTATTTCTGTTTTCTTCTATTTTATCTAATCGCTTAATTTTGCCTTCTATTCTTTTTTGTATGTTATTTAAATCTTCCTGTATTCTTTCTTCACTTACTTTTTCTAAATCACTTATACTACTATCAGCTTCTACTCTTTCTATAATTCCTATTAAAATAGCAATTTGACCTACTTTTGTATCTATTATGTTTTTTACACGAAATAAAATGTCTTTATTATATGATTTTCTTCCTACTATATCACCAATTTTTATCTTTTCCATATGAATACCACCTTAAAAGTTAAGCTATTATATTCTATGTCGATTTTTGTAAATTGGTGATTCTTATATATTAATAAACTAACTATCATTGCAGTTTTCTTTTGAGTTTATTTTAAGATTTAAGTTCATGTAAATGACTATATTTTAATTTTGTCGCCATCCCTCCTCTTATATGTCTTTCTGCTTTATTTTCATCTAACACTTTTCGTACTTCCTGTGCTAAACTTGGATTGATTTTTTTCAATCTTTCTGATACATCTTTATGTACTGTACTTTTACTTATTCCAAATTTTTTTGCTGCACCTCTTACTGTATCTTTTGAGTCTATGATATATTGTGCAAGTTCTATTGCACGTTCTTCTATTGATACACCTTTCATTTATTCTAACTCCTTTTATTTAGAATACTTTTGTTTAATTGTATTCCTATATTTTATGAGTTAGAACTTTCTTTATTTTTGTTCTTGTGCGATTTTCATAATTTCTTTTCTAAGCCAAACATTATCTAATTCCATGATATCTGTTTTGAATTTTTTATGAAATAACTTTTCCAATTTTTTTTGTACTTCTAAATCTTGTGCTATTACATAACTTTTTCCATCCTTCAAACAGATAAGATTCAACATCCATTTATTTCCAATATTGTTCAATATAGTATATATAATATCTTTGTCTCTTAAAACATCTTCTTTATCCCATATTGTTAGTTGACTAAAAATTGGTGGTAATATCAAACTAACATATTCTGTTTTTGTATCATTTTCTATAGCTAATTTTAAATCTTTATTGATTTGTGACTGACATTCTAGGAAATATTTTTCTGGATACTTTCTATCTTGAATGATGCTTTCTAACTTTTCATAAGCAGTTATATCTCTTTTAGAAGTTACTTTTGCTTTCAAATTTAAAGTATTATCTAAAATAGCTGATATCAGCAGAATTGCGATTTCTTTTGTAATTTTATGTATGAATCCTTCCTTTTCATAAAGCTATACAATGATTGTTGCCACTGCCCCAACAAATTCTATTTTTGCTTTATCTTGAAGTTTATTTTTCCAATATTCATCATATCCTACATGATGGTCTATGATTTCTATTATCTTATCTTCATTGACAATTTTATCAAAAAATGCTTTATTAGAAACATCTATGACAATAAACTCATCTTCTTGAGAAGGTTTATAGTTGTCTAATCCAATATTTAATTTTAATAAACTTGAAGGAATACTTTCATTCGTTTTTGCACTAGATACAGCTTTTGCTTCTTTCCCCTTTAGATTTAACAAGTTTGCATAAGCTATACAACTTGCGTAAGCATCTATATCTATATATTTACTACCAGATGTAACAACAATCATTTTATCACTTCACTATCCTCTTCTAATCTTAATAAACGGTTATATTTAGCAATTCTATCTCCTCTTCTAGGTCCACCTATTTTGATATATGTAGAACCTAATGCAACTGCTAAATCACACATAAATGTATCTTCTGTTTCAATTGATCTTTGTGACACACAAGTTACCATATTTTCTCTTTTGGCTTTTAAAAACGCATTTATTGTATCTGTTAAAGTTCCTACTTGATTCATTTTAATGATGATACCATTTGCTAATTCAGAATTTATATATTTATCCTGTGTAGCAAATAAATCGTCTCCTACAATCTCTATATTTTGATTTTGCGCTTTAATTAATTTCCAGTATTGTATATCATCTGAATCAAATGGATCTTCCACATAGGTTATATTATATTTTTTTATATATCCCATTAATATGTCGTTTAATTTTTGTGAACTTAGAATTTGTCCATTATATTCATAACTTTCATTTTTGTAAAAATGTTCAGCTGCAACATCTATTGCAATACTTACATATTTTTCATAATGCAATCTTTCGATTGTTTCTTCTAGCATTTTCATTTTTTCTTTCTCTGTTAATCTTGGCATAACCATTCCACTAGAAGCACCATAATATTTTAAAATGTTTCTTCTTTTCACTTCATTTTCTATATCTGTATAAATTTCCGTAATCACTGGTACAGATTTTGAAAATGGATGTATATCAACTGCCATCATAATATTTTGAATAGAACCTTTTTCTTCTTGATTATGTATGCCTCCAGAAAAAATGGCAACAAGAGGGATTGGTGATGGATTTTTTACATGATAATTTGCTATTTTCCTTATATATTCCACTAATGTTATATTCTGATTTTTAGCACATATTCTTGCATATGCTAGAGAAAATGGTAAGCAAACATTCGTCCCTAACTTTCCCATATATTGATTTAAAAATTTGTCAAAATCACTTTGACTGTTAAATTCTTTACAATATATTTCTTCTATCATTTGATTTAAACTATTCATATGAATATGACTTGTTGTTAAAATTTCTCTTCTTCCTGGAATAATGGCAGACGGACTTGATGCTATTGCTTTTCTATTATCATTTGTTACTATTTCTACTTCTAAAGCTTCTTTTCCTTCTGAATTTAATATGTTTCTTACTTTGATTTCTTTTATTTTTATCATCTAATTCTCCTTATGCAAATTTTTTATAATATATGGAAAAATATCGATTGCTTTTTCAATTGGTAAATTTCCTCTTTCTGCATTTTCTTCATCAAATTTTATACTTCCATCTTTTATACATTGATTTCCTGCAATTAGAACAGGAACTTTATCCGTAGAATGTATTTTTAATTCACATGGTGTGGCATGATCACATGTAATAATAACGATATCCTCATCTGTTATATCTTTTACTAATCCCGCTATAAAATACTTATCTATAAATTCAATTGCTTTAACCTTTTCTTTAGGTTTATTATCATGCCCTGGTTCATCTGGTCCTTTGATATGTATAAATTTAACATCTGCCTTATCTTGTACAAAAATTTTCTCTGCATTTATCATAAAATCTTTATCTAATTGCAAATCTAAAGATTTGGAAAATGTAAATTTGGCACCAATTAATTTTGCTATTGCATTTTCAGCAGGTAATTGACCATACATAGAAAGTGTAAGTCTAAATTTATCTTGAAATTGTGGCATTTTCTTAGCTGGCATTCCGCCATCTCTGAAGATTAAATAATTAGCAGGCATTTCACCTCTTTCTATTCGTCTATGATTTACTTCACTTTTTGATAAGATTTTATTAGATTGTTCTATAAAATCATTTACAATTTCTGCTGTCTTTTTACTTTCTTCTTTCCCATCCAATGACACACATGTTAATGGTTTTGGTTCATAATTTTTTACTGGTTTTCCAAAAACACCATCCTTCATAAAACCTGGATCTGTATTAGATACATTTCCAGAAAGTTTTACATGTTTACTATACATGACTAATATTCCTCTGTGATGCCCAAATGCAAGTAACTTGAACGCCACTCCATATTTAGATAACGTTACATTTTCTGTTATCTCTTCAGCCAAAGTTTGTAATTCTTTATCTTCTAATCCTCTAGCCGTTCTTCTATCTAATGTTCCTAATGTTTCATCATAGGAAGCAAAATTAATTCTAAAAGCTACATAATCATATCCTTCAGGAATAAATCCGGTTCCTAATCCTTCTAATGTTCCTCTTCCTGGATAATATATCTTTGGGTCATATGAGAGTAATGCCATACTTCCTGAATCAGATTCTGGCGTTATATTCTCATCTATAACTGTAATAAGGGATTCAGCACCTCTTTGTGCCAATATATCCATATGTGGTGTATTAGCCACTTGCAAAGGTGTCTTATTTCCAAGTTCTTTTATTTTTCTATCTGCCGCTCCATCTAAGATAACCATATAAATATGCATAAATTTAACCTCTCTTATCTTTTTTCTTCTTCATCCAATAATGTTTTTATCCTTTTATCTAATTGATTTTCTATCATATAATGATAAACAAAATTTGGTACATATTGTTTCCACTCTTTTCCTTCTTGAATATTTTTACGAATATCAGATGCACTGATTCCTTTTTCTTCTAGTGGAACTCTCCACAATACTTCCACATCTAGTTTTAAATCTTCTTGCAACATTTTTAATTTTTCTTCTCCCCATTGATCATATATTGTCATATAATATTTTGCATTTAATAGCGCATAATTAAATATCTTTTCAGGAAAATTGATAGGAAATGGAACTATATCAAATTCTGCTTGATTAACTCCTGCTTCTATTAAAGAATATTTGATACATTCCATTCTTTCAAAATAGGTAAGTGGATTTGAACTTTTTTTAGATCTATGAGGATTGTTTGACGTATATTTGGTTAAATCTTGTTCTGGATTACAAATTCCTATAATTAAATGTTCACATCTTTCTTTTCCAGCCAATAAATATTTCATATGGTCATTGTGTAATAACTGAAATCTTCCATGGATAACTCCTAGTTTATCTTTCATACGATTATCATCCTTTCTAACTATAAAACATTCTAGAAAATGCCTACTTTTTTAGGTACGTTCTTTTATATTTTATGAAATTATATCATGCATCTTTTTCCATGTAAAATGAATAATTCGACTTTAGTTATTACCGCAAGTTATTTCTTGTTTATAAAATGATTTTCTATTATTTCTACAAATTTATTTAATTCTTTAAATTTTCTCTCCCTATTTATATATATACCAAATTCAATTGGCTTTATATGAAATTCTGTGTTTAATATGCATAAATTGTGTTTTTTGATTTCTTCTTCAACAAACTCTTTTGTAACTAATCCTACCCCATCATTATTTTTTATAATTTCTGTTATGGTTTTATAAGTTGCATGTTTTATATCTTTAAAATCTTCATACTTAGAATTCAATGATTGAAAAAAATTATGTGCTGTTTCAGATGTTTTTTTAGGCATATATATCGTCGTATTTTTTAGTTTCTCTAAAGTTATTAATTTACTTTTTCGTTTATAATTTTGGTTAGCAATTAAAACTTCATTCCATTCTCCTAATTTTATAAATTTGATATGTTTATCATTAGATTTTGTATATATTTTCTTAGAAAAAATAATATCCAATTCTCCGTCTTTTAATGCTAAAAGCATTTGCTCATTTTCTTCGTTTAGGACATTTATCTTAGAATTCGTATTTTTTATATAATATTCACTCATGCAATCACTAAAAATTTTGTTTAATATCGTAGAATGTATTCCTAAATTGATGTCCCTCATTTTTAGGTATTTATTCTCCACATTTGTTAATACCTCCACAGAATTTTTTATTTCTTCATATAATTCCATTCCTTGCTTTGTTAATTTAATTCCATGATTACTTCTTATGAATAATTTTGTTTCTAATAAACTTTCTAAATTTTTCATATGCTTTGTTACTGCTGGTTGTGTTAAATTTAATTTTTCACTTGCTTTTGTTATATTTTTTTCCTTGGCAACTGTTACAAATATTTTATATAATTCTAAATTTACCATTTTTCAAAATCTCCTTTAATTGATTTTTCTGTGTAACATTATTTTTTTGTTAAATAGGAAAAATTACTCTTTCCTATTTAACAAAAAAACATTTAGACATTATAAAATGTTTCTAAATGCTTTATTTGTTTTTTATAATATCTTTAATCACTTCTCCCGCTATCATCATCCCTGCAACAGATGGAACGAAAGATATACTAGCAGGTGTTCTAGATTCCATATCATGTTTGATTGGTTCTTCTTTGGAATATAAAACTTTTAACTCCTGTATGCCCCTTTTCTTTAATTCTTTTCTCATGACTTTTGCTAGTGGACATACTGAGGTTTTATAAATATCCGCTATCTCAAATTTGGTTGGGTCTAATTTATTTCCTGTTCCCATACAAGAAATAATCGGAACTTGTTCCTCTTTTGCTCTTTGAACTAATTTTAATTTTGTTGTAATCGTGTCTACTGCATCTACCACATAATCTATGGTATCATCTATTAACAGTTCTTCTCCATTTTCTATGTTTTGTGATATATACGTTTCTACATTTACTTTAGGATTGATGGATAAAATTCTCTCTTTCATACAATCTACTTTTAATTTTCCTATATTCGAAATGGTCGCATGGACTTGTCTATTTAAATTGCTAGGAGCAATCACATCATTGTCTACCAAAATGATATGTTCGATTCCTGCTCTTACCAATCCTTCTACTACAAATGAGCCTACGCCACCTATTCCATATACAATTACTTTGCTATTCGCTAACTTTTGTATGTTATCTTTCCCAATTAATAATTCTGTTCTTGATTTCCATTCTTCCATCTGCTTCTTCTTTCTTATTTTTTATTTTCCAATGCTGAAAATTTGTTAAATCATTTTCAGCATATTATTCTTGCATATTTGCTTTTATTTTTACTATTTTATACTATTTTGCTTGGTTTGTAAATACTTTTCATTTTCAGTTTCAGAATTTTGATAACTTGATTATTCGTCTTTCCTATTATATAATTAATTTGTTAAAAACATACAAATATAAGGAGTTTTACATGTTAAGAATTCAAAATATAAAAATTAGAAAAAATATATCTGACAAAGAATTAATTGACTTTGTCCTTCAGAAATATCATATTCATCCTTCTGATATGCTAGAATGGAATATCTCTAAAAAATCCATTGATGCCAGAAAGAAAAATGATATATTTTTTAATTATACGATTGATATTCAAGTAAAAGATGAAAACAAATATCCTCATATTTCAAAAGTGGAAATACTAGATATTGAAAAAGATATAAATAACCGTATCCATACAAGTTTTTTAAATACTTTAAAAGCTTGTCCTTCTCCTGTCATAGTTGGAGCAGGTCCTGCTGGACTATTTTCTGCTTTAACCCTTGTACAACATGGTATATCCCCTATTATTATTGAACAAGGAAAAACAGTTGATGATAGAAAACATGATGTAGATTGTTTTTTACATGATAAACAATTGAATCCTTTTTCAAATGTGCAATTTGGTGAAGGTGGTGCTGGTACATTTTCAGATGGAAAATTAACAACTGGCATTCATAACCCTTTATGCCAAAAAGTTTTAAAAGAATTTGTCAATTTTGGTGCACCAAAAGAAATTTTATATTTATCTAAGCCACATATCGGAACAGATAAATTAATTGATATTATCAGAAATATGAGAAACTATATCATATCAAAAGGTGGTAAATTTTATTTTCATACAAAATTTATTAATTTTACTGTCAAAAATAATACAGTATATTCGGTATTACTAAAAAATGTAGAAGATAATACCAATTTTGAACTTACTACCAATCATTTAATTTTAGCAATTGGTCATAGTTCTAGAGATACTTTTGAATTACTGTATCAAAATGGCATTATGATGGAAAAGAAAAACTTTTCTGTAGGTGTTCGAATTGAGCATCTTCAAGAAATGATTAATCAAGCACAATATGGAGAAAATCCGAAATTGCAATTACCTCCTGCTGAATATAAATTAGCATATCATTCTCCAAATGGTCGTTCTTGTTATACATTTTGTATGTGTCCTGGAGGAACCGTTATCGCCTCTTCTAGTGAAAAAAATACCATTGTTACAAATGGTATGAGTACCTATCTAAGAAATGGTAAAAATGCCAATTCTGCTTTATTAGTCAATGTAACGCCAGAGGATTTTACAGATGTTTCTCCTTTAGCTGGTATCTATTTTCAAAAAGAGTTAGAAGAAAAAGCATTTATATTAGGTGGTTCTAATTATTATGCACCTATTCAAAAAGTAGAAGACTTTTTAAATAATCAAAAATCTTCTACCCTTGGATTAGTTACTCCTTCTTACTTGCCAGGAACAACCTTATCAAATTTAAATGAAATTCTTCCAAGCTTTGTTTCTTCTACTTTAAAAGAAGGAATCTTATACTTTGACAAAAAACTAAAAGGATTTGCTCATCCTGATAGTATCTTAACTGGTGTTGAAACCAGAAGCTCTTCACCTGTAAAGATTCCTAGAAATACTAAATTTGTATCTAATATAGAGGGAATTTATCCTTGTGGAGAAGGTGCAGGATATGCTGGAGGTATCATGTCTGCTGCTGTTGATGGAATTAAAACAAGTTTATCTATTTTAAAAGCTAACTTTTCGTAATTTAAGAATTTACTATTACTATCATAATATACATTTTTATGACAATTCAGCCTAAGATATATTCTTATTATTTAAACACCGCGTAAGCGACCAAGCGAACAAAGTGAGTGCGATTGGAGCAATCTACGATATTTTTTCTTTTGGTAGATTGCGACACACAAGGTGTGAAAAATAATAAGAATATATCTTAGGCTGAATTGTCATATCGCTATATATCTTTATTTCTTATTTCTTTTACAATTTGTGTCAAATTTTCTACTAAATATTCCACATCTTCTTTGGTATTTTCATCCCCAAAAGTTACTCTCAAAGTTCCTTCTGCATATTCACTTGTGAGTCCAATGGCAGTTAATACATGTGATGGCATACTACTTTCTGAAGAGCAAGCACTTCCTGCAGATGCACAAATTCCTTTCTCATCCAATTTCATTAGCAATTCACTACCATTGATTCCTTTAAATGATATATTACTATTTCCTGGTAATCGATGTTCCATAGAACCATTGATTTTTATATCTGGAATCTGATTTTGCACTTCAGAAAAATAAAAATCTCTCAATTCTTTCATTTTATTTATATGGAGTTCTATATTATTTTTCGCAATTTTACAAGCTTCTCCTAATCCTATCATTCCAGGTACATTTTCAGTTCCTGCTCTTTTATCTCTTTCTTGATGTCCTCCATCGATTAAATTTTTAAATTCTATATTTTTATTGACATATAGTGCGCCTATTCCTTTAGGTGCTCCTATTTTATGACCTGATAAAGATAACATATCAATATTCATTTCTTTAACATCAATCTTTACATTTCCACAAGCCTGAACGGCATCTGTATGAAAAATAATTCCTTTTTCTTTTGCAATCTCTCCTATCTTTTTGATTGGTTGGATAGAGCCAATTTCATTATTAGCAAACATCACACTAATTAATACTGTATCTTTTGTTATGGCATTTACGAGTTCTTCTAAATTAATAATCCCTTCTTTATCTACATTTAAATAGGTTACTTTACATCCATGTTCTTCTAGTGTTTTGCAACTATTTAATATCGCATGATGTTCTATTTTTGTAGTTATCATATGTTTTCCTTTGTTTTTACTTACATGCATGATTCCTTTTAATGCTGTATTATCACTTTCGGTTCCTCCACTTGTAAAATAGATTTCATTTTTATCACAATTGATTAAATTGGCAACATGTTTCCTTGCTTCTTCTATTCCTACCTTTGCTGTTCTTCCTAGTGTATATAATGATGATGGATTTCCATAGGATTCTACAAAATAAGGAAACATTTTATCCACTACTTCTTTTTTCACCTTCGTCGTTGCTGCATTATCAAAATATCTTATCTTCATTTTACTTCTTCCTTTCTTAATATACAAAATGGTTGAAAAAATACATTTTCCAACCTTCATTTAAAAAACCTCTCATCTTATTTTATGCTACTTTTCTTGGATTATTTCTTTTATTTTATTTATCTCCTTCATAGTTATTTCATATCCATATTGATAACAGCTATCCATTTTTTTCACATCTAACAATCCGGTTTTGTCTGTTCTTATTGTTAGAATATAATCACTTTGTTTTAAATTCTCTTCTGCTATTTTGTTTCCCATTAAATCAATTGTTCTCATTGCTATATCCATATAATTACTTTCTTCTGTTATATCATCTGCTTTAAAATTAACAGCTAATACTTTTTCAATCCCTTGTTTTTTTACCTCTATTACTGGTACATTATCTAATGCACCTCCATCTAAAAATTTGTGTTCATTAAAATCACATGGACAAAATACAGCTGGAAAACTGCTTGTTGCCCTTAATGCCCTTCCCACAGAAATATCTCCTATATATTTTTTATATGGATTTTTTTCATTTGGAATATGATTGGTAAAAATATATTCCTTTCCATCTTTTATATCAACAGTAGGTATTGATATAGGCATTTTCGTAATTTGAGAAATTGTTTCTATTCCCTTATCTTTCGCCAATTTATTAAAAATTTTCTCTATCTCTTCTCCTCTTCTAAATCCGGTATTTTCTTTTTTCAATACCTGATGTATTCGTGAAAATATAGGATTTTGTCCTATACCAACAATATCTTTTGCATGTATTTTAAATAAATGGTAAATATCTTCTGGAGAATATCCTAAGACATACAAACCTGCAATTAATGCACCTGAACTGGTCCCTCCTATGGCTTCTATTTTTATTCCGTTTTCTTCTAAAGCTTTTAGAACACCCGCATGTGCAATTCCTCTAATTCCTCCACCTGATAACGCAATTCCTAATTTCACATTTTCACCTTTTCTCTTTTAATTTTATATAGTATAGACAATCTTGAATCTTTTTAATCAAGTATCTTCGTGTTTATTTCGAGAATTTTTAAGCATTTTTAATCTATATAATCTTTAAAACATTATAATCTAAATTTTTAAGATGCTATTCTTTCTTTCCATTAGGCTGAGGTGCTTGTATATTCATTTCGAATAAATAACGAATGTGATTGGAGAATTATTAGAAACTCTTAAATAATTTTATGGAAAATGTTCGCGCTTGACGTGAAAGGGTGCCATAAAATTATTTTAGAGTTTTTTATAATTTGTATTGAGCCGAGGAATTTATGAGAAATGAATATACAAGCACTTGATCTTAAAGGGGAGAAAAAACAGCATCTTATTCAATACTTATAATGCAAAAAAAATAGATTCAAAATTGAATCTATTTTTTGACTTAGATAATAAGGTATTATTTTGTATAGTAAAATTCTCCATATCCATATTCTACTTTATAATAATCCTTTATAAATTCTGGTTCTGTTTGTACGTTTAATGTATATGTTGGCTCTACAATCACTTCACCATTGCTATTCACAACACCCCATTTTCCATCTAATTTAATGCCTGCATATCCATAAGAATTTAGGTCTGTTGCTTTATCATATATATAATCTACAACTATATTTCCAGATTTATCGACAAATCCCCATTTTCCATCTTGGGATTTTGCATGAATTTGATTATTAGATAATATCTCTGTATTTTGTTTTTCATTTCCTTCTAGGTCGAAATATTTTGTTTCTGTGTCATTGTATACTTTTACGTAATTTTCTTCTGTTTGCACAATCGCATTTGTCATCTCACATAATTGTTTAAAATTCTTATCATACAATTGTGTTGAACTATTTTCTGATAATCTTGTGATAATATAATCTGTTCCTTCTACCTTTTCTATTGAATCATATTGTATTTCTATAATTGGCTCTTCTTTATCATTAATAACACCTACTTTTCCACCTGTCACTGAAACAATAAAATAATTATCATATAAATAATTGATATATGAATAATTTTGTGTCGTTATTTGTTCTCCATCTTTATTAAGTATACTATATACTGAGCCTTGTGTATTATCTATTTTAATTTGATAATTTTCATTTCCTGTTTCTAATATATATACATTACTTTCTATTTCAGCAGGATTTCCATCTTCTTGGTATACTTTCACATTTCCATCTACATCAGTAGCATATATATTTTTTCCTGTACTATCAATTTGTGCAAATTCTACTGGTATAACTATTTTTCCGTCTAAAGTTGCAACTCCATATCGTTTTGTCTTTTCTAATGTTAATGTATTGCTTTCACTATTATAAGAAATCGATTGATATTCATTTTCTATGATTTGTTCCTGATTTTTAATCATTCCGTATTGTCCATTTTGTGCTACAACCAAATAAATATTATCATCATCTTTCACATTAATTATCCTAGAAACTTCTGTATATTCAGGTTCTAATAAAACATTTCCATCCACATCTACATATCCATATCGATATCCATTTTCTGTTGTATTAGAAACAATATATCCAGCATGTTTATATCCTTCTTCTTCTGTCGTATAATTGTCTACTGCAATTTGATCATAATCTGAATCTACTAAGTAATTTCCTTTATTATTAACAACACCATATTTTCCTTCTATTTTTACTAATAATTCCCCTTCTTTATATGGTAACCCTTCTATTGATTCATATATAGGTTTTGCAACTACTTTTCCTTCTAAGTTAATTAATCCTTGTTTCTCATCTTGTTCATAAGTCAATAAATTTTTTTCATACATTAAATCACTTGCTATATTTTTTAACTTAATTGGCTCTAATTGTGTATATTCTGAAAATATTTGTTCATTATTTTGATTCAATACTTTTGTATTATTATTCTCATCATAACATACAAAAACTGCTTTTTGTGGATTTGGTATAATCACATTTGTATATTCTGGATGAATCACAATATCTCCATTTTTATTAATAACACCATATTTTCCATCTTGTCTTAAAATAAAATATTCATAATTTTGAACAGCTATTTTTTCAATTTCATATTCTCTTCCATTTTTTTCAATTTGTCTATAAATAAAATAACCTGCAATTGCTATAATAGTTAATAGAACAATGATTATCATGACTATATATTTTTTCTTCATATTCATTCCCTACCTTATTCTTCGTTTTTTTCTTCTTCTGTTTCTATAACATTATTTTTACATGCTTTTACTTTTAATATTCTTTTATCTTCATATTCTTCTATTTTATAGGTTACTTTTTTCGTTTCTATCACTGGTTTTTCTTCGTCCTCAGGTATTCTTCCTAGTTCTTCTTGTAAAAATCCTGATAGTGTATCATAATCTCCTTCTGGAATCTCTGCATCTAGCAATTTATTAACATCATAAATTGGTAAACTTCCTGCTAGCATATACGTATTGTCATCTATTTTTTCATACTCTTTCTCTTCTTCATCATATTCATCATATATGTCTCCTACCAATTCTTCTAGTATATCTTCCATTGTGACTAAACCTGCTGTTCCGCCATATTCGTCGACAACAATTGCTATTTGCATTTTGTTTTTTTGTAATTCCTTAAATACCTCATTAATTAAACGATTTTGTGACACAAAATATGCTTCTTTTATCAAGTTTTTTACCTTAAAATTTTTCTTTTTAATATTTTTTAATACATCCTTTACATATAAAATTCCTTTGATTTCATCAATCGTTTCATCATATACAGGTATTCTACTATGTCTATATTCTTCTTGTGATAGTTCATCTAGCAATTCTTCATTACTAATACTAATATCTACTGCAAAGATATCTTTTCTATGTCTCATAATTTCAGATACTGTAATATCATTAAATTCAAAAACATTATTGATTAATTCTTTTTCCTCTTCTTCAATCGTTCCTTTTTCTTCACCTTGATTTACCATCATTTTAATTTCTTCTTCTGTGACGGTTTCTTCCTCATTTTCTCCAACACCAAACAATCTTGATATGCCATTTGTTACAACCGTTAATAATTTTACAAATGGTGCTGTAACAATAGAAATCGCTCTAATGACACCAATCGTCGCAAATGCTATCTTTTCATAATGTTTCATTGCTAATCGTTTTGGTACCAATTCCCCAAAAACTAATGTAAAGAAAGATAATATAATCGTTATAATAATGATAGCTATGCTTTTCCATACGCTTATACTGATTGCTGGTATCCAACTATTTAAGGTTGGTGCCAACATATCTGCAAACGTTTCTGATGCAAAAGCACTTGATAAAAATCCTGCAAGAGTAATTCCAATTTGTATGGTTGCTAAAAATTTACTTGGCTCTTTTAGCATTTTTTCTATTTGTTTTGCTTTTTTGTTTCCTTCTTTTGCTTGCTTTTCTATTTTGGCATCATTTAAAGATATAAATGCTATTTCACTTGCCGCAAAATAGGCATTTAATAAAATCAATATCACTAATACAATTAATTGTGAAAACATGAAATATACGCTCCCTTTTGTTTCTCTTTTTTATTATATACTTTTCTTGTATATTCTATCAAAGTTTATTTTTTTATTCAATAGTTTTCAAATTTTAATCTTTAATTACAAAAGAAAAAGTTACTATTCATACTCAAAGGCTCGAAAGGTTACATATATATCATTTTGAAATACCGCGTAAGCGATTAAACGAGCAAAAGCGAGTGCGATTGGAGCAACCTTCTTTCGTTGAAAATAGATTTTCGATAAGATTAAATTTATTTAAGACTATTTAAAATCTATCTTTCAACATCAGTGGTTGCGACACACAAGGTATGAAAAATGATATATATGTAACCTTTCGAGCCTTTGCGTCTGATCTGTAATAAAAAAGGAAACTTGTAAAGTTCCCTTTCTATATTACATCCCTGTCACTGGTAAAATTCGTTTACTTGTCACTTCTTTGTTATCTGTTGTTTTTTGAATTTCTGGTTTTTCCTCTTCTAGATTATTCACTGTTACTGTCATTTCTTCATTTAGATTTATATCTACTTCAATTAAATCTTCATAAATTTCATAACCACTAATTGTTCTTGTTTCTTTTATATAATACTTCCCTGGAATTAGATTTTCCACTTCTATTCTTCCATTTTCATCTGTTTCTAAATTTGTGTAAATCACATTTTTATTTTCATCTAAAACTTGAAATTCTACCCCTTGCAATTTTTCTTCTGTTTCTTTATCTTGTTTTATAATGATTAATTTTGTTTTATTTTTACCATAATTATCTTGTGTCTCTCCTGTTCCATCTTCATAAGTTGATGCTGTTAGTGCATAATCTTGTAAATTAGAATTTGGTGCTTTTCCATATAATATTGGTTTTGTTTCTACTTTTGTTTCTATCTGAATCTGAATCGTTTTATCTTCCGTCATATATTTTATAGGAATTAATATTTTAAATACCTCATCAGAACTAAATTCTTCTTTTTCTTCGTTGGTTTCGTCTGTTATTTTCATTCCTTCAATTACTTGATCATTTTCATCTGTTACAGATACTTTATATTTATCTATATTTGTTTTGGCACTTATTTTATATGTTTTAGAAACGTATTGAGATTCCAAAACGTCTTGCTTCCAAGTTTCCTGTAGTTTTTCAACATCGACTTTATTAGAAATTTGTACTTCACTAGAGTTATTTGCATCATTGATAATTTTATACATCGCATTTAGTGTTCTCTGCCCTGCTTCTCCAATTGCCTCATAATCACTTAATTGGTTTCCATGAATATAGCTATAGATAGCATGTTTCGTTGCCGTAAATGCTTCTTTTTCATTTGCAACACCTAATTCTCCTATTGTTTTATAGGGATAACCATTTGTTACAATTTTCCAAAGCATCACATCTTGTATGGCCTTATCAATCGAAACTGTATAACTTCCTTCTTCTGCTCCGTGGTTTCGTTTTATCCAAACAATAGGCAGGATATACTTTTCCATCATTTTCATATTCTATATATGTGGTTTTTACGACTGTCCCCTTATATTTTAATAAAGAACCACAATCTCCTACTGCATATACATTTGCTTCATCTATATTACTTGCTATAACAGAATTGGTAAAACTTAAAAAATTTAACGTAATAATAGCAAATATGATACATACAACTTTTGCACCTTTTTTTATTTTATACAAATTATTTTCACATCCTTTTCTTAATTATATTGAAAAAATCTTCTTACTTAACTATTCTATAGATTTTTCCATTGCTTGTATACATCTTCTGTATTCTGGTTCATTCTCTACACAGGTAATTAATGTAATTGTATTTTCTTCTGTTGGTTCCAAATTACTCCAATCTGTATTTTGGATTATTTCATGTTTTGTTACCATATATGTTTTTTGTATATCCTGATAGATATACTTAATTTCATCTCCCTCCTGTAATTCTTTTAATCGACTAAAATAATTATTTTTATATCCTCTATTATGTGCCGCTAAACATATATTTCCTAAATTTTTAGAGGATTCTTCAAAATGTCCCACATAATCATCTAATATTTCCTTGCTTGTTCCTTCTTGTATGGGCGCTTTTAATGTTATTTTATCTATTTGTATATACCAATTATTTAATTTATTTGTTTCATTTAAAATGATAGCATTATCATCCGAAATGTTAGCATTCTCATTTAAAATGTTAGCATCATCATTCGCTAAACTTTCTGAATCAATCGTTTGATTTTGAATAAAATTTTCTTGTGCTGTAAAATTGACTTTAAATTCTATCTTCTCTGCTTTTAATATATTGCTATTTAATAAAATATTTATGACTAAATATAGTATGATGGAAATAATGAAAGACAATACATTTATAAATTTACTAGTATATATAATAATAAACACGCTCTCCTTTTTAAAATATATCTTGACTTTGTTTGGAAATTTAACTCGATTAAATTTTTTTGATTAAATTTTTAATATTTGATAAAAAAATATATGTAACATGTTACATGTATATAATAATACAATTTTTTCCATTTGTAAAGAACTTTTCATCGCAAAATTCGACATTTAGAGAAAAAAAGGGGAAAATGAGTCCGTCCCCAATTTCCCTTTTCTGCAATAATTTATATTTTCAAGTCTAATTCGAAATAAAATTCCACTCCATCATCTTTATTAATAACACCATAATCATTTTTATAATTGCCCATAATTGCCTTTACAAATGATAAACCAATACCAGTTCCGCCATCTGCTCTATTTCTAGATTCGTCCACTTTGTAAAAACGATTCCAAATTCTTGCTAAATCCTCTTCTTTTATATTCATACCTGTATTAAATACTTTTATTCTTACCTTATTCTTTTCCACATTGACAACATTTTCTATAACAATACTTTTCTTTCCATCTATCTCTTCAACATGTTTAATCGCATTTGTTAAATAATTGGTAATCACTTGCTCTATATAGAAATCATCTGCAAACACATTAATCTCATCAGGAGATTTTAATTCCACTTCTACTTGTTTTTCTTCTAACATAACTTGTGATTTTCTAATAACTTCTTTTTCTAATTCTACTATATTAAATTCCTTATCAGAAAATTCCCTTTTTCCATATTCTAGTTTCATTAATTCTAATAATTGTTTTACTAATCTATCCATTTTATTCGTTTCATCTAAGATAACCTCTGCATAAAATTTTCTACTTTCATCATCTGTATTAACATTTTCTAATAATCCTTCGCTATATCCTTGTATCAAAGCAATTGGTGTTTTTAATTCATGTGATACATCTGATATAAAGCTTTTTCTCATTTCATCAATCTTTGATTTTTCTTCTATATCTTTTTCTAATTCTATATTTGTACTTCTTAATTGTTTAATTGTACTTTCCAATTTATCTGACATCAAATTAATACTTTTTCCTAGATTATTAATTTCATCGTCTGCATCTGTTATTCGATATTTATGGCTAAAATCTAAATTAGACATATTTTTGGCAATTGTATTTAACTCTAATATTGGTTCTGTAAATTTTCTACTAACAAAATTAACAATAACTGCTGAAATTAAAATTGTAAAACCTGCAATTAAGTATAAAAAATTATTAGATATTTTTACACTTTCCTCTATCGAAGAAACTGGTATACGAATATATAATAAATAACCATTATCTAATTTAGCTGATAATAATATATACGAAATTCCTGTTTTGTTCTCTTTTAATCTTCTAATAATAAATTTATCATTTTCTTCTATCAACTCTCCTGCATTTATTGCATTTGTCATGGCATTCATTTCGCCAAAAGTTGACAAGAAATCTTTATTTGATGTAAATACATTGATATCATCATCATCTTTTATTAAGATATCAAAATTATTATTTACCGCTAATTTTTCTAGCTCAGAATTAATGTCTATATTGGTTGGTGCATTATAATAATTATTAATCATTTCATATACTTCTATTAAATCTTTTGTTTTACTATATAAATAAAATTGTCCAAATACAAAATTATTTACCAAAATTAAAAACAATATAATAAGTAATATAATGAATGATAACATTAAAAATAATTTAACTCTTACTGATTTTAATGCATTTTTTATTTTTTCCATTTCTGCTCATTCCTTTTCTAAAGCATAAACTTGGTTGGAAAAAAATTCATTTTTCAACCTTATTCCCATCCTTCGGTAATCTACTTCACCTCAAATTTATATCCAACACCTCTCATTGTTTGAATATATTTTCCTTTTTTTCCTAATTTATGTCTTATTTTCTTAATATGACTATCAATGGTTCTAGAATCTCCGTAATAATCATAATTCCATACATTATTCAATATTTTATCTCTCGATAAAGCGATATTTGCATTATCCACTAAATAGGTTAATAATTCATATTCTCTTAGACTTAGTTCAATTGGTTTCCCATCTACTTTTACTGTTCTTCCTTCTTTATCAATTTCAATTCCACCATAATCTTTTACTTCTTTTTCATCTTGATTGCTTCTTTTTAAAATGGCTTCTACACGAGCTACTAAAATCTTAGGACTAAATGGTTTCGAAATATATTCGTCAACACCTAGTTCGAAACCAAACAATTCATCTTGTTCTTCTCCTCTTGCTGTTAACATGATAATTGGTACTTTTGACTCTTGTCTGATTTGTCTTAACACTGACCAACCATCTAACTTAGGCATCATAACATCTAATAAAATTAGACTAATTTTATTTTTATTTTCTTCAAATACTTCTAGTCCTTTTTCACCATCTTCTGCTTCTAATATACTATACCCTTTTGCTACCAAGAAATCTTTTATTAATTTCCTCATTCTTAGTTCATCATCTACAACTAAAATACAGTTATTTAGCATATGTATCACTCCTATTTTTTCTATTATTTTCATTATATATTATATATAGGTTTTATGTCTATATTGTGAAAAAAAATTTATTCATTGTATAATTTTTAGTTTTTAATTTTATTCCCCCATTACCCTATGTTTTCTTTACTATGTCTAAATTTGGAACTATACATGTACTGTTTTTAAAATCTCGTCAAGACCATTTTTCAATTCTTCCTTATTTTCTTTAACTGATTCTTTATATTCTGGATTATCATAATCATAATCTCTTGGGTCACAGTCAATCAATTGCTTATCAATTTCTCTATATCTTTCACAATATTTCTGAATTATCGTTATTACAGTTATCTGTAGTTCCGTATTTTTTTCAGCATAATCTTTTATCATTCTATAATTATAAAACAGATTTAAATCTAAATATTTAAAATAATCATATGGAATCTTAGAAGTAATTTTCTTTCCTAAAAATTGAATTGCTTTTCTTATGCATTTTAGTACATATTCTTTTTGGATAAGACAGTTTACAAAATATGTAGGATTATATTCCATGATTCCCTTTAATTCATTTCCATATCCCATTTCTAATGCTTCATAATATATATTTGTATCAATAATTTCTGCTTTTGCTATTAATTCTGCCCCCAAAAAATTGTATATGGTATCATCAAAAATTGTATAACAGTTTATTTTTATATCAAAATTCATATTATGGTTTAATATTTCAACAAGTTTTTTTGCATCATTTTTTTGAAATATATCCCATAATATAAATTGCTTAATTTTTGTCTTAGCTAAAATTTCAGGGCCAAATATGCTATATGCATCATCATATAAAAGACTCATAACACTTAAGTTGAAATTTGGATTTATTTTTAGTATTTCCTCTAAATGTATATAGCATCCTTTTTCTTTTAATTTTTCGATTTGGTACATTGATGCTTGCATGTCTTTAACCTCCTATTTCTATACCATAAAAAAATTCTCTGTTAGCAAAATCCTCATATATTTCACATATTTTGTTTGTTATCAAAATGATGTTCAATCTTGCTAACAGAAATTATTTCATAATTTTACATATCCTATAATTTTCATTTTCAATTTTTTACATATACTGTTTTCGTATCATATGCTAATTCAATATGTTCCTCATTTAATATTTTCATTATTTTCATATTTATATCTTCTACTTCTTTTAAATAACTTGCATAATCTACTGAATTGGTATATGTATAGATTAATATATTGATTCCATTATCTGTTATTTGATCAAATCTTACAATAATAGAATCATCAAAGACACTTTCTCTTTCTTGTAACATTTTTTCAATTCTTGTTTTTAATAACTCTAATTTTTCCAGAGGTGTGTCTAATTCTACACATAAGTTTGTCTTATATCTTCTTTTCTCCATTTTACTCCAGTTTGTTACAGAAGCATCTGCAATGATGGCATTTGGAATATTTACTAATGCATTTTCAAATGTCCTAATCCTGGTTGTTCTAAAGGTAATATCTTCAATGGTTCCTTCATATTTATCCATTTCAATCCAATCACCAACCACAAATGGTTTATCAATGAAAATAACCAATCCACCAAATAGATTTTTCGCAGTATCTTGTGCTGCAAGTGTTATAATAACACCACCTAATCCTAATCCTGCAATTAGTCCTGTTAGATTAATTTCTAAAATTGCTAATACTAAAAATATAGCAATTACATAGATAAACACTCTTGTAATTTTTAATACAAATTCAAATACAGTGTCATCCATTTTCTGGCTTAGGCTTTTTCTTAATTTTTTCCCTAAAATCGTCTTTGCAGTAAAACTATTAGCCAAACCTACTGCAAATTCTATAACACTGATAATTTTAAAGGTCTTTGTTACAATATCCATTACTTGATCATTGATTTTTAATGGTGCTTTTAAGAATACAATAGCTAAATAAATTCCTAAAATGATGAAAAATACCTTTAATGGTTTAAAAAATGCACTTTCTTTTATCTCTTTTGCCTTTTTACTTTTTATTTTAAATATTCTAATAATCATATAGGAAAATGTAGCACTAAATATTCTAAAAAATACAATAATTCCAATGGCTATAATAATATCTACAATTTCTATAGATGTTAGTCTATTCCAAAAATCAACTAACTGCTCCATATTTTCCTCCAATATTAAAATTAATTATTTTTCAATCTATCCCATGTAATCTCTAAGCTTCTTACTCCTACTAGGATGTCTTAATTTTCTTAAAGCCTTTGCTTCAATTTGTCTAATTCTTTCCCTAGTAACTTGAAACTCTCTACCCACTTCTTCTAGAGTTCTTGATTTTCCATCTTCCAATCCAAATCTTAATTTTAATACTTTTGCCTCTCTTGGTGTCAATGTATTCATAACTTCTTCTAATTGTTCTCTAAGCATAGTATAAGCTGCTGAATCTTGAGGAGCTGGAGAATCATCATCTTGTATAAAATCACCTAAATGACTATCATCTTCTTCACCTATTGGTGTTTCTAATGATACTGGGTCTTGTGCAATTTTTTGAATTTCTATTACTTTTTCCACTGGTATCTCCATTTCCGCTGCAATTTCTTCTGGGGTTGGCTCTCTACCTAATTGTTGTAATAGATGTCTAGAAGTTCTAATTAATTTATTGATGGTTTCTACCATGTGTACAGGTATTCTAATGGTTCTCGCTTGATCTGCAATAGCCCTGGTAATAGCTTGTCTAATCCACCAAGTTGCATACGTACTAAATTTAAATCCTTTTGTATAATCAAATTTTTCAACTGCTTTGATTAATCCCATATTTCCTTCTTGTATTAAATCTAAGAATAACATTCCTCTTCCTACATATTTTTTTGCAATACTTACCACTAATCTTAAATTTGATTCTGCTAATTTTTGTTTTGCCTCTTCATCTCCTTGTAATACTTTTTTAGCTAAATCTAATTCTTCGTCAAAAGTAAGTAGTGGGATTCTTCCGATTTCTCTTAGATACATTCTCACAGGGTCATCAACATTAATTCCTTCATAACTGGTATCTGTAATTTCATCTAATTTTAAGTCTTCAACTTCTTTTAAGTCCTCAATATCTGGTTCTTCTTCCATATCATCTTGTAATAAATCTACACCCAATTCTTCAAAAGCATCAAATACCTTATCAATTTGGTCTGGATTTACATCATCTAATTCAGATGCCAAATCACCTATGGTAATTGTTCCTTTTTCTTTCGCCTTTTTTAATATATTATTTACTTTTTCTTCTTTTAATTTTTTTGTTTCTTCTGATTCTTCTGCATGTTCTTCTTTTTTAGCTTGCTTTACTTCTTCTGCTTTTTTGTGTGCTTTTTTTCTTACTTTTTCAATTTTTTCGATTTTTTCTTCTTGTTTTAATTCTTCTTGTTTATTTTCTTCTTTTTTTGCCATTTTTATCACATTCCTTTCTTAATGTGAAAATCTGGTTGGAAAAGAATTGTGCTTTTGGCTAGGCAGACAAGTTGAAAATCAATGAGGCGTGCTTTTTGCACGTCGATTTGATTTTCGATGAAGTAGCCACCTCGCCAAAACGCAATTATTTTTCAACCCAATTCACCCCTATCTAATCTTTGCTAAACAAATAATAATATCATTTAGCTCTTTTTCTAATTCTTTCTTTTGATTTTCTTCAGTTGAATTTTCTAACAATTCTAAAATTTCAAGTTTTCTCTCATTTAATTTATCTTTTTCATAACTTTGTATAATATCGTCAATAGCTTTTTCTACATCATCAATTCCATAATCTTCTGCCATTATCATGGTTATATGATTTTGTTCTTCTTCTGATAAATTATCAATGATACTATTTATATTACTATTTCCATTTTCAAATTCTTCATACAGCTTTTCAGCAATCTTCTTATCTATTTCATATTTAAAGTCTTGAATAGCAATGTTTTGTTTGATAATTTCATAAATATTTCTATCTCCTGAAAGTAAAATCGCTAAAACCGTATTTTCTCTTCTCTTTGTAGCTTCTGATACATTCTCTGCTTCCTTTTTCTCTATATGTCTTACGACTGGTTTTGGTTTACCTAGCACTTTTTCATCTTTACTTTCTCTATATGTCAATTTATTAACTTCTGCATAAATTGCTTCTTTTGAAACATCATATTCTTTTGCTATTTTTTCTATATAGACTTCTCTTTCCATGCTATTATCAATTTTTGAAATTAATTTTGCTATTTCATTTAAAAACTTTATTTTGTCATTGGTACTTTCTAGATTCAAAGATTGTCTTAATATTTTGACTTTAAATTCGATAACAGAAATGGCTTTATCGACTAAATTTTGAAATCTTGCATTTCCATATTTAATAACATATTCATCTGGGTCTTTTGCACCTTCCATTTGTAAGACTCGAATATCACACCCCATATTTTGTAATATCTCCATTGCTCTTACTTTAGCAGTTTGTCCAGCTTCATCTGAATCATAACTTAATATAATTTGCTCTGTGTTGTTTCTTAACAAATAGCCTTGTTGTTGGGTTAGTGCAGTTCCTAAAGAGGCAACTACATTATGAATATCTCTTTGATGAAGAGATACCACATCCATATATCCTTCTACAATAAGTAACCTTTTTTTGATATCATATTTTTTGGCAACATTTAGTCCATATAGATGTCTTCCCTTACTATATACAATATTTTCAGGAGAATTTATGTATTTAGGTTTTGAATCATCTAACACTCTTCCTCCAAACGCAATGACTCTCCCTCTTACATCACAAATAGGAAACATTAATCTGTTTCTATACCTATCAATATATTGTCCTCTTTCATTTTTATTCACTAAGCCAGACTCTAAAATTTCCCTATCTTCAAATCCTTGTTTTTTTAGTTCCTTATATAATTCATCAAATTTCCCTGAAAATCCAATTTGAAATGCTTTTAATGTTTCATTTGATAATTTTCTTTTCTTTATGTATTCTTGAGCTATTTTAGACTCTGGTCTATACAAATTTTCATGATAATATTTTGCTGTAAATTCATTTACTTTATATACCTTTGCTTTTAATGCCTCTTTTGCTGAATCTACATTATTCTCTAATGTTGGTAATTGTATATTGGCTCTTTCTGCTAAAAGTTGTACAGCCTCTACAAAATTGATACCTTCAATTTTTGTCAAAAATGTAAATACATTTCCACCAACACCACAACCAAAGCAATGAAATATTTGTTTTTCTGGAGATACTGAAAAAGAAGGTGATTTTTCATTGTGAAAAGGACATAGACCAAAATAATTTCTGCCACTTCTTTTTAGCCTTACATATTGTGATATCACATCTACAATATCATTAGACTGCCTTACATCATCAATGATTTCATCACTATATCTTGCCATTATTTACTCCTTTCTAAAATATTTCAAATAACTATACATAATTATATTATTCGACGTATTTTACATAAATCCTTCTCTTTGTTTAAAAAAAATGTCCAATTGGGGCATTTCCAATTGGACATTTTACTCTAATTATTCATTAACATGATTTTGTTATCCATTCTATTCACGATTTTTGCATAATTAACTAATTCTTTGGAGGTTTTCTTGTTCACTTCTTTATCTGTTTTGTATTTCATCTTATGTTCTAGACTAGCCCAGAAATCCATTGCCATTGTTCGTATTTGTATCTCTACTTTCACATATATAGTCTGTTTTGATAAAGTGACTGGTATTTTTATAATCATATGATAACTAGAATACCCACTTTCTTTCGGATGATTTACATAGTCTTTTTCTTTTTCAATTTGAATTCCTGGTAATTCTTCGATTAAATTTCTAATTTTAAATATGTCATCTTTTAACTGACATATAATTCTAACCCCAGCTATGTCATTAATATTTTCTATCATTTCCTTGTATGTAAGCTCATAACCTTTTTTCTTCATTTTGTTTACAATACTTTCTGGTTGTTTTATTCTTGTATTGATATGATCAATTAAATCATAGTTATAAAATACTTTAAATTCTTTTTGTAATATATTCATTTTGGTTTCTAATTCTGTAATTGCCATATCATAAATTGTCATTAATTTTTCAAATGTATTTGTCTTTTCTTCTATTTTTTCATCATAACTTAAAAAGTTCTTCATCTCCACAATTCCTAGTTCTTTCATTTTATTTTTTTTCATATTTCATCACAACTCCTCATAGGATATTTATGTTCGTTCCTATTTAGTATATGCATATACTATCTTATAATTGTTTCTAAAACATATTTAAATTGTGTTTTTTTGATGAACTTATAAAAGGGTAAAAAATAAAAGCCAAATTGGCTTTTATCTAGGATCATCTCCCCATTCTGCTCTTTTTACTTTAGGTGTTTCTTCTCTGCGCGTTATTTTATATTTTGTAGCAGATTCATTTTCTTTATTCTCTCTTTCTTGTCTTTTTTCTATTGAACTATTAATTGCACAAAGATATTGTTTTCTATCTTTTACCTTCTTCTTACTTAAATTTTCTACCAGCCCTGATTCAATACATTGTGCAACTGTATCCATCTCTCTATTGCCCAAGGTTGATAATATACGAAGGTATCTCCCTCTTTCTCCATCAGGTAGGTCCCTTACAGTGGAAATAAATTGATCGACAGTATACATATCTTGTTCTTGTTCTTTCAACCTGTCTCTTATATTTCCTCGTGTTAAATCTGTTAGGCCAGGCGTGTATTTGCTTAAAAAATCCAAATACTTTTCAATTTCTTCATCTGTAAGATTTCCTAAATCAGATGGTGAAAACAAATCTACTGATTTCCCCTGTTCTCTCGCTTCTTTTGATGATTCCTGTGCTATTTTTTCCAAGAAGATATCTGTAACATATTCTTTGTCAAATTTATTTTCCTCACCGTCTTCTAATAAATTAATATACTCTTCTTCAATTTTTTGAGGCATTTTTGCTCTCATCATTACATCTAATGGAATAATTTTCTCCATTGAATATATGCTCATTGCTCTATTACGTTCATGATACATAATGGCAAAATTTTTAGCAATTACTTTATATAATTCGCGCTTCACATCATCCGTCATTTCCTCTCCCACTAAACTATTTTGGATTTTAGTAGATAATATATCTTGTTGTTCTAATGTTTTTAACGAATTATATAATTTTACAAGTAATGTACAAGCACCTTCTTTTTGTGCTTCTTCATCTTCTAATGTATGAGCTACTTCTATTGCGGCACTCTGTGATAAGTTTGAATTTTCCATTACATACAATGTTGCGGCATCTGAAGCTCCCTTTGCTATTGTAGCTGCTACATCGGCTGAAACTTCTGGAGAATCTGTTGCTTTTCTTGCCGATTTATCTATAGCTCGTTGTGAAATACGCGAATCCGCATTTACTTTTTTCATAATTGCATCGCTGTCCTCTGGATATTCTGTCAATGCCCTTATAATCTTTTCGGCTTGTCTTTCTACTCGTTCTTCTGGTGTTAAATTTTTGCCTTGTGTTGGCCTTACAACTTCTTCTTCTACTATCTCCGCTATTGTTTTCTTTCTTAGAAATTTTCCTCGAAACATTTTACCTACATTTTTTATTTTCATCGTTCTCTCCTATTTCACTTCTTTTCCATAATAACTATCTAATAAGATTTGTTTTATTTCTGATACTAGTGGTACTCTTGGGTTAGCCGTTGTACATTGATCTTCAAAAGCTCTATCTGCTAACATATCCACCTTTGCTAAAAAGTCTTGTTCCTCAATTCCAGCCTCTTTAAATGATTTTGGAATATTCATATGTTCATTCATTTCTTTAATTTTTTCAATTAAGCTACTAATTCCTTCTTCAACAGTTTTTGCTTTTAATCCTGCTTTTTTTGCTATCTCAGAATATTTTTTATCAGCTATAAAATATTCATATTTAGGGAATGAAACAAATTTTGTTGGTTTTGTAGCATTATATCTTACCACATATGGTAATAATATCGCATTAATTCTTCCATGTGGTAAATGGAATTCTGCACCTATTTTATGTGCTATTGAGTGGTTAACTCCTAAAAAGGCGTTTGTGAAAGCCATACCTGCAATGGTACTTGCATTATGCATTTTTTCACGAGCTAATTTATTTGTTCCATCATCATATGCTTGCTCTAGATATTCAATTACCAATTCTACTGCTTTCTCAGCTAGTCCATCTGTATAGTCTGATGCCATATTTGAAACATATGCTTCTAATGCATGTGTTAATACATCCATACCTGTATCTGCTGTGATTGATTTTGGTAAACTCATGACTAAGTCTGAATCTACAATGGCAACATCTGGTGTTAATTCATAATCTGCTAATGGATATTTTTTATTTTTCTCTTTGTCTGTGATAACAGCAAATGATGTTACCTCTGAACCTGTACCTGATGTTGTTGGAATGGCTACCATTTGACATTTTTCACCTAATTTAGGGAATTTATAAGTACGTTTTCTAATATCCATAAATTTTAATTTTAATCCTTCTGCATCTGCTTCTGGATGTTCATAGAATAGCCACATTCCTTTTGCTGCATCAATTGGACTTCCTCCACCTAATGCAATAATCACATCTGGTTTGAAGTTTTTCATTGCTTCAACACCTTTCATGATGGTATCAAATGATGGGTCTGCCTCCACTTCACTAAAAATTTCTGAATGTACATACTGTTGTCTATTTCTTAAATGATATAAGATTTTATCTACATATCCTAATTTCACCATTCCTGGATCTGTTACAATAAATGCTCTTTCAATATTTGGCATTTTTTCTAAATAAGCAATTGAACCTGCTTCAAAATATATTTTTTCTGGAACTTTAAACCATTGCATATTAACCCTCCTATTTGCAACTCTTTTTACATTAATCAAGTTTACTGATGATACATTGGCTGTTGTTGAATTTCCACCAAATGAACCACAACCTAATGTTAATGATGGCATATTGGTATTATATATATCACCAATTGCTCCATGTGTTGATGGAGAGTTTACAATAATTCTTCCTGCTTTCATTGTTTCTGAGAATCTTAAAACAGTATCTTTGTTTTCAGAATGAATAACTGCTGAATGTCCTAATCCACCAAATTCTAGCAATTTTTCTGCTAGTGGTATTCCTTCGTTTTCATCTTTTACAACATAGTATGTTAGTACTGGACTTAATTTTTCTTTTGAGAATGGATAATCTTTTCCAACACCTGTTTCAGGAACAACAATGACTTTGGTGTCTTCTGGAATTTCAAATCCAGCCTCTTTTGCAATTGTATGAGGATATTGTCCTGGTACATGTGATTTTAGTTTATAATCTCCATTTTCTAATTTTTCAAACATACCATTTACTAATTTTTCTTTTTCTTCTTCGTTTACAAAATAACATCCTGCTTTTTTCATTAATTCTTCAAATCTTTTTTGAATCTCTTTATCTATAATAACGGCTTGCTCTGATGCACAAATCATACCATTATCAAATGCTTTTGACATAACTAAATCATTTACTGATGTTTCTAATTTTGCTGTTTTATCAATATAACATGGAACATTTCCAGGTCCTACACCTAATGCTGGTTTTCCACAAGAATAAGCTGATTTAACCATGCCTGTCCCACCAGTTGCTAAGATTAAGTTTACATCTGGGTGGTTCATTAATAATCTTGTAGCTGTAATACTTGGTTTTTCAATCCATAAAATACAGTTTTCTGGTGCCCCTGCCTTTACAGCTGCATCTCTTAAAATTCTAGCTGCTTCCACACTACATTTTTGTGCAGATGGGTGAAAACCAAATATGATAACATTTCTTGTTTTTGCTGATATGATAGATTTAAACATGGTTGTTGATGTTGGATTTGTAACAGGTGTAACTCCTGCGATAATTCCGATTGGTTCTGCAATTTCTACATAATCATCTTCTACATTTTCATCTATAATACCTACTGTCTTTTCATATTTGATACTATGATATATATATTCTGTTGCAAACATATTCTTTGTAATTTTGTCTTCATAGATACCTCTTCCAGTTTCTTCAACTGCCATTTTCGCTAATCTCATATGATTTTCAAGTCCTGCCATTGCCATTGCTTTTGTAATGTTGTTTACTGTTTCTTGGTCTAATTTTAAATATTCTTGAGATGCTACTTTTGCCTTTTGCACTAAGTCATCAATCATTTGTTCAATTTCTTTTTCTTCATTTACGTTATCACTCATAAATAACCTCCTCTTCGAGCATTACATATTTGCTCTATGTTTTATAAAACCTTCTATTACTCCATTATAAAAGATTTCAACAAATCCATTATATATGATTGGAATGAAATGTCAATAATCTATATAACATATTTTTCAGTTTTTTTGACAAAATGTTGCAGTGCAAAAAAAACACAAGCACTTTCATACTTGTATTTTAATCCTTATATAAATAATCTTGTGGGTTAACAGTTTCTCCATTTACTCTAATTTCTAAATGTAAATGAGGTCCTGTTGAATTTCCTGTTGAACCAACTGCTGCTATGACGTCTCCAGCTTTCACAGCATCTCCCTTTTTCACATACATTTTACTTGTATGTGCATACCAAGTTTCTACACCATTTCCATGGTCTACTTTTACTAAATATCCATAAGATCCACTATATCCTGCACTAATAACAGTACCATCTGCTACAACTTTTATATCTGTGCCAGTCACTGCTGAGATATCTAATCCTGTGTGTGTTGATTTTCGAATATTACTACTTACCCCATATCTAGAAGTAATTGTTCCTTCAATTGGTGTCACTGCTAATTTAATACCATTAATACTTGGTAATGTATTCCATCTTTCTTCCTCTTCTTTTTGTTGTTCTATTTCTTCTATAGCTGTTTGTACTGTTTCTTGAAGATTTATTTTTGCCACTTCTAAATCTGATGTATTCACTTCTTCTTCATTTTGTGTATATTTTTCTACAATGCTTAAATTAATTTCCTCACTATTATTTTCCTCTTTTATTTCATTCACTAATTCTTCTGCTTCTTCACTTGTGTTTACTTTTTCAACAACATTTTCTTGTATGGCTATTTCATAATATTTATAAGTAACTGTAACTTCTTCTTTTAATTCTTCTACTACCTCTTTCTCCTCTGTATTTTCTGTTCTACTTACTAATTTTAACTCATATTCTGGTTCTTTATTTAAGCTAACATCTTCTATTGTTTTATCAGAACTTTCTGTAATTTCTTCTTTTAATGTTTCTTCTAATGCTTGTTTATTTTCTATATATCCAAGTTCTTCACCAGAAATACTTACTTTATACATTGGTTTATATTTTATTAAAATAATCGCGATAATAATACCCAAAGCTATCATTGTAATGTTAAAAAATTTGAGAATCTCTTTTGTATAAAATTTTAGTTTCTTTTTTAAAATAAAATCCACTCTCCTTTATGTTTTTTTGCGCGACTAATCTATATTATACCATATATTCTGCCTTTTTTCAAATTTTGTATACATAATTCTGAGTAAAAAAACAAAATTTTTCAGAATTTTTTATTTTCTTCCTCTTATATTAGTATTTTTTCTCTTAAATTCTCTTTTTTACTTATTTTTCCTTACTTTTCCATGTTAGTGTAAAATAAATTCGGGAAAATTAATCAAAAAATAAGATACCCAATTCAAAATTGTGTTAAAATAATAAAAACAAACAAAATTTAACCAATTGA
>CASEIV010000011.1 GCA_949288175.1 uncultured Eubacteriales bacterium | reverse complement strand
AATAATTGTATTTTCTTTTTGTACTTTTACTTGTTTTGCTCTACCTAATTGTGCAATTGTTGTATCTTTTAATTCTAATCCTAAATCTGATGTAATCACCTCTGCACCTGTTAATGTAGCAATATCTTGTAACATTGCTTTTCTCTTATCTCCAAATCCAGGAGCTTTAACAGCTACAACATTTAATACTCCTCTTAATTTATTTAAGATTAATGTTGATAATGCTTCTCCTTCCATATCATCACAAACAATTAATAGTTTTCCTGATTCTTGCATTAAGCTTTCTAATAATGGTAAGATTTCTTGAATATTACTAATCTTTTTATCTGTTAATAAGATATATGGATTGTCTAAAACAGCTTCCATTTTTTCTGTATCTGTTGCCATATATGGTGATAAATATCCTTTATCAAATTGCATTCCTTCTACAACATTTAATTCTGTATTTGATGTTTTTGATTCTTCAATTGTAATAACACCATCTTTTGAAACTTTCTCCATTGCTTCTGCAATTAAGTTTCCGATTTCTTCATTGTTTGCAGAAATACTTGCAACCCTTGCAATATCGTCTTTTCCATTAACTTCTGAACTGATTTCTTTTAATCCTTCTACTGCTGTATTGACTGCTTTATCCATACCTCTTTTAATTGCCATTGGATCTGCACCTGCTGCTACGTTTTTTACACCTTCTTTAATCATGCTTTGTGCTAAAACTGTAGCTGTTGTTGTTCCATCACCTGCAACATCATTTGTTTTTGTTGAAACTTCTTTAACTAATCTTGCACCCATATTTTCAAATTTATCTTCTAATTCAATTTCTTTTGCGATTGTTACACCATCATTTGTAATCAATGGTGCTCCAAAACTTTTGTCTAAAACAACATTTCTTCCTTTTGGTCCTAATGTCACTTTAACAGTATCTGCTAATTTATTAACACCTTCTAATAAAGATTTTCTTGCATCTTCTCCAAATTTAATAACTTTTGCCATTTAAAATCCTTCCTTTCTTTGTTGCCAAAGGGGACGGGGCATTTTGGCAACCTTGATTTATATTTAAAAATTATCTTTTATCACACTTATATCATAAGTTGCCAAAATGCCCCGTCCCCTTTGGCAACTTTTCTTATTTTACTCTACAACAGCTAATATGTCATCTTGTTTTACAATAATATAATCTGTTCCTTCATATTTTACTTCTGTTCCAGAATATTTACTAACAATAACATTATCACCTTTTTTTACAATCATTGTTTCTGGTTTTCCATCTATGATTTCGCCAGGTCCTACTTCTATAACTTCTGCTACTTGTGGTTTTTCTTGAGCAGCCTGTGCTAGTATAATTCCACTTTTTGTTGTTTCTTCGCCTTCTTTCATTTTTATTAATACTCTACTTCCTAATGGTTTAATCATTTAAATTACCTCCTTTATTTTTAGCACTCTATCTTTGCGACTGCTAATAATGTATACCCATTTTTATGAAATGTCAATACTATTTTTTGATTTTTCACATAAAGTTCACACATTTATTGTATTCCTTGATTTTTCAATATATTCCTAAATCCAAAAGCTTATAATTTAAATACTAATTTTTATTTTTTCTGCTTTTATTCTTATTTCACAAATCCCTATATATTTGCATTTATGTGAATTTTGTGTTATAATATTCATATATTTTGTAGCTCTAGCCACACTCTCTAACTAGTTGTTTTAACGTGATATTTGAGTGTGGTGTAACAAAGAAAAGAAAGGAGAAAATATAAAATGAAAAATCCTCTTTTCTATGGTCAGGTAAAGAAAAGCCGGGAATGGTTTTTCTTTAACCTGCTATTGTCACTCCTTTTCATAGGAGTGGCAAGTGGAGTAAAACTCCACCCTCATCTAAAAGATGAGGAGTGGTACTGGATTCTGTCCTTTGGACGATGGTGGATTCCGCATCTGCGGATAACGCACTGTCCAAAGGGTGGGGAGCACGAGCTCCCCAATCTGACAGGCAAGCCTATGCTTGTCCTGTCAATCAAGAGAGCCTGTTAGGGCTCTTTTGATCTTTATTTAAAATTTAAGTTCTATTAAAGTTTGAAGGTTCTCCTAAAATTTACCTTATTTCTCCACAACTACTTTCTCATCTTTAATACCAATTTTGTTCACTTTATTCTTTTTCAACTTACCATCTAATATTTCTTCAGCTAAACTATCTTCTAGTACACTTTGAATTGTTCTTCTTAAAGGTCTTGCACCAAAGTTTTTATCAATTCCTTTACTTGCAATTAACTTTTTAACAGATGGTTCTAACTCGATTTCTATTTTTTGGTCTTTTAATCTGCCAACTACTTCTTTTAGCATAATATCAATAATCTTATCAATTTCTTCATCTGTTAATTTATGGAATACAATAATTTCATCAATACGATTAATAAATTCTGGTCTTAATTCTTTTTTCAAAGCTTCCATAACTTCTTTTTTGGTTTCTTCATATTCTTTTTGTGTATCTTCTGTATTTTTAGCATTTGAGAAACCTAAAGATTTTTTGTCTGTAATTAATCTTGCTCCTATATTAGAAGTCATAATAATCACTGTATTTTTAAAGTTAACCGTTCTTCCTTGGCTATCTGTTAATCTACCATCTTCTAGTATTTGAAGTAACATATTCATAACATCTGGATGTGCTTTTTCGATTTCATCAAACAGGATAACAGAATATGGTTTTCTTCTTATTTTCTCTGTTAATTGACCACCTTCATCAAATCCTACATATCCTGGAGGTGAACCAATTAATTTAGATACAGAATGTGGTTCCATATATTCAGACATATCCATTCTGATCATCGCATTTTCATCACCAAATAAGCATTCTGCCAATGCTTTTGATAATTCTGTTTTACCAACACCTGTTGGTCCTAGGAATAAGAATGAACCGATTGGTCTCTTTGGATCTTTTAACCCAACTCTTCCTCTTCTAATTGCTTTTGCAACTGCTTCTACTGCTTCATTTTGACCAATCACTCTTTCATGCAAGTTTTCTTCTAAATGTTTTAATCTTTCATTTTCATCCTCTGTAATCTTTTTGGCTGGTATTCCTGTCCAGTTAGCAATTACCTCTGCAATATTTTCCTCTGTAATGTCTGTTACAGATTTGTTATTTTTATTTTTCCATTTATTTTGTTCTTTTTCATATTTTGCTTTTAATTCTTTTTCTTTGTCTCTTAAAGATGCTGCTTTTTCAAACTTTTGAATTTTAACAGCTTCTTCCTTATCTTTTGTTACATTAGCAAGTTCTTCTTCCAATTCTTTTAAAGAATCTGGTTCTGTATATGTTCTTAATCTTGCTCTTGATGCTGCCTCATCAATTAAATCAATTGCCTTATCTGGTAAATATCTATCATTAATATATCTAACAGATAATTTAACTGCTGCATCAATTGCCTCATCTGTTATTTTCACATTATGATGTGCTTCATATTTATCTTTAATACCTTTTAAAATCGTAATGGTATCTTTTTCTGATGGTTCATTAACTGTTACAGGACTAAATCTTCTCTCTAATGCAGAATCCTTTTCAATAAATTTTCTATATTCATTTAAAGTCGTAGCACCTACCAATTGAATTTCTCCTCTTGCCAATAATGGTTTTAAGATATTAGCGGCATCGATAGCACCTTCTGCTGAACCTGCTCCCACAATTGTATGAACTTCGTCAATAAATAGAATAACATCTCCTGCTTTTTTAACTTCGTTTAATGCTTTTTTAATTCTTTCTTCAAAATCTCCTCTGTATTTTGCTCCAGCTACCATGCTAGAAATATCCACTGTTACCACTCTTTTATTTTTTAAAATTTCTGGAACATCTCCTGACACAATTTTTTGTGCCAATCCTTCTACAACTGCTGTTTTACCAACACCTGGTTCACCAATTAAACATGGATTGTTTTTTGTTCTTCTTGATAAAATTTGAATAACCCTTTCAATTTCTTCTTTTCTTCCGATGATTGGGTCTAATTTTCCTTCTTTTGCTTTTTCAGTTAAATCTTCTCCAAATTGATTTAATGTTGGTGTTTGGTTATAGCTTCCAGATTTTCTTCTTCCACTTTTAGCATCACTTTCTCCTGCTAAATCCTCGCCTTCATTAATCACTCTTATGATTTCTCCATATAGTTTTGGAATATTCACATTTAATTCGATTAAAATTCTCGCTGCTACACTATCACCTTCTCTTAATAGTCCGATTAAAAGATGTTCTGTTCCTATATAGTTATATCCTAATTTTCTTGCCTCAATAAAAGCATTTTCAATAACTCTTTTCGTTCTTGGTGTAAATCCTAATGTCTCTTCAATTGGTTCATCTTTTCCAACCAATTCAATGGTTACATCTATGATATTTTCTGGTGTAATCTCTTGGTTTTCTAATACTTTAGATGCTACACCACTACCTTCTTTTGCTAAACCATATAGCAAATGCTCTGTTCCAATATATCTATGCCCTAATTCTAAAGCTGCATCATTGGCAATTTCTATTGCCTTTTTCGCTCTACTTGTAAAATTATATGTCATAATTATCACCTTACCTTTCTTTTTTGTCGCATTAGGTTCGTTTGTCTATGCGACATTTGTCTCATTGAGTTCGTTTGTCTATGCGACACTATTGATTAATAACTTGCTTAATCATCTCCGCTCTTTTCATTTCTCTGTCTAGTCTTTCATATTGCTCTCCAAAATATTTTTGTAAGTTACCTGGCTGAATGTATAAGTACATTTTTTGTATTTGCAAATCAGATAATTCTTTTAATATACCTAAATCTACTCCTAATTTTACTGTAGATAATAGATTTTCAGCTTCTTCCATGGTAATCTTTTTACAATTTGTTAATATTCCGTAATTTCTATAAATTAAATCTTCAACTTCAATGCCTTCATTTGCCAAAAATCTTCTAGCTGCTCTTTCTTGTTTGATAACTTTTTCTACAACAATTTTAATATTTTGTATGATTTCATTTTCTGTAATTCCTAATGTTTTCTTATTAGATATTTCATACATATCGCCTACAATATGACCTTCTTCATCATAAACACCCTTTATATTAATACCAAAGTTATTAATTGCTTCTAACACTTTTTCTGTATTTCTTGTTTTTGCCAAAGCTGGTAAATGTAGTTTTACAGAAGCTTTTAATCCTGTTCCGATGTTATTAGGACAAGCTGTTAAATAGCCATATTGTTTGCTAACACAATAACCAAATATATCTTCAATTTTTTTATCGATTTCAATCGCTAGATTTAATGTATTTTCTAATTCCAATCCGCTATTAAATACTTGTATTTTTAAATGATCATCTTCTCCTATCATTATACAAATATTTTCTTCATCGTTGACTAAAATGGCCCCTATATTACCTGATTCAAAAGCAAAATTGTAATTAATCAAACCTTTCTCTACTAAACTTAATTTTGTAATATCATCCATATCTTCTAGTTTTAAAAATCTTAGTCCATATCCAATTTGATATACATTATCTTTTATTTTATTCTCCAATTCTTGTAATTCTTTTGGACTTAAATGAAAATTATATCCTTGTATATTTCTTGAAAAACGTATTCTCGTATTGATTGCTATATCTGATTCTTTTCCACTTTGTAAATACCAATTCATTGTTTTTCTTCCCTTCTTTTTAATTTTTATCTACTCTACATTCATTTACTTATAACATGCAAATAGAAACATTCTTCGTCATATCACACAATTTTTCATTATTTATTTTCTTCTAATTTTTTGATTTCATCTCTTAGTTTTGCTGCATCTTCATAGCGTTCTTCTTTTATTGCTTGTTTCAAATCTTCTTTTAATCCTTCTAATGTTTTTTCTGGAGTCTCTTCTTTTTTACGTTGCTCATTCTGTTCTTTTCTTTCTTGTCTTTCTTCTATTTTCTTATCAATACTCTTTCCTAATCTTCCTACATGATGATTGCTACTTTGGATTCTTCTAATAATCGGATCTAGTCTATCTTGAAAAACATCATAACAATTTGCACAACCGACTCTTCCAGTGTGTGCTATATCCTCAAATGTGTATCCACACTGGTCACATTTTAATGTCTTTAATTCATTAAACATAGGCATAAATTCTGTATTTGAAAAATCTTCTAAAAAGTCTCCGAAAAAACTTGAAAAATTAATTGGCATATCTAATCCAATTTCACCTATTCCTAATTTTTTACTACATTCCTCACATAGATTTAATTCTCTTCTTACTCCATTTATATTTTCTGAATATCTTACATTTGCTTCTCTTTTTTTACAATTATCACATAACATAATCATTCCTCCTATTCTATATTTAATAACATATTCTTAAATATCTTGGCTCTTAATTTATCTTTTACATCTTTTGCTAACAGTAATACATTATCACTTGTTGCTACTTTTAAGAGCTTTGCTTCTTCTTTGGTTATAAAATCATAAGTTAGAAAGTCACTTATTAGTATATCCACATCATTAGAAGTCATTTCCTCTCCGATATTTTTTATAATGTGCATAAAATAATCTGACTTTGTATTATTGACTTTTTTTATGGTAATATGACCTCCACCACCTCTTTTGCTTTCTACATAATATCCTTGAGATGGTTTAAATCTTGTTGATATAACATAATTAATTTGTGATGGTACACAATTAAACTGTTCTGCTAATTCATTTCTTTGTATTTCTACTAATTGATTATCATCATCAAATAAATCTTTTATAAATTCTTCTATGATATCTGACATTCGCATTGGTCTCATCTCCTTTTTGACTTTGACTTTCTTTGACCTACATTATTATTATACGCTCTTTCTATATTTTTTCAACTTTATTTTTACGCAATTTGTTCACAATTTTTAGGATTTTTTTTGATTTTTTACAATTTTTATGCTTTTTTATACTTTTTTCTCACTATTTTTCATTTTTTCTTTTATTTTTGTCGTTTTCGGTTTTAGTCATATTATCTAATTCTTCTGCCCTTTCTTTTTGATTTGGTAAAGAAACCCATGCAAAATAGGATGAAATAAATTCTCCATATTTGGTGCTATCTTCTCCAACTTCGTATTTTTCTTCTAGTTCACGATTAACTCTATGTTCAATATCTTCATTACTCTTTTTATCAAATGTATTTGATTTTTTATCGTCCATAAAAAAATGCACTTCCTTTCTTTATTCTATTTTAGGTATGTGCATTTTTTCCTTTTTTATTCACTTAAATGATTTTTTGTTACTATAAATTTAAAATTTTATAAAATATCTAATTATCAAAACTACACATTTTTTGCTAATATTTTCTTCTCTAAATAGCTTAGTGCTGTTTCTATTTTATATAGTCTTGCTTCATAAGATTCATGTGCTATTTTATTATTTAAAATTTCCTCATCTAATTTATTTTCTATCTTTTTAAATCTTTTATCTAAATATTTTATCAAATTTTGAAACTCTTCTGCTATTTCTTTACTTTGTTTACTAATTGCTTCTTCAATTTTCTTGTCCATTGCTTTTAATAAACGTTTTTCTTGTTCTGATAACTTTTGATCAAATCTTTCTTCTAATGATACTAGCTTTTGGTCGAAGTTCTTTTCTTGTTTTAATAGTTTTTGGTCAAAACTCTCTTCTAGTGCTGATAATTTTTGATCAAACTTTTCTTCTAGATTGTCTACTTTTGTTTCTAGTGCATCTACTTTTGTTTCTAGTGCATCTACTTTTGTTTTTACTTCTCTTATCTCTTGCAAAATAAGTTCTAAGGTTTCCTGCATATTCCTCACCTCCTCGAATAAAATTATTTTAAATTGAAATTTTAAGATGTAAAAACATAGAATGATTTTTCTAAGAATATAAAAAAATTAGAACAAAAAATTTTAATTGAATAAAAATGATGAACTAATTATATTATCGTTTATATAAAAAGTCAATAAAATTTTTGATTTTTTAGGACAAATCTCGCTTCGCGAGAACTTTTCTCTACTTTTCTAATTTAACTATATATATTTAAGTTCTCCAAGAAGCGTAAAGATTTGTCGATGCGAAAAATTACTTCGCAATTATTACACGAATATAAATAGCTTAATCTACTATTTTTGACATAAAGGAGGATTTCATGTTTCTAAAAAGTAACTTTATTGTATTAAAATTAAAAAGAAATTTTATATCCCTTCTCTTTTTACTATTTACCCTTTCTATTTTAATATTTTCAAATTCCAATTTAACAGCAGTCAAATCAGGGATTAATCTTTGGGCTACTTCTGTTGTTCCTTCCTTATTCCCATTTTTTGTTGCAACAGAACTTTTAATGCATACCAATATTGTTTATCATATTGGTAACATTTTAAATCGATTTATGAAACCTCTATTTAATATAAGGGGTGAAGGTGCCTTTGCTTTTATCATGGGAATTATTAGCGGTTATCCCATTGGTGCCAAAATTGCTACCAATTTTAGGAAAGAAAATATTTGTACAAAAGAAGAATGTGAAAGGCTTTTAAGTTTTACAAATAATTCTGGACCTTTATTTATTATTGGCTCTGTCGGTATTTTATTATATCGAAATACCATAATTGGACTTTTACTATTTATTACTCACTTACTCGCCTCTTTAACAGTTGGCTTTCTCTTTCGCTTTTGGAAGAAAACAAAACATCCCAATTCAAATTCTTTTACTTCCAAAACCTATACAAATACGAAAACACAGGCCTCTTTTTCTAACTTAGGTGAAATCTTATCAGAAAGTATTGTAAATAGTATAAAATCTATCTTGATTATTGGTGGATTTGTTGTCATCTTTTCTTCAATTATTTCTATCTTAAAATCCAGTGGCATTACACATATGGTAGAAATCATCGCAACACCATTTTTTAATTTTATACATGTCTCTCCTTCTTTTATTGAACCACTATTTACAGGATTTTTTGAAATTACAAATGGAATAAGTACCATTTCCAATATTGCTTGTAAAAAACTTTCTATTAATATATTGATTACCGCATTTTTACTTGGTTTTGGTGGTATATCTGTTTTGTTACAAGTACTTAGTATTACTTCTAAAAGCGATTTATCTATCAAACCATATATCTATGGAAAACTATTACATGGTATTATAGCTGTTCTATATACTTGTATATTTATGAACCTATTTCCTTTTTTCAATTTTGATTTATAACCTTTTGTATTTTTGTAATATATTTGTTTTATTGTAATATATTTTATTAGAATAACTTTTTGAGAATTTTATGTAAAAAACATTTTGTTAGTATTTTGTATTTAATGGAGGTTTTTCTATGGAAAAAGATTTTAATTATTATCAGCAACCTTTTATGGATTTTAATATGGGAAATCCCAATCTTGATATGAATGAATTATATAAAGATCCTATGTTTAATCCCATCATGCAATATGAACAAGCTTTTAGCTATTATCGCTATTTATGCATGCAAATGGATTATAAGATAAAATGTAAAGAATATGAAAAACTATGTGCTTCTTCTCCTAATTCTGAAAGGAGAGATAATAAAAATCCTTAACCTTGTTATGAAACGTTGATTTTTTTATTGAATAGGAAAAGCAATTTTTCTATTCAATAAAAAAGTCTTATACATACCAAGATAAAGAGAAATCAATTTTTTTATATCAAAAAAAATAGCAGTATAATCTATTGACAATATTGCTATTTTTTATTGTATATCTAATTTAATATAATATGATTATGCAAAAAAGAAATATGTTAACACAATGATTCCTAATATGATTCGATAATATCCAAACACTTTAAAGTCATGTTTCTTAATATAATTCATTAAGAATTTGATAACAAACATAGATACTACAAAAGATATTACCATTCCAACTAATAAGATAATAATTTCAGCACCTGTAAATGCCAACCCAAATTTTACCAATTTTAATAAACTAGCACCTAACATTGTTGGAATTGCTAAATAAAATGTAAATTCTGCGGCATTTGCTCTTGATAGTCCTATTAATAATCCTCCAATAATTGTTGCTCCTGAACGTGAAGTCCCTGGAAAGATAGCTGCTAATAATTGAAATACACCAATAATTAAAGCATCTTTATAGGTAATCTCAGAATTTTTATCCTTTGTACCTTTTCTGTTTTTATTCCAATTTTCGATTACAATAAAGGCAATACCAAATACAATTAAAGCAATGGCTATACAAGTTGGATTGTAAAATAAAGCTTCAAATGTTTCATCAAATAATAATCCAATAATCGCTGCTGGTACACAACCTACTAAAATCTTTCCCCATAGACTCATAATATTTTTGTCAAAATAAGATAAGATTCCTGTTGGTTTCATTGCTTTTTCTTTGTTATTCGTAATTGGCCAAATTTTCTTAAAATACAATAATACGACTGCTAAAATTGCTCCTAATTGAATAACGACTTGAAACATTGACCAAAATTCTGGTGAAACATTTTCAAATTTTAAAAATTGTTCTACTAATATTAAATGTCCTGTACTACTGATTGGTAACCATTCTGTAATTCCTTCTACAATTCCAAATATTATAGATTTTATGATATCTAAAAACATAACTTTTCTCTCCTTTTTTCTAGTGTCAGGAGACACATCTTATTCTTGGTTCTTTTCTAATCATGCTAAGATATGTCTCCTTCACTTGTGATTTATTGTTCATCTTTGCTTTCGTTTCTTTTTCAAATATATTGCTTCATGATGTCTTTCATATATTTTACTGATGTCATTGGTGCCGACTTTCCGTGGTAAACCTAATGCTTCTATAAAGTTTAATTTCTCTTGTTCTGCTATTTTTCTATCGATTCCATACGGCTTCGAAGCCAAATCAATTACTAAAGTTTCCTTCTTAATTTCCTTTAATTCTTCTCTAAATATTACTTTAGGGATTGTGTTTATGATTATATCATACTGTTTAAATTTTGTACAATTTTTTTGTAAATTTTCTATTTTTGTCGTTTCATATCCATATGCTACTGCCCATGCCTTTTCTTCTTCGCTCATTGTCATACAAGTCACTTTTGCAGACAATCCTTTTAACTTATATGCTAAAACTTTCCCTATTCTTCCAAATCCCATAATCAAACAATTGCTATTTTGTAATATTTTCTTTGTATTTTTTAATATTATCTCTATTGTAGCTTCTGCAGTTGGAATGGCATTTAATATGGCAAATTCTTCTTTTTTCATAAAATCAATTACTTGATTATGCTTTCTATGTAATTCTTCCTTTAATTCCTGATGTATGTTTCCGACAAATATCGTTTTATTTTCCAAATAATAAAATATTTCTCTAATGGCAATATCTTTATTAGAAAATGGCATATTAACATACTGATTATCTTTGGAAAATGGTATTGGTAAAACTATATTATCAGAATTTTTAATCATTTCATCATATTTTTCACATTCTTTAAAATTCTCTAGTTTATCAAAACCATATAATTTTACTTCGTGTTTTTCTCTAGATAATATTTTTGCTAAGAAAAAACTTCTTAAATCTCCTCCTATGATACAAAAATTTATACTCATAAAATCCTCCTTCTTATACATTATAGTCTGGTTAGAAGATTTTATGAGTATTACACTTCTTATTTTTGTCTTTCATCTTGTTCTTTTTCTATATTTTCTAACTTTATATTTCCATCATTCTTTTCCTTTGCATTTTTCTTTAATAAATTAATATCATTATAACTTAAATGTCTTGTGATATCCACCATTTCTTCTAAATGCTCTTTTGCTTTTATTTCTTTTTCTGTTAATTTTGTTTCCTTTTCTTCTTGATTATCTAAATTAAATGGAATAGATATTCTTGCCATAATCGGTATAAATAATGGTTCTTTTTTTACTTTTTCCACTATTTTTTTAGAAGCAATATCAATTGCTGTATTAACATAGTTGATAGCTGTCTCTTTTTCACCTTTCATTAAGCATATTTTTGCCAATTCATAATAAGCATCTGCCGATAATTCGTCTTCTTCGATTGTTTCCAAAAATCTTTTTTCTGCTTCTTCTAAATCTTTATAAATTAATGCAATTTCTGCTAAAGAATATTTTGCATTATATAGCAAGGAATTGATTTCAGCCGCCTTTTCATAACAAATTTTGGCATTTTGAAAATCATTTAACATCGTATACGCAATTCCCAGATTATAGTTTATTTCATAACTTACAGGATTATATTTTAAAGCCTCTTGATAAACATTGACTGCTTCCTTATACATTTCTTTAGAAATCAGAATATCTCCCAACAATTCTGTTGCTTTATACATATCTGGCTTTTTGTTTAATAAATTAAATAACATTTCTGTTGCTTCATCTTTTTTATCTAAGTTGTTTAATAGTTCTGCCACTTTATAATAAGACTCATAATCTTTTTTATTAATATCAATTGCTTGCACATATTCATCAATTGATTTTCGCATTCCACCTTCTTTTTCATATAGCTCTGCAAGCATTTTATGTCCTTTATAACTATCTGGTATTTTTGAAACTAAATTTAGTAATGCCTCTTTTGCTTTTTTATCTTTTCCAACTGCTAAATATATTCTTGCTTTTGCTATATTCATGATTTCAATTAATGTCATACCTCTCATTTCCAGTATAATCACAATTCCTGGTATGACAATCGAAAGCACATATTTTAATATATTTAAAAATATATTTAATTCTATAAAAAGTGCAAATCCTAAAAAATTTAATGCAATTCCAATCGCTTCTAATATTAAAATGATAATATAACTTGTATCATTGTTTTTTATCATTTTAAAGAACATGTATACAAAAATTGCGAGTGAAACAACTGTAAATATAAATTGTTCTATTATCATGTCACATCTCCTTTTTCTCTATTTATCCTAAATTCTTGATTGCATTTCTTGCCATTTCATCACATCTGTTATTAAATTCATTATCACTATGTCCTTTTACCTTTATGAATTTTACCTTATGTGTTTTTGTCAAGGCATATAATTCTTGCCAAATTTCTTTGTTTTTTACTGGTTCTTTTCCTGATGTTTTCCAATTATTTTTTATCCAATTATATATCCATCCTTGATTAAATGCATTTACAACATAGGCACTGTCACTATATATTTCAACTTCACAAGGAAACTTTAATAGTTTAAGTCCCTCAATAACTGCTGTCAATTCCATAACATTATTCGTTGTATTTTTTTGCCCTCCTGATATTTCTTTTGTATTTTCTTTATACATTAAAATAGAACCCCATCCCCCAGGTCCTGGGTTTCCTGAACATGCACCATCTGTATATATGATAACCTTTTCCATAAAAAAACCTTTCTTCATTGTTTTTTATATTTTTTTATGATAACATTATATCAGTAATTTACAAATTATACAATATTTTTCAGAAAGGAAAGGTTGAAAAATAATTCTTTTCCAACCAAATTTGTGCCTAAAGAAAGGAATGAAACTAAAAATGAGTAAAGTTATCGGAATTATTGCAGAATATAACCCATTTCATAATGGGCATTTATATCATTTGCAAAAATCATTGCAAGATACAGGCTCTTCTTATTCTGTTGCTATTATTAGTGGTAACTTTACACAAAGAGGTTCTACTTCTTTAGTCGATAAATGGGCCAAAACAGAAATGGCTATCAAAAATGGTATTGATTTAGTAATTGAACTTCCCGTATTATATTCTATTTCTAGTGCAGAAAACTTTGCGGAAGGTGCCATTAAAATTTTAGATTCTTTAAAAGTTGTGGATTATCTTTCTTTTGGTTCTGAATCAGGAGATATTTCTACATTAGATATGATAGCTGATATTTTATATAAAGAACCTAAAACATATAAAAATATATTGTCTCACGAACTAAGTAAAGGTTTATCCTTTCCTAAAGCTAGAGAAAATGCTTTACTTATGTATTTAAATGATATTAGACGATTTTCAAATGTACTTTCTTCTCCGAATAATATTTTAGGAATTGAATATTTAAAAGCTTTAAAAAAATTAAAAAGTCCTATCACTCCTGTTACAGTAGAACGCTATAATGCAGGATATCATGATACATCATATAATGGAAAGGTTGCCAGTGCCACAGCCATACGAAACATTGTCAAAAATAATGGTTGGGATATTTTAAGAAAAGTTGTTCCAGAAAATACATTTTCTACACTTTTGGAAAATATAAAAGTGGGACATGTTGTTCCTGATTTATCTGTCTTTGAAAAACAAATTATTTATAATTTACGAAAAATGTCTATTCAAGAAATTGCAGAACTTCCAGATGTTAGTGAAGGTCTAGAAAATGCCATTAAAAATGCTGCCAACTCATGTAATAGTGTAGTGGAATTTTTAAATATCATTAAATCAAAAAGATATACTAATACAAGACTTCAAAGAATCCTATTATATGCTTTATTAGGAATCACTAAAAAAGATATGGTTTTATCTAAAAAAACTTCTCCTTATATTCGCATTTTAGGATTTAATCAAAAGGGGAAATATTTGATTTCTGAAATTTCTAAAGCAAACCCTAAATTAGAAATTATAACTTCTGTCAAAAAATATATGGACACAAGTAATAATAAAACTTCTAAATATTTATTAGAAAAAGATATTTGGGCTACAAATATCTACACAATTGGTTATGAATATGATTCTTGGAATAATTTGGATTATACACATAAATTGATAACTTTATAAAAAGGGAATTTGGGGACGGACTCATTTTTCCCTTTTTCTAATTTTAGAAACAAAAAAATATAGAATATAAAAAAATGAAACGATTTTGCGTATCTAAATTTGAAACTAGAAATTCTTAAAGAAAAAAATGAGGAATGTTCATGGGCAATCCAGTGATATATTCATTTCTTATAAATGTCTCGGCTCAATACGTACATTACTCTTTCTACATCAAAAATAAATGAGCCTCTCGCTGCAAGAATTCGCGCTTCCTCATTTATTTTTTATTTAGAAAGAGTACAAGTACTCCAATCACATTCGACATATTATGCGAAATGAATATATCACTGGATTGAGCCTGAATGAAAGCGGCACATTTTTTTCTTTTAGAATTTCTGTGAAAATTTAGCTTATACAAAATCGTGTAATGACTTTATATTCTATATTTTTTATTCTGCTTAGATTCAAAAAAAGGGAAAAATGAGTCCGTCCCCAAATTCCCTTTTTGTTCTTTTTATTTCGTTATCCATTTTACTAAATTTAAATTTGCTGGTTCTAATAACATTTCATGTTTTGGCATCACTCTAAATGTATACCCATAATTTCCACCAGTTGTTAATTCAATTTTTGTTGTAAAATAATATTTTCTATGTTCTTCATCTGCTTCTTGTAGTTGCATTGGAATAATACTAACATTTTCTACAACACCATTATCTAATATTTTTCCATAATATGCTTCTACTGTTACGTTTTCTACATCAATATTTGGAAGTTGAACTTCACAACCCACTTCAATTTTATTTCCAGCATCAATAGTTATATTATCTAAATTGCTATTCTCTTGTGTAATCTTAATATCTTTCCAATTTTCAAATAAATCTTTTTTCCATGCATTATATGCTGCTACATTATCTATATTTTCATAATATTTTTTAGTTAAATTACATAATGGAATATATAATTGGTCTGTGTAGTCTACCAACATTCTAGCCGTACTATATTTACCACCTGTTGTCATGATAGAATTTTTCATCATTTCCATCCATCTTTTTGATATTCCATTTTTATCTCTATCATAATAAATTGGAATAATTTTTTCTTCTAAGGTATGATACATACTTTGACTATCTGCCATATCTTGGGCTTCATAAGAATCATATTCTGCATTTGTTCCAATTGTCCAACCATTATTTTGTGTATATCCTTCTGCCCACCAGCCATCTAATACACTAAAGTTGATAACACCATTAACAGATGCTTTTTGTCCACTTGTTCCAGAAGCCTCCATAGGTCTTCTTGGATTATTCAACCATACATCTACACCACTTATCAAATATCTTGACATGGCTATATTATAATTTTCTAATAAGAATATTTTTCCTTTAAATTGTGGCATCATAGATACTTCATGAATATATTTGATTAAGTCTTGCCCTTCTTTGTCTGCTGGATGTGCTTTTCCTGCAAAGATTAATTGTACTGGTCTTCCAGCATTATTCATGATTTGTGTCATTCTTTCAATATCTTTAAAAATTAATGTTGCTCTCTTATATGTTGCAAATCTTCTAGCGAAACCGATTGTTAAGGCATCTGGATTTAATTTTGATACAATTTCATTAATTTCTTCATAACCATATCCTGATCTTCTTAATCTTTCTGTTGTATTTTCCTTTACAAGATTAATTAATTTTCTTTTTCTTTCTACATGGGCACTCCATAATTTATCATCTGGAATATTTTTAATTTTTTCCCATACATAATCATGATGCATATTATCTTGCCAATATGGAATTAAATATTTGTTATATAGTTCTTTTAATTTTGGTGCCAACCATGAACAAGTATGTATTCCATTTGTTACATATCCAATTGGTGATTCATTTGCTGCAATATTAGGCCATACTTCACTAAATAATTCTCTAGAAACTGCTCCATGAAGTTTACTAACACCATTTTTCTTTCCTGCAATTTTTAGTGCTAATATTCCCATATTAAAGCCTTTATCTAAATCTGGTCCTGGCTTCATTCCTAGTTTCAAGAATTCTTCTCTTGTAATACCTAATCTTGGCCAGAAATCTTTAAAATATTTTTCAACCAATTCAATTGGGAATATATCATTTCCTGCTGGTACTGGTGTATGAGTTGTAAATACAGTTTTTGAACTTGCAATATCTCTTGCTACTTCAAATGAAACTTGTTTTTCTTTGATAATATTTTTGATAATTTCTAAGTTTAAAAATGCTGAATGTCCTTCATTCATATGATAAACGGTTGGTTTTAATCCTAAATATTTTGTAAGAAGACTTACACCTGCCATACCTAAGACAATCTCTTGTCTAATTCTCATTTCTTGGTCTCCACCATATAGTTTTAAAGTTACATCTCGATCTTCTTCATTATTTTTAGGAATATCTGAATCTAGTAAATATAATTTTACTCTTCCCACATTAATTTGCCATACTTTTAGATATAATCTTCTCTTTGGAAATTTAACATAGATTGTTAAATCATCACCTTTGTCATCTTTTACAGGATTAATTGGTAAATCATATAAATCGATACTATTATATTCTGTTTCTTGTTGTCCATATCCATTAATTTTTTGATTAAAATATCCATGTTTATATAATAAACCTACAGCAACTAAAGGAACCCCTAAATCACTTGCAGACTTTAAATGGTCTCCTGATAAAATTCCAAGTCCACCTGAATAAATTGGTATGGTTTGATCTAATCCATATTCTGCTGAAAAATAGGCAATTAAATCCTTTTTATTTCCAGGATATTTATTAGAAAACCATGTATTTTTACTATTCATATAATCTTCAAAATTTTCTACTACTTTATCATATTCTTTTAAAAAGGTAACATCTTTTGAAACTTTTTCTAATCTATCTTGTGATACTTGTTTTAAGAATTTTACTGGATTTTTTGAACATTGTTCCCATAAATCCATATCAATTTTTTGAAATAATCTTAAAAATTCTGTGTTCCAGCACCACCATAAATTATTTGATATTTCTCCTAATTTTTCTATTCTTTTTGGTAATTGTGGATTTACTGTTATCCTATTAAAAACATACATCTATATTTCCTCCTTAGTAATTCTCATTCTTTTTTTCTTGCTGTTACATTTTATTTCATATATACATTATCTATTAAATATATAAAAATGTCAAACCTTTTTTATAAAAATTTTGAACTTTAAAAATTCCATTTTTTTATTCATTTTAACTATCATATTTTTATTGTATACGGAAATACTAATAATTAATGGATTTAAAATTTTATAAAGAATGAAAGGAATGGCATGTATATGAATCAAATAATTAATATTGACTTAAATAAACATATTGACCAATCAGAAGATTCCAATAATAAATATACAATTCCTTCTAAAAAACATTCTTATAAAAAAATATTTAATATTCAATTCTTTCTCTCTATTATTGCTATATTTATTATTACTTCTGTTTTTACTTATTACAAAATTTCTTTGAACCATAAAGAAGATTTCTCTAATTTATTAATTAATAACTATAGTATTACCAAATTATATTCTGATAATACAGATAATTCTACTCAACTCGAATCTAACAGCATTATTGGTATCATTAAAATCCCTGCATTAAATATTTCTTATCCAATTTTCAATGAATTAACAGATGAATTATTAAAAACTTCTCCCTGTCGATTTTTTGGAGATTTTCCTTATATAAATTCTAACAATTCTAATTTATGTATTGCTGGACATAACTATGATAATGATAAATTTTTTAGTAAAATTAAAGAATTAAATATAGATGATAAAATATATGTATATGATACTTATGATAATCAATATACGTATTCTGTTATTAAAAATTATGAAGTAAAATCTGATGATTTATCCCCAGTATATCATACAATTACAGATTCTTTTGAATTAACTTTAGTTACGTGTAATAATTTTAATGGTAATCGAATCATTATAAAAGCAAAAATTGAAGATGTTTAATCATCTTCAATTTACTTTATCATAATTTATTATTAATCAATATTTCTATAATCTTTTATTTTCTTATATGCATAAATTGCTGAAATTGCAAATACAACAACTAATAATACTGTTGGTAATGAATCTTCTATTCCTGTCTTTGGTAAAGAATTTGATGTATTAGCAGTATTACTTGTATTTCTTAATGCATTTAAGTTTTGAACATTACTTGAATTTGTATTTGTATTTCTTGTATTTGTGTTTCCAGTGTTTGATGTATTCCCTGTATTTCCTGTATTTGATGTGTTTCCTGTTAATATATCTTCAAATCCTTCGTCTGTTGATGCATATACTGGTGTTATTGCAAATATAAACATTGTACATATTAAAATTACTAAAAAACTTTTTAAAATAATTGATTTTTTCATATTACCTCTCCTTACTTCAAATAGTATATTTTTTTCGATTACTCTATAAACAATTATTATTATAACACTTTTTTTTAATAATTGCAAGTCCACAAACACACTATTGTCTATCTTTTGTTTACATCATCATTATAATATACTTATTTTACTTTTTCGTCAATATATTTTTTTGATTTTTTTATTACATTTTTGTTACAAAATATAAACTTTATTAATCTATAAGAATCATCATCATTCGTGTTCTTCTTTCTTATTATATAGAAAATTTAACTTTTATCTTAACCACATATAAGATTTTCCTTATACAACAAAGTTAAATTCTTACACATTAAATTTAAATAGAACAATATCTCCATCTTGCATAATGTAATCTTTTCCTTCTGATCTGACTAATCCCTTTTCTTTTGCTGAAACCATTGAACCTTGTTCTACTAAGTCTTTAAAAGAAACAACTTCTGCTTTGATAAAACCTCTTTCAATGTCTGAATGTATCTTTCCTGCTGCTTGTGGAGCTTTTGTCCCCTTCTTGATTGTCCATGCTCTTACTTCTGGTTCTCCTGCTGTTAAGAATGACATTAAACCTAATAAGTCATAACTTTTCTTAATTACTTTATCTAGTCCTGATTCTTCTAATCCCAACATTTCTAGCATTTCTTTTTTATCATTATCATCTAGTCCTGATAATTCTTCTTCCACTTTTACACATAATGGTATTACTTCTGCTTTTTCTTTTGCAGCATATTCTTTTACCTTTTTGACCATTAGGTCATTTTCTGCATCACTTAATTGTTCTTCAGATACATTTGCAATATATAATATTGGTTTTGTTGTTAATAAAAACATATCTTTTACTAAAGCTTGCTCATCTTCATTAAAGTCAATGGCTCTTGCTGAAATTCCATTTTCTAGATTTTCTTTTATTTTTTCTAACAAATCAATTTCTTCTTGATATTTTTTATCTGCTTTCAAATTTTTCTTTGCTTTATCTAATCTTTTATTAACAGTTTCTATATCTGCAAATATTAATTCCAAGTTAATGGTTTCAATATCTCTTACTGGGTCTATATTTCCATCAACATGTACAATATTAGAATCTTCAAAACATCTAACTACTTCACATATAGCATCTGTTTCACGGATATGTGATAAAAATTTATTTCCTAATCCTTCTCCTTTACTTGCTCCTTTTACCAATCCTGCTATATCCACAAATTCAATAACTGCATGTGTTGTTTTTTGTGGATGATACATATCGGTTAATACATCTAATCTCTCATCTGGAACAGGTACTACTCCAACATTTGGTTCTATTGTACAAAATGGATAATTTGCACATTCTGCACCTGCTTTTGTTATACTATTAAATAATGTACTTTTTCCTACATTTGGTAGTCCAACGATTCCTAACTTCATTTTTTCATTCCCTCTTCTATATTTATTTAGTAGTTAAGCTACTTACTAGCGTATTTTATCATACATATTCTGCTTCGTCAATTGCTAAAAATTAAGTTATTGTATATAAATGGACGGATCGATGGCAATAGCATCTTTTAATATTTCAAAATGTAAATGTGGTTCATCTGCAATTTCAAATACAGCACTATTTCCAACAGTTCCTATAGATTGTCCCTTTTCTACAGTTTCTCCTTCCACAACAAATTCAGAAGTTAATAAATTGGAATATACTGTTTGATACGTATCATCATGTTCAATCACAATTGTTAATCCATATCTTGGATCATTTTTTATAGATTTTATAACACCTGCTTCTGCTGCTTTTACAACTGTTGTTTTGTCTGCTTTTATATCGATTCCATTATGTGTAACCCATTCTTCTAATGTTTCTGAATATACTAAATTATCTTGCGCAAATTCTCTGACAATTTCTCCTTCTACTGGTCTTTCAAATGATAACTCTTTTACTTCTTGTGTTTCTTGTTGTTCTTCACTGGTTGTATTTGGTGTTACGTTTTGTGTTGTATTAGTACTTGCTCTACTTTCTACACTTTCATTACTAATTGTATTTTGCACCGTTTCATTCTGTACATTTTCTTGCTTATCTTCCTCTTTACTTTCTTCAACCGTTTTTCCTATTTCTGTACTCGCACTTTCTGTTTCTTCATTATATTCATTTGTTTTTCCTATTGCATCTGTCATTTGCTCTAATGTCATTGTCTCATCCTTTACATCTTTATTGATTTTTTGACTATATAATAGAAGAGAAATGATAATAATCGCAACAATAATTACTCCCATCACTACATAAGAAATTATTTTGTCATTTATATTTTTTTCCCCTATATTTTTTAAATGAATATCCTTTTTCATATAATCCTCCTTAAATACTTTATTATTACAAGTATTTCCTTTTTTAAAAAGATTATACATTTTTTAATAATTTTTTGAAAAAGAAAGACAACTCCTTGTATATTCATTTCGAATAAATGACGAATGTGATTGGAGAATAATTAGAAACTCTTAAATAATTTTATGGAAAATGTTCGCGTCGAGCGTAGCGAGGACTAAGTGAAAGGGTGCCATAAAATTATTTTAGAGTTTCTTGTTATTCGTATTGAACCGAGGAATTTATAAGAAATGAATATACAAGGAGTTGAGCCTGAGTGAAAGAGTTGCTATTTAGAGAGAATTAACATCTTTAATCTCTACACCAACATAGAAATGGTTAATAATTTCTTCTGCTGTATTTCCTGTCTTTGCCATACTATCTGCACCTGTTTGGCTCATTCCTACACCATGCCCATATCCGATAACTGTAAATTTTATTTTCCCATCCTCTTTAAAGATTTCAAAATTGGTAGAACGTAATCCAAATATACTCCTTGCTTCTGTACCTGAGATTTCGTGATTACCAAATTTAATTGTTTTTACTCTTCCACTACTTGTATATTCTAATATTTTTATCTCTTCCTGATTATTAAAATCAATTTGAATATCTGCATATTTTTCTTTTAATTTTCCCAATACTTCTTCATTCGTTAGTTCTACTTCAGAATTATATTGCGTATATCCTTCCTCTCCTGCTGTTTCAACAACTTGAAGATATGGCATATTACTACCGTCCACCCCATACATCTACAGGAAGCTCTGTTTTTCCTCCACTATTAGAATGAAAAAAGGCATTGATTGGTTGATTATTATATGTAATAATTTTTCCCTGTGTTTCTTTCACACATTCTTCTATTTTACTCCACTTTGCTTCTTTGTCTCCATCCCACCTAGCGAATCTATCCTCTTTTGAAATCCAGGCCTGGCAACAAGTAGAATCGTCACAGATATCTGCATTATCATGTTTTTTATTATTGATTTTATAAATAGTATAGGTTCTTGCAACAATCGCTTGCGCTTTTAATGCTTCTTTTTCAAAATCTACTGGCATTTCTGCTGATACTACATGACAAAGATATGTATCTAAAGCAACTTCTTCTACTTCATTGGTATCTATATGTAGCAATTTTATCGTTCCATATTGATTATAAATATATGGCTCTATAACCTTTTCACTTTCTTGTTTATTATCTTCCTCATTGCTCATTTCTGATGATGCACTGATTTCTGATTTCGTCAGTAATGCTGGTAGAATAAAACAAAGAAATAAAAAAGCAAAAAAATAGATAAAAACTTTTTTCAACTGATCACCTCTTTACGAAATTAGCTTCATTTTCATATTATTCAAAATTTTTCTTTCTAATCTTGATACTTGCACTTGTGTAATTCCAAGGATTTTTGCCACTTGTGATTGTGTTTTATCTTTATAAAATCTCAATAAAATAATTTCTTTATCTCTATCTTCTAATCCTTCTATTAATTGTTTGATTGCTAATTTATTTGTGATACATTCTTCTTCGTTTTTATCTGATGAAATTTTTTCTATTAAGTTAATACTATTTCCATCTTTATTATCTGTATAAAATTTTCCATCTATCGATTCTATGGTATTGTTTGCTTCTAATGCTAATCCAATATCTTCCTTCGAAATTTTTAATTCTTTTTCTAATTCTTCGATCGTTAATTCCTTCCCTTTTTTATTTATATTCTCTTTTTGCAATTCTCTTATCTTCATACCTAATTCTTTAATACTTCTACTAACTTTTATTGGTCCATCATCACGAATATATCGTTTAATTTCTCCTATCATATAGGGAACTGCATATGTAGATAATTTTACATCATAATTGGTATCAAATCTTTTGATGGATTTTATAAATCCCATACACCCTATCTGGTATAAATCTTCTAAATCATAACCTCTTCCATTAAATCTTTTGACAATACTCCATATAAGTCCATTGTTATCCCTAATCATTCTCTCTAGTTCATATTTATCACCAGATTGTGCTTTTTTGATTGCTTCCACACTGTTTTCAAACATAGTTTACCTCTATTCTCTTGTAATCATTTCAAATTCATCATCAGATTCTTCATTTTCCAGTTTATTTTTTATGACTTTTCTCATTGTTACTTTTGTTCCCAGCCCCACAACAGATTCTACATCTACTTCATCCATAAAACTTTCCATAATTGTAAATCCCATACCTGATCTTTCTAAATTGGGTTTGGTCGTATATAATGGTTCTTTTGCTATATCAATGTTTTCAATTCCTTTTCCTTTGTCTGATATTTCTATTAAAATCTCGTTTTCTTTTAACCTGGCAAATATTTTTACAATTCCCTGTTTTTTATCATATCCATGAATAATACAATTGGTAACTGCTTCAGAAACGGCTGTTTTAATATCTGCTAATTCTTCAATCGTTGGGTCTAATTGTGATGCAAAAGCGGCAACTGTAATTCTAGCAAATGCTTCATTTGCAGATTTACTAATAAATTCTAATTTCATTTCATTTTCAATTTCACTTTTCATCTTCTTTTCCTTTTAATATATATTTAGGTTTTTTTGAGGTATGCCTATAAACCCCTATTTTCTTTAATTTTATATTTTGTCATATACATTATCATATACTTAATCATACATTTGATATTTATGATACTTCTAAATCTGTAATTGGAATTAATCTCAAAATACCACTCATTTCAAATATTTTTTTAATACTACTCGTTAAATTTGCAAGCTCTACTGTACTTCCCAACATTTTTGCAAACTTATATCTTCCAATAACCAATCCTATCCCTGCGCTATCCATGAATGTAACACTATTAAAATCAAATACAACTTTTTTAGGCATATATCTTTCAATTTCATAATCCGCCCTCCTCCTTATCTTTTGAACACTAAAATCATCAATTTCATCTGTGATTCTAAAAATTAATAACTTGTCCTCTTCATAAAATTTCGATTCCATCATAGCCTCCTTTAAAATTCTTCTTGTATTATATTCTTTTTTCCAGTATTTTCCAAGAGTAAAATTTAAGAAGTTTTGTCGTTTTATAAGAAGTTTTCGACAATAGGGCGATGACTTTGGGGACGGAGCAAAAAATCATCATTTATTCTATAAAAAGTTTTATTAAAAATCTTTATAGAAAGGATGATTTTTTGCTCCGTCCCCAAAGTCATCACCCTATTGTTTCACTCATCATCTAATGTTTCATCATATTCATACTCATATGTGATTTCTTCTTCTATCGGTTTTTTTGTTGTCTCTATTCTTTCTTTAATATGTCTACTTTCATCTAAATTTTCTTCTATTCTATTTTTATCCATTTTCACTTTTTTCGATTTTTCCTGTACTTTCCCTTTGTTTTCATCTTTTGGTTTTTCTTTATCTTTAGACTTTTGCATGTATTTACTAATCATATTATTTGTTTTTTCTAACAAGTCTGGAATATAATCTAAAAGTTTATCTATTGATGAACTATAATTAACAGGCATTAATTTTACATTTTCTCCTTGGATAACTAGAAATGCTATTGGATTAATCGTAACACCTGCTCCTGAACCACCTCCAAAAGGTAATCGATATTGTACCTCTTCTTCTTTTTCTCTTTTTCTGTACTCATCAACAGTTTCTCCCTTAAACTCACTTCCTCCTGCTGCAAATCCAAATGATACTTTAGATATCGGAATAATTGCAATATTATTAGATGTTTCAATTGGCTCTCCTATAATAGTATTGACATCTATCATATCTTGGATACTATTCATAGCTGTAGTCATAAGACCTTCTATTGGATGTTCGCTCATGATTTTTCCTTCCTCCTTTTTTATTTAATACATATATGGTATTTATAATATGTATCAGTTTTATTTGAAATATACCAGAAATTTCAATTTTTATAGAATTTTCATTTCTATAAACTGGTTCTATCTCATATACGATATTCTTTTCTCTCACACGAATTTTTGAAAAAACAATAGATAATATACTGGAAAAAAAGGCAACTAACATAGATGTTAAAAATGCATTTTCCGTTCCAAATTCTATTTCTAAATCTAATTTTTCTATATATATGTTTTTGCTAAATTCTTTTAATCCTTGCACCATTTTCTTATCAAATTTATTCTTGTTTTCTAAAATATCCTTTTCCAATTGTTTTACTTTTTCATTCATTTTTAATGATTGTTGTATTTTTTTTACTTTATTTTTATTTAGCGTAAACTTTAGAATCGGTATATTCTCAAAAATTTTTAATTTTATGATAATTTCGAATCCATTAGGAATATGTTCTTCAATTTGTGAGTTCATAACTAGATTTACAATCTTCACTTCTATTTTTGCTGTTATGATTACCAATGTCACTATAAGAATAATCCACATAATAAAAAGAAAAACCAATATATTTGCCTCCTTTTTATAAAGCAATTTATATTAGTTTTTCCTTTTTTTGTCTTTTTAAACATACTTATGCTCTTTTTGTTTTCTCAACAGTAATATCTCCAAAAAGTTCTTCTTGTGTCGTTTCTACTTTCTTTCTTCTTGACATTTCTAATAATCCACTAAATGCCGTTACGACTTCTTGCTTATTGTGCTTATTTAATGAAAATAATTTATTAAACACAAATCGTTTTTGTTTTACTAATACCTTAAACATTTCTTTTACCTTACTAGCAACTGTATAATTTTCTACTAACGCAATTTTTTCAATATTTTTTGCATTTTGATTGATTTTCACACGATTTCTTTCCATTAATTCACTATATATATTGGGAATAACCATATTATCATAATCTTTTTCTAATTTTTGTTTTGGAAGTTCAATATTTTCTTGATTTTTATAATATCGATTTCCATTTTGAATATAATTTTGTTTCAATACTTTACTAATTTCTTTAAACTTTTTGTATTCAATAATTCTTCTAATCAATTCTTCTTCTGTTAGTTCTTCTTCTTCCTCTTCTTGTTTTGGAAGTAAATTTTTAGATTTCAAATATAATAAAGTAGATGCCATAACGACAAATTCACTGGCAATTTCTAAATTCATTTCTTCCATCTGATTTAAATATTGTATATATTGGTCTGTAATTTCATTTAAATGTATATCATAGATACTCATTTTGTTTTTCTCTATCAAATGACATAATAAATCTAAAGGACCTTCAAAATTTTCTATCTTGATAGCATATTTTTTTGTTTCTAATGTTAATATCGACATTGTCTCTCTCCTTTTTATTGTATTTCTTCTAGTGCAGTTGTAAGATTTTCTCTTTTATACCCTTTTTTCATTAAATATTGTTTGATTTCTTCTACTTCTAATGAAGTTATTTTTTTATTTGCAATATTTCTAGCTGATTTTATTTCATATTGGTTTAGTTCTTCTTTATTTTCATAGATATAATCTTCTATATCTTCTTTTTTGATTCCTTTGCTATATAGCTTATATTCAATTTCTCGTATGGATAAATTTTTTAAAGCCATAAAATTATTGATAGTTTTTCTGATATATTCTTTATCATCTATATAATTTGCTTCTTTTAAATAAGCAATAATATCCTCTAATAAATTTTCTTCTATTTCGTTTTCAAATTTTTTTCTAATTTCATTTTCACTTCTTTTTTTATATAGTACATATTTTAATACTTTCGTTTTCTCTTTATCAAATTCTTCTACTGTATACATATTCGCTCCTTGTTTCTATTATAAATTTATCAATAGCTTCTGCAAATCCTCCCGTTTTTACTGTATTTTTAGTTACATATGAAGCAACATTTTGTACTCTTTTATAACTACCTCCTATTGCCACTCCGACTCCAGCATGTTTTATCATTTCTATATCATTGATATTATCTCCTATTGCCATGATTTGCTCCATTGGTATACCTAAATATATACTTAATTGCATTAAAGCTTGATATTTGGTTATATGCTTAGGTACAATATCTAAATATTCATATTCTTTACCAACAACTTTATCTATATATCGACCACATTTCTTTATTCGTATTGCTGTTACCTTTTCTTTTGATTCAATTTCATTTTTTGCTTCTAACAAGTCTTTTTCCCCTGATAAAATCAATTTCAATATATTGGGATTTTGTTCTTTTATATAATTTTCTAAAGAATCCACTATTTCAAATTCAACATGATCTTTATATAAAATATAATTTCTATAAGCCATATAATTTAAATTTTCTTGTGCGATAATTTTATTTTCTGTATAAATATGTATATGTAGATGATGTTTTTTAGCAATTTTTAAACAATCTATCACTTGTGCATTTGTTATGGTGTTTCTAATAATTTCTTTACCTGTTTGAATATTCATAATTTGTGTTCCATTTCCAAAAATCCCATATGCTGGTTCTAATTGATGACATATGTCTTTTGTCATTGCATATGTTTTTCCTGTGCAAATAACAAATTTAACCTCTGTTTGTTTTAATTTTTGGATAGCTTCTAAATCTATTTCTGTTATGTCATTATTGTGTACAATTGTTCCATCTAAATCACTTGCCAATAATTGTATCATATGTTTCTCCTTTACTTTATGTTTCTTTTCTCCCAACCAAATTCACTATATGGTATTTTTTGTATATAATTATTAATCGCTTCTTTTCTATCATCTACTAAATTATCTGGAAGATGATAAATATCAAACCATTTTATTTCTTCATTTTTATTCGGTTCTCCAATTCTTGGTTCTCCCTTCCATTTTCTAGCTTTAAAATATCCATTATAGTAAATGGTATCTATTCCATTGATTTTATGAATTAATGAAACAAATTCCAAATCATGAATATCAATATCAATACACAATTCTTCTTTTGCTTCCCTTATCATTGCCATTTTCATGCTTTCCATATATTCAACATGGCCAGTTGCTGAATAATCCCAATAACCATCCATATATCCTGTATTTTTTCTTTTTTGCAACAAAATTTCTTCTTTTCCATTGTTTTCTCTAATTAACATTAACATAACTGCTGACAAAGTTCTATATCTTTCTTTCATCATTCTTCTCCTATTTTTCTATACATAGAAATCTTTGATTTCATTATGCATGCTTTCCTTATATTTTACTATAAAGATTTTAAAATATCAATAAAAGAGATACTTTTTTGTATCTCCTTTATCAATTTTATTATTCTTCTTCATCATCATCCATATCAATTTCAGGTAATTCTTCTCCTAAACTTTCTTCAAATACTTTTTCAAAATCTTCTCTTACTTTTCCTTCTATTTCTTCTAGCATCTTTGGATTTTCTTTTAAATATTTTTTAACATTTTCTCTTCCTTGTCCAATTCTTTCTCCATTATAGCTAAACCAAGAACCTGCTTTTTCTACAATGTCTAAGTTAACAGCCATATCTAAAATATTACCTTCTTTAGAAATTCCTTGACCATATACGATATCAAACTCAGCCTCTCTAAATGGTGGTGCTACTTTATTTTTGATAACTTTTACTCTTACTCGATTTCCTTTTACTTCTCCATCTTGTTTGATGTTTTCTATTTTTCGAATATCCATTCTAACTGATGCATAGAATTTCAATGCTCTACCACCTGTTGTTGTTTCTGGATTTCCAAACATAACCCCTATTTTCTCTCTTAATTGATTAATAAAGATTAATACTGTTTTAGATTTATTAATTGCTCCTGCCAATTTTCTTAATGCCTGTGACATAAGTCTTGCTTGTAATCCCATGTGTGAATCTCCCATGTCACCATCGATTTCAGCTTTTGGAACCAATGCTGCTACTGAGTCTACAACAATAACATCTAATGCCCCACTTCTGACTAAACTTTCTGTAATTTCTAATGCTTGTTCTCCTGTATCTGGTTGAGATACAATTAAATTATCGATATCGACACCTAATTTTTTTGCATATACTGGGTCTAACGCATGTTCTGCATCAATAAATGCTGCTTCTCCTCCCATTTTTTGTGCTTCTGCTACTATATGTAAAGCTAATGTTGTTTTTCCTGAAGATTCTGGTCCAAATACTTCTATAATTCTTCCTCTAGGTACTCCTCCAATTCCTAATGCTATATCTAAACTTAAAGCACCTGTTGGAATTGCCTCTATTTCCATTGCTTTAAACTCTCCTAATTTCATAACAGAACCTTTACCAAATTGTTTTTCTATTTGACTCATTGCTGCTTCTAGCGCCTTCTTTTTTTCTGCATTCTCACTCATAATTTTCCTCCTCATTTCTTTGAACTTTTGTTTGATATTGTTATTATATATCAAAAATTTGTTTTGTCAATACTTATTTTAAAATTTTTTATCTATACCATGTTTCTATACCACAAAATGGATTAAACCAATTGGAATTAATTTCTCCCACCAGTTCGGTATTATATGCTATTGTATGTTTATTCGTATATAAACTAATATATGGTATATCTGTTTTATAAATTTCTGCAAGTCTTGCATAATCCTTTTTTATGGTTTCTTCATCTGTCGTATTTTTTACTTCATTCATTAAATTGGTAACTTCTTCATTTGCATAATTGGCTAAATTATTCTCTCCAAAAAATAGTGACATGTCTGGATTTGGTGATAAATTCATATCACATAAAATCATATCATAAGATTTATTTTGTATAGCCAGCTTATATTGTTCATCAGAATATTGTTGAATATTCATTCTAATTCCTTGGCTTTCTAATTGTGTTTTTATGTTTTCCGCTACAGATACTTGTGTACTATTTGATGCTTTTACAATAAGATTTAATTCTATTCTTTGTGTTCTCCTATTTATCGTTTTTTGCCAATAACTACTTCTGTAACTCCACCCATTTTCTGTTAAAAGTTGATTTGCCTGTTCAGGATTATATCCAGAACTTGCATCTTGTTCTTGATATACCCATGAACCAAAATCTAGTGGAAAACTTGATGTAAAATATTTATTTTGAAAAACATTTGATACAATATGATTTTTATCTATTGAATATGATATTGCTCTTCTAACTTCCTGATTAGCTAATAATGCATTTTGTGTATTCAAAACTAAAAAACCATGTTCCCTTCCTTTTATCTCTTTTGTAGTATATCCCATTGTTCCAATATAATCCTGTATGTTCATATTGTTTGTACTAACCATATCTACATTTCCTAATTTAAAGGCATTATATAGTTCTCCTACAGAATCATATACATTAACTGTGATTTCTTCTAATGTAACTTCCGTATCTCTATCCCACCAATTGGTATTTGGGGTTAGCACTATATAATTTTCTTGTACACTATCTACCTTATATTTTCCTGTTCCTACTGGTACAATTCCTGTATTATAATAATCTTGTGTATCATAAAATGTTTTTGATACTATTGGAAATGTTAAATAATATTCAAAAAATGGAACTTCTTGATCCAAGTACATTTTTATAGTATAATCATCTACTATTTCTAATAATGTAACATGTTCTAGATTGCTTGAATATATGGAAGAATTTTCTTTTAGTTTATCATAAGTAAATTGTACATCTGTTGCTGTAAATCTTTCTCCATTTGACCACTTAATATTTTCTCTTAGTTTGATAATATATGTCGTTGCATCTTGTTTTGCCCATTCTGTTGCAAGTATTGGTGTCGCCTTATAATCTGATGATATATCTACTAACGGTTCATAAATTAGTTTCGTAATATCTTGAACATTTTTGTTGTTCGTTAATAATGGGTTGAATGTATCACATTGTGCAATTCCCAATCGAATTTGTCTTACTATCTCTTTTTCTGTGCTTGTGGTTTCTTTCTCTATTTCTTGTTCTTCTTCATTACTTTTGATAACAAAAAATGCAACAACAACAATGATGATTACAAATATAATAAATATATATTTAAAAATATTAGATTTCATATCTCACCTCTACCCTAAAAACTATCCATTTTTATAATGAATTGATTTCTTTGGTATCTCTATTATATGTAACTCCAAATGTTCTGTCAAGATTAACTTTCTCTCCTTTTCTTCTATTATCTTCCATTTGCTATGATATCCTAACTCTTTTAATTTTTTTATTTCAAAATTGACAATTAACACTTCTATTGTCTTTTTTAAATCAATAGCTTTGTTTTTTCTTTTGTAACTTTGCTTCCATTTTGATCCATTAAATTCCTCCTTATATGACGATTACTAATTATTTATAATTAAATTACTTGCTAATTTTTTAAATATCTAAATATATTAAAAATTTTCTTTCATTCTTGGAATATATAGAATTAAAATAATTGATTTATAAAAATTTTATAATAAATAATATCAAAATATCAAACATGATAACTAAACTATTTTTACTCAAATTAATAATTTACTAAATAATAATATATATTTTTTCTTTGGGAATTTTTAGAAATAATCTTTTGATTTAATTTTTTCGAATTTAATTATAAATAATTATGTTAATACTATATCATGGACCTTTTAATTTCGCAAGTATATTTTACAAGAAAATCAAATGAAGTTATTTCAAAGTTACAGTTCAAATAGAAAAGTGAACGATTTGGCACGTCCCTATCGTTCACTTTTCCATTTAATTTCTACTTTGAATAAATCTCCATCTATATCAATTTTAAATTTGCCACCTTGTAACTCTGTTAAACTTTCTGCAATGGAAAGACCTAATCCACTTCCTTCTGTATATCTTGATTTGTCTCCTCTTACAAATCGTTGCATTAATTCTTCTGCACTAATATTTAATTTGTCTTTTGATATATTTTTAAATTCTAAATACACCTCTTCTTTTTGTTTTTCTAGTTTAATATATACTCTAGAACCTTCTAATGCATATTTTGAAATATTACTAAATACATTTTCTATTACTCTATATAAGTAGCGATTGTCTGCTGTAATTAGCACATTTTCATTTGGTAAATCCATTTCTATTTTTAAATTTTTCTTTTCTAACTTATCTTCAAATTCACCAATGGTTTGATTTAATAATTCTTTTAAGTTAATGATTTCCATATTTAGTTTTACATTTCCAGAAGATACTTTAGATGCTTCGACTAAATCTTCTATCAATTTTTTTAGTCTTTGTGATTTTTTATCTAATACTGCAATATATTGTTCAATTTGTGCATTGTTAATCTCTTCTTTTTTCAATAAATCTACATAATTTATGATAGAGGTTAATGGTGTTTTGATATCATGTGAAACATTTGTGATTAATTCTGTTTTTAGTCTTTCTGATTTTAAGCTTTGTTCAATGGCATTGGTAAATCCACCTGCAATATCATTGATGTATTTTGCCATAATTTTTAATGTGCCTTCTAATTCTTCTTCATTTAGTTTTACATTTGGATTTCCTTCATAGATATTTCTTAAAGCTTCATTAATTTTTTGTACCTTTTTGTTATATTGTAACAATTTGTAATATGTCCATATCCAAAAAGCAATTAATACAAGTAATCCAATTCCACTCCACATGGTACACGCTAATATAATACTGATAACAACAAATCCCCAATACATAATGGTTATTTTTCGATTTGCATTTTCCTTATCTGTCACTTTTTTAAAGATTTTTTGTATCGTTACTTTTATCCATCTACAAACTTTATAGGTTAAAAATGAACGGATAAATTGTTTTGCTTTTAGTCTTCTAATCGTTGTACTAACCCATACTGCTAAACATGCATATCCAATTAAGTAACATAGTAAAAATACAGACATTAAAATTCTTTGCGGAATTTGTGATTCTACACTTGCTACCGCAAAACTCATCATCATACCAATGACAAACATAATTACAATGGATATGATTTCATAAGAAATTTTATCAATACTGTTTAATTGAATCCCTTCTTTTCCTTTCTCATGTCCTGTTGCCCAAATTAAATAGACAATCATGACAAGAATCAAAATGGATGACAATGGTATTAAATAAGCTGGTAAATTTTCATGTCCTTTAAATATGTTATATACGGTTTGTTGAACATACAAAGAATTTGAATAATTTAACGTGTTTGGATCAATATTAGAATATATTTCATATCCTTCAAAATTATCTGTTGAATAAGTAGATGAAGTCATATATTTTGTACTTTCTTGATTAATCGTATGAATATTTGTTGTTATCTTTCCATCTTGATAACTCCAATTTGTTTTTTCTGTTTTTAGTTTGTTCATTTCTTCTGGATAATCATTTGATTGAATATTGGTAAACATATTACCATTTTCTTTGTCTATAATAATATAATTAATGTATTGACTTATCATTGTACTATTATAGTTGATTACTTCATAATAAACTGGATATTCATAGCTTTCATCTTCAATTTCATTGTAATGGCTAAATGAATTACTATTCTCTTTGTCAAATGCTATATCTTCACTTGTCTCTGTATTTGTGTCTGAATCTGTTAAATCTGATTCTGATGTCATTCCAGATGTTGGAGAAGTATTTGTAGTTTTTTGATTTATTCTCTGTTCTTCTTTATCATCGTTAATATCTTGAACTTTATAAATTAATGTCAATAAATATTCTCTTCCAAATTCTTCTGTCTCTATATATTCTTCTGGTCCTTCCATTTCTCCATATTGTGATGTAATGGATACATCTATAATACTAATTGCCAAAACAAAAATCATAATCGGAATGAATATATAACATAAGAATTTTAATAATACAGATTCTTTTGCATTTTGCATGTACTCACCTTCTTTTTATTTTTCATATTTCTATTTTTGCTATGTTTTGTTGAAATTTTTATTCGAATACTAGAATTATCTTTTGATTGACAGAGTTTTCAAGTTATGAAATATCTTCTACTTTATATCCAATTCCCCAGATAACTTTTAAATATTTAGGGTCTTTTGGATTAATTTCTATTTTCTCTCTGATATGTCTAATATGTACAGCAATAATATTTTCTGCACCATAACTTTCTTCATTCCAAACATTTTCATAAATTTGTTCAATAGAATATACTTTTCCTTTGTTTTCTAATAAAAACTTTAATATGTTATATTCTGTCGCTGTTAACTTGATGTCTTTTCCATCTACCATAACCTTTTTTGTTTCATCATTCATTTCTAAAGTGCCTGTTTTTAATACTTTTTCTTTTTGATTTTTATTCTTTCCATTTGTATCATTTGCATGGCTAAAATCCACATATCTTCTGATATTGGATTTTACTCTTGCAATTAATTCCAATGGATTAAATGGTTTTGTCACATAATCATCTGCTCCTGTATTTAATCCTGAAATCTTATCATAATCTTCTGATTTTGCAGAAAGCATAATGACAGGAATCGTTTTATCCTTTCTAATTTCTTGCAATGTTTCAATTCCATCTTTATTTGGCATCATGATATCTAAAATAATTAAATGAATTTCATTTTCTTTTAATTTTTCTAAAGCCTCTTCTCCATCATAGGCTTTTATAATATGATATCCTTCTTGTGATAAGTAAATTTCAATGGCATTTACGATTTCTTTATCATCATCTACTACTAATATATTATACATAATTTTTCCTCCTTTATCTTCTAGCATATATACTATACCACATTTTTATTAATATTAAATAGAGGATTTATTAATTTTTTATTAAGGCTGTATATAATTTTATGCACAAAAAAAAGTAGGAACCCCTACTTTTTTTATTCATCCTTAAAACTATTAATCCTAAACAATTTAAACAATTCTACAATAATTAATGGTGAAATCACTAAACCAACTAATTCTAAAATATTTTGTGTTGGTAATACTGGTATACTAAAGATTCCTCTTAAGGCAGGTACTGCTAAGATAACGCCCATCAATACTGCTGATCCAAGTACTGCCCATATTAATTTACTATTATTAAATACTTTTGTTTTAAAGATAGATTTTTTGTTATTTCTTACATTAAATACATGTACTAATTCTGAAAAGGCTAATGTTACAAATGCCATTGTTTGACCTACTTCTATTTTTGATTCATCTAATGTTAATCCATCGATTGGTTCTGTAGTTGTTGCAAGACCTATCATAAATGCTCCTAGTGTTAATAATCCTATCATAACACCTTGATAGATCACTCTCCATGTCATTCCTTTGGTAAATACACCTTTTCCTGGCTTATTTGGTTTTCTATTCATGATATCGGCATTTGCTGGGTCAAAAGCTAATGCTAATGCTGGTAAAGAGTCTGTTACTAAGTTAATCCATAAGATGTGTATTGGTAATAAGATTTCTAAGTGTGTTATATCTGTAATTCCAAACCATTGTGCAAATAATGGTGTTAATAGTGTTGCTAAGAATAATACAACCACTTCACCTATGTTACTTGATAATAAGAATTGGATAACTTTTAATATATTGTCATAAATTCTTCTACCTTCTTCTACTGCTGATACAATCGTTGCAAAGTTATCATCTGTTAAGATAACATCTGCTGCTTCTTTGGCAACGTCTGTTCCAACAACACCCATTGCACAACCAATATCTGATGTTTTTAATGCAGGACTATCATTGACACCATCACCTGTCATGGCTACAATTTCGCCATTTTTTTGCCATGCTTTTACAATTCTAACTTTATGTTCTGGAGATACTCTCGCATACACAGAGTAATGTCTTACATTTTTTTGTAAGTCTTCATCAGTCATTTTTTCTAATTCTGCACCAGTAATGGCTTCATCTTCATTTTCCAAGATTCCTAATTTCTTTGCAATAGCAGTTGCTGTGATTTTATGGTCACCTGTAATCATAACCGTTTTGATTCCTGCTGTTTTACATTTTTCTACTGCTTTTTTTGCTTCTTCTCTTGGTGGATCTATCATTCCAACCATACCCACAAAGATTAAATCACTTTCAATGTTTTCTAATTCTTCTTTTGTTGGTTCATGGTCAAATTCTTTATATCCACAAGCTAAAACTCTTAAAGCCTCTTTTGCCATTTCTTCATTTTTTTGTCTTATCGTAACTGCATAATTGTCTAAGTCATTTTTTATTTCATGATTATATACATATCCTTTACAAATTCTTAGTAATTCATCCACACCACCTTTGGTGTAAGCTATATAGTTGTCATGTACTTTATTAACAGTTGTCATCAATTTTCTATCTGAGTCAAATGGTACTTCTGCAATACGTGTCATTCTATCATAAATGGATGGGTCAAAATTCAATGTGAATGCCATATCTACCAATGCAGTTTCTGTTGGATCTCCTGTCAATGTTCCATCTTTTGCAATTTTGGTATCATTACATAACATATTGGCATATACCAATGTGGTCATATCATCTGACACATTTTTACTATCAATTTCACTTAAGTCTTTTATTTCACCATTTAAAAATACTTTTTCTACTGTCATTTTATTTTGTGTCAAGGTTCCTGTTTTATCTGAACAAATAACTGTTGCACTTCCTAATGTTTCAACTGCAGGTAATCTCTTAACAATTGCATTTCTCTTAACCATTTTTTGTACACCAATTGCCAATACAATCGTTGATACAGCTACCAATCCTTCTGGTATTGCTGCTACTGCTAATGATACAGCTGTCATAAACATATGAATTGGTTCTTTGTTTTGGAATAATCCTATAATAAAGATAACAATACAAATAATGATTGCTGCAATTCCTAATGTTTTTCCTAATTTGTTCAATTTTTGTTGTAAAGGTGTAATTTGTTCTTCTGATTCATTGATCATTTCTGCAATTTTTCCCACTTCTGTTGTCATTCCTGTTTCTACAACAATTCCTTTTCCTCTACCATATGTTACTAAACTAGATGAGAATAACATATTGGTTCTATCACCAATTCCAATATCTTCTCCATCAATTTTTTCTGTTGTTTTATCAACTGGTACAGATTCTCCTGTTAAAGAAGATTCTTGTGTTTTTAAATTCACTGCTTCTATAATTCTTAAATCTGCTGGAATATAGTCTCCTGTATCTAGTACAACAATATCTCCTGGGACTAACTCTTTTGCTGGAACAACGGTTACATTTCCATCTCTGATAACTTTAGAGGCATGGTCTGTTAATTTTTGTAAAGCTTCTAGTGATTTTTCTGCTTTTGATTCTTGTGTAACACCAATCACTGCATTTAAAATAACAACAATTAAGATAATAATCGTATCTGTAATGCCTTCTCCTTCTGCCACTCCTACAAATCCTGATACAATGGCAGCAATAATTAAAATAATAATTGAAAAATCTTTAAATTGGTCTACAAATCTCATGAACAAAGATTTTTTCTTCTTTTCTTTTAATTGATTCAATCCATATGTTTCTCTTCTTTTTACTACTTCTTCTTGTGATAAACCTGTTTCTTGATTTGTTTCTAGTTCTTTTTCAACATCCTTTACTTCTTTGCTAAACCAGTTTTTAGTTTCCAATTTTTTTCCTCCTTTATTTTTTCCGCATACTTTCATTTTTATTTTATCCAAACAATGAAAATATATCAATATTTTGGCCTTATTTTTCTGTAAAAATTTCAATATGTTATTAACTCCTATTTTTACATTTTCATAGCCTCCCTTTCCTTTAAATTAGGAAATAAAATCTTTTTAATTGCTCTGCAATTTTTCTGTGCAACGTTGTTTTTTGTTGAATAAGAAAAAGCAATTTTTCATTTTCAACAAAAAAAGACTCTTAAAAAGATTTATCCTTTTAAAAGTCTTGCTTACTTCATAAAAAAGCTTACTAACCAGATAATAATTATCGCGACTGTTGATTAGTAATGAAAAGCTACTCCCTTTTAATATATGGTGACCCCTACGGGAATCGAACCCATGATTCCACCTTGAGAGGGTGGCGTCTTAACCGCTTGACCAAGGGGCCATAAAATTACTTTATAGTTATACCATTTTTTTGCCCATTCGTCAACTGGTAATCTTAATTTTTTTATTTTATTCATACCATTCTAATTCCCAATCATCCAAAATAACCGTATCGCCTTCACATACGCCCATTTCTTTTAGTTTGTCGTCAATCCCCATATTCTTTAAACATTTTTGTAAGTAATACATAGATTCATTGTCTTCGATGTTCACTCTTCCCATTAATCTTTGAACTGCTCTTCCTGACACAATAAATACACCATCTTCTACTTTAATTGTCCAATCATCTTCTTTTTCTTCTAAAGTATATACTTTCTTATCTTCTATTTCTACCAATTCCTCTTTTGGTAATGTTTTTAATACTTCTGCTACATGGTCTATTAATTCTTGTACACCTTGTTTTGTAGCCGCTGAAATTTTGTACAATTCTAAACCTTCTTTTTTAGCTAAATCTTCTACTTCTTTTATCAGTTCTTCATTTTGTACATCTATTTTATTTGCTACGATAATTTGCTTTCTAGTACTTAATTTTTCACTATAATTTTTTAATTCTTTGTTAATGGTATAAAAATCCTCTACTGGATTTCTTCCTTCTTGTCCTGATACATCTAAAAAGTGTAATAATAATCTAGTTCTTTCTACATGTCTTAAGAATTGGATACCTAATCCTACACCTTCACTTGCACCTTCAATAATTCCTGGAATATCTGCAATCACAAATCCGTCACCATTTTTCGTTTTGACAACCCCTAAGTTTGGTTGTAAAGTGGTAAAATGGTAATTGGCAATTTTAGGTTTTGCATCAGTAACGATTGACAAAAAGGTGGATTTTCCGACATTTGGAAATCCTAGTAATCCTACATCTGCTAATAATTTTAATTCTAGTATAACTTCTTTTTCCTCTCCTTTATCTCCATCTTCTGAAAATCTAGGAGCTTGTCTGGTAGAAGTAGCAAAATGAGAATTACCTCTTCCTCCTCTTCCTCCTCTTAAAACCAATTCCGTTTGTTCTGGAGTCGATAAGTCTGCTACCACTTTTCCTGTTTCTACATCTTTTACGACTGTACCAATAGGAACTTTAATGTATAAGTCTTTTCCATATTTTCCATTACAATGACTTCCGCTACCATTTTCTCCATTTCCAGCTTTGAATTTTTTATTATATCGAAAATCAATTAATGTATTTTTATCTTTATCAACTTGGAAATAGATGTCTCCACCTTTTCCTCCATCTCCTCCATCAGGACCTCCTGCTGCTACATATTTTTCACGTCTAAAAGATACTGCTCCGTTTCCGCCATCTCCTGATTTTATAATAATTTTTGTATAGTCTGTAAACATGTTTCCTCCTCTTTAATTCTTATGATATCATTCTCCATAAATTTGCCCTAAATTCTTATTACCATTTTTTTGATAATATCTTGTTTTTAATTCTTTTACTCTTTCCCTAAAATGCGTTGATTCTGGTCTAAAATTGACTGCCCATTTTTCATCAATTTCTCCTAAATATACCAATCCTTCATTTATAGAATAATTTCTTGCACTAGATAATAGTTCTAACACACTTCTTATTTCTTCTGGATTTTGTTCATTCACTATATCAGACAGTCTCTTAGGTAATTCAAAACATACTGGTACTTCTCCTGGATTTCTACCTTTAAAAACTTCTAGATCACCCTCATTTGGTGTTGAATAAATATTACCTTGATATAAGTATATTCCTGTGTCTTTCGTTTTTACTACTTTATCTAAATGTCGGATTCTCAAAATTTCTCCAGTTTGAAGATTAATCCCATTATAATTCTCATAATTTTTCCCATTTACTTCATATTGACCAGCTTTGTATAAATACGGATTTGCTTTTCTTTGATTATATTCTCTTTTCTTTGCATCAATATACTCTTGTGCTTTTAAACTTTCCTTATATAATGATTGTCTTTCATCTATTTGCCTCTGTCTATATCTTTTATCAGCATCTCTTCTTTTTTGTTCTTTTTGTGCTATAATCATTGGATCAATTTGTTGCTTTATGTGATCTTCCACACCAGAACTATATCTTGTTATTTTATACCCATTTCCCGTCCTATCTACAATCCCCAAATATTGACACCCTTCACCTTTTGAATTTTTTTGAAGTTCATATTGATATGCTACTGCTTGTAATACATCGTAATTTAGCAGTTGACTTTCGTTCAATTCAAATGCAATATTTTTTACTTCATCAAACATGAAGGTACCACCTTCTCTTAATTTGATTGCTTTTGCTAACATAAGTTTTGTTCTTTCACTATTGCTATATTGTACAAGCTTAACCCCTTCTACTCCCAATATCTTAATCAAATATCCTTTATCTCTACTTTTATAATTATATTCTCCTACTCCATTTTCTCGGTTACTTGTCCCAGTTTGTTCTGCTTTCTTTGGTCCTCTTTTATTTCTTTTGAATAATCCCATATGTGCTCTCCCTTTCTATTCTTCAAAATAATCTAATTTCATTGCTTTTTTTACCTTTTGCATTGTTTCTTGTGCTGTTTTTCTAGCTTTTTCTGTACCTTCTTTTAAAATTTTATCCACTAGTTCTGGATTCTCTTCATAATATTTTCTTTTTTCTCTAATTGGTCTCAAATATTCGCTAATATTTTTGGCTAATTGTTTTTTACAAGCAACACATCCTCTTTTTCCTGCTTTACATTCTGCACATATGGTATCGATTTCTTCTTTTGTAGAAAATAATTTATGATAATATGCTACCATACATATATCAGGGTTTCCTAAATCATCTTTTTTTATTCTATTAGGATCTGTAACTGCACTCATCACTTTTTTAGTGATTTCCTCTTCTGAATCTGACAAATAAATAGCATTGCCAAGAGATTTTCCCATTTTTTCATTACCATCTAACCCTTTAATTCTTTTTCCTTCTGATAAAACAATTTTAGGTTCTGTTAATACCTCTCCATAAATACTATTAAATTTTCTAACAATTTCTCTACATTGTTCAATCAATGGTTCTTGGTCTTCTCCTGTTGGAATCAATTCTCCTTGAAAAGTCGTAATATCTGCTGCTTGACTTACTGGATATCCTAAAAATCCATAAGTTACACTTTCTCCGAATAATTCTTTCTTTTGTGCAATTTCTGTTTTTACCGTTGGATTTCTTTGAAGTCTTGCAATGGTTACCAAATTTGAATAATATACCGTTAGTTCAGCTGTTTCTGGTATCATAGATTGAATATATATCGTTGTTTTCTCTGGATCTATTCCACATGCTAAATAATCCATAGCCAATTCTCTGACATTTTTTCTTACTTTTTCTGGATTGTTAAAATTGTCTGTTAATGCTTGCACATCTGCAATTAATATATAAATATCATAATCTCCACTATTTTGCATTTCTACTCTCTTTTTTAATGAACCAAAATAATGTCCTATATGTAACTTGCCTGTTGGTCTATCTCCTGTTAATACTCTTTTTTTCATAAATCAACTCATTCCTTTCTTCAAAATGCACTCTCTATTGTAAAAGATGTTCTCTTTTTTCTCGTTTTTAATATCATTATTATACTAGATTATATATGATTTTTCAAGTAATTTCCATTTATCTGAAAAAATCCGTATAAAATAACGTTACAGTTCAGACCCAAACGCAGGAAAGGTTATATATATTATTTTGAAATATCGCGTAAGCGACCAAACGAGCAAAAGCGAGTGCGATTGGAGCAACCTTCTTTCGTTGAAAATAGATTTTAGATAGGATTAAATTTATTTAAGACTATTTAAAATCTATCTTTCAACATGAGTGGTTGCGACACACAAGATATGAAAAATAATATATATAACCTTTCCTGCGTTTGGGTCTGAACTGTAACAAAATAACGAAAAGCCACCTATATATTCTTAGGTGACTATATCATTTCAGCAATTACATCATAATCACTAACCTCTGTTACTTTACAGTTTATAAAGTGATTTACAACTTCTTCCGGCTTTTTATTAATTTTATTTTTTATATATACAATTCCATCCATTTCTGGTACATCTTGCATAGTTCTTCCAATATAATATTTACCGTCAAAAGACATATCTTCAACTAATACTTCATATGTTTTACCAATTTTTTTACTCTGAAGTTCTTTTGAAATCTCTTGTTGTATTTGCATAATTTGATGATATCTTGCTTTCTTGGTATTTCCATGAATTTGATTTGGCAATTTTTCTGCCGGTGTTCCATCTTCTTTTGAATACATAAATGCACCTAATTTATCAAATTTTGCAGTTCTTACAAATTCTTTTAATTCTTCAAAATCTTCTTTTGTTTCTCCTGGAAATCCTACAATTAAACTTGTTCTTAAAACAACATCTGATATATTTTCTCTAATCGTTTTTAGTAAATTTTCTATTTGTTCTTTACTAGTTCTTCGATTCATTCTTTTTAATATCGTATTAGAAATATGTTGAATTGGTATATCAAAATAGTTAGCAATTTTATCATTATTTGCAACAACATGGATTAATTTCTCTGTAATACCTTCTGGATATGCATATAAGAAACGAACCCATTGTATGTCTTCTATTTTACTTAATTTTTCCAATAGTTCTGCTAATTTTGATTCTCCATATATATCTATTCCATATTTTGTTGTATCTTGTGCTATCACAATTAACTCTTTGATACCTTTTTGAGCTAACATACTTGCCTCTTCTAAAATATCCTCCATTTTTCTACTAGCAAAAGGACCTCGAATATATGGTATCGCACAATATGTACACTTATTGCTACATCCTTCTCCAATTTTTATATAGGCATAGTTATTCCCTGTTGTAATCGTTCTATTTAAAAATTCTTGCTTCGTTAGCATTGGCATTTGTGGTATTTCCGTTATTTTTTTACTTGTCTTTTTCTTTTCTTTTTGGACAATACCTCTTTTTAGTAAATCTTCTATTTTATCCCATAACTTATCATAATCTTCTATTTTTATGAATAAATCTACTTCTGGTAAAGCTTTTACTAAATCGTCATAATACCTTTGAACTAAGCATCCCATAACGATTAAATATTGACATCTTTGTTTTTTATATTCTGCCATTTCTAGTATTGTATTAATTGCTTCCTCTTTTGCAGATTCTATGAATCCACAAGTGTTAATTACCAAAATATCTGCTTTTTCTTCTTCATTGACAACTTGATATCGATTATCTTTAAATATTCCTATTAAACATTCTGTATCAATTAAATTTTTACTACAACCTAGTGATATAAATCCTACATTCATTTTTGGGTGTATCCTCTCTCCTTTTTGATAAAGTTATTATTATGTGCTTTTATGACTACATATATGTTTTCTAGTCATTTCCATTAAATCTAATTTTGTAAATCCTTCTATTTGTGTTTTGCTTCTGTCCTTTTTCAATTCTTCTTTTAGTACATTTTCTATTGTTTTTTTATCTTCCTCTTCTTGCATATCTATATAGTCAATGATAATAATGCCTCCTATATCTCTAAGCCTTAATTGTTTTGCTATCTCAATAGTTGCTTCTTTATTGACTTTAAAAACGGTATCTTCCATTGTCTTATTCCCTGTGTATTTTCCTGTATTGACGTCAATAGCAGTTAGTGCTTCTGTTTTATCAATGGTAATAAATCCTCCACATTTTAGCCATATTTTTCTATTATTCATTTTATGAATTTGTTGTTCTAAATCATATATATTGAAAATGGATTCTTCACTTTTAACCAATATTGGTAAATTCTTATATTCTTGATTTTCACTTTTTATCTTACTAATTTCATTATAATCTAAACTATCATTCACGATTACTTGTGTTAATTCTTTTTCTGTTAAATCCATTAACATTTTTTCAACAATATTTTCACTTTTATATAATTGTCTTGGTGCTTTTTGCTTTTCATTTTGGCTATCTTTCACAATCTTTTCCCATTTACTTTCCACCAATTTTATATCTTCGATAATTTCCTTTTCTTTTCCTTCTGCTGATGTCCTGATAACTGCTCCATTTCCTTTTGAAATATTTTCTCTTACCAATTTAATTAATCTATCTTGTTCTTCCTTATTTTCTATTTTCTGTGAAACTGTAATAATATCTGTATTAGGCATAAGTACAATATATTTTCCAGGTAAATTAATATGTGTTGATATTCTTGCTCCTTTTTTTTCATTACTATCTTTTTTTATTTGCACCAATAACTTTTGATTAGGCTTTATTAATTGGTTAATTTCTTGGTTTATCTCTACTTTTTCATTTTTTTCATCTTTTTTTTCTAATATATCTTTTACATGTATTAAACTATTTTTGCCAATTCCAATATCAACAAATGCTGCTTGCATACCTTTGATAATATCTTTTACAACACCAATATAAATATTTCCTTCATTTTTGTTGTCTTCTTTCTCTTCTTCATAATATTCTATTAGTTTTCCATCTTCCACTAATGCAATTTGTCTTTTATCTTCTATTCTTTTTATGATTAATTCTAACATATTTGCCTACCTTTCTTGTTCCATTAAAATACTATGCTAAATAACTGATTATTGAAGTTACCATAGTTTTCATTTATCTTTATATAGATTTCAATTAAATTGATTCATTGCTACATCTACACCATTTCTAATCACTTCAATAATAGCTTCTTTTGCTCTTTCTGTTCCTTTATGTAATATTTCTCTATCTTCTTCTGATGTTATTTTTCCGATTACATAATTTATTCTGTCATTTTTATATTCAGGTGTTCCAATTCCAACTCTAATTCTTGTAAATTCTTCTGAATTTATATTTTGGATAACAGATTTCATCCCATTATGTGAACCTGCTCCACCTTTTTTTCTTATCTTAATCTTTCCTGGCTCCACATCCATATCGTCATAGACAACAATTAAATTTTCTAAACCAATTTTATAGAAATGGATTACCTCTATAATACTTTCACCACTCAAATTCATATAAGTTTGTGGTTTTAAAAGAATCACTTTTTCATTTTCAATCATTCCTGTTCCATAGATTGCTTTAAATTTATTTTTATTTAATTCTATTTTATATTCTTCTGCTAATTGATTAATTGTATCAAATCCCATATTATGTCTCGTATTCGCATATTCATTTTCAGGATTTCCTAATCCCACAATTAAAAACATTTCTTTCCCTCTTTTCCTGTAATTGTCCATAATATTTTACATTGTTTTTACCTATTTTTCAAGCTTTTACAATAAATTTTTTGTGTGGTCTTTAATAATATGTTACAGTTCAGACTCAAAGGCTCGAAAGGTTACCTATATATCATTAAGCGATCAAACGAGCAAAAGCGAGTGCGATTGGAGCAACCTTCTTTCGTTGAAAATAGATTTTAGATAGGATTAAATTTATTTAAGACTATTTAAAATTTATCTTTCAACATCAGTGGTTGCGACACACAAGATATGAAAAATGATATATAGGTAACCTTTCGAGCCTTTGAGTCGAACTGTAACAATAATATTACAACATATAAATCATCGAAAAATTTTTTCATAAATAAAAGTAGGATATGATTTGTACCCTACTTTTACTTTTTTATTCTATTTATTATTCTGCTGATTCCTCTGTTTCTGGAGCTTCATAAGCTTCTAATATAGCTTTTTGAATTTTCTCTCTAGTTTCAGCAGTTTCAGCATTGATTGGATGAGCTATATCTTTGAATTCTCCGTTTGGAGTTTTTCTACTTGGCATAGCTATAAATAATCCATTTTGACTTTCGATAACTTTGATATCATGAATAACAAATTCGTTATCGAATGTTACAGAAGCAACAGCTTTCATTCTGTTCTCTGAATTTACTTTTCTTAAACGTACATCTGTGATTTGCATTTTGTAGTGCACCTACCTTCCTTAAGTTTTAAAAAATATTTTGTACATAGTTAAATTTTTATGTACAATTATATTATTCTTCATAAAAAATTTTTTTCCTTCTTTTTTTTACATTTTTTTTATATTTTTTATTGTATAGAAAAATATAACCTTATCTTGATTATATATGGATTTTTTCCTTTTCTATATAGTAACATTTTGCATAATTCTTAATATATTGAAATATACATATTTTGCTTCTTTCATGTAAAATTTTCCAAACTAGCAAAAATGCACTTATTATCTTATAAATTTCTTCAAAAGTATTGAAATTTTCGTGATATAATTATATAATTCGTTTTGGAATTTTACGCTAATCAAATATTTACAAAGGAGTGTCTTTCATGCCTAATATAGATAATTTAAGAAAATATAAAAATGTCCATATGATTGGAATTGGTGGTGTCAGCATGAGTGGAATTGCCGAAATTCTTCATAACTGGGGATTTCATATTACTGGTTCTGATTTAGCTGATTCTGAATCAATTCAAGTATTGAAAAAAAGAGGAATCAAAGTTACGATTGGACATAATATAGAAGATGTAAAAAAAGCAGATGTTGTTGTTTATTCTGCTGCTATTAAACCAGAAGATCCTGAAATGGTTGAAGCAAAAAATCAAAACATTCCAACAATAGAAAGAGCTGATTTTTTAGGTGAAATTACCAGATGTTTTCAAGATACAATCTGTATTTCTGGAACACATGGAAAAACCACCACAACTTCTATGGTTTCTCTTTGCTTTATGAAAGCCTTAACAGATCCTAGTATACAAGTCGGTGCTTATTTAAAACAATTAGATGGTAATTATAGAGTCGGAAATAGTGAGCATTTTATTATAGAAGCATGTGAATATGTAGAAAGTTTCTTAAAGTTTAGTCCTAAAGCTGAAATTATTTTAAATATCGATAATGACCATTTAGATTATTTTAAAAATCTAGAAAATATAAAAAAAGCATTTATAAAATATGTGAAATTATTGCCTGATGATGGTGTTTTAATTCTAAATGGAGATGATACCAATTGTTTAGAATTGGCTAATGAAACAAATGCTACAGTTATCACTTATGGTATTTCTAATAAAGATGTGGATGTTTATGGTACAAATATAGAATTTAATGATGATGGTTTTGCAAAATTTGATGTTTACTATCATAATAAATTTTTGGATACATTCCAATTATCTGTTCCTGGTAAACACAATGTTTCAAATGCTCTTGCTTGTATTTCTATCTGTTTGAAATATAACATATCTTTAGATATAATAAAGTCTGCATTGCTAGAGTTTACTGGTGCTCACAGAAGATTTGAATATAAAGGAAAAATGAATGATATAGCAAGTGTTTATGACGATTATGGACATCACCCAACAGAAATTATTGCTACTGCAAAATCTTTAATGCATAAAAAATATCATCAATCTTGGGTTATTTTTCAACCACATACATATAGCAGAACAAAAAATCTATTAGATGAATTTGCTAATGCATTAATGAATTTTGACCATGTTATTGTCCTAGATATTTATGCTGCTAGAGAAAAAAATACCTATAACATTTCTTCTAAAGATTTAGTAAATAAACTGCATTCTCTAGGAAAAGAAGCTCTATATATTCCTGATTTTGATGAATGTGTAAACTATGTAAAAAAACATGTTGAAAAAAATGATATTGTTTTAACCTTAGGTGCTGGAACTGTTACCAATATTGGTCCAATGTTAATTGACTAAAAGGGATTTGGGGGACGGACCCCATTTTCCCTTTAATTCACTTTCTTAGATTGTTTTAACATCAAATCTCCAAATACAGCATACCCTTCTGTTGCTGAATCTACAAAAACATGTGTAACAGCCCCCACAAATTTTCCATTTTGTATAATCGGTGAACCACTCATTCCTTGAATAATTCCTCCCGTTTTTTCAATTAATGCTTGATCTGTTAATTTTATCTCCATACTTTTATTATTATAATTATTTTCTCTATATATTTTCGTTATTTCTATCTCATATTCTTTCACTGTTTGATTATCTAAACTGCATAAAATCGTTGCCTTCCCTGTTTGTATTTCATCTCGTAAAGCAACTTCCATTTCTTTTGACATATCGATATTTAGGCTAGATGCATCTTCTATTTTTCCATATATTCCAAATTCCGTATTTTTTGTAATTTCTCCAATTGTTTCTTGTTCTTCTACTGTTCCTTGAATTTTCCCAGGATTACCATCTTCTCCTTTTTTAATATTTAGTACTTTTGCTGTTACAAATTCCCCTGATGAAATATTTAATAAATCTCCTGTATCAATATCTGTTATACCATGTCCTAAAGCACCAAATTGTTGTGTTTCTGGTTCATAAAAGGTAACTGTTCCTACTCCTGCAGCACTGTCTCTCACCCATAATCCCAATTTGTATTCTTCTTCATTTGTTTTTACTGGTCTTATACTACATTCCTTTGTTTCTTTTTCGTGAATATATTCTATTTTTACGTTTTCTCCATTAGATAAATTAACATTTTCAATTAAATCCTCTGTTGAATATATCATCGTATTATTTACCTTTACAATGGTATCTCCCTCTTCTATTCCACTATTTTCATATGGTTTATATGTTTTACTATCTTCTCCTTCAATTTCAGACATGCCTACCACTAAAACACCATTGGTATATAATTTAACACCTGCAATATTCCCTACGGGAATAACCGTCGTTCTTGGAAGAACAGAAACATCTACATTTTTTATGAATAATTTATCAAATAATTTAACAGATACTTTTTCATTCCCTACTGTGTTTATTGTTTTTTGCCCTGTATCTGCTGAAACTGTTAAAACATCCTCTTCTGCATGTAAAGTAATTCCAAAAAATGTTTTTAAAGATATATCCTCTCCTTCAAATATCGTTATTTTATCTGGAATATGATAAATTACTAAAATATAAATATAGATGATAAATAAAAAAACTAATAATATTATTTTTCCTAAATTTTTTCTATACATATTCTCTCCTATTTTAGGTTTTATAATATTATTAGCTTTTTTTATTTTTTTATACATTTTTATAAATTGTATGTTTTCTTCTTGTTAGATTTGATATCCATGGTTTATTAGATATCTTCTTAATTCCGTTAAATCTGAATTATTTACCTCTCCATCCTGATTAACGTCTGCTCTAATTCTTTCATCATCTGTCAACCACCATCTTCCTCCTATCGCTGCCATCATTATAGAATAGTCTGTATAATCAATCTCACCATCTCCATTAACATCTCCTAATCCATAAGGTCCCCATTCTAATGTTGGATTTTCTGGTTCTTCTGGCTCTATTGGTACTTCTGGTTCTTCTGGAACTTCTGGCTCTTCTGGCTCTATTGGTTCTTCTGGCTCTTCTGGTTCATCTGTTTCTTCAAATAAACTTTTATGTTCTGTTGGATTTCTAAATACTTTGTATGTACTATATCGTTCTCTACCTAATGCTGTATAATATGCTGTCGCTAATGCTGGTTTATCATCTAAATATTCATATATATTATCTACTGTATTATTATTCGTTTGTAAAACATAACACTCATAACAACCTAATTGTCTTTGTGGATGATAATATTTGATTTCTTTTGATGTTTCTTCTATATAACTTTTTTTGGCAAAATCATTTCTCCAAATCCCTGTTAAATTTGTTCCTGACACGATTTCTGATTCGGTAGATGTCACTCTATGAAAATAATTATCTACTGTTGTTGTTATATATATTGAATTTTCTGTTACAACTTCTTCATTCGTATTATTATTAATAACAGAATAGCCATTATATATTTTTCCGCCGATACTTAATCCTTGTAAGAAACTAATGACACTCACATTATTTAATATATTATCCCAATCTTCTTCTGCTAATTTTGGCATTTTAAAATTATATTTTTTTTCTCCATCATAATGATTATAATTGGCTAAAGCGATTGATAAATTACTTTCAATAGAATAACGGATAATTGCCATTCTATGTTGATTAAAATTAGAATTTGGTTCTTCTATAGAAATACCATTTGCATAATACTGAAAAATATTATAGTTTCCACTATTGACAAAATCATACACAATATTGTTATTTTCGTCTTTAACAGCTGTTAATGGTTGTCCATTAGAATCTACTGCGTTTGCAGGTGTTAAATCCATTAATCCATATTCCTTTATTCTTTTCCTAAAATCTGCAGCCTCCTTATAATAACGATATGCCATATCATTATATCCTCGTTGGAATGGTCCTTGATTATATAGCCTTTCACCATTAAATAATTGAAACCAATCATCTTTATCTGGATCATAATAATATTTTGCTCCATTAATCTTAATATATTCATATTGTTTGTCCCCTATATATTCATATAACTGGCCTTCTTTTCCTATTGTAACCCCTCTATAGGTTACAGTTTCTCCATTGACATTAACATCATTAATCAAATATCCTGCATCATTAATATATTCTCCTCCTGCAGTTCCTTGAATAGTAATATAATTGTCTAAAGAATAGGTAATAACAACATCAATATTTCCTTTGATATATCGACAGCTATAAAATATATATGGTTTTAGTCCTGTTATTTGTTCACCTGCATGATAGTCTGCACTTGGATTGTCCTCTAAGTTTTCAGCAGTCTCATCATCCAATGTATTTTCAAATGGTGAATAAATATAAAAACCATCATACATCGTAAATACAAGAGCAGGTACATATTCTTTCAAAACTTCACTATTATACCCTGCCATATTAAAGTCTGTAGATAATGTCGTAAAAAAGATATTGGCTGCTGCTTCTATATCTCTTATTTTAGAATTGACGATATCCGATGTACTACTATTTTCTGTATTCATACGAAAAGCTTCAATAGCACTTGAAGTTGCATTATCTAATTTGGTATCATAAGAAATTTGTAATTCAAGTGTATCTATCTGGGCTCCGAATATAATAAGAAAAAACTAATGATATTGGTAGCATAATGATAACAAAAATAATTGCTAAATCCTGAATCCTCATAAATTCACTTTCCTTTGTATTTTTATTTTTTAATAGCCTGTAATGTTTATTACAGGCTATCCTAATTTCAGTTTATTGCTAGTTTGATAAATCCCCATTTACTGTACAATATGCACTAGCATGTGCTGCTATTGAATATGCTGCACTTTGAGGTACTGAATAAAAGAAATTATTTAATGTATCTCCTAAAGTAGGATATTTATTTTTTACACTTACTGAAAAATTATCTCCTTGTTTTAAAGCTATCCTTCCATTTTGTGATAAGGTTTCTTCTATCTGTGATGAAAAAATAGAATAAGAAACATTTTCACCATATTTTGTAGGATTTGCTTGTGTTACTTTTTTTCCAGGATTTTCATCTAATATACTAATTCCCATTTCTATTTCTTTTGCAGTTCCATCAGCTGATGCTGCCTGTTCAAAAGCCGCATAATCAGCTTCTGTTAAAACACCTGTTGTTGCCACAGTATCTACAAATTCTTGAGTTTGTGCTTGTAATGACATTTGTGCAATATCATCATTATTGCTAGATAATGTCATCAATGGCACTCCAAACATCAATGCAGCTGCTAAAATATACATAAAAGCTGTTGAAAGTGCTCCTCCTATACTATCCATAGTCAAACGCCTCCTTATAATAACATTATTATATTGTATTATCCACTATATTTCTGGTATGATATAACTCTCATCTTTTGCTCTGTTGTTGTTTGTGCATTTGTATTTTCCTCTTCTCCTTCTCCTGCACCTTCTCTTGCTTGACTTGGGTAATACACGCCAAAATATTCTTTAAACTTACTACTACTTATTATACCATAAATTCCATCTTCATTCAAGTCTATTATGGAATTTCCTGTATTTAGGGAAGTACTAAAATCTTCCCACGAAATTGTTTGTCCATATTTATCTTTCAATAATGACTTTGTTGTTACTGCTTCTTTACCATATAATAATGCCATTATAAAATTATCTTTTTGCCAATCATCTCCTAATATATCTTGTGTCGAATCAATTGCATTTATTGAAGTTATAACACCTGTTTGTGCATTTTTAATTTTATATAATTCTAATGGGTTTCCATCTACATCATAAAAATAAATTTTATAATTCTCTTTATATGCTCTATAGATGGTTGGAATAATGGTTTCTATTCCAACAACTCTTTCTGTTGTTTCCAAGTCTTCTACATATTGTGTCACATAATCTCTATCTGTATAGCCAAGTACAATTTCTGAAGTTTCTCTAGCTTGGGAAAAGGATGATATGGTAATTCCCAACGCTAGTATAAATAATAATACTTCTGTTGCCATTTTTAAGGCATCTGCCGCATTTTCCATACATATCATCCTTTCTCTTATTTTTTACTTATTTATGTTCCTGAAGCTATCGCTATGTTAATTGTATTAATTAAACCATTATTAGCTCCTGATGAACTAAATGTATAGGTAACTTTATATAAAGCCCCTGTATCAACAGTATTAAGATCTGTTACACCTGTTAATTCAACTTGTCTGTTCTTATTTTCTGGAACAGCATTACTAGATTGTACTTGTTGGATTAATGCTCTTATGCTAGATCCTCTTTGATTTCCTCCATATTGTGTAAACTTGTTGTTAAATGTGTTGATGTCCACCTCACTCATACTATTATTATTTACAACACTTGATGCTTGGTTGTAAATTAAGATTCCTAATGAAATAATTAGGATAGCAAGTAATATAGCACCTGCGATAATTAATGCTTTTGATGCATTCTCCATAATAAATTCCTCCTTTTATTATAAAAATCTTTATATCATTTACTAAATGTTTATTTAGTAACTTTAATAACATAAATTTTATGTTGCTATTTGTTCAAAATATAAATAGCGAACCCTTCCTGTTTGTTCATGGTATTCTATTTTTGTACATTTAAATTTTATTTGATTATAATATTGTACAAAAACTTCTGTACCACCATTATAAATTTCTTCCAATGTATGAATACGATCATCATCTGTAAATTGAATATCTACACGAATAGAGTTTTTTCCATTGTCCTCATATAAACCATTATCTTCTTTTTCTACTTCATTTTTGATATTGTCATCTACTACCTTATTGATTAAGGTAGCCAATTCTGTACCATATATTTCTTTTTCATATAAGTTTTCATATTGCATATTTTCTCTTTTCGCCTCATTTGTCATAATTCTATAATTAAAATAGACATATGACACAATTGCGACAATGATACCGATTCCTACTAAAAATATAATTACTTTTTTCATATTTCACCTTTACTTCTATTTCGGTATACAAATCACTTGATATACTCTTTGGGTCATATCACTAATTTGTACTTGTACATCATAATATGTTAAACCTGCTGATCCATTTATACTGTTTACCTGCGGTATGATTAAATTTTCATTATAATAGTTATTAATGTAATCTTCGTTTGTTGTTTCAGCTCCAAATTCTATTTGACCTTTTCCCTGTAATGTGACAGCTATATAATAATCATCTCCAGTAGGCGGTGTATGATTTGTTTTTTGAAATCCATATTGCTTATTATTTTGTGTTGCCAAATTGGCCATAGACACAATATCATAAATCGTTACATTATTTTTTCCTACATTTGTCGTAAATTGACTATTAAATTGGGAAATTTGGCTTTCTTCTACATTTTCTCCTATTTGTGCCGTAACACCACCAAAGTTTGCAAATAGATACACGCCTAAGGAAATAATCAAAATAGATAGTAAAACGCCACCTGCAATTAAGAGTGCTTTTGATGCATTTTCCATACTAAACTCCTATTCCTGTACATACAAATTCCATTTTTATCAGTCTTCCTGTATTGCTATCATAGTCTGTTCCTGTACAATTAAAATATGTTCTTTTAAATTGTACATATTCATAATATAATTTAGCATCTTCTAACACTTGATTGATTCCTCCATATTGGCTAACTTTTTTTGGAAATTTATAATTTGTAGCAAAATAGTCATCTATGTCTGAAGCTGACATTCCTTCGTCTGCAATATCTTGAATATTTGAAATTTCACTTGATAATTGGCTACAATATTTTTGTCCGTCCATATTTCGTTTCAAGATATCTAATTTCTCCACCTGAAATATCTCCTGCTATAGAGGTTGGAGCTCCTACTATTTCAGATATTTCTTTTTCTGTGTACTCTGTTCTTTCTACCAATCTGTTTGTATCATCAAATGTTAAATTTTTTCTAATATCATCTGAAATTGTAAATGATACTTGCATTTCTGCATAACCTTCTGCTGGTTTTCTTTTATTATAATCCACTATTCGATTCATTAATGATATCATATCATTTCCTCTAATATTCTTTCGATTATAACTTTCATATAAATTGTTAAATTCTAGTGTCTGTTGCTCTACTTCTGCATTTGAACGAGATTCTTGGAAATCTGCAACTGCTTGCATTCCCAAAATAAATCCACTAATAACAATTATACTAATCAATACCCCTCCAGCAATTAGTAATGCTTTTGATGCATTCTCCATTGCATTTCCTCCTTTTTATACTGTCTGTGATGTCATGGTTGCAAATGAACTTGACATACTCGTTAATCCGATAAATACTAATGGTATAATTAAATATCCTACAAACATACACACCATTGGTGCAAATCCAATTGCTTTACCTATCATTCCTTTTCTCTTGATTAATCTATCATTTGATTCTTTCCTTTTTTCTTGATAATAATCTCTTTCTGATTCTAATTCATCAAATGCATCTTTAATTGGTATTTTTTCAACTGCTGCTTGCATACTTTCTACAATTCTGACAAGTGGCATGTAACTAATTTCTTCTTTCATTGCCTCTAAAGCTTCCCATGCTCCTGCCTCATAATTGTTCAAACATTTTGATATTGGATCTTTAAATATATTAGCATATCTTTCTAGCCATTCTAATATCATTTCCACATTTACTCTTTCAATTCTCATCAACATTAAGATAATTGTTTGGAATTGCATAACCTCATCTTCCATTTCAATTTGTCTCATTTTTGCTTGGAATGTTAGTAAGGCTATTGGTACCATATATCCAATAATAGCAAATACAAATGCCAATAATACTTCAAACCATTTTAAATATTCACTATTAACCGTTTGTATTTTTTCAAAAATCCTTTCTGCATCTGCTGTTATTTCTTGGTCTGTTCCTTCTTCAAAATAATCTGTTCTTGCCACAACAATTTTAACTTGTGCAACTGTTGTATCTAATTTTCCTCTGAATTGATCTATAATCGCATTATCTTGCCTGGTCAATTCCATCGCATCTTCTGTCTGTGCTTCTGTCATTTCACCGCAATATGTTATATTCTGTTGTTGGTTCTGTGTAAATATAATCAATTGCCAGTTGATGCAAATAGATAAATACAACTAATGAAACAATACAAGTAATAATAGATAGTGTAATTCGATTTATGTATAACCATTCCATTTTTAAATGTGAAGCTGCATCTTTTAATAATTGTTTTGTTTTTCTATATTCCTTGGTTCCCTCTTTTGGGATAAACATGTCTACAATTTTCTTAATAATTTTATTTTTATATAATTTTGCTTGCCATGGATTTTCCATATTTTTTGTATTCATTGCTGTTGAACCATTATCTTTTAATCTTCTAACCAAAGTATAAGATATAAAGGTTAAAATTAAAATTAAAATTTGTACAATCATTCCTGGTTTTCCATTATACCAACTTTGTGTAAATGAAAAGTTGCTAATTGACCAACTTTTTAATGGTTCTAATAGTAATATCGGTGCAATTGATATCAAAGATAAACTTTGGAAAACATAGTTTAATTTATCTCTTTTTAAAATCTCTAATTGCATTTCTTTTGTGATATTATTGATATTTCTTAAATATAGTGAGGCACCATTGACTTTTCTATCACCAAATTCTTTGGTTAAATAGGATATACCTGCAAATTCTTTTAAGAATACATTTGGTGCAATATCATAATATTTTTCTAATTCCATTTCAGGATCATCTGCAATTAAAATTTCATAAATCGTTTCTCCTTGACGAGATATATCTCTTTCATCATCTTGTGATACTTGATATATTGCTTCTTCTACCATGTTAAATTCATGATAGGCATGTCTAATTTCTGAAAAGAAATCTAATTGTTCTTTTAATAAGTTTGTATCTTTTTTATCAATAGAACCATCTATTAATGTATCTATCATGAACAATTCAAACATTAATAAAGTAAACATTAATAGATAATTACTACTTGTTATGATAATTGTCAATATTGCTGTTGGAATTACTATTGCAAGTGCCTTTGTTAATATTTTTGCTGAGTCTTTTCTGGTATTATACTCATCATCTATATTAATAATTTCTAATCTACGTCTTAATTTTAATATATATCGTTTTAAGAATGGTATTCGTGTATAGGTAATATATAATCTTTGATATAAGATTTCTGCTGAAAAGCTTTTTTCCTTTGTTCCTTGTTGTAATTTCTTTATTTGCCTATATTCCGATTTCTGCATTTTTTTAGATAATATATAATAAGCCAATATAATGACAACTAATACAGCTACCGATCCACCCATTATGTAAAAAATCACTTGATTAGACACTTAAAATAGCACCTCCTTTTTCTATATTCTAGGCTTTTCTTGGTCTTCCTCTTCTTGTTGTTCCTTCTGTATTTGCTGATACAGTTACAGTTTGTTTTGCTTTCATTCCCCAATTTCTTTCAATAAATTTGTCAAATCCCTCAATATCAGATTCGTCCATGTTGTTTCTCATTTCTTTGATATTATGATCTGTTATTGGATTTGTCATAACATATTCACCATCAACATTTTCTAATATATTTCTATAAATATATAATTTTTTGTCTGTTGATTTTGTGAAATAATGTGTTGCATTATCAAAAAATTTATCAAATTTTCCTTCTAATGTTTTTTCATTTCTGTGGTCAAATGTATATTCATTTTTATCTTCTACTGGTATACATTCTGTTACTCTTTCAATATATCTTCTTCCTCTAAAGTCTTTTACTAAGTGAATGTCAAAGTTTAATACTTGTACAACTTGCTCTTCTGCTGTTTTTTCATCTTTGAACACCCCTGCTCTTAACATTGAGTTTCTTAATGCTGTTACTAAGTCTGGGAAAGTTTTCGCATGGTGTGTAAATAAGGTGAATTTTGATGCAACCTGTGCTGATTGAATCATCCAAGATGCTACGGGGTCAGTTGCAACCTCACCGATGATGTTAACAGAACCATCTGTCTTTTTCTGAACGTCCAAACAGTCTTGTCCAGAAATTGTTTCTGTTTCCCTCATAGATAAAATATTTCTTGTTGGATAAATTTTTCTTAAGTGTAACTCGAACGCTGTCTCTGTGATACGAAGGTTCATGGTTTCGTATATATTTTCAATCATAGCCATAAGCATTGTTGTCTTTCCGGCATCCTTGTTCACCAGTAAGTGATATAATTCTGGCACCTTTTACTAAATATTTTAATAAATCAATCGCTTCCTCTTTACCAGGTCCATGAACAATTTGCTCTAGTGCTGCTCTCTTAACATCGAATTTTCTTACGAAAAATGCCCATGTTTCTGACATAGATGGTCTTACAACAACAACACGTGAACCATCTTTCATTTCATTAATTTTATAACCATTGGTATCTGATAATTGTCCTGGGTTATTATATTTATAAATATTTTGACATACTCTTTTTAATTCTGCTTCTGTACCAAATGATAAAAATGCTAAACGGATAGATTTACCTCTAAACATAATCCAAATACTATCACAAGCTCTTGGTACTTTATGTTCTGCAATCTGACTTAAATAATCCCCATCTGTTTGTGCCACTTGGCTTAAAAAGCTTTCTGGTAATCCTGATACACCACCAGAAACACCATCAATATTCATATCTCTGATTTCATCTATACTACTATATCCTTTGTAATGTTGATAAATTCTTTGTACAACAATAGATAATTTATCTGAGAAAGATAATGTAATATTCTCTTTTTCATATATATCACTGATTTCTTGTTCTGTAATCACATAAGATGGTTTTGCTTCTCCTTCGACATATTTTAATACATCTAAGTTATATTTTTTTATTAATTCAGATAAAGCTTCATATCCAAATTCTTTTTTAAATACATATATTAATATATCAAATTTATCTTGTGCTGTTAATAAAGATGGTATATCAAAAGGTATTGCTTTTGATATATTGGTTTCATCTACACCATATTCTTGTGCTAATAAATCATATATTAATTCTTTAACATATTTTTTATCATTCACATCACCATATGTACAACCTTTTAAAGCCTTTTTTAATTCATATTTTTTATTTTTTCTTCTTTTTAATTCTTCTTCTGAAAGACCTATATCATATAAATTGACCTTTGTTATCTCGTCTAGCCTTCTTTTGATAAATGCTTTCATGACATCTAATGTATATGTTTTATCATCTACATTAATTGCATCTTCTACTTCTTCAGTCTTTTTCTTTTTTAGAACATAATAGACTGCAAATACAGCAATTCCTAAAACAACTAAAATTAGTACTATATTTGTTATTGTCATTATAAGGTCTCCTTTCTTTTATTGTAGAGAAAAAATCGACTTTTATTTTTACCCTCATATTGATTTTTCTGTATACAACAAAGTTACATTTCTTATATTTTCATTTGTAAATCTTGTAATCGGTAAATAATATTTTCAGAAGCTCTTTTGATTTCTTCTATGAAAAATGCATTTCTATCTTCTGGGTCGAGATTTCTTCTAAATTTCAAAAACAAATCTGGTACGCCTGCTTCTTCTGTTGCCTCAAAAAATAATGTGTTATATGGTATGGTCAATACTTGATTTTTTTCTCCTAAATATCTTGATATATTTTTAGAGTTGTATTTTGAATATTTATCATATCTTCCTATTAAAATTAATGATTTTTGTGAAGCAAGTATCTGATTTTCACTTTTTAATTCCATAAATTTATTAATACTTCTTAATCTTTGTGAAATATTTATCACAACAATATCTGAATCATGTATAATGGTTTTTCTTGTTTCTTCATCTACATTTTCATCCAAATCAACAAATACTAAATCATAATATTGATTTGCTGCTTTTATAATATTGGGATAAAATTTTTCTACGACTGTTCCATCACTTGGTGGTACTTCACACCCAAGTAATATTTCAAATCTATCTTTGAAAACAACTTTTGTATAGTTTGTAATCGTATCTGGTGATATCTTATTACTTCTAATCATCCTTGCTAAACCTTCTACACCATTTTCAACTTCTAAAGATGCATTTGGTCCAAAAATCCCAAGATTTCTTTTCTTTTTTTTCTTCTCCCAAAAACATTCTTTTAATGGATCTTCTCTATTTGTAGTTGAAATCACTAGTATTCTATAATTATGTTCAATTGCCATATATGTAGAAATCGCAGCGATTGACATTGTTTTTCCAGTTTGTTCTATATTACTATTATAAAATGTTACAATTGACATGTGCTATACTCCTCTTTCTATAATTTTAACAGCCCTTCTTATTTGATTTTCACTTGTATCATTTAAAATTTCCCCTACAATATAAACTAAACTATCTTTATATTGTGTACTTAGTTTTTTAAATTTTATTTTTGCCACTCTTTGATTTTCCGCAAGCACTGCGCCATCTCCATTTTCAAGTGGAAAATATATTCTATATTCATTCCACATCACTTTATATCCTAATGATAAGAAATTTAAATAATCATCATCTTCTTTTAAAATTTCTCTTGTAAATAATATCTTTGTTAATTGCATTGGTGTTTTTAAATTGCTTAATACTTCTAATCCTTTTTTTAATGAATACAAATCAAATGCTGTGACAAAATAATTTTTAGCATTATTAACTAAATCAAACTTTTCAACTGTCTCAGAGTCATCAACATCCATCAACATAATGTCATATGGTAAGTCTTCCTTTTCTGTAATTCCTAAATACCCTTTTATTTCCGTTTCATTTTTAAATCCTATAGCAACATCTATTTCTTCAAAGTTTGTAATGTATGTAATTGTAGGATTTATAACTGGTACAACATATTTTGCTTTTTGTGTTAGGGTCAAATCGACTACAATTACTTTTTTTCTCATTGTTGTTAATATTTTAGCAATATTTAGTATTAAGTCTGTCTTGTCATATGTTCCTATAAATCCTACTTTTTTCATACTTATTTCCTTTCTTTAATTTGTTGTATTTGTTGTTGAAGTTGTTGTGCTTGCAGCTTGTGCTGATAATCCTTCTAAATATTCTTGTCTTGTTGTTACAGAATCTGTAATACTTTCATTCATATTTGTCGCATAATTATTATCTGCATCTTCATTTGATACAATTGGATTTATAACATTATTTCTATGATCTATGTTGTAACGTGCCCATAAAGCTTCTCTTGCTTCTGTAACAATATTTGGGTTTAAATTAATTAAATCCATAACTTCTTGACTTACCAAGTATGTTGGTGTTGAAGGTTCTTGCAATCCTGGTTCTGTATATTTGTTTACATACAATTTTGCTCCATCAACTTTAAATGCTTCTACAATGGCATTACTGATTGTGTTAATTTCATCTTCACTTAATTCCATTGATATGGTATCAGTTGAATCAACTCCTGCAATATTTGGTATTTCTACTTTCTTTTTAGATACTACAATATAGTTTGTTCCATTAGGGAATAACAAACGAACATCTACATAATCACCAGTCACTAAATCTGTTGGTAAAATAAACATATTATATTCTTCTTTTCTAACATCATTACCCGTTACAGTTTCATCTATGTATATCATTTCTTTTGACAAAACAGTTCCTCTTGTCATTGATATTTTGGCTATCATATTTGTTCCTAAATCTGATGGTGTAAGATAATCTGTTGGTGCTGTTGTATTTGTTACTTGTGTCATAGTAAAGTCCGCTTCTGTTACTTGATCTCCTGATTCAACATCTTTATTTAATGTATATACGGTAACATATGATGCTTGTAATTCTTTTTCTTCCTTTTTCATATTTGTTAATTGTAATATTAGAAATGCAATAATAGCTCCTGTGATAATTAACATTAATAACATCCCTAACAAAAATGAATTTCTTGCTTTTCTTTGCATTGGATTTGTTGCCATTACAAATTCCTCCCTTTATATTTATTTTTGTATATTTTTTTACAAATTTCTATCTATTTTATTTTAACGCATTCACCTTCTAAAATCAATAAAATCACTTTCTGTCATTAAAAATTAATATGGTTGTAATATTTTTGTAATATTACAACACATATTTTTTCAAAGCCTTTGCTACACCGTCATTATCATTCGTATCTGTTATTTCTTTTGCTACTTTTATCATTTCTGGTGTACTTCCCTTCATTGCAATTCCCATTCCTACATTTTCTATGATTTTCTTATCATTTATGTTATCTCCAATTGCGATTACTTCTTCTGATTTTATATCTAATCTTTTTATTAAAAATTCTAATGCATTCCATTTATCTACATTACTTGCCGAAATTTCTGTATAAAAATATTCTACTGGTATTTCTTCTGTTCCCTGTTTTATAATCTTTCTAGACATATGTTCAATATCTAAAACCTCTATTTCATTTATTTCTTTTATTTTTTTGGTTATTGAATGAAATATACTACTATTCTCATCACAAATCGTTATTTTTAAAAAATTTTCTTCCTTCATTTGTTTTACATATTCATACATATTTTCGACAATACTAATATTGGTCTTCTTATTTTCTTCTTTTTTTAAATTTTCTTTGTAATAATATAATACATTAAATTTTAAATTCGTTGTTAGAATAACTTTATCTGTATAAACATTATATGCTATACTATTTTCTTCACATATCTTGATAATTTCTAATACTTTTTCTTTTTTCATATAATTTTTATATATCTCTTCATCATTTTGGATATCATAGACCAATGCACCATTACCAGCTATAAAATAGCCTTTAATTCCTAAATCTTTCGCTATTGTCCTTATTGAATCTATCGGTCTTCCTGAAGCTAATACAATTTCTATACCGTTTTTCTATACATTTTGTTACAATTTCTTTTGTTTTTTCACTAATTTCACCATAATGATTTAGCATGGTACCATCTAAATCGACTGCTACTAATTTATACATATCTTCCTCCTTTGTTTTGCACTTAATTATATATTTATTTAAATTTCGATGTCAATAGTTATTTTTTATCTTTTCTTTTTTGAAAAAATTTCCTGTTTATTTTTTATAATATTGTAAATCCTAGTATTAGAAAAAACAATCGTTTTTTCTAATAAAGTATATATACTGGAGGTGAATAAACAATGGCAAATAACAGTAATAAAAAATTAGTTCCAGAAGCAATGAGCGCTTTAGATAAATTCAAATATGAAGTAGCTAGTGAAGTTGGTGTTAATTTAAAAGACGGATATAATGGTGATATCTCAGCTAAAGATGCTGGTAAAATAGGTGGTAACATGGTTAGAAAAATGATTCAACAAGCTGAACAACAAATGAAATAGTTGTTTTACACCTTTAATATACGAATAGTATATTCGTTTTAGGCAGAAAGTTAAATTTTGTTTTTATATATTTTATCTAAAATACATAAAGGCAGGATTTGATTTCCTGCCTTTTTATTGTCTTAGCTTATAAATCAACTAATATATATAATACATCATTTATATTTTTAAATTGTACTGCTTCTTCACTTGGATTTTCAAAATATGTTTGTTCTAATTCTTCTGTAAAATCTTGAACGTTCATTAAACATCTTCCTGTATAAAACTCATGTAAAAGTACTGAATATATCCCATTTAAATATGTTGATTGTTCAAATACCAGCTTTCCATATTCTGTATTTTTCTTATCATTTACAGCATATCTTATCCCTATTTTATGTATCTGTATTCCCTCATTTTGTAATCTTATAATTTCATTTTCAATTTTCTCTGAGAACGCTTTATCAATCATATTTCCCAATTTATAATCATATGTACTTTTCATAATAGAAATGATGGTTATTATAAAATATATAATTGTTATACTAACAATCATTTTTTTATATAAATTCATTTTTTCATTTTCGAAATTTGTACAGTATATATATATAAGCATAGCACTAATAACTTGTCCTAATACTAAAACGATTCTTGCCCTTTCCCATAAACTTTGAATTGGAAACATAACTAACAAAGAAGCTATAAATGACATAAATATGAACAGCACATTTATAGAAAATTCAATTTTCTTTTCCTTTATCCCCATAATAATAGATATGCATATAATAAAAAGTGATATTCCTATCCATACATATGGTGGAAACATATAAAATGAATTAAAAATAATTCTACTCATATTCATCAAATTTTTCTCTATATTTTCGCTTATATTACTAATTGTAATTCTATCAGTCATTTCCATATGTGTTATGATTGGTACAAGTTTTACAATAGCAACACTTAACAAAGTAGCTATAAAAATCGAAATCGCGCATGGTAATATTCTTTTAAAATATTCTTTATTGATTTTTTTATTCTCTAGTAATGTTACAAATATTGCTGTCGCAATAAATACAGGTATTGTTCCTTGATAACATATAACCCCTAATATCGTTAATACCAAACCTACTATATTCTTTTTTTCTATAACTATTTTTTTTATAGCAATGATAAATAATAATATACTTGTTGCAATTATAAAACTGTCAATAAATTTAAGTACATCTACGATTAAATAATTAAAGATATATGTATAACTAAACATAAATGCTATTATCTTACTTCTTGCTTTTTCTAATTTTTTGTATCTTTCAATCAGATGATATATTTGTATAACACAAAGTGATAAAATGGCAATCGCAATGATAATATTTATAATATACACAACCATTATTTCTGGATTAATCAATCCTACCAACACAAATATGAAAGCTGAAAATAATCTACCATCTCTTATATATGCATCTTTTGTTGCATAGTCTATATATCCTTGAGAATATATTCTGTATGTATCAATAGAATAATATCCTGTTACGAAAAACCATAAAACAATGACTGATAAAATCATGGTGATGATAAATATGATTATATTTTTCCTTTGCTTCATTTTATTCCCCCATAATGTAAGTATTCCAATTTCAAATATAGCTAACCTAAATAATAGGTTAGCTATATTTATTTATTTCTATGCTTCTGGTTCTACTAAACCATAATTTTTACCATCTTTTAATTTATGTATAACATTCACTTTTCCTGTTTCTACATTGATAAATGTTAGGAAATTATGTGTTGGTTTTTCTTGTAATTTTAGTACTGCATCTTCTGGTAACATTGGTTTAATTTCATAATATGAAGTTTTAATGATTTCATTTGTTATATCAGAAACTTTGTCCTCTGATAAATCCATTGTTTTGATACTACCTTCTCTTAGCATTTTTTCTTTTTTTGTTTTTGCTTTTCTAATTTGTCCTTCTAATATATCTATATCTTTATCTATTGACGCATACATATCTTTATCTTCTGTTACTGCTCTATATTTTTCTCCACCTGCTAATACACATATTTCTGCTATTTGTTCATTTTTTTCTGTTCTTAAAGTAACATCTGCTTCTGCATCTTCAAAATATTTATCAATTCTGTCTAATTTTTTTTCAACATAATCGTTTATTGCTTCTGTTATCTTTAGTTCCTTTCCTATTATTTTTATTTTCATAAAAATCGCTCCCTTCTCTTTCCTGTTTTCTAATTTATGATATATGTTTATTATATATGTTATTTTTCTTTTTTTCAACCTATTTTTAAAAGATTTCTTCCACCTTATATTCTTTTTCCATTTTTTCATTAAAATATATTCTTGTAATCAGTTTAAATTCCTCTAAAGCTTCATTTTTTAATTCAAACGAAAATAGTTTTTTCGCTGGAGCTGAAACAGTATATTTAATTGCATTTTTTGTACTTTCTGACATATATAGAGAAGATTTATCTTGTCTACTACATGGTTCGCATTTAAATCCATTATCACGTATACTAAAGTAGGATAACTGTTCTTTTTCTCTACAAGTAACACAAGCCATCACTCTAGGCATAAATCCTAATATAGATAATAATCTTAGCTTAAAAATGCTAACAATTAATTCTTTATCTTTTTGCGTTTCTGATAACATATATAATGTATTTAAATATAATTGAAGTATCTGATAACAGTTTTCATTCTCATCTGTCACATCTTGTACTATTTTATTGATATGTATTGCATATTTTAATTTATCTAAATCTGTTCGTATTTTATAAAACATTTCTATTATCTCACATGAATTTATATGATATGTACTTGTCCCTTGATACAATAAAAACTCACCAAAACAAAATAATTGTGTTCCTGCTAAAAGAGCACTTTTCGGTCTTCTCGCCCCTTTAGCAGAACATGATATCTTTCCAAAATTAGGTGTTAAAATTGTTAGCATTTTATCATAATCACCCATATTGTTTTCAGATAATATAATTCCTTTTACTTTTACTGTTGCCATTTTATCTTCCCTCTAAATTGAATTTTATATTTCTTCTTTTCCTTTAAAATTCTCTTTTTCTATAAAACTCTCTTTGATATTTTCTTTTTCCGTTTTTAAATCGTTTTTTTCTATTTTATCTTCTATATTTTCTATTTGTTTTAATTCTAAATACATATTAATATCTCCAGTATTTTTAAATGCTTCCCATGCAATCTTTTTTATCATAAGCTATCATCTCCATTTTTTTAGTTTTCACTATTATCTTTTGCAGTTTTGATTTTATTATTCAACAAACTTATTGCAATTTGAATTTGTTGACAATAGATGGATTATCTATCCAATCTTCCTTTACTTTTACCCAAGTTTTCAAATTAATTTTTATTCCAAAATTTTCTTCCATATCTATTCTTGCTGCTCTTCCAATTCTTTTTAGCATTTCTCCATTTTTTCCAATAATAATTCCCTTGTGAGATTCTCGCAAGCAATAAATGGTTGCTTCTATATCATAAATCTCTTCTCCATTTTTATTTTTTCGCAATTTCATTTTTTCCACTTCTACATAAATTCCATGTGGCACTTCATCTTGTAATAATTTTAAAGCTTTCTCTCTAATCGTTTCCTCTGCTAATTGTCTCATCGTTTGATCTGTATATTCTTCTATATCATAATATGCAGGACCTTCTTTTAGGTTCTTTTCAATTTCTTTTAAAATAGGTTCTCGATATTTTGCATTTGTTGCAGATATTGGTATGACTGCTTCAAAATCATATTCTTTACTATATATATCAATCAATCTCAATAAGGTTTCTCTTTTCACTAAATCAATTTTATTAATAATGAGTATTGTTTTTCTTTTTGTTTCTTTTATTTTTTCTAAAATAAGTCTATCTCCTTTTCCTATATCTTCACTTGTTGCTTCGATTAAAAAAAGTAAAACATCTGCATCTGGTATACTTGCAAAAGAGGTTTCATTCATTGTTTCATTCAGTCTATGTTTGGGTTTATGTATTCCTGGTGTATCTGTAAAAATAATTTGCGAATTAGCTCTATTGACTATCCCCTTTATCGCTGTTCTTGTTGTTTGTACTTTGTTAGCAATTGCTGCTACCTTTTCACCTACTAATAAATTTAAAAGCGTTGATTTTCCTACATTTGTTCTTCCAATTAAAGTTACAAATCCTGATTTAAATTCTGCCATATTTTATTTCATCCTTTCTTAAAACATCCATCTTCTTGTTTATTGTTTCATGTTTATATTATACACTATTTTTTTGCTAAATTTGTAGAATTTGTGAAATTTCTTAAAATTTTTCCTATTGGAGACGTGTCAAATTGGACATTTTTATCCCCAAAGGGACAGGACGAATCTTTATAAAATCTATAAAATAGAAAAAATATAGAATATAAAAGAATGAAACAATTTTGCGTATCTAAATTTGAATTTAGAAATTCTAAAATAAAAAAGTGAGGAATGCTCATTTTGCTTATGATTGATAGCAACAATGAGAGAGGCTCACTTTTTTATTAAAGAATTTCTATGAAAATTTAGCTTATACAAAATTGTGTAATGGCTTTATATTCTATATTTTTATAATATCATTGATTTAAAAGATAATTCATTCTGTCCCTTTGGGGATAAAAATGTCCAATTTGACACGTCCCTAATGTTCCTAAGCATAAGCCTGATGACGTTTTCTAAAGTTAAGTAAATTCGTAATTTCATTATCACCTTTAATTGTCTTTTTCGTTTTCTTAGCTCTTTCTTGTTCAAGTTCTCTTTTTTGTTTTTCTGCCATTGATTGACAAATTGCCTTTTGATATGTAAAATGCGTATCTTGTGCAATCTTGTTCCAATTATATTCATTTCTTACCTTATTTTTTGCCTTTTTCGTTATATCTGCACATAATTTGTGATCATATAATAATTCTAGAATAGAGTCTGCGATAGAGTTTGGATTTCCGCAATATGCTTTCATTCCATTTTCTCTATGTTGTACAATTTCGTTTAATCCTCCTATATCTGATACAACTATTGGATTTTCTGATAACATAGCTTCTAATGCTACGATTCCAAATGGTTCATATGTACTCGGAAATACTGATATATCTGCTGCTTTATACATTTTTTGTACATCTTTTCCATTCATATATCCTGCGAAATACACTTTATTGGCAATTCCCATAGCGTTTACTTGTGCTTGTAATTCATCTAGCATTCCGCCTTTTCCACAGATAACTAATTTTGAATCATGATATCCATTTAAAATTTTTGGCATAGCACTAATTAAATGTTGCACACCTTTTTCATAAACCAATCTTCCCATGAATAAAATGATTTTTTCATTATCCATAGCAAATCTTCTTCTAAATGTATAGTCTCTTTCAACACCATTAAATAAATTTAAATTTACACCATTTGGTACGACATTTATCTTTTCATAAGGTAATCCAAATAATCTTTGTAATTCATTTTTCATATAATTACTATTTACGATTACTTCTGATGCTTCATATGTTAACATCCATTCTGTATCATTTATATATCTTTGTGTTTCATCATGAATCCCACTATTTCTTCCAGCTTCTGTTGCATGAATTGTTGCAACAATTGGTATATTATATGAATTTTTTAATGTTTTTGCTGCATATGCTACTAACCAATCATGTGCATGAATGACATCAAAATTTCCTTGTTCTGCTATAATTTCATTTGCTTTTGCTATTAAACTAAAATTTAACTGCATTATCCAATCTATGAAGTTATTTGGATTTATCATATAATTATCTACTCTATATACTTTTACTCCTTTATCATCTTCAAAATATGGTGCATCACCATCTTTATAGGTAACTACTGTTACATCATGACCATCTTTCAATAAAGTTCTTGATAAATCATATACAACTCTTGCAATTCCTCCTACTACTCTTGGTGGGTATTCCCATGTTAACATCAATATTTTCATTGATATACTCCCTTTCACTTTTTGATTTTCTTTCGTTTATGACAAATTAACACATTTTAATATATTTTATACAAATTTTTTCAAAATGTAAATGGTTTTTCTAAATATTTTGAATATTTTTTGTATCCACATATACTGATTAAAATATGCTTGTTTAATTATATTTCAGTTCTTTGCTTTTTATTATATATAATTTCCAATAAAAACTATTAAATAAAACAAAAAATAGTAAATAATTTATACTTTTTTAGGACATTTCTAGCTTTATACTTGTGATATGTAGAAAATTAGCTTATAATATATAGAGAATTTAATAATATAATGAAAGGATATATTATGACACCTATAATTATTGGAATAGCCGGTGGTAGTGGATCTGGTAAAACTACTTTGGCTGAAAATTTGAAAAAAGAATTTGGAGATGATATTACAGTTCTTTGTCATGATTTTTATTATAAACAACATGATGAACTTACTTTTGAGGAACGTCAAAAATTAAATTATGACCATCCTCTTGCTTTTGATACAGATATCTTAGTACAACATTTGCAACTGTTAAAACAAGGTAAATCTATTGAGCGTCCTGTTTATTCTTTTGTTAAGCACAATAGAGAAAAAGAAACGGTCTTGGTTGAGCCAAAAAAAATTATTCTTGTTGAAGGTATTCTTATTTTTGAAAATGAAGAACTTAGAAACTTAATGGATATTAAGATTTTTGTTGATACAGATGCAGATATCCGTTTTATTAGAAGACTTGTTCGTGATGTGAATGAACGTGGAAGAAGCATTGATTCTGTTATTGAACAATACTGCTCTACTGTGAAACCTATGCATGAGCAATTTGTTGAATATAGTAAAAAAAATGCTGACATTATTGTTCCTGAAGGTGGTAATAATAAAGTTGCACTGAATATGATTAAAGAGCAAATTAAAAATATTTTATATACTTTGTAAAAAATATGAAGCTACAAATTAGCTTCATATTTTTATGTTAAATTAGCCATATTAGATAAAACAAATAAATTATATTCATTTTTCTTTAATTTTTTTGCTATTTCTACAATTTCTCTGTTAATTGGTTGTTTTTTGTACCATTCATGCAAAAAATCCTCTGTTAATTTTTGATATTTAAATTCACTTCTTTTATTGATTACTTCTATTAATTCATCATTAGTAATATTTCCTAAATCCATTAATTCCCACTCTGGAGCATGAAAAATTTCATCATATATGTATTTTATTTCTTCTTCTTTTTTAGTAAAGTTATTGATTATTTGTTTTTGATTATAATTTATAATCACATTTCCTAAATCAAAAATTATATTTCTTATCATTTTATTTTCCTTTCATATCAATTTTCGATAATGGCATTAAATACATTCTTTTATATTATTTAATTTTTTTTTATCTTTAATATTATATAATAACTTTCTACATTTTATAAATCACATCATAATATTGCCATTTTAATATTTGCATTTTTATATAATTTAAATTTTTTCATTATACAAGTATCCTAATTTACTATGTATCTCTTTATGACAATTAGAACATACTAATATACATTTTAAAGCTTCTTGCTTATATTCTTTCCATGCCATTGTATTTCCTGAACCTAATTTAAATTCTTTTTCATTTGGATTTTCGTGATGAAACTCTAATGCATCTATACATTTATTATAACCACATATAGAACATTTTCCACCTAATAATTTAATTGCTTGTATTTTCATACTTCTTCGTAATATTGTTTTTTGATGTTTTCTTGTTGCATTATCATTCCTTGTGGATTCTCCACTACAATGATAGCAATATATTCTTGTAGAAGATTTTGTTTCAAATTTGCCATTGCATATTTCACATATTTTTATCATATATTTTCACATCCTTGTTTACAGTATATATGATTTCTAATAAAAAAACTAGCGAACAAGCAAAAAAAATAACAGATAATTTCTTATCTGCTATTTTATGGCTCCTCTTGTTGGACTCGAACCAACGACCTATCGGTTACTGCACTACACTAACTTTCATTAGCATTATATATTTCTATATAATTTGTAGTCTGGACTTTATCTTTACCATATCTTTCGACTTAGGTAGGTGGTGTAAAGTCTCTACACATAGCTTTCGCCTTGCTCGGTATTGTCGTCAACCTTACTTGTTACGAGTTCCACCGAATTAGCCACCTTTTTCATCTATAAGTTTCCCTATAGAGCTGCTAACTTCTTGATCTTGCGATCTGCTCGACAGCCGAGCGCTCTACCAACTGAGCTAAAGAGGAATATATATAAAATCTGGCAACAACCTATCTTTCCAGCAGGGTAACCCACAAGTATTTTCGGCACACCTAGGCTTGACTTCTGTGTTCGGAATGGGAACAGGTATTACCCTAAATGTCATCATCACCAGAAAATTATTAACTTTTCATTGTACTTTTGCATTATACTATATTGTCATATTTTTTGCAAGTACTTTTTTATATTTTTTCAAAATTCTAGCACACTCAAAAATACATAGATGAAAAATAAGTTTTAAGATTTTTTTCTCTTTTATTAAAATTGTGGTTAAGCCCTCGATTTATTAGTATTGGTCAG
>CASEIV010000010.1:53719-111759 GCA_949288175.1 uncultured Eubacteriales bacterium | reverse complement strand
ACTTTTTCATATTTTTTATATTTCTTACTGAAAAACCCTTTATGTTTGGAAATTCAACTTTCATTGCAATACTTAAATTTTCTATAAATTTATTACCCCAAGAAGATTTTTCATATACTAATTTTCCCACATAATAATATAAATCTATTAGCCTTTTATTCGCATCGCTCATTATTAATGTTTGTGTTTTGTAAATTTCACTTTTTATGCTTTATACAATTTGTTTAAAATCTTTTTCTAACATTTTATTTTCTTCCATATAATCACTCTTTTCATTTTTGATTTTTTGTGTTTTTTACACATTCAGTTGTTTATATTTTCCAAATTGTGCAGACGCCGTCTGCACAATTTAATGTTATATAAGCATTATAACATTTATTTCTTCAAAATTCATTAAAAATATAAAAAACAAATTTTATTTATATTATTAAAATATCAAAAAAGATGAAATTGTATTTATATTTTTTACAATTCATCTTTTAAATATGTGAAAATTTATAAATTATTAAATTGTTTGTAGGAGGAAGCCTTTGCTATTACTGCATTTTATTTTCTATACTGCTTATTTTAATTATATAAAATTTCGTTTTTATGTAACTATCCTTATTCAAATAAAGTTCTAATCATTTTGATTAAATAATGACTTCCTCCTTCAGTGTTATCTTGAATATTTTCTACCATACTAATGACTAATATGTCGTTCTCTCCTTGGTCTGTTGTAAAACAATCAAACCATCCTAATGTTCCACTTTCATTATCTTCTTTATCTGTTTTTAATTCTGCTGTTCCTGTCTTTCCTGCGATAGTTACACCATTGACTTTCATATCATTTGCTGAGCCACGTTCAACCACTTGAATTAAATCTTCTTTTATCGTATTTGCTGCCTCTTCTGAGAAAGCATCTTCTATTAAAATTTCTGGTGTTTTATCTTCCTTATATTCAATATATGGTTTCACCATATCTCCATTGTTATAGAAACCTGAATAAATACTAGCCATATGAATTGGATTTATTAATAAATTTCCTTGACCAAATCCGGTATCTGCTAATTTTCCATCTGAATTGATTCCATCTTCATTTGCATATTGTGATGTTGCAAGTGATAATGGAAATTCTAATTGTTTATTAAATCCGATTTTATCTAAGCTTTCTGTAAATTGACTTGTTCCAATTCTTAAAGCTGTTTGTGCAAAATAGATATTATCTGAATACATTAATCCATTTAATAAATTCTTAGGTCCATTATATGCAGTTAATGTTGTTACCCTATAATCTCCCCATGAAGAATCTTTTTGCCAACTGGTTCCTGTATATCCAAAGTCCTCATTTGCTGTAATACTTCCTGTTGTTAATCCAATCGCACCTGTGATTGCTTTAAAGGTTGATCCTGGACAATATCTTTGTATAAATCTATTATATAAAGGTTTATCCTCATCACTGTTTAGAGCATTCCATTCATCTGTTGTCATTCCTAAAGTAAAGTCATTTGAATCAAATGTTGGTGTACTAACCAAAGCTAGTAATTCTCCTGTTGCTGGTTGCATCACAACAAATAGTCCTTTGTCATTTTGTAATTGCTCATATAGCTTTGTTTGTATATCACTATCAATTGTAAGGGTAATATCTTCTCCATCTTTTTGTTCTTGTTTTGCTAAAGTTTTTACCTCTTTTCCATCTGCATCTTCTATATAGATTCTAACACCATCTGTTCCTCTTAATCTATCTTCATAAGCTGATTCTAATCCAGATTTTCCGATTAAGCTTGTAGAACTATATCCTTTATCTGCATATTTTTCTAGTTCTTCTACATTAATCGCTTGCACATATCCGATTAAATGTCCAGCTTCTTCTCCTAAAGTATAAACTCTTCCTTTTGCATCATTTATCATAATTCCTGGGATTTGTAATAACTGTTCTTTTAGCTCTGTATCATCTTTTGCTACTTTTCTAATTGGTACAAATGTATCATCTTTTACATAGGATGCTGATAGATAATTGTTAATCGTTTCCACTGATACACCAGTTAATTCTGATATTTTACGAATACTTTCTTCTTTGGCTTCTCCTAATTTTCCTGGCACAATTCCCACTTGAGAAATGGTTCCATCATAAGCAAGTGGATTTCCATTTCTATCTAATATACTTCCTCTTTTTCCACTTAAAGTTTCTACTCTTACTTTATAATCTCTTTGTAACTCAGGAAAAATTAAACTTGATGACCATTCTAATTTATATGTTTTCTCTTCTTTTACAAAATATGCTTCATTGTCAAAGCGAATATTCCCTGCTGAAGTTACCATCTCTTCACTATATGACACTTTTTTCTTGTCATTTTCATTGGTTACTTCTTTTACATTTATTTTAATATTACTACTGTCTATTCCTTCATATATATTTTCATTTCTTGTCACAAAATCTTCTTGACTAATACTTTCTTTTGATGAACTACTTAAATATGTATACATCTCGTCATATTTTTTGTCATTGATAGCTGAAAAATATGAATTTAAAACCTCTTCTGGTTTTTCTTTTGGCATGTTCATGATGATGATTCCTACTACGATTGCTACAATTAGTATGACTGCAATGATGATTCCAATAATTACTTTTTTATTTTTCATATCGGTTCCTCCCTTAGGATATCTTTTACTGAAATAGTTTTTTTAGTTTCTTCCCATTTCGACATTATTATACCACCTTTTTAATTTTTTTACAGTAGTTTTTAATCATTTAAAGTATCCATAGCATGTTCCTCATAATATGTTTGAAAATCATAATTATGCCCATATCCAGTTTTTGTATCAATTCTCGCTTTTGAAGATTTAGCACCAGCTAAAATACCTTGATAGGTTGTTTTATTTGTATTGACAACAATGCCTCCACTAAAGCTACAACCTTCTATACTTCCTAATATGTGATTTCCAACAATTCCTCCAACATACAATATATCTTGTTCATATTGTGTAGCTGTTTGAATTGTAAGGATATCTGTAGATGTACAATTAAGAATGATTCCTTCTGCACCATTTGGATCTCCATTTGTTCCTGCAATTCCTGCCACAATATGACATCCTGTTAACTGTCCTTCATTTACACAATTTTCTATTGTTGTATGATTATATATGGCAATTCCTGCAACCATACCATTCTCAGAAGTGATGGTTCCATGATTTTGACAATTTAGAATATGCCCTTGGTTATAGGTTACCATTCCGCTTCCTATATTACTTGCTGTAATATTTCCTATATTAGTACAATTTGCTAAGGTTCCTTCATATGACATACAAATGCCATTAACAGTATCTCCTACTAAATTTCCTGCATTGGTACAATTTTCTATGGTTCCACCTGCTCTATATACACTAATTCCTCCTACTGTTCCTGACTTACAAGTAATATTCACTCTATTGACACAATTCTTAATCGTTCCACCAAATAGATTTCCAACAATTCCGCCTACACAATTGTTAAATCCTTCAGAGGTTATCGTCACATTTCCACTAACTGTACAATTTTCAATTATTCCTTCATTTATCTGTGCAATAATGCCTTCTGGATAACTGGTTTCTTTGTCTGATGTTACATTTATATTTTCAATCGTTAGATTTTTAATGGTTCCTTTGTTAGAATAAAACATTGCAATTTTATTAATATCTTCAGTTGCTAGATTTTTCGTGATGTTTTTAATCGTATGTCCATTTCCATCTAATTCTCCTGTAAATACAGTTGTCGTAAATTGCAAAGTATCTCCTGTAAAGTCTAAATCATTTTCTAGTTTATATTTTCCAGATGGGTTATTCGCAATTCTTTTAAAATCATCAATACTATAAATTCTTGTATATCCATCATTAACTTCTTCTTGACTTGCCATTTCTACATTAACATCATCTCTTGAAAATCCTGTTTTTCCTAACATTTCTTGTAATTCTTCCATGGTATATCGTTTCTTAAATTGTGTGACATATTTAAATAATCTTGCACATCTGTTATCATCTAGCAATTTATATATAACAGGTCTAGGCATCGTTCCATCATCTACACCTATATTGGCATATTTTTCTTTGTCATAATCTAAAATGATATAGTTTTTACCTGATGACATAATTCTATCCATAGAATCCACGCTAAAAGCATCTCCTATCTCTATTAAACTATATGACATTCTATCTTCTGCTACTTCTAATAAATGAGCATAATCTTCATCATTTTTGTCAATTACATAAAAATAGTCTTTCATTTTCGGTTTATAGATAATTCTGTCTGGATTTTCTGTATAATAACTCAGATGGTCTTCTAAATTTTTATATTTATTTCCATAATTTGCTTCATCTTGTTCTATGATTTTTCTTTGATAATCCCTATCTATTTTGATTAATACAGCAATTCCAACTAAGACGATTAAGATGACAACCAATGGTATGATAATATATCTCTTTTTAAATTTCATTTTTATCTTTCATATAATATGGTATTATATGCCTTTCTTTTTTAGAATTTTTTGATTAAAAAATTGATTTTACAATGCAGTCATTTATTTACTGCAAATCTTTTTCAAAAGGAAAATTATCTGGATTATATGTATAACTTCTTAAATCTACTCCATATTCTTTTTCTAATTCTTCTCTTGTATATCTTTTCTCATAAATAATACCTGAATCATAATCACTTTCATTTACAATTACTTCTACAGCATGTAAATTATCAATTAAGCTTAATAAAGTGACCGCATTTTTCTTAAATAATTGTTCTTTTTGTTGCACAGATAACTGTTTAAACGCTTCATACTCTTTATTCTTCTCTTCGACTATATAATTTGTATAGTAATGAATTTCTAAATAATATTGTTCTGAATGTTCTTCTTCGCTTCTTGTATAAATAGATTGCGCATAATTTCCCAAACTTAGTTTTTGAACAAGATTTTTCACACTGTTAAAGTCTCCTACATATTGCATTTTATAAGGAATCATATCTTCATAATCATATGCAAAATAATTTTCTTCTACTTTTGTAATATTACCTATAAAAAATATGCTACCAATGATAAGCATGAGTGTTAGTGATATTATGGTAATTCGAAATGGTTTTGCTTTAAATTTTGGAAAGAATTTTATCATATAAATTCTTCTTTCTGTGTCACTTTCTACTCCTGCTAAATTTAATACCTCTTGTTCATAACTTTTATATAATCTGTCTTTTAAAGCATTAATAATTGTCATCGCATATTCTTTATTTTCTTCTGGTTTCAAATGTTTTAATACATTTGCATCTGCTTTTAATTCCATATCTTGTCTCATTCTTTTAAATAAAATATATAGAAATAGATTAAACCAATAGATGTTTTTTAATAAATTTAACACAAAATTTATAATTAAATCTTTTCCTTGATAATGAGATAATTCATGCATCAATATATATTGAATTTCTTTGTCTGTTTTTTCTTTTACACTATCTTCATCTAAAAATATTTTTGTGTTTGTTATTCCATATATAGCAGGTGACAAAATCCCTTTTTTGTTAATTAGTACAATATCTTTTTTTATATTTAATTCTTTTTTAGTCTCTTCAAAAATTTTTAAAATCCTCTTATTGGTTAGTAAATCACTTACTTTTAATCGATTGATTTTTCTTCTTAACCATAAATATCTTATAAATAAAATTCCTATAATCCCTATCCAAAGACAAGGAATCATGATATCAAATACAATGTATTTTGCATAGGCTGTATAAAGATTTCCTCTTACCACTTTATATTCTTCAAATGTGGTATCTTGTCTTTGAATATAGGTATTATATTCTGCTTGTCTTTCATCTACCTCTTGCTTAAAAGAGATTTCTTGTATTGGATTTAACATTTTCATAAAAATATTGTTACTTTCATATATTCCATTGACATTAAATGGCACAATTAAAGAAAGAATAAAAATTCCCCACATGATTATTTTCCATTTTGGTGAAATCTTTTTATCAAATATTTCTTGAATTAAATATATGGTAAATCCAATAATAACAGCAAATATAGACATGTATAGTATCATATAAAATGCTTCTCTTATTTGGATTCTATCAATTACGATATTTGCATATGTAAATAATTTTTCTATCATATTATTTCTTTCCCTTCAATATTCTAGCCTTAATAAATACTTGTTATTATAGCAAAACCTTCGATTATTCCTATAACAGTACAAACATTTACTCATCTATAATATTTAATAAATTTTCTATTTCTTCTTTTGTTATTTTTTTATCTTCTACAAAGTTTAATAACATATTATTGACATTCCCATCATACAATTTTTCTAAAAAAGTTTCATTTGCATTTTTTAAATATTTCTTTTCTAAAATTAATGGCTTATATTCGTTTTCTTTTTTGTTTTTTTCAACTGATTTGACTATATTTTTATCAATTAATCTATACAATAATGTTTTAATTGTACTTTTATTCTTTGGTTCTTCTTTACTTAATTCTTCAACCAGTTCATTTAAGGTAAGACTTTTCTTTTCCCATAATACTTTCATGATTTCTAATTCTGCATCTGTAATTTGATTTGTGATTTTCATCATTGTTTTCCTCCTTAAAATGATATTCAAAAGATTACAGTTGTAAACCAAGTATAGTTTACAACTGTAATCTGTATTTGTCAATAGTTTTTACTATATTTTTAGTTACTGTTCAGTCCAAAATGTGGAAAGGTTAAATATATATTATTTTGAAATATCGCGTAAGCGACCAAACGAGCAAAAGCGAGTGCGATTGGAGCAACCTTCACACGTTGAAAATTAAATTTTTAGCTAGGATTAAATTTATTTAAGGCTAAATAAAAATTCAATTTTCAACATAAGTGGTTGCGACACACAAGATATGAAAAATAATATATATTTAACCTTTCCACATTTTGGACTGAATAGTAACCATTTTTATTTATTTTTCAACATATTTTTATCTTTTTTATTTACATTCGATTTTTTTAATGATATACTGTACTTAATAGACAAAAGATTTGATAATGTATTATCAGAATGAGAGGTGCTTATGATAATTCAGAAAGAGGATGTTTTACTGGATTCTGTAATGCCACTAGAAGATGTTGTCCTAGAAAATATCGAAAATACAGAAAGTAAAACTCTAGATGAAAATAGTATAAATGAGGAAAATCATTCATTTAATGATTTAGATATAAATACTGCTTGTGAAGAAAATGAAGAATCTTCTGAAAATATATCATTAGTTTCAGAAGAACCACTTAACAATAGTGAAAACCAAGAAGTATTAGAAAAAAAAGAAACAGTTGAAACTAACTGTTTAGCTTTAACTGTTCGTAAAAATTATAACATATCCATTTTCAAAAATACTGTCTTTACAACTTTTCGTGTAACCTGTAAGGTAACTATTTTTACCCTTGTTTTAAATTTTTTAAGTTTATTTTTTTAATCTCTTACTTTTAATTCCAAAAGTAAGAGATTGTTTTTTTTAAAAATTCTTTTATTTTATGATTATATACTATCAATGCTTTTCTTTGTTTTTGCTTATTTATCTTAGTAAGTTGTTGATTAAATCTTTCCATTATGATTTCTTTATTTCTCTCATAGAAATTCGTTCCTGTAAATTCTTCTTTTTCTTCCATTCCTAAATATACTTTATTTTTTAACAATTTTTCTATATAGAAATCTACTTCTTTTTCTGTTGTTAGTCTTGGTATTATTTGTTCATAATATTTAATTAACATTAATTCTTGCGTTTCAAGATAGATATCATATATCTTTTTTTCCAGTTTACTTTTAACTTGTTCATTTGTTTCTGTTGATAATTTATTTCTTATTTCTAATATTTTATCAAAGTTTCTGATAACTTCATTTGTTTTTTCTTCAAATGTATTATAAAACATATCTTCAAAATTTTCGTTTACATTTATAGCTGCTTGTACAATGACATCTTCTCCTATATAATATATAATTTGTTCCATCAGATTTGTTATTAAAGGAAAATAATTTGGACTAATCGTTTGCAATTTTATACCATAAATATTAACTTTTTTCTGCTCGTTTTTCATAATTTTGGCTGCCATGTATTGTACAATGGCCTCATTGATTCCTAGACCATTTATTGCAAAATCCCCAAAATGGCATAGTCCTACTTTTTTTATCTTTCCATTATTTTTTCTAACAACTTGTAAACAATGTATCACTTCATGATAAAATTGTTCATCTAATTTCAATATATCTATATTTTCGTCAATATACATACTATTATCTTCATATATATAATTTACTTTGGCTATATTTGAAGGAATTTTAGCATAATACATTTTACAATTTAGCATTTTAGCCAGTATTTCATTATATTGCATTTGTAAAGTTAAAAACGTGGTGGTTATATTATTTGTAACAGAATGTGCAATATAATTAACCATCTCTGGCTTTAATTCTTCTATTTTTACAATACCTAACTTCGTTAGTTTCTTTTGTATTTTCACATCTTCCTCCATTTAATATATTATTTTTTTATAGTATATTATACTTTATTTATATAATCAAGCTTTTTGTCCTTTTTTAATTGTCAAAACTAGTATTTATTATAATCTCTGTATTTGTAATAATAACATTAACACTTTTATTATCTGCATCTAACTTATCTTTCTTACTTTCAAATTCCTCTTGTACATTTTCACTCAAATTATCACTTATTACTTCTTTTTGTAATAAATTGTCATCTGTATATTCTTCTATATTTTCTATTTTCTTTTCATCTATATTCACATGTATTTTCATCAAATCAATATGATTAATTTTATAGTAAATATCTATCGTTCCACTGTCTAAGTTCTTTAATTTATAATGAATTTGAATCACTTGTATTTCTTCCTCAGACATAATATTTAATTTTGAAAAAATCTCATTCGTTAGTTCTTCTGGATTTAATAAATTACTTTCTAATATAATACTTTGTTGTTTTGCTTTATCTCTTATTTCTTTTACTATTCTATCTGCTTCTTTTTCTTCTTCCGTTATTTCTTTCTCTTCATTACTACTTATATTAAAATCGAACCACTTTTGATTTATTCCTATACCTATGATTGCTACTAATATGATTATAAAAATTATAATAAATTTCAACTTTCCTTTTTTACTCTTACTTTTTATGTTTCTGTTATCTACTTCTTTATACTCTTCTTTTTTATATCTTTGTGCTACGTTTTGCCTTCTTTTCCTTTCCTTCTCTTTATATCTTTTTGCCAAAATGTTTCCCCCTTAAGTCAAAAAATTTAGAAAAAGGTAGAAACAAGTTCTACCTTTTTTCTATCTTTATTTCATTTCTGTTGTAAAGGTTATAGTAGATTCATTTCCCAAAACATCTTTTACAATAAATTCATATGTTTTTTCATTGTAATATGCTTTTGTATAAGTGTTTTCTTTTCCTGAAACCTTATACCATCCTTGGCCCAAAGTTGATTCATCAATTTTTTCATCAAATGCTAGTGTCACGTCAATTCTATTTTCTTCCTTCTCATTAATAACTTGTGAAATTTCTGCTTTTGGTCCTTTTCTGTCTATATTATTTATACTAATTACTACACTATTTTCATTTCCTGATAAATCTTTGAAGTTAACTGTGTATTCTCCATTATAGTAATGTACTTTTTTGTAAACATTATTTCCATAGTCGTTCCATGAACCAGCAGTTGATTCATCAATGATAATTGGTTCACTTGCTTTTAATGTTACTGTAACTGATCTAGCCATTTCCTTTGTGCTATATTCCACTTCTACTGTTGGTTTTGTTGCATCTACTACTTTTATTGTTCTTCTAACTGCTTCTCTTTTATTTCCTTGTGCATCTTGTGCTGAATACCAAACTGTATAAACTCCTAATTTTGAAGTATCTACTTTATCTACAGTTGTATATGTTCCATCTTCTCCTGTCTCAGAATAGTAAATAACAATATTTGATGTTGGATTTGTATCATAGTTATCTTTTACTGTTGCACCTAATTCTGTGTATTCTCCTCCTTGTGGAATTTTCATTTCAACATCACCATTTATTGTTACTGTTGGTGCTGTAGTATCTTGTAATGTTAATATTCTATGTGTTTTTGCAATATTCCCAGCTTTATCACTTACCCAATATTCAATATAGTAATCACCTAATTCTCTATTAGCAAGTGTTGTATTCCACTCAAAGTTTGCTACTTTTTCCCCTTTGCTTCCATCTGCATTTGCTTTGAACCATTCAATATTTACTTCTTTGAAATCAATTTCTTTGTCAAATTCATCCCATACAGATCCTGCTTCTGGATATGTGTATACATCTACACCTACTTCAAAAGTATTATCTGTTGGTAATGTTATAACAGGTGCATCTCTATCAATTCTTTTTACTTCAAATTTAATCGTTGAAGTATTTCCAGCTTTATCTGTAATTTCTACAAAATATTTTCCATTTTCTGAATACACTTTTGTAAATGTTTTATCATCTACTCTGGTCCATCCTTCTTCTTCAATATCTCTAATTGATTCGCTTGCCACTAATGTTACTGTAACATCTTGATTTGTCATTGCATTTCCATTATCATTTGAAAATGTTACTTCTGCTGTTGGTGCTTCTTTGTCTAATCTTTTTACCTCATAATTTATTGTTGAAGTATTTCCTGCTAAATCTTCTATTTCTACAGAATATTTTCCTCCTACAGAATACACTTTTGTAAATGTTTTGTCATCCACTCTAGTCCATCCTTCTTCTTCAATATCTTTTATTGGTTCACTTGCTACTAATGTTACTGTAACATCTTGATTTGTTAAAGCATTTCCATTATCATTTGAAAATGTTACTTCTGCTGTTGGTGCTGTTTTATCAATTGTAAATGTTACTTCTGCTTTTTTGTTATATGCTTTATCTGTTACTCTGATGAAATATGTTCCGTCTTCTGTAAATGTTGCTTGATTGTTTTCATCTAAGTTAATTGTTTGCCAATCTCCATTTATTTGAACTTTTGCGTCTTTGATATATTCTTCAATGATTGTTATTGTTACATCATGGTTATAGTATTTTCCATTCTCTACTCCGTTTACAACTGGAATTGTTTTATCAATAACAAATTCAATTGTTTCTGATTTATTTCCAGCTAAATCTGATGCATATACTGTGTATACACCTTCCTCTGTTATTGGTTTTGTTGGGTCAAATGGTTTTACAAGTTCACCATTTTTATGAAGATGTATTGTTCCTGGGTTTGCATCTTCTATACTTACAGTTACATCTGATCTATAGTATCCATCTACTCCTGTTCCATCTACTTTTACTACTGGTTTTGTTTTATCAAATATTAATGTATTTCTTGCATCTGCTTCATTTAATGAAACACCTTCATTTCCAGCTATATCTTTATATCCAGAAATTGTGAATGCTAATATTCCTTCTTTTAGTTCTGTATTTTTAGTTGCATCTATTGTTAAATCTGCTTGATATATAACTTCACCATTTCCTCCAGCTATTTTTTCAAAGTTTGCTGTTTGATTTCCAATTGTTAATACTGGAAGTGTTGCTATTTCTTCTTTAAATGTTACATTAAATCTTACTGTTTCCTTATTTTTAATATAAGAACTATTTGTATTATCTAAGTTAATCAATTGTATTTTATCTACTTCTGGAGCAATATTATCATATGTAAATTCATATGTTGCTTCATTTCCTGCTACATCTTTTAATGTAATTGTATTTTTTCCATATACTAATTGTCCTTTAAAGTTATCAAAGTTTGCATCTGATACTGTATTTATTGTAAATTCTTTATATTCTCCATCATTTATCTTATATGCTACTACGCCATATTGGTCTTTTAATTTAAAACTTACATTTGAGAATACTTTTTGTTCTAAATCTCCAACATATCCATCTTTTACTTCTATTGTTGGTAATACATTATCATATACGAATTCATATGTTGCTTCATTTCCTGCTATATCTTTTAATGTAATTGTATTTTTTCCATATACTAATCTGTCTTTAATATTTTCAAAGTTTGCATCTGACCATTGATTGATTGTAAATTCTCCATATTCTCCATCATTGATTTTGTATGCAATTACTTCATATTCATCATATAGTTTAAAGCTTACATTTGAGAATACATTTTTATCTAAATTTCCTACATATCCATCTTTTACTGTGATTGTAGGTGCTACATTGTCTCATATGTTGTTTCGTTTCCTGCTACATCTTTTAATGTGATTGTATTTTTTCCATATACTAATCTATCTTTGATGTTTTGGAAGTTTGCATCTGACCATTGATTTACTGAAAATTCTCCATATTCTCCATCATTGATTTTGTATGCAATTACTTCATATTCATCATATAGTTTAAAGCTTACATTTGAAAATACATTTTTCTCTAAGTTTCCTCATATGTTGTTTCGTTTCCTGCTACATCTTTTAATGTGATTGTATTTTTTCCATATACTAATCTATCTTTGATGTTTTGGAAGTTTGCATCTGACCATGTATCTACTGTTAATTCTGTCCATTCTCCATCATTAATCTTATATGCTTTAACTCCATAGTTGTCATGTAATTTAAAGCTTACATTTGAATATACATTTTTATCTTTATTTCCTACATATCCATCTTTTACTGTGATTTCTGGTGCTGTTGTATCATATACAACTTCTGGATATCTTGTATCTGTTGTATCATTATCTGTTAAGTCTCTTCCCACATTTCCTGCTGCATCTGCATATCCATAAATTTTATATTGTATTTTACCTTGTGGTAACTTTAAGTCTTCTGTTGTGTCAAATTCTACAAAATAGAATTCTGCACCTTCACTATATGCTAAATCCATCGTTGTTACTGTTCCATCTTCTCCATAAATGTCAACTTTTGGATTTACTGCTAACATTTCTGGGAATGCAACAAATAATCTAATATGTTCATTTGCTGTTGCTACTGATACATCTTCATGATCTATATTTTCATTGGTCCAGTTAAATATTCCCATTGATTTATATTCTGGTGCTGTTTTGTCATAAACAACTTTTAAATATGGATCATAATTTACATTTGAATTGTCTAATCTTATTCCTTCATTTCCTGCTGCATCTGCATATCCATATACAACAAATTGGATTTCACCTTCTGGTAAATTCATCTCTTCATCTATAGTAAAGTTTCCTAAATATGAATACATTTTAACTGAATCTGTTGTTTGTTGACTAAAATCGCAATTTACTGTTTTTAATACATTTCCTTCCGCATCTAAAATATCTACTTTAGGTTCTGTTGCTAATTCTTCATCAAATAAAACTAAAACTCTTATTTGATCTCCTGTACCTGCAACAGTTATATCTGAACCTTCTTCATAATAATGTGTTATATTGGTTATTCCTAATTTTTTGTACTCTGGCGCAACTGTATCTGCTGGTAAATCAGCTGTTAATTGTGATAGACCTAAGTTAATATCTGCAGGTGTAAATCCTACAAGTGTATTTGTTTCTGTTACTGTTTCCTCTACTAATTCTGTTGTTGTTATAGGTTGCATGTTTTGTGTTTGAGTAGCTGGTACACTATCATTTGTTGTGTCTACACTTGCTACTTCTTCTGCTGGTGCAGTTACTTCTTCTGTTTCAGTTGTTTCTTCTGTTGCAATCACTTCTTCTGAAACATTATCTGCTACTTCTTCTGTTGTAGCCACTTCTTCTGTCGTAGTTGATTCAGTACTTGGTTGTTCTTCATTTTCTGTTGTTCCCTCTTGTTGTTGACTAGCATTTGAATTTTCTGTCATTGAATTTAATTCAGAAACAGCTTCTGTTTCTGAGTTACCTCTTAAGTACACATATGTACTGACAGAAGCGATTACAAAAAGTGCTATAACTACTACTGTAATTATAATATTTCGTTTTGTTCTGTAATCCATTTTTCCTCTCATAAATTTTTCCCCCTATAAAAAATTTTATTTTTCTGTTGCTCTAATAATTAATCTATCCTGGTCACCATTTATACAAGTTATTAGAGTAATTTCTCTTTTAGTAACATCTATACTTTCTAATACAGAAGTATCATTTGGGTCAGTAGTATACTTATCAAAAACTGTATAAGTAACTTTATTTCCATATAAATCTGTAATAAGAATTTCATCTCCATTTTCTAACTTATTGATACCTCCAAACATAGAATTATTTATATAATCATGTCCTGCAAGGCACAAATTACCCACTTCATTAACTTTTCCATCACCAAATCTCGTTATGGATTTTTTTAATGAATCTTCTGTTGTTTCGATTAATATTGGATATTCTAAATCGATTTTAGGAATTTGAATTGTTCCTATTACTTGATAACCTTCATATTCGATATATGGAATTTCACCATTTGCATCACTTTGAACTTTTTCGTTTACTTGTGAAATAACTTGTTTTAAGTTTTCGTCATTTTCATTACGGTCACTTATTATTCTTCCAATAGTTACTATTAAAATGATAGCAATCATTACTAAAATCAAAAGTAATATGTTAGAAATTTTTATTTTTTTCTTTTCTTTATTTTCACTATGACGTCCCATTTTTTCTATCTCTTTCTTTGATTTAGTTTTACTGCTTTAAATACTAATATAGTAACTATCGCAATTATAACTGCGCCTAGAGCTATAAATAAAATTGTTGCTTCATCATATGTGTAAGGTAATACTGATGCTACATATTCTATTTTTGCTTTTTCAGTTACTGTTGTTACTTCTTCTTGTACTTCTTTTTCATAAGCTGTTAAGAATTGTATATCCATATTTCCACTGTCATCTCTTAACCATAACACATATTGACTATCTTGTTTTGCTTCATAAGGTTTTGTTATTTCTAAGTTTTGTGTTTCTACCCATTTTTCATCATCTAAGTTTGCTACTAATGAATTATATAAAGTATTTAATTCATTATACGCTTGTAATTTTGTAAATACATTTGTATCTTGATTGTATTGACTTATTTCATTAACAAGTACTAACAATCTCTCGTATTCTTCTGATGAAGTTGCTACAGCAAATTGATAATAATAGTTTTTGTCTTGATCTCCATTGATTATTATCTTTTCATCCTCTGCTGTTGATTGAACTGTAATTATCTTAGTTAGTTTGTCTATTTGGTTTAACTCTGCTATAGTTTTTGCTCCATCTAATGTAACTTCTTTTCCTTCTATGACTACTTCTTCTTCAGCTGTCTTTACCCACATATATGTTTGTGAACCAAAATATTGATTTTTTAACTCTTCATTCACATATGCGATATAATTTCCCTCATTATCTTTTACTGAATCTCTGTAGTCTAAGTTGGCTTCATCTTTTGAATTTGAAAATGCAAAACTAAAGTTTTCATCTGTCATGCTATTAACATATATTAGATATTGATTGTCGTTTTCTTTAACAACTATCATATCTAAATCAGCTGCCAAACTTTTAATTTGCAAAATACTTAGTAGCATTATTACTAAAAGTATAACTGTCACTAGTATTTTACTTTTTTTGATTTTCATGGATATCCCTCCTTTATTTTGGTCAGCTACATTATATATTAATTTCCAAAAAAATACAACTCTTTTTTGGCTTTTTTTGTTATTATTACCATTTTTATCGTACAATTCAGCCCTACATATTTTAAATCAAGAAAAGAATAGATAATCTTAAAATCACCTATTCTAATTTTTCCTATTTTTTTCCACGAATGCAATGACTTGTTTAGCCAATTCTTCTTCTTTTCTTTCATAACTATGATTTGCACCATCAATATAATAAATATCTTTATTAGGATTAGTAATACATTTATTCATAAGATCTACTAATTCTTCTGGCATTTGAACAATCATCTCATTTACATTTCCCCAACGCATAAACAATGGTACATCTATATTATTTAATACTTTTAGTTCATTTTCTTCACCAAAATTTGCAAAATTAATATCTTGATAATCTCTTGCATATCTTAAGAAAGTTTTTACACTAATTGGATGTATAAAAGCTTCTTGTGGCATCATTTCATTTCCTTGTCCATTTTTTTCTTTTTCTTCTGCATATTCTAAGTATTTATCAAAATTGTCTCTTAAATATACCTTTAATGCTCTTGGAATATCAATCAAAGAGTTTAAGATAATTCCTTTTATATTATTTACCATATCATCTTGTTCATCTTTTAATTCGTTATATGTGTAAACAATTTTTGTGCATCCTAAGCTATGTCCTTGTAAATATATATTTTTATATCCCAATTCTTTTAATTTTATGATAGCTCCTGTAATATCTTCATATCCTTCTAATACATCCTCGAAACTGGTTCCACCTAGCTCTTTTTCTCTTTTTCCTTCTGTATATCTTCTTGTATATTTCACCAATTCACTTCCACGATTGTTAAAACAAAAATAATCTATATTATTTTCATTTGCAAATTTTGCCATTATGGTTTCTCTTTTTTTCATACAATTTGTAGCCATTCCGTGAATTGATAAGATGATATCTTCTGTTTTATTTTTACTTGTATATAATAACCCATCTAATTTGATTCCATCTGTTGCTAGAAAATAAATGACTTCCATTTTTATAATCCTTCCTTTCTTAAATCACATCCCTAGTTGGAAAAGAATTAAAATTTGACATAGCCAAAATTGTAATTTTTTTCAACTACAACACCTCTATTTCAATACTTCTAATATTTCTTGTTTATCTGTTACACCTACAAATGTTTTAATTGGATTTCCTTTTTCAAATACCATAATGGTTGGTATACTCATCACATCATATTTTATGGCTAGTTCTTGGTTATTATCTACATTAACTTTTCCTACTTTGACTGTTCCTTCTAATTCTTTTGCAATATCATCAATCACTGGTGACATCATTCTACATGGTCCACACCAATCTGCATAAAAATCTACTAAAACCTTTCCTTCTGCTTTTAATACTTCCTCTTCAAAATTTTTCTCTTCAAATGTTAATATACTCATATTTCTTCCTCCTTTATCTTTCTTTATTTTGTTGCCTTCTTGGCAAAATTATACATTTTCTTTTCTAATATATTGAATTGCTTGCAAACCTGCTTTGGTTCCTTCATATACTGATTTTGATATTTGTAATAATCCACCTACACAATCACCACATGCATAAATTCCAGGAATATTGGTTTCCATATTCTCATTTACCACAATTCTGTCTTTTTTAGTCATAATTCCTAACTTTTTAGCAAATTCATTTCCACCTGCTATGCCAAGCGCTACAAATATACCATCTGTTTTTGTTTTACTGTTGTCGTCAAACTCTACTTCTTCTACTTTTTTGTCTCCTCGCACTTCACGAATTTTTCTAGTATCGATTTTCACATTGTCTGCTCTAACTTCAGGTGCTTCTTTTCCATCTGTTAATATGGTGATACTATTTACTATATTAATTAATTCATTTGCCTCTGAGATGGCGTATTTTCCATTTCCTAAAATAGACACATCTTTATTTCTATAAAAGAAACCATCACATACCGCACAATAACTAACACCTTTTCCTTCAAATTCTTTAATTCCTTTGATTTTTGGTGTATTCTTTTTGTTACCTGTTGCAAATATCACTGTTTTTGTATCATAGTTTTCTTTTTCTGTCATAACGATATATTGATTTCCTTCACCTATTTGTATATTGGTAACTTCTTCTTTTTTGACTTCAATTCCTAGGTTTTTTGCTTGTTGTATTCCTGTTTCATATAAATCTTTACCTAATATTCCCTTTTCAAACCCATAATAATTTTCTATCCATTCTGTCTTTTCTAGTGCAGAGTGGTCTTTATATAAAATTAATACGTTTAGGTTAGCTCGTTTTGTATATAATCCTGCTGAAATACCTGCAGGCCCAGCACCTATTATAATAACATCATACATAAATTTTGAACCTTTCTTTGATTTTATTAATATATGTTTCTTTTTGTACACTTTCCTTATTGTCGCTTTTATCTTGACCTTATATCACGGATTATATCATTTAAGTTTCTAATGTGCAAGCCATGTATTTCGTAAAATCACATAACTGATTATCATCTTTAAAATTTCTTAAACATATTATTTTTCTATCATATTTTCATTCTAGTTTTTTTATGTTATACTAATAACAGGTGATTTAATTGAAGTTATTATTTAAAAATACAACTACATATTCAAAACATATATATGATGATTTTTTAAGTTTTCATTCTAGAAAATTCTCTTTTAAATATCATCTATTTTCTTTTGTTATCTCTATGCTAATTCTTTTTTTAATTATTCTATATGTTCAAAATCATTATTATGAATTAGCCGTTATTTTTTGTGCTTGTTTAACTTCTTTTATTTTATATAGATATTTTCACCCAATTGAAGAAGTAAACCAAGACTATCATAGTGATAAAATTACAAAAGAACAAAGTTTTACCTTTTTATTTTATGACCATTATTTTAAGATAAATACAAAAAGACAGTATTCTATTGTTTATTATCGAAAACTTTATAAAATATTTGAAACAGATACCTTTTTTTATTTATATCTAGACAATAGACATTCTTTTTTATTAGATAAATCTGGATTTAAGAAAGGAACTCCTTTGGATTTTAGAAATTTTATTAAGAAAAAATGCCCTTTTAAATATAAATTAGATAGAATAGATAAAGAAGATAATGATAACACAAAAAAATGAAAACACAGTTTATAATTTTTTATAAAACTGTGTTTTTTCTTATTGTATTGGATTTTCTATATGATAAAGTTAAGTTTTTTCTATTATTTCTTTTATCTTTCCCTCATCCATAGGTAACTTTTCTTCATTTCCTGTTTTCATATCTTTTAATGTGATTTCTTTGGCATTAATTTCATCTTCACCTAATACAATAACATATGGAATCTCTAATTTATCTGCATATTTAAATTTTGCTTTTAGTTTTTTGTTATTTAAATAGATTTCTGTATTAATACCAATATTTCTTAATTTAGTTGCTAATTTTATTGGTTCTTCTAGATTTTCTACCATAGGAATAATTAAAATATCTGCAACAGATTTTCTATCTGCCTTGATGATATTTAATTCATTTAATTTATAAAACAATCTTGTTAATCCAATAGAAACGCCAACACCTGGTAAACTTTTATCTGTATAGTATTCTGCTAAGTTTTCATATCTTCCTCCAGAACATACACTTCCGATTTCTCTGTAATCATTTAAAAAGGTTTCATAAACGGTTCCTGTATAATAGTCTAATCCTCTTGCAATGGTTAGGTCTACTTTAAAGTTTGTATCTGGTACACCAAATATTCTTACATTTTTTACAACTGTTTTTAGTTCTTCTACACCTTTTAAATAAGTTTCATTTTGGATTCCTAAGTTTTCTAATTTTTCTATTTTTTCATCAGATGTTCCTTCGATTTCTATAAAATTGATAATATGATTGATTTGTTTTTCTTGTAATCCTAATTTTTTAAATTCCTCTATAACCGCTTCTTTTCCTATTTTTTCAATTTTATCAATAATTCTTAATATCTCAACTGCATTTTCTTTTTGTTCTACACTTTCAAATAGTCCATTTAAAATTCTTCTATTATTTATTTTTATCGTAAAATCTTCAAATCCCAATTCTCTAAACATTGTATAAATAATTGCTGGAATTTCGGCATCATTGATTAAGTCTAATTCTCCATCTCCAATAATGTCAATATCACATTGATAAAATTCTCTATATCTTCCTTTTTGTGCTCTTTCTCCTCTATATACTTTTCCAATTTGATATCTTCTAAATGGAAAACTTAAATTTCCATAATTTTTTGCCACATATTTTGCAAGTGGTACTGTTAAATCAAATCGTAAAGCTAAATCTGTATCCCCTTTTTGGAAACGATAAATTTGTTTTTCCGTTTCTCCTCCAGCTTTTGCAAGTAACACTTCTGCAAGTTCAATTACTGGTGTATCTAATGGCAAGAATCCAAACTTTTTATATGTTTTTTCTATTTTTTCCTTCATTTGATTAAATAAAATTTGTTCATTTGGCAATAATTCCATAAAACCTGCCAATGTTCTTGGTTCTATTTTTTTCATGACATTTTTCCTTTCTTTATTCTTCTTTTTTATTCTCTTTATCTCATATACTCCTATTGTATTCTTATATCTATTAATAAAATTTTAATACCGGACTAGATTACATTGCTAATCTAGTCCTAATTTTTGAGTCTTTAAAAAAATTTATTGTGTGATACACAAATCGTTTTTTTCGGCCATTCTAACGGAAATTTCAAGACTATTACACCGATATTGCGTCTCTCCGTCCCCATTCTTCACTTCCAAATAGCCATCACCATCTATTTGCATAAAATAGATGATTTCTTTCCTATAGAAAATTGCCATAGCATCTCCACTATAGCTTTCTATAAAATGATAACCTCTTCTTCGTAACCGATCTAGATTTTTGATTTCAACACCAATCATTTTGACTCCTCCTTATGCAATGTTGATTTTTCATTTTCTAAACAAGTATACTACATAATTTGTTAACTTTCAATACAATTTTGGCTTCAATTCCAAATATATGGGCTTTTCTTCTTTTATCATTGTTGCTTTTCCATGTCCTGGATACACAATTGTATCATCTGGAAGTTTTAATAATTTATTAGTTATCGAGTTCATAATCTCTTTTATACTTCCTGTTGGTAAATCTGTTCTTCCCCATGTTCCTCGAAACATGGTATCTCCTGAAAATACGCAAGCCTCTTTCTCACAATATAGACTAGTTGACCCTTTTGTATGGCCTGGAGTATGGATAACTTTCAATTCTAATTCTCCCAAATGTATTAAATCATCATCATCAATCCTTGAATCTGCTTCTAACTCTATTGGAGGCAAATCAATTATTGCTGAAAGATTAATACTCAAATCATTCAATCCTTCACTATCAAATCGATGAATTAGTACCTTTCCGCCACATTGATTTTTTAATTCTGTTACCCCTGCGATATGGTCTCCATGACAGTGTGTTAAATAGATATATTTTAGATTTCCTTTTAAAATATGTATCATTTCAACAATTTTATCGACATCTCCTGCTGGATCTATTACCATAGTTTCCTTACTTTCTTCATCAAAGATAATATAGCAATTCGTTGGGTCACCTATCCATGTATTAATCTTTCGTTCTTTTAAAATCATGTTTCCTCCTTTAGTCTTTTCGGGACGTGTCGAATTGGTCACTTTTCATCCAAAAGGGACACGTCCCATAATTTATTCAATATTATTTTTAAAATTCAGGTCTGTCCCTTTTGTTTCATTTTGAAACGATTTGGCACGTCCCTATCGTATCATTTCTTTCTTTTTACATCATAAACACTATTTACTTTTCTAACAACTTTTTGTGCTTTATTTAGTTCATTTAAGTTTTCTACTTCAAGAGTAATGTCAATTATGGCAATTCTTTCTTTTGTTGTTTTTGTATTTACTCCTAAAATGTTTACTTTTGTAGTTCCTAGTTCTCTTAAAATATCTACTAATAAACCTGTTCTATCATTTGAAAAGATTTCGATTTCTGCTTGATATTCTGATTTTTCTTCTTCATACCATTCGACATCTATCATTCTATTTTCTTCTGATATTAAGTCTTTTACATTATAACAATCTTTTCTGTGAACAGATACGCCTCTTCCCTTTGTGATATATCCAACAATTTCATCTCCTGGTAATGGATTACAGCATTTTGAAAGTTTTACCAAACAGTTGTCTATTCCTTTGACAATAACACCTGAGCTTGATGGCTTCGGCTTCTTTTGTTTTGCCTTTTTTAGTTCTTCTAATTTCTTTTCAATATCTTCTTCTTCATGCTCTTTACGATATTCTTGAAGCATTCTTGCAATCACTTTTACTGATGAATTTGCACCAAATCCAATAGCAGAATACATTTCATCTAAGTTCTTATATTTATATTTTTCAAGCATTGGGTCAATATATTCTGGTTTAAATAAATCAGCATGTGTAAATCCAATTCTTTTTAATTCTTTTTCAATTGCTTCTTTTCCCTTTTCAATATTTTCTGCCTTTTGTGCTTTTTTAAACCAACTTTTAATTTTATTTCTTGCTGCTGAACTTTTTACAAATTTTAACCAATCTCTACTTGGGCCTTTTGAATTATCTGATGTAATGATTTCTACAATATCTCCACTTTGTAATGGTGTGATAATTGGCATCATTTTACTATTAATTTTACATCCTGTCATCTTGTTTCCGATTTCAGCATGTATAATATATGCAAAATCGATTGGCGTTGCTCCTCTTGGCAATACCTTAATGGCACCTTTTGGTGTAAATACATATACTTCATCTTCAAATAATTCTGTTTTTAATGTGTTTAAAAATTCTTGTGGATCTTCTAATTCTTTTTGCCATTCTAAAGTTTCTCTAAGCCATGCTAATTTATCTTCTTCTACTTTTACAGATTGTTTTTTTCCAAAATAACTTGCTTCTTTATATGCCCAGTGTGCAGCAATACCAAATTCAGCCACTTTATGCATTTCCCATGTTCTAATTTGTACTTCAAATGGTGTTCCTTTTTCTCCTAACAATGTTGTATGAATAGATTGATACATATTTGGTTTTGGTACTGCTATATAATCTTTAAATCTGCCTGGCATAGGATTATATAATTCATGAACAACACCTAATGCTGCATAACAATCTTTAACAGAGTTTACTAATATTCTTAAAGCAAATAAATCATAAATTTGGTCTAATGTTTTGTTATCTCGTTTCATTTTTCGATAAATACTATATAGATGTTTCGCTCTTCCTGTTACCTCTGCATCAATTCTTTGTTTTTTTAATGCAACACGAATATCTTCCATAATTTTCTCTATGAATTGTGTTCTTTCTTCTCTCTTTTTATTAATTCCTTCTACCAATTCATGATATTCTTCTGGTTCTAAATATTTAAATGCTAAATCTTCTAATTCCCATTTTAGAGAATAAATACCTAATCTATTCGCAAGTGGTGCATATAAGTCTCTCGTTTCTTTTGCATTTGCAATTTGTCTATCTCTTTTTAAGTATTTTAATGTTCTCATATTATGTAATCTGTCGGCTAATTTAATTAAGATAACCCTAATATCTTTTCCCATTGCTAAAAACATTTTTCGATAGTCTTCTACTTGTTGTTCTTCAACTGATGCAAACTGAATATTACTTAATTTGGTTACACCTGCTACCATGTCTGCAATTTCATTTCCAAATTGATTTCTTAAATCTTTGTCTGTTATATCTGTATCTTCTACAACATCATGAAGAAGTGCAGCACAAATGGTACTATCATCTAATCCAATATCTGCTAAAATATATGCAACATTAAGAGGGTGAATAATATATGGTTCACCTGAACTTCTTTTTTGCCCTTTATGTTTTTCACTCGCCAATCGATAGGCTTTCATAATTAATTTAATATCCACTCTTCTTGAATGTTCTTTTCTTTTATTAATGACATCTTTAATCGTAATTTCTTTTTTTTCTTCTTGCATATATTCACTTCCCCTTTTTTCACTTTTTTATTGTATTCTGCTAAAGTAATGTTATCTTATTTTATAATACCGCGTAAGCGACCAAACTTTCATATTGCTCTCATAATATCTTTCATGTTAATTTGTAAAGTATCTACCCCATTAAAAGTATTTATTTCTAATACACCTACAACATCTATTTTATCACCAATTCGATACTCTTCTGCTAATTCTCCCATGTTAAATCCAATGGCATTTACAACTGTATTTCCTTCTTTTAATGTTAATTTTAAATGTTTTCCTTCTGACAGTGCTCTAATAGAATCAATTTTTAAATTTTTGAATGCAAATACAGGCATTTTATTCCCTTCTCCAAATGGCTCTAACTCCTTTAAACTTTCTACCATTTCTTTATTAATACTACTAAAGTCAATTTTAGCATCTATATTGATAATCGGAACAATTTTCTCAATATTGGCTTCTTTTGCAATTTCTTCAAATTCTTTTTTGAAAGCTTCAAACTTTTCTTTTTTGATGGTAATTCCAATTGCCATACTATGTCCACCAAATTTTTCAATGGTATCTGTGCATTTTGACAATGCTTCATGTAAATCAAATCCTGGTATACTTCTCCCTGAACCAGTTCCCATTCCCTCTTCTTCAAAACTTAATAAGATACTTGGTTTAAAATACATCTCTGTAATTTTAGAAGAAACAATTCCAATAACACCATGATGCCAATTATGTCCTCCTACTGTAATGGTTGCATTTTCTGCTAAATGTTCCTCTTCTATTTGTTTGACAGCATTTTCAAAAATTTTCTTTTCTGTATCCTGTCTCAATCTATTATATTCATTTAATTTACTTGTCAATTGAGAAACTTCATTTATATTTTTTGATAAAAATAGTTGCAATGCCTCTTCTGCTTTTCCCATTCTTCCACAAGCATTAATCCTTGGAGCAATTCCAAAAGAAATACTATTTGAATCAATTTTTGTATATCCTGATGATTGAATAATAGACCTTAACCCTATATTTTTTGTTTGTTTGATTAATAACAAGCCTAATTTGGCAATGACTCTATTTTCATCTACTAATGGAACAATATCTGATATGGTTCCGATACAAACAATATCTAAATATTTTAGATATTCTTCTTCCTTTAATCCTAACTTGATTCCTAAAGCTTGTATGACTTTAAAAACAACACCAACGCCTGCTAATTCTCTAAATGGGTATGTACTATCCTTTCGTTTGTTATCAATAACGGCTAATGCGTTTGGTAGTTCATTTCCTGGTTCATGGTGATCTGTTACAATGGTTTCAATTCCTAAACTATTTGCATATTCAATTTCTTCTATTGCAGATATTCCACAATCTACGGTTATCATTAGTTCACATCCATCACCGTGAATTTTATCGATTGCATTTTTATTTAATCCATATCCTTCATGTAATCGATTAGGGATGTATTGAGATACTTCTAATCCTCTATCTTTTAGAAAACTTTTTAAAACTGTAATACTCGTAATTCCATCTACATCATAATCCCCATAAATGGTTACTTTTTCTTGTTTTTCTATTGCTTGTACAATTCTATTGATTGCTTTTTCCATATCTGTCATTAAATATGGATCATGAAAGTCATTTCTTGTTGGATTTAAAAATAGTCTAATTTGTTCTTCTTTTACAATATTTCTATTGGCAAGTATGGTTGCTAATAGTTTATTTAAATGATATTTATTGGATAATTCTTCTACTTTTTCTTCATCTACTTCATATATTTGCCATTTTTTATTCATATTCCTCTCCTAATTCTAATTTTTCTATATTGTATACCATTTTCTTCATTTTTAAAAGGGGGTAATGTTAATTTATGAAATTAATCTTTCTGATTTTAATAATTCTATACAAATTGTATATACTCCATATTGTTTCTACGAAGTCATACATAAATTCTTTTTTTATGTTGAAAAAGATTACATAATATGATATACTATTCCTAATTTTTAGGAAAGGATAATCATTATGGAGCAAGAACGTATCGTTAAATTAAAAGATTTTTTTGATTTTGATTCGAAAGAACCAATCAATCGATTAGCTTATACAGAAGAAGATATGGAATATAAGATAAAAATTATCGAAAAAATGAAGGCACTAGGCATGCAAATAACCCTTGATAAAGCAGGAAATATTTGTGGTACTATTTCTATTGGAAATCATCCACAAAAAACAATTGCCATTGGTTCTCATACAGATTCTGTTTATAATGGAGGACAATTTGATGGACCAGTTGGTGTAATTGTTGGATTACAAGTTGCTGAAAATTTAATAAAAAGTAAAAAATGTACAGGAATCATAAAGGTTGCTATCTATGCTTGTGAAGAATCTAGCCGATTTGGTAATGCTTGTTTAGGTAGTAAATACTTAAATGGTACAATTACAGAAAAAGATTTTTCTTCTATTGTAGACCAAAATGCCTTAAAACAAGGAAAAACTGTCACTTTACAAGAAGCAATCGATTTTGCAAATTCCTATTTAAAAGAACATGTTGATGGTATTCAAGAAGTTGATAAAATATTTGATACAGTAGATTATTCTCTAGAAGCACATATTGAACAATATGATAGCTTAAAAAAGGCTTATAAAAAGAATCAGCAAGATACAGTTGGTATTATTAATTCTATTGGTTCAGCCGTAAGGATTAAATATGATGTAGAAGGACAAGCAAACCATACAGGTTCAACACCTATGAAAAAAAGGAAAAATGCAGTTGATGCCACTGCTTTTATTGGTAAGAAAGTTCGAAAACTTGGAAAACGTTATGAAAAACAAGGTCTTGGTAGAGCAAGTCAAGTTGAGATTAATACGCCTGGACACAATGGTAGTTTTAATCAAATACCAAACCAAGCAAATGGCTTAATTGATTTTCGTCTTCTTGGAGAAAATACGCCAGAAAATGTATTAGAAGATTTTGAAAACATTAAGCAACAAGTAGAAGCAAAAACCAAAACCAAAATCACTACAAAAGTTGTATCACAAGGTACTCCTGTTGTTACAAGCCATTTCTTAAATCAAAAACTTAACCAAATTTGTAACCATAAAGGAATCCAATCAATTGAAATGCCTTCATACCCTGGTCAAGATACAGGCTATATACCAGCTAAAGAAAAAACAATGATATTTATTCCTTCTACAGGTGGAAGTCATAATCCTAAAGAACATACGAAAAAGAAATTCATTCAACCTGCAACAACACTTTTTACACAATTATCTAGAGAACTGTTGGTAGAAAGATTTAAAGATGCTCAAAAAGTTTCTAGCACACCTAAATCTACTTATGCATCTTCACATATTCCTACTACTAAAGTTTCTAGTCGTGGTACACCTGATGAAAATGTATTAGGTTAATATAATTTATGAAATTTACAATGGGGAAACTTAAAACAAGTTTCCCTTTGATTTTTCAAACTATTTTTACTTATATCCCTCTATCTCTTCTATAATTTCCTTTCCTGTCATCTCACAAAGAATATTAATTCTCTTAATAGCATGTTTATCTAAATCTTTAAAATCATTCATTCCAATATCATATATTTGAAAATCAATTTCATTATTTTTTAAAGTCCTTACTGTTTCATTTGTATATGCACCATATGGATATGCAAATATTTTTAGATCTTGTTTTCCTAGATTCTTCTCTATTTCTTCATAAGATGCTTTTACATCATCACGAAGTTCTCTTACAGAACGCTTATCATAAAAAACATGTTTTTTACTGTGACTACCTATTTCTACAAGACCACTATTTTGCATTTCTAAGCACTCTTCCCAACCTAAATATTTTATACCGTCAATTTCTTGACCAATTTTATCTGTTACAATAAATATAGATGCTTTCACTTGATACTGCTTCAAAATCAGATAGATATATTCATAATTACTGTAATATCCATCATCAAATGTTATCACTATTGGTTTATCGGGAAGTTCTGTTTTTCCACTATCAGCAAGTGCTAATTCTTTCATAGATATGATTGTATACCCATTTTCTAAAAATGTTTTTATATTTTCTTCAAAACTTTCTGGTGTATTTATATAATTAAAATTGTCTGGATCACTTTCTGGAACAGTTGTTACAAAATTATGATATAGCAAGATGGGAACTTTGACATCTGCTCTTTTCGTATCTCTTTTTTGTCTAATAACCATTCCAATAGCAACTACAATCACAACAATTATCATACATACAATTATCATTTTCTTTTTTGTACTCAATTTACTTCACCTCTTTTTATTATATTTATGGTAGAAATTTTTTGACACTTATCACGATTTTTCGACAGTTTCATAAGATACTATGAGGTGATAAAAATGTTTTTCATATCTATGATAATTGCACTAATATGTCTTATCTGTTCAATATGTATCAACATCAATTGGATATATGATATTTCATGTTATTTAGGCTTTTTCTTAGCAATTTATCTCGTAACTTTTATAGCCATTATTCCAGGATTTCATTATGTATTCAACTTTGTTAGTTTGTTATTGCATAAAAAAGATAAGAAAAAATCCTATGACAAAAAAGAAAAAGATGTTACGATTTTGATACCAGTATATAATGCTAAAAATTCAATAGAAGAAACAATTAACTCTATTAAAAAGCAAAAATACTGTGGAAATATTTATGTAAAAATTATTGATGATGGTTCAAACGATGGAACTTTAGAACTATTAAAATCAATGGATTTAGATTCTAATATGACATTGATAGAAGCAAAACACCAAGGAAAAGCAAATGCACTTAACCAAGGATTACAAACTGTATGTACGGATTACACCATTACAATTGATAGTGATACCGTTTTGCATCCTTTAGCCGTTAGAAATATCATGCATAAGTTAGTAAATTCTAATAAAAAAACAGCTGCAACAGCAGGTTGTTTATTTGTAAAAAATGCTAAAAAGAGTTTTATAACAAAATTACAACAATGGGATTATACACTAGGTATTTTTGGTGTGAAATTGATGCAAGGCAATTACAATTCTACGTTAGTTGCACAAGGTGCTTTTAGTGCTTATAAAACAAAAATACTAAAAGAAATCGGTGGATGGCAGCATTGTGTAGGAGAAGATATTGTTCTCACTTGGCAATTACTAAGTAAAGGTTATGAAACCAATTTTGCTAAAAATGCGATTGCTTTTACAGTTGTTCCAGAAAAATATAAGGAATTGGGTAAACAAAGAAAAAGATGGGCTAGAGGTATGATAGAAGCTTTTAAAAAGAATACCATATTGACATCTAAAAAGATGTCTTTGAAATCTAAGTTATTAGCATGCTTTAATGTCTTTTTCCCTTTTATCGATTTAGCACTTCTGATTTTTGTACCACTTAGCTTAATCTTTTTAGCTTTCGGAAATCCTTTATTACTTGGTTGGATTTCTTTATTAGTGATTCCTTTTGGACTATTATTATGCTTATTAATCGAAATCCGAAGAAAAAATATGCTAAAAGAAATTGATTGTAAATTAGAAAAAAGAAGTTGTTTAGCATTTCTTGTGTATATTTTGGTTTATGCTTTTATCTTAGCACCTTATTGTCTAATGGGATATATTTCAGAATTATTCAATTTAAAAAAGAAATGGTAACTCTCAAAAAGTGTCTTATGTATTTGAAATTTCATGTAACTAGACTGACTCTATATTGAGTCGGTCTAGTTGTTTGCATACTATATGAATTTCTAGAATATCCGTATAATTATAGAATATTTCTCTCATTTATGTTATAGTTAAATAAATATTATTTTATTAAGAGGTGATATTAAAATGATAACAGATAGTTTTGACAATCATTCAGAAGCCAAAATTAATCCAAAACCAAGAGAAAACAGATTAACATGTGATGCTTGTATTATTACATTTTCGAATATCATAGAAGATTATGTACTCAACCATTATGACTGTAAAAAAGTTGGTGAACTAAAATTTGTCACTGGTCCTTTATCTGTTTATGAATTAGAATATAAAAATAAGGTCATTGCATTTTATAAAACTTATATGGGGGCCCCTACCTCTGTTGGTGCTTTAGAAGATGCTACCGAAGTGTTAGACACCAAGAAATTTGTTGTTTTTGGTGGCGCAGGTTCTTTAGATAAAAACATCTCTCATGGTAAAATCATGGTTCCAACATATGCCTATCGAGATGAGGGAACTTCTTATCATTATGCTGCACCAAGTGACTATATAAAAATCAAAAATGCTCCTGTTGTTTCAAACTTTATGAAAGAACACCATCTTCCTTTTGTAGAAGGAAAAACTTGGACAACAGATGCTTTCTATCGAGAAACTGTTCATAATTTTGAAAAAAGAAAACAAGATGGTTGTATTTCAGTTGAAATGGAATGTTCTGCTTTACAAGCTGTTTGCGATTTTAGGAATTTAGAATTATACTATTTCTTAACAAGTGGTGATTTACTGTATGCACCTGTTTGGGACAGTCGAAAAAAAGAAAATGATTTGACTGGAACACAACATGATTTCACGCATTTTGAAATTGCATTAGAGTTAGCAATTTCAGTATGAAATTATAAGTTTTCATTTGACAAATATAAATTAATATGTTATTACTTAAATATACTAAAAATGTATCCTAGGTTAGGTTGAGGATAACATTTACTCGTATGTGTACCGTAACTACACATACTTTTTTTATGGTAAAAAACAAATGAATAGTAAAATTTTCGTAAAAAATTTCAAGGCAAAAAAATACCACTTATTAGTGGTAATAATAATTAGTTAAATAGCCTTAAGTATGATGCTAACTCATAGCACTTACCTCGATTATGGCATACCAAAAGGACTTACTGTTTAACTATATTAAGTTTAACATTTTAGAATTCCCAAGTCAAGAAATTCTAAAAAATTTACATTTTAAAAAAGATAGAAAATTAAAAGGCATAGATGTTGCAAAATATATTTTATCAAAAACACCTTGCACTCAATTGAAACTCCAAAAATTAGTATATTTATGTTTTGCAGATTATCTATGTGATACTGGAAAAGAATTATTTACAGATAAAATATATGCATTTAAATATGGTCCAGTAGTAGATACTGTTTATAAAAGATATAAAGAATATGGATATAAGCCTATTGATGAAGAGAAAAATGATATTGATAGTAAGAATATATCTGAAATGCCAGCTAAAAGTAGAATTTTGTTTGCAGAATGCGGAACGGAAAAATTAATTAGCATAGAAAAAACATTAAAAAAATATGGTAGTTTATCTGCTGCAGATTTAGTAGATTTAACACATAAAGATAATGCACCTTGGTCAAAAAGCTTTAAAGGTCTTGGAAAATTATATTCTGCTATGAAACTAGATACAATTAAAGAGTATCATCAATATGAAGAATTATAGTATTTTTATATTAAACTTCTTAATATAATATATAAACCTCCCCATGCAACGCCAACATGGGGAGTAAATTTATACCATAAATTATGTCAAACCACAAAAACATAATAAACCAAAGTCGTCAACATACAAAGAACAACACCACAAACTGTTGGAATTAAAAATCCAATTGCTGTCCATTTCCAACTTCCTGTTTCTTTTTTTATCGTAAGTAAAGTTGTCGCACAAGGAAAATGAAATATCGTAAATAACATAACATTAATCGCAGTTAATATCGTCCAACCATTTTGTCTTAAGATTTCCCCTATCGCGAACGTATCTTCCATATTCACCAATGAAGTTCCTTGCATATAACACATAAGCATAATCGGAAGCACAATTTCATTGGCAGGTATTCCTAATATAAAGGCAGTTAGAATATATCCATCTAATCCCATAAGATTTGCTAATGGATCTAGAAAGTTTGCAATAATGGTTAATAAACTTTGTCCTTGTATACCAATATTGGCAAATAGCCATATGACTAGACCTGCAGGTGCTGCAACTGCAATTGCTCTTCCTAATATAAAGATAGTTCTATCAAAAATAGACCTAACCAATACTTTTAAAAACTGTGGCTTTCGATAGGGTGGCAATTCTAACACAAAAGAAGATGGCATTCCCTTTAATATAGTTTTCGATAAAATTTTAGATATTACTAATGTCATGATAATCCCTAGTATAATCACAAACATAACGGCTATTGTGGATACAATAGATGTTCCTATTCCCCCTATCGTTCCCGCTATAAATATCGTCGCAATGGTAATTAAAAATGGAAATCTTCCATTGCATGGTACCAAATTATTGGTTAATATAGCAATCAATCTTTCTCTTGGTGAATCGATAATTCTACAACCTGTTACTCCACAACTGTTACATCCAAATCCCATGCACATGGTAATCATTTGTTTTCCACTGCAATAAGCCTTTTTAAAAAAGCCATCCATATTAAATGCAATTCTCGGCAAATATCCTAAATCTTCTAATATCGTAAACAAGGGAAAAAAGATAGCCATTGGTGGTAACATAACCGATATGATCCAAGTTAAAGTCTGATAAACGCCTAAAATTAGCATATTGGATAGCCATTCTGGGCAATGTATATATGTAGCAAATTCTATCAATTTTTCTTGTATATTTCCAAATAGACTAAATAAAAATTGAGATGGATAATTGGCTCCTACAATCGTAATCCAAAATATGAGTAGCAAAAATGCAATCATAATAGGAATACCATATTTTTTAGAGGTCAATATTTTATCGATTTTTCTATCTCGATTGGCATAATCTTTATTTTCAAATTGACATACCTTTTTCCCTATTTCTTCTGCATCTTTTACAATCGTTGATACGATTATTTCTTTAAAGTCTTCTTGATAAATCCCTTCTTTTGCTAAGTTTGCTAATGCTTTTTTCCTTGCTTTATCTATCTCACTATCATTAACTAATTGTATGTTCAATTGTTTTTCTATCTCTTTTAAAATAGATTCTTCTCCATCTAACACTTTTATGCTTATCCATCTTGCTACTTTTTCTTCTTTTTTGTATTGTGCAATAATGATTTCTTTTACTTGTTCAATTGCTTTTTCTATTTCTTCATGATATTGTACTTGATATATTTGCTCAGTCTCTTCTTTTCCTTCACAAACACTTCTCATAACTTTTAATAAATTATTTAATGTCTTTTTCTTTCTAGCAGTAACCCCTACAACTGGTACCTTTAGTATGTTAGATAGTTTTTCTAGATTAACTTCTATTTTCTTTTTTTTGGCTTCATCTAATAAATTGACACAAACAATTAGATTGTCTGTGATTTCTGTTATTTGTAATACAAGATTTAAATTTCTTTCTAATGATGTGGCATCTACTACAACAACTGTTGCATCTGGATTTCCGAAACAAATATAGTTTCTAGCAATCTCTTCTTCTTCAGAATGAGACATAATCGAATATGTACCAGGAATATCAACAATCTTATATGTTTCTCCTCTATAATCAAAATCTCCTGTTGCATTTGCAACTGTTTTACCTGTCCAATTACCAGTATGTTGATTCATTCCTGTTAGATTATTAAATATGGTTGATTTCCCGACATTTGGATTTCCTGCTAAAGCAATTATATAACTACTTTTTTGTTTTGTTTCCTTTTTCCTGATAGATAACTTTCCTTTTTTACTCATAAATTCCTCCTTTTGTTTTCTTTTGTTATTTTGTAAATATAGATATCAAACTCTTTGATTTTTCCAATACACACTTTTTTCCTATTGTATTGTATATAGATTTTTATAATTTTGTTACTACTTATAGTATAAAAAATACTTTGATTTCTTTTTTATTTGACTTTTATATTTTCTGCATCTTCCTTTCGAATAGCAATTAAACTCCCACGAAATTCAAAAGCTCTCGGATCTCCTGATGGGCTTATTAAAACTGGCTTTATACTTGTTCCCTCTATTAATCCTAAATCTAATAATCTTCTTTTTATCGTTTCTTCCCCTATAATTTTATTAACAACTCCTATTTCTCCCATTTCTAATTCGTTTACTGTTTTTTCTTTCATTTACATATAGCACCTCCATATTATGTTTAGTATATTGTATTCGTTTATATATTTAATTGTTCAGACAATTTTTTATATACCTAAACGGTATTAAAGAATCCTATGCCATTTATTGCACTTATTGTATTTTTGTGATACACTTCTTTTGTGTCGCATCAACAAACGAACTCAATGCGACATGTCGCAAACACAAACGATCCCAATGGGACATTTTTATAACAAATAATACATATACTTTTACAGGAGGAATTTGTATGAAAAATAAATTTAAAGTAGCCATCATTGGTGCCAGTGGTGTTGTTGGAAGAACTGCTTTGAAAGTATTGGAAGAAAAAAATTTTTCGAATGTTGAATTTACTTTATTTTCTTCAAAAAAATCAGCTGGAAAGAAAATTGAATTTCTAGGAAATAACTATATTCTTCAAGAATTAACAGAATTTTCTTTTAACAAACCTTTTGATTATGCCATTTTTTGTGCAGGAGGAACTGTTTCTAAGAAATTTATACCAATAGCGGTAGAACATCATTGTGTCTGTATTGATAATAGTAGTATATATCGTATGGATAAAGAAGTTCCTTTGATTGTTCCAGAAGTTAACATGCAAGAGGCTTTTAAAAATAAAGGAATTATTGCTAATCCAAATTGTTCTACAATTCAAGCAGTTGTTCCTTTAAAACCTTTGGATGATACATACCACATTAAACGAATTGTGTATTCTACTTATCAAGCTGTTTCTGGTGCTGGAAGAGAAGGCATTGAAGATTTGGAAAATGGTGCAAATGGTTTTGCTCCAAAAAAATTTCCTTATCCTATTTTCAATAACTGTTTGCCTCAAATTGATGTGTTTATGGAAGATGGTTATACTAAAGAGGAACATAAAATGATAGATGAAACAAGAAAAATCTTAAATAGACCTGATTTACCAATTACAGCTACAACAGTACGTGTTCCTGTTTTAAACTGTCATAGCGAATCAATCAATATTGAACTTGAAAAAGATTTTGACTTATATGATGTAAGACAATTATTACAAAATTATCCTAGTGTCATTGTTGTAGATGACATAGAAAAAAATTACTATCCAATTGCCACAAAAGCAGATGGTTATGATGAAATTTTTGTAGGAAGAATCCGAAGAGATGATAGTGTAAAATATGGACTTAATTTATGGGTTGTTGCAGATAACTTAAGAAAAGGTGCTGCAAGTAATGCTATTCAAATTTTGGAAAATATGATGATGGCTCAAATTTAATATATTCTTAAGAGCAAAAAAGATATATTGCTTATTTTACTTAGCAATATATCTTTTTTTATATATTTACTTATACATTTTTCCATAACCAATCTAAACTATTATCCAAACTTTTCTTTTCCATTTTCTTAGCTTCTAAATCATCTACCCATAGATATGCAAAGAATGAAATAAAAACAAACACAAAATCAATAGCTACACATCTTGTTAAAACTGATAGCATATCTCTGTATTGATCTGATAATGTTACTAATTGTGCTACATGCATAATTAATATAATTAAATATGCAAACAATACAATTCCTGCTATATAACTCTTTTTTAATTCTTGTGCTAAAAATATTAAAAGTATTGTTGCTGCAAGCATTAATAATAGGTTTAGTATGTTTGATATATCAAAAATAAACATAGCATAACGCCCCCTTATACGTATAATTTAATGTTATCATTTTACTTTTAATATATCAATGCTTTTTTATTTACATTTATATTACAAATTCATTACAGTATTTATTTTAATTTCTTTTCTATTAATTCAACAATTTCTTTAGCTCTTTTCGTTATATATTCTTGGTCTTCGCCTTCAATCATTACCCTAACTAAAGGTTCTGTTCCTGATGGTCTAATAACCACTCTTCCATTTCCTGCAAATTCTTTTTCCACATCTTCAATTGCTTTTTTTATATCCTCATCTTTTTCATAATCATATTTTTTATCTGCATTTACTTTTGCATTGATTAATACTTGTGGATATAGTTTAATCATACTTGCTAATTCTGATGCTTTTTTATTCTCTTCCAATATGGTTTGAATTAACATTAAAGAAGTTAAAATACCATCCCCTGTAGGATTATAATCTAATAAAATGACATGACCTGATTGCTCTCCACCTAAGTTATATCCTTCTTTTAACATTTCTTCTAGTACATATCTATCTCCTACTTTTGTTTGTACCAATTGCAATCCATTATTTTCAGCATATTTGTTTAACCCTAAATTACTCATGATAGTAGCTACAATTGTATCTTTATTCAATGCACCTTTTTTTCTTAAACTTGAAGAAATAATGGCTAATAATTTGTCCCCATCAATTTCATTTCCTTTTTCATCAATGGCTAAACATCTATCTCCATCACCATCGTAGGCAATTCCTAAACTTAATTTATTTTCTAATACAAATTTCTTTAAATTATCTAAATGTGTAGAACCACAATTTTCATTAATATTAATGCCATCTGGTGTATTGTTGATAATTCTATAATTAATCCCTAAATCTTTAAACACTTTTTCTGCAACTACTGAAGTTGCTCCATTTGCTGTATCAATTCCTACAACAAAATCATCTCTTAAATGTTTTTCAATTGTATCATCAAAATGCTTTCTAAAGAAATATATGTATTCATTCATTAAGTCAAAACAATATTCGCTAACTCCTATTTTTTCATTTTTAGCTGTCAATTCTTCTAATTTTCCTGATTCCATTACTTCTTCTATTTCTTCTTCTAATGTATCTGGTATTTTCATTCCTTTATTACTAAAGAATTTAATTCCATTAAATTCAAAAGTGTTATGTGATGCAGATATCACAACACTTGCATCTGCTTTTAATTTTCTCGTTAAGTAAGCAACTGCTGGTGTTGGAATTACACCTAATAATTTTACTTTTGCACCATAACTTAAAAATCCTGCTGTCATAGCACTTTCAATTAATGTTCCAGAGATACGTGTATCTCTACCGATTAAAATTGTTGGTGTATGGTCTGTATGTTTAGATAATACATATGCTCCTGCTTTTGCAACTTTATATACCAATTCTGGTGTTAATTCTGTGTTGGCTATTCTTCTAATGCCATCTGTTCCAAAATACTTTCTCATGTTTTAACTTCCTTTCTCATAAAATTAAATACATTTTAATTTTATTTTTTCTATTTAATCATTTCATGAATATTTTGTAATATCTTTCGTAATTTATTTCATCTGATATCCCTTCATTCTCCATTATATTATGCAAACCTTCAAATGTTGCCATGAAAAGATTTTTTAGTTATGAATGATAAAGAATATGTAAAACATTTTTATATATCCATTACTTTTTCAAGTTCATAATAATTTTTTCTTTTAACGTCAATTTGAAATCAAATGGTTCATCTATTTCAATCTTTTTATTTTGTAATACCAATTTCGGATTTTTCGTTGACAATTCCTCTAATTTTTCTTCTCCAATAATATCTGCAATTTCATCTAAAATTTGTGGTATTTTAGGATAAATTGTATTTTGTCTATGCACATCAGAACCTAGAAAATGTATCATGTTATTTTCAAAAAATCTTCTGACAATCATTTGTGCCTTTTCTCCATACTGTCCTATAATACTTCCATAATTTGCTTGCATTAACACACCTTTTTCAATCAAGTCATATATTAGGTCAGGTTCTTTTTGTACAAAACTGTATCTTTCTGGATGTGCTAATATAGGAACTAATTTGTATTGTAACATATCATACACAACATCATATAAATTCATTGGTTCTGCATTTAATGGTAACTCAAATAACACATAACTTGTATCATTGATTGTTGATGCTTTTCTTTTTTCTAATAATTCTATAATACTATCTGTAAAATAGATTTCATTTCCTAAATATAAATTGGTATTAATATTTTTCGTTTTTAAATTTTCTAATATGGCTTTTACCCATACTTCTCTTTCTGGTACATCTGTTTCATAATAGTTTTCCATATAATGTGATGTAGATATTACTGTTTCAAATCCTGCTTTTTCTGCTTCTTTTATTAAGTTGAATGTTTCTTCTATACTTCTTGAACCATCATCTATATTTGGTAGTATATGTGAATGAAAGTCTATCATTTGTCTTTTGCTCCTTTTTTTGTTTCGTGTATTTTATCGCACTCTATTAGTATACCTTTATCTGTTAAATTTTGCAATATCTATTTCAAATTTTGTTAGATTTTGCTGATTTTTGTCATGATATTCTAAAATACATTAAAAAAATCCCTCTAGACACTTTCTCTAGCGGGATTATATGCTTTTATCCTTTATTACTTAAATTCTTTTTTTCTTTATCTAAATACGCATTTATTTGATTCAATATATCTGTTGTTCTTTCAATAGATATATCTTCTGAATTTTCTATTTTCATTTTGTTTTCTAATGATTTTGCTTTTTCAATTTCATTTGTTCTTTGTCTTTCTTCTTGTTGAATCCTATTTAATTGTGGATTTTCAGGTCTAACTCTTTTTTTCATATCTTCTCTTTTGCTTTGTACGCTAGTCGGTCTAGGTGCTTTATTGGTTGTTCTACTATTTGGTACAGATCTTGGATTTTTTGGTTTTACCATTGGCATAGTCGTCGAACCATAATAATATGACTCTTCGTATTTCTTAGCATTTGTAGGAACCTTATTTAATACAATTCCAGCAATACTTCCTCCAATATTTTTAATATTATTAACAATTTTCTTTAATGACTCTTTTTTTGTATATCCACTTGCTGTAACAATAATTGTTGAATCTACGATTCCAGTTAATATTAATGAATCTGTTACTAAGCCATTTGGCGTTCCATCTATGATGACTAAATCACAAATTTGTTTTAATTTTTCTAATAAATCCATCATTTGTTGAGATACTAGTAATTCTGATGGATTTGGAGGAATGTTTCCAGCTGGCATTACATATAAATTATCAACTTCCGTTTCCTGAATATAATCTGCTAAATCTGATGAAGCATTTTTTGATTTTGGACCAATTCCTGATAAATAGTTTGAAAGTCCTGGTATTGGAGAAATACAAAATATGGAATATTGTGTTCCTTTTCTCATATCAGCATCTACTAAAATAACTTTTTTACCTGCTTGTGCAAATGCAACAGCTAAATTAGAACTAACCCAACTTTTTCCTTCTCCTGGTAATGTTGAAGAAACAAGTAAAGATTTTAATTCTTTTTTCATACTCATAAATTGAATATTCGTTCTTAATGTTCTAAATATTTCTGATATTGGTGATTTTGGATCTTGATGAACAATTAAATTTTCTCTCATCTTTTTCTTCTTCCTCCTCTTCTGCTTTTCTTAATTTCAGATGGGTCATACATTGGTATAGATGCAAGCACTGGTAACTTAACTAAACTCTCCACATCTTCTTCTGTCTTAACAGTTGTATCAAGCATATTTGCTACTATTACATATGCAAATGCAATCACTAAACCAATGGCACCAAACATAATAATATCTTTTTTATGATTGATATTTGATGGCGTTTTCGTTTCTTCTGCCTCATCAACAACATGAACATTGTTTATATTATATATTTCAGCAACTTCTGAAGTAAAAACTTTTGCTGTTTCATTTGCAATATCAGCTGAATATTCAGAATTATCTGTCGTTACAGTAATTTTTATTAATTCTGTATCAGATACAGAGCTTACACTTATATTATTTCTTAGTTCCTCTTCAAAAATATCTATTCCTAAATTAGATATAACTTGTCTTACAACTTTATTACTTTTTACTAATTGACTATATGTAGAAACTAATTTAGAGTTAAGTGTTAAATCTGTTGTGGTTATTGAAGTTTCTCCTTCATTTGTCTCATCATTTGTCCCTGCTAGAACAAGAGTTGTTGATGATGTATACATTGGCTTTGTAAAGGCAGATGTATATATAAAACCAATAACTACAAATATTGCAATAATTAAAATAATCTCTGCTTTTCTTTTCCAAAATATTAAGAACAATTCTTTTAAATCGATTTCTTCCATATTTCCTCCTTTTTATTCTTTCGTATTTTTACTGTTAATTACCTCTTATAATTCTTTTTGCTATTCTTTTTATTTTACCTGTTATTTTTTTCAACATAGATTTTTTTGTATATTTTTTTACTAAGCTATCTAATTTATTATTATTTAAATCATTGAAAAATTTTTCTCTTTTGCTTTGAATTTTTGCTGATTTAGTCATATTAGGATTATATTTGATTGCTTCTTCAAAATCAACTACCTTATAAATTAATTTTTTATTTATTCTCTCAAATAACTCTTGTCCCTTTTTTGAATTAACTATAACTAATGAAATTCCTTTGTTATCATTTAAGTCTTTATAAATATTTCCTATTCCCCAAAAATCTGCTAATGTTATATCTGAATTTCTTAGTTTCTTTTTAAAATTACAATTATAACAAGAATCTCTTAAACAAATATCTCTTAAAAATGCTTTCATATATACGTCTTCACTATGTTTTAATAAATACACATCATTCTTATATTTTATTTTCATGCCAAAGTTTTGCCAGCCACTCTTTTCTTTTTCTCTAAATGAGATTGATTCAGGTCTTCCTTTATATTTTTCATTCTTTTCTTCTAAATATTTATTCCACACTTTAGGTGATGGAACTCCATGACAAATTAAATCTTGTGTATATAATTTTTTATAGTCTCTTCTTAAATATTGATATAGACCTTCAATTTGACAAGGAGTACCAGTGAACAAGACATATTTGTCATTTTCTAAAAATTCTTTTGCCTTTTTATAACTTTCTCCTATTCTACTTTGTACATATTTAGATCCTTGAAACTTATATATATCTTTTTTATTTTCTATATAGGAATGTACTACTTCAAAGTTTTCATTAAATGTTGCACCAAATACTACTCCATTTAAGTCTAAAATATGTTCTGCAATTAATGTAAAAGTTCCTCCTGATGAACTTTTCATTCTTGTTTGTAAATCTTTATTCATAGAAGCATATGCTTTAATATCAGCTTCTGTTTTGTCATTTTTTTTATTATTGATTATTGGACAAGCTTTTTCACATAATCCGCAATTAGTACATTTATCTTTATCTACAATTGGATATTCAAAACCTTTTTCATCTTTTTCCATTTTTATTGCATTTACTGGGCATATGCTATAACATGCATAACAACCACAACAATTCTTTTTATCTTTTATTTCTATCATACCAAAAACTCCTTATTAATGTTGAAAAACTTTTTTTATTTTTTCTAAAGGCTTCAATATTAATTCTCTTTCATAATCATTCATTGACCATTTCCATACAAATATCATATAAATTATACTATATATTAGTATCTGTAATATTAGCATAGGAATTGTAGTAATTGGGATAAATATTTTAATTATTATAGCAATACATACACATATTCCAATAGGTATTGTCATTTTTAATATGTTTTTCCAAAATTCTATTATATTAATTCCAATCTTTTTATGATAAAAAATGTTCATAAATATTACTTGTCCACAGATAATTGATATGGCTGTTCCTATTGCAGCACCTACTCCACCATATAATTTAGACAATACAACGCTAATTCCTACATTTACTACAGAAAAAATCATTAGTACAATTACTCTAAATTTATATTTATTTTTTGCTTGCAAAATATTTAATCCTACATTCTGTATCAATGGTATTGTAGTAGGAATCATTAAAATACATGCAATAATATATGATTCCGAATATTCTGAACCTACCCACATAATCTCAATAAATTCTTTTCCAAATAAAATAAATCCTGTAATAATTAGAGCCATCACAATATATTGTACTCTACCAGTTCTAATAAATACATCTGTGAATTCCTTATCTGTTGCATTATTATTTTCCATTTTCGTAACCTTTGGTAATAATACTCCAGAAATTGCGGTAGAAAAATTCATAAACATTTGGTTTAATTGACTTGCTACAGAATATATAGCAACTGCCACAGAGCCAGCATAAACTCCTAGGACAAATTGATCTAGACTCCAATTAATTTTATCCATGATACTATTTAAAAATATCCAAACAGAATACGCCATTATTTCTTTTAATAATTTAAAATCAATTTTTCCAAACTTTAACTTAATTTTTAATTTTGTCTTACAGTAGATAAAATTTAATATTAGTGTACCTATATTCAATACTGTAACCAGAATTACCAATCCTATCGATTTTACACCAAAATTTAATAATATTAGCATTATAATTGGATTTAAAATTATTCTTAGTAAATTAAGTGTTTTTGAAAATACAAATTTCTCATAAGAAGTTATAATAGATGTAAATATGCTTAGTGGAAATGTTATTACTAAATTAAATGTTAATATTCCCATTAATACCTTAGCTTTAGCTAGTTCATCTGCACCCATTGAATTTCCAAATAAGTTATCAACATTTAACCATAGAATTGCACCTATAATACCTGCTATTATTCCTATTATTGTATAGATAATAAAAAACATTCCATGCAACTTTTGTTCTTTGTCTTTTTCATTTTTATTTCTATATCTAGTTGTATATATGATTATAGCATTACCAAAGCCAAAGTCTAATATTGTAAGATATGAAATAACTGATGTTACCAATGAATACAAACCATATTCAGTTTGTCCTAACTTAGCCGTTAGAATAGGTGTATATAAAACACCAATTAACATATTTACAGCTATAATTACATATGACAGTATTGCTCCTATTTTTATTTCTTTACTTGTTTGCATTTCATTTCCTTCCTATTTTTTGTTTTTAAATCCCCAAACTTCTCTTTATTATCTTTTTAAATATAACTATACTTAAATAAGATAATTATATAACAAGAAACATATTTTTCACACAAACTCTCTTCCTAATTCATGTATTTATTGAATGCCTATGTTTTTATTAAGGTAGTCTTTTGAACGATTAATAAATTTACTTAAATTTTCATTTATTTTATCATAATTCCATTTCATATTATCTAATGTTGCTAAATCAGATATATCTAAAAGTTTATCACTTTCTTCAATTGTATCTAAATAATCTATCATTCTATTATTTATATTCTCAATATAGTATCTTTTTGCAACTAAAAATTTCTTCTCAAATATTGTCGCAAAAACTACACCATGAAAACTATCTATTATAACATATTCGGCATTATGTATTAACCATATCCACTCTTCAGGTGAGCAATTATCAACTCTATAATCTCCAAAATCTTCATCCATTGAATCATAAACCTCATTTGCATGTGGTACAGAAACAATTTTTAAATTTAATTTTTTTGCTAAATCTTCTATTTTTTTTCTTTGTTTTTTATTTTTTCCTAACAAATAAACAAATATATATTTTTCTTTAATATCTACTGCTTTTTCTACTTTTTGCCAATCTTCTCTATTAATTAACAACGTTGGATCACATACATGTTGTACATTTTCTATTCCAATATTTTTTAGCATCTTTATAGAAGATTTTTCTCTTACTGATAAAGCCTTAAAAGTTGATAAAAATTTTTTAATAGTATCTACATTTTCCTCTGGAATCCAGTCTCTACCAAATGAAGGTGCATATGCTAGTTTTTCAAATGCTTTTTTAGCTTTAAAATCCAAAAATCTTATTCTATGTACTCCACCTTTTACTTGTGCCCAAACTACATCTGAACCTGTTATAAAAATATCATAGTCGCTGTTTTGTATCATTTCGAATGTCATTGGCTCAGGAGATAAAATTGTATTTCTTTTAGTAAAATTATTGCATGCTTCTATTCTTTTTGCAAAACTATATTTTCTTTTATTTAACTTACACTTTATTTTAGATGGTATCTTTTTTATTTTCTTTACAAATTTAAAATAATAATTTTTTGTTTTTACATTTACATCATAAATTCCTTTAAGTGTAATCGATTCTGCTTTGCAATCATAATTGGTATTCAAATATTTATTTAGAGCATATGACTGTAATCTGTTTCCATAATTTGCATGTTTTAAATTTAGTTCTGAAATAATTCCTATCTTTTTCATCTTAATTCTCCTTACTTTTATCCTCTTTTCTATTTTTACATGAGATAAATGCTAACATAACTGCTAATTCTATTCCATTATTTACTAATATAGTTTCTGAAGTAAGTGCAACCACTATATATATAAATATTAATATGATTGGTAGTTTATCTTTCACCTTATCAACTGCTAATTTATATATATTTATTGCTAAAAATATCCCAACAATAATACCTAAAAAGCCAAATTGACCTAGATAATAGGCAAAACCCGCATCTCCATATACCAGTTCTGTCGCCTTATACATTGGAACTTTTACAAACTCATATACTAAAGACTCATACCTAACTGACAAGTGTGAAGCATAAGTTGCAAAACCTGAACCTATTGGAAAACATTTTCCTATTAAATCTAAAGCTCCTTTATATAGAACTTCTCTTGGTGAAGTTGAGTAAGAGGTATATTCCATTAGTTTACTATACGCCATTATACCACCAACAATGCCAGCTCCTCCCCAATATAGTGCCTTTAATTTTTTTATTGCTACTGGAGCATATTTTATAAATACAAATATTGCTACAACAACAATTCCTTTTGTCCTCATAGTAAATACAATTGTTAATAATAACATTAATTCATATATCAAATTTTTTCTGGATTTAGGTAATATCTGAATGTAACTTAACATTAAAATACTACTTAATACTAAATATGTAGGATGACTGTATAAAAATTTATATGGCATAATTCCATATCTTGCACTTCCATGGGACATTCCCACATCCACAAATAAATTTATTATTCCAAAAGCAAATGTAATAGTTATCATAAATTTTATAATTTGAGTTACATGTTTGCTTAACATTTTCACCATTATTTTATCTATACCTAACATCTTAATTAATAAAAAAGTTAATGGAAACTTTAGAAAATTAACTATATCTCTAAAAATTCCGTCCAATGATTGAGAATATCCAAAGCAAATATTTCCTACTAATCCAATAATTACCATTATAAGTAGAAGCATTAAAATAACAAAATTTCTACTTTTTATTTTTAATGACTTATTCTTACAAATGACTATAATTGAGAATATTATTAATATTATCTCTATACCTTCATCCCAATAAGTAAAAAAATCGGGTAAATTTATATTATTAAAAATGAGATTTTGAAATATTATAAATAAAAAAAACGCACTCACCAGAAAACTTATCATTTTTTCTCTCCTATCCTATGTGTACTATATTTCATTTTTTATAAATCTTAATAAAAAAATCTTTATTTTTCTTCTTACCTTGACATACCAAGGTTTCCATGATGACTTAAAATGATGTACTGTATATGTTGTTTCATCACTAATTTCTGTCATCGTTGAAAATTCCATGGCACTAAAACTTTTTTCTGGAAATAGAACTATACCATTTTCTAATTCTTGAAATTTACCATCTATTTTCACATTATGCTTTTTTAATAAATCCGTTATCCTATATGTATTAGGATATAAATTATAATTTCCTTTTTCATCTATAAAAGCTTCATTCTTATAAGTTTCCAAAATTTCTTTTATAAAAGGATTTCCTTTTTCAGAAGCAATAAATGCTGTCATTAAATGATTTCCATCTGCTTCATACCCCATAATTAATTTATATTTTTCTAATAAATGAGAAAAATCTTTTTTTATCTCAATGTCTGTATCCAAATACACTCCGCCATATTCATACAAAGCTTCAATTCTTGCAACATCACTTACAAAAGCATATTTTTTATTTTTATAAGCTTCTTTTGCATATTTTAACATATTAACATCAAAATTTTTTTCATTCCACTCCATTATCTTAAAATTTGGAAGTTTTTCTTTCCAATTATTTATAAATTGAATTACATTTTCCGGTTTCTTATTATTTCCAAACCAACAATAATGGATAATTTTTGGTATCATAAATTCCCCCCTATAAATTATTTAATATTTTGGTTATATCAATGTATTTGTTTCTTCCAAATGGTTCATATGAAGCTTTTACATATTCATGAAAAAAAGGTTGCTTTATAACTATTATAGAATCATTTGAAATTCCATTCCACTTTTTGCAAGTAAAAAATAGTTTGTTTTTTATAGGAAGATCTAAAAACGTCCTTACTTCTTGTTCAGTACAACCATTTTGGTCATTAAATTTTATCAATAATTTATCAAAATTAATCCTTTTACATCTTCTTTTCCATTTTTCTTTTGCTTCTTCTTCCGAATGATAATGTAAAAAGAATATTTCTACATCCTTTAATATTCCTATGGGATATGTACCAAAACGTTTATCTTTACTTGCTTCTTCCTTCCATTTAGATTCATTTGGATTAATAAAACGAATTTCACAATCTAAATATTGCTTTAAATTACTTACAAATTTTATATAGTCTTTTGCAAAGAAAAACATTCCTACAGTTGGACTTTCTTTTGGAAGATTATAACTCTCATAAATCATCCCTCCCCAGCAATTATTTGATATAATAGTAAAGTCCGTATTAATTAATTTCTTTCTCCTATAACTTGCAAAAAACTTTCTTTTTATTTTTAGTACTTTTAATCTTACTCCTTCACTTGTCATATTTTTCTTCCTTTTATTCTTCATTGTTTACAGCTTCAATATATATTTTTTCAAGCTGTCTCGTATTTTGCTTTATATCAAAACCTTTTTTTCTCACTATTTTCTCTGCTTCTTTTGAACTTTTCTCTCTGTCTTTTAATTCAGTTGTTTTCATTAATTCTAACCATTTATCTTTATCTTCTAAATCAATAAATTCTACTAAATTAGTCAATTTAATTTCTTTAGTGACTTTATCCGAAACCAAACAAGGTAATCCTGATATCTGCCATTCAATTAAAACAACTGGAAATCCTTCATATTTTGATGGTAATAACATTACATCACAAGCACATAGCCAATCTTCAACATTTTGGATTTCGTTAGTAAAAATTACGCTTTCTTGAATTCCTAATGTCTTTACTTTATCTTGTATTTTATTAAAATACATTCCACTTCCAACTAATATTAGTGCTGAATTTTTATTTTCCTTACAGTATTCATAAAATATATCTACTAAAAATTCTTGGTTCTTTTGATCATTAAATCTTCCAACATGTCCAAAAACTTTTTTATCTTGCAAATTATATTTTTTTCTTATTTCTTCTCTCTTATTTTCATTGAAAGAAAATTTATCTGTATCGTTTCCATTTGGAATAATAATAAATTTTCTATTTCCAAACAACCATTTTCCTGCAAGCTCTCCACATGCAAATGCAGTATTGCAATATTTGTAAAAAAATGGACGTAATAGTTTATCTACAAATTTATGTATACATGTGGAATTATGTGAATGTGCAATTCTTACTTTACACCCTGCTCTATATCCTGCATACATTTCCAAAAACATTGTAGCACTATTTCCATGTGTATGCACTATCTGATATTCTTCATTCTTAATAATCTTAACTAAATCTTTTATGTATTTAATAGGATTCTTTTTCCTATTTTTTAATATATAGTATTTTGAACCATTACTTATAAATTCTTGCTTTATATCTTCGGGTAATTCATTTGGAACAACAAAATCCATTTTAAATTTATTTTTATCCATATTTCTATAATAATTTAAAATAACTTTCGTAATTCCTCCCGTATCAAAATGGCTGGTGGCTATTGTTAAAATTTTAATCATATAAACTTCCTCACATTAGTTTTTATTTTATTCCCAAAAAACACTTAAGTGATTACCAGCATTACAATGTATAATCTCTCCTGAAATGCATTTTGACGCATCACTTAATAAGAAACATGCAACTTCTGCTACTTCTTCTGGTAAAAATACTCTATCAGATGCACATTTCCTATACATATTTTCACTATCAATATCTACATAGTCTTTTACCATATCTGATACTGTAACTCCTGGTGCTATTGCATTCACTCTAATGTTATTTTTGTATACTCTTCTTGATAATGCCCTTGTCAAACTATTTAACGCTGCTTTCGTTAAGCCATAAGGTATATCATAACATTGATTTCCTGTTTCTGATGATATAAAAATAAGATTTCCATTTTCAGATTTATTTCTTTCCAAGTATTCTAAATATTCTTTTGCTAAGAAATAGCTAGCTCTGAGATTAGTATTAAATTGTTTATCAAATCCCTCAATTGTTACATTTTTGTATATATTTTCATGCAAGGATATTCCTGCATTACTAATTAAACTATCAATTTTTCCATTAAATTTATCTTCACACATTGACAAAAATTTTTTCATTTCTTCAACTTTAGATATATCAAATACCACATATTTACAACTCTTACCAAGTTCTTCTGTTGCTTCTTTCAATGTTTTCTCGGTTCTGCCAGTAATGACTACATTGGCTCCTTCTGAAATACATTTCTTAGCAATTGCAAAACCAATTCCTTTTCCTCCACCTGTTATAACAATATTTCTATTTTTTAAAATTTCTCCGTAATTTATTTGAGAAACATTTACAGTAACATTTTTTTCAGGCGAAGATTCAAGAATAAGCTTTGCTAATTTTCGTATTCCTCTTTTTATTCCCATTCGTTACAACTCCTATTATTTCAACTTTAATTTTTTAGCAATTTGTTGTGCTTTTTCTTGTCCTATTGTTTTTTTAATGAATTCTTTACTTTTTCTAATTGTTTCAGATTTTAAATCTCTAGGTCTACTAATATCAAAAAAGTCATAAATTGTGTCAGAATCTTTTTTCATCTCTGTAAATACCTCTAGGAAAACTGGTTTTTCATTATCTTTTGCAAAAAATCTTTCTAAGGCTTTTTCTAAAGATTTCTTGTCGTTTGCTGATAAATACTCAAAATTATTAGATTCCACCCAACCTTTTGCTTTGGTATGATGTCTAGCTGTTGTGTGCAAATCACTTGCCTCATTTTTCCAAACTTGATTAAAATAAAATTCTGATCCACCTTCATTATTTATTAAAAGTATATGTACATTGTTTTTTATATGTCTTAATCTTGTAGCATTCATGTCATAAAAGTATGCTAAATCACCAATGATTAAATATGCTGGGTCATCTGTAGCAATTGCTTGTCCTAAAAATGAGGATAAGCATCCATCTATTCCATGTGTTCCTATATTTGCATAGACTCTTACATTTTTATTTAATTTAAAGAAATTCGTAATTCTTATGCTATCATTTATACTTAAATGAAGTAAAGAATTTGATGGTATTCTTTCTACCACTTCTTTTATTGCATATACATGTGAAAATCTAAAATCAGGATATTTTATACTGTCTATATATTCTTTTATTTTTGTGTAATATACTTTATCATTACTTCCGTTTTCATTGATTTTATTAGCCTTTTCAAAGAAATATTCTGGTGTACTTTCAAAAACATTTGTTATGCTTTTAAATAAATCAACAATTCTTCCATCTTCTTGTATAAGCCAATGTTCAAACTTACCATAGAATTTCTTTAATTCTTCCTTTATCCCTCCATATACATTTCCACCAAAAGAAATAACGATATCTGGTAATAGTTCTTCCATTTTTTTATTTGTTATAAATCTTGTATCCATTCCAACGTCTAAATTAATTCCATTTTCAGCATCTATATTTGACATATACTCTATACTGATAACTGTATTATATTTGTTTGAAAACTTATTAATTTCTTCTTTTAATTTATCTGAAACATAACTATTTTGTCCACAAACAACCATTATTCTTTTTGAATTTATTAATTTTTGCAATTTTTCATTCCATATATTTTCATCATCTTCAATGCATATTCTATTAATTTTTTTAACTTCTGGTAAATTTTTAACATTAAAAGAATTATTGTATGCCTTCATTGGTACATTAATGTGTACAGGTCCTTTTCCATGATGGTCTAATTCTAATAACGCTTCATTTATTAATCTTTCACAATAATATTCATCTTCTTCATCTTTTATTATTGGTAAATTAACAGATTTTTTAACATGTCTATCATACATACCTACTTGATCGATCATTTGGTCTTCCCATTGCCCTAGCATTGCTGGATTTCTATCACTTGTTAAAACAATTAATGGCACATTTTGGTAAAATGCTTCTGCAACAGGTGGCCAATAATTACAAGTTGCTGTTGATGATGTACATGATATAACAACTGGCTCATTTAACTCTTGTGCTAATCCTAATGCAAAATATCCTGCACTTCTTTCATCTACTACAGAATAACACTTAAAAAATGGATCCTCTTCTATTGAATGTACAAATGGCACATTTCTACTTCCTGCAGATAGTACACAATGTCTAATATTATATTTCTTTAGTAATGCAATTATCATTTGATATGATTTTAGTTCTGTATACATGTTATATATTCTCCTTTAAATAGTCATAACTTCTCTTTCTCTCTTCTAAAATAATTTTATCTGTTGTTTGATAATTTATTGTTTGATTATACATTTTTTCTACATCTTCTATATTTTTTACAATTTGTTCTTCTAAATTTAATCTCTTCAATAAATCCGTTAATTTTTCTTCATTTCCATATTCATTTCCTACACTTTTTCTTACAATTGTAGAAAAGTTACGATGCATAATGATAGAAAAAATTGTACCATGAAATGTGTCTGTTATAATAAATTCAGCATTTTTAAAATACCCCAATACTTCAAAAGGAGAACAATTAATAAATTTGTCTGCACATTTTTGCGCTCCCCCTATTGAATACACTTTTAAATGATTAGTTTTTGCAAAATCTTTTATCCAATCTGCTTCACTATTTGAAATTCTACCATTATAGGCATATACAATCATATATTTTTCTTTTGGTTTAATATCTGGTATCTCTTTACATTTATTTGCATAATCATAAATTAAAACTGGATCTAAATTACATTCACATTTTTTATCCGTTAAAGTTTCTACTATACTCTTGCTATTGTTATCCCTTACAGAAATAGCATTCATTTTATTTAACAATTCTTGTATTTCTTCACATTTATTATATTTTTTTAACTTTTCTATTGTTGTATTCCCAAAAGATGCTGCATATGTAATTACCCTATTAGCCTGATTATTTTTTCCAAACAATTCTAATGAATATCCAACATTTTCATTTTTTTGAATACAATTAAACACTTCATCACTGCCAATTACTAAAGTGTCTAATTTAGGTGTATAATTAGGTTGCTCTGTTAGATTTAATACTTTATAATATTTTTTTCCAAAATTATTTTTATGAATAATGTATTGAATCTTATGTGATAGTTTTGCATCATATTTAAACACTTCTAAACCCTTTTGGATTTTACCATTCTTTTTTTCTTCCACTATTACTGGTTTTCCAACATGATAATCGACAAATTCCACTTCATGTCCAAGCTCTTCTATTACATTTTTTAATCCATATGCTTGTAAAAAAGAGCCATAATTTTTTATTCTTTGCATTGATAAAATTCCTACTTTAGACATGTTATTCCCCTTTCAACTTTATTTAGATAGCATTTCTTGTATTTCTTTTTCAAATCTTGCACAAAAATTTTCATTATTAGAAACATTTGATATTTTCATTTTTTCTATAATTTTATCATAATTAAGAATCTTCTCTTTTAAATCTTTTATGTCATAAACAGGTATAATATTTTTATTTCTCTCTTCTACATTTTTAGCAAATTCTAATTGATGGTCATTCACATGTTCTCCATATTTTTCTTGTCTTGGAACAACTATCGGAATCTTTCCTATTTGTAAAGGCGCAATAAAACTAGCTGGTCCACCATGTGTTATGATAATTCTAGCTTCTTTTATTTTATTATTCATCTCTTTATATGATATTAATTTGCTCCATTGACAATGTTTTGGTTCGTAAGTTGAAAAACCTGTCTGAATAAAAACGTCTTCTTTTATAACTCCATCTTCTTTTAATTTATCTACTTCTTCTACTAATCTATTAAATTGTTGTTCATGTGTTCCAACTGTTACAAATATCACAATCCTGTCCCCCTAAAAAATACTGCCAAAATTTTCTGCCTTTTTATATACCTTTTTCATTTCTTCCCATTGAACAATAAATTTATCTGTTACTGGATAAACTAACTTTCCTGTAAGTGTTGGTTTATCTATTCTATCAAATACTTCTATATAAACAGTTTTTGCTCCAAAAATCTTTCCTACATAAAAAAATGGCACGGCAATAGCTGCACCAGATGAGATAATAATATCTGGTTTTTCTTTTCTTAAAACCTTGAAGGCTACAAAAGTATTTTTTATCAAATTTTTTAAGTTTCTATTTGTTGGATAATAACAATTATATACTTTTTCATTTTCTAAAATACTTCTTGCATCTTCTTTATCAAATGTTACCCAGAACCTATTCTTATTTTCCCAGAATTTTTTTAATTGATACAAATGTGTTAAGTGTCCTCCACTAGAACCCACTAAACAAATCTTTATCTCTTCTAACTTTTTATTTTTTTTCATATCATTAACACGCTCTCTAAAATGTATTTAAAATTTATATAGCTCCCTCTTTTTTTACTACATTTCTTACAGTTTTATATATTAACTTAATATCTTGTTTTAATGAATGGTTATGATAATACTCCATATCCATTGTTAATCTATCTGTAAAAGTTGTATTGCTTCTTCCTCTTGTTTGCCATAAACCTGTAATTCCTGGCTTACATGAAGTTATGTATTTAAAAAATCCATTAATTTCTTCTTTTTCTCTTAGTAAATATGGACGTGGTCCTACTAAACTCATATCTCCTTTTAAAACATTGATAAATTGTGGAAATTCATCTAAGCTTGTCTTTCTTAATATTTTTCCTATTTTGGTTATTCTTGGGTCATTCTTTAATTTTTTGTATTCTTTATATTCTTTTCTTGCTTCTTCATTTTCTTTTAAATATGTTTCTAATATTTCATCTGCCCCTACTACCATTGAACGATATTTATACATTTTAAATAGTTTTCCATCTTTTCCTATTCTTGTTTGTGTATAGAAAATTGGGCCATTATCTTTGTTTTTCTTATTTGCTATCCAAACAATTATCGTTAGTGGAATTAACATAAGAGTGCCACAAATACCACCTAAGATATCCATTCCTCTCTTAAGTCCTCTTTCTATTCTCTTTATGCTATTTCTTTTTTGTTTTCCTTTTACTATTTCTAAATCTTCTATATTACTATTTTCATATAATAATATATTATTTTTTACATCCATTTTTATCCCCCATAATAATAACTTATTGTTCCGTTTTTTACAACATTATTATATTATAGTATATATTTTTTTTCAACATATTTCATATGACATTTTTTGGCATATTTTGTAACATTTTAGTCATATATTTGTCATATATTTTTATCACTAATAAAATTAACAATGTTCCTAATATAACTCCTAATGTATCAATATATACATCTGCTATTCTAGGTGATCTTCCTGGTGAAAATCCTTGATGTATTTCGTCTGATATTGCATATAACATTCCTAGTAAAATAGAAAGTATCATTCTCCAATTTTCTTTTATTTTATATGTACTTAATAGCCCCATTAACAATAGTCCCACTACTGTATAAATTGAAAAATGTGCTACTTTTCTTATTATCTTTTCCGTTTTATTAGCTATTTGTTCTTTTTCTTCTTGCCCCAAAGCATTATATTTATTAGAAATTTGTAATATTTTATTGGTTATATTTCTACTAAGTCCTCCAGAAGCTTCTCCATCTTGACTGGAAAATCCGAATATTACAAAAAATGTACATAACAATAATAATATTAATATAATCCTTAATATATTTATTTTCATTTTTTCTCTTTCTTCACTTATTTATTTTAAGTCTTTTGCCCCAATTCTGATTTTTAAAATTATATAAGGTCATTAATTTGTATACCCTGTCTTTTGTATGATTTGATTGCTAATTTCTTTCACTCTATCTGATGGCACATAATCAGGTTCTCCAAATGCTTCTTGATGTAATTGTTTTACATTGCTTTCTAATGTTACTGGAACGCCATACCATCTATCTAATGTAATTCCTTTTGTTTCATAAGGCCATCCGATACTATCTGTCACTTTTAAGCTTGCTACACTTGGTATTAAGGAGAATATATCTCCTGAAGTAATGTTTGTATATACTTCTGGTAGGATTTGATCTATAATTTGATTCATTTCACTAATATTTTTTGTTTTGAATTTTTCTATCATTGCTTCTATAACCGTTCTCATTCTTTCTGTTCTTTTATAGTCTCCACCAGATGTATATCTAATTCTTGAGTATGCAACTGCTTGTACACCATCTAATTTTTGTTTTCCTGCTGATGTCACTCTTTTACTTGTTATGCCTGTTACTCTTGATGTTTCATCTATATAGTTATTTATATAATTTAATTCTTCATTCGTTACATTGATTGTAACTCCTCCAAGAGCATTAACAGCTTCTGCTACTGAATCAAAATTAACTGTTGCAAATTCGGTTATATTTAAATCAAAATTTTCATTTAATGTTTTTACAGCAAGTGCTGCTCCTCCATAAGAATAAGCATGTGTTATCTTATCTAGTCCATGTCCTTCTATGTTCACATAGGTATCTCTATATACAGATATTAATTTTACTTCTTTTGTTTTGTTATTTAAACTTGCAATGATAATACAATCACTTCTATTTCCTTCTCCAAGGCTACTATCTCTACTGTCTACCCCAAATAATGCTATATTTCTATATTCTGATAAATTTTCTTCTACTTGTGAAGATATACCTAAATCTGTTTCATCTAATTCCACTTGTTGCATTTTTCCTAATTTACTACCAATAAATGCAACAATAATTCCTACTAGTATAACTAGTATGATAACTAATGTTAATACTATTCTTCCAAATATTTTTAATCCTCTTCTACTTTTTCTTTCTTTTGGTTCCGTCATTTTTCTTTCTCTTGTGTTTCTTTTATTTCTTACATATTTATTTTCTTTTGGCATTTCATGTTTTCCACTCATTTTTTCTCTCCTATGTATACTTTTTTATTTTTTTCTTTACTATTATACTATTATATATATCTTTTGACAAGTTTTTGCTTATTTATTTTTTATAAATCTTTATATTTCCTATAATAAAAAAGAGAATACATTATTTATCCTAATTGGAAGGATGTTCACGTTTCTCTTTTTAGTTTTCTATATCTTTAATTTTATTTTTTCTATATATTAGACTAATTTTTATATTTGTATTTTATTTTCATCTCTGCAAGTTGATAATCAAATTTCTTATGTTCAAATTCATTTTTTTCAATATGTTTATCTAATTTATTGGTTAATTCTTCCTTTGTTTCTGCTACTTCTTCTTTTGTTTCAGTTAACTTATTTAGTATTTGAGCTAAATTTGTATTCGTTATTATATCTAATTTGTTTTCTATTTTTGCAAATCTTTGATCCATTTTACTAAATCCTTCTTCCATTGCTTTGTATACTTTTGCAAATTCACTTTCTGTATTATTCTTTATATCTAGGATTTCGTGATGATATTCTTCAATTATTTGGTCCATCTGCTCAAATCTTTTATCAATTTGCTCAAACCTTTTATCGATTTGCTCAAACCTTTTATCAATTTGCTCAAACCTTTTATCAATTTGCTCAAACCTTTTATCAATTTGCTTGAATTGTTGGTTTATTTTGTCAAATTCTGTTTGCATTTTTGCCCACAATTCATCAAAACTATTAATCATAAGCCTTTCCCTCCTTTCGCAAAAAACTATTAAATTAATTTGTAAATACTGTATTATAATTTTTTTGAAACGTATGAACAAATTCATTTTGATTTAAAAATACATTTTTATAGAATTAAAATAATGAATATAAATTTATTAAATAAAAATATAGATAAACTATGTTTGCATTCTAACATGTTTATCTATATTTTTCAAGTGGCTTTTTGTTAATTTTTGGTATTTTTTGATATATTAGCTTTATTTTTCTTTTTTTATTGAATAAATTCTTTCTTTTTCTTCTTTTTATTACGTAAAAATAATTGACTTTTATCTTGGCTATATATTTTTTAGTTTCACATCTATCTATGTTTTGATTTTGTTAGCATCTATTTTTTACATCTTATTTGGCATTTCAATTCCTAATAATTTAGCTCCTGTTTTTAATACCTTTCCAACTGCATATGTTAAGTATACTCTAGCATTTTGTATATCTTTATCTTCTACTAATATTTTATTATCATTATAGAAATTGCTAAATGCTTTTGCTAAATCAATTAGATATCTTGATAAAATAGATGGCTCTTCTTTTTCTGTTACTTGAATTAATATATTTTCGAAATTGTATATTAATTTAATAATATTTTTTGATGATTCATCTAATAATTTATCAAATTTAACTTCTCCAATTGTTGGCATATATCCTGCTTTTTCTAAAACACTTTTTGTACGTACATAGGTATATTGCACATATGGTCCTGTTTCTCCTTGGAAGTTTAAGATTTGATTCCAATCAAATACTTCATCTTTAATTCTACTATTTGATAAATCATTAAAGATAACTGCTCCTACACCTACTTTTTTAGCTACTTCATCTTTATCTTCTAATTCTGGATTTTTTTCTTCAATAATTTCCTTTGCTCTTGCAATAGATTCATTTAACAACTCTTCTAGTTTTACAATATTACCTTCTCTTGTTGACATTTTTCCTGTTGGTAATGATACCATTCCAAAAGGTACATGTTTTAATCCATTTGTATATTTTTCATCTATTCCTAATAATTTTGCTACTTCAAATACTTGTTTAAAATGTAAAGTTTGTTCATAAGATACAACATATAATGCTTTGTCAAAATCATAAGTTCTTGTTCTGTATAAAATAGCAGCTAAATCCCTGGTTGCATAAGTTGTTGAACCATTTGATTTTTGTATAATACATGGTGTATTAATCCCTTTATCTTCTAAATCGATAATTTTAGCTCCTTGTGATTCTACTAATTTTCCTGTTTTTTCTAGTATTCCAATGACTTCTGGCATTTTATCTGAGTAAAAGGCTTCTCCATTCCATGAGTCGAAATGACTTCCTAATAAATCATAGACTTTTTGAAATTCTTTTAAACTTAATGCTCTAAATTTTTCCCAGATTTCTGTACAATATGAATCTCCATCTTCTAACAATTTAAAATTCATTCTACATTGTTCTAAGACCTTTTCATTTTCTTTACATACTTGATTAATACGAATATATATTTGGGTTAATTCATTAATCGGTTCTTCTTCGATATTATATTCTTCTCCCCATAGTTTATATCCTTCGATTAATTTACCAAATTGTGTTCCATAATCTCCTAAATGATTGACACCTATTGTATGATAGCCAAGATATTGATAAATATTATATAAAGCTCCACCAATTACTGTAGAACGTAAATGTCCTATATGAAATGGTTTTGCAATATTGGGTGCTGAATAATCAATCACAATAGTTTTTCCTTTTCCAATTTGTGATTTTCCATATTCTTCTTGCATCTCTATTTCTTTTAATACTTCTTCTACCATTTGTTCTTGATGAATGTAAAAGTTCAAGTACCCTCCTACTGCTTCTACTTTTTCTATGACTGTTCCATCTATTTGGATTTTCTCTTTAATCTCATTTGCAATCATTGGAGGTGCCTTTTTTAATTCCTTTGCTAATCGAAAACATGGAAATGCATAATCTCCATTATTTGTATCTTTTGGTATTTCAATATAACCTTCTAATTCTTTTTCATCTATGTTAACCACTTCTGCAATGGATTTTGCAATTATTTGTTTAAAATCTATCATATTTTCCTTCCCTTCTTCGAATTTTATGAATAACTTTAAAATTAATCTGGTTATTTCTTTTTTACCTATCTAAAAAGTTATCTTCTTTTTTCTTACAAAATTATATTATGTTTATCTGTAAAAGTCAATTCTAATTTTATTTATCTATTTTTTTAATTTTTATCGGTGTTGTTGATCTATTTTGTCGTATTAAAAAAAGAGAGTACATCATTTTATCCGAATTAAAAGGATTTGTATGTATCTCTTTTCGTTATATCTATATTGTTTTTACTGATATCATATTATGTATTCATTCTTAATATTAAATATTTTTACATTTATAGTTTCTTTCCATATTTATATTTTATTTCTAAGTCTGCTAGTCTGCAATCAAATGTTTTATGTTCAAATTCATTTTTTTCAATATATTCATCCAGTTTTTCTGTTATTCCTTCTTTTACTTCTGTTAATTCTTCTCTTGTTTTATTTAATGTTTTCAATATTTGAGCCATATTTGTATTTGTTACAACATCTAATTTATCTTCAACTCTCTTAAAGCTTTGATCCATCTTGTCTTCTATGTCTTTGAATTTTTTATCTGTTTTTTCTTCTGATTCTTTGAATCTTTGGTCTATCTTTACTTCCATGTCTTTAAATCTCTTATCTGTTTTTTCTTCTGAT
>CASEIV010000010.1:0-53690 GCA_949288175.1 uncultured Eubacteriales bacterium | reverse complement strand
GAATCTTTGGTCTATCTTTACTTCCATGTCTTTAAATCTCTTATCTGTTTTTTCTTCTGATTCTTTGAATCTTTGGTCTATCTTTACTTCCATGTCTTTAAATCTCTTATCTGTTTTTTCTTCTGATTCTTTAAATCTATTATTAAATTCTACTTGAATTTTTGTCCACAATTCGTCTAAAGTATTAATCATACTACTCACCTCCAATCGAATAAAATTTTTGAACTAAAAATATAATCATAATGAAATACATTTTAATTTTGAATGAAATTTGACTTAAAAATTAAAATTTTAAAATATAAATTAAATATGGATTAAATAAATATAAATACGAAAATTAAAATATAAGAACTTAAAACTCTGAAAAATAAAAAATATAGATTAACTATGTATGTATACTAACATAATCAACTATAACTTTGCAAGTGTTTTTTGTGAATTTCTGGAATTTTATACATTTTAGGAGAATTTCACTAAATTGAGTTTTTATGTAAAATATGATACAATATATATGTATTTGCTGAATGGCAAATATTAGTAACTATAGCCACAACTGTTTTTTTAGTTGTGGTGTAACGTGGTTTCGTAAGAAACCACTGCCTTCTGTAAGGAGGTGAAAAAATGCCCAAATATAAATTAGTGCTTCTGGTTGGAAGTATTACCTTATTTTTATCGGTAGTATTTTCAACAGTAGCTCTCTTTTGTGCCTGCTATCAGGTTAAAATATATCTGATAGCAGGTGTTATGGGATTGGGCTTTGGCATCATTTCAGTAATCATGCTGATATGGTCCAAAGTTTTACTGTCTAGAGAAATTTTTTAAAAATGGTCTCACTTCTCATAGACAGTAAGGAGAAAGTGGTACTTCGGTACCACTTTCTCTTTTATTTTAGCTACCTTTTGGCTTGCTTTTTTATTATGTTATTGTTATACTATTTTTAAATATATTTTATGGGAGGTACTTACTATGTCTACACCACATAATGAAGCAAATTTAGGAGATATTGCAAAAACAGTTATTATGCCTGGAGACCCACTTAGAGCAAAACACATTGCTGAAAAATTTTTAGATAATGGCAAATTGGTTAATCAAGTAAGAAATATTTATGCCTACACAGGCGAATATAAAGGAAAAGAAATAACCGTTATGGCTTCTGGAATGGGAATGCCTAGTATGGGAATTTATTCTTTTGAATTATTTAAATTTTATGATGTTGAAAATATTATTAGAATTGGCTCTTGTGGCGCTTATGTGCCTGATTTAAATTTATTTGATGTTGTGTTATCAAAATCTATTTTTACAGAAAGCACCTATGCTTTAGGATTTAATAATGATGATTGTCATTTGATTGACACTAGCAAAGAATTAAATGAAATCATAAAAGAAACTGCTACTGAAAATCATGTAAAACTCATTGAAGGTGATACAATATGTAATGATAGTTTTGACCCATATATGGCACAAGAAGATTTCGATAAATTTATGGATAGAGTTCATAAACAAAACTTTTATCCATTAAGTGCCGAAATGGAAGCTTTTGCTTTATGTTATAATGCCAAAATGTTAAATAAAAAAGCAACTTGCCTAATGACAGTTGTTGATTCAAGATTTAAAACACAAACTGCCACCTCTGAGGAAAGAGAACAAGGATTGGATAATATGATAAAACTTGCATTAGATGCAAGCCTAAAATGCTAAAAAAGGAAAAATGGGTCCGTTCCCAATTTCCCTTTTTATTTATTTTTTGATTGATAATATTTTATATTTCATAACACCTGCTGGAGCATTTACTTCAACAGTTTGATTTTTCTTAGCACCTAATAATGCTTCTCCTAAAGGTGATTCATTTGATATTTTATTTTCAGCTAAATTGACTTCTGTTGAACCAACAATGGTATATTCAATTTTTTCATCAAATTCAACATCTAATACTTTCACTTTATTACCGATTTGAACGGTTTCTGTATCTATATCTTTTTCATCTATGATTTTTGCATGTCTTAATTTATTTTCTAATTCCGCTATTTTTACTTCATTTTCTGCTTGCGCATTTTTAGCTTCATCATATTCTGAATTTTCTGATAAATCTCCAAAACCTAATGCTACTTTTATTCTGTCTGCTATATCCGCTCTTTTTTCAGTTTTTAAAAAGTTTAACTCCTTTTCTAAATTATTATACCCTTCTTGTGTTAATATTACTTCTTTTTCTTCCATAGTAATTCCTCCTTGAATTGTGTACTATACTGTACTTTCAAAATCACGAAGTGATTTTGCACATCTGAGTTCAAATTCTTTCATTTTGACACTCACTTTCCATATCTTACGGCAGAAAATGAAATTTGTCAATACAAATTTCATTTTTTCTTTCATCTATTTTATTTTATTGTTACAGTTCAGACCTACGTACACAAGTGGAAGGTATTCATAAATGATTTTAATTACGAATGCGATTGGAGATGTTTTAGAATTTGTTATATAATTTTTTGAGAGATGTTCACGATACTCACGTAGTGAGGGTCTGAGTGAAAGAGGCTCAAAAAATTATATTACTAATTCTTAAATATCGTATTGAGCCGAGTAATAAATCATTTATGAATACCTTCCACTTGTGTACATAGGTCTGAACTGTAACATTTTATTAGTCTTTTATATATTTCTTAATCCCCCTCATGTAATCTATTCCAGAGAAAATAGTAGCAATGGTTTGTATAATCATCATAATCGTCACCACTACATTTAATATAAAATCAGCACCTTGTAGGGTTCCTGTAAAACATGTTCCAAATGCATGCAAATCCAAAAATGCTAAAATAATGGCTATCATTTGGGTCACTGTTTTTAGTTTTCCCCATTTTGAAGCAGCAATTACTTCTCCACCTTTTTCTACTGCAATTAGTCTATATCCAGATACTAAAAATTCTCTTGCTAATACAATGATTGGAATCCAAGCTGGTAATTTATTCATTTCTACTAACATTAGCATTGCTGCCAATACCAATATTTTATCGGCTAGTGGATCTAAAAACTTTCCAAATGCCGTTACTTGATTCTTACTTCTTGCCAAATATCCATCTAATTTATCTGTTAATGATGCCAATATAAATATGAAATCGATAATTAAATACATAATTGGTATTCCCCACAAATCTCCTTCTATTCCAAAAAATGGTATGATTACCATGATTGGCACTAAAATAACTCTAAATATGGTTAGTTTATTTGGTAAATTCATTTTTTAACTCATTCCCTTCAAAAGGTTTAATTAATGTTAAAAATTTAAATTTTTCTAACAATCCCTTTTATTTCTAATCTTATACTTATTATATTTATATATTTAAATTTTTATTCTGTCAACATTTCTATTGCTCTTTGCAATTGGGTATCTTGACTTCTATCAACATTTAATACACTTTCTACACTTTCAGGCAATTCTACAACTTCATCTGGCTCTATGCCCACTTCATTGATTTCCGTTCTGTTTGGTGTTAAATATTTTTCCGTCGTTATTTTCAATCCACTACTATCTGGAAGTGTTAATATTTGTTGAATAACACCTTTCCCATATGTGGTTGTTCCTACTGTTCTAGCTTTTCCTAAATCTTTTAATGCTCCTGCCAATATTTCAGATGAACTTGCTGTATTTTCATTTGTTAAAATGATGACTGGCATATTGATAATTGGGTTACTCTCATTTTTCTCTACGGTTTCCTTATTGTCTTTATCTACTTCATACAATAGTACTGAATCTTTATCTGCAATATATCCTGCTATTTGTAATGCTTCATCTACAATTCCTCCACCATTATTTCTTAAATCAATAATGAGAGATGTGATTCCTTGTGCTTGCAACTCTTCAAATTTTGTTTTAAAATCTTCTGCTGTATTTTCATCAAATGATGAAAATTCGATATATCCTATATTGTTTTGTAATATTTCTCCTTCTACTGGATTTACAATGATATTTTCTCTCGCAATTTCAAAGTCTAATGTTTCTTCTCCTCTTAAAATTTGCAATTTGACAGTTGTTCCTTCTTCACCTTTTATTTTGGTTGAAATCATTGTCATATCATCTGCTGTACATGGTTCTCCATTAACAGATATGATATAATCTCCTGGCTGAATACCTGCTCTTTCTGCTGGGCTACCCTTTATTGGTGCCAATACCATTATTTGATTAGTTTTTGAATCTTCTATCATATAGATACCTATTCCTACAAAATTCCCCATAGTATCTTGCATATAATCTTCCATATCTTCTTTAGAAATATATTCTGTATATGGGTCACCTAGTCCCTCTATATATCCTTGTATAGCACCTTCTTTTAAACTTTCTTCATCTACATCTCCTAAGTAATATTTATCTATAACTGCTCGATAGGTATCTAATGTTTGTGAAATATCTTGACTTCCATCAGATGTCATGAATGTTAAATATTTATTTAAACTATCTCCTTTTACAAAATATTGATAAAATCCTATCGATGTTAATATAAATGTTACAAATGCTACTAAAACGATAAGCATTATTGTTCTATATACCTTATATCTCTTTTTTTCCTCCATTGCTTTTCTTCCTTTCTACGAAAACATTGCTTTCTATTAATCTATTATATTACACAATTTAATTTAAATTCCAAACAAATCTTGCTTAGCTAGACCTTATAAGAAACGTCATTTCTATAATGTAAAAAAGAGATAAAGGAGACTTTTCCTTAATCCCTCTTCTATTGTATGAGAAAAATCTGGTCTTAGCTTTTACAAATTTCTCTGTTAAAAATATAAATTTGGATTCACTCTACAATCATCTCCATATTTAGTAGCACTATAACTATATGTATATGGTGCTTTTCTTACTTCAAAATGTAAATGTGCTCCTGATGAATTTCCCGAATTTCCACTCTTCATAATCATTTGACCTTGTACTACACTTTCTCCTGGAGATACACAAATTGAGCCAGGTGTTCCATGCGCATACCATGTTTGCAATCCATTTGCATGTTGAATAACCACATAAGTTCCATAACTTGTTGTCAGATTGTTTGTTGTTAATACCACTCCATCTGCCGCGGCATAAACTGGTGTTCCAACACTTATCCCATAATCAATTGCTCCATGAAATTTACCACTTGAATAACGTCCATTACAAGTAACAATTCCTCCATTTACTGGTCTGATAAATCCCCCTGCATTAGATGTACCACTATTTGAACTTCCTCCTGAGGAACTAGAACCACCTGAAGATGAACCTCCACTATTAGATGGTTTTTTATTTGCTAGTTCTTCTAATTGTTTTCTATATTTTTCTTGTGCCACACGAATATCATTTAATATTTTTTGATTATCTTGTGTTAATTGGTCTATTTCCTTTTGTAAATCTTGTTCTTCTTGTGATAATTGAGATACATATTGACTTTTTTCATTTTTGGCTATTTGTAATTGTTGAGACATATTTTCTTTTTCAGCTTTAGAATTATCTAATTCTTGTTTATTTTGCTCTAATGTTGTTTTTGCTTCTTCTATTTCTTTCTTCTCACTTTCAATACTTTCCATCAAATTCATATCTGCTTCTGCTATTTGAGAAACCATATAATAGTTTGAAATTAAATCTGTTAAACTTTTTGAAGAAAGTAACACATCTAAAAATGAAGTTTCTCCTGCTTCATATGTTGCAACTAATCTTTTTTCTAACAATTCTTGCTGTTTATCATAATTTTCTTGTTTTTCATTTATTCTATTTTCTGCATCTGTTATTTGTGTATTCAAGTCATTAATTTTATATTCTAAATCTCCTATCTGGCTTTCATAATCCGATATTTGGCTATTTAATTTATCTACTTGTTGTTGTGCATCACTTTTTTCTTGCGTTACTTGTTCTTTTTGATTTTCCGCATCCTGTATTTTTTCTTCATTAGTTGCTTGCTGATTTTGTAAATCGGTTATCTCATTAGCATATACCATTACATTAAATTGTAGTACGAATATGATAATGATTAATCCCCCTAGTATTTTACCAAATAATTTCTTCATATGTTTCCTCCTTATTAAGGTAAATATGGTGTTGGATTAACTGGTCTTCCGTTTACTCTTACTTCAAAATGTAAATGATATCCTGTTGAATTTCCTGTGGTTCCTACACTCATGATTTGTTGACCTTGGCTTACTGATTGTCCTTCTCTTACTAATCTTGAACCTGGTGCACCATGTGCATATAAAGTCATTGTTCCATCATGATGATTGATAACTATATATTCTCCATAACTTCTATAATTTCCATTTGGGTATTTTAATGCTCTTGAGGTAACAACGGTTCCTGATTTAACAGCTAGTACTGGTTTTCCTGATATTCCTGAACCACTAAAATCTACTCCTGTATGTCCACTATATCCCATCCAACCACATGTAATACTATATCCTACAACTGGTCTAATATATCCACTACTACTTGGATTATTTGGTGTATTAGAAACATTTGAATTACCAGAATTTGCTGTCTCTTTTCTTGCAATTTCCTCTAATTGTGCTTGTATCTCTCTTTTGTCACGTTCAAATTGTTCTAATTCTGCTTGTGTATTTTTTTCTTCTTCATTTAATTGTGCCACATAACTATCTTTTTGACTTTTCGCATTTTGTAATTCTGTTGCCTTTTGTTGTTTTTGTGCCCTTACACTATCCAATTCTTGTTTTGTGGTTTCTAATGTTGTTTTTGCCTCTTCTATCTCATTTTTTTCCTTTTCTATTTGTTCCATTAAACTAATATCTGCATCAGCAATTTGAGATACATAATAATAATTTGAAATCAAATCTGTTAGGCTTTCTGAAGAAAGTAATACATCTAAAAATGATGTTTCACCAGCCTCATAAGTTGCAACTAATCTTGTTTCTAACAATTTTTGTTGATTATCATAATTTTCTTGTTTTTCATTAATTTTATTTTGCGCCTCTTCTATTTGAGAGTTCATATCTGCTATTTGAGTATCCAATTCATCTATTTCTGATTGTGCAGAGGAAATTTGCATAATTAAGTCTTCTACTTGTTGTAATGTCTCTGACTTTTGTGAATTAATATTTTCTAGCTCTTCTTTTGCTTCCTCTATTTTTTTGTCTGTTTCATTACTACTTGCATTTAATTCTGATTTAGTTGCAGCTAATACAATATTAAATTGTAATATAATAACTGCTATTACGATTATTCCTACAATTTTGAGTCCTATTTTTTTCATATCGTTTCTCTCCTTTTCCTCTCACATTTGTTTTTTATATAAAAAATTGCTTTTTGTTCAATGTTATATATTTAATAATTTAAAACACTGCGTAAGCGATCAAACGAGCCAATGGCGAGTGCGATTGGAGCAACCTACAAGCTTAATTTCTTTTAATAGGTTGCGACACACAAAGTGTTTAAAATTATTAAATATATAACATTGAACTTATGAACAATTTTAATATTGTGCTGACATATCTGTATCTTCTTGTGAATCTTCCTCTGTCTCTGTACCTGGAACAAGTCCAGTTGTAATATATGGTAATGGGTCTGTTACCACTCCATTTATTCTAACTTCAAAATGGGCATGTGGTCCTGTTGAATATCCTGTTGACCCTACTTTTAAAATAGCTTCATTTTTCTTTACTGTTTGTCCAACAGTTACCAAAATCTCTGAACCATGGGCATATAATGTAGAAATTCCTCCTCCATGGTCTATAATTACCATATTTCCATATGCTGTATTATATTCTGCTTTTATGACAATACCGTCATTTGCTGCTATAAAATTTGCTCCAATTGGTGCACTAATGTCTACACCTGTATGTAATTTATATTGTCCTGTAATGGGATGTACTCTCATTCCATAATTTGAAGTAATTTTGGTATATCCTGGTACTGGCCAAGCAAGTTCTCCTCCTATATATACTGAATCTAAACCTTGGACTGCAAGTTCTAATATTTGATTATTGACAGCTTCATATTGCTGTGTCATTTCATCAATTTGTGCTTGTTTTGCTTTTTCTTCATCTGATAACCTAGATATATAATTTTCTCGCAAAGCCTTGGTATTTTGTAGTACAGTTGCTGTCTTGGTTTGTGTTTGTAATGCTGTTGCTAATGTTTCTTGATTTTTTTCTAATTTTTGTTTTGCTAATTCAATTTCTTTTTTCTCTGATTCCACTTCATCTAACAAATTTTTATCTACTGATGCGATTTCTGTAATCAAATAATAGCTTGATAAAAATTCTGAAATATTACTTGATTTTAAAAGAACATCTAGATATCTTGTTTCGCCAGCTTCATAAATAGCTACTAATCGCTTTTCCATAATTTCTTTTTGTTTTTCATAATTTACTTCTGCTACATCTAATTGTGATTGAATACTAGATATTTCTTCTTGCAATTGTTTTACTTGTGCATCTAGTTTTTCTATTTGATTTTCTGATTCTCTAATTTTTTCATCTAACTTTTCTATTTGTTGTAAGTTTTCTGATAGTTGGCTTTGTACCTCTTCTAATTCTTCATGAGACTGTTGTATTTGGTCTTGTAAATCTTTTTGTTGTGTTTGTAGATCTGTTAAATTACCACTGTCTGTGATATTGGTTTCGTTTGTTGTATTATCTTCTGCATATACAACAGTTATATATGTACAAATGATGATAAAAGCTAAAACAATACATAAAATCTTACGCATGCTCTACTCCTTTATACTTTTAAATATTTTCTCATAGAAATAATACTTCCTATGGCTCCTATACCTATTCCTAATAACATATATGTAAATATGATTGAACTAAACATATCTGAAAATCCTACTAAACTTACGCCTACCATTTTCATAAATTGAGAATTTACCATTTGTTCAGCAATAAAATTATATGCAACAGCTACTAATACTATAGAAATAGCACTTGCTATAATTCCAATTATCATACCTTCTACAATAAAAGGCCATCTAATAAATCCATTTGTTGCCCCAACATATTTCATGATAGATATCTCTTTTCTTCTTGCATGTACTGTCAACTTAATTGTATTAGCAATAATAAAGATTGAAATAATAATTAGTAATATTAAAATAACACCTGTTACAATTTTGATACCATTTGCCAAGTCGATTAATGTTGTTACAGTTTCATTTGAACTTGTTATTTCTTTCACATTTTCCAAATTCCTGATTTCTTTTTCTACTTGGTCAAGTAAGTTTAAATCTGTTAATGTTACGATATATGAATCACTAAAAATGTTATTTTCTCCCTCATATCCTTCTAAAAATTCTTCATGCTCTGAAAATTTTTCTTTCATCTGATTTAATGCTGTTTCTTTTGATACATATGTTGTTGTATTAACACCATTTATTTTATTAATCTCTTCTCCTAATTTTTGTACTTGCTCAGGTGTTGCCTCTCTTGTTGCAAATACTTGTATTCCTTGTGCATCTTCTACTTCTTGTACAAAGTGATTAATATTTTCTCCCAAGATTAAGAATACACCAAATATAATCATGGTTGCACACATAATCATAAGTGATGCACCAGTTGATTTTTTATTTTTAAATACGTTACCAAATCCTTCTCCAATTAAATATCCTAATATATTATATTTCACAGTTCATACCCACCTTTTTTATCATCTTTTATGATTTCACCTTTTCTAACATGAATAACCCTTTTCTTCATCTTGTCCACAATATCTTTCGCATGTGTTGCTACAACAACGGTTGTTCCTCTCATATTAATATCATTTAATAATGTCATGATATCCCATGCTGTATCTGGGTCTAAGTTTCCTGTTGGTTCATCTGCAATTAGCATAGATGGATTATTTACCAAAGCTCTCGCTAAAGCAACTCTTTGTTGTTCTCCTCCTGATAATTCATTTGGATACATTTTTGCTTTTCCACTTAATCCAACTAATGAAAGTACCATTGGAACTTGTCTTCTAATATGTCTTGGTGTTGCTCTTACAATATACATTGCATAAGCAACATTGTCATATACGGTTTTGTCTGGTAATAGTCTGAAATCTTGAAATACAACCCCCATACTTCTTCTTAAATATGGGATTCTATTTGGTTTTAAAAATGTAGTATCTTTTCCATTGATAATAATATTTCCTGAAGTTGGTTCTTCTTCTTTTAAGATTAATTTGATTAAAGTAGATTTTCCACTTCCTGAAGATCCAACTAAAAAAGCAAATTCACCTTTATCGATTTTGAAATTGGCATTTTTTACTGCTTTTGTACCTGTATCATATGTCTTTGTGACATTTCTAAATTCAATCATCTTTTGCTCTCCTTATTTATTTTTTCGCATAATATTCTATTATATATTTTATTCTATCTAATCATAACAATAAAGAACAAAATTTGCAATAGTTTTTACCTAAAAAAACGATAGAAAATGTTGGATTTTTTGCATTTTCTATCGTTTTTCTCCGTTTTTCTTCATTTCGAAGATTTCACATAAAATTCACATTTCGTTTATTCGTGTTCTCCATAATATATATATACATATACCTTCTTGTTTCAAATATTGGTAAATCTACATCCCTTCCATCTATCCATATAGATATTTGTCAGTTCTTTCTTACTAGTTTGAAAATACATTGTGGTTTGCTTATAATAATCCGTATCTAAGATACCAATGATTTCTCTTTGTATAGACATAAGTTCACTAAGTATCTCGAATGGTTGCATTTGTTTATTATCCGTATCTGCTCTTAGTGTCTGAATCCTAGTTATAAGCATTTGTGCTACTTCTTTATTTACCTTTCCAATATTTTCTATTGATTGATAAATACTTTTTATACTAGCCATAATTTCATCTTGCAATCTTTTCACATTTTTATCTGTTTCTCTTTTTTTCTCTTCTGCTTCCATATTTTCTCCTCTTTAACTATTTTTTATTATCTCAACAATTTTCTCACTAGTTAAGCCAAAATATTTTAGCAATTCTACTGCATTTCCAGATTTTCCAAAAGTATCTTTGATTCCCATTCTAACCAATTTACAAGGATATTCTTCTGTTAAGACTTCACTAATGGCACTTCCCAATCCTCCAATCACACTATGGTCTTCAATAGATATTAATTTTTTTGTTTCTTTTGCAGATTTAATAATCATTTCTTTATCAATTGGTTTAATCGTATGCATATCCACAACTCTAATATGAATACCTTCTTTTTCAAGAAGTTCTTTTGCTTTTAATGCTTCTGGCACAACCACACCTGTTGCAAAAACGGTAGCATCTGTTCCTTCTCCTATTTGTACTGCTTTTCCAATTTCAAATGTTTGATTTTCTTCATAGATTCCTGGTGTTGCCAATCTTGCTAATCTCACATATACAGGTCCTTCTATTTTTGAAATTTCCTTTATTAAATATTTTGTTTCTACATCATCAGATGGGCATAAAACTGTCATATTGGGTAAAGCCCTCATTAAAGCTAAGTCTTCTAACATTTGGTGTGTTGCACCATCTTCCCCTACTGTAATTCCACAATGTGTTGCACATATTTTAACATTTAGATTTGGATAACAAATACTAGAACGTATTTGGTCATAAGCACGTCCTGCCGCAAAAGCTGCAAAAGTACTAACATATGGTATTTTTCCACAAGATGCCATACCTGCTGCCACTCCCATCATATTTGCCTCTGCAATTCCCATATCAAAAAATCTATCTGGAAATTTTTTAGCAAAAATACTCGTTTTCGTTGCTGCTGATAGGTCTGCATCTAATACCACAATATTTGGGTTTTCCTCTCCTAATTTCTCTAACATTTCTCCATAACTTTGTCTTGTAGCTTTTTTTTCTTCTTTCATGAAACTCTCTCCTTTCATTCTCTTATATTTTGTTATTGTTCAAACATTTTAGGCCTACAATATTGCTCCAATCATACCTGCATCATTATTTAATATAGCCGTTTGAATAATGATTTCTTTTCTCTCATTAAATAGTAAATTTTCCTTTAATAATTTCGTTTTCAATTTTTCTAAGAAAATCTCTTCATAAAATACAAAACTTCCACCAATTCCAATGGCTTCTGGTTCAAAAATATTTACTAAATTAGCTATACCAATACTTAAGTAATCGACATATTGCTCAATTAATTTATTGATTTGTATAAATTTAGGATGGTTTTTGTCTATTTTTCTTAACATGTCCAATAGTTCTTTTCCACTAGTTTTTTCATCTAAATTTAAAATTTCTCTTAAATTATCTTTAAAAGCTTTCATAGAAGCATATGTTTCCCAACAGCCTTTTTTCCCACACTTACATAACTTTCCGTTTTTTTCTATTAACATATGTCCAAATTCACATCCAGGTAATTCTCCTGTATCTAATAATTTATCATGGATAATAACTGCTCCACCAATTCCTGTTCCTAAAGTTAGAAATATACTTCTATCATATGATTTCAATGTACCATATGTACTTTCAGCCAATGCTGCACATTTGGCATCATTTCGAATTTTTATTGGTAATTGTATTTTTTCTTGTAAATTTTTCACAATTTCATAATTTTCTAGTCCCAAATTAACAGATTTTACAACTGTTTCCTTTTTTACGGTTCCTGGTATGGCAATTCCCATTTCTGTAATTTTATATTGCTTTAAAAAATTTGTTGTTTTTTCTATAATATATTCTTCTATCACTTTTTTAATTGTGCTTTTCTCTATCCCTGTAATTCGTTTTTCAACTTTTTCTAATATTTTTCCTTTGTTATCCACAATGCCTATGGCAATATGACTACCACCTAAATCAATTCCTATCTTCATTTTAGGTTCACCACTTTCTTAAATTTTTATAATAATTCCTATCTTTCTACTTGTGTTTTGATTATATCACATAACATTTTTTTGAACAATAGTGATATACTAAATCGTTCCAAAATTATTATAAGATAAGTGATTTGTTTTAATTATTAAATAAAAAAACAATATATAAATATTTTTTAATCTTTCGAATGTGACCGGAATAGTTCTACAAATTCTTAAAATAAAACCGTAAAGGGTCCTGTTTCCAGGTATTGTTGCGGTTTTATTTTTAGAATTTGTAAAACGCAATATAAGGTAACCGAGAATGTTAAAAAATATTTATATATTGGTGATTATACACCATATGCTGAGAATAAGAAATTTCCCATATATACTTGAATACATGGCACTAATACAACTAATACGAAGAAAATTAAAACAACACCAACAATTGCATAAACAACTTGTGGTAAAACTTTCATAATCTTTTCCATAATATTGTCAATATCAATTTGCATATATTCTACTAATTTTTCCATCATTTCTGCTAAGTCTGTTTGCATACCAATTTTCAACATTTCTGTTATCATTGGTTTTGCTAAACCTGATTCCTCAAATGGTTCTATCCATGAAGCACCTGTTAACATATTATTGATAGAAGTTTCTATCATAGACAACATAACATAGTTTTTTACAACATTTTTACTAACTTCTATAGAGTCCTGTATTCTCATTCCATTTCTTAAGTTTAACAACATGGCCTTTAAAAATCTTGAGAAATCTAATGCAAATATTAACTCTCCAAAAATTGGCATTTTGTATTTAAAATAATGGAAGTTATATTTTCCTTTTGGTGTATTAATATAGAACAAGATAGCGCCTGCAATAATGGCTATGATCATCACTGGTATATACCAATAAGCTATTATCATATCGACGACATCTGCAAACCATAAAGTAATAGCTGGCAATTCTTCTTCTGTTCCCAATTCATCAAAAATACCTTGAATAGTAGGAATTGCAACCAATGTTCCTACAAAAAGCATAACCAATAGTAATACAAATTGAATGATATTCGGTATCAAAATTGATTTTAATTTTCTATTTAAGGCATCTGATTCATCCAAATATTTTACTGCTTGTTCTAATGAATTTGTAAGAGAGCCTGACAATTCTCCTACTTTTATCATATTAACATATATATATGGAAATATATTAGAATAATATTCCATTGTTGTATACATATTTTCTCCTGCTTCAACACCTGCTAATATATCTTCTAAAATTCCTCTAAAAGATACATTCTCTGTACTTTGAATAATGGTGTCTAATGCATGTATATTGTTAAAGTTGGCTTTTTTCAATAAATAAAAGTTTTGTGTAAATATCATAATATCTCTTGTTGTTATTTTTTCTGTTTTTGCAAAATATAGGTTGATTTTTTCTTTTGTGGATAATTGTTTTGGTTTGCTTTTTCCTATATTGGTGGTATTTACATTTTTCATAATTTCTTCTATATTGGTAATATTTTTCTTTGCCTTTTTTTTCTGTTTTCCTACATATCGAATTTGTTGAACATCAATTGGTACTAGTCCATTACCTTTTAATGTTTTTAACAAATTCTGTCTGCTTGGTGACTCTATTTTATTTCTAACAATCAAACCAGATTTTGTCATTGCCCTATATACATAAGTTGGCATGTTTTACCTCCCGTTATTAATTATTCGTATTTTTTTTGATTTTTAATTGCATGATTGTCCTATTTAAAATTTCTTGATTTTTTTCTTCTATTTGTGATTTTGCTTGTTCTAGTGTAATTTTGTCTTCTACAAAAAGTTCTGCTAAAGAATTGATTAATCCTATGCTTCCTTTTTCTAAGTTACTTTGTATGGCATCTTCTATTTCAGATACACTTAATTTTTCCTTTCTGATAATACCTGCAACAATATTATCTACCACCATTACTTCTGGAACTAAAACTAATTTTCCATCAATTCCTTTTAATAATCTTTGTGAAACAACTAATTTTAATAAAGCAGATAACAAATATTTTATACTTGCTTGATCTCTTACTTCATAAAAGTTTATCATTCTATCAATTGTTTCTGCACAAGATTTTGTATGCAAAGTTCCAATTACCAAGTGCCCTGACTCTGCCATTTCGATAGCAGCTTCCATCGTTGTTCTATCTCTAATCTCTCCAATCACTAGTATATCGCAGTCTTCTCTTAAAGAGTTTTTTACACCATCACTAAATGTTAATACATCTCTTCCTCTTCCAACTTCTTTTTGAACAATTAATGATTTTTTAGAATGATGTTTATACTCAATTGGGTTTTCCAGTGTTAAAATCTTTTTATTTTGATTTTCATTGATATAGTCTATCATAGAATTTAAGGTTGTACTTTTACCAGAGTTTGTTTTTCCTGTAACTAGAATTAATCCTTGTGGTTGATATGTCATTCTTCTTACCACATCAGGGATTCCCAAAGATTCATAAGGTGGTAATTCATTTTTGATAAGTCTTAATGTACATGTTGGAATTTCATCAGAAGATGAAATATTTACCCTTAAACGAATATCTTTGTATTCATATGATAAATCTAATTTTTGAGTTGAATGATACACTTCATCTTTATCCACATTTCCTCTTACCAAATAATCATATGCTTCTGACATATCTTCTTCTGTTAATTCTTTCATTCCTTCTATTTCAACCAAATCTCTTGCTATTCTAAGCATTGGTTTATTTCCACATATCATGTGAACATCTGATGCATCTTTTTCTATTGCTATATCTAGGATTTTATCCATATTCATTTCTCAATTCCCCCTTAGTCTTCTAAAAAGTTTTAGACTGCTACTTTTTCTTCATCACAAAATTGTATTTTCCTATCATCATATTAGAAAAATAGCAATTTCTTATTTAGTTCTTCTAGTGTTGTTTCTCCTTTTAGTACTTTTTTAATTCCATCTACAATTAATGGTTTATAATTTTCTTCTAATGCTTTTTTTCTAAGTTCCATACTGGATGCACCTGAAACAATTAGTTCTTTCAGTTCATCTGTAATATTTAAGATTTCAAAAATTCCTATTCTATCATAAAAACCTGTTCCGTTACAATAATCACAACCTAGTGAATCATAAGTTTTCAAATCTTTAAAATCTACTTTTTCTCTATATTTTCCTAGAATATTGGTTATGATGTCTTTTTCCTCTTCTGTGAACTCCCTTTCACGTTTACATTTTGGACAAATTCTTCTTACCAATCTCTGTGAAATCGCTGTAGATAGTGTACTGGCAATATCATAATCTGATACACCAATTTTTCTTAATCGATTGATAACCTCTATACTATCAATTGTATGGATGGTTGATAATACATAATGTCCTGTTTGTCCAGCTTGTACTGCTATTTCAGCTGTTTCTTTATCTCTAATTTCTCCTACTAATATAATATCTGGGTCTTGTCTTAATACGGTTCTTAATGCACCTGCAAAAGTTGTTCGATTATCAATTTCTATTTGGTTTAATCCTGGGATTCGAATTTCAACTGGGTCTTCAATAGTTGTAATATTAATTTCTGGTTTGTTTAAATAATCAATAATACTATATAGAGAGGTTGTTTTTCCTTCTCCTGTTGGTGCTGCCATAATGGTAATACTATTTCTCTTATTAACACTCTTTTTAAATTCTTCTTCTTCTCCATAATACCCTAAGTCAAATATATTTTTGATATTGGCATTTTTCTTTAATAATCTTAAAACAAATTTTTCTCCATAGACATTTGGTTGTGAAGATACACGGATATTATAATCTTCATAAAGTAAAATTCTACCATCTTGTGATTCTTGTTTTTCTTGGTGCATATTGGAAATTGCTTTCAATCTTCCGATAATTTGTTGTTGTTTTTCTTTATCTAAATTTGCTGCTGTAAATAGTTCACCATCAATTCTGTATCTAACACGTACTGACGTTGCCATTGGCTCTATATGAATATCACTTGCTCTTTTTTCAATACCAGTTTTGATAATACTATCTACTAAATTGATAACCGTTACTCCTGATTCATGGATATCTGCATTTGCCTTTCCTTCCAAAGATTTTAAGATTTGTACAATATCTTTCTCAAAGGTTATATATGGCTCCATGATTAATCCTTTGTTTAAAAGTAATAATCGAATTGTTTCTATACTTTTTTTGTTAACAGTATTAGCAAAACATACTTTAATTTTTCCATTTTCTATTTCAAACGGAATTGCTTTATTTTTTTTCGCAATATCTAAAGAAATATAATCTTCTACATCAATTTTAATAGAAGTTCTACTTAACAATGTTCCTTTTTCTCCTAATATTTCTCCAATTGCTGTAATTAATTTATATGGGTCACATGCATCTAATTCATATAAACAATCACCAATTTTCACATTAGGATGTTGTCTTTGATATTCTAATGCTCTTTCAATGTCCTCTTCATCCACAACTCCTCTTTTTACTAATTCCACACCAATTGGTTGTCTTCTTTTTAAATCCATATCCACTCACATTCCTTTCCTAAGGATTATTTCCTTACTCTATTAATGTATAGGTTGTCGTTTTTTCAAAATTCTTTCCTGTTATCGTAACCGTTATTGTTGTTTTTCCATTTGCTTCTTTCTTACTACTAAAAGTACAGCCTGTTATATTTTGTGCAATTTTTACTTGATTTCTATATATCCCTTGATTTTGTGGTACGTATGTATACTGGTTTCCACTTGAAAAAATAATATAGTTTTGATTTCCTGTGTCTGATTCTATTTGTCCTATTTTTAATAATTTATTCCCTTTTTTATTTACTTCTTCTGTAAAATAGGAATTAAATTTTGTATATTGCTGATTTAAATCTTCACTTACAGAATTAATATCAACATTTGTATAAAAATATGATGTTAATACAGTAATGACAGATACAACAATAAGCATTACAATTACATATATTGTTATAGATATTAATGTAATACCTTTTTCACCTTGCATGCTTTTCTCTCCTTAATCATTTTTCGTTATCACAGTTGATAATTCAACTGTTTGAGTAGTATCCCCATCTTTATATGCTATCTCTACTGTAACTTGTTTTACTAAACCTGAAACAGCATCTGTTTTTCCTGGTAAATTCGCATAATCTGTTATCGTAATTTTTTTTGCATACCCTGTCGGATTAGTACCTTCCATTATATTTGTAAAATCATTTGTTTCATTTGTATCTTGCAAATCTGAAAAAGTTTGTGCCTTTAATTTTTCAATTTCAGTTATTGCATAATTTGTTGCTTCTGTTCTTCTTTCCATAGTGCTAGCATTTTTATTTGTTGTATACATAAGAGTAGCAATAAGAGAAACAAATAATGTAATTAATATAATAGAAACCGTTATATCAATACCAGTAATTCCTTTTTCACTTTTTATCCTCATTAGATATTCCTTTCTGTCAAACAAAAAATTTATACATACTTAATACAAATATATAATTTAACATATTTGATATAGCTAACAAAAATCCATAATGAATGTTCTTACCATAATTTTTCTCTTCTTTTCTAATCTTTCTTTTTATATTTTGTATCTTTTGTAGCAAAAAGCTAAATGTTATAACCAAACCTGTCATGATAAGGGTATTTATCGTTACATATTCTCCTGTAAATATACTCATTGTAATAATGGTTAATATGACTCCATTTACATAACTGTTTTTCGCATATTTCTTTAGTGTGATAACATCTAAAACTAATATACATACATAAATGATTAAATATATGATATATCTATATATACTAGCATGTTCTACTATACATAGATATACTATATATGCGACAGCTATGATAACACCATACATAGATATTGATTTTTCTATTTTTCTGTTTTCTAAGTCAATTCCTGCCATAATGAAAATGAAACACAAATAAAGTGCTAAAAATGCACTCTCTGCTAAAACATTAGATTTTAAATTATCCATACGAACATTCATAAAATAGGCTATTAAGACAAATGTAATACCTGATAAAATTTCTAAAATCAAATATCTTGGTCTGATTTTCTTTTTACAATATCTACATTTTCCTAATAAAAAGATATAACTAAATACAGGTATTAGGTCTAAAAATCCTAATTTATGATTACAATTAGGGCAATAAGAATGTGTATGTGTGATATCTTGGTTTTTTGGTATTCTATAAATTGCTAATGTAAAAAAACTACCAAATACAGTTCCCATTATAAATATTAATATATATAGTACTATATCCATTTCTTCTCCTTCTAATTTTTAGCTTTTCATCTGTTTATTATAATCTATGCATTTGCTTTTTTCTATTTTTATACTTTTTAATATTTAAGCCATACACACTTTAGTGTGCGTATGGCTCTTTTACTTGTGCTTTTGTAATTAATCACCACTTGTTGGTGCAGTAGTTGTAAATTCACCAGTTGAAGCATTAACATAATATGTTTTAGTTTTTCCAGTTGTAAAATCAACTTTTATATAACCACTAACACTATAATCAATAGCAGTTACATCATTATAATCTGAACTTACCTTTCTTATAGAAGCTTGTAATGCTGCATCATCTATCGTTAAAGTTTTTCCTACATTTGCACTATTTGCATAAAACTCTGTTATACAATCAGATATTCCTAATTTTAAAACTTCTTCATTACTTTTTGTTACAGTTTGCGTTTGTGCCTTTCTTGCATTTGATAATATTCCATTATCTCCTGTAAGCATTGCAATTGACACTCCTGCTAAAATTAGTAAAACGATAATTGTAATTACCAATGCAATTAAAGTAATACCTTTTTGGTTTTTCATTTTAACTCCTCCTAAATATTATTTTATTATATATTTATTTCACCACTAGTTTTTGTAACTTTGTAAGTATTAGGATCTCCATAGAAAGTTACATCTAATGTGGTATTATTATCTTGAACTTGTACTTGACCATTTGCAGTTGGTGCTTCATCTACAACTGTATAATCAGAAGTTGTTGCCTCTATCGCATTTTCTAAAGACACTTTATCTATAGCTAGAGTTGTACCACCATTAGCATAAAATTCTGTAATTACATCAGAAATAGCTAATTTTAATATTTCTTCATTACTTTTAGTTACAGTTTGTGTTTGTGCTTCTCTTGCATTTGATAATATCCCATTATTTCCTGTAAGCATTGCAATTGACACTCCTGCTAAAATTAATAAAACGATAATTGTGATTACTAAAGCGATTAAAGTAATACCTCTTTGGTTTCTCATTTTGTTTTTCCTCCTTTTCTTTTGAAATAAATTTATATATATAATTTATGTTTAAAAACATAACATTAATAACTATTTTGTCCCAGTATCAGGATAATATGCAGATCCTCCTGAATTGGTTGATTGATTGGTTCCTGTTGAATTTCCTGAACCTGTGTTACCACTTGCTCCTGTTGAGCCACCATTTTGTGTTGTATTTTCTCCAGAAGTTGTCGTTTCATTATATGGTGAAAATGGATTTGGTTTTCCTGGTACATACGTATTAATTCTTTCGTAATTATCTAAATCTGTAGAATCAACACTATATGTTAAGATAATTTCATCATTTTCAACATCTTCACTTTTACTTAATTCCTCTTGTACTGCTTCTGGTGTTGTATAAGACACTGCGTCTGGTATAATCTTATTACTTGGCACATATTCATATAATAATACACCAAGTATTAATATAATTGCTAAACATATTAATAAGATAATAATCATTTCTTTTATAACTTTTTTAGCCATAATACACTCCTTTACTGATTAGATGTATTTGTCGTATTGGTAGTATTTGTTGTATTTGTTGTAGCATTTGTGCTATTCGTATTTGTACTGTTTGTATTGGTATTATTGGTTGTGTTTTGATTTGCTGAATCACTTGTATTTCTATCAATTGAAGATATACCTTCAATTGGTATGTTTTTACATACAAATGTTGCTCTTAATGAAGATGTTGATTCTCCTGCTGTCATTGAGAATTGTTCTATTTTAAATGCCAAATCTGAATCATCTTCTATATCTCTAATAAATTCACATATACCAACATAACCTCCAACAACAGTGAAGTTTAAATCATAGACATTTTGTCCACCTGTTCCTTCTGTTAAAGATATATCTATATTGACTCCTTCGCTTGTTGCATGTGTACCAATTTCTGTCCATAAGAAGTCTAATGTATAATTTGATAATTGACTTGCTGTTTGAACATCTCCTGCACTACTAACTGCTACCATATCCTCATATGCAGTTTTTTGTTCATTTAACGCTTTCATACTTGCATTTACTTCACTAACTTTTCCTGGGAAAGTAGAACTTGCCAATCTAGTCGCTTGGGTAACTGTTTCATCTAATTTTGCATTTTCATCTTGTATGGTTCGTATTCCCCAAATACTAAAGTTTCCTATTTGTAACCCATTGATAATGGTAAAAATCGTTAGTGCTAATACAAGTGCGATTAAAATAAGTATTAATAATTTTTTCATGGTAAATCTCCTTCTATTGTTACTTTAATCACATTGTTTTCTTGTTGTCCTGAAGTCGAAATTACATTTGTCAAATACATTTCTGTATCTAATTTTGCCTTAAACATACCTAATTGTTCATATTTATTAGATTGTGCTTGAATAACAATATGTGTTCCTGTTGTATTTTGTATAGATGTTATTTGCACATTTTCTGGTATGATATACATAATAGAATTTAATAAATTTGGTATAGCATCTCTTGTTTTGCTTGCATCTGTAAGTCTATCATTTAAGTCTTGTAAATTTTGAATCATTTCTGTATAATCATTTGTCCTAGAATCTATCTTAGTTTTATCACTTTCTGCCAACTGAATTTGGGCATTTGTATCATTAATAGACTCTTGTGCTTGTTGTCCTTTTTCTTCCATTTGATTTTGCAATAATATCGCAAAACAACTATATATAACAAATAGTATAATTAATCCTACTGCTGTTCTTAATAAACTAATTTCTGTTTTATCTAATTTTTCACCCAAATCATTTGTAAACCAGCCAGATGTTGCCAATTTACTCTTTTTTTCTTTTCCTGGGTTTACTTCTACTTTTAACCAATCTGGAATTTTTTCATTAAAAGTTTGTTTCTTAAAGTTAATTCCTTGTATACCTTGTCCTACTCCTGACAAAGCTAAAGATATTGCTGAATTTACTTCTATATAATCTTGTATACTAATATCTTTTGTTACATTAATGAAATATGGTTTTAATATTTCACATTCTACTTCATTTAAATATTCTTGGAAATATAAATCTATATTGTTAATTAGTGTCGCTGTTCCAGTTAGATATACTTTACTAATTCTTTCTTCACTTTTATTAATAATTTTTCTTACATTTCCAACAAGTGTATATAATGTTGGCATGATATCTTCTAAATATCCTATTTCTGTTTCTTGAAGGTCTTTTCCTTCTGATGTATATATAGTTGTATTTTTACATATTTCATATGATTTTGCCATAGAATTTTCTTTTAAATTAATTTTTCTTAAAAATTCTTGACTTCCTTCATCAAACACTTGAATATCATATACATTTTCATCAAGTATTTTTGTTACTGTTGTATTATCTTCTATATTAACTATTAAACAATTTTCTTTTGGTTTTGTTTCTATCAAATTTGTAATTGCCATTGAAGCAGGAACGATATTCATCAATTTATATTTTTCTAATACTTGTGTTTTCTTGGTTAGTTCTATCTTATTTGCCGCAATGTGAATGACTTTTAATTTATCTTTATCTTCTGGATTTTTTGAAACAACATATCTCGTTTCAAAAACATTTGGATTATATCCTTGTTCACTACAATACATTTCAAATTCTGTCTTAATTGCTTTTGATAAATCTTTATTGCTTAACATGGCAAACATATCAAAATAGTTATAAATTTCTTCAGATAAGTTAATACTAATTGGTGTTTTATAACTATATGTTTCTTTTATAATTTGGTCTATTGCTTTTTCTAGATTATCATAAAACTTCACACCAAAAGATTCCACTTTTATTTTCTCGTGTTCTTTCGAAACTTTTGCATATTTAATTATATTACTTTGTACATATAATCCTAAACAGCTAGACATCTTTTGCTCCTTTTTTATTTTTTTCTTTATTGCTATTTTTTGCACTTTATAAAATTTGATACTTGAATATTTTAGTAAGTTTCTATTTCTTGACAGTTATTCTAGTTTATTTTATCATCCGCCTATCAAAAATCAATACTTTTAATATAATTGTAATTCAAGCGTAATAAAATTGTAATATTTACTTTTTTTGTAATTTACAAATAAAAAATCCATCTGTTTTCTCATTTTGATATAATTGTATCTTATTCAGATTTTCTGCTTTTGGTATTCCAATTTTTGCATACACAAAGTCCTCATTTTCTTGTAAAAACTTATCTATTATTTTGTCATTTTCATTACCTAAAATGCTACAAGTCGAATAAACAATTTGTCCATTTGATTTTACATATTTTGAACAAGTTTCTAATATCTTTAATTGAATTTGTGTAATTTCTTCAATGTCTTCAGGTCTTCGTTTCCATTTAATATCTGGTTTTCGTTTTAAAACACCTATTCCTAAGCATGGTACATCTAGCAAAATTTTATCAAATTTTTCTTTATATTCTTCTTTGTAAATTGTTGCATCTTGACATTGCACTTTAATGATATGAATGCCTAATCTTTTGGCATTTTCTTCTACTAATTTTATTCTATGTGCATGTAAATCCCATGCTATAATTTTTCCTTTATCTTCCATTAATTCTGCCATATAGGTAGTCTTTCCTCCTGGACTACTACATGCATCTAATATCACTTCGTTTGGTTTTGGATTGACAACTTTAGCAATCAAACCTGCACCTTCATCTTGAATTGTAAAATACCCTTGCTTAAATAAATCTAATTGTTCTATATTTTTTACTTTTTCTAATATTAAAAAGTCTTCAAATTCTCCTTCTTGGAATGTTATATTTCTTTCTCGTAATAAATTTTCTAATTCTTGTTTATTGGTTTTTAATCTATTCATTCTGATTGCCACTTTTGGCTTTATGTTAGAAGCCTTACAAATTTCTTCTACTTTTTTGATATCTTTTTCTTTTAATAATTCTTCTATAATCCAAACTGGCATTGAAGTTGTTTTTGAAATTCTTTCAATTGGATTTTCAATTTCAAAAAATGTTTCATAATCTTTTTTCTCCACTTTTCTTAAAATTGCATTCACAAAATTACTACTGCCTTTATGTCCATATCGTTTTGCTAAATTAACACTTTCATTCACTGCTGCCGATTTAGGAACTTTATCTAAAAAGACAATTTGATAAATTCCCATTCTTAATATATTTAAAATCCATGGAGAAATTTTTTTTAGTCTAAGTTTTGAATATTTTTTTACAATTTCATCTATTGTCAATTTCCATGTAGTAACACCATATACTATTTCTGAAATAAATCCAGTATCTCTATTATCTAAATTTCTTCTATTTTCTTTGATAATTTCATCTAAAGCAATATTAGAATATGCGTCTTCTTTATCAATTTTATATAATGCTTTTAATGCGACTTCTCTTGCAATATCCATAACCTGATTTTCTCCTTTTTTATTTTTTTATATTTAATTCTGTTTTTATTCTGCCTTTTCATTTTTATCACTTAATTTTTTATCTTGCCTTCTTATTCTTTATCAGTAATTTTTTCATTACTTTTTCTAAATTATATACTGTAATCTATATTTTTTCTACCAATTTTGTATATTTTTTATTTTTTTGGAAAACATATTTTTAAAAGATTTGTGTTTTAATCAAAAAATTATTAGAGCAAACATTGCTCGAATGGAGGTTCTTATATATGGAAATAAAAAAACATTTAATGATTACTGGTAATTCAACTGTATCATGGAAAGATGCAATTGTAAAAGCTATTGCAGAAGCTTCTAAAACAATTGACTATCTTTCTGATGTCAAAGTTTTAGAGCAAAGAGCAAGCATTAGTGGAGATAAAATTTCTGAATATTTTGTTGACTTAGATATCTCATTTTCTATTGATTTAAATAGAAAAGATAATAAAGATGCTTAATTTTTTTGAAAGGAATTATGTATGATGGAAAATCCAACAGAAACCAAAAAAACATATCAAGATTATGTAGATAAAAAATCTCCCAACTCACCCATTTTAAAAAATTGTTTTAATGCCTTTTGGGTTGGAGGTCTTATTTGTACAATTGGACAGATTATTCTTAATATTTGCAAAGATAGAGGATTTGATACACAAATTTCTGGGACAATTGTTTCCATTTTATTAATTGGCTTATCTGCTTTTCTTACAGGGTTAAATATTTTTAATAAAATTGGAAAATTCGCAGGTGCAGGTTCTCTAATTCCCATTACAGGATTTGCAAATTCTATTGTTTCACCTGCTATGGAATACAAATCAGAAGGGTATGTCATGGGGGTCGGTGGAAAAATGTTTACTGTTGCTGGACCTGTTTTAGTATTTGGCATTTCTACTTCTATATTAGTGGGCATTATCTACTTAATTTTTAATACACAAAACATTACTTTAGTTTAAAAGTTGCCAAAGGGGACGGGGCATTTTGGCAACTTTCATACTATAAATATTGGTAAACATAAGCATATAAAGAAGTTGCCAAAATGCCCCGTCCCCTTTGGCAACCTTTCGAAAGGAGCTAAATATTTTGGAAAGATTAGGAAAACAAACTATAAAATTTACTACTCCTCCTACTATTTTAGAATGTGCTTCTATTGTTGGTCCTAAAGAAGCAGAAGGTCCTTTGGCTAAATATTTTGACCAAACATTAGATGACGAATTTTGGGGAGAAAAAACATGGGAAAAAGCAGAAAGTAAAATTATAAAAGAAACTGTTAATATGGTTATTCGAAAAGCACGGTATTTCAGCAACTGATATTGATTGTATGTTTGCAGGAGATTTACTTAACCAATGTATCTCTTCAAGTTTTGGATTAAGAGATTTAAATATTCCCTTTTTTGGCGTATTTGGAGCTTGTTCTACTTTTGTGGAATCTCTAACCTTAGGCGCCATTTGTGCAGAAAGTTTTGCAAACTATGTTTTATGTGCGACTTCTAGTCACTTTTGTAGTGCCGAAAAACAATTTCGATTTCCTTTAGAATTGGGAAATCAAAGACCACAAAGCAGTCAATGGACTGTTACTGGTTCTGGCAGTGCCATTGTTTCTAAAAATGGTTCTGGACCATATATTACACACATTACACCTGGAAAAATTATTGATATGGGAATAAAAGATGGAAATAATATGGGGGCTGCTATGGCACCAAGTTTTGCAGATACATTGATAACCCATTTCCAAGATACGGGAAGAAGTCCTAATTATTATGATGCCATTATTAGTGGAGATTTAGGATATGTAGGTAAAGATATCGCCATTGACTTATTAAAAGTAAATGGATATAACATAAAAAATAATTATAATGATTGTGGTGTTTTAATTTTTGATAAAGAAACACAAGATACCCATAGTGGTGGTAGTGGTTGTGCCTGCTGTGGAACTGTATTTTCAGGATATTTTTTCAAACAATTAAAAGAAAGAAAAATGAAAAGAATTTTATTAATTGCTACTGGTGCCTTAATGAATTCTACTAGTTCACAACAGGGAGAATCCATTCCTGGCATTGCTCATGCAATTAGTATTGAAAATCTATAAATTTGAATGATTATTTTATTGTTGAAAGGAATGAAGTTTTTATGAGCGAAGTTGATTGGGGTTCTGTTTTCGAATGGTCTACCCTTCTAAAATGTTTTGTTGTTGGTGGTTTCATTTGTGTTATTGGTCAAATTTTAATTGATAAAACCAAATTAACACCTGCTAGAATTTTGGTTATTTTTGTAACTCTAGGAGCTATTTTAGGTGGATTAGGCATTTATCAATATTTAGTAGATTTTGCAGGTGCTGGTGCGACTGTTCCTTTAACAGGATTTGGTTACAACTTAGCAAAAGGTGCTATTGAAGAAGTGAAAAATATAGGATTTATAGGTGCTTTTACAGGTGGTGTAAAAGCTACTGCTGGACGGAATTGCTGCTGCCATTTTCTTTGGTTATTTAGCCGCTCTGATTTCAAAACCCAAAATGAAAAAGCAATAATCTATCATATTTATAAGAAAGCCTAACCTTATTGTATACGGAAAAATGAGAGAATAGAAATGTTATCTAAACTCTCATTTTATTTTATCTATCTATATTTTTATATCTATAATATGCAAATCCTCCAAATGCAATTATCAAAATAGCTACTATAATCTTAAAAGTAATTCCACCAGCATGTGGCAAAATACCTGATGCTACTGTATTATCTCTATTCTGATCCTTGTTTCCATTATTAGTATTGTTACCATTATGGTCATTATTGTAATTTAACACATCTTCAATAGTACCTACCATAACCCCATCTATGTAACATTCTGGTTCTACTTGATTGTCTACTTCCAAAGTAACAATTTGTTCTGCACTTTGTTGATTTACTTCTGCCACTTCTCTAATGTATACATATAGATTATCTGATTCTACTATTTCTGTATAATTTTGTAATTCTTCTGATTTTATGTTTAAGGTAATTGAATATGTTCCATCACTTTCTTTTACTGCTTCTGTTTCTGTCCAATCTGTTATATTGTCATCTCCTTGTGTTCCTGAAATATAATAATAGTATGTATAGGTATTACTTACATCTCCTATTTCAATTCCAGATATTTTAATTGTATTTTCACTTGATGCTTGTGATAAATCTTTTGAACTAAAATATAGTTTTGATTCTGTTATAACAGATTTTGCATTTGTAAAGTCTGATGAAACTGGTTTTTCTGGTTCTTCTGGTGTTTCTCCTCCTGGATTTTCAGGATCTTCAGGATCTTCTGGATCCGTTACATCTGACTTTTCTTTCACAGTAATCGCTTGTGTAGTTGACTTTGTTACACCATCTTCTGTATATTGAATCATTACACTTGTTGTATCTGTTGTTAAATTGTTTCCTCCTATAATTGTATAATTTGTAATTTCTTTTGTAGATTCATCACTATATTGTGCAATAACTGTCATACCTGTTTTATCAAAATCTTCACCTTCTGTATATGTTGTTTTTGTTGGTTGATTTTGAATATAGATTTGTGTTAATGTTTTTCCTGGTTCTGGTTCTTCTGGTGTTTCTGAAATGGTATATGCTTTAATACATAAATTTCCTCTCAATTCTTCATCTTCCATAGTTGCTAAATCTGTCCAAACATTGTTTTCAAATTCTGATTCAATCGCACAGAAACTTTCTCCTGGATTTACAATCGCCTCTTTCCACATTGTATCTGCTACTTTACTTTCTAATGCAATTACTTTTTGCTGATAATCATTTGTTACTTGCAAAACAACTACAAATTTATCTCCTGTTAATTTTATTGGTTCTGCAAATTCTATGGTATGATACCCTGCTCCAAAGGTTTCTGTTTCTCCTGCTTTTAATTTCACTTCTTGTAAATCTTCTTTTGCTTTGCTATCTCCATTTGGATTTACAAATACTTTACAAGTATATTCTTGGGTTGTGTATACACTAATTTTATCTAATGTTTCTTCTACACTAGCATCTCTTGTGAATACATTTGCTAAATTAACATCCACTGGTCCTGTCAATCCACCGCTAACACCAATAGCATTACTTGGACCTAATATATCATTTTGATATACATTTTTAAAATCTTTACTATTTGTTGCTTTTTCTATACCTGTTAAACTTTTATAAATATTACAATCTTCATAAGAAATATACATGTATCCTTTATTTCCTATTTCTACTACAAGATCTTCACCTTGAACAGTTACCTTGTTTTCACCATAATTTGCTTTATACATTTCTACAATAATTTCTGTTGGTATTTCTTCTGGAGAATACCATCCATTTTCTTCACAAGTTGATTGTTGTGCTTCAAAAAGTGCTTCTTTTATTACACTTAGTTTTTCAGACATATTTTCTCCCCATGAATTTTTTATAATCCATGCGCCATTTTCTGAAGGTTGTTGCTCTGAATTAAAATTCTCTTTACTATAATTATCATCCCATCCGATGATAACAGCCGCATGATCAATTGGCTCTAATATAACATTTTTACAGAAAATAGAACCTGTTTCATTATTATAGCTATCACCTGTAAATAATGTTGCACCATGTAGTCCTGTATATAATCCACCATAGTTAACAATATGTTCCTTCATACTTGGCATAATTTGATCTCTTTCTGCAGCTGTTAAGCTTGGAAATTCTACGGTATCATATAATGTTGTTTTAACTTCTTTATTTTGTATTTCTGCTATATCAATGTCTTCTTCACTATTTACAAATGGTACTTCACTTTCATCTACTGCCCCTAACCCATTTGCTAAATATTGCGTTGATAAATAGAAATTACCACCTTCACTTACTTCTTTTGCATATCCATAAGGATTTGTTTGATTATTTAAGAAAGCTGATTTGGCTGTTGCATAATTCATATGTTTTTCCGAAAAATCATAGATAGTTGTAGCACTTGATGCATTTTTATCTCTTAATGCTAAATGTGATTCCAAAATTCCCGTTGTTGCAAATGCCCAACAACTATTTGTTTGCATCTGATTTCTAACTTTTACATTTTCAGGAATAATATTTTGTAAATTATAATTTGCTGATAGATTTGCTCTTAATAATTGTTGCATTTTAAAAATATTATCCATATCTTTTAGATAGTCTGTATTATTTTTTCTTGCTACGATATCATATTTTCTTGGTTCCAATCTTTTTTCTTTTTCTTCATCAGTTAGCTTTAACCATTCTTTGTAGTCCTCTGAATATTCAACTGCTGATATATTTTCTTCTGTTTGACTTTTCGCATAAACTCCTCCAAAAGAAAATATACTGCATATAATAACAAATATACTTAAAATTTTTGTTACTGCTTTTTTCATATTTATCCCCTTTCATCTTTTGGTTTTTCAATTTTATATTATCATTCGTAGTTATTTTTTTCAATATTTTTATATAATTTAATTGTTTTGTAACATTTTTGTAATTTTTTGTAATTTTTTTGTAATTTACTTTTTAATATTTTGTCGTATTATTTTTGATTAAATAGGAAAAAACAATTTTCCGATTCAAGCAAAAAAATAAAGCTATTTTATATAAAATAACTTCATTCTTTCATATATTGAATTATGCTTTTTTTGCAATTTCAGCAATTTCTGTAAAAGCTTTTGGATCTGTTACAGCAATTTCTGCTAACATTTTTCTATTGATTGTTACATTCGCTTTTTTTAATCCTGCAATTAATCTGCTATATGTTGTTCCATTCATTCTTGCTGCTGCATTAATTCTTGCTATCCATAATTTTCTAAAATTACTCTTTTTATCTTTTCTTCCTACATATGCATATGCTAAAGATTTCATAACTGCTTGGTTTGCATTTCTGAATCTATAATGTTTTGCTCCATAATATCCTTTGGCTTGTTTTAATATTTTTTTATGTCTTGCTCTTGTTGTTCTTGCTGTTTTTACTCTTGCCATATCTATCACCTTCCTTATTCACTAATTTTATCGATTAATTACCATATGGTAATAATTTTTTGATTGTATTCATACATGTTTTGTCTGCATAAGCATTTTGAATTTTTCCTGATTTTTTTTGTCTTTTTGTTTTGTTTGCTAATAAGTGTCTTCTGTTTGATTTTGTTCTTTTTACTTTTCCTGTTGCTGTTAAAGAATATCTTTTCTTTGCAGCTTTATTTGTTTTTAATTTTGGCATAAGTCATTCTCCTTCCTATTTTTTATTTTTCAGTTTTTTTAGCAAGAATGGTAAACATATTTCTTCCTTCAAGTTTTGGTGCTTTTTCTACTACTGCAATGTCACTCATATCTTCTATGAACTTGTTTAACACCACTTCACCTGCTTTAGAATTGTTTACTTCTCTTCCTCTAAATCTAACTGTTATTTTTACTTTGTTTCCATCTTGTATAAATTTTTTAGCATTTTTAGATTTGAAACTAAAGTCATGTTCTTCAATATTAGGAGTTACTCTTATTTCTTTAATTTCAAAACTTTTTTGTTTTTTCTTAGCTTCTTTTTCTTTTTTAGCTTGCTCAAATTTATATTTTCCATAGTTCATAATTTTACAAACTGGTGGATTTGCATTTGGAGCTACTAACACTAAGTCTAAATTCTTTTCTTCTGCTTTTTCTAAAGCTTCATTTAAAGAAATAACACCTATTTTTTCTCCATTATCTCCTATCAATTGAACTTCTTTTGCTCTTATTTGACCATTAATTGGTAATTCTTGTTTTATACAAAACACCTCCAATACTCTGACAAATTTCGCTTAGCGAAAACTTTCCTTTAGTTTTTATTAATTAACTTTATTTAAGTTCTCAAAAAACGAAAAATTTGACTTTTGTTACAAGTCAAATCCAAAATAAAACTAGCATCATCGTAAATGCTAAAATTATTTAATTTCTAACCTTTTTCCTTATTTGGATAAGGTGAGAAGTTTGACTTCTTCTTGTAACGCTTAATATGATATCATATTTATATAGTCTTTGTCAAGTTTTTTACAAAATTTTTAAACAAATTCTTCCCATACCAGATTTGCCAAATCTAGCCCTTTATTGGTAAGTTTTATATAGTCTCCATCTATAATAACTAATTTTTCTTCCACTAATTTTTCTAATTCTTTTCTATACAAAAATATAGGATTATCTATGTACTTTTCCTTGAATTTTGAAATTTGTACACCTTCTATTTTTCTCAAACCTAACAGCATATATTCTTTTTTTCTGTCTTCTAAATCCTGTATTTCTTCTAGTTCATATATTGCTTCTATGTTCTTTTCATTTTCTTCTAAATTTGTTTTTTCCTTGTTTTTAGATAATTTTAAAATATCTTTTACTATTTTTCCATTTAAATTATCCATTCTAGTAATATATTGTTCCATTTCAGAAGTATTGGTATATCTTACATAATTCAGATAAGAATGTGCAGATAGACCAATCCCAATATATTCTTTTTGTTTCCAACAATTTAGATTATGCTTTGATTCTTTTCCTTCTTTTGCAAAATTAGAAATTTCATAATGTGTATATCCATTTAATTCTAATGTGTTTTTAACATACCAATACATATTTCGCTCAAGCTCTTCATCCATTTCTTGTAACTGATGTTTTTCTATTTTTTGTGCTATCACCGTTCCTTCTTCTATAATTAAAGAATATACACTAATATGTGTGGAATTTAATTGTATAACCTCTTCTAGACTTCTTTTTATGTCTTCTATCGTTTGATTTGGTAATCCTATCATCAAATCCACATTTATATTGTCAAAACCAACCTCTTTTGCCATTTGATAAGTTTCTAAAAATTGTTCAAATGTGTGGATTCTTCCTATTTCTTTTAATATCTTATTATTTGTACTTTGAAGTCCTATACTTAATCGATTGATTTTCGCTTTTCTAAATTGTTCCAATTTTTCTTTATTGACGGTTCCTGGATTTACTTCTATGGTAATTTCCATATCTTCCAATTTTATGGGGTTTTGCTTTAAGTTATTTTCTAACACTTCCATAATTTCACAAATATATTTACTATTAATATATGATGGGGTTCCTCCGCCAATATATATCGTGGTTACTGTATATGTTTCCAACAATATTTTTTCTTTAAAATAATTGCTTATTTCCTTTTTTACAGCCTCAATATAATTTTCTATATATTCCTGTTTATTTGAAAATGAAACAAAATCACAATAATCGCATTTATGTTGACAAAACGGTATATGTATATAGATTCCTAATTCTTTATTTTCCATTTGCTATCTCCATGATTTTCTTTAATCTGTAATTCACACCTGATTTTCCTACTGGTTCTTTTAATAATTTTCCTAATTCTACTAATGATATATCTGGATTTTCTAATCTTAAGATGGCAACTTCTTTTAGATTATCATCTAATTTATTAAATCTTCCATCTGTTTGCAATTTTTTAATTGCTGCAATTTGTTCAATGGCTGCATTAATCGTTTTATTTAAATTGGCTGTTTCACAATTCACAATTCGATTTACTTTTCCTCTCATCTCCTTTTGTATTCGAATATCCTCAAATTGCATTACTGCTTTATTGGCTCCAATCAATGCTAATAGCTTTGAAATTTCTTCTCCCTCTTTTATATAAACAGAATATCGATTTTTGGTTGCCAATTCTTTTGAATGGATATCAAATTCATTTAATATTTCTTGTAATACTTTCAAGTTATTTTCATTTGATAAAACAATCTCTAAATGATAAGAATTTTCGGGGTTGTTTATAGAACCTGCACCTAAAAAGCTTCCTCTGATAAATGCTCTTTTCTTATCATCATCTTTTATCTCTTTTATTTTCTCTTTTGCATATATCTCATTCTCTTTTATTTCCAAATATTCTAGTTTATGAATATCAAATGCTTTTGTTACAATGTTAAATGTTTTCCCATTGACATCTATATTATGATTAATTTCTAAATTAGATAATAATTTTGAAAAACGATTAATATTATAGTCACTTTCTGTTGAAAATCGAATATTCTTTCCTTTTATTATATCTGTATTTCCAGAAATACAATATCCCATTAATTCAAATTTCACATTTTCTTTATTTGCTAAACTATTTGTTTTATTTAATTCTTGTTTTATATCTGATGAAAAAGACATTTTTCCCTCCTTTTTGAGTATTTGATTTGGAGCGGGTCAACCTTTTTATTAAGGTCTGTCCCTTTTGTTCAATTTTTGAACGATTTGACACGTCTCCAATGTTCATCCTAATTTTGTTACAATCACTCTATCATTATCATATAAATCTTTTTTACAATATGTTTCTATATATTGTTTTTTATCTTTTATAATTTTCATAACCTCTTCTTTTTGATCATATCCAATTTCTAAACAAATATATCCGCCATATTTTAAGTACTCATATCCTTTATCGATAATATTTCTATAAAAATCTAATCCATCTTCTCCTCCATCTAATGCTAATCTTGGTTCTCTCCTAACTTCCTTATCTAAAGTTTCTATTTCTTTTCTTCTAATATATGGTGGATTAGAAACAATGATATCATATTTTTCTTGTCCTAAATCTTGAAAAAGATTTGATTCCACAAATGTAATTTTATCTTGTACATGATTATTTTTTGCATTTGCTATTGCAATATCTAATGCCTTACCGCTAATATCTAAAGCAGTTAATTGTATATTTTCTAAATATTTTGCTAAAGATATCGCAATTGCTCCACTTCCTGTGCATAAATCTAGTATTTTCCTTGCCCTGATTTTTTTTGCTATTTTCATAACCTCTTCTACTAGTACTTCTGTATCTTGTCTCGGTATTAATACATTTTCATCTACATAAAAATTTAATTTCATAAATTCTTTTTGGTGTGTAATATGTTCTATTGGCTCTCCTTGTGTTAATAATTCTATATATTTTAAATACTCTTGTTCTTCTTTATCTGTTAATTTTTGATTATCATACACTATTAAGTATTGTCTTGGCTTTTTTAATACATATTGCAATAATAATCTGGCTTTTAATTTTGGCGTAGAAATCTTTTCTAGTTTTAATACAGTAACTCCTTTTATTAAAGCTTGTTTAATTGTCATATACCACACCTTCTTTCTTTTGTTTATTTTATAATATTTACATAAAAATAGCAAGAAAATTTCTTGCCTTTTATTTTTTTACATTAATCATTGATATATAATGGTAAATTTCCTTTTTGATATTCTTCCATAATCCTCATATTAATTTCATTTTGTACACCTCTTGCTTTTTTTGGATGTACTAAATATCTGATGTACATTTCTATATGTGACCTTTCAATTTTCATGTAGATAATGGGGTCTAAGTTATTATAATAAATCCTATATTCTAAAATAGCTTCATCAACCGCATCTTCCATTTTCTTTGGAATCTCTTTTAAGGTTTCATTATCAAATACAATTTCATATAATATTTCTTCTGTTTTCTTAATATCTGCATCTAAAGAAACATCTACTTTTATTTCATCCCATATGTATTTAAACACTTTTGTATAATTTTTTAGTGTTTTTGTAAAGATATAGGAATTGGGTATGTGAATAATCCTTCCCGTACTTTGTTCACCATATACTCTTTTTCCTATTTCTAATATTTCAAATCCTAAGGTATGTTTGCTAATGACATCTCCCATAACATCATCAATTTCAATTCTGTCTTCTATTTCAAAAGGTCTGGTTATATTAATATAAATACCTGCAAAAAAGTTAAAAATAATTTCTCTAATAGCAATCGTTAAACCAGCTGATATCAAACTAATAAATGTAATTAGTCCTGATAGTTTTTCTCCCCAAAGAAGAAAGACTAATATAAAAGAAATAGCTGTTAATATAATTCGGATTTTTCTGTTTCTAAAAAATTTCTTTTTATCATTTACAGGTAAATTAGAATATATCTTTTTAATAATCGATTTAATGATTCCAAAAATTAAAAATATTAACACAGTCAGTATGGTTAATTTTATATATTCGCTATCAATCCCTGTAATTTTTCCTAAATATGCTGAAAACTCTGTTATATATTCCATATATTCCCTCTTTCTTTATATGTATTTTTTGTTGCTAACGATATTTTTTATTATTTTGAAACACCGCGTAAGCGACCAAACAAACATAAGTGGTTGCGACACACAAGGTGTTTCAAAATAATAAAAAATATCGTTAGCAACAAAATACTGAATACAAAAGAGTTGTATTTATATATACAACTCCCCTATATTCTAATATGTTATTTTTATAAAATCAATATTATTCCTTATTTTCTTCTGAATTTGTTTCAGCTAAATCTTTCATTGTTAAATTAATTCTACCTTGGTCATCAATATCTGTTACTCTTACAGTAACCTTATCACCTACATGTAATACATCTTCTACATGTTTAATTCTTTCTTTAGAAATTTGAGAAATGTGTAATAGTCCTTCTTTTCCTCCACATCCTAAATCAACAAATGCACCAAAGTTCATAATTCTTATAACTTCCCCATAGTAGATTCCATCTACTTCTACTTCTCTGACAATATCTTCTATCATTTCTAATGCTTGTTCTGCTTTTTTGTTGTCATTTGAATAGATAAATACTTGTCCATCTTCTTCAATATCGATTTTTACACCTGTTTCTTCAATAATTTTATTAATTGTTTTTCCACCAGTTCCGATAACATCTTTAATTTTCTCTACTTTAATTTGTGTGCTTACAATTCTTGGTGCATATGGAGAAATATCTGCTCTTGGTTTATCTAATACTGGAAGCATAACATCTTCTAATATATGTTTTCTAGCAATTCTTGTTTTTTCAAATGCTTCTTTAATAATATCATAAGATAATCCATCCACTTTGATGTCTACTTGGATTGCTGTAATTCCTTTTTCAGTTCCTCCTACTTTAAAGTCCATATCTCCAAAGAAATCTTCAAGTCCTTGAATATCTACTAACATGACATAGTCATTTTCATCCTCTGGATTTGTAACCAATCCTGTTGAAATACCTGCAACTGGTCTTTTGATTGGTACCCCTGCATCCATTAATGCTAATGTACTACCACAAATACTTGCTTGTGAAGTGGAACCATTTGAAGATAATACCTCAGATACGACTCTGATAGCATATGGAAATTCTTCTTTTGATGGTATCACTGGAACCAATGCTTTTTCTGCTAAAGCACCATGACCGATTTCTCTTCTACCAGGTCCTCTTGAAGTTCTTGCTTCACCAACACTATATGCTGGGAAATTATAATGATGCATATATCTTTTTGATTCTTCTGTATCAATTCCATCTAATACTTGTTCTTCACTAATCATTCCTAATGTTGCAACAGATAAGACTTGTGTTTGTCCTCTTGTAAATAAAGCACTTCCATGTGTACGAGGTAATAATCCTACTTCACATGATAATGGTCTAATTTCATCTAATGCTCTTCCATCTACTCTTTTATGTTCATCAAAAATTAAATGTCTTACACATTTCTTTTCTAATTTGTAGATTGCTTCTCCTAAATCACCTTTATGCTCTTCAGCTGATTCTTGTCCAAATTTTTCTTCATAGTTGTTTGCTATTTTTTCTGTTAATTCTGAAATGTTATTATCTCTGGTTTCTTTATCTACTTCTTGTACAGCTGTTAACATATCTTCTTTGAAATTGGTTTCTACAAATTCATAGATATCTTCTGGTACTGCAAATGATTTATATTCAAATTTTGGTTTTCCAATTTCTTTTTTCATTTTTTCAATGAATTTACAAATTTTCTTGATTTCTTTATGTCCTTCTTTTATTGCCTTTAACATCACATCATCTGGAACTTCGTTTGCTCCTGCTTCAATCATAGCAATTTTATTTTCTGTTCCTGCAACTGTTAAAGTTAAATCACTTTTTTCTCTTTGTTCTTCTGTTGGGTTGATAATAATGTTTCCATCAATTAATCCCACATTAACTGCTGCTGTTGGTCCACCAAATGGAATATCTGAAATAGATAATGCTGCTGAAGCACCAATCATTGCTGCAATTTCTGGTGAATTATCTTGATCAACACATAGAACAGTTGCTACAACAACTACATCATTTCTAAAATCTTTTGGGAATAAAGGTCTTAAAGGTCTATCGATTGCCCTTGATGTTAAAATTGCCTTATCACTTGGTTTTCCTTCTCTTTTAATAAAACTTCCTGGTATTTTTCCTACGGAATATAATTTTTCTTCATAATCTACTGAAAGTGGGAAAAAGTCAATTCCTTCTTTTGGTTCTTTAGAAGCTGTTACATTGACTATAACAACTGTATCTCCATATCTAACCAATACACTTCCATTTGCTAATCCTGCCATTTTACCTGTTTCAAAAACAAGTTTTCTTCCTGATAATTCTGTTTCATAAGTTTTAAACATAAAATATCCTCCTAAATTAAATAAATTTGCACCATTTACAAACTTTAGTAAACTTAATTTAGATGGTAACCTCTATGATGAGCTGGTGATGATTTTGGGGACGGAGCAAAAAATCATCATTTAATTTCATAAATATTTTAATTATTTATATAATGATGATTTTTTGCTCCGTCCCCAAAATCATCACCAGCTCATCATACAAGCTACTTACCTAATCTCAAGTTTACTAAAATTTTTTTTAAGCCCGATTGTACACCGGGCTTATTGAATATGATTATTTTCTTATTCCTAATTTTTCAACGATTGTTCTATATCTGTTGATATCTTTTTTAGCTACGTAGTTTAATAGGTTTCTTCTTTTTCCAACCATTTTTAGAAGACCTCTTCTTGAATGGTTATCTTTTTTGTGAACTTTTAAGTGTTCTGTTAATTCATTAATTCTTTCTGTTAAAAGAGCGATTTGAACTTCTGGTGAACCAGTATCGTTTTCTTCTCTTTTATATGTGTTAATGATTTCTTGTTTTCTTTCCTTTGTCATCGTTTACACCTCCTATTTTTTGTTTTCTCCTTTAACTGAGCTTAAGATTTGGTGCATATCTATAAGCTAAGTAAAAGGTATGTTGTTTTCCAACATACCTATTTTACTATATATTTGTAAATTTTTCAAGTCTTATTTTTGAATTTTCAGCATTTCCATCATTTTTTATCCAATCCAGAACGTTTTTAGGGAATTTAAACTTTCTCTAGTATTTCTTTTAATCTTGTATGTTGCTTCGTCAAATATAAATAGCCTATTAAAGCTTCAAAAGCTGTTGAATACATATATTCTTGTACATTCGAATTTTTAGGTAAATGATGATTTTGTGTATTTCTTCCTCTTCTTACAATATCTTTTTCTTCATCAGTTAATGTTTCATAGATTTCATTTAACTTTTCTGCTTGACTTTTTGCTTTTACATATTTAATAGCTTCTATATGTAATTTATGAGGTTTCAAATTTGTTTCATTAATTAACTTATTTCTTATAAATAGTTCATATACTGCATCTCCAATATATGCCCATGTTAATGGTGACATTAGCTCCACTTCTTGTTTTGTTCTATCTATTTTTAAAAATTCTTCCATTTTCTTTTATTCCTTTTCTCTCTTTTTTATTAATTATTATATTTCATCTTAATTTATTATATTTTACAACACTATGTGAGTAACCATCCGTTTTATGCATGATTTATATTACGACACATTCTACAAACTAAAAATTTGTATGATATCTTTACAATTTTTTTCTGCTTCTTCAATACATGCTGATAATGTTAATAATTTTTTCTTTTGCTCCATCTTTTCTATTACCCTTTCAACTGATTCCTCATATGATACACCTCTTAATCCAAGTTCATGAAGCCAAATCAAAGCCCCTCTTACAGTAACAAATTTAAAGCATTCTGCATTTTTTACTACCTCTGCTACTAGTGATGTTGCTTCAATTGCATTATGATGTGCCTCGATTGCATTCAAAATCACTTTTTTGTCTTCCTCTGATACGCCCCACTCCTCTAAATACTTTTTAGAAAATTCTGCACTTAATTGTGGATGTTTTTTCTGAATTTCTCCTTTATAGACACGACTAAAAACTGTATGTTGCAAATACAATGATATTAATACTAAATATTTATCTACATGATATTGATTAGCCAATTGTTCTCCTTTTTCAATAGCTATTTCAGTTAATCCCCATGCAGGTGCTTTATTCTTTTTGGTTTGCTCATACATTAATTCTCTTGCTTTTTTTACTACTTCTTCCATCGTCTATAACTCCTTATAAGTTTTCACATAATTTTTATTCTAATTTTTTAAGATTTTTATTGAGCTTTTTCCAATGATATTCTTCCTATTTTACCATTTTTGAATTCATCTAATAAAATTCTTGCTGTTTTTTCTTCATCAATATTACCACCAGAAATAATACAACCTCTTTTTTTACCAATTGCTAAAAAGATTTCATAAATATTTTCATTTTCTGGTATTTCTTCATTTTCTAATTGTTGATGAATATATTCTTGTGTTAGTTTATATCTTTCACATAATTGTTCTGGATAATGTTCTATTAAAAATTTTACTAAATGATAGGCAATTTCTGTTCTTTGCAAAATATCTTCTTTTATAGTTCCAGTAAACGCAAGATGTAATGCCACTTCTTCACTTTCAAATTTAGGCCATAACACACCTGGTGTATCTAACAACTCAATTTTTTCATTGATACGAATCCATTGTTTTTGTTTGGTAACACCTGGCTTATTTCCAACACCAGCAGATGTTTTTTTAGATATTCGATTGATAAATGAAGATTTACCTACATTTGGTATTCCTAATACCATTGCTTTTATTTTTCTTCCAATTCTTCCTTTTTCTGCTTGTCCTTTTAAATCTTCTTCCATGATTTTTTCTATTTTTCTGACACATTCTTCTATTCCTTTTCCAGAATTAGAATCTGTTAAAACGGCTGGTATGTTTTTACTTTTAAAATATTCCACCCATCTTTTATTTTGTCTTTCATCTGCTAAATCACATTTATTTAATACAATGATTTTCTTTTTATTTTTTGTAATCTCTGCTATATCTGGATTTTGACTAGATATTGGAATACGTGCATCTAACAATTCTATGACAATATCTACTAATCTCACATCTTCCATAATTTGTCGTTTCGTTTTTGCCATATGACCTGGATACCAGTTAATGTTTGTTGAATTTTGTCGATTATCGTTCATCTCTATCACTTCCTTTATTATTTAATATGTCATTTTCGTTTCACATACATATTTACAAAAATCATCAAAATATTGAAGTTTTAATATTTTTCTTATTGAAGAAAACAGATACATATTTTCATCATTAATAATGAAATCACTTAATTTTATGCAAAATATATCCATTGCATTAGGTAGTTCATTCCCAATCAATTGCTTATCATCAAAATGATAGTTATCTCTTATATCTTTAATTTTTAATGTATATAAATTTATGTTTTTTTGTTTTAATATATTGAAATGGTTAAGTATATTATATAAAAATTCTAAAAATTCAGAATCAGGATTCCCATAGAATACAAGAGAATCATTTTCTTTTAGCTCATCTATTGTACTACTATCCAATTCAATAATATTGCATAATTTGTCAGCTTCTGGTACCGTATATAAATCCTTTTTAACTTTCTTCTTTCTAGCAATGGCCAAAATTGGTAATAATCCCCAACCAAGTAGTACAAATATATAGATATATAATTTTTCAGGAAAAATCGCAACTGCTACACCGAAAGTTAACATTGGAAAAAATATTAAAATTACGATTATTGTAATGAAGATGGTTTCATATAATTTTTGATTTTTTGGTTTTTCATGTTTATACAATTCTGTTAAAATTGCATCCATTTCTTTTTTGTAGTAATTTCTATTTTTATCCATTTCCATCACTCTTTCCATTTAATGTTTTATTTAATTCATTATCTATTTTATCGATGTCTTCCCATATTTTATCCCCATTATTAAGGCCAGTGATACACATGATAACTTTATCATTATATATTTGATCTAACTTGAATAATATCATCGTCTTATCTTTTTCTTTTAACACTTTATTTACATCTTGTATCCAAATTTTAACTTTATTTTTTATATCATTTGAATTATCGTCATTCCATTTAATTTCATTAACATCTATTTTTTCATTTAGTTCACGAATCTTTTTCAGAAATTCATCTTTTGTACATGTGTTATCTAAAATAGATAAATAATGATTATTTTCAAGTAAACTCATAATCCCACCAACTAAATAAACATTATCATCAATGATATTTATTGAATGCCTATTAATATCTTCTTTATGAACTATATAATAAGTTTTTGGATCATTTATACAATTATAAAGATTAGCCATAATCTTTGTATCATTCCCACTTATATATACTGCAAATTCATAAAGACTTTCAGCTAAATATCTATTATAATTTAAATATTTCGCATAATATCCATAAGTTTCATCTGTATTTTTAGTAAAATAAAATTTTAGATGTCTCTTATAATCATAATTTGATAATGCAAAAATACCATAAAAACATATTGTCAAAATCAAACTTATAAAAAAAGTAAATCTTAATAATGTTGGTATTTTAAACTCATCATTTGAGATTCCAGCTAAGATGAATATCACTATTAAAATTACAATCGTTACTATTAGCAATAAGTTTGATAATATTTTTAATATTTTTACTTTTTTTCGCTCTTCTGCAAAACTATTTTTTTCATTTTTACTTAAATAATCTACTTTTTCTCCATCATCATTTTTTACTTTTAAATTCATAATTTTATTATAGATTTCTTCACTATTCATTATTTTACTCACTTTCTAGTAATTTAGATAACTTATTACTGTATATAGTATAGCATAAAAGACATTTGAGACCAACTCCCAAATGTCCCTAATTTTTTTACAATGTTCTATAATTATTCTTATCTGCTCTATCATCTAGTTTTCTATCATATTGTTCATTTTTATAAAACCAATCTGTCTTTTTATCTTTAGGGTGTGCTTTTCTATTTTTGTCTGCTAGTAAATCTAATAATACTGCTATTGGTAAAATAATTCCTATCAAAGATATGATTAATGTTGTATAGTCAGCTATTCCTACTTGTGAAGCATCTTCAAATATAGCTGTGATTTTTGTTGCTACATCTGAACCAAAATACATTCCATAAGCAAACAAATAAATTAATGCTCCTGCCATTTTTCTTTTTACTACCAATACCAAGCAGGCTAATACTACAAATAACAAAATAATTTCCATTGTTAAATCAAATGGTACAATAAAAAATTCTTGATGCAATTGTGCCATTAATGCTACTATAATTCTAAATACCCAATACATTACCATAAAGCAAACCAATAGCCATGTAGAAAAATTTTTCATTTGTTTTCCCCCTTCGCTTTATTAAATTGTATAGGAAAAATCTTATATTTAAAAAATATAAGATTTTCTATATACAATAAAAACTTTTTACTAATCTACAAAATCAAAATCATCTTTAAATTTTTCTTTGAAGATTTCAAATACTCTATTAAGTGTTTCTTCATCATCAACACTTACATAAGATTCTTCATCTGATTCTTCATCTACATCTTCTACTTTTAAGATAACAACTTCTCCTTCTTCCTCTTCGCCTTCTTCTGCTATTGGTAATAAAACAACATATTCTTCATCTTCTAATTCTACTAAATCTAAGAATTCAAATCTTACTTCATTTCCTTCTTCATCATTTAATATTACTACGTTATCTAAATCTTCTCCTTCATAATTTTCGTTTTCGTTCATAAATTTCTCCTTTCAATTTATTTATTTTATTATATATTACATATAATACATGATTAATTTGAATTTTTCAATGTATTTTTTGATTTATTTAAATATGTTTCCAAAATGTATACTGCAGATATAGTATCAACAATATTTCTTTTTTTATGCTTATTGACATCTAAAAAATTCATCGTTTTATGAGCTGCAACAGTGGTTAGTCTTTCGTCAATTACTTCAATTTTCATCTTATTATATTTGCATTTTAATTTATGGACAAATTTTTCAGTAATTTCTGCTCTTTCTGACATCGTTCCATCCATATTTAATGGTAATCCTACTACTATGGTATCTACTTCATATGTTTGCAAGATTTCATCCAATCTTCTTAGTACAATTTTGTCAGAATGATTTCTTTGTATCGTTTCTAAACCTTGCACAGTTATATTTAATTCATCTGTTATGGCTATTCCAACCCTTGCATCTCCATAATCTATTCCTAATATTCTCATATTAGTCCTCTTCTAATCCTATATATTTTTTTACCATTTTCTCTAACAATTCATCTCTTTCAATTGTTCTAATTTTATTTCTTGCATCATTATGACTTGTTATATATGTAGGATCTCCTGATAAAATATATCCTACAATTTGATTGATAGGATTATATCCCTTTTCCATTAAAGCTTCATAGACTTCTTTTAAAATTTCTTGGCTTTTGGCATTTTGTTCTCTTTCCACCTTAAAATTCATTGTCTTATCAAATTCCATACAAATTCCTCCTTGCTTCTTATATATTGGTTATATCACTTTCTTGTTTATCAGCATTATCTAAATATTCTTCTAGTTTCTTTAATACTTCTTCTAGCCCTGTTCCTTTGTAATATGAAGATAATGCGACATTTATCATTGGTGTTACTTCTTGTTTTGACATATCCATCGTTTTATCTTCATTATTTTCAGTTGTATAGTTATTTGTATTCTCTGGTAAAGCTATTTTCATTTGCTCAATATGATCTTTTATATCATTGATAAATGAAGCAACTCCTTCTGTATCTACTCCTGAAAATGCAATAACAAATTTAGGTCCCATATATCTAACAAATACATAATCTTCTGAAATATTTTCTTTAACATATCTACTAATCTCTTTTATGACTTCATTTCCCAATTCTCTGCAATAATTTTTATTAATTTCTTCTATATTAATAATTTTGAACATACAAATTGTTGATATAGTATATTGATCTATGATTTTTTTGCCTTCTCCATATAGATATTCTTCTGAATATAGTCCTGTAAATAAATCTGTTCTTACAATAGATTCTAATGTTTTTTGATGTACAACTGTTTTTAATACAGATACAATGTTATCTTTTATCACTTCTAAAACAGTTGTATCCACATTATCAAAATCATGTGGTGTACCACTTTCTAATATCCAATATCCAATGTAGACATTATCGATATATAATGGAAAAAATATTGCTGATTTTGCTCTTCCAAATTCCATCTTTTGATAAGGAAGTCTTTCATTTTCATTATTTACCGTAACATATTTGGGAGTAGCTGTTTGTATGCTATCTTTAAACATTTCTACATCTTGTAAAGATTTTAATGAATCCCAATGTCTTTCATCAACATTTGATGCTTTTACTTCATATTCAGCACCATTAAAAACAACAATTGTTGAATATTTGATTTCATATTTTTCAATTAATATATTGTTTATCTTCTTTATTTTTTCATCAACAGAAGATGTTTCACCTATTGTATTCATAAAATCTTGAACAACTTGTAGGTTAGTAATTTTTTGATTGATATTTCTAAACTTTTGAATTTTCTGACTAATTTTTATATTATAGACAACTAGTATAATTACAATGATTACTAATACTACAGCAACTCCTATTATCACAATTGATTCCTCCTATTTAAAAATTTCTTTTCATCTGGTTTAATGTATCATTCATACTTGGAGAAAATACATTTGATTGGTTATTTCCTCCTCCCACTGTTGGTGGTCTATATGTTCCTTGTCCTGAAACTAATGGATAAATCATATTCCCTAAAGCTTTTAATACTTGCATAAAGGTTTTTGAATATCCTTTTAAATTAATATCACAATTGATAATTCCTTCTAAATATTTAACATATATTTCTTCCTCAAATGGAATGGTTATATATTTAATTAAACTTCTATCAAATAATTCTGTCATAAATGACATAGCAGGGTCATTATAAAAGGCCATTCCTCCTATAATTGTCTTTTCATTTACCCCTCTAATTTTTACAAATTTATTTAATATAATCTTTAATTTACCTTCTTCTAATATATTTTTTGCCTTTAAATCTCTTAAAAAAGCTGTAAGTGGTTGTATTGTAAGGATATCCAAAGATTGTACTAAATATGTTTCTAGTGATTGTTTAAAATATCCTACTGGTGTATTAAAATCACAATCAATTAAGATTAAGGAATAATTTTTTACCAATGTTTCTAAGATTTCATCTACTTTGCTGATAGAATCTTGTTCATCTGGTAAAGATGTAAATACCGTTAAATTTTTATTTACTTGTATTCCATTTGCAATTCCTTCTGATAATTGTTCAATACTATTTGATGCAATATTTCTTAAAGCTTCTTCATTTTTTGTATATATATAATATGAATTTCTATTTGTTGTTGTGTCTAAAATAGCAACATTAATTCCCATAGATGATAACAATTCTGCTACATTATTTACAATAAATGATGTTCCATTTTTGCTAGTTCCAACAAATGTCACGATTTTTTTATCAGATGTTAAAAGTGATGATATATCTATTGTTTGCACATAATGATTGTTTGTTCTTGTCATATCTCTCGAATTTTCTGGAACATATTCATCCACAGTATTAAAACTTTGATCATATTGATGATTATATGTACTTGCATTTCCGTTTTCGAAATTATTAGACGATAATTTTTCTATCTCTGGAATAGAATCTACTTCTTCAAATCCAGGTAAAACCATATCATCTTCATCATCATTTTGTTTATTATCAAATCCAGGTAAAATCATATTATTTTCGTTTTCTTCTGTCTCTTGTAAAAGCGTATCATTGATATTGTCTTCAAATCCTGGTAAGATTGTCGTGTTGGTCTCTTCTTCAAAATCATCAAATCCTGGTAATATGGTATCATTTTTTTGTTCCTCAACCCCAGGTAAAATGGTTTCTTCCACTGGTAGTGGATTCTTTCTTGGTCTTCCTCTTCCTCTTTTTACTGGTTTTGGTTCTTGCGCTGTTTCTACTGGAATTGGATTTTTTCTTGGTCTTCCTCTTCCTCTTTTTACTGGTTGTACTTCTTGTTCTATTTCATTTGAAATACTGGTTGTTGGCACTTCTACTGATTTTGTTTCTGTTTCTAATACATTTGATATACTTTCTTCTTGTTCTACTATTGCTTCTGGTCTTGGCTGTTGTTGTGCTACTTGATGTAAAGTTTGTTGTACTTCTGGTGTCTTTTTAGGTCTTGACATCTTTCTTGCACCTGTCACATTAACTGAAGAAGGTATCACAACTGGCTTTGTCATTGTAATTGCTTTATCCTTGGATTTCAACAATTTTTCACTTGTTCCTGCTTCTTCTTTTCCCTTTGCTTGTCTTAAATTGTTTGATACTCTATTATTAAATGACATAATTTTTTGATATTTTGGCGATCTTTCTTCTAATACTGCTCTTACGTTTAATGGCAAAAACTTTGTAATGATTCTTAATTGTGTATCATTATATTGTGCTGCAATATTATTAAAACTATCTATATATCTATCTTCATCTTTTCCTAAACTTTTATAATGTGCTAAGATATTTTGTATCTCCATCTCACTAACATCATTTTCGTTTTCAGCTTGATAGGTTACTTCTTCTGAATCAATTTTATAATATGCTTTTGCCTCTTTTTTTAATCTTGGTCTATGAATCAATCTACAAACTTCATCAACACTTCTGTCATTTCCCAATATCGCATTATAAATTCCAATACCAAATAATTTTACCAACATTTGCTCTGATTTTGTTCTTCTATCTAAACAAATTAAGATAATTGGTATGTCATTTCCTCTCATATTAGATGCTTCATCACTAATACTATCTAATTTTTCAAATATAAATTTATCAATTTGATCATATTGTGTATGTGAAAAGGCTTCTAAATCTTCACTAATAACAATTCTATCATATGATTTATCTTTTTGTATTTCTTTTAATATTGCATTAAAGTAATATACATTTTTATGTGAGATAATTTCTTTATATTCTTTCTGATATTTTTTTATAATCGCTTGTGAAATTTCTTCATTACTTACAGCAAATAAAACTTTCATTTGTTACCCCCTTCCAAATTTTACAAACACTGCAAATGCTAGTGGTAATATTTGGCATATAATTAATATTGTTACAAAGGTTACAATTAACCCTAGACCTTTTTCTAAAGTATCTAGTTTTCTGATACCTACTACATATCTATGAATCGCTCCAATAGCAATACCTAAAAAGCAAAATGGTATACTATAAATTCTAATAATATTTAATATATAGGCAACTGTACCATATACATCTGAGCCATATTTTTCTTGATAATCTTGAAGCGATTTGCTGGCATCCTCCTTTATTTCAACTAATTTACTTTCTGTTTCTTGATCAATTGCTTGTTCAGCTGCATGAACTGTATTTGTACAAATAAATATTCCAAAAACAATTGTGAATAGTGTAACAATGATTATTACTTTTTTCATCTATTGATTGCCCCTTTCTTCTTTATTTTTGGCAAAATACTCCCTATTTTTTCTTATACTTATATATCATACAATAACTTTAGAAAAATAGCAAGATTTTTTTACAATTTATTGTACAAATATTGCATATAGTAATATACACGGTTTGCCCAATTTTTATCAGTAGCATATTTCGTGTTCACTCCTGTCAAGGTTGGTCCATTATAATAAGAACCAGTTGCTACTTCTCCACCATATATGCTTGTTCCCTTTGGATTTAGATAATATTTCATAAATACTCTCGCTAGTAAATCTATGCTCTCTGAATAATTAGAAAAGTTATATGCACTATTATATGGACTAGAATCATATGCTCCATATCCAAATAGGTTTTTCTTTTCTAAAGCGATTTTTGATGTTCCCCATGCACTTTCATGGATTGCTACAGATGCAACAAATATTCCATTAATATGATATTGTTTTTCTATGTAATAAAAATATTGTGCATTATTGGCAAATATATTATTTTTATCATTATCATCATTTAAAACTTTTTTGAATTGTTCTAAAGATAATCCACTTGGTTTATTTAATGCCATATTAAAACTTAATGTATTTTTTAATTCACTTGCTGGTTTTGTGTTTGTACTCGTGTTATCAATTGTTTCTTCTTCTGGTGCATTTGGATTAATGTATGTTGTACATTCTGCTTTTACATAGCCTCTTGCTGTACCACTTTCTATTCGATACCAGGAATCTTTTATTTCTTTTAGTTCTAATTCATCATTTTTAGATAGTGTTGCCACTTTTTGTGAATTTTCATCTGGTTCTACCATAACAGACAATCTGTCAGAGGTAACATATAAAGTGTCTCCTACTTTTGCTATATAATTACTTGTTCCAGGTCCACCACCTATTTCTACAATCTTATTAATAGATGCTTTCGTTATTTTTTGGCTAACTTGCTCCTCGCTGATTAATTCTTCACCTTTATATGTTTTTTTGATGGTTACTTCTTGTGTTCCTTGTCTTCCTTCTTGCACTACCTGTACAACACCTTTAGGAATACTTGTATTTGTCCTATATTTCGTAATATATTCTAAAGTTTCTTCTGTCACTTCATATTCTTCTCTTTTTCCATCATTGGTATTTTGTGAAATAATTTCTTCTAAATTTACTTCTTCTGCTTGACTAATTTTAACTTCTTCTGCACTTTGACTAGCAGTTTCTTCTGTTGCATATACTTTTTTTGAAAAATATAGATTATAAAAAAGAATAGAATATAAAATGAATACAACAAAAATTAAAAAATATATTAAATTCTTGATGGTTATTTTTACTTTTTTCTCCTTCTTTTCTTTTGTTTTCATATAATCACCTATCATCATTTTACCTTTTGTGTCTACTTTTGTCAATTTAAATTTTTGGAAAATTTCTATCCTCTTTTCCTATTGATTTTCTCATATTTTTATAATATGATATATGTGTTTGTTAAGGAGAAAAATTGTAAAATTTCTACAATTTTTAACTAGATTTATACCTTAAGAAAGGAATCCCTTACCTATGAAAAAAGCAAAAATTATTTTAACCATTATTACAATTATATTAATTGGTGTTGTTATTTTTCTTGCATTTTTCGTTTTTCAAAAATACATATTAAAGAAAAATTTTGAAGATGATATGTTAAGTTTTGCTGATAAAAACCAGTCTACGGTTTTTACAGTAGATTCAATCACTTTATTTAGCAGTGCTGATGCTGGTTACAAAACCAATACAGCTAATAACTTTACCATACAAAATTTATATCAATATACAGATATAGCTTTATTTATAAAAAACACATCTGATGAAGATACTTTAGAAAATACTTTAAAAAAAGTTCGTATCGAAAATATACAATTTTCAAACACACCCAAATTAGGAAATCCCAGCTTATATTTTAAAAGTCTGAATGATTTTGCCAAAAGTGATATAACAGAAGAAAATAAAATCACAGATTCTTTTGAATTTACAGTTTCTTCTAGTGATGAAGCAGATTTAAGTACACCAACTTTATATAACAATTTAGCTAATCCTTTAACCTTTAGCTATGTAAATTCTAATATAAAGTCTGATTATACCATAACAGATATTTCATCACCAATTACTTATGATGGTTCTCTACTACAAAAATGTAATATCCATCTAGAAGATATCTGTTGTACACTTTCATTTGATATTTATATTACCAATAATCTAGACGAAGATTTTAAAACAACTGTATCGATTGATATTCCACTTTCTTCTGAAAATGGTAGTATATTTGATGGTAATTTAACAGTCAAACAAGATACAACTTATACTTTTTATCGATATCATTAATACTGTATTTTGCAGAATGATGGTAATTTATAATCATAAACTACAAATATTATCTAAATGAGGAGGATTCATAAAAATGAAAAAGAACTTACCAGTTTCCGAACAACTAAAATTGAAATATCATAAAACCGATGAAGTTACCAATTTTAAAGATATGTTATACAACTCTGCCGAAAACTTTAAATCTAGAACTGCTTTTAAATTAAAAGACGAAAATGGAAATGTTGTTTCTATTACCTATGAGGAATTTAAAAATGATGTTGTCTATTTAGGAACAGATTTCATTAAACGTGGCTTTTTAAACAAGCGAATCGCTGTTATTGGAAAGAATAGCTATAAATGGTGTGTATCCTATATGGCAGCTTCTATTGTGGGGATTGTGGTTCCTATTGATAAAGAATTACATTATGATGATGTCATTAATTTTATGAATGTTTCAGAATCAGTTTGTATTTTAGGAGATTTAAAAAATTTATCTTCTATAAAAGAAAATATGAATAACTTAAATAATAAAGAAACTACATTCATTTCTTTTGATAAAATCGATTCTAAAACAAATGACATTTTATATTTTGATAATCTTAAAGTCATGGGAAAAGATAGTTATTTAAACGAATTTCATGATTTTGATGATATTCAAATTAATCCTGATGAATTGCGTATTTTGTTATTTACTTCTGGCACAACTGGAAATGCCAAAGGAGTTTGTTTATCACAAAGAAATATCTGTTCTAATATCCTTTCCACATATGGAATTGTAAAAGTAAAAAGAAGTGACTTATTTTTCTCAGTCCTTCCTTTACATCACACCTATGAATGTACATTAGGATTTTTATTACCTATTTATAGTGGTGCTAGTATTGCTCATTGTGAAGGATTACGATATATCTCCAAAAACATGGCTGAATTTCACCCTTCTGTTATTTTATGTGTTCCTTTACTTTTGGAAAAAATGCATAAAACAATTGTTAGAAATATGAATAAAACATTGCCAGAAAAATATAGAAAAGAAAATCAAGATGAAAATCCATTTGATAATCTTCCTTTCTTTATAAAGAAAATTGTTAAAAACAAAGTCAAAAACACCCTTGGCGGAAGATTACGTGTATTTATTGTCGGAGCTGCCGCTGCAAATCCAGAAATCTTATCTGATTTTAGAAAATTAAACTTAAACACTTTACAAGGATATGGATTAACAGAATGTTCTCCTTTGGTTGCCGGAAATACAGACTTCTTCCAAAAAGACGATGCTGCTGGACTTCCTATTCCAAATGTAGAATACAAGATTGACTCTCCGAATAATGAAGGTGTTGGTGAAATTATTGTCAAAGGTCCTAATGTCATGTTAGGATATTACAATAACCCAGAAGCAACTGCAAACGTTATGAAAGATGGCTGGTTCCATACAGGTGATTTAGGAAAAATTGATGAAAACGGATATTTATATATTACTGGTAGATGTAAAAGCGTAATTGTTACAAAAAACGGTAAAAATATTTATCCTGAAGAAGTAGAATATTATCTAAATGATAATCCTTTAATTTCTGAAGCTTTAGTACAAGGAATCCAAGAAGAAGATGATGATGAAACTTATGTAAAAGCACAAATATATCCAAATTTAGAGGCTATCTCAGAATATTTAAAAGGTAGTGTTCCTACGAAAGAAGAAATTAAAAAAATTATTTCTGATGTTGTTTCTAATGTTAATAGCAAATTGCCTAATTACAAACATATTAAAGGATTTATTATTAGAGATAAAGAATTTGAGAAAACAACTACTCAAAAAGTAAAACGTTATGGTGACAATATGAAATATGATGAAAATAAGAAATAATGTCCATTAGAACAAATTGGGACAATTGGGGACGTTTCTGTTTGGACAAAAAATGATGAAAAGAGAAGTGAAGGCCACTTCTCTTTTTTATGAGTAACTATAAAGGATTAGCAACATCCTCCTCTGTTACCTCCACAACAACAGCATATTAATAATATAAGGATTATAATCCAGCAACAATCATCACCAAATCCGAATCCTCCACATCCTCTGTTCTCTGGCATAGTCTAGACCTCCTTCCGTTAAAAGAACTATGTTTTTTCTTTTCTTTCTTCTGTATGATATATAATATGTTTTTTATTCATTTGTGTTACTGTTTCTATATCTTTATTTCTAATTTTAAAATGACTTTGCATTAGTATTTTCAATGGTTTTGGAGATTTAGCTCTAAATTTTTTGAATTTTTTCAGAAATTTTTTTGAATTTTTTATAAAAATCTATTGACAACTTATCAAAAATTTTGTATACTAGATTTCGTCGAAAGGACATGGTCGCTTAGCTCAGCTGGGAGAGCATCTGCCTTACAAGCAGGGGGTCACAGGTTCGAGCCCTGTAGCGACCACCATGTTTTTTACGGCCCGGTAGTTCAGTTGGTTAGAACGCTAGCCTGTCACGCTAGAGGTCGACGGTTCGAGCCCGTTCCGGGTCGCCATTTTTTTGTAAACTATTCAAATTTATGGCTTCATAGCTCAGTTGGTAGAGCAGAGGACTGAAAATCCTCGTGTCAGTGGTTCGATTCCACTTGAAGCCACCAAAAAAAGCTTATACATGTTTGTATAAGCTTTTTTCGTTATATTGAATAAAAATCTCTTTATAATACTTGAAGGATACATCTACTTATTTTATCATTTTATTAATACATTCCATCCATTCCTGCTGGCATTCCTTCATGTCCTCCACAGCTGCAATCTTTCTTTTCTGGTGCATCTGTAACTAAACTTTCTGTTGTTAATACCATTGAAGCAATTGATGCTGCATTTTGTAAAGCACTTCTTGTAACTTTTGTAGGATCTACAATTCCTGCTTTTTTCATATCTACATATTCTTCTTTTGCTGCATCAAATCCAACACCTACTTTTTCACTCTTTACTTTATTAACAATAACTGCTGGTTCTAATCCTGCATTAATAGCAATTTGTCTTACTGGTTCTTCTAATGCTTTTAATACAATTTTAGCACCTAATTGTTCTCCGCCTTCTAGTGAATTTACTAGTTTTTCAACAGTTGGAATAACATTTACTAATGCTGTTCCACCACCTGCAACAATACCTTCTTCAACTGCTGCTTTTGTTGCAGATAAAGCATCTTCTATTCTTAATTTTTTATCTTTCATTTCTACTTCTGTTGCAGCTCCAACACCAATAACAGCTACACCACCAGCAATTTTAGCTAATCTTTCTTGTAATTGTTCTCTATCATAATCACTCTTTGTTTCATTGATTTGTGCTTTGATTTGAGCAACTCTATCAGCGATTTGTTGTTTATATCCTGCACCATCAACAATAATTGTATTTTCTTTTTGTACTTTTACTTGTTTTGCTCTACCTAATTGTGCAATTGTTGTATCTTTTAATTCTAATCCTAAATCTGATGTAATCAC
>CASEIV010000009.1 GCA_949288175.1 uncultured Eubacteriales bacterium | reverse complement strand
TCCATGTTGTAATGCTGGAGATTTTGATTTTGTTACTCCTGTTTGTCTTCCTTTTCTTACTAATTGATTAATTGTTGGCACTTAAATTTCACCTCCTAAATTTTAATTTTTTGATTTGTTTTATATGAGATTTTTTGTCATATTTTTGAAACATTTGTCTCACATAAAATAAATATACCGTTACGGAATTGCATATTACATGCAATCTATCATAACGGTATATATTGTATCATCTTTAACATAATAAGTCAATGAAATTTTTAATTTTTTTTGAAATGATTTCCAAATGAAATAAGGTATTCTATTTTGTTATTTTTATTTCTCTGTCTTTTTCCTTTATATATTTGAAGCAAATCTTTTGTTCGTAAGTTATAGTAAATAATTGTCCCGGATTTTTGTTTTTATTTCAAGGATTACAAATTTGCTTTTTTATGTAAAATGTGGTATAATATATATGTAGCTAGTCAGGGAAAATTCCTTGACAAAATCACGATATAGCAAAAGGAGGAATTATCATGATGAAAAGAAATGATATCGTGAAGTTAGTAACTGTTGGCGTGTTAGCTTTATTGCTGCCATTGATTCTGGTCATCCCGACCATCCCGCTTACATTAGAGACTTTTGTCTCTTTAGGTGGTGGAGTGGTAGCTTTCTACCTGATTACGGGTCTTACAGCCCGGAAAGAGTGGAAAAAATGGATAGCCCTGGTGCCAGTAGCACTTGGCATCGTGATTGGGATCTCGTATATCCCCATCACCTTGTCAAAATGGCAATTACTGGGGTACTATATCCTGGTGATTGTTGCCTTGGCACTCTCAGCAGGTTCCTACCTGTTGGGATGGTTCGGAATTGGTAGGGGAGATGATGATGATGACTAATCATTTCATCTTCCGGACCAGAGAACCGCCTGACAAGATTCGTTCTTGTTGGGTGGTTCTCTTTATTTTATTAATTAGAAGTAGTGATTATATGGTCAAAATAAAAAACTGATAATAAGAATATGATCTCAAAATCAGTTTTTTACTTTATGCACTTTCTAGCATTTATTGGATATTACTTTTACTAGTCATTAACCTCCGTATTCTTCATCTCCCTCTTCTCCATCACCTAATGGAGTAGTTTTTGTTTCACCTGCTTTTTCTCCTGTTGTTTTTTCTCCTGGCATTTTTCCTTTTCCAGGTTTTGGAGTTGGTACTTTCGCTACTACTGGTTCTTTTATCGCTATTCTTTCTACAAATGCTTCAGGAAGGTCTTTTTCTTTTACTTTATTGTTTTTCAATTTAGTTCTTAATTTATTAAATGCTTTTTCTATTCTATTTGGTGTTGTTTCAGTAAGAATTTCTTTTAATACACGACGTAATGTTCTAGATTTTGCAGCTACATCTTTTGTTTTAACCCCTTTTAGAAGTCCTCTTCCTTGTATATCTGCTTCTAAAGCTTCTAATTCCTCTATATATTCATCCTCTGTTTTTAGTGGTGATAATTTTCTTCCAGCACATATTCTTTCAACAGCCATAGCATCTTTTTCAAAAGATTCTTCGCATTTTTTAATATTTTGTTTGTCTTTATCTGTTCTATCTTTCTCATCTAAGTTTGTTGTTCTAATATATAATCTTCTTATAGCATTTGTTTTTCCTATATCAACTAAACTAGCAGCAGTTAATTTTAAATCTTTATCTTGTTCAAAATGTAATGGCATACCTTTAAAGATATCTAATAGTTCATCTCCTGTATATTTACCTACATTTTTTTCATATATTTCTCTGATTGCTTCTGCTTTTTCTACCAAGTTGTTAGGATTCATTCCATACTGAATTTCTCCCATAATTTGAGTTATTTCATCTTTAATGATGACTTTACTAGCTTCTTTTGAATGATCCTTTGTATATTTTTCTTTTAAGAATTTAGACATATCTTCTAGTTTTTTCTTTTCTTCTTTTAATTGTTTTCTCTCTGCTTCTAATGCATCACTTTGTAACTCTTTTCCATCAACAGTTGTTTCTGTCACCAAGGCATCTATTTGCTTATCTAAATTTGCAATTGCTGCTCCAAGATTTTTGTGTAATCTTATTCCTTCATCCCCTTTGCAATTTTGGGTTTTTTGATGTAAATTTCCAAACTTTACTTTAGATGCTCTTAAGCGTTCTCTTTTCTCAACCTTTCCAAGCATATCTTCATTTTTTTGTATTTTTTCTTCAATCTCTTGCTTTTTTTCTTCAATAACTTCTTCTAATTGTTTTAAAACTTCTTCTACCACATCTTCTACTGTTGTTGCTTTATTGGGTTCTTTTAAAAGTCCCCTTTTTTCCATTGAAAGTTTTTCTTTTGCTTCATCTAGAATTTTATGAGTAGCTTGTTCTTCTAGTTCATCTTTTAAATCTTGATCATCAATATTCTCTATTTCTCCTTCATCCATTAATTTCTCAAATTCATCAAAGTATCCTTTTTCTTCTTCTAATGCTTCATCAACTGTTTGCTGTACAACAGTTTCACCTATTTTGTCTTTATTTCCTATTATAGCTTCATCAATAATGGCTTGTGCCTTTTCTTGAAAATGCTCATCATTTATGTCCAATGCTTTAAATTTTTCTTTTAATTCTTTTTTCATATCTTCTGTTAAAATATCCATATAACATCTCTCCTTATTATAAACTACTCTTCTATTATACCATATATTTTCCAATTTTTCAACATTTATGTAAATTTTATGTAAATTTTACCTGTATTATTCTGTATATGTGACATTTATTTTCACAATTATTCCATTAATGGACCATCTTCTCCTATGTTTTCACCTGTTCTTGGTATCTTTCTACTTTCAATATTACCATCACCATTTCCAACATTAGGTAATGGTGTTTCTACTCTCTGAACTACCATTTCTTTTAATGTTGGTGGAATTTTACTATCATCTATATCTGGCATTCTTTTTAAACTTCTAATGATTCGATTATATATATGTTGTATTTTATTTGTTTTGGTAACATCTGCCACTTCACTTAGTTCTAAATACATTTGCATCATTTTTTCTGTAATATCTTCTTTGCTTTCATCTTCTTGATTTTTTCCCTTTTTTCCAAATATAAAATGTCGTTTTGTTTCCATATTTCTTTCTGCTTTTATCATTTCTAATTCTATATTTTTCAGTTCTTCGACATACTCTTCTTCTGTTCTTAGTGGTGGAATTGTTTTTCCTGTCAATTCTTTCATAAAACCTTCATTTAAAGAGGAAAATTCCTTTTTTATTTGTTCTATCACTGCTTTATCTGCTTCTGTTTTATTTTCTTCTCCCATCATTCGCATATAGTCTCTTCTTCTCGTATTTAAGTACCCTACTCCTAATATTTTACAGTTTTCTGGCACTTCCATAATCTTATCAAATTTATTCCTAAGCATTATTGCTTCATCTTTGTCAAGATGTATTCCTTTATCAATTTCATCCCAACATTCTTTTAATTCTTCTCCAATCTTCATCAATTTATATGGGTCTATCTCTGTTTTACCTTTTTCTATTATATTTAATATTTTTAGAATTAATGGATTGGTTTCTTCTTCGTCTTTTTTATCGTTTTCATATTGAGGATATTCAGTTTGTCCTGTTGATTCCATATCTTCGCCTTTTTCTTCTCCTTGCTCTACATCATGTTGTCCTCTAACAGCTGAGTTTCCAGTCACATTTTCAAGTATATCTTCTTCATCTATATCTATTGTTTCTTCTACTTCCACACCAAGTTCTCGTAGTTTTTGTCGCATATATATCGCTCTTTGAATTTTTAGTTGTGTTTGTTCTAATTCTTTTTCGGCTTCTTCAATTGTTGCAAATGGGAATGATTCTTTGACAGGTAAACCTCTCTCCTTTTTATAAATAAAATATAATAAACTTTTCTCATTATGTAAGAATCCTTTTAAATTATCGCTGAACAGTTGTAACCAAAGTATACATGTGGATTTGTCTATAGATTTTAATATATCTGGTATATATTTAGACATAATATAAGTACAATAATCTTCATCTCTCAACCATTTGTCCATTTCATCTTTAATAGATGTTTTTAAAGACAAACCGTTTTATTCCTTTCATCGTTTCAGTAGCAACATCCTTAATTTTTTCAAGATATTCTATTTTTTCCTCTTTTGTGATTTGTTTTCCTTCATTTGCTTTTTTCCAATCAGGTATAAAATCTTTATATTGCATTTCTAGAAGTTGTCTTAATATATTTCCTACTTTTTCTTTAAAGTCTGGTGCTTGTTCATCTAATTTTGAGAGAGTTCTTTTTAGTCCATCTATGACTGCTGGATTCAATCTATTAAACATATTCATAGTTTCTGGATTATCCGTTTCTGGACTTTTATAATCCTCCATATCTTTTTCTCCTTTATCATTATCTTATATTTTTATTATACACATAAAGCGAATACTTCTCAATCTTTTATGAAAAATTTTCTATGTTTTCTAAACTTCTTTCTGCTAATTTCATATATCTTTCTTTTTTATCTCTTATCCTCTTTCCTTCTAATTCTGGTAAAATTCCAAAATTGGCATTCATTGGTTGAAATTTTGTATTTGGAGTGGAAATATATTTAGCTAATGCACCAATGATGGTATATTCTGAAAAAGTAATTTTACTTTTATTACATTCTTCTTCAGAATTTTTAAATTGCTGTATAGCATTTAGTCCTGCTACCATTCCAGAAGAAATTGACTCTACATATCCTTCCACTCCTGTAATTTGCCCTGCAAAATAAATGTTAGGATTGCTTTTTAAGTTATATGTTTCGTCTAACAATTCTGTAGAATTAATATAGGTATTTCTATGCATCACACCATATTTGATAAATTCTGCATTTTCTAATCCTGGTATCATAGAAAATACTCTTTTTTGTTCTCCATATTTCAAATTAGTTTGAAAACCAACCATATTATACATAGTAGCTTGTTTATCATCTTGTCTTAATTGTACAACAGCATATGGTCTTCTACCTGTTCTTGGATCATCAAATCCCACTGGTTTTAATGGACCGAATCGTAACGTATCTAATCCTCTTTTTGCCATGATTTCTATTGGCATACATCCTTCGAAAATTTCTCTTTTTTCAAAATCATGTAAAGTAACGACTTCTGCATTGACTAATTCTTTCACAAAGTTTTCATATTCTTCTTGGTTCATAGGAAGATTAATATAGCTTTGCTCTTCTTTTTCCTCTTCTAATCGCTTTTTCCATTCTTCGATACTTTCCTCTTTTTTCTTTTCTTGTGCATATCTATCTCCATAAAAAGCAATATCAAAATTGATACTATCTTTATTGACAATTGGTGCTGCTGCATCATAAAAATATAGCTTATCTTGACTTGTTATTTTCTGAATATCTTTTGCCAATCCTTCTGATGTTAATGGTCCTGTGGCAATAATCACAATCCCCTCTTTTGCTATTTCTTCTATATCTGTAATTTCTTCATGAATAACTTCTATATTTTCATTTTCTTCGATTACCTTTGTTACTGTTTCTGAAAAGACTTCTCTATCCACTGCTAATGCTTGTCCAGCTGGTACACTTGTTTCATCTGCAATTTTGATTAGCAAAGAGTCTAGTCTCCTTAACTCCTCTTTTAGTAATCCACAAGCATTGGTTAATAAATTGGATTTAAAAGAATTACTACATACAATTTCTGCTAAATTTTGATTATTATGTGCTGGTGAAAATTTGATTGGTTTCATTTCATATAACTTTACTTTGATTCCTCTTTTCGCAATCTGATAAGCAGCTTCTGTTCCTGCTAATCCTCCACCTATAATTGTTATATAATCTTTCATACCTTTATCCTTTCTTCGATTTTATATCTTTCAAATAAATCAAGTGAACCTGTATACATATTTTTTGAAGCATTCGAATGCGACCGGAATCGTTTTACAAATTCTTAAGATAAAACTGTAAAAGGTCCTGTTTCCGGGTATTGTTACAGTTTTATCGTTAGAATTTGTTAAACGGCAATGAAGGGTAGCCGAGAATTTCAAAAAATATGTATACAGGTTCACTTGATTGGGTTAAATAAAAGCTTTATTCTTCAAACAATCTCATAATATCTTCTTTAGACAATGTATTGATAAATGAGGTTTTAGTGCTAAGCATATTATCAATTAATTCTGCCTTTTTTTGTTGTAATTCATATATTTTTTCTTCAATAGAGTTCTTTGTAATTAATTTATACACTTGTACATTATTTTTTTGTCCAATCCTATATGCTCTATCTGTGGCCTGATTTTCTGTAGATAAATTCCACCATGGGTCATAATGAATTACCATATCTGCTCCTGTTAAATTTAACCCTGTTCCTCCTGCTTTTAAAGATATTAAGAATACCTTGACATTTGGATTTTCATTAAATTCGTCTACTAAATCAATTCTTTCATCTACCTTTGTGGCCCCTGTTAATTTAAAGTATTTTATATTCAACTTCTGCAACTCTTTTTCAATGATTGGAAACATAGATGTATAACCAGAAAATAGTAATATTTTGTGTCCACCTTTTACAGCATCTTCTACAATTTCTATACACTGATTTAATTTACTACTTCCATTTGTATAATCTTTAATAAATAAACTTGGATGACAACAAATTTGTCTTAATCTTGTTAAAACCGCTAATATTTTTATATGACTTTTTTCAATACCATTTAAATGGATTTCCTCTGCCACTTCTTCTCTTGCTTGGGCTAAATATGAAATATATAGATTTTTTTGTTCTTCTTCCATTTCATTGTTCAATACAGTTACTGTTTTTTCTGGTAATTCTGTTAATACTTCTGGTTTTGTTCTTCTTAATATGAATGGTTCTATTAACATCTTTAATTTGTTCAAAGCCTGTTCATTATTTTCTTTCACTATTGGTGTTTCATAAAGTGTTTTAAACTTTTTATATGAAAATAAATATCCAGGCATAATATAGTCAAATATTGACCATAATTCTGCCAAAGAGTTCTCAATTGGTGTTCCTGTTAATGCATATCTGGTGTCTGCACTAATTTTCTTGATGGATTTTGCATTTTGTGTATTACTATTTTTTAAATATTGTGCTTCATCTGCTATCATGTATCTAAACTGATAATTTTTGTCTTTATATAAATGTGTATCTCGTTTTAATAAGTCATAAGAAGTTATCACTAAATCATAGTTTTCTAGCTCCGCAATTTTTCTTTTCCTTTCTGCTAATGTACCATTGATGACAAGTGTCTGTAATTCTCCTGTAAATTTTTCTGCTTCATTTTGCCAATTTAGTGCTAAAGAACTTGGTGATACGACAATACTTGTTCTTCTTTCTTCTTTTGGCGTATTTTGTGCATAATCCACAATGATTGATAACATTTGTACCGTTTTTCCTAATCCCATGTCATCTGCTAGTATTCCGCCAAACTTATATTTATCCAATGTTTTTAGCCATTTGAATCCAATTTTTTGATAATATCTTAAGGTGTTTTCTAATATTTCTGGTACTTTGATTTTATCATTTTCATTATCTTTGTTTAACTCATTTACAATATCTTTATAGCTTTCATTTTTGATAACTTGCTTTCCCTTTGCCCTTTTTAATAGTTCTTCTAGATATAAGCTTCGATACATAGGAAGATTGACCTCTCCCTCTTCTAAGTCTTTATATTCGATATCCATTCCGGTAACCAATTTATCAATAAAATCTAATTCTTTATTATCTTCTAACTCTAGAAAACTTCCATCTTTTAGTCTATAATATTTTTTCTTTAAGTTGTACTTTTGCATGATTTTTTCTAATTCTTTTACATCTATATCTAGATGATTTAAATCAATAGAAAGCAAATTGTTTTCTATTTTTACACCAATTGTTCCCATTTTCGGTTGTCTAATTTGTTTTTTCTTAAAATTTTCTGTTACCAAAACCTCAAAGTTTTGCATATAATAATTGATATCCTGAGTTAAGAATTGATAAATTTTATCATTATCTGGCAAAATAAATCTTAAATTTTTAACATCTAACATAAAGCCTGTTTTTCTGAAAATATTTAAGGCTTTGGTCTCTTTTATCATGTTTCTTGGTATGTCTATTTTTTGCTTTTCATCTAATGGATTAAATTCCTGATGATTATAACAAAATTTTACATCTGCCACTAAATAATCATGTTCATCAAAATCTAAATATACTTTTGTGATTAGTGTTTTTGGTTTATATTTTTCAATTTCTTCTTCAGAAATATTTTCTAATTTTATCGCATTTTTTACTTTTGGAATAATGACAGAAAATAACTGTGATAATTCCTCTTTTCCTAACTTTACTTCTGTCATATAGTTTTGCCTAAATATTTCTAATAATTTTAAATTTGCTTTTTCAAATTTTTTATTGCATCGATATAATTTATGTTCATCTAGTACATATTTATATGTTTTTCCTTTTACAATGGAAATCTTATAAATCTCAACATTTGGTACGATTTCATAATTATCTTCATCTATTTTTCTTAATTTAAATTGAATATCTGGTTGTTCTTCTGTAAATTCAATTTCTGTTTGTTTATATTCTCTTTGAAAACTTATTTTCTTACCTTTCATAATTTCAAATATATCATCAATTCCACTATTACTTAAAATAATACTGGTTTCACTTAAAGCTTTTCCATAGAATCGATAATTGCTATTAGAATTTGAGTTAGCATATTTGATAATTTCTGCATACTTCATTAAAAATTCTAATAATGGTAAACTATCTTTTTCAAAACTCTCTCTTGTGTGAACAAATTGTAATTTCTGTCCATAACGATACAACTCTTTATTCAACATTCTCGTATAAAATTCTGATAAATTTTTAATTTTATACATTCTTTTATTTCCTACTTTAAACTCAACCTTCATATCTCCTGTGAATTTATCGTAAAATATCTCAGGTTCTAATTTAATGGTCCCCTGTTCTTTTAATTCTGATTCTTCTTCATCGATTCCTTCAATTTCTTCATTATAAAAAATATTAACGATTTGTTTAAATCCTCTGTACTTATCGTAACTTGAATGTATCTCATGCTCTAATATACTTTCAGATTCATTCACATTTTTAGAAATTTCAGAGGAATTGTATTCAGAATCTGTTCTTTGCTTTGCTTGTTTTTCATCCCCTGCAAATTCTAAAACTGTGGCTAATGTATGTTTACATACACCATAATGATTGTAATAGTCTGGACAATCACAAGTAATATCTTCTACTTCTCCATTCTTCACAAAAATATACGTATGGTATTCTTCATTTCCATACACGCTTCCTTTAATTTCAAAATTTAGCGGATTTTGATATTCAAAATCAATAATTTCTACTCTTCCTTCTTCTTTATATTCATGTGCTTTTCTTGTCCTAGATGCTCCTGCATCATCACATAAATTATCTATGATATGTTTATTTATTTCCATAATTTTTTACCTCTCACTTGGCAAAAAATTATATCGTATTTTGCAAATTTTTTCAAGTGGTTTGAAAGAAAAAATGTCGCATTGGGTTCGTTTGTCTATGCGACATTTTGTCGTGTCGCATTAGGTTCGTTTGTCTATGCGACAAAAAAACATTCCCCACAACACAATATCGTAGGGAATTATTGTTTTAAACCAATGCTATTACTGGTTTTTTTTTATTATCTTTATCATAATAAGATGCAATTAATTCGTCAAGTTCTACACTAATTTTATAAATGATATGATAATCTTTTCCTTCTTCTATACTTTTATTTAATTTATCACGTAATTTACAAATTTCATCATTTAACATTTTTATCTCTCCTTTTCTCTAATTTATCTTCTGTATATTTATAAATTACCACACAAAAATCTCTCAGTCAAGCTATTTCACTTGTTTTTGCCAAGTTTCGTATGACGGATTTTTACAATTTTCGACACCAAAAAATAGAAAAAAACAGTATTATGATTTTTATTATCTTAATACTGTTTTTTCTACCTTACTCATTCTATAAAAACATATATCATTTTTATTAACTAGTTTTCTTAATTTTTGACAATAGAAATTACCATTTTTTCTTCTTTAAATACTTCATTTAGCACTTGTGTTAAATATTCTACATCTATCGTATCTATTTGATTTAAATAGTCAAAACTATTAATGCCCATGAAATAGTTTGTTAGAAACATATTGGCAATATTTTCGACATCATCATACTCTTTTACATATTCCCCATATAGTTTCTTCTTTATTCTATTAAAATCATTTTCAGAAATTCCTTCTTGTTTTTGTCTATTTATTTCCTGTTTTATTTCACTATATACTTGTTCTGGTTCATTGGATTGTCCTGATATCATGACATGTGCATAGTTTTCCGAAAATTCATAACTTCCTCCAATTCCTCCAGAAATAACGCCTTCATCATATAATTTTTTATATAATGGTGAACTTTTTCCTATTAAAAGTTCTAATAAGATTTGAATGGCGATATCTCGTTTTATCATTTCTTTCGGATTATCTGTTGGTTTTACCTTTATAGCAATTGTATACATTGGTCTACTGACTTCCATTTTTTGTTCTATTTTTTCTTTTACAATAGTATCTGGCTCTTCTGGATAAAATGTTTGTATTTTACCACTTGCTTTATTTTCTTTCAATCTTTTTTTGATTTCTTCTAACATGTTTTCTGGCTCAAAATCTCCACATACGACAATTGCCATATTGGATAAATTATAAAATGTTTGATAACATTTATATAAAATCTCTTTATCTATTTTATTAATAGAATCTATCGTTCCAACCACATCAATTTTTACAGGATGGTTATGATATAAAATTTGCATAGCATTTAAGTACACTTTCCAATCTGGAGAGTCATCATACATCATAATTTCTTGTCCTATGATTCCTTTTTCTTTTTCTACATTTTCGTCTGTAAAATAAGGATTTTGGACATAATCCATTAGTTCATCCATAGCTGGATAAAAGTTATCTGTACAGCCAAATAAATATGCCGTTGTATCATTTGTTGTAAATGCATTGGCATCCACTCCTAAAGCTGTTAAGGTATCTAAACTATTTGTTCCATTTTCTTGTTCAAATAATTTATGCTCTAAGAAATGGGCAACACCATTTGGAACTTCTGTTTTTTCATTTTCTCCAGGTACTATAAATACATTTTCATTTGAACCATAATTGGTTCCCCATATCATATATTTCTTTTTCATTCCCTTTTTCGGTATTATCATGACTGTTAAGCCATTTTCTAACTTTTCTAAATATAACGTTTCCTTTACTTTTGAATTTTCTATCACTTGCATCTATTTTTTTCTCCCATCATCATTAATTTCTTAAAAAATATATTGTATTTGTTTCCACCTTATTGGCTACTTGTATAATGTCTTCTTTCGTTACTTTTCCTATTCTTTCTATATATTCTTCCACTGATTTTTGATTTCCAGACATTTCTTGTCCGAAATAATACGTAATACTGGTATCTTGTTCATCATCAATTGTTTTGATGGATGATATAATTGCTTTTTTCGCATTTTCTACCTCTTCTTCTGTAAAATCTCCATTTTTCATATCTTCTAATTGTTTTTTTATTAAATTTAAAACCTTTTCATAATTTGATATTTCTATTCCACAAATGACAAATATATTATCTTTATATTTAAAATACCTAGAACCTGCTTCATATGCTAAATTTGCTTTTTCTCTAACATTTTGAAATATTTTAGAATTTGCACTTCCTCCTAAAATTGTATTATATATCATAACATTATATTTTTCATCTTCATTTTGTGAATTGACATCTAAACCAACTACTAATTTCCCTTGCATGACATCCATTGTTTCTATTTTTTCGCCTTGTTTCACTGTATTTTTTTCACTTTCTTTATTGTAGCTAGGTTCTCTTTCTTCTAGATTTCTTACATTTTGATTTTCTGATATGATATTTTCTACTTCTTCATTTACATTTCCTGAAACAAAAATATCTATTTTACATTGTGCAATTAATTGTTTATATCTTTCATATAAATTTACTTCATTAATATGATTTAAATCTTCAACATATCCAAATCTATATAGTCCAAAAGGTTTTCCTTTATACATTTCTTCTATACATCTATCTAATGCATATCTTCTTTTGTTATCGATTCTTCCTTCTATTCTTTGCTTCATATTGTTCTTTTCTTGTTCTACATATTCTGTTTTGAAGGCATTGTTCTCCACCAATGGATTAAATATAATATCTAATATATTTTCAATGGATTTTTTTAATATATTTTCATTTGCTTGTGGTAAAAATGCATCATTTACAGTTTCAATATAAAATTTTAATACTTGATTGTCTCCTGTTTTATCAATACCACAGTCAAAACTAGCCCCATATAATTCTTCTAATTGTTTGCTAATCTCTTCTTGGGTTTGCATGTTATTTGTTCCTCTTCTTAAGACAGCTGAAATAAGTGCATTTGCTGTTACTGTTTCTCTTTCCAGTTTTGTTGTTAAAAATACAGCCACTAAATTTGTTTTAAATTTATCTGTATTTAAAACATGAAGTTTGATTCCTTTTTTTATTTCTTTTTTTATATCGTTCATATATTTCCTTTCCTTGAATCTTTGGTCTATTTTATGCTAAAAATTTATTTATATACATTTTTCTACATAATACCAAATATCAAAATTCTTTAATCTTTTCTTATTAATTCTGTATTATATTATAACACAATTTTTACTTTATTATTAAATTTTTTTATAAATTTACAAGTATTTTATATAGTTCACTATACATAAGAGGATCTTCTATTTTACAAATTTTCGGATCAATACAAATTATAAGACAAAAAAAACGAGATATTAATTTTCGTTAATACCTCATTTTATATGTACTAAAATTTTCTTTTTCTTGCTGCCTCAGATTTTTTCTTTCTTTTTACACTAGGTTTTTCATAATGCTCTCTCTTACGAACTTCTTGTAATACTCCATTTCTAGCACATTGTCTTTTAAATCTTTTTAGAGCATCTTCTATATTACCATTATTAACTTTTATTTCTAACATTTAAATTCCCCTCCTTCCGGTCATACGAAAACTGTATGTTGGGATAACCCTTATTCAACGATATATATTATATCTTATTGGCTCTTAGTTGTCAATAGAATTATTTCCAAATTAAGAAAATAAACCACCTATAAAATTGAATAATGCATTTTCAAATAATAATTGTCTCATCCATCCATTTGTAAATGGTATAAACCATAATATAACTCCAATGATAAAAACGACAACAATTGTTAATCCTATTGCAATCCAATCTGTTTTATTCATTTTCTTTCTTTCTCTTTTTTGGGGCCTATTCGTCCATAAATCTTTTACTAAATCTGCAATTCCAAATATTGTTCCAACATTGCTTTTATTTCGTACATATTGTGTTTTCGCTTTTTTTCTTCTGTTTCCTGATATGTTTTCATTTCTTTTTTGTGTAGCATTTTGCTTATAATTTTGAGTATTTTCTTCTGATACATTTCTACTCGTCTGTGCACGAATTTTCTCCTTTTGCAATTCTAAATCATATTGCGCCCTTAAGAAATTATCTGATAAGATGTTATATGCTTCATTTATATCTCTTAATTTTATTTCTGCTTCCCTTTTTTGTACAGATGAATATAAATCTGGATGATATTTTTTTACTAATGTTTTATATGCTTTTTCTATAATCTCTTGTGATGCTTTTTCATTTACTTCTAATATTCCATAATAATCTTTCATAATCATTCCTCTATTTTATTTTCTTTTGTATTTTTATTTTATCCCAAAAAAAAGAAAATAGCAATATGATTTGCTACTTTCTTTTTATATTTTACACTGCTCTTCTATATTTTACATAAAATACAACTGCTGCTACAATTGCTACACCAATTGCTATGATAATCGCATTCCTGATACCTGTATATGGCAACACTTTATTAGATGTCGTAGCTTGATTATTATTTGATGATGTACCTATTTGATTTTTATTTGTACTACTTCCTCCTGCATTATTCTTATCTCCTGCATTATTCTTATCTCCTGCTGTATTATCATCACCTATTATATTGTCACCTCCAACAGTATTATCTTCCCCTGTTGTATTGTCTCCTCCGACTGTATTATCATCTCCTGTTGTATTGTCATCTGGTGGATTATCTGTATTTTCTTCCTCTATACTTACTACCTCTGATATTCCTGTTCCCTCAATTGTTGTTGTACCTGAAGAACCTTGTATACTTTCTAAAGAAATTGTTGTATCTCCTAAAGTTACATCGTCTAATACTTTAAAGTTAATTGTTGCTGTGTGTGTTCTTTCTTTAACCACCTCTGCATTACTTGTATTAGCTACCATGTTCCCCTCATTTTGTAAAACTTCCCATCCTGTTGCTGGTGTAACATTAACTAACTCTAATGCATTTGTATCATAAATAATTTTTGCTTGATAAGCACCAATTCCTTGGTCTCCACTTGTAACGTTCATATTGTCAATTATAATATTTACTGAAAAGTTATCTCCTGGATGTAATGTTGTTGATGATGCTTCTAATTGCAATTCAAAGCTTTCATCTACAGCATATGATTTTGGAGCTATCATAGCAAAAACTACAAATAAAATAGTTATTATTACTGCTAACTTCATTCGTTTCATTTGTATTCCCCCATTTTTATAATATTACAATTCTATTTTGACATATTTTTATTTTATTTTCAAGTATTTATGTTATGATTTTCTATTCTCTTATTATGGAATACGATAAACTATAGCTGTTACCTGTCTTACAGCTTTTATTACATTTTTATTACATTTCATCTACTAGAACTTTTTTTAACATTAACATATCTGTGATATCTACAGTTCCATTTTCATTCATGTCTGCTAATGATAAATTATCTCCTGTTAATTTCCAAATATCTCTATTTCCTGCTACTAAATGTCTTTTTATCATCAAGAAGTCTGTTACATCTATTTTTTCATCTTGATTAATATCTCCTACTATTGTTTCTATTAAGCTTTTGTCTATATTACTTATTTCTACATTTACTTGTGTTTCATTTCCTGCTAAATCTTTTATCGTTATGGTTTCTGTTGTATTTTCAGCATATTCTTTTGTTAATGTCTTTTTATCACTTGACAATGTCCAACCTTGTACTGCTTGTATTTCTTCATTCGCTGTGATAGTTACCGTTACATTTTCTTCTGTAATTTCTTTTGTACTATATTCTACATTGACTGTTGGTGCTGTATTATCAAAGTAAAATGCTTCACTTCTTCTTATCGTCTCATTTCCCACATTATCTTCTGCGTATACCCATAAATACCATGCACCATCTCCTGTATTTTTTGTAATTGTTTGTCCATTTTCAAAACTCTCTGTAAAGCTTTCTTTTGTTGGTTGTGTTTCACTTTGTGTCCATTGATATTTTAGGCTATTTTCATTTACTCCTACTTCTTCTATATTATCTTGTACTTCTACTGTTATAGTATATTCTTTTTGTACATTTTCTCCTGCATTTGGTGTAAATGTGACAGTTGGTGCTATGTCATCTATAATATATCCTTTCTCAGCTTCTTCTGCATACCTATGTCCTTCACTATTTAATCTGGTATATATAATTGTTGAAGTAGGAATTGCACTTTGTTCTATATTTGTTACACTACTTGGAATACTTATACTTTCTAAACTACTACATCCTATAAATGCGCTATATTCTATATTGGTTACTCCTTCTGGGATTACGACACTTTCTAGATTATTACTCCTTGCAAATCCCATCCAGCCTATAGTTGTTACTTTTTCTGGTATTATATATTTTTTTGTATCTTTTTTTCCTTCTGGGTATTTTATAATTTCTGTTTGTAACTTATCAAATAGTACTCCATCTTCACTCATATAATTTTTATTATTTACATCTATATTTATACGTTCCAAACTACTACAATTTGAAAATGCCGTTCCTCCATCTAGTTCTGTTACATTCTCTGAAATTTCTATACTTTCTAAACTACTACAGTATGAAAATGCATAAAGTTTTATAACTGTTACTGTTTCTGGAATGCTAATATTTTTTAAGCTACTACACCCAGAAAAAGTACCATCTTCTATACGTCCTACCTTCTCTGGTATTTTTATACTTTCTAAATAGCTACATCCTGAAAATGCAGAAGCATTTATACTAGTTACTGTAGATGGTATTACATAATCTTTTTTGTCTTTTTTTCCTGCTGGGTATCTTATAAATTCTGTTTGCATCTTATTAAATAAGATTCCATCTTCACTCATATAACTTGAATTATTTGTATCTACATCTATACTTTCTAGACTACTACATCCTGAAAATACATAATTACTTATTTTCGTTAACCCCTCTGGTATATTAATACTTTTTAAACTGCTACATCCATAAAATGTTTGCATTCCTATATAGGTTATTCCTTTTTCTATAATTGCTTTTTCTATCAAATCCGTATATTGGGTATTATGCCAATCACTTTCATCATAATACCAATCTTTCATTTCACCAGTTCCACTTATTCTTAGTGTTCTGTCTTCTAATGTCCATTTTGCTATAACACTTTCATCCGCATTTGCTGATACATCCCAACTTTCCTCTTCTTTTATTTCATAATTTGTGGATATTTCTGTAGCAGTTCCTATTAATATATATCTATAATTTCCTTCTTCTGCATATTTGTGTCCTTTACTGTCGGCATTTGCATATATAATTGTTGACTTAGAAACTACAGAAGGACCTATAGTCTTTACACTATTTGGAATCGTTAAAGTTTTTAAATTATCACATCCATAAAATGCATACATTTCTATATCTGTTAGTCCTTCTGGAATTATTATACTTTCTAGGCTACTATGTGCAAATGCATACTGTTCTAGAGTCGTTACCGTACTTGGTATCTCATATTCTTTTATATCTTTTCTTCCTATTGGGTATGATATTATTATTGTTTTTTCTTTATTAAATAATATTCCATCTTCGCTTACATAATCCTCATTATTTACTGATATATTAATACTTTCTAAATTCGTACATCCTAAAAATATCCCTCCACCTATTTGGGTTACATTTTCTGAAATTTCTATGCTTTCTAAACTGCTACATTCTGAAAAAGCATATATATCTATACTTGTCACACTATTAGGGATTATTATATTTTTCAAACTACTACATTCATCAAATGCCCAACTGTCTATAATTGTTACTCCTTCTGGTATATTTATACTTGTCAAACTAGTACATCCTGAAAAAGCAAAACTTTCTATACTTGTTACACCTTCTGGAATATTTATACTTTTTATATTGCCACATTCATAAAAAGCCTTCTTTCCTATATTTGTTATCCCATTTTCTATAATTGCATTTTCTATAACATTTGTATATTGTGTATCATGCCAATCTTCTTTAGAATCTAAACTCCAATCTTTCATTTCACCTGTTCCAGATATGGTTAATGTTCTATTTTCTAAAGTCCATTTGGCTATAACACTTCCATCTCCATTTTTAGAAACATCCCAAGTTTCTTCTTCTTTGATTTGGTAGTTTCTTGAGATTTCTTCTGTTAGTGTATCTGCATTTTCTGATAATTCTGTTGTCCCTACTTTATCAACAGTTGGTTGTATATCTTCTTGTACCTCTTCTAACGAATTTGTTGTATCTGTTGCTAATACTGTTGTTTGCACCCCAGGTATCATTGGCATTCCTATTTGAAATGTCATGGTTAATATGGCTATGGTTGATATTGCTTTCTTTATCCCCTTTTTCATGTGTATTTCTCCTTTCGTTTTACCAAGTATTTTTACAATTTTACAAGTTACACTTTGGCATTTTTCCTATTTATCCTATTTAATACTATATAAATATTCTAAGACTTTGTAAATATAGGTTTTTGGTCTTAATTTAAGTTTACCTCTTCTCCTCTTACGGCTTGTCTTTTTACCATTTTCGTTGTTGTTATATTAAATTTTTATGACATTTTGATTGCACATTTTATATTTTTCATCCTCACTTTTAGGCAAAAAATGGACGTACCTCGTACGTCCGTAATATTTTATATATTTTCTACAATCACTCTTTTCAATATTAACATATCTGTGATATCTACTGCCCCATTTTCATTCATGTCTGCTGATAATAGACTATCTCCTCTTAATTTCCAACTATCTCTATTTTCTGCTACTAGATGTCTTTTTAACATTAAGAAATCTGTTACGTCTATAAATCCATTCGCATTTATATCTCCTGGTTCATATATTAAAATATATCCTTGCTCATTTTCTTCTGCATATCTGTGTCCTTCAGTATTTAATTTAGTATATATAATAGTATTCTCTGAAATAGCATATTCTTCTATACTTGTTACACTCTCTGGAATAACTATACCTTCTAAACTAATGCAATCATAAAATGCACCTTTCCCTATATTATCTAGATTTTCTGCTATTTTCACACTTATTAAACTACTACACCAAGCAAATGCAAAATCTTCTATTGTTGTTACTCCTTCTGGAATTTTTATGCTTTCTAAATTATTACATCCTTCAAATGCATATGCGCCTATACTTGTCACCTGTTCTGGAATTTCTATACTTTGCAAACTAGTACATTCTCTAAAAATTCCATCTTCTATACTTGTTATATTATTTGGCACATTTATATTTTTTAAGCTACTACATCTTTCAAAGGCTCTATACTCTATACTTGTTACATTTTCTGGTATTTTTATACTTGTTAAGTTGCTACATCCCTCAAAAGCATATCTTCCTATAGTAACTACCGTATCTGGTATTATATATTCCTCGATATCACTTTTTGCACTTGGATATTTTATAATTTCTGTTTTTTCTTTATTAAATAATACTCCGTTTTCACTTGTATATTTTTCATTACCATTATCTACATTTATACTCTCTAATTGGTCACATGCAAAAAATGCATTATATGCTACAAATGTAATATTACTAGAAAAAGTTATATTTTTTAATTCCGTACATTTATAAAAAGCTTCATTGCCTATACTTATTACTGTATTTGAGATTTCTATATTTTTCAAATTATAACAATTTTGAAAAGCTCTATTTCCTATCCCGAGTTATACCATCTTCTATCACTACATTCTCTATTATTTTTGTATACTGTGTATTGTGCCAATCTTCTGCCGAAACTGTATCCCAGTCCTTCATTTCTCCCGTTCCTGATATAATTAGTGTTCTATCTTCGAATGTCCATCTAGCTATAACATTTCCGTCTTCCTCTTTTGAAACATTCCATGTTTTTTCTTCTTTAATTTCGTAATTAGTATCTACATTCAATGCATCTCCATCTAACACATATCCTATTTCATTTTCTTCTGCATATTGATGTGCTATACTATCTGCTTTTGCAAATAGTACTAAACTATTATCTTCACCAAATGCTCTTTCTCCTATACTTGTTACACTTTCTGGTATATTTATGTTTTCTAAATTAACACATTCATAAAAAGCATTTTTTCCTATACTTGTGATATTGTTCGAAATTTCAATGCTCTCCAAATCAGTGCATCTATAAAAAGTACTGTTCTCTATAATTGTTATACCACTTGGTATATTTATATTTTTTAACTTCGTACATTCATAAAAAGCACCTATTCCTATACTGGTTATTTGCTCTGGAATTTCTATATATTCTAAATTATCACATTGTTGAAAAGCATATTCTCTTATGCTTATTACAGTTGATGGTATTACATATTCTTTTATATTACTTTTTGCACTTGGATATTTTATGATTTCTGTTTTTTCTTTATTAAATAAAATTCCGTCTTCACTTATATAAATTTCATTATTGGCATCGACATCTATACTTATTAGACTATCACATCCATATAATGCATAATTTCCTATACTTTTTACTTTTTCTGGAATTGTTATATTGTTTAGGTTTTCGCATCCGAAAAATGCTTGTTCTCCTATTTCCTTTACCGATTCTGGAATGATTACATTTTTTAATTTACTACAACCTGCAAATGCTTCTCTTTCAATAGATGTTATACTTTGAGGAATCATTATGTTTTCCAAGCTAGTACATCTATTAAATGTAGCTTGGTTTATGGTTCTTACGGTTTCTGGAATTTCTATACTTTTTATACTACTGCAATGATAAAAAGCAAATGGTCCAATATATATGATTCCTTTTGGCATATTTATATTTTTCAAACTACTACAGCTTGAAAATGCATAACTTCCTATGTTTGTTAATTCCTCTTCTATAATTACATTTTCTATCGCATTTGTATACTGTGTATCATGCCAATCTTCTTTAGAATCTAAACTCCAATCTTTCATTTCACCTGTTCCAGATATCGTTAACGTTTTATCCTCTAATGTCCATTTTGCTATAACACTTCCATCACCATTTGCTGATACGTCCCAAGTTTCTTCCTCTTTGATTTCATAGTTTCTTGAGATTTCTTCTGTTAATGTTGTATCTGTACTTTCTGATAATTCTGTTGTCCCTACTTTATCAGCAGTTGATTGTATATTTTCTTCTAGATTTTCTTCTACAGAATTTATTGTATCTGTTGCTAATACTGTTGTTTGTAATCCAGGTACCATTGGCATTCCTATTTGAAATGTCATTGTTAATATCGCTATGGTTGATATTGCTTTCTTTATCCCCTTTTTCATGTGTATTTCTCCTTTCGTTTATCAGATTGTTTTATGGATGGAAAGTCTTCTTACAAACTTTTTATATATTTTCTACAATCACTCTTTTTAACATTAACATATCTGTGATATCTACTGTTCCATTTTCATTCATGTCTGCTGATGATAAGCTATCTCCTGTTAATTTCCAACTATTTCTATTTCCTGCTACTAAATGTCTTTTTATCATCAAGAAGTCTGTTACATCTATTTTTTCATCTTGATTAATATCTCCTACTATTGTTTCTGGTAAGCTTTTGTCTATATTACTTATTTCTATGTTCGCCTGTGTTTCGTTTCCTGCTAGATCTTTTACTGTTATGGTTTCTTTTATATTTTCAGTATATTCTTTTGTTAATGTCTTTTTGTCACTTGACAATGCCCAACCTTGTACTGCTTGTATTTCTTCATTTGCTGTGATGGTTACTGTTACATTTTCTCTTGTTGGATTTTTTGTACTATATCCTACATTTACACTTGGACCTGTTTTGTCTATATTATTTATCTCTATATTTGCTTGTGCCTCATTTCCTATTAAATCTTTTATGGTTATTGTTTCTTTTGTATTCACACTATATTCTTTTGTTAATGTCTTTTTATCACTTGACAATGTCCAACCTTGTACTGCTTGTATTTCTTCATTTGCTGTGATGGTTACCGTTACATTTTCTCTAGTTGGATTTTTTGTACTATATTCTATATTGACACTTGGACCTGTTTTATCTATATTATTTATTTCTATAGTTGCTTGTTTCTCATTTCCTGCTAGGTCTTTTACTGTTATTGTTTCTTTTGTATTGGCACTATATTCTTTTGTTAACGTCCTTTTATCACTTGACAATGTCCAGCCTGTTACACTTTGTACTTCTTCATTTGATGTAATCGTTACTTTTACATTCCCTTTTGTTGGATTTTGTGTACTATATCCTACATTTACTGTTGGTGCTGTTTTGTCTATATTTGTTATTTGTATAGTTGTTTCTTTTGTATTTCCTGCTAAGTCTTTTACTGTTATTGTTTCTTTTGTATTGGCACTATATTCTTTCGTTAATGTCTTTTTATCATTGGACAATGTCCATCCTGTTACACTTTGTACTTCTTCATTTGAAGTAATTGTTACTTTTACATTTCCTTTTGTTGGATTTTGTGTACTATATCCTACATTTACTGTTGGTGCTGTTTTGTCTATATTATTTATTTCTATAGTTGCTTGTGTTTCATTTCCCATGAAATCTTTTATTGTTATGGTCTCATTTTCATTAGTACTATATTCTTTTGTTAATGTTTTTTTATCACTTGATAATGTCCAACCTTGTACTGTTTGTACTTCTTCATTTGATGTTATAGTTACTGTTACATTTCCTTGTGTTGGATCTTTTGTACTATATTCTACTTTTACTGTAGGAGCAGTTTCATCAACCATCCATTTTAAAACTGGATATCCATTATTGATATTTTTTGTATCTTGTGTATAGTAATCTCCTCCATTATTTAATTGTTCTATAAAATCTATTTTCTTCATTTCTGTTTCTGTTTTAGAAATAGGTGTTCCATTTCCAAGTTCTTCAGAATTTCCTATACCTTTACTACAACTATCATTTTTATAATAGCAATTACTAATGGTTCCATTAACTTTGGTAGTCCCGCTTAATCCCGTATTAGAATTAACTATCGCTCCTACTGAAGGTCCTGAGCTTGTAGAATTTAGGGAGACCTTTCCAACATTATAACAGTTTTCTATTGTTCCAGCATTTGCATCTTTTATACCTCCACCATACATATTTGCTTTTATTTCTCCTGTGTTAAAACATGCTATTATATCTTTATGATTACACCATCCTCCTACAATACCACCAGCATTTCCTTTTGTGGATTCAACTTTTCCTGTATTGTAACACATCACTATTGGTTGAGTATCTCCTCCTCTAGCAACAATTCCACCAGCTACAGTACCACTACTAAAAATTGTAGAACCTTGTGCTTTTATGTTTCCTGAATTGTAACAATTTTTTATATATGAAGCATCCTCTCCACAAATCCCACCAATATAACTTTGCTTTTCACCTTGTTTTGATGATATGTTTCCTAAATTATAACAGTTTATAATTGAGTTTTTCCAATCAGAAGCTGCATTTCTTGCACTTCCAGTTATTCCTCCTACTGCCCCATCACTTATAATATTAGCTGTATTACTACAATTTAAAATTTCACTTCCAGCTTCTTGTGCACCTGCAATTCCTCCTATAAATATATTATCATTTATATCCGATACATCATTATTGCATGTTATTGTAGCTGAATTTTTACAATTAGAAATACTCCCTCTGTTCCTTCCTACAATTCCACCTGCATATATATCTGTTCTCCATGTTGCATATTCTGGATTATATCCTGTAGAAATTATCATTGAACATCCAGAAGTACTGCAATTGTCTATATTTCCTCCATCATTTTTTCCTACAATAAGTCCTGTATAGTGAATTCCATCTTTAATTGTAGAATTTGCTATTTGCAAATTTTTAATTGTACCAGAATTTGTAGCAAAAAGTCCTTGCGATTCTAATTGTTTATTATTTAGATACATTCCTGAGATTTTATGTGATTGTCCATCAAATATACCTGCAAATCCATCATAAAAAGTATCTCCTATTCCTATAGGAATCCATTGTTCATTCTCATTTCCTTCTAAATCAATATCATCAACTAATACAACTGTTTTCCCCTTATATGTATTTCCATTATTGACATCATTAGCAAATGCAATCAATTCTTCCTTAGTTGAAATCTCTAAATCTGCTATTGTTTCATCCACTGCCAATACTTCAATATTTAATCCTGGTACTAGTGGTATTAACATTTGAAGTATTAGTGTCAATACAGTTGTGATTACTACTGTTTTTTCTATTTTCCTTTTCATCTGTTCTCTCCTCTCTTTTATCAGATTGTTTGTTTGATGAAAACTTTTCTTTATATATTTTCTACAATCACTCTTTTTAACATTAACATATCTGTGATATCTACTGTTCCATTTTCATTCATGTCTGCTAATAATAAAGCTCGTCCTGTTAGTATCCATTCTGTTCGATTTCCTGCTACCATGTGTCTTTTTAACTTTAATAAATCTGTTACGTCTATTTTTCCGTCTTGATTGATATCTCCTATTGTTATCTCTGGCAAGTTTTTGTCTATATTACTTATTTCTATATTTACTTGTGTCTCGTTTCCTGCTAGATCTTTTATCGTTATGGTTTCTGTTGTATTTTCAGTATATTCTTTTGTTAATGTCTTCTTATCACTTGACAATGTCCAGCCTTGTACTGCTTGTATTTCTTCATTTGCTGTGATGGTTACTGTTACATTTTCTCTTGTCGGATTTTTGGTACTATATCCCACATTGACATTTGGACCTGTCTTGTCTATATTGTTTATCTCTATAGTTGCTTGTGTTTCATTTCCTACTAAATCCTTTACAGTTATGGTTTCAGTTGTGTTTTCACTATATTCTTTTGTTAGTACCTTCTTATCTTCTGATAATTTCCATCCTTCTATTTCTTGTATTTCTTCATTTGATGTTAGTGTTACTAATACATTATCTCTTGTTAATTCTTTTGTACTATATTCTACTTTTACATCTGGTCCTGTTTTATCTATATTGTTTATTTCTATACTTGCTTCTGTTTCATTTCCTGCTAAGTCTCTTATTGTTATTGTTTCTCCTATATTTTCATCATACTCTTTTGCTATTACCTTTTTATCTTCTGAGAATGTCCAGCCCTCTATTCCTTGTATTTCTTCATTTGAAGTTATTGTTACTAATACACTCTTTGCTGGTAATTTTGTATTATACTCTATATCTACATTTGGTGCTGTATTATCAAAATTAAATCCTTCACCTCTTGTTATTGTTTCATTTCCTAGATTATCTTCCGCATATACCCATAAATACCATATTCCATCTACTTCATTCTTTGTTACATTTTGTCCATTTTCAAAACTTTCTATAAAACTCTCTTTTAATGGTTCTTCTTCACTTTGTGTCCATAAATATTTTAAACTTTCTTCATCTACACCAACTACTTCTTGATTATCTTTTACATTTACTTTCACAGTATATCCTTTTTGTGGATTATTGCTTCCATTAGGTGTAAAAGTAACTATTGGTCCTTCATCATCTATTACGTACTCTTTATTTCTTTCTTCTGCATATTTATGAGCTTCACTATTTGATGTAGTATAAATAACACCGACTTATTGCATAATAATCACTTATTTCTATTACGCTTTTTGGAATTATTATGCTTTTCAAATTACTACAATTCATAAAAGCATTAATTCCTATACTTGTTACTCCTTTTGGAATTATCACATGACTTAAACTACTGCATCCAGAAAATGTAGCTTGTTCTATACTTGTTATTCCTTCTGGGATATTTATACTTTCTAAACTACTACATCCTTCAAATGCCCTACTACCTATACTTGTCACTCCATCTGGTATATCTATAGTTTTCAAATTATTACATCCTTCAAATGCACTCCAACCTATATCTGTAACACTTTCCGGAATAGTTATATTTTCTAATTGGTTACATCCATAAAAAGCTCTGGCTCCTATGCTTGTTACCTTCTCAGGAATAGTTATACTCATTAAACTAGTACATTCTCTAAATATAGATTCACATATATTAATTACTGCTTCTGGAATTGTTATACTTTCTAAACTACTACATCCATAAAAAGCACTAGTTCCTATATTTGTTACCCCTTCTGGAATCTCTATACTCTCTAAAGTACTACATCCATAAAAAGCTCCCTCTCCTATGCTTGTCACTGTCTCAGGAATATTATATACTTCTAAATTTTCTTTTTTGGCTGGATAACATATTATCTCTGTTTTCTGTTTATCAAATAGAATTCCATTTTCACTCATATAATTTTTATTATTATTTATTACATATATACTTTGCAAGCTACCACATATTGAGAATGCTCCTTTTCCTATATATGTCACACTTTCTGGAATAATTATACTTTCTAAACTACTACATCCTTTAAATGCACAATCTCCTATACTTGTTACACTCTCTGGAATATTTACACTCTCTAAACTACCACATCCATTAAATGCATAATCTTCTATACTTGTTACACTCTCTGGAATATTTACACTCTCTAAACTACCACATCCATTAAATGCATAATCTTCTATACTTGTTACACTCTCTGGAATATTTATACTCTCTAAACTACTACATTTGTTAAATGCCCATCTGTCTATAATTGTTACTCCTTCTGGTATATTTATACTTGTCAAACTAGTACATCCATAAAATGCACTACCTCCTATATTTGTTACCCCTTCTGGAATACTTATATCCGTTAAAGACCAACACCCTGCAAATGCATTGGCTCCTATACTTGTTACTTTTTCTGGAATAACTATTTCTTTCAAACTAAGGCAATCTCTAAATGCAAAATTTCCTATTTTGGTTACACTTTCTGGAATAGTTACATTTTCTAGATTGTTGCAACCATCGAATATATTATCTTCTAAACTTTTTATTCCTTCTGGAATACTTATACTTTTCAATCTACTACATCCATAAAATGCACTAGCTCCAATATTTGTTACACTATCTGGTATATTGATACTTGTTAAACTACTACATTCGTAAAATGCGTATCCTCCTATATCAGTTATCCCTTCTTCTATAATTACAGTTTCTATTACACTTGTATATTGTGTATCATTCCATCCTTCTGAATTACTATCCCAATCTCTTATTTTACCTGTACCTGATATAGTTAGTGTTCTATTTTCTCCTGTCCATTTAGCTACAACACTTCCATCTCCATTTTCTGATACATCCCAAGTTTCTTCATCTTTTATTTCATAATCTCTTGAGATTTCTTCTGTCTCTGTTGTATCTACACTTTCTGATAATTCTGTTGTTCCTTGTTCATCAGCCGTTGCTTGTATTTTTTCTGCTTCCACTGGAATTGTCATGTCTGTTGCAAATACTTTTGTCTGCAATCCAGGTATCAATGGCATTCCTATTTGAAATGTCATTGTTAATATCGCTATGGTAGATATTGCTTTCTTTATCCCCTTTTTCATGTTTGTTTCTCCTTTCGTTTGACCGAGTATCTCTACAATTTTTTAAGTAACATTTTGGCATTTTTCCTATTTATCCTATCTAATACTATATAAATATTCTTATACTTTGTAAATATAGGGTTTTAGCTTTAATTTGAGCTTACCTCTTATCCTCTTACGGCTTTTCTTTTTACCCGTTTCGTTATACTTATATTAAATTTTTATGACATTTTCATTTCAAATTTTATCATTCCATTTTTTGTTTCTATTTTTAGGGGACAACTCTCGCTTCGCGAGAACTTTTCTCTACTTTTCTAACTTAACTATATATATTTAAGTTCTCGAAGAAGCGTAAAGATTTGTCGACGCGAAAAATTGCGTAGCAATTTTTCTGTGCAACGTTGTTTTTTGTGGTATAGGAAAAAGCCATTTTTCCTATACCACAAAAAAATGGACGTACCTCGTACGTCCGTATTGTTTCATCTTTTTTAAGTCGCATTAACAAACGATCTCTATGCGACATTATTCTGCGAAAATTGCTTCAAACTCATCTGAAGTAATCTTTTCTTTTTCAAGTAAGATTCCTGCAACTTGATGTAATTTATCTACATTATCTGATAAAATTTGTTTTGCTCTATTATATCCAGTATCTACAATTCTCTTTGTTTCTTCATCAATAATGGCTGCTGTTTCTTCTGAATATTCTTTTGTATGTCCAAAGTCTCTTCCTAAGAAGACTTCTTCTTGGCTAGATCCTAGCATCATGGATCCTATTTTTTCACTCATACCATATTTGGTTACCATACTTCTAGCAATTTGTGTTGCTCTTTCTATATCATTGCTTGCACCTGTTGATATATCATTTAAAATAAGTGCTTCTGCTACTCTACCACCTAAAAGTGATACAATATTTTCTTCCATTTCTGTTTTTGACATGAAGTTTTTATCTTCTGTTGGTCTATACATGGTGTATCCTCCTGCCATTCCTCTAGGCACGATTGATATTTCATGTACAGGGTCTTGTGTTTCTAGATAATGGCTAACAACTGCATGACCTGCTTCATGATAAGCAACCAATTTGTTTTCTTTGTCGCTTCTTACTCTTGTTTTCTTTTCAGGTCCCATAGTTACTTTCACCATGGCGTCTTCAATTTCTCTCATTCCGATTTCGTTTATATTTCTTCTAGCTGCTAATAATGCTGCCTCGTTCAATATGTTCTCTAAGTCAGCTCCTGCAAAGCCTGATGTGTTTTTTGCAATAATTTTTAAATCTACATCATCTGCTAATCTTTTCTTTCTTGCATGTACTTCTAATATTTGTTCCCTTGCTTTTACATCTGGTAATCCTACAACAATTTGTCTATCAAATCTTCCTGCTCTTAGTAGTGCTTTGTCTAATACATCTGGTCTATTGGTTGCTGCTAAGACAATAACACCTTCGTTTTCTGCAAATCCGTCCATTTCAACTAATAATTGGTTTAATGTTTGTTCTCTTTCATCATGTCCGCCACCAAGTCCAGCACCTCTTTGACGTCCTACAGCGTCAATTTCGTCTATAAATATGATACATGGTGCATTTTTCTTAGCTTGGTCAAATAAGTCTCTTACTCTTGAAGCTCCTACACCAACAAACATTTCTACAAAGTCTGAACCACTGATAATAAAGAATGGTACACCTGCTTCTCCTGCTACCGCTTTTGCAAGTAATGTTTTACCTGTACCTGGTTGACCAACTAATAAAACACCTTTTGGTATTCTTGCTCCCATATCTGTAAATTTCTTTGGATTTTTCAAGAATTGTACAATTTCTTCTAATTCTTCTTTTTCTTCATCTACGCCTGCAACATCATCAAATGTAATTCTATTCTTTTCTGCTGGTGTCATCATTCTAGCTTTACTTTTTCCGAATGACATGGTTTTATTTCCAGGGTTTCCACTACTGCTTCCTCCCATTGTTAAAAACCAGAAAAGCATAAATATGATTAATATAGCAAATGGTGTTACTAGTGGAAGTAATGTCATAAATATAGATTCTGATTTTTCTTCTAATGTAAAGTTTCCATTATTTATGAATTCTTCTACATATGTCATAAATGTTCCTATATCTGGTATATTTGTTTCTTTTCTTATATTATCATCTTTTAATTCCACCTCTGCTGTTTTTCCATCTGCATTAATAACAATAGATTTTACGTTATTGCTATTGATATTTGTTATCAAATCTGAGTAAGTCAATCTAGAATTACTATTCTCTACAATGGATGATAACACTACTAAAAAAATTACGATGATGATTAACCACATGGCTAATGTTTTTATTCCGTTTTTCAAAATAATTCCTCCTCTTTCTTCTTGATGTTTACTTGTATTTTCGCATGTGTCTATTGAAAGATTTGCTCTCGATAACACACACTCCTTTTATCTTTTTGCACTCTATCATATTGTTTTTTCTTTTTCAATAGTTTTTTGTATTTCTTTTTTGTTACAATTTTTATCCATTTTCCAAAGTATTACGGCTACTTATACTTCCTTAGTAAATTCTATTTTACCATTTTTTATAAAAATCTTTAAATTTTTATTTGGCATTAAGAATTTATTTCCTATATGATTGGCACATAATTTAATAATATCTTCAATATGTATCTTTTCAATTCCTTGAGTTGTATGAAAAAGTCTTGTTATAGTATATAGAATCAAGTTAGATTTTATTACTTTTTCTTGTTTGTTAAATTCTTTTAAATTTAATATAATATATGCTTTGTCACATATATCTTTCTTGTCTTGTTCTGTTGTTATTTCGATTACCTGTTTTTCTACTTGCTCATTTGTTATTTCAGTTACTTGCTTATCTGTTGTTTCGGTTACTTGTTTAAGTGACATATTTTTTCTTATTGAATATACATTTATTTTTTCTTCTAAAACAATGTCTTCATATACCTTTTCAACTTGTTTTTGGATATACGATTCTTGTTCTGTTACCAAATTAGAAAGCCTGTCCATAGTTGCTATAATATTGGGATTAAATTCTTGTTGTATATAGGGAATTACCACATTCCTGATTTTATTTCTGGTATAGATATTTTCAAAATTGGTTTTATCCATCCTTGGTTCTATATGATTTTCCATACAATATTCTTCAATTTCTTTTCTTTCACATTCAATCAATGGTCTGATATAGTGTTCTCTTACTGGTTCGATTCCTTTTAATCCCTGTATCCCGCACCCGCGTAGTTCATTCATGATGATTGTTTCTACTTTATCATTCTTATTATGTGCAATCGCAATTTTAGTTCCATGCATTTTTTCTAATACTTCATCAAAAAATGCATATCTTACATATCTTCCAGCTTCTTCTGTACTGATTTTATTAGTATTGGCTATTTTTTGAACATCTATACTTTTTGAGAAAAATTGTATGTTATTTTTTATACAATATTTTTTGACAAATTCTTCATCCTCATTTGCCTCTTCTCTAATCATATGATTAACATGAGCAACTACAAAATCAAATGCTATTTGTTTTTCTTGTTTGATTTTTAATAAAATATCTAACATGGTAATAGAGTCAGGTCCTCCTGAAACACCTAAAACTAATATATCTCCTGCTTCTATTAACTGATATTTTTTTATTGTATTTAATACTTTATGTATTAACGTCTTTTTTTCTCTGTGTGCCATAAAATTCCACCTTTAACTTTTAAAATAAAATGTTGAATCTTTATTCTCATTTTAATCCTAAGTACCTTATAGTTTTATATTGTTTCTATTCAATAAAAATGTCCCATCGGGAAACGTCCCCAATTGGACATTATCATTAATCATCAAATCTTTTTTCTAAGTTTACAAATTTGGTATAACTGCCTAACCATAATAAGTCTACTGTTCCTAATGATCCACCTCTGTGTTTTGCTATGATGACTTCCGCGATGTCTTTTTTTTCACTATCGGGATTATAATAGTCATCTCTGTATAAAAACATAACAATATCGGCATCTTGCTCAATTGCTCCTGATTCCCTTAAGTCTGATAACATTGGTCTATGGTCTGGTCTTTGCTCCACCGCTCTTGATAATTGTGACAATGCGATTACTGGTACATTTAATTCTTTGGCTAATATTTTTAATGATCTACTAATTTCTGATATTTCTTGTTCACGGCTTCCATTTCTTTTATTGCTTCCTTGTACTAATTGCAAATAGTCAATAACAACCATTCCTATATTTTTTTCTAGTTTTAATTTTCTACATTTTGCTCTAATTTCCATGACAGATATTCCTGGGGTATCGTCTATATAGATTTCTGCATCTGATAATGGTCCTATACTTCCTGCTAATTTTGTCCAATCATCTTCTTCTAATTTTCCTGTTCTGACTTTATTACTATCTACCATGGCTTCACTACATAAAATTCTGTTTACCATTTGTTCTTTTGACATCTCTAGACTGAAAATAGCCACTGGTACATTCGCACGTACTGCTGCATTTGTTGCTATATTTAGCGCAAAAGCAGATTTACCCATCGCTGGTCTTGCAGCAATTAAAACTAAATCTGAACCATGAAATCCTGCTGTTTTATAATCTAATTCTGTAAATCCAGATGGTACACCTGTAATATGTTGTTTTCGATTGTATAATTCTTCCAACTGAGTAAAACTATCTACCAATATATCTTTTATAGCTGAGTAACTTTTTTTATCGTTGTTTTGCATGATGTTAAAAATCTTTTTTTCTGCACCTTCCATAATATCTGATACATCTTCTGTTGGGTCATATCCTAATTCAATAATTTCATTGGCTGTTTTGATTAGATTTCTTAAAGTCGATTTTTCTTCCACAATTTTTATATATTTCATCGCATTTGCTGTTGTTGGAACTTTATCTGGCAAGCTTGCTAAATATTCTAATCCACCAACTTGCTCAAATTTCCCTAAAGATTCTAATTCTGCTTTAACTGTAATAATATCAATTGGCTCTGCTCGATTATATAAATTGATAATTGCTTCATAAATTGACTTATTATCTGTTCTATAAAAATCATCTTCTTTTAAAACTTCTATGGCAGAAATAACCGCATCTTTATCTGTTAGCATACTTCCCAAAACAGCTTGTTCAGCTTCTACATCATGTGGTGGTACCTTTCCTAACTCCATTTTTACTAGCCTCCACTACTTTCTTTTTTATTGTATATAAAAAATCTATCTTTATCTTACCTATTTATCTTAACCTATATATCTTGACCTATATATCTTGACCTATATAGATTTTTTCATTACAACAAACTCTTATTTTAAATATTATATGTTTCTATTGATTTCTAAACACGTTTATTTTTATTCTGAAATAACATCAATTCTTAGTTTTCCCACTACACCTTCAAATAATTTTATTTCAATATTGTGAACACCAAGTGTCTTAATGGTTTCTTTTAAGTCAATTTTCTTTTTATCAACTTCTATACCATATTGTTTAGATAATTCTTGTGCAATATCTTTACTAGATACGCCTCCAAAAATTTTTCCATTTTCTCCTGCTTTAACTTTTATTTTTAACAATATCTTTGATAATTTATCTGCTATTTTCATTGCTTCTTCTTTTTCTTGATTTTTTTGATATTTAGCAGAATCTTGTTTTGCTTTTAATTTTGCCATATTTTCTTTATTGGCTTCTACTGCTAAATTTTTAGGAAATAAAAAATTTCTTGCATAACCATCTGATGCATTAATCACTTCATCTTTTTTTCCTACCCCTTTTATATCTGCTTTTAAAATTACTTTCATGTTGATTCCTCCTCTACACATATGTCGCATAAGGATCTGATCCCGATGCGACATCTAATTTTCTATCTCTGAAAAATATTCATTAATTCTATTGATTAATTCTTGTTTGGTTTCTTCCATTGTCATGCCTTCTACTTGTGCACCTGCTAATGTGATGTGACCTCCACCACCTAGCTTTTCTAATATAACTTGTACATTGATATCTCCTATTGACCTTCCACTAATACAAATTTTATTTCCTACTTTTCCCATAACAAATGATGCGGTTATATCACTAATTGTCAATAATTCGTCTGCCGCTTTTGCACATATTAAACTTGCTTCTTTATCTTTCTTTTCATATGTTGCAATAGCAATTGTTTCATTGACAATTTCTGCTTTTTTTACAATGGTTGCAATTTTATTAAATGTTTCTAAATTACTTTGGAACCATTTCTTTACTCTAATAATATTGACTCCACATCTACGCAAATATGCAGCTGCTTCAAATGTTCTAACTCCTGTTTTAAATGTAAAGTTCTTTGTATCCATCATAATTCCAGCATATAAACTTTCTGCTTCAATGGTTTTTAAATCTACATGTACTTCTGCATATTGTAATAATTCTGTTACCAATTCGGCTGCAGATGAAGCATATACTTCTTGGAAAGTTAATGTTGCATTTTCTATATAGTCTGCACTTCTTCTATGATGATCTATAATCACAATTTTATCTGTTCTTTTTAACAGTTCTGGTGCCTCTACATATGTTGTTTTATGTGTATCCACAATGACTATTAATGTTTCTTTGTCAATATTTTCCTCGGCTACTTCTTTCGTAATTAATATATCTTCATATTCTGGCTCTTTTGCCAAATCGTTTTTAAAACTTTGTAATGTATTTGTTTCACTACTATCAATGATATATGCTTTTTTACCCAAACTTTTTGCTAATCGATAAATTCCCATACTTGATCCCATAGAATCGATATCTGGATTCGTATGTCCCATAATTATAACCTTACTTGCATCTTTTATTAGATTTTCTAATGCATGTGCTACCACTCTTGCTTTTACTTTTGTTCTTTTTTCTACTTCTTGGGCTCTTCCTCCATAGAATTTATAAATTTCATTTTCTCTAATAACTGCTTGATCTCCACCACGACCTAATACAACATCCATTGCTGCTTGAGCTGATCTATATTTTTCTTTATCTGTCATTCCATCATTTGATACCGCTATACTTAATGTAATTTGTACATTTTCTTTTGTTTGGATATCTTTTACTTTATCTAAAATGCTAAATTTATCTTCTTTTACTTTTTCAAAGTATCTTTGTTCAAATAGGTAAACATATCTATCTCTGTCTGATTTTATTAATACACCATTACTTTTATCTGTCCATTCATAAATACATTTATCAATTTCTGCTGTAACTTGAGGCTTTTCTTCACTTTCTAATTGTTGCATGGTTTCTTCATAATTATCTATCATGATAATCGTTACACAAGATTTTGAATCTTTATATTCTTCTTTTAATTTTACAATTTCTGTCTCATCTATAAAGTATAACATCATCATATATTTATCATCATGTTTTTTATCATATTTTCTGGAATGAACAAATTTACCTAATACTTCATAATGTTTATCATTTAATTCTATATGTCTTGAAATTTGCTTTTCTTTTGTCTCATCCTTTTCTGTTTCTTTTATGTCTAACTGAATATCATCTATTAAATTGGTTAGATACTGATTAATATCAACACCTTCAAATTCAGATATAAATTTAGCACTTCTCCATATAACATTTCCATTTGATTCCATAATAATTAATGAAAATGGAGAATTAATTAAACTACTTTTAGCTGCTGTATCTACTGATAAAGTTAAATCCTGCAATGTTTCTGATATTTCACTTTTCCTTCTATTATTTGCATAATACGAATAAGCAACCACTGCCATAAATATAAATATGGATGGTATAATCATAATAGCATTTTCTATACAAATAATAACTAACAATATGAAAATAATTGCTAAATATATCTTTGTTTTTGATAATAGTTTATCAAAAACTTTTCTATTTGTATTCTGCATAAATATTTTCTCCTTATAATTACTCTATTATATTTTACTGGTAAATAGAGTATTTGTCAAGTTTTTCAGCATTTACACGTATTTAATCAAAATTTAATTACTACAATTGAAATAACATATATCTTTTCATTTTGACAGTAAGACCTAATTTTTATTTTATGGCGCTAATGTGTATGGTGTATTTACACCATCTCCTTCTGTTAATTTCACTCCATCCTTTAGCGTAAACACTGGTCGAAAGCCATGTGTATCAGCTAACCCCTCTGCTATAGCAAAAGAACCTGCTGAAGCAATTATACACAATTCATAATAATCACCTGTGGTTTGCACATGAAATGCTGTTCCTTCTTGGTTTGAAAATACATCTCGAGAAGCTAACCAATAAGATTCACTTGCTGTATCTACATCAATATTCTCTATAGCTCTCATCTGATTCAAATCTATGGAATAATAATCATCTTTTACTTTTAATGTATTATTATACTCTGCCATATAAGGTTCTTCACTAATATACATTTCCTCTGTATCCCAATCAGGATCATCTGGTTTACTTCCTACACATCTTGCACTAGTTGCTATCACTGGTGTTTCTGTTTTGTCTGCACTATTTAAATATTCTTGTGCTTTTTCATACAATATTCCTAATGCATTATTATATGATTCTCTTGATGCATTAAAATCTCCCATAGTTCCTAATGTAACTGAATCTACATTATTTCCTTTATATATTACATCTCTGGATATCATTTGTACTCCATAATCTGTTCCATTTTCATCATTATATGCCTTATCATATAACACGATACATTCTATAATACCTTCATCTCCTACACTTGTATCTCCTGTATCATAATATACTCTATCCCCTACTTTTAAATCTTCTACTGTTTTTTGTGCTTTTTCTAATTCTTCCGCATATATTTGATCTATATTTTCTATATCTTTTCCATATTCTTCCTTTATTTTATCAAGTTCTGATACTTGTATTCTGTTCTTGTTCGTACTAGTTATAAACATATTAACTATTACGATTAAAAAGAGTACTATAGCAAGTAATACAAATAGAGTAATGGAACCTTTCTCGTTTCTTAAGTTTTTCTCTACCATAAATTTTCTCCTTTTCATTTTTTGTAAAATAAATATTTTAAGCCATTTTTAATAATTATAACACATATCTTCTCTTTTGTAATGACTATTTCTATTTCTTTATAAATTTTTAAAATTAATAAGTAAAATTGTGTGCAATCGTTAGCGTGAAGCAACACGAAAAATTGCTATGCAATTTTTCTGTGCAACGTTGTTTTTTATTGTATAGGAAAAGCGATTTTTCTATACAATAAAAAAGTTGTCAAAAAGACACATTCCTTTTGGCAACTTTTTCATTTTATTCCATATTTTCTGTATCTGCTACTTGTTCTAATTCTTTTTCCGTATTGATATGAATGTTTTGATATTTTTGCATTCCTGTACCTGCTGGAATTAATTTACCAATGATAACATTTTCTTTTAATCCCATTAAATCGTCTGTTTTACCCTTAACAGCTGCATCTGTAAGAACTCTTGTTGTTTCTTGGAATGACGCTGCTGATAAGAAACTGTCTGTTGCAAGAGCTGCTTTGGTAATACCAAGTAATACTCTTTTTCCTGTTGCAGGTCTCTTTCCTTCGCTAATTGCTTCATTGTTTTTATCTTCAAATTCATACATATCGATTAATGAACCTGGGAACATATCTGTATCTCCATTATCTTCAACTCTTACTTTCTTAAGCATTTGTCTACCAATAACCTCGATATGTTTATCATTAATATCAACACCTTGATTTCTATATACTTTTTGCACTTCTGAAATCAAGTATTCATATACGCCTTCTGGTCCTTTTAATGTTAAGATTTCGGCTGGGTTAATTGAACCTTCAATTAATGGTTCTCCTACTTCTACCATGTCTCCTTCTTTTACTTTCATTTTTGAACCAAATGGAATTGTATAAGATTTTGAATTATCTTTTCCTGTAACAATAACTTCTTTTTTCTTTTTGGTTTCTTTGATTTTTACTTTACCTTCAATTTCTGAGATAATAGCAAGTCCTTTTGGTTTTCTAGCTTCAAATAACTCTTCAACCCTTGGAAGACCTTGTGTAATATCTGCTACACCAGCAACACCACCAGAGTGAATTGTTCTCATTGTAAGCTGTGTACCTGGTTCACCAATTGATTGTGCTGCAATAATACCAATTGCTTCACCTATTGATACTAAGTCTCTTCTTGCTAATCCCATACCATAACATTTTTGACATACACCATGTTTTGAACGGCATCCAAGTACAGAACGTACTTTTAGTTTTTCAATTCCAGCTGCTACGATTTCATCAGCAATTTTTTCTGTAATCATAGTATTTGCATCCACAATTAGTTCTTTTGTTTCTGGGTTATATACATCTTCAACAGGGAATCTTCCTAATAATCTTTCTTGCATTTTTTCAATGACTTGTTGTCCATCTTTAATATCATAAACAATAATTCCATCATCTGTACCACAATCATGTTCTCTTACGATAATATCTTGTGATACGTCAACCAATCTTCTTGTTAAGTATCCAGAGTCAGCTGTTCTTAAAGCTGTATCTGAAAGTCCTTTTCTTGCACCATGGGCAGAAATGAAGTACTCTAAGGCATCTAGTCCTTCTGCAAATGATGATTTAATTGGTATTTCAACTGCTTTACCTGTTGTACTTGCCATCAATCCACGCATACCAGCAATTTGTCTTAACTGGCTCATGTTACCTCTGGCTCCAGATTTAACCATCATATAGATTGGGTTTAATTCGTCAAAGTTATCTTCCATGGCATCACTAACTTTGTTTGTTGTGTCTTCCCATACTTTGATAACTTCTGAATAACGCTCATCGTTTGTGATTAAACCTCTTGCATATTGTTTTCTAATATTTTCGATTTTGCTATCTGCTTCTTGTAATAATCCTTTTTTCGCTTCAGGTACTTGTACATCACTCATTGAGAATGTAATACCTGCTAAAGTTGAATATTTAAATCCTAATGCTTTGATATAGTCGATTACTTCTGCTGATTCTGTTAATCCATGTGTTCTGATAACTCTTTCAATGATATTTCCCATTGATTTTTTCATAACTGGGAAACTAATTTCATATTGGAATGGATCTTCTTTTCTATCAATAAATCCTAAATCTTGTGGAATTCCTTGGTTAAAGATAATTCTTCCAACACTTGTTTCTACTTTCTTTGTTTTGATTTCTCCATCAATTTCTTTAGAAATTCTTACAAAGATTTTTGCGTGAATACCTACTTCATGGTTTTCAAATGCCATTAAAGCTTCTTCTGGGTCTTTATAATATGTTCCTTCACCTTTTTCTCCATCTAATACCATTGTTAGATAATAACTTCCTAAAATCATATCTAGTCTTGGTACAGCTACTGGTTTACCATCTTGTGGTTTTAATAAGTTATTTGTTGAAAGCATTAAATATCTAGATTCTGCTTGTGCTTCTGGTGATAATGGTAAATGGACAGCCATTTGGTCACCGTCGAAGTCAGCATTAAATGCTTCACAAACTAATGGGTGAAGTTTGATTGCTCTACCTTCTACTAATACTGGTTCGAAACTTTGAATACCTAATCTATGTAGTGTAGGCGCACGGTTTAACATAACTGGGTGGTCTTTAATAACTTCTTCTAAGATTCCCCATACTTCTGGTCTTAATCTTTCTACCATTCTTTTTGCATTTTTGATATTTTGTGCAATTCCTCTACCAACTAATTCTCTCATAACAAATGGTTTGAATAATTCTACAGCCATTTCTTTTGGAAGACCACATTGATAGATTTTAAGTTCTGGTCCTACAACGATAACAGAACGTCCTGAATAGTCAACACGTTTTCCAAGTAAGTTTTGACGGAAACGACCTTGTTTTCCTTTTAATAAATCTGATAAAGATTTTAATGGTCTATTTCCAGCACCTGTTACTGGTCTGCCTCTTCTTCCATTGTCGATTAGGGCATCTACAGATTCTTGTAACATTCTTTTTTCATTTCTAACAATGATTTCTGGTGCGCCTAATTCTAGTAATCTTTTTAATCTGTTATTTCTGTTAATAACTCTTCTATATAAGTCATTTAAATCAGATGTTGCAAATCTACCACCATCTAATTGTACCATTGGTCTTAAATCTGGTGGAATAACTGGAATAACATTCATAACCATCCATTCAGGTCTATTTCCTGAAAGTCTGAATGCTTCTACAGTATCTAATCTTTTAATCAATTTGCTTTTCTTTTGCTCACTTGCATTGCAGATAATTTTTCTACATCAATTTGTTCTAGTAATTCTCTTAAAGCTTCTGCTCCCATTTTTGCTTTAAAAGAACCTCTACCATATTTTTCTTCTGCTTCATGGTATTCTTTTTCATTTAAAACTTGACATTTTTCTAAATTTGTTGTTCCTTTATCTATTACAACATATGAAGCAAAATAAATAATTTTTTCTAGATTTCTTGGTGAAATATCAAGCATTAAGGCAATTCTACTTGGAATTCCTTTAAAATACCATATATGTGCAACTGGTGCTGCCAATTCAATATGCCCCATTCTTTCTCTTCTAACTTTTGATTTAGTTACTTCAACACCACATCTATCACACACGATTCCTTTATATCTTACTCTTTTATATTTACCACAATGACATTCCCAGTCTTTTGTAGGACCAAATATTCTTTCACAGAAAAGTCCATCTTTTTCTGGTTTTAATGTTCTGTAGTTAATGGTCTCTGGTTTTTTTACTTCTCCTTTTGACCATTCTCTTACTTTTTCATCTGATGCAATTCCTATTTTTAATTTATTAAAAATATCTAATTCGTCCACTTTATTTCCCCCTTGAACAATAGGGACGTGTCAAATCGTTCAAAAATTGAACAAAAGGGACAGACCCTATTAATTATTAATCTTTAAAACGTTTAGGTCTGTCCCTTTCGTTCAATTTTTGAACGATTTGACACGTCCCTAACGTTTCTTTTGGGTAATTCTAAAACAGGTTAAGAGGTCTAGCCACCGCTGGTGCAATTCCTTCCTGTCGCCCCTTTCCTTTTTAGAATTTATTCAGTTAATTTTATTTTTCTAATTTCTGTTTACTCACTTCGTAAACGAAGCAAAAGTAGTATATTGTGCATTTTTGTTGAATTATATAGACTGAAGGTGTACTCCTTGTACATCGAAGGCTATATAAGAAACAAAAATGCGCAAGATGCTGCTTTTCATTCGTTTACCTTAGTTCGTTTTAAATAATGTCACTATCATTATCCAAATTATCTCCTGCCAAATCATTGCCAAAGAACATTTCATCATCTTCATCATCTAAACCTTCAAATAACTCATCATTTCCATCGTCTAATGATTCATTCTCATCTTCTAGTAGGATATCATCCTCTGTACTTTCCTCTGTATAACCATCGTCTAAATCTCCATCTGCCACTACTTCATCTTCAGCTAGATATTTCTTTTCTTTCTCTGGGTCATATTCAATTCCGTCTTCGATATTTTCTTTTAATTCTAGTTCTTGGTTATCTTCAGAATATAATCTAACATCTAATCCTAAAGATTGAAGTTCTTTTACTAATACTTTAAAGCTTTCTGGAACACCTGGTTCTGGAACATTTTCACCTTTAACGATAGCTTCATAAGTTTTTACTCTTCCGACAACATCGTCAGATTTAACTGTTAACATTTCTTGTAATGTATATGATGCACCATAAGCCTCTAATGCCCACACTTCCATTTCTCCAAAACGTTGTCCACCAAATTGTGCCTTTCCTCCTAGAGGTTGTTGTGTAACTAATGAGTATGGTCCTGTTGAACGAGCATGGATTTTATCATCTACTAAGTGATGTAGTTTTAACATATACATAACACCAACTGTGATTGGGCTTGCAAATGGTTCTCCAGTTCTACCATCATATAATGTGGTTTTACCATCTTTATTCATTCCAGCTTCTGCTAATAATTTTTCAACGTCTTCTTGTGTTGCCCCATCAAATACTGGCGTAGATATATGCCATCCTAAAGCTTTTGCTGCTCCTCCTAAGTGAACTTCTAGTACTTGCCCCAAGTTCATACGAGATGGAACTCCAAGAGGGTTTAATAAGATATCAATTGGTGTACCATCTGGCATAAATGGCATATCTTCTTCTGGTAATACTCTTGAGATAACACCTTTGTTACCATGACGTCCAGCCATTTTATCTCCGACTGATATTTTTCTCTTTGTTGCAATATAACATCTAATAATTTGGTTAACACCAGGTCCTAATTCATCTGAATTTTCTCTTGTAAAGATTTTAACATCTACAATCGTTCCTGCTTCTCCATGAGGTACTCTTAATGATGTATCTCTTACTTCTCTTGCTTTTTCACCAAAGATAGCTCTTAATAATCTTTCTTCAGCTGTTAATTCTGTTTCTCCTTTTGGTGTTACTTTTCCAACTAAGATATCTCCTGGTCTTACTTCTGCACCAATACGGATAATTCCATTTTCATCTAGGTCTTTTAATGAATCATCACCAATGTTTGGAATGTCTCTTGTGATTTCTTCTGCACCTAGTTTTGTATCTCTACATTCGCAATCATATTCTTCTATATGAATCGATGTAAATACATCTTCTTTTACTAATCTTTCATTTAATAGAATAGCATCCTCATAGTTATATCCTTCCCATGTTGAGAAAGCAACTAATACGTTTTTACCTAATGCCATTTCCCCATTTTTTGTTGATGGTCCATCTGCAATGGCATCACCTTTTTTAACCTTTTCACCAGTTTTTATAATTGGTTTTTGGTTAATACATGTACCACCATTGGTTCTTTTGAATTTACGTAATTTATGTACAACTGTTTTTCCATTATTATATTTAACTGTGATAGCATCTCCTGTTACTTTTTCGATAACACCATCATCTTCTGCTAATACTAAGATTCCTGAATCTTTTGCTGCTCTATATTCAATACCTGTACCAACAATTGGGCTTTCTGTAATCATCAAAGGAACTGCTTGACGTTGCATGTTAGCACCCATTAACGCTCTTTTTGCGTCGTCATGCTCTAAGAATGGAATCATAGCTGCCGCAATAGAAACTAATTGTTTTGGTGAAACATCTACATATTGTACTTTATCTTTGTCTACTTCGATAACTTCATTTCTATATCTAACCCTAATTCTTGGGTTTATAAAACTTCCGTCTTTGTTAATTGGTTCTGATGCTTGTGCAATAATATAATTGTCTTCTACATCTGCACTCATATATTCTACAATGTCTGTTAATTTATGTGTTTCTGGATCTACTTTTCTATATGGTGTTTCGATAAATCCATATTCATTAATTTGTGCAAATGATGATAATGCTGAGATTAATCCAATGTTTGGTCCTTCTGGTGACTCGATTGGACATAATCTACCATAATGTGTATAGTGAATATCACGAACCTCAAATCCTGCTCTATCTCTTGTTAATCCTCCAGGTCCTAATGCAGAAATTCTTCTTTTATGTGTTAATTCTGAAAGTGGGTTTGTTTGGTCCATGAATTGTGATAATTGTGAACTTCCAAAAAATTCTCTAATAGCTGATGTAATTGGTTTTGTATTGATTAATGTTTGTGGTGTTACTACATCTAAATCTTGAATGGTCATTCTTTCACGAACAACTCTTTCTAATCTTGTTAAACCAATTCTAAATTGATTTTGTAATAATTCACCAACACAACGGATTCTACGATTTGCTAAATGGTCAATATCATCTGGTTCACCTAATCCATGTGATAAATTTAGTAAATAGTTGATAGAAGCAATCATATCTTCTGTTGTGATATGTTTTGGTACTAATTCATTTTGTCTTTCTTCTATGATTTTTACCAATTCTTTTTCGTCTGTATTGTCTATAATATTTTTTAATACATCATAATTCACTAATTCTTTAAAATGTAATTTGCTTAAATCAACATTTGGTAATACTTTGTGGATATTAACTGTGCTATTTCCGATAATTCTAACTGTTCTTTCTCCAACAGTAACATCTACCACATTAATTCCTGCATTTTGGATGTTTTCTGCAACTTCTTCTGTAATTACTTCTCCTGCTTGTACAAATACTTCTCCTGTTTCACTATCTACGATATCTATTGCAGCAACTCTTCCTTTAATTCTTCCAGCGATTGCTAATTTTTGATTGAATTTATATCTTCCTACTTTTGCTAAATCATATCTTCTATTATCATAGAACAATCCATTAAATAAGTTTCTTGCAGCATCTGCAGTTGGAAGTTCTCCTGGTCTTAATTTTTTATAAATTTCGATTAATGCTTCATCTTGGTCTTTAATGGTATCTTTATTAAGTGTTGCTTTGATTAATTCTTCATCACCAAATAAATCTAAGATTTGTGCATCTGTTGCCACACCAATTGCTCTTAATAAAGTGGTTACTGGCACTTTTCTTGTTCTGTCTACACGAACCCAGAAAATATCATTTCCATCTGTTTCATATTCTAACCATGCTCCACGAAGTGGCATAACAGTTGATGTATATGTTCTTTTTCCTGTTTTTGTATCAAATTCTTCTGCATAATAACAGCCTGGTGAACGAACTAATTGGCTAACCACAACTCTTTCTGCTCCATTGATAACAAATGTACCACTGTCTGTCATTAGTGGAAAATCACCTAAATAGATTTCTTGCTCTTTGATTTCACCTGTTTCACGGTTAATTAATCTTACCTTTACATGTAATCTTGTTGAATATGTTGCATCTCTTTCCTTTGCTTCTTCTACTGTATATTTTGTCTTGTCCTCCATGTAGTAATCAAAAAATTCAAGTACAAGGTTTCCAGAGTAATCTTCGATTGGAGAAATATCTTTTAATACTTCACCTAGTCCTTCTTCTACAAACCAATCATAAGAATCTCTTTGAACTTTAATAAGATTTGGCATTTCAATATAATCGCCAACTTTTGAGAAATCTTTACGAGAAGCCTTCTCGTACTTCACTTCTTTTAATTTCAAGAAAATCACCTCATATAAAATATTAAGCAGAAATAACCATCAACATATTGTTGATTTGATTTATTGGTTAAAAGAAGTCCTTCTTAAATCATAAATTTCTTAACTAAGATTTAAAATTGTCTGCTTTTACAATTTTAAATTTCCTTAGGGAAACTTATATTTAATTCCTCTTCTTTTAAGATTTAACATTTGAATAAAAATTTTTTGAATGTATATTTTGATTTTGAAAAATGATGATATTTAACTACTACATAAATAAAACGGCAATAAAAGAGCTGTCAAAAAATCTTCATTTTTCAACTGGCTCTAGCAAAATATTCAATTTCGTTAAAATTTACTTTTCTTTATTTTAATCACCTTTTTTATTTTTCTTTTTAGGCTAATTAAATTCTCTTTTTCAAATCTGTATTATTATATATCAAAATGTCTACGGAAGTCAATACTTTTGGGGAATTTTTCCAAAAAATCACAAAGTCAAAAAATTATTTTAATTTTATGACATCTATAGACAATTTTTTTAATATATAGTACAATACATGAGAATTAAAAATCTATATACTAAAGGAGGAAACATGGCAGGATTACCATTAATCGTAAAATATTTATTAACCGCTTTTGTTGGAATGATACCAATTATCGAACTAAGAGGCGCAATACCAGTAGGTGTATTTACATTTCATTTAAATTATATAGAATCTTTTTTATGTAGTTTTATAGGAAATATTATACCTGTCTATTTTATTGTAAAATATATTAGACCTTTATTCGATTTCTTTGGTAGATGGAAAATATTTAAAGTTGTTATTGATTGGGCATCTGAAAGAGCTACTAGAAAAATAGAAGAAAGTGAACGATTACAAAATTTTGCTGCTTTAGGTCTATTTGTATTTGTAGCGATTCCATTACCTGGAACAGGTGCATGGGTTGGTTCATTAATCGCAAACTTTTTAGATTTACCACCTAAAAAAGCAATTCCACCAATTATAGCTGGTGTTTTCGCTGCAGGAATTATTGTTCTTACTTTAACGGCTATCGCCAATGGTGGTATACAATATTTATTACAAAGAGGATAAAAAAGTTGCCAAAGGGGACGTGTTAAAATGGCAAGTTTGACTTTCTGTCAAACTTGCCATTTTAACACGTCCCCTTTGGCAACTTATTCTTTTTTGCTTCTCTATAATTTATAAAATCATCTAATAATATTTTGATAACTGCAATAACTGGTACTGCTAAGAACATTCCTAATATTCCAAAATAAGCACCTCCAAATGTTACTGCAAATAATACAAGTAGTGGACTAATTTTTAATGATTTTCCAACAATTCTTGGATTGATAATATTGGCATCTATTTGTTGTAAAATAATGACCACAATTACCATCCAAATAGTTTGTGATAAACCACCTGTTATTAATGTAATAATTGCTGCAATAACTGTTGCAATAATAGCACCTACATATGGTATCATATTGAATAATCCAATAAAGAATCCTAATAATGGTGCATATCTAATGCCCATAATAGTCATCGCAATAGATACTAATATTCCCACAACAATAGCATCTAAAAATTGACTTGCTATAAATTTAAAGAAAATCTCATTAGAATTGTTAAAATATTTATCTATATTTTTATATATTCTTTCTTTAAATATCGCCCCTGCCAATCTTTTAAAAAAGGTTATTATTTTTCTTCTGTCTACTAATATATAGATAGATACGATAATTGCTATAAAGATATCAACTATGCTGAAGATAGCACCAATAGCATTTACCACATATCCCAATATAGCTTCTACATCTAAATATTGTTTAATATCAATATTTTGTAAATTATGAATTTCATCTTGAACAATTTGGCTTTTTAATACAGAATCTTGTGGCAAGTTGTTATAAGCATTCATTGCATCTTCTATATAATGCGGTATACTACTAATAAAGTCTGTTATACTTTCAAAAACGACTGGCAAAATAACAGCACATAATATACTAATGGCTAGTATGATAATCATATAAACTGTGATAACTCCTAGACCTCTTGCTCTTTTAGATATAAATTTCACTTTTATTTTTCTATATAATTCTTCAAATTTTCTTGATGGCATATATAATAAATACGCAATAAATATACCGATTAAGAACGGACTAATAACACCAAAAAATGTATTTAAAGTTCCCATCACATTTTCATAATTATCTAATATCTTGTAAATACAAATGAGTGCTACTCCTAGAATAAACCAATATAGCCATTTCTTCCAATTGTGTTTTATTTCATTCATACAATTCCTCCCTTAATACTCATTTTATAAATTTCATTCCCTTTTATTAAAATTTTCATCCTTATTTATTTAAGTTCTCGAAGAAGCGTAAAGATTCGTCGACGTGAAAATTGCGTAGCAATTCTTCTGTGTAACGTTGTTTTTTTGTGGTATAGTAAAAATCATTCTATGATTAAACCAACTGGACAATGATCACTTCCCATGACTTCTGGATAAATCATAGCATCTTTTATTTTGTCTTTTATATCTTGTGATACAATAAAATAATCTATCCTCCACCCTACATTTTTTTCTCTTGCTTTTCCCATATATGACCACCAACTATAACTATCTGTTTTATCTGGATATAGATACCTAAAAGAATCCACAAATCCTGCCTGTAATAGCTTTGTCATTTTTTCTCTTTCCTCATCTGTAAAACCTGCATTTCCTCTATTAGTTTTGGGATTTTTCAAATCAATTTCTTCATGTGCTACATTTAAGTCACCACACATAATAACTGACTTTGTTTCATTTAATTTTAAAAGATATTTTCTTATCTCATCTTCCCATATTTGCCTATATTCTAATCTTTCCAATTCTCTTTTAGAATTTGGTGTATAAATATTTACCATATAAAAGTTTTCAAATTCTAAGGTAATTACTCTTCCTTCTTTATCATGTTCTTCAATACCAATACCATATGTAACATTGATTGGTTCTTTTTTGGTAAAAATAGCTGTTCCAGAATATCCCTTCCTTTCTGCACTATTCCAATATGATGTATATCCTTCAAAATTCAATTCAATTTGCCCTGGTTGACATTTGGTTTCTTGTATACAAAATATATCGGCATCTATTTTATTAAAAAATTCGCTAAATCCTTTATTTACACAAGCACGTATCCCATTTACATTCCAAGATATAATTTTCATAGTTGGTCTCCTTACTTTATTTTCAAAAAAACTGATTTTTTCTATTGAATAAAAAAAATATACTAGAGCTTTAAAACCTCTAGTATATTATACTATATATTTCTCTAGTTTACAACACTTACATTCAAGTATCTTACACCCCATTGTAGAGCCTCTGCATGGCTATTAACAAATATATCAATTTTGTTTCCATTAATTGCTCCACCTCTATCTTCAACTGTATATACGTGTCCACCAATATTTAATTTTGTTCCAAATGCGAATTTACTAGATGCTGCAACAGTTCTTCCAGCTGTCGCTCTTGTTCCAGATGCTGTTCTTCCATTTGTTTTACCACAACATTTTGCACATGGGCAATATGCTGTTATTTTATATACAGTTCCTCCTGTTGTTGAAGCGCCTGATGTTCTTGGTAATGTTGAACTTCTTGAAGTCACCTTTTTTTGTACTTGAACAATTTTGTTTACTGGTTCTTGTATAACCACTTCTGATATAACTGACTTTTCAATTTCTACATCATTTTGATATTTTACTTTATATGTTACTTCTTTTAATCCATCTTTTCCTTCTTGTACAACTTTATTTGTTGTATCTGTAGATGTTCCTGTTGTATTTTTTGTGATTGTTTCATAAGGTATAACGACTTGTTCTACAACTATTTTCTCTGTGATTGGTGCATAATTTTCTAATAATTGATCTAATGAAGTTTCAATTCCTTCTTCAGAAATTTTAGCAATTTGTACCTCATTATAAGATTTGTCGGTTATTTTGATTGTATCTCCTGATACAATTTCACTATCTAAGTCTGGTATTGTCTTTTGGTCTTCATTTAAAATAATATTATTTTCGTTTAATATATCTGACACTTTACTTTTTGATGTTACAGTTGTCATTTCATATCCATTTTGTAAGACAATTGTTATGTCTTTTAGGTCTGTGTTTACTGCCATAACACTAATTCCTGATATCAATATTAAAATAATGCTTACACAGATAATCTTCATTATAGAAATTGAAGCCTTTTCTTCTCTTTTCATAAGATTAAATTACCTCCTTTTGGCAACACAATATTATTATACTATTTTTTTCATTAAAAGTCAAATTTTGCTATATATTTCGTTTCAAATCATTGTGTCCCTAAGCTTTTCTCTTGTTGTTTTCCTTTTAATTTGCATAATTTTTATTCAAAAAACCTTCATATTTGTTCTATTTTTGTCCATACTATACTATATGAAAATTTTTTAAAAATATTCCTTTTTATTAAATTTTTTTATAAATGGATAGCATAAATAAAATTAGTTTTTATTCAATTGGTAATTCCTTTTATATTTATTTCTTATAAATATAAAAGGAATTACCAATCGAACTGTAACGAAAATTCAACATTTTTTCACATTTTCATCATATTCTTATTGTATAAAATAAATTAATATGCTATGATAGTTTTGTATATAATATTTATTAAGGAGGATATTCATAAATGATTGGTTGGATTATATTAGCTATTGTTATTATTGTTGTTATAGCTGTAATCGCTATGTATAATGGTTTAGTTCAAGCAAGAATAAAAGTTGACAACGCATGGAGCCAAATAGACGTACAATTACAAAGAAGATTTGACTTAATCCCTAATTTTGTCGAAACTGTTAAAGGCTATATGACTCATGAATCTGAAACCTTTGAAAAAATTGCAGAACTTAGAACTTCATGGGCTAATACAGAAAGTGTTGCTGAAAAAGCCTCATTAGATAATGAATTATCTAATGCTTTAAAAACCATTATGGCAGTATCTGAAGGTTATCCAGAATTAAAAGCAAATCAAAATTTCTCAGAATTATCAGAAGAGCTTAGAAATACAGAAAACAAAATTTCTTTTTCTAGACAATTCTATAATGATACTGTAACAATGTATAACACAAAATTAGAAGTTTTCCCATCTAACATTATTGCTAGCATGTTTAATTTTAAAGCTCGTGATTTATTTGAAGCTGAAAGTGAAGAAGCTAGAAAAAATGTTAAAGTAGATTTTGGAAAATAATATAAATCATATAAGAAGGGATTGGGGATTACCTTTTCCCTTTTTATTATATAAAAAAATAACTTTTACTTACTAATATATTAGGTTTTCTATATAAAGTATGCAACAAATTAGCCAGCTTTAAAAAAACAAATTTTAAGATTTATTTATATGGATTTCCTAAAGAATAAATTGTTTATATATTTTTTAAAGAAAGGTTTAAATATTATGTTTGAAACTAGTAAAAAAAATAAATTCGAATCTGGAATTATTATAGGTATCTTTATTTTAGTTATTACTCTAATTGTTTATTACATTTGTCATGCATTAAGATTAGGAACGATGTCTATTGTAATTGCTTTAATCTTTTCTATTGCTTCTGCTTGGGCTTCTTATTATTATAGTGACAAAATTGTATTATCACTAAATAAAGCAAGACCTGCTACCAAGGAAGAAGATCAAAAATTAGTTAATATTTTAGATGCTTTAATGGTAACAGCAGGTCTTCCCAACAAACCTAGGCTTTATGTTGTAGAAGACGTTCAACCCAATGCTTTTGCAACTGGTAGAAATCCACAAAATGCTGTTATTTGTGTAACAACAGGGCTTTTAGAAAAACTAAATTATTATGAATTGGAAGGCGTTATTGCTCATGAAATGAGTCACATTAAAAATTATGATATTCGTTTAAGTTGTGTTGTTTCTGTTATGGTAGGGTTTATTGTTATGCTATCTGATTTATTTTCTCGTGCATTATTCTGGGGCGGAATGAAAGATAACGATAGTGATAGTAAAGCAAATGGTATTTTAATGTTAATTGGATTAGTATTTCTTATATTATCACCTATCTTTGGTTCTTTAATGCAACTTGCTTTATCTAGAAAAAGAGAATTTTTAGCAGATAGTACAGCAGTAGAATTCACACGTAATCCAGATGGTTTAATTTCTGCTTTGGAAAAACTAGAAAATGACCAAAATCAACTAGAGACTGCAAATAATGCAACTGCCAATATGTATATTATTAATCCATTTAAGAAAAACGCTAAAAATGGTAAAAAAAGAAGTACAAATATATGGTCAACACATCCTAGTACTGCTGATAGAATTGAAGCTTTACGAAACTTAAAATACTAAAATCTTTGCGATTACTTGAAAATTATCAAATAATCGCAAAGATTTTTTTCGCATTATTATATGTCAACTTAGCTATTTCTTCTAATGAAATTCCTTTTACATCCGCTATTTTCTGTGCAATATGTTTCACATTTCTTGGATCATTTCTAGTTCCTCTAACTGGTTCTGGTGCCAAATATGGACTATCTGTTTCAATTAACATTTTGTCGTTCGGAACCATCTCGATAATTTCATTTGCATTTTTAGAATTTTTAAACGTAACTGGTCCAGCAAAAGAAATATAAAAACCAAGCTTTAATGCCTCTTTTACTAATTCTCTATTTAATGGACAACAGTGAAAAACACCATTTTTATTCACTGTATGACTTTTTAAAATCTCCAGTGTATCCATAATAGCTTCTCTTGTATGTATCACAATTGGTAAATCAAATGCATTTGCCATTTCTATTTGTTTTATAAAGGCTTGCTTTTGTAATTCTCTTTTTTGTAAATCCTTTTCCCAATAATAATCTAATCCAATTTCTCCAATTGCCACAATTTTCTTATCTTTTATATTATCTTTCACTAGTTCTTTTATTTTCTCTATATCTTTCCACAATTCTTCTTCAATTTGTGGAATATCATTGGGAGAAATCCCACAAGTGGTATATATATAATCATATGTTTTTGATAATGCAACACCTTTTATAGAACCTTCTAAACTATATCCTGCTGAAACAAACTTTGTAATATTCGCTTTTTTTATTTCTGCAATTAGCTTTTCTCTATCTTCATCAAATCTTTCATCATCTAAATGGCAATGACTATCAAAAAACTCCATTTTCTTTCTACCTCCTTCATAAAATGTCGCATAGGGATCAGATCCTTATGCGACATGAAATCTATTTCCACACCACTACTACATTTGCTGTGGCATATTCTTTACAATGTGAAATGCTAATATCCATCTCTTCTATTTCTTGTATTTCTATATTTAACAAACTCGCATGTGGTCTTCCATTTTCATCATTAATAACTTCCATATCTTTCCAACCAATATCATATTTATTCTTTAATCTACTTGAAATGGCTTTAAATACTGCTTCCTTTGCTGCAAATCTAGCAGCATAATGCTGATATTTCTGATTATTTTTACTTTCGCAATATGCAATTTCTTTGTCTGTATAAACACGTTCTAAAAATTTTGTTCCTAATTCTTCTATACTTTCTTTGATTCGCTTAATTTCTATAATATCTGTTCCACAACTGATTTTCATACTATTCTTCCTTTTCTTTTTTTATCAAAAACTAATTTTCTAAAACCATTCCATTGTAATAAATAGCTAGAGCCCGATAATATATAAAATATTTTTTAAGTTTGACGTTTGATTGGAATGAAAAATAGAACTCATTAGGCTTTCGAATGAGGGATGTTCACGGTACTCGAGTTTACGAGAGGGTCTGAGTGAAAGAGGCTCATGAAAAAGTCTTATGAGTTCTTTTTGAATGAAATGAGCAGGAAAACTCAAAAAATATTTTATATATCATCGGGCTCTAACCACTTATACCTAAATACCATGGGGCTAAATAGACCTGGTCCCAATGCTCCCTAATATTTTGATAACAATACAAAATTCAATATATTAAACACTAATGAAGCAATTAAAATAACCGAAATGGCAATGGTTATATTCTTGTTTCTTTCAATATTTAATTCTTTGTATAATACATCATATTCATTTTTCACTTCACGATACAATTGTTCTAATCCTAGCATCTCTTTTACTTTATGGTCAAACATTGCACCAGTTTCATCTTCTGTTACCTCTTGAATCCATATATTTTTTGTAAAATGTATAAATTCTTTTCTTACTTTTTTCATTTTTGTTGAATGTTTAAATTCTAGACTTAGTTTTTTCAAATAAATTTTCTTATATAGTTCAAATATATATGTATATAAATATTGTTGCTCAAATTCATTTGGCAAAATCGTATAATTATTAATATCAATTGATGATGAAAACAAAGTAACACCATATTTTGTAATGCCCATTTTTGTGTATTTCCATTTTGATAATGATAACATATCATCTTCTCTTAAACTTGTTGAGTCATCAGCAGGCAAGAATCTAACAAATTTTATAAAGCTATTCTCAATGTTTTCAAATGGATTGTCCAGATTCCATCCTAATTGATCTATACATACATAAGAATATGTTAAAAATCGCTCTGTATTAATATCTAATTTAATTGCTTCTACATTTGAGCCTGTAATATTTTTTATAAAATCCGTAAGTTTATCGATATTTGCAAAACTATCTGTTTGAATATTAATCTTATCATAATTATTTAATGTTCGATTATCTTGCTGAATATCTCTAAATTTGTAATTAAAATTCAATACATCTGAAAAAGTTGGATTATCTTCAATATTTGTTTTCATACACAAAAAACAGATTCCTGTTTGAAAACAAATAATTTCCATTTTTCGTATTTTAAAGAATATACCTTTTCCATCTCCTGCTTTTCCTTGAATATCATTTTTTATTGTATACTCAAATATACTGCAAGGATATTTAGAAAGTACTGCTGCTTGTGTTTCTATTGGCATTTCTTTAAATTTGGTATATTTTGCATTTGTAAAACTAAAAGTTGAAAACAGAAAATCTCTTGTTTTTGGTGTAAAATATTTATATAATCTTAAATCCTTTTCCTTTTCAAATCTTTTTAATTTACAATTTTTATCTTTTAATAATCGTAATATATATTTTTGATATTTCTTTTGTTTTACAACAAAAGGATGTATAAAATATGTGTATTGATAGTTTATCTTTAGTTCCATGCTTATCACCTTTTTTATTAAAATTAATTCTCTTTATGTTAAATCTTTGGCACATACCCTTTTTAAAATTTGACGGTCAAATAAAATGAAAATTAGATTTCATTAACAAGTCTTTACTCTTGATTGTAATAATTCATATTTAAATCTTTTCCTAAATGCCATTTTCCAATAAAATCAATGATTAAATAGTCATCTAAATTATATATCGGTTCTTGTACTACCTCTCCTTTATTATTGATTGCACCCCATTTTCCGTCTTTTTTTACTGCTGCAAATCCATATTCATTTTGCTCTGTTGCATCATCATACATATATTCTACCACAACATTTCCATCTTTGTCTACATAACCATATAGGTTATCCTTTTTATCTAAATATAATGTATTGTTACTTAAAATTTCTGTTTTATTTCTTTCTTCAAATCTAAAATTATAATATTTATATTCCTCATCTTGTCTTAACTCAAAATATCCTTCATCTGTATTCATTTCAATTAAAATCCCAGTTTGTTGCACATCAAAATTACTATTTAAAATGTTACTATTGAAACTCTCATCTTCTGCAATATAAATATCTCCTGTTTCATTATAGGTAATCGTTTGATAAGTAAATGGTACTTTTTCTGTATTTTCTATATCCACAATTCCTTGTGTTTCTCCTTTTGTTGCAATAAAGATATTGGCTTTTGCTTCTACTAGATTATCATATTGTGCTTCTATCAAAACTTCTCCTGTTAAGCTCATAACACCGTATTTCCCATTCGAAATATAAATCACGCCTTGATCTTTTGTTTTTAATATAGCTGATATTTGTTCAAATCCTTGTGTTAAAAGCTCTTCTCCATTTGCATTTACTACTTTTTGACTTCCATCTTTTGTTACTACATATAAATCATTTCCATATACTTTTTCAATTTCTTGATATTGATTTTGTAAGATGACTTTTTTAGAAGAATCTACAATCCCATATAATCCTGTGTCATCTTTTACAATATAAGCATCTCTATTTGTTTTTCCTAAATTTGTAATCTCTGTATAATTGGTATCTAAAATGATTCTTCCTTCTCTATCTGCCACACCATATTTTCCATCTTTTTGTACTAATAAAGCATTTTCTACCCCTGATATTGCTTCTATACTTTCATATTCTGTATTTAATATGGTTTCTCCCTCATAATTAATAGTTCCCCATTTTCCATCTTTCTGAACTTTTAATACATTATCCTCATACCATAAATTGTTGTTTTCATCATGATTACTAATCGCTTCTATTTTTGTATAATCTGTAAAAATCTCTTGGTTTTCACTATTTAAAGCTTTGGTTGAATATTCTCCTGTGTCATAATTTACATCATATGTACAAAGGAAGATGTCTGTTTTATTATCTGGAATAATAATCATTTCTTCATATGAAGGCTCTATGACTGTATCACCATTTTCATCAATGACTCCCCATTTATTGTCTTTATATGCTGAAAAATATGTTTTGCTAGCAATTTCTCCTCTACTACTTTCTTTTTGAAAAATCCCTCTTATGATAAATACAGACATTATAATCACAACAATTGCTAAAATGACTGCAAATACTTTTTTCTTATTTAACTTTCGTTCCTCATATCTTTTTCCTCTACTCAAAACACTTGCCTCCTTTTTTAGTAATTATACTATATCATAAAATTATATTTAGTACAATAAAAAAATAAATTTAAGTTTTATCTGGATGAATGTTTATTATTTTTTGAATTATCTCCTCGGTTTGCTTCATAGATTATAAATTCTAAGCTTTAAATAAACGAGCCTCTCGCTATCGTGCTTCCTCATTTATTTAAAGCTAAGAATTTATACATCTATTCCACGGCACATTCGTCGATTAATTCAAAAAATAATAAACATTCATCCAGATGGAAACATAAAAGATTACATTTAAAAAATAGAAGCATGTTTTTTTATTTTTTATAAAACATTCTTCTATTTTTAAGTAAATATCATTTTATATATCTTTTTCCATAAATTTGCACACAATAACACTCATATCATCTTTTGTTTTTCCAAAATTATTATCAATTGCTTCATTTAATACGATATCTGCTATTTTTTTAGTATTTTTTGTTTCGATATCTTCTAATAAATATTTAATCCATAATTCCTTGTTTTTATACTCTATATTAGAATCTAGTATCCCATCTGTACACATAAGCATAATTTGTTCACTTTGTATATCTGTATCAAATACTTGTATATTATCTTGATTAACCATCCCTGCTGGAAGTGAATTTGATTTTATAATTTGTACCTTTTTATTTTTTTTGATATATGTTGGACATGCTCCACTCTTGATAAATTCGACTGTTCCTTTGTATAAATCAATAATAGCAATATCTAGTGTAGCAAAAATTTCCTCATTTTTGCTAATTAAAGTAGATGTAATTAATTCAATAGAACTATCTTTATCAAATCCAGATTCCAATAAGTTTTGCAACATAGCTAATGCTTGCATACTACTTTCATTTGCTTTTCTACCTGTTCCGATTCCATCACTTAATGCAATCACATATTTTCCATCTTTTAGTCTTATATTGATAAAATTGTCTCCTGAAACTTCACTTTGGTTTTTACTAGAATCTGCAGTGGCAAATCCAATCACATATTTATCCTCAGAAATATATATCAAGTCTGTTTCCGTAGAGTTTTCCTCATTTAAAATGATGTTCTCCTTTAAAATTTTAGTAAGTATATTTTCTATGACACGGTTATCTGCCATTTCTTCAAGCAATATATGAATCATATATCTATCTTTTTTATGAATAGATACTTCATTTACTTTTATTTCTTTTTGTTTTAATAATTCAATCACTTCAATTTCTTGTTTTGTATAGTCCTCTTCTTTAACAGCTTCTTTTTGGATATCTTTTGCAATACTAGATATTACTTTTGAAACACCTCTTAATTGTGTTTCCATATTTTTCTTGCTTTCTTCTAGTTTTCTTTTCCAAACAAAATTATTTTTGCTTACTTTATAGGAAATGTTTAATATTCTTAAAACTTGTAATATATTTTCTTCTAAATATCCACTGACTTCTTTATCATCAAACCCTATAATATAACTATTGCAATCTGCAAAGATTTTTAATAAATCTTCTCTTTCAATTTCTTGTTTTTCTAATAACAAATTAAATATTTCATCTATAATCTTTCCATTTACATTGGCAATATCTTCATATAATAAATTATCTTTATATGGTTCCAAATTATTTAATAATTCATTGATAAAGATTTGCTTATTTTCTTCCCTTTCTTCAATAGAAAACGCTTCCTTTGTATCTTTTGCATAAGCATTTGCCATTTTTTTGATGGTTTCTGATACATTATTTAATTTTTCAACAGTTTCTTTTTCTCTTGTCAAGTTTCTTTCTCTAGAAATTGGTAAAAACTTTGATCCACCCACAAATTCTTCTATATCAATATGGATATTTTTTGGTACTGCTAATAGCATAATAGATGCCAATAAAATTTCTTTGAAATAGATTAACTCTACTGTGTATCCATTTGATGCATATGCTAATATCACATTTCCGATACAAAATCCAACAATGACACCTATTCTTCCAAATCGATTTAAAAATCCTGCTACCATACCAGAAATCGCATAAGCTGCTATAATAATTGGTTCTCCTCCTGTAATAATTCCTAGTGTGACACCAATCGTTACCCCTGAAGTAGCACCTACCAATACACCATTTTTCCATCCTAAAACGAGTACAATGAATATACTAAGTATGTTTCGTATTGAAAATCCTAGAATAGATATATCTGAAAAAGCACTTACGGCTATTGCTAATAGAAGACTTGTTCCAATCACTTCTTCAATAGAAAATGCCTTTTTCTCTCCAAAATTTTCAATAACAGGAATAGAATTTGCAAATATTTTATAAAATGCAATAGCAATGATTGTATAGGTAATGCTTAATAATATGTCATAAAATGTAACTGTAGAAAACAATGCCTTTATGATTTGTATGATAAAAACAGCGATAAACATGTTTTTACCTATTTTGATTTTTTCATTTCTCTCTTCTTCGTTATATTTTGGTTTTATGATGAATAAACTGATAAAAAATACCAGACTTGTTAGAAAATATTCTAATCCTCCACCTACACCAAATTTGATAACATTTCCGATTAAGGATACCACTATAATTCCTAAAAGCGGAATAGAAGACGAAAAGCAAGCCCCTAATATACTAATACTAAATAAGGAAAAATCTCCTCCTATACCTACTAACGATAACATAAATGATAAGATATACATGATAATATTATTTCGTTTCATCACTTCTGACCATTTACTAATCGTTTCTTTTTTTCTATCTTGTATTGTATATTCATTTATATTTTGAAACATATTTACATACCACCTTTACCCAATATATACGCTATATTTTACTACTTGTCTTTCGTGGTTTTTGTCTTTTTTCGTAACTCATTACGAATAATTTTTTTACAGAATATACGTTTTTTTTATAATATATTTTTTTATATTCCTTTTTCTTTATTTTTATGCTTTTTATTTTATTACAGAATGTCAAAAAAAGCAATATCATAACTTCAATTCATATGAATAACTTCTATTCAATAGATAAACCTGGGGATACTATATATTATATTTTTCGCTATCCCAACACTTTACATATTGTAGATAAATCAGCTCCCACGGGACTGTCGCTGATTTATTAACAATATGTAGCGTGTCGGTCCCCACGTAGCCCGCTTAAAATATAATATATAGTATCCCCAGGTTTATCTATTGAATGAAAAGTATGACAAAAAAATCATCCCTATTTAGGAATGATTTTTTTAGATTATATTTTTAATTCATTTTGAATTTTATAATACTTTCTTTTTGATAAAGACAATACCTACTCCTACAATAACAAGTAAACTAATTCCAAGTGTGCCATATAATATATATTGTCTATTTTCACCAGTAGGGGCTGTAATTGTTATTCCTACTTTAGCATTATCTAATTCATCTGGTGTATTTGTTGTTGGGTCATAATTTCCAGGTGTTGAATTATATACGCCTCTGCCTATTACCCTTGTGATTTCCACATCATTTTCATATGTTAAATCATCTGATGTCGTTGATAATTGTTTTGATACAACTAATGTATTATCTGATAGTATTGTTCCTGGTTCTTGATATGCAAATACTCTTGTACCTAAGTGAACAATATTTTGAAGTCCTTTTACTGCCTCATATGCTTCTTCTGAAAGTACTGTTCCTTTATCTGTATCTCTTATTGCTATCTTCTCCCAACTACCACTATATTTTGTTTGTAATAACAATTCACTTGGTAAATAATCATACATGTCCATAACTCTTGCGATTTTGTATTTCTGTTCTTTGTTTGTTGGAACAATTCCATAGATATAATAGTTCTCATCATTATAGTCTATCTCACATTTTCTATTATCTACAGATATCTCATAAGTTACTGTCATAGTTGATCCTTGTATCAGTTCATTATCCATTTCAATATAAACATCATGATTATCTAACACTCTGACACCTGATAGATTTTGACTTCTTGGATCTCCTTTGATAAGTGTGGTTCCATTTGCTAATGTAATTTCTATATTTGATATCTGCTTATCTACTTCTAAATCCTGTCTTGGTCTTTCGATAATACCAAAATCAATATTGTCAAATATAAATTTCAGTTCTGCTCCATACTGACTTATATTATCTAGTTCTACATCATAATCTAGTTTAATATCAAATATTTCTGTATTCGCACAAATTGATTCTAATTCTTTCTCTGTAGCCAGATTCCCATAATAGTAGTCTTTATCCTCTATTCTATCTGCTATGATATCTATTTTGGTTCCATTTGTTTTTATTCCCTCAGTATCTCTCGCATCTGATAATCTTTGTACTGCTTCAACATTACTTGTTTCTTCTCTATACCAGTAGCGATTTTTCTTTATAGTTTCTACATTTTCCTGGCTTCCTCCTCTGTAAATGGTAGATTTATAATTATCAACATTTACATGTATTTTATTGCCTTCTCCATCTAGTAATGGATTACCATCTTTATCACAGAAGATACTTGTATTTCCATATGTATATCTCAAAATATAACTTGATGGTATGACTCCGACAAATTCATAATTACCGTAATTATCTGTTTCCACGATTGCGTCTGTAATTATCTTATCTCCTTTATCATATTGATATAGTTTTGCTGTTCTATATAAATTACTTCCTTCTGGTATTAGCAATTCTACTTGGACTTTTTCAATAACATTTTCACTTGCTTGTTGATACTCACCATCTCCTCTTCTTTGTTTTTCATATGGGTCTGTATTATTTAAGAACATTGGATCTGCACTATCTTCCCAAACTGTACCTGTAATAACTCTTTCTTCTTTCCATATAAGAATTAATGATGGTGCCTTATCTGTATCGTCTTCTGTTGTATTTATATAATTACTTGGATCGATTGTATCTGGTGCAGAATCTACATCAATTCCTGCATAAGGTATACTATATTGGTCATCACTATATGATGAATATGATGTTACCTCTGTTATAGAATCTAATGTTACCTTTCCATTTAATATACTATTGATGGCGTCATTATTTAATTTATATGTAATGGTGATTTCTCTTGTTTCTCCTGGTGCCATTTTATAATCTGTATATATATCTGCTCTTTTCATGCCATCTTTATTATACCTACTATCTACTGTAGAGCTTATTTCTTCGCCATACTCTGTAATGATTCCCTTATCATTTGTTACATACCCATCATCTCTTACAAGTATACTTTCATATCTTTCATCATAATAATTTTTTAATGTTTTCAATTGACTATATACACTTGATTCATTTCTTAATTGCACTCTATAAGTTACATAAACTTCTAATTTTCCTCCTTCATATTGCTCATTATATACAAGATCTGATGAGTATACTTCTCTTGAATATGAATTACTGATATATTTATTGGCAAATTTTACACCTACATTAAATGGATCTCCTCCTGCATATTCTTCTGGATTCTCAAACCTTTGTGCATATTGATATGTATGTGTATAACCATTTAATTTGATTTCTACATTATCCATATCTTGTACAACTGCTAAGTCTGGCATAATTCTTTCTTCTACACCTAAGTTTAGTCCTCCAATTTCTACTACTGCTTCTTCTCTAATTTGTTCTGGGGTTAATGGTGTACAAAGTGCATTTGTAGTACTTCTTTGTGTTACTGCTCGTAGTGTATATTGATCATAGGTTCCAGAAATTGGATAGGTTTGTCTTTCATATCCGTATCTTATCTCATTCTCATCCCCATAAATAACACCACTTTTATGATATTTCGCATCATATTCATATTCAATACTATATTTTGCCTCCCCTGTTGTTGTAGATGACATTCCTTTACTAATGGTTGCATAATTATCATTAAATTCAGGTCTTAATGCTTCATCTGTTGCTGTATTTTTATTTCCACTATATCTTACAATTGTATTTCCATTTGAAGTCGTCTCTTCTTGTGGATTAAACTCTGGATTTACTTCTATAGATTGATAGCTCATACCATTATATTCAAATTCAATATATGCTCCTACCAAATCATCTATTTCTAGTTTTATAGCTTCTGTATTTTCATCATAATTACCAAATACATATTCTCCATTAACATCTGTTATTGTTTCATCCATGATTTGTCCATTAGCATCCATCAATCTAACTGGTACATTTGCTAATCTTTTATCTTCTGTTTCGTCATTCCATGTATAATCTTTTGTACTATTTTTTCCATCTGTTTTTTCTTCCCAAGCAAATCCTCTTATCTTAATATATTTTCTTCTATTTTTTACGATAACTGTGCTAAAATCTCCTTCTCCTACTTCATACCAATCATTTAACTTGAATGTTTCTGCTCTTGAATTCGTAAATCTATTGACTTGTACATTTGTAAAATCTGCTATTAATGCATCTTTTACATCCATATATAATGAATTACATTTTGATATGAAATAGTAATATCCATTGCCTGCATCTTGGAACAACCATCTTTGTGCATCTAGATTATTGAAATCCCATGTGTGTACATTTGCTCCTGGTGTTGTACTTGCATTTTCTACATCGACATATTTGTTTGTTGCCATCGATATAATAGAGTAATATCCGTCACCCAAATATTTTATGTAGAATTTTTGTGCAATTGATCCATTTTTTTGGTGAATATTTACGTTTGCTCCATTATATGGATATGCATGTCCTATATCAACCACTACATTTGCATTTAGACCACTTTCAATTTCATATGTTCCATCCTCTACGATTTTTTTGCTATCTGTTATAATGCTTGTATCCTCAACCGTTTTATATGACCTTTGTCTACTTACTTCTACAACCATGTCATTTCCTGAACCAGTTTCTCCATTAATTTCCCATGATATATATTCATCATCTGTTTCATAACCAAAATTATGATCCCCTACAGATATTTCTTCCACAATATATGTGCCAATCAAGATATTATGTATTTGTATTAATCCATTTTCATCTGTAACAAATGTTGTTGCTTCATCTGGATTATCTGTTGTTTTCATATTGTCAAAATATACAGTTCCTGTTGCCGTTGTGATTGGTATTAAATTTCCTGATTCATCTTCTTGCATTCCTATGACATATTGATCACTCTGCTGTTCTTTTATTCTAAAGCTTACACCTTCTAGTACATTGTTATTATCAGTATCTTTTTTCTCAATTTTTAAGTTACCTGTTTGCTTTTCATTGGTTAAGCTATATTTACGAAATGCACCTGCATATATTTGTACTTCTTCACTTTCTATCTTGGTATATCCATAATGATTGTTTGAAACTTCTGTTACAATGTATTCACCTGGTTGTAAATTATCTACATATATTTCACCATTTTCGTCTGTTGTAAACGTTTGGTTATATCCTAAGCTATCATTTCTTACATTAATTTCTACTCCAGGAAGTTTCACATTCATATCATCTGCATCTTGTTTGATGATTTGTAATCCACCTTGGAAATTTGTCCACTCAACTGATTTCGTAACATCTTTACTACTTTGACTTGATGTTGTTGAATCATAAACATATCCACTAGCCTGAATGTCTTGTCCATCTGGATATGGACAAGAATACCAAGGAATTACATAATAATCTTGTTGTATAGTTGTTGCAACTGTTCTAGTAGCTGAAAGTTTCACTCTAGATATCCCATTTTGAAGTTGACTTTCTGGAATTTTTATATAGAATCCCATACTTCCGCTTACATCTATAGGATAACCATTACTGTCACAGGTAGTATATGTCGTAATTTGGTTTCCGTTTCCATCATAAATGTAATAATTATATGTTCCATTTGATGAACAAGTAACATAGAATGGTCCTAATATATAGTCACTTCCAAGCTTTTTCATTCCTATCATATCTTCTTTATTGTTAGTTAAAGTAAAATCTCCTGTTGACGTTTCTATCTTGTTAGCATACTTTTCAGAAGCAATTCCCCCATAACTATATGTTGTATTATATGCTTGTGCACCTTCATTCATACAATATGCAATTCCTGTTGGTCCTCCAAAAAATGTATGTCCATATTGACCTTCACTAGTATCATATACAAAATAATATGATTGTTGATATGCATTTACCTCTGTTTGTTGTAATACTATAGTCATAGTAAATAGTATTAAAAATACTGTCATTTTACTAAATTTTAAAATTTTATGAATATCCAATTTTCCTTTTTTTATCAATACAATACATACTATTATCAATATTAGTAATATAGCAATCGCTATTGAAATATATACAATTGCACCTGTGCTGATTGAAATAATCACATCTGCTTGGCTGAAATCATCTTCTGAGTTTACACGATTTGCTGGTGTTGAATCTATATCCTTTACACCTTGACTATTACTTATCTCACTAATTTCTGCAATATTTGTAAAAGTTCCTGTTTCGTTTTGTGTCATTTGCTTTGTCAACACTAATTTAAGTTCTACACTTTCTCCTGGTGCTATCTCTTTATTTGATGTGCTCGTATTCATGATTTCTCCTGATTTCTTAATTGCCCAATCATTATTTAATTCTGACGAAAAATCAAATCCTTCAGGTATATAATCAACTATTTCTTCTATATTTGCTGTCATTTCCCCTTCATTTGTTGCTACTATTTTATATTCTACAATAACAGTTGCACCTTCTATTTCTTTTGCTCTTATTTCCACTTTCGCTAATTTTTCATTGTTATATGCTTGTTCTTTTGTCCCTTTATTTGTTACTACTGTTATTTTATTTATATATTTATCTAATTTAAAATCACATATTTTATTTTTTATTAAACCTATATCTATATTTGTAACATTTGAACCTATTTCTATGGTATCTGTTACACCTACACTTATTTGTTCTCCATTTAATATAATTGTAGTACTTGTTCCATCAGAATTTAATGAATTACTAACTCCACTTTTTTGATATTCTGTTATTCTGTATGTATTTGTATCATATCTAAATATTACTACATAGTTACCTTGTTCTAAATCTGAAAAAGTATATGCTCCATTAGCATCTGTTTCTACTCTTGTTCTTACTGTATTTGGATTTTTCATATCTATTAACATAACCGTTATTCCATTTAATCCATTTTCATCTATTTGTCTCTGTCCATCCTCATTTTGATCTTCCCACGCAATACCTGATATGCTATATGTATTTTGTGGATTATCTGGATTATTTGGATTATCTGGATTGTCTGGGTTATCTGGGTTATTTGGATTGTCTGGATCGTCTGGATTATTTGGATTATCTGGATTATTTGGTTGGTCTGGATTATTTGGAAGTATAGTATGTGTTATCGTATTAGAAGTTTTTGCATCTATTTCATCTCCCGTTACCGTTACATGATTATCTACTGTTGTTTCTTCATATACATAACCAGCTGTAGTTTTTATAGTAATCGTTGATGTTTCTCCACTTGGTATTAAAATATATTCATCAATATTAGGAAGTGGTTTTCCCGATTCATCTACATTTATTCCACTAATATCTTTTGTAATGGTATCATTAGAAACAATTTGCAATTTATCATCTAATGTCCATGTATTATAAGTAATACTAATAGGTTGTAAATCTTCTGGCAAGTAATCTGTTAGTCTTACATTTATATAATCTGATTCTCCATAGTTAACATTGTTTCCACCTGTATTTTCTATTTTTACTTCATAATTTATTTCTTCACCATACTTTACTTCTTCCCCTTCATTTGGAGATGTCATGGATACATTCACATTATTATATTGCACAATGATTCTATTTTCATTAGATGTATATATATTATCTTTTATAACTTCTACAAACGCTGTAAGTTCTACTGAACTCTTGCTGTCTTCTTTTTCAATATTATCTATTGCTCCTTGGAATGAATAACTTCCAGTTGAATTTAAAGTTGTTGTAATAACATTTTCTTCTGATATTTCCATATCTAGAGAAATTTTACTTCCCTCATATACAACACAATCTAATTCGAATTCTTTTGGTAAGTAAATTTTAACAGTTACGTCCTCTTCAACTGCTGATGATAAGTCCACCCAATAATTCCAACCATTATGTCCTCTATAATCTAAATTTGCTCTAAGAAAAACTTTTACTTCTGCTTTTTTTACAACATTTCTTATCTCATAATTTTGAACTTCTTGTTCTCCTAAACATACTTTAATTTCAGTTAATATTTGCTTTTCTTCTACGTCCGCTAAATCATTTGCTTGTACCTCATAAAATACAGTTTTACTCTCACCTGATTTTATTGTTCCAATATCTATATTTTTTTCTCTAATGCTATCATCAAAATTGTATTTATACTCTCCACGAAAACTATTAAAATCTGCTTCTAATTCTCCATAAGTTAGCCCATCTGGTATAGTTCCTATTATTTTTAAATTATTGATGTCTTCATCTGATGTATTGGTTACTTTAATATTATATTTTATATATTCTCCCTCATAAATGACATCTCCATCATTTATATTTGTATTTCCTCTTATAGGATTTACTTCTAGTTGTAATCCTTCTATATCTTGCGTATTTATAATACTTTCACCTGATAAGTTTTCATCTTCTTTAACTACATTTGTATTTTGAAAACTATTGATTTCAACTTTTTTAGAACAATTTCCACTTTCAATTTCATTATCCAATGTCCATTCATTAGTATAGTTCAAATTAATGCTTTCACTTGCATTTTCTATATCTTTCTTTAATATCAATACTGCTTTTATTTCTATATTAGTTGTCAAACCTAATTCATTTTCATTGTATTGAGTTTGTGTTCCTTCTAAAGTTGATACAATATTTATATTACCATTTTCATTTGTTTCTATATATGGCTCACTTAATGTTAATCCATTGGCATAAATTATAGAATTCTCTTTTAATATTACTTTTTCTACTTGATTAGGAAGCTCTATTTTAAGTTTTGTATTTTTGAACATATTGTCTGCATTACTAGTTGTTTGTAACTTTATTTTAAATGTTATTTCATTTTGTTTTTCATTTGTTAAATTTTCTGTACTTATATCAAAATCTACTTTTGTTTCAGCATCTTTTATTTCTACAAAACTTTCATCTGTTTTTGTATAACTCTCTTTTTCTACTATTTGTGTTTCTTCTGTATTTTCCTCTGTTTGTATCTTCACTTCCTCTTCATTCATTCCAATGATATTGGTTGTTGTTTTTATCTTTACATTTTGTATCTCTCTCATTGTGCTCTTAATTTCTTTTGTATTTTCAATATGGAATATACCTTCAGTTATTATCTTACTTGTTTTTATATTTACATTTTTTACATCATTTTCATAAGTAATGGTAATACTACCATCTTCTGCAAATTGTGTATCTTGATTGATTGTAGCTAGTATATTATTATTTTCATCTGAAATTTCAATATTAAATTCTTCTCCAAGAAGTTCTACTATATTTTGTTTTTCAAACTTTGTACTTTTATATACTAACTCATAATCATTACCTAAATCTCTTACAACTTCTTCTCCATTTGTTCTAACAAATGTATTTTCTTCTGTTATTTGCATTTTTTGATGTACTTCTTTTTTACTAACATTAATTTCTGCTGTTTCTGTATATGGTGTATTATATTCTGTTCCATTAATTATATTTGATTTTATATATCCATTATATATATCTTCTGTATCATGTTTTATAGATGTGACATCTCCTACATTTTCTGTTACAACGTTTTCTAATTTTCCTTCTCCATATACTTCTGTATTTTCATTTGAAAATAATGTCATTTTTGATGATATATCTAAAGAAACTTTCCTTTCTACTGGATTATCGATATATGTATCATAATAACAAACAACTATGTAATCATCTCTATTATCACTATTTGGTATTTTATCTGAAAGCATATTACCGTTTTCATCTAGATTATCCATATATATTGTTACTGTACCTGTACTAGGGTCATATAACATATCTGTATGATATATATCCGTATTTCCATTTGTTACTTCTGTACGATTTGTAATAACTCTTACATCATATGGATATTTACCATCAATTTGTCCTACTTGAATCGTTGTTTCATTTTCTTTTACAGGGAAAACTTCAGATTCTTCTTGATAATCAATTCCTGTTCTTAAATGATATTGCACTAATGTTCCTTTATCCCCTTCAGAGATATCATAGTTTATGTATTTTTCTAATGTTCCCTCTAAGATTGGATTTGCATGAACTGACAATTCTTCTTCTGCATTAACATTTTGTATGGCAAGCATAAAAATATTTAATACAGCAAAAACTAGAATTAATATTGCCATGGTTTGTTTTCTTAAAACTTTTTTCTTCATAATTTTCCCTCCAAGATTCGTATCTTCCTATATATTACATTACACTTTCTTGTGAAGAATTTCAATGTGAATGTTTTCCACATAACCCATTCTCTGCTTTTTTTCTTTTAGGGATGCTCTTTTTTCGATATACAAATATCTTTATATTTTATTTTTTTTACATTTTTATTACATTTTGTAATATTTTATTTGTTTTTTCGACAGATGATTATTTGCGTAGCTATATACGGTGTTGTCCATAAAACAAAAAATATGAGATTGAATTTTCAATCTCATATTTTTTGTTTATATCTCTTATTTATTTAAGACCTTTTTCTTAATAAAGAATATTCCTGCTCCGATAATCACAAATGCCGTGATGGTAATTGATAATGGTATGATGTAATTTAAGTTTTCACCTGTATTTGGCGTTATAATCACAATTTCTGCCATATCATCATCAGATTCAACTGCTGGTCCTGTACCTGGTACATAGTTACCTGGTATGAAAGTTAAATTTGCTCCTCCTGGTTTGTTTACTTTCACTATTTCTGTTTCATTTTCTAATTCAATGTCTTGTGATGCATTTAATAATTTAGATACATCTAGCATAACAGTTGCACTTTCTGTTGGTTGTAAATCATAACCTGCTAATGCTTCTGTATAAAGTATGGTTCTATTTCCAATTGTATCTGAATTGATAACGTCTTCTGCTAAATCAAGCCTTGGATCATCTTTTCTTACCACTTCCCAATCTGGATTACGATTAACATCAAAGCTCCAATCTGTATCTAAATAATCCACAATCGCTGATGGGGTAATGGTAACAACATTTCCTTCTATGATACCATATTGATAATAGTTCTCTGACATATAGTCTAACTCACTGTCATTATCTACTTTGATTTCATATTGTATTTGCAATGTTGATCCTTCTAACAATTCATTATCCATTTCAAGTCTAACCATTCCATTTTTAGGTATTGCATATTCTGATGGTGGTAAATAGGTTACATTTGACGTTAGTCCTTCTAATTTTCCATCTTCTGTTATTTCCAAATCTACTAGTGTTGTACCATTTGCTAAAGTAACTTGCATTGTTTTTACTCTTTTATTTAATCTTAATGCTTGTCTTGCTCTTTCTACAATACCAAAATCAACATTTTCAATTCTATATACATATCTATCTCCAGAAGATGCTGTATATGTGGTATCATATTCTACGCCAATTCCCATTGTTGGTGTTGTAGAATCCATTTTATCAATTGTTGTTTCAGTTGTATTGCTAATTTCATTTAATTCTGCATCAATTGCTAATCTTGTATCATAATCATCTACTGCATCTGTCCATCTCGTTTCTACATCTGTCTTATACCATTCTTTATTTGCCATATTGGCATCATATCTATCTTTGTTATATACAGTTCCTTTATAATGTTGTACGGTATATGTCTCATCTCCCCAAGTATAGGTTAATGTATAATCTCCTGGTATGAAATCTGAGATATAGAAATCACCATTATCATCTGTTGTTGCAGTATACACCAATCCTGTTCCAGAAGTTTCTGTAAGTGTAATTGCTACGCCTGGTATGCCTGTCTCTCCATCTTCATATTTTCCGCTACCTTGTCTGATTTGTCCTGTTAATAATTCCCCTGATGTAGCATCTAAGAATACTTTACCTGTCATTTCTCTGCTATCGGCTACTTCTAATTTTAGTGATGGACTTGAGTCTGTATCATCTTCATATGTTGTAAGGTCATCTGGTATTGCATTTCCTGGGTTAGAATCAACATCTACACCAGCATATACACTTCCATTTCCATCAAATGTTGAATATGAATTTATCTCTACAACATTATCTAATGTTTCTCCATCATTTAAAATTTCTAGTACTGCTTCTCTAGATAATTCAAATTGTACATAAAATTCATTTTGTTTTCCAGGTTCTATTCTTGAATTTGTATAAATAATTGTTTTTGCATATTCATCATTATATGCTTCTTGTTCATAGTCAATATTTCCAGTAATGATACCTTCTTGATTAATTCCTGTACCCATTGCGACAATTGTATATCTACTATCAAAGTAATCTACTAAATTGTTTACTTGTGTTATTAAACTACTTGTTTCATTTCTTACCGCAATTCTGTAAGTAATATATGCTTTTAATTCTCTACTGCTATCTTCTTCATTTACATATTCATAATCTGCTTTATAGATTGCTCTTGTATATGAATTATCTATATATTCATTAGCAAATTTAACACCAACATTAAATGCTGTATCACTATAATCTCCATCTGTTCCTTGTTCTTCTAAATTCTCAAATCTTTGTGCATATTCGTAAATATGTTGATATTCATTGATAGCAAGTCTTACATTTTGCATATCTTTTATCAATGCTAAATCTGGTTGTTCTCTTATATATAAACCTAAATTGATATATGGTATTTCTTCCATTCCATATTCAAAATGTTCTTTAATCATATAGTCTGTTTCGTCTGTATTGGCTGTTATTGGATATTGTCCAACTGGTAAACCTTCATTGATAAATGTTGATTTATGTTGTTCTTTGTCTTTACGATAACTTAATTCATGAGCTACATTTCCATTTTCGTCTAATGCAACACCTGTTGTTTCAGAAGTGCCTTCAATCGTACTAAATTTCTTATTGAATGCATCTCTATCTCCTGGATTTTCTGCTGCTTTTGATCCATTATCTTTATCAATATGTGGTGTTACATTCGTATAGGTTAATCCATCATATTCAAATTGGATATAATAATTTTCTAAGTTCTCTATTTTAACATCTACAAATTGATAATATCTGATAATGCTATCCCCTAAATCAATTTCTCTTGTTAATGCATAGAAATCTTCTCCATCATCATTTTTTACAACTTCTCCTGTTGTTCTATCAATCAATCTGACAATAACACCTTCTAATAATTCGTCTGCATCATCATTTAAATCGTCTCTATATAAACTATTTCTTTGTGATTGTTTTTCTGATTGTTTATCTACCCATACATATCCAGAAAGTTTTACATAAATTTGTTTATTTTCAATCACAAAATCTTGGGTTTTATCTACAATAACAGTACCTTCTACTCCATCTGATATAAATTCATAACCATAATTTGGATTTTGTGTTTCATATGCTATATAAGTTCCTACAATCAAGTTTTCGATTAAGATTTCTCCATTAGCATCTGTTACAAATTCTGTTGCTTGGTTTTCTGGTACATAAGTAATATTTCCGTTGGCATCTTCATGTACATATAATCCTGATTGTTTATTTTGGATTTTGAAACCTACACCTTGTAATCTAATTTCATGATTGTCTTTATTTACTTTAATTACTCTTAAACTTCCTAATAAATCAATATTATATTCAAAAGTTGTTTCATACGGATATGGTGTTCTGTATGGTTCTCTTGCAATTAAGTTTTGGAAACTATATCCATTTTGTGACTCTAAAAACCAAACCTTTACACCTTCCACTTCTGTACTACCACTTGCTGAAATAGTAGTAATTCTACTAATACCACTACTGATTGGTATTGAAATATAGAAATCTCTTCCTGATTGTATATTACCAACACCTATTATATTTTCTGTTGTTCCTGTATATGTACTAAATCTAAGACCACTTACAGCATTTCCGTTTTGATCTCTCACTACTATATTATTTAAAGTACCAGCAAAACTCCAATTAAATGGTCCTATTTTTATATAGTTCCCATCTGATTGTACTTTAATACCTGCTTTATTGGTATTATCTGTAATACCTAAATTGGCTAATTCATTTGCATAATCTGAAGATGAAGAATCTAAGTAAGAACCATTTCCTTGTACTGTGCTTGCAAATCCATCATATAAACCTTCATGATATTGTCCTACATTTTTCATCCATGTATACATATAATTCCAAATGGCATTTTGTACTGGTCCACTTTCTTTATATCCACCATTATCTGCCGATAATATGTGAGCAAGTTTTGCATTATGCCAACTATTAATGCTTTTCCCTGTATGGTCTGTTGAAGTATTTCCTCTGATATCTATTTCTGAAATAACTCTATATGTTAGTCTTCCACTTAAAGCTTGGTTATGTTCAACACAGTATAAATTTGGATCATTTAGATAATCACTATATGTAACGGAAACACTTTGTCCTACACTATATGCTGCATTTGCTATATTGGCAAAAGCCAATATAGCAAGTGCCATTACAATCATCCCAATTAGTAATTTTTTCACTTTACTCATTTTCTTACCTCCTTTCCTTTCTAATTTTCTTCCTTAGCATTTTTTCTTTTTACAATAATTCCTGCAACAATACCTGTTAATACAACAATTGCAATGATAACTCCAATTGTCATATATACAACGCCACCAGTTCTAATACTAACGATAACATCTGCTGAACCCATATCATTTTCACCACTGACATTATTACCTGGTGTTGAATTACTATCTTCTAATCCTAAATCATTATATGCTTCGTAAATTTCTGCATTATTTCTTGTAACTAAGTTATCTTCTCCCATTGTTTTTGTTAAGGTTAAAGTCACTGTTCTTGATTCTCCTGGATTAATGCTATCATTTTCTAATGCAGTTGTGTATAATACATTGTTTCTTTCATACCAATCTTTATTTAATTCTGAACTAAATTCTAAATCACTTGGCAGATAATCTACAATGTTTCTAGCATATCCTGCTACTTCTCCTACGTTTGTTACCACAATATTGTATTCAATGATAACATTTGAACCTTGCATTTGTTTTGCATCTAATTCAATTTTTGCTGTTGTAGAATTATTATATTCTCTTGTTGTTGTTCCCGCAGAATTTTGAACTAATATTCTATTAACATATTTGTCTAATTTCAAATCAAAATTTTGTAATTCTATTAAACCAATATTAACATCTGATACATTTTCTGCCTCTATACGAAGAATATCTGTTGATGCAACTTTCTGTCTTGTATCTCCCATCCATAATTCATTTAATCTGACATCAGAATTTTCTGTTTCATTAATTCCTTCTGCCTTATATGTCGTTAATGAATATTTTCCTGTATCATAGTCAAATATAGCAATATATTGACCGTTTGCAATATTATCAAGTACATACATTCCATTTTCGTTTGTTGTTGCTTCTAATGTATCACCTCTAGTATCTTTGACTAGTTGGTTTGTATTAACATTTAATAATCTTACTGTAATATTAGATAATGCTGATTCTTCATCATCTTTTTTACCATTACCGTTTTCATCATACCATGCTAAACCACTTATCATTTGTTCTCCATTTGCTATGTCTCCATTTTGTTCATTATCAGTGCCGTTATGATTGTCATCTTCATTTCCATTTGAACCATTGTCATCCGTAACATCTGCTTCTATTATGTGATTCAAATCTGATGTTGTTGCAATTTCTTCTCCATAGATACTTGCAACTGCTCTGTTCGTAATGGTTTCTGCTTCTGTTCTTGCTTCTGAATAATTAACAACTGTTTCAATGATAATTGTCATTTCATCATTTGCTGGTATTTCACTTTGTATTTCGATACTGTTTGTTTTAAATTCTACTTCTTCTCCATTTCTTGTTACACGATTAACAGTTAATGAAGAAGGAATTTCATCTCTAACCACCAATCCAGATGTTTTAGATGTACTACTATTTTTCACATGAATTGTATAAATAATATTATCTCCAGATTTCACATAACTACTTTCTGTATTTGATTCCATAGCCATGTCAATATCAAAACTATTTACTTTGTCTTCCCATAAGTTTGATTTATATTCTTTTTGTCCATCTGATGCCACTACTGAGAAATTGATTGTATCTACTGTATTCTCTGGCATTTCATTAATTATCATATTATAGCTTAATACTTTTACTTCTCCAGGTAGCAATGTTCCTATATTCATTTCATCACTATATTCTATAATTTCTGATTGTGTCTCTTCATTAATTGTAGGGTTTTCTTTTTCTTCTTCTTCTCTTACTTCTGATGTTTCTTGTGAAGATATGATATATATATCATCATCAGAAACTTCATCTTCACTCATACCTGTAATTAATGTTAATCTTGACACTTCTAAATTTTCTGATTTATTTGTTTTTATTGTTACATCATTTAATGTTTCAGAAGAAGTATTTTTTATAATTGCAAAATATTCTACTGTTCCTGCTTCATATAAGTCTACACGTCTATCTGTTACTCTTTTTACCATTGCTCTTAAGTTACCACTTTCTGATAAAACAGTAAATTCATTTGTTTCTTGCACTACATCTGAATAATGAATTTCTACTGTATTGGCAATTGATGTTCCATCTGCCAAACTTGAGCTAACCATTACTTCATATTCTACATAAGTAATATCTCCCACAGCTAAAGATTCAATTGTTGTTTCAAATGCATCTGTTTCTATTCCCTTATAATATGAAGCCCCTGTATATTCATAATTATCAACTGGTTCTACTAAGATGGTTCCTTCTGGTATCATTCCTTTTACAGTCATATTACTTACATCTTCTGAACCAACATTTGATACTTGTACTCTATACTTGATAACTTCTCCATTTTTCACTGTACTTGTATTTGTTAATTCTTCCCCTGCTACAATTGCAGTTAAATTTGTTTCTATTTTTGGACCAACACCTGTTTCCATTGAAATTTCTGTTGCTGTTACTGTATTTTGCGTTTTTGCTTGTCCTTTTGTATAACTTACTGCATATCCTTCTGTTGCTATTTGATTATATTCTAGATTTTCTGGTACTTCTATTGTATATGAACCACTGACAGCAGTTCTTGAAGCAATATTATCCATCTCAACTAGATATTTCTTTACATTTGTTGGGTTTGTTATACTTTCTGTCCATCCATTTTCTGTGTTTTGTAAATCTGTTGTTGCATTTCCATTTTCTGTATAATATACTCTTCCATTTTCTACATTAACTCCGCCAACAACAGCTATATCGATGTTATTTTCTTCCGTTCTTGTTGGGAAAGTTCCTAACATAAATACATTATCTACATTTTCTTCATTATTGTTAATAATTTCAAAGCTAACTTCCATTTGTGTAGCATCTGTTCCTCTTTGTAATTTAACACTTGTTGTTTCTTCTTCTCCAATTGTTTCTATATCTAACGCATCTATACGATTAATCACTGTTACATCTTTTGGTGCTACAACTTCTATTTCTTGAGAAATTCTACCTATATTCTCATTGTTTGGATAAGCATTTGCTTTTTCGTTTGTGTATGTTACATGAATTTCTTCTGGTTTTGCAATAGAAGTTCTATTTACATTGATTGTTGCATTAATAATAATATTCGCACCTTCTACTGATTGTGATTTATATGCAGTTTGTTCTCCAGTCATTTGGATGGTGATATATCTTCCATCAACCGTATAATTTGCAATCGTTAATTCTTCTTCATACAATACATTCATACTATTGATTTGTATACTTTCAACCTGTTCTGGTAATTCAATTGTAAAGCTTGGATTTCTATATAAATCTTTTGATTCTTCATCTGTTTTTAAGATTAATTTCATTTCGATATCATTTGCTACAATAGTTGATAATGTATTTCTATTAATTTCTAGTCTCGCTTCTGTTGTTGTTTCATTAAGTGCCATTCTCATTTCTGTTTCAGCTTCTATACCTGTTGTATATGTTTCTCCTTTTATTGCTAATTCTTCTTCACTATAATTGTTATATCCATATACCACTTTAGTTGCTATACTATTTGATGCTTTTATAGTATTGATATCTGATGCACGGATTGTTTTTGTATGTGTAAAAGTTAAACTTCCTTCTGTTACTGGACTAGAAGTTCTGATGTCTATTCCTTTAGGTTCTTTTCCCGTATAATCAATAACAATATTTCCATTTGCATCTACTTCTGTATCACTTGTTACAGTTGCTAGTAGTTCTTTATTTTCATTATAGATTTCCATTATTCCTTCTTTACCAAATATGGTATCAAAATCCTCTTTAGAAATCACTGTTCTATTATAATAAATATTACTATCTGCTTCTCCATCAGCAAGTATATATCTACTTGCTCCTTCTCTTATAGATATATATTCTTCTACATTTGCTAAGTTTACATCTAATACAGTTTGACTAGTATATTGTTTATCTATACCTGAATATAATTTTCCTTTATAGATACTTTCTTCTGAATTATTCGCTATTACTTCTATTGTAGAATCAATTTCTTCATTAGATACTGTAGCTGTTCCAAGATTTGAAGTTAATACTTTATCGTTTTGTAAAACAATTCTTTCTTCTGAAGTAATTCCTATATTTTCTAATTCCACATCTGCATCATAAATATATGTCAAAATAACATTTTCTTCACCTTGTTTTCTCCATAATATATCCTGATTTTGTGTTACTTCATTTGTCAATGTTATTTCCACATATCCGTTCTCATATTTATAATCAAATGCTGACATTGTGTTTGGATGAACATCTACCATCACTTCTGGTGATGTTTCATTGATTTCTGGTACATTTATTTTTGCATAAATTTCTTTCATTGGATAATTATTGTTATGTAATCCCATATGTAATGACAATTGTACAACACGTTTATCTTCACCAGATATTTTTATAAATTTATTGGTGATAACTTTTATTTCATTTTTTACATTGTCATTTGAATTTGTTTCTACTAATCGCATATTCACTGTTCTTGTTGCATCAATGTCTATGTCTTTTTCTGTATTATCTCTATAAATACCTGTTAATATTAATTCACTTTGACAATCTAACATGTTTATATTCATAACTTCATCATCAATTGGTTTTACTTTTACTTCTATCTCTGCATTAGTTCCCACATCTAATTGATTTAAATAAATTGTATTATCTGAAATATTACTTACAAATTCACTTTCAGAACCTACAATATTGAAGTTAGCATTTTGTAATTCAACTTGTCCCACAAAAAATCCTTCTGTATTGACATTAACAGCCAAATACAAAGATATTTCTTGCATATCTGCCGTTCTTTCTAATGTTTTTGTTTTTTGCCCATTGCTATCCTTGAAATAGGCATCAAATTCTATATTTTTATGGTTTGTACTAATATCATCTGCTGCATAACTGATAAGACTTGAACCCAAAAATATGAAATTTGTCATTGTTAGCGTCATGATTAATAAAATAACGACACTTATCTTAAAAATCTTATTTTTCATAATGTTACCTCCCTCGAATTTTAATTTTGTTTTAATCACACTTTCAGCATTATAATTTTTATATTTATCCTATTATTTATTATACCTTTTTTTTGTTGATTTTTCAACATTTTTAGCGTATTTTTTTAGTTTTTTTAACATTTTATGTAATTGTAGTATACAGAATTTGTTTTATGTATCCTTTTAAATAGAATATTACAAAATTGTTACATTTTTTAATTGTACGGCATATTATATTACATAGAAATTTATATTTTGAATATATATTTTATGAGGTGATCATTTTGGATAATTTTAATATTGATAAACAAACAATGGATAAGGTCAATTCTATGTTAAATAATGGAAATTTAAATGATATTCTTTCTCAAATTCCTCCTGATACCCTAAAGAATTTTTCTACGATGATGAATGGAAACAGTGTTTCCAATGAAAATAATCATCATGTTAATACAAACAATACAAATGCTGAAAGTATTGATAATTCAGCAAATAATGAAAATAATTCTGGTTTTGACTTTAGCAAAATTGATATAAATACTATGATGAAAATGAAATCTGTTATGGAAAAGATGAATCATTCTTCTGATCCAAGGTCAAATCTATTACAATCATTAAAACCTTATTTGAGAGATGAAAAAAAAAGTAAATTAGATCAATATGCTAATTTACTAAACATGGCAAATTTAATGGAATTATTTAATCAAAATAATGGTAAGGAGAATCCTCGTGATTAATCATATGCCTTTTTTTAGGTCTCCTTTTTATCCTTATTCTCGTAATTATCCAAGAACTCCCTATCCTGCATCAACTTCTATGGTAACGGATAAACAACTTAATGACAACCCCTCTACACATGCAGAAATAAGGAATACTGGAGATAAGACCTATCAAGATAAAAAATCTATATATGAAAAAAAATCATCTAAATATCATCATATTGGTCCTATTTTCATTAATAGTAATGGTTTTTCTGATAAAGAAGAACCTTTGTTAGAAATATCTGGACGAAAATTATACTTAGATGATTTGATTATCATGTCTTTGTTATTTTTTCTTTATAAAGAAGATGTAAAAGATGATATGTTATTTATGTTATTAATTTTATTATTAGTTGGTTGAAATTGTTAGTATTCAGACTTAAACATATTTTATTATTTTGAAATACTAAAATATGTTTGAGCCCGAACAGTAACATCACTCAACATCACTCTATCACAATTTCATCATTAATAACACTTACATATGCTTGTTTGTGTAATGGCTCTTCATCTCTATCTATTTCTTTTATGACATTGGCAATTCGAATTTGCACTGTATCTAAAACACCTGCCGAAATAATAGCTTGCTTGTTTCCTTTTGCACCTGCATGTGCTAGCCCTCTTAATGCACCTAAAACAACAATATTATCAGAAGCCATCACTTCTGCGCCAGAGTTTACATCCCCTAAAATAACTAAACTTCCTTCTGTTTCCATTTTTTGTCCTGAACGTAAAGATCCTCTATGAAATTTGGTCTCTGAAATGGCAATTTCTTTATTAAATGTTCTTGTAATACTTGAAAGCCCTAAAGATTTTGGCATATCAAAATCAATTTCTACATCAATATTATGCTTTATCAAATCTTGTATTTCATCTATTTCTTTGTTCTTTAAAATTTTTCCTGTAACAGTAATTGGTGTTTTTTCATTTTTATACATTTTCTTTAATTCAGGAAGTTTTTTCTTTAAACTATCTACAATATCTTTTTGTTCTGCATTATCATTAATTTTAATAACAATTTCATTTTTTCTTAAATTAATACTCACACAATTTCTCATTTTTACATCCTTCCTTTCTTTTGCCAGAAATCGATTGGAAAAGAATTGTGCTTTATTATTTTTCAATCATCTCAAAGATTGATTATAATTCACAGCACTCATATCCTCTTGCACTTCTTGTGTATTCATTCCAAAATACTCTTTCATTATCTCCACAACTGCCTCTGCTGTGTAGTTACCATGTCCTCCATTTTCCACCATAACTACAACTGCAATTTCTGGATCATCATATGGTGCAAAACCTGCAAACCATGCATTAACAATATCCTTTCCATTCGCATCACGAGATTCTGCAGAACCTGTTTTTCCTCCAACAGGAATCCCAAAATCTTGAAATCTAGAATATGCTGTTCCTGTTTCATCTGTCGTAACAGAACGCATTCCTTCTAATACAGCATTCATTGTTTCTTGACTGATTGTTACGTCTTCACTTTCTTCCTCTTCTTTTAATCCTAATTTTTGATTAACAAAATTGTTAATTTCTTCTCTTGAAGCTTCTGTTCCATCAGGTTTTATAATACTCTTTATGATTGTTACATCTATATCATTGGCCCCATTTGCTAACATACTAATATATTTTGTCATTTGTAGAGGACTAAAATTATCTAACCCTTGCCCAATAGAAGCATTAATAGTTTGTCCTTTTGTCCATGTTACACCTACTGTTTCAGCATATTCTGGAGTCGCCATTGCCCCTGATGCTTCACTTGGTAATTCTACACCTGTTTTTTGTCCCAACCCAAAATATCTAGCATATTTCGCAAGTGTTTCAATTCCCATTCTGTCACCAGTTTCATAGAAGAAATAGTTACATGACCTTTCAATTGCTTGTGATACATTCAAATATCCATGACCTTTATGATAATCTGTATAATACCAGCATGGCCATTTTTCTCCATATTTTCTATATTCTCCTATATCATTAATTTTTTCTGTTCTTGTAATCGCACCAGATTCTAACCCTGCAATCGCTGTTACCATTTTAAAAATAGAACCTGGTTCATATGAATTTTGGACTGCTTTATTCATTAATGGTTTTGAAAAATCTGTATTATATTGATTCCATTTTTCTGTACTAATACCTCCTACAAAATCTGCTGGGTTATAATTTGGGTAACTTGCCATTGCCAAAATTTCTCCTGTTTTCACATTCATAACTACACAACTACCAGCATTGGTTTCATAAGCCTTTCCAAAACCTCCTGAAGCAATTTTTTTGATATTGGCTTCCAAAGCTTCCTCTGTAATCCTTTGTAAATTCGCATCTATCGTTAATACAATATCACTTCCCGCAATTGCTTCTTCTGATGTATATTCAGATGTTATTGTTCCATCAACAGCCATATCAATTTGTTTTGTTCCATCTTGTCCTTTTAAATACTCCTCAAAAACATATTCAATTCCTGTTTTTCCTATAATGTCATTTTGATTATACGTTTCTTTTCTTGTTGCATATTCTTCTGCACTAATGGTTGATGCATATCCTAAAATATGAGATGCAAGAGTTTCAGAAGTATATTCTCTTATGGGTTCTGTTACAATATTAATTCCAGGAAATTTGTCACTGCTTTCTGAAAATTCTGCTACTGCCTCTCTTGGAATGTCTTCTGCGATTGTCAAAGCTCTTGTACTACTATATCCTGTTGTTGTTATTTCATATCTGATTGCTATGATTTTCCTAATTTCTGTTATATCTGTATTTTCAATTTCATATCGTTCTTTAAAATCATAAAAAGCTTCTTCAGCAGACACATTTTCTTCTAAATCATGGTCTTGTTTCCAATTAGATAATGTTTCATCACTGATAATGAATTGGAATGGATCTATCGATATTGGAAAAGAATCTACATATTCTACTTGATATTTTTCTAATAAATTCACAATATTTAAAATAGACTTATTTAATTCATTATCATCAATTTTCGTTTTATATAATTCTACACTAAATTTTGTTGAATTCGTAACTAGCGCTGTTCCTGTTCTATCCAAGATTTCTCCTCTTGCAGCTTCTAATGTGGTTTCTCTGGTAAGTCTTGTGTTTGATTCTTCTCTATACTCTGCTCCATGTACAATCTGCAAATTAAATAATTGAATAATCAAAATGATTCCAATAATATATGTAAGTACAGTTAAAACATTAAATCGCAAATTTAAGTTGCTTCTTGCTTTTTTCTTTGTTTTCTTGAAACTCAATCCCTTCAAGGCTTCACCTCTTCCTATTTCTTACTTTTAACAAGGTATTTTTAAATAACTTTTTTACCTTACTCTTTATAATATATTGAATTAAGAGTTATTCTATAGAATGTTAATATATTTATATTGAGTAAATTTTGAATGCGATTGGAGGAAATTTAGAATTTCTTAAATAATTTTATGGAAAATGTTCGCGTCGAGCGTAGCGAGGACTAAGTGAAAGGGTGCCATAAAATTATTTTAGAAATTCTTATATTTCCGTATTGAGCCGAAAAATTTAGGAAATATGAATATATTAACATTCTAAATATATATTTAATTTAAAAATACCTTGTCAAAATTTTATTCCCCTTATATTCATTTTCAATTGCATATCCAAATTTTTGAATTAATGGATATAAAATAATCACAAGAATTAAATTATATATAATTTCAATAGCCAAAATTCTAATAAAATTTATAAATTCTACATTGGTTGAAAAAATAATATAATTTAATATATAGACAATCATTTCATAAATCAATGTAGCACCTAATACCATAAACATAATCGTTGCTCTACTATCTTTTGAAAAATTTTTATCAAAAGTAGCAGCTAAAAATCCAATAACTCCTAATCCAACTGCATGTATCCCGATTTGCGTACCAATTACTAAATCTAAAATCCCACCGATTGCCACACCATACACAACACCTGTTATTCGATTGGAAAACAATCCTATAAATAAAACAAATATGACAAATAAGCTAGGCATAACATCAGAGATTGTAAACCAATTAAAAAAATTTGCTTGTAAAAAATATATAATAAATGCTACTAATACAATAAATATATTCATTATAAATTTTTTCAAAGATTTCACCTCTCTATTGATTTGTTATAACTAGCACTGTATCTAGCTTATCAAAATCTACCGCTGTTTCTACAATGGCATATCTATCTGTTGCATTTTGTGTATTGACAACTCTTTTTATACTTCCTACATGAATCCCTTTAGGATATATCCCACCTAATCCAGAAGTTTCTACACTATCACCTTGTATGATTCCATCATCATCTGGTATATACATAGCTTTTAAAGCTGATTCCTCTTCTAAAGTTCCTTTACATACAATACTTTCATCTGTTGTACTTAATAAACAACTAACAGAACTTGATGTATCGACAATCGTTCTTACTTTTGCCGTATCACTTGTTACAGAAATAACATGTCCTACTAATCCTTGATCAGCAATTACTGTCATATTTTCCTTTATTCCATCATCAGTTCCCACATTAATCACAATCGTTTTTGAATAATTACTAATATCTTTATTTATGATATATGCTGGTACTGTACTATATTCACCATATTTTTCTGTTAACCCTAAATACTCTTTTAGAGTTTCATTTTCAGATCTTATATTTTCTAATTCTCTTAATGATTGCTCTAATTCACTATTTCTTTGGCTTAGTTCTTCATTTTCTTCTTTTAGATTATTGATATCTGTAAAAAATGTACTGTTTCCACTAATCTTGTTTTTCAAATAGGTTAATCCATTTTGGACTGGCATAACTAATTTACTAGCTGCATTTTCAAGAAATGAAGTTTCACTATCCGCATTTGAAAATATAACGATTAATATTAAAATAACAATGGTTATAACAATACCTGCTATTTCCGCTTTTTTATTTTTATACATTTTTTACTCCTATCATTTTATTTTTTTCTTCTAGCATTAATTAATACTGTCTTTAATCTTTCCAAATCTTCTAATGTTTTGCCAGATCCTCTAACCACACAATCTAATGGTTCTTCTGCAATGTATACTGGCATCCCTGTTTCTATACTTAATAATTTATCTAAATTTTTAATTAATGCTCCTCCACCAGCTAACACAATTCCTTTCTCCATAATATCTGATGCTAGCTCTGGTGGTGTTTTTTCTAATGTAATTTTAACAATTTCTACAATTTTTTGTATAGATTCCTTCATTGCTTCTTCTACCTGTGTTGAAGTTATTGTAACTGTTCTTGGTAAGCCATCTGTTAAATCTCTTCCTCTTACCTGCATTGACATTTCTGTCATAAGTGGCATCGCACATCCGATTTGCATTTTTATTTGTTCTCCTGTTGTGTCTCCAATAGCTAAGTTCATTTCTCTTTTTATATAATTTACAATATCTTCATCTAATTCATCACCTGCAATACGTAGAGAATGGCTAACAACGATTCCTCCCAATGAAATAACAGCAACTTCTGTCGTACCTCCACCAATATCCACAATAATACTTCCACTTGGCTCTCCGACATCTAGTGATGCACCAATTGCTGCTGCCATAGGTTCTTCGATTAAATAGACCTCTTTAGCGCCTGCTTGGATAACAGATTCTTCTACAGCTCTTTCTTCTACTTCTGTAATTCCAGAAGGTACACCAACAACTACTCTTGGTTTTCCAATATTATATCGTTTTCCAACTTTTCCAATTAAATTTTTAAGCATTAATTGTGTAGCAGTAAAGTCTGCAATAACACCATCTTTTAATGGTCTTACTGCTTTAATTTGGTCAGGTGTTCTTCCAAGCATTTCTTTTGCTTCTGTTCCAGTTGCCATAATATTTCCTGTTTTTCTATCAATGGCCACTACTGATGGCTCTTTTAGAACAATACCTTTTCCCTTTAATGTTACTAAGATATTTGCTGTCCCTAAATCAATCCCTATATCTTTTGATCCAAATGTAAAAAATTTCATAATCTTTACGTTCCTTTCATAAACTCATATTTCTCCATCTTTCGTTACTATTTTTGAAATAATACTTGTAAAATTCCCATTGCCTATCACAATATGGTCTAACAATTGGATATCGAATAACTGTGCTACTTCGAAAAGTCTTTCTGTTATTTGAATGTCTGCTTTACTAGGTGTAGAATCACCACTCGGATGATTATGAATTAAAATCATTTTAGGTGCTTGCATTCTGATTGGTTCTACTAAAATTTCTCTCATGGACATATTAACCGAATTAATCCCACCTTGTGCTATTTTTTTTATTTTTACAATTTCATTTTTATTGTTTAAAATAATTATTTTTACATGCTCTTGTTTTTCTAGTCGCATTTCTTCCATGAGTAATCTTGCAATATCTTCTGGTTTTTTTATTTTTATTTTTTGATAATTCGATGGTGTTGCCATTCTTTTCGCTAATTCTCCTACTGCTTTTAATTGAATGGCTTTTACTTTCCCAATTCCTTTTATATGCATGAGTTCTTCTATGGTTAGTTGTTTTAAAAAATCCAAATTATTTTTTGAATTTGGGTTCATGCTTAATAATTTTTGAGCAATTGTAACTGATGATTCCTCTTTTGTTCCTGTTTTTATAATAATTGCTAATAATTCTGCATTGGATAATGCTGTTTCTCCATATAGTTCCATTTTTTCATAAGGTCGTTCTGTTTCTGGTAGTTGTTTTATTTTGATAGACAAAATATCCTTCCTTTCTTGATTTATATTTTGCCCCTATTTTTAATTCTTATTTGTATAGAAAAAATCTACTTTATTTTGACTCTATCTGGATTTTTTCATATCTAACAAGGTTATACCTTTTTATAAATCAATATAGCCAATAACATTCCTATAATACTTGCTACACTGATTCTAAACATTAATGCAAATGTAATGGTAACAACACTCAAATCTAATACAATTGGATCTTGTAATCCAAATGTTTGACTATATGAAAGCCACCATAACCAGTCCACATTAGATGCAAGTTGTCCTAATAATCCCCCTATTACTAAACCTGATAAAATAAACACTAATAGTATCCATATATTTTTGTCTTTTGTTGCCATTTTTATACCTCCAAATCAGCCTTTACTTCTTACGGCTATTTATATTTTCACATATTGGTATTATATATTGATTTAACATTTTTTTCAAGTAAAAACCTTTACTTTTTTCATATTTATATGGTATATTGTTTAATATTTAAAATTTTATTACCAAAAATTATCTATTTAAATATAATAATAATAGTAGTATAATATACTTAATAGGTTTTAAGGAGGCTTTTATTATATATGAAAATTGAAAAATTGACCGAAAACAAAATTCGTGTTATTGTAAATTCAGAAGATTTAAAAAATAACAATTTAGATTATAAAACCATTATGGAAAAACCAATAGAATCTCAAAAGTTATTTTTAGAAATGCTTTTAAAAGCGGAAAAAGAGGTTGGATTTTATACAGAAGGATATAGACTTCTTGTAGAGGCTTTTTCTTCTTCTGATGGTCTTTTTGTATTTACAATTACAAAATATGCAGAAAAAGCAACGACATCATCTAACAAATTAAAAGTAACACCAAAAAAGAAAACAAAACATGTAAATCCTAAAAGTAGTACTTCCATTTATAAATTTTCTAGTTTTGAAGAATTTTGCGAATTTTGCACTGCTATGCATAATATAACAAACTTTCAATCAAAACAATTAGCCAAAACAATTGCTTTATATTTATTTAATGATACATATTATCTTATCCTTTCTAATATAAACACAGAATCTGCATATATTCATACTTTTTACTCAACCATTTCTGAATTTGCAAGCTTAGCTTCTCATTCTGAAACTTTTAAAATGAAACTATTAGAACATGGCAAAGCAATTATGAAACGAAATGCGATTGAAACTGGAATTAAGTATTTTTTATCATAAACAAATTTAAAGATTGTGAATAATTATCTGTTATGCAGGAGGTTATCATTTTCTAAAAAAATAAATTTTTCGGCTCAATACGAAAATTAAGAATTTCTAAAATCCTTTTATGGCACCCTTCCAAGGCAAGCTTGAACTCTTTCCATAAAATGATTTAAGAAATTCTAAATCTTCTCCAATCACATTCAAAATTTATTTTTTTAGAAAATGATAACCTCCTGCTTAGTAATATATTTTTTACAATCTTTTTCATTAGATAATCCACAGTTTGTTAAATAACTGTGGATTTTGTATTTTAATATACATAATTTTGTGGATTATATGCCACACCATTAACTCTAACTTCCAAATGTAAATGTGGTCCTGTTGAGTTTCCTGTTGAACCTACGGCTGCAACAGTTTCTCCTTGTGAAACAGTTTGTCCAACTGAAGCATATAGTTTATTACAGTGTGCATAATATGTTTGAACCCCATTTCCATGAGATATGACTAACATATATCCATAGGAACCTTTCCATCCAGCAAACGTAACAGTTCCTGAAGCTGCCGCTTTAATTGAAGTTCCTGTTGGTGCTGATATATCTAAACCTGTATGTGCAGAACTTCTAACACTACTCCTTGATCCAAATCTAGAAGTAATCGTTCCTGAAATTGGTCTAATTAATGAAATCCCTAATGATGTTTTCCTACTCGAAGTTGTTGTATTCGTATTCACATATCCTGCTGATGCTCTTGAAGAAGTATTTTGTGCTACCCTTACTTCTTTTTTCTTTTCTACATATAATTTAGATACTACCTCATCTACTGAAACTAAATCTTTTATACCTGTTTCATATTTTTCTAAAATGGAAATTTTATCTATATTTTCACTATTCTTATCTTTTAATGTATTTACTACATTTTCTGCTTCTTCGAATGAAGATACATAATATTTTTCTTCTTGTTCTTCTAATATCGCATAATATCGATAATATGGAATTCCTTGTTCTGTCACTTTATTATAGATTTCTTCATCATTTGTCACAATATTTCTTTTTAATAAGCATAATTTATATTCTGGTAATTGATCTACTTGCACAAAAGCTACATTTTCATTTGTTCCATCTCCATGGTCCACATACTCGTTTATTCTATGTTGTAAATCAGATTTATTTGCTGTATACCCTACTTGTTGTCCATTTATATATACACTATATGTTGGTTTATATAAAAATGCAACTGCTCCAATAATTAAAAATATTGCAATCATAAAAAGAATTATGAGTTTTACTCCTCGTCTTGCATGAACCAATACCTTTTTAAACATTACATTATCTCCTTTGTATATGATAATGTAATCATATTGTAATATTATTTTTTTTGCAAGATATAAAAAGTCCAATTTCCGTAAGTTTCTTTCTATTTTTTTATAAATGCTTTGTTTTTTTCATTTTTTCTCTCTTTTTCAAATCGTTTTTTGGGGACGTGTCAAAATGGACATTTTTTGTCCATTTTGGCACGTCCCTATTGTCCCTATTGTAATTCTGTCTTTACTGTATTCACTTCTGTTACAGTAGCTTTTTGTGCTGGAATATAATATCCTTTAGATTGTGCAATTTTAAAAAGTTCATATTGAAAACTTTCATCATTATTTCTGATTTGTTGGAAAGTTTGTCTTAATTGCATATTTTCAGCTTCTGATATTGCTGTTTGATATGCTGTTAAATCTGATTTTACACCAGCTAAAATATCATTTACCATTGTCTTCTCGTCCATAAAATCCTCCTTAATTATTTAAAAATGTCATTAATTTTTGTTTTGTATTTAAAGCATCTTGAGCAGATTTTGTAAAAAGTTGTTTAATTTGTGGGTCTACTGCTTGTGAAGAGTATGTGTTTAATTTTTGATAAGCGGTTTCATGTGCTCCAATAAGATGTCTTAAATGTTGTAATTCCATTTGATTTAAGTCTGCCATTTTTAATCATTCCTTTCTTTTTGATTTCTTTTTTCATTATTTCCATTTTTATCAAATTTATTCAAAAAAATTTGAACTTTAGGGGCAATCTTTAAAGTTCACCTAGCTTCGCTTATTTCGATTTTTCTATAAAATAAAAATGAACCCTTTTTGTTAAACTTTTTGTCTAACATTTGGGTTCACTTCACTTTCTGATAATTTCTCATATTATTGATTTTCTTCTATATGAATGGATTCTATTTTTCCATATTTATTATAAATCATATTCACATTATATGTTTTATCCCATTTAATTTCATCAAATTGTTCAGGCAATTGTGTGTCTTCTTTATTTAATGTTACTACTCCAGATATAGGAACTTGCATAGCTTCATCGTCGGTATATCCCACATTATTGCTAACAACTTCTTTAATTAAAGCACGAACAATTCTGCCTTTTACTTCTTTTCCTTCATATGGTGTAAACTGTTCATTAAATATGTTTATTTCAGGATCAGTCATGAATGAAACAGCATTAACTCTTTCTTTCCATTCTTCTTCTGCCTCTTGTTTTAAGATATGACTATAAGTTGTAATTATTCCTATCATCATAATTGTTATTATCATAATAATATATGCTATTTTCTTCTTTTCTCTTAATCTTAATATAATTGCCAATATGATTAATGCACTTATAGATACTAAAAATATCTCCGGATAATATACTTCATAAAAATAATTCATACAAGAATTTATCATTATAGCTAATATCGCAATTATTATAAAAATAAGTTTTTTGTAAAAATTGATTTTTTTAGTCATTTCTTCATTAGACTCTTGTCCCTTTTTTGCTTCTCGTTTTAAAACAAAATAAGAGTCTAAAACAATAATCAATGCAATGATTCCTATAGGTATAAAACAAATAAAAAGGCTTAAAAGACTTATGGACAAATCCACAACATCTGCATAGCAAAAATGTTGATAACATAAAAGAATTCCTAATACTAATAATACTATTCTTCTCAAAAATTTTTTCATACTATTCCCCTTTTATTTTGACACTTTTTATTGCATAGATTTTGTTCCGTAAATGTCCCAAACAGAAACGTCCCCAAAAGGACATTTTATATAATTTCTAAATTTGCATATTTGGCCATTAATCGTTTATGTCCTACTTTATCAAAGCTGATATCTACTTTTAAATCTTCTCCTTCAGGTTCTACCTTATTGATTGTACCTTCTCCAAATTTTTTGTGATATACTCTAACACCTGCTTCATATTTTGATAAATCGACTTGGGTATTTGATGTTGATTTTTTTCCTAAATTGTTTAAAAAGCTTTCTGCTGTTCTAAACGCAAATCCGGAATTATTTATTTTATTTGACTTCGCTGCTACTCCAACAGATTCCTTTTCTCCAATTTTATATGTTTTTATATTTCCATTATCTTTACTTCCATAAGTCCATGTATAATTTGAGTCTTTGAACATTTGATTTTTATTGTTATCTTCTTCTCCAAATGTTTCTTGGTAACCTTCTAACAAGTCTTCTGGTATTTCTGTTAAAAATCTAGATACTGGATTATAACTTGTTGATCCAAAAATGGTTCTTTGCTTACTACAAGTTAAATATAAATGTTCTTTTGCTCTGGTAATTCCTACATAACATAAACGTCTTTCTTCTTCTAACTCTTTTGGTTCTGAAATCGATTTATATCCAGGAAAAATTCCTTCTTCCATTCCCACAAGAAATACTACTGGGAACTCTAGTCCCTTCGCACTATGTAATGTCATCAATGTTACAGAATCTTCATCTTCTTCTACATTATCAATATCAGATGATAAAGTAATTCCTTCCAAGAATTGGCTTAATGAATTTTCTGCATATTCTTCTTCAAATTCAATGGCAACTGTTAAAAATTCTTCTAAGTTTTCTATTCTGTTTTCTGCTTCTATGGTATTTTCCTCTTCTAATGCTTTTGTATATCCTGTTTTCTTCAAAGTTGTTTTGATTAATTCTGATATGACTAGCTTATCTTTTTTGTCTTTTAATTCTTCTATCACATTAACAAACTCTCTAGAATTTAAGTATACTCTATTTAGTCCATATTGATCAGCATGTTTAATCACTTCATACATAGAAATTTCATTTTGCTCTGCTAATGTTTCTATTTTTTCTAAGCTTGTCTTTCCAATTCCTCTTTTTGGCTCATTAATAATTCTCTTTAAGCTTAAGTTATCTGCACTATTTTGAATTAATCGTAAATAGGCTATAATATCTTTGATTTCTTTTCTTTCATAGAATTTTAAACCACCAACAATTTTATATGGGACATTTTCTCTTCTTAAAATATCCTCTATTGCTCTTGATTGGGTATTCATTCTGTATAAAATCGCAAAATCTGAATATTTATAATATTCTTCTCTCTTTAAATGTTCTATTTGTGTCACAATATAAGTTGCTTCATCATATTCATTATCTGCTTGATACACTTTTGGAAGATTTCCTTCTTCGTTTTGTGTCCATAATTCTTTTTTGTATTTGACTTCATTATTTTTGATAACACTATTAGCAGCTTTTAAAATATTTCCTGTACATCTATAATTTTGCTCTAATTTGATAATCTTTGTTCCAGGAAAGTCTCTTTCAAAATTTAAAATATTAGAAATATCTGCTCCTCTAAAACTGTAGATTCCTTGGTCATTGTCTCCTACAACTGTAATATTTCCGTTTTTAGATGCTAATAATGTAACCAATGTAAATTGTGCTTTATTTGTATCTTGGTACTCATCTACTAATACATATTTAAATTTATTTGCATAATATTCTAAAACATCTGGATTTTCCATTAATATTTTTATTGTATAATTTATGATATCATCAAAATCAATTGCATTATTTTCTTTTAATCGTTTTTGATATAATTCATAAACAGTAGCAATTTTTTCTTTTCGGAAGTCAGAATTGGCTCTTGCCGTATATTGTTCTGGTTCTAGCATTTCATTTTTTGCATTACTAATTTCAGATAATACACTTCTATCATTAAATAATTTATCATCAATTGCTAAATCTTTCATACAATTTTTTACCAATGTTCTTTGATCTGATGTATCAAATATAATAAATGAAGAATCAAATCCAATTCTATCGATAAATCTTCTTAAAATTCTCACACAAATAGAGTGGAAGGTCCCCATCCAAATATCTTTTGCATCATCTCCTACTAGATTTGCAATTCTTTCTTTCATTTCATTTGCTGCTTTATTGGTAAAGGTAATGGCTAATATATCCCATGGTTTTGCACCTTTTTCTCCTATTAAATAGGCAATTTTATGTGTTAATACTTTTGTTTTACCACTTCCTGCACCGAGCGATGACTAAGCATGGTCCTTCTGTATTGACAACAGCTTCATATTGTTTATCATTTAATCCTTTTAATATATCTTGCATGTATTTTTACTCCTTCATTTCAAATATCTGTTTGCGTTTTTTATTCTACTATATTTCATTTAAAAAAGCAAGTACATTTTCTGACTTGCTTTTCTTTTTTGATATACACTTTTAAAAAATCTTTTTAATTAACTTTCTTGTTTACCTTGTAACTGTTTTGTTTCTTTTAATAGTTCATCAAAATCAGATATATATTCTCTATCTTGTATAATCCTATATTTTTTATATTCGTCTAATGCAAGCTTGTCTGCTATTTCTCTCTTTATTTTTCCATCATCTTTTAAAATATTATATTCGTTAATTTTCAAAAATACTTCTAATTTATCTTTCCATTCATGCATTGAAATAATTTTACCTAGCTTTACTTGTCTTTCTGCATAATCTAAATACATGGAAACTAAATTATTTAACTCTGTAATTTCTTCCTGTGATAAATAATTTTTTGCTACTGTAACATCTGTTTCTAATATTTTGCCATCTGGTGCATTTTTCCAAGTAGCTAATCCCATATTTTCTTTTTCACTACTCACTCTATTATAAATAATCTCAGGAGCTGTCATTCCCGTAATTGCATAGTGTAATTTATTTTGAACATTTTTGTAAAATTCTTGTGTTGTTTCACTATTTTTATCATAATCATAACTACATTCTTTATATATATCTGTTATTTTTTGATAAAATCTTCTTTCACTTGCTCTAATTTCTTTTATTTTAACTAATAATTCATCAAAATAATCTTTTCCAAATTTTGGTCCGTTTTTTAAGAATTCACTATTCACAACAAATCCCTTTTTAATATATTCTTTTAATGTTTTTGTTGCCCAAATTCTAAAGTCTGTTGCTTCTTTTGAGTTTACTCTATAGCCAACTGCTATAATAGCATCTAAACCATAAAATGTTAATTCTCTCGAAACTTTTCTATTTCCTTCTTTTTGAACTACTCTAATTTTTTGAGTAGTTCGAATTTCTTCTAGTTCTTCTGTTTTAAAAATATTTTGCAAATGATATGTAATATTATTTTCTGCCACATTAAATAATTTTGCCATTGATTTTTGAGTTAACCAAAAATCTTCTTCATTGTATAAAACTTCTACTGATATATTTTTATTATTCTGACTTTGATATATAATTAAATCCTTTAAATTTTCTATATTATTCAAACTTAAATTCCTCCTCTATTTTTAGCGTCTGTGTTTTATTGAACTTTTGTTTGTATTTTATAAGGTTTTAATCTATTTGTCAAGAATTTTTCTTAAATTTATTATTTTATAACATCATTGCAAATAGGCCTAACAAAAATCCAACCATATTTCCTATTGCCGTCATTCTACCATGATATAAATTATTTGCTTCTGGAATTAATTCTCCGAGAGATAATATATAACATAGCGCCTGCTGCAAAACTTAGACAAATGGCAATTACCTTTTCTGATATTCCTCCAATAATATCTCCCACAAAAGCCCCTATTCCCGTAGTAATTCCTGACATAACTACTAAAAATATAACTTTACCTTTTTTCATTCCTCCATTTCTCATAGGAATCGCCATAGATATTCCTTCTGGTATATCATGCAAACAGATAGCAATTGCCAAACTTAAACCTAATTTAATAGAGGCACCAAAACCTGAACCAATGGCTAATCCTTCTGGAAAATTGTGAATGGCTAATCCAATGGATACAATAATTCCTGTTTTTAACAGCGTATTACTTTTTGTTATATCTGTTTCTTTTACTCTAAACTTTTTTTCAACCAGCTTATCACAGAAAATCATCATAACAATTCCTAATAAAATTCCAAAAATAGAGCTTATCAAATTACTAATTTCTAATGCCTCTGGTATTAAATCGAAACAAATAATCGCCATCATCAGCCCTGAGGCAAATGCTAATACAAAACTTAAAAATTTTTTAGAATGTCTTTTTGTTATGACACCGATTATTCCACCTATCGTTGTTCCAAATGTTCCAAAAAATAATCCTATTATAGTTGTTTTTAAAATTTCTTGCATGAAAAAAACTCCTTATAATATACTTTATTTTAGTTTATTTTTTTATTTCCATTTTATTACACCTCTTTTTCAAATCTTTATGAATATATTGCAAGATTATGTAAATTGTGATAAAATAAAGGCATCATTTAAATTGGGAGAAGATTTTATATGTCTAAAAGCAAAAAAGCTAATCAATTTGCAGAAACTTTGCAATTAAAAAGATTATCTGTTCCCCAAAAGGGAAAAATTATTATTCTTTCTGGAATGTCTGGATGTGGAAAAACTTATATTGCAAATATGTTAGTAGAAAAATTTAATTGTATGTTTGTCAAAAAATATGTAACTCGTCCATTTAGGGAAGAAGAGATGAAAGCAAAGATGAATGGGGAAAATATACGGAATAAGAGCTGTATCTGGAGATTTTAATGATGGAGAAAAAACAGAAACAGAACAAGAAAAATTATCTTCAAAAAGAAAGAAGGCTTTTTTAAGTATAAAATGTCCTTTGGCTTATATAAATTATGGAGAATATTATGGATTTTCAACAGATGAGATTGATAATTATATTGAAAATGGAAGAAATGTTGTTATCATTATCAATAACATTGAACTTATCAAAGACTTGAAAAATATATATGGCAATAAATGTTTATCTTGCTATATTCATAGAGAATTACCTGAGCCTTTACATTTTATAGAATTATCAAAACAAAGAGGTTTAAATACAGAAACTGCTAAAAAAAGATACGATAAATCAAAGAAAGATTATATTGAATTTATAAATAATAAAGATATATTTGATTATACCATACTAAATACAGAAGACGGTATAAATATGCTAAAAATCCAATTACATAAAATACTACAAACATCTCCTAAAGTAAAACAAAAAACAGAAGAATATATTCCAAGAATTTTTGTTTTTTCAGGGACACCTGGATCAGGAAAAGATGATGCTTTAGAAGTTATTCGAGTTAGTGGTCCTCTTCATTCCGTTATTATGCCTAAGATGACTACTAGAAAAAGAAGACCAGAAGATGGAACAGAATTAATATGTTGTGATGATAAGGATTTTCATTTGGATTCATGTGATTTACAATATCAAAATTATGGTAATACATATGGTATAGACACATCTATCTTAAAAAAGGGGTTAGATAATGGTGTTTCATTTAGTATGACCATAAGTGATATGCAAACTATTAAACTTTTACAAGAAAAATTCCCAAATCATGTCGTACCAATTTATATACAGGGCCAAAAATTTGAAGAATTTGCCAGATTAAATCAAGACGATCAAACTGAATATATGAGAAGTCATCTTTCTGATTATAACACAGCTTATCAGAGTTATTGTAAACATATAACTGATTATAATAAAGTTGTTATTTATAATGGTGACCTTACCGATTTAGCAAAACAAATTATTGGAATTATAAGTTTTTATGAGGGTAATAGAGATTTATCTGGAAATCTTTATAAAGAATATATGAAAAAAGTACAAGAGTATGTAAATTATTCACAAACACACTCTCTAGAACTAAATTAAAATTGGAGGATAAAAAATGGAAATGATAGATGTTTTAGATGAAAATGGTATAAAAACAGGTAACATACTTTCCAGACAAGAAATTCATAAAAGAGGTTTATGGCATAGAGCTATTGTTGTAGCCATTATAAATGAAAAAAATGAAATTTTGTTACAACAAAGAAGCAAAAATAAAGAAAAAAATGCAGATATGTGGGATATCTCTGTTGCTGGACATATATCAGCAGGTGAAGACGGATTAAATTCTGCAATTAGGGAAATAGCTGAAGAAGTAGGAATTTTTTTAGAATCTACTACAAGTATACAAGAATTTAAATATATATCTTCATTTAAGGAATCAAAAATATATTCTAAAGATTTTATTGAAAATCAATTTTATGATTTTTTTATTTTAAAAAAACCTAACTTAACAATCACAGATATTAAAATGCAAAATTCAGAAGTTCAAGATATAAAATTTGTTAACATAAACCAGCTATTGCGAATGCAAGAAGATAATATAATTGTAAATCGAAAACCAGTATATGATATGCTGTTAGATTATCTATAAACATTAAATTTGAACAATACTTATATAAAAAACTCTTTAAAATATACCGTATTTTAAAGAGTTTTACCTATTCTAAATTTTTATATTTCTATATCTTTATTTTATCTCACAGATTTACCTTATTTTAAGTTTTCTGGATTTAATCCTTCCAATTCTTTTAAAACAAATCTACCATCTTTTCTAACTAGTACATCATCAAACCAAATTTCTCCTCCACCATATTCTGGTGTTTGAATATTGACAATATCCCAGTGGATAGCTGAACGATTTCCATTATCACATTCTTCTAACCCATCACCTGGTGTAAAATGAAAACTTCCTCTTATTTTTTCATCAAATAAAGTATCCCCTATAACATTTTCTACATAAGGATTTAATCCAAGTGCAAATTCTCCTATATATCTTGCACCTTCATCTGTATCTAATATTTCATTGATTTCTTTTTCTTTATTCGCTGTTGCCTTTACAATTTTACCTTCTTGAAACTCAAATCTTACATTATGAAATGTAATTCCATTATATGTTGTTTCTGTGTTATACGTTATATACCCATTTACGCTATTTTTCACAGGTGCTGTTGCCACTTCTCCATCAGGAATATTAAAGGTTCCAAAATATTTTTCTGCTGGAATGTCTTTTATACTAAATGTTAAATCTGTTCCCTCTCCTAATATATGCACTTTATCTGTTTTATTCATTAATTCTACTAATGGATCCATTGCTTTTTCCATTTTGGTATAATTTAAGTTACATACATTGAAATAAAAGTCTTCAAAATGTTCTAAACTCATATGACTCATTTGTGCCATTGATGCATTTGGATATCGTAAAATGCACCATTTTGTATGTTTTACTCTTTCTTCAAAATGGACCGGTAATTGATAATATTTATTGTACAATTCCATCTTTTCTCTTGGGATATCAACCAATTCTGCTGTATTGTTACTTGCTCTAATTCCTATATAGCAATCCATATCTTTCATTCTTTCTAAATCATGTTTTGCATATAATTTTATTTGCTCTTCATTTGCCTGTAATAACATTTCTCTTAATATTTCATAATTGACAATATTAAAATATGGATTTGCTTTCATATTTTCGGCTTGTTTCATTAATTCTTTTGCTAATGGAATACAATCTTCTCCTAATACTTCTATTAAAATATTTTCATGTTCTTTTAATTTAACAGAATTTTTTAACAGATTATTGGCTAGTATTTCTATTCTTATATCTTTCATTTTATTCATCTTCACCTTTTAATTTTTCAGCTCTATCTGCTGCAATTAAATTATCTATCATTTCATCTAAATCACCATTTAAGAAATTTTCCATTTGATAGATACTCATTCCTATTCTATGGTCTGTAATTCTTCCTTGAGGATAATTGTATGTTCTTATTTTTTCACTTCTATCTCCTGAACCAACTTGTGATTTTCTTGCATTTGAAATTTCACTATCTTGTTTTTGTTTTTCAATTTCATATAATTTTGTTCTAAGCATTCTCATAGCATTATCTCTATTTTGAAATTGAGAACGTTCCGTTTGGCATTCTACAACAATTCCTGTTGGTTCATGGATTAATCTTACAGCTGATGAGGTTTTATTAATGTGTTGTCCACCTGCCCCTGATGAACGGAACACTTCCATTTTAATGTCTGCAGGGTTAATCTCAATTTCTACATCTTCTACTACAGGTAAAACGGCAACCGTTGCTGTAGATGTATGAATCCTTCCACTACTTTCTGTATCTGGAACTCTTTGTACTCTATGAACACCACTTTCAAATTTTAATCTACTGTATACTCCTTTTCCTGTAATCATGAAAGATATTTCTTTATATCCTCCTAGTCCTGTTTCATTCTCATTAAGGACTTCTAATTTCCAGTGTTTTCTTTCTGCATACATGGTATACATTCTAAATAGCGTTCCTGCAAATAATGCTGCTTCTTCTCCTCCTGCCCCAGCACGAATTTCACACATAATATTTTTGTCATCATCTGGATCTTTTGGAATTAATAAAAATTTTAATTCCTCTTCAATTTCTGGTAATTTTTCTTTTGAAGCATAGTATTCTTCTTCAGCAAGTTCTTTCATTTCTGGATCTTTCATTAATTCTTCTGCTTCTTCCATTGCTTGTTTTTCTTTTTTATATTCTCTAAATTTTAATACAATTTCTTCTATACTGGCATGTTCTTTCATTAATTTTTGCCATTCTGTATGATTCGATATTACTTCTGGGTCACTAATCATTTTTGTTAATTCATCATATCTCTTTTCTACTGTTTCTAATTTTTCAAACATAAATATTCTCCTTCTTTCCTAAGCTTGAAATATTATACTATATTTTTTTAGTTTTTACAAGGCATTTGAGATATTCTCCCAGAACAAATCGGAAATCTTATCATTTGTGCAAATTTTGACTTTTCTATTTGGCTTTTCGTAATTTTGTTCTTCATAATTTTACTTATGGAAAATTGTGTACCATATAGACTCTTAAAGACCTATTATATAAATAGGTCTTCTTCACTTTTTATCCCAAATAAAAATTTTAATTCTTTATCTATATCTTGATCATTTATCATTTCTTCATACTTGTCATTGTTTTCATTTATATCATTATTTACTATTCCATTATTCACAAGTTTATCAGTTTTCACTGTTTGTTCTGCTTTCAATATGTTTACATATTCTAATAAATCATCTATATATTTTATGACTTCATCTGAATATTTGTATGATAAAATATTTTCATTTTTTACAATAAGTACATTTAATGCAATATTAATAATGATAGATAATAATAATATAATGTTAAATCTTCCTATAACAGCAAACAAAATAATGGAAGTTATAATATTTAATATACTAACAACTGAAATAAAATTAATGCTATTACCATTTCCTAACATACCATGTTTTTCAACTTCATATAATAACATTTTTTCCATTGCTAACTTGCACATTTCTCCTCTTTGATAGTAATAATTTTGTTTTTTATTTCTTTTTAGTTCATTTAATTCTATTTCATCATGAAAAGCAAATAAGATTTTTCCTATAAACATACTTTCATATGAAGGAATTTCATCTGTTGAATATTCTTTTATTTTATTATGATTAATTCTTTCTAGAGCATCAATTTGTTTAAATTTATTCCTATCTTTTAGTCTTAATACATTTTTCTCTTTATCTATCTCTATATATCCTTTTCTAATAAGATAATATATCTCCGCATTTAGTAATGATTCATCTAATTCAAATTCATTTTTTAATAAAAATCTTGTTAAAATTGGGTCATATTTATTTTCGAAACTTTCCTTTTTCATCATTATATTTGTTTTTTGTGTTTTTTTCCATAGATAAATAGCATAACCAACATAGCCGATAGAAACTAAATATAAAATAATTGTTTTTAAGATTTCTACATTAGCAAAAGTTGCTACAATTACTGTTGCTAAAAGGTTTATACATATAACTATTATTAAAATTTTTAGTATTTTCTTTTTATCATTTCCTCTTATTTTTACATTTAAGTCCATTCATCTTCCTCCTATTTTATTTTTTATAATAAAAATATTCATCTTATTTTTATTATTTTATACAAAATCAAATTCTATCGTTATCTTTCAACTATAAATATATGTATATTATTTTAAAATACTTCTCTTATAAATCTATATAATGATAATGAATATTCTTTTCATCAAATATATTTTTTTCTCTTTCTGTGCAAGTAAATAAAATAATTTGTCTATCTGGATATGTGTTTGCCAAATATTTCAATATATTTTCTAATCTTTGTGTATCATAATAGGCAAATGCTTCATCTAATATAATCGGCATTTTTTCTTTTGATAAATCTTCTGTCATAGAAAGTCTTAAAGATAAATATAATTGGTCAATTGTTCCCACACTTAATCGATTTGCTTCCACATAATTTCCATTTTCTAATTCTACGACCAATCCATTATCATCTTGTACCATAACATTTGTATATTTACCATTGGTTATTTTATTGATATTTCTTGAAAGATTCTCTGTAAACTTAGGGGTAACTGTATTTTTCATTTTTTCATATGCCTTTTCTAATAATTCTTTTGCCAAATTCATACTTTTTTCTAGTTTTTTTAAGTTTACAATTTTTTCATTATTGTCAACTATTTTTTCTTCTATTTTCATCAAATTGTCTACTTTGGGTTCAACATTTTCTTTATCAAATTCTAATTCATGTAATTTTATGTTTATCTTATTAAGTTCTTTTTGCATTTTTTCTATTTCTTCATTTATATGATTTAAATGATTTATTTTTATTATTTCATTATTTTTTATTTTATTTAAATAATTATTTTTTATTTTTTCAATTTCTAAATTTATTTTTGAATTTATATTATTTTTTAATTCATTTATTTCATTTTGTAATTCATTATTATTTTTTTCTATAATTTTATTTTCATTTAAATAATTATTTTTTTCATTATTTATTTTTTCTTCTTCTTTTTTATTTTCTTTTTCTAGTATTTTTATTTTATTTTTTTTATTTTTTAAAAATAAAACTGAAAAAATTAAAAGCGTTGGGAGAGTAAGAAGAAAAATATATTTTAAAATTGTATTTTTTATAAAAATAAATTGTAAAATGTTGATTAAAATTAAAATAATAAATAATATAATTAATTTATTTTTTAATTTATTTTTATTTTCAATTAATTTATTTATTTTTTGATTATTTTTTTCAAATATTTTTTTATTTTTATTTTCAATATTTAAAATTTCTTTTTTATTTATTTTTATTTTTTCATCATTTTCATTTTTTATATTTTCTTTTATTTTTATTTTTTCATTTTCTATTTTTTCTTCTTCTAATATTTTTTTTATTTGATTTAAATATTCTAGTTTCATTTCTGAATTTGAAAATTTTTCTAATAAACTTTTTTTATTTTCTTCAATTTCATATTTTGTATTTTTGTATTTTTCTAATTCTATTTTCTCTTCTTTCAAATTCTGATTTTCTCTTAATAATTTGTTTAGTGGCTTTTCCCTAGACCTTTCGGTTCCTATTTCTTCTAATTGCCTTCTATTAATTCTATCAATTGCTCGTTTATAAGAAACATTGTCTTCTCCTGTTCCTACTAAATTTGCAATTTTTTGTATTAATATATTTTGTTCACTTTTTCCTAATTTTACCTGTTCTTGATTTACCACAATCGTAGATAAAAATAATTTTTCATCCATTTTCGTTTGTTCATAAAAAAATTCATTTCCTTTAGATTTATCTATGTTAAATTGTTTAGAAATATCTTCTTTTTTTTCATTAAATATTTGTGGATTTTTCTTTTTAAAATCTCTAAATATTTCAAATGTATCTTTATTGTCTAATACATATTCCATCTTTCCTGAAAAATCTTCCCCTTCCCATGGTTTATATTTTTCAAAATCAGAATATTCTTTTCCATTCTTATTTTTTGATATTCCATATAACATATTAACTATAAAATTCAATATGGTAGATTTTCCAGTTTCATTTTGACCGTGAATCACATTTATATAATCATCTAATAGTATTTCTTTATCTTTTAATTTTCCATAAGCATTTATCTTTAATTTTTGTATTTTCACTTTTTATCACTACTTTCTTAATTTTTTCAATAAGTTGGAAAAAAATTAAAACTTCTCTTCTATTCCAATGACTCAAAAGCAATTTCAACTGCTTTTTCTATTATCTCTAATTCTTCTTCTCCTGCATTTTCTTTTTCTTTTAATATTTCTTTTACAAATAATCCTTTTAATGTATGCGTATTTGCCATTTTTTCCAAATCATATTGTATTTTTGTATGGTCTTTTACTTTTATGATTCTTTCATTGGTTAATAATTTATATAACTCATATTTATCTATTTCAAAATTTCGTTTTCCGATTAAGATTATCTTTACCAATTGATTGTTAGCAATCTCTAAATCATTTATTTTTTCAATTAATTCATCTCTAGAGATAATATTTGTTACATCTAATTCAATTTCTTCGAAATCATTTTCACTTAGTGGAACAAACTCTGTTGATAATTCTTTATTTTCCTTTATCTCTCCTACGATCATTCCATGTTTCCCTAATTCATCAAAACCTAAGGAAATTAAAGAACCAGGATACACAATTTTTTGATTTTCATATGTGTTATAATCTAATTTATGGATGTGTCCAGTTGCTACATAGTCAAATCCTTTTTCTTCTAATAATTTTTTAGATATTGAATTATATTGTTTTTCCTCTAGATTTGCTCCATCAACAGTACTATGAATAACCAATACATTAGTTTTCGTTTTATTTTCTATTTCTAAATTTTCAATTCCACAATCTGTACAATAAAAATCATCAAATCCATATCCATATATATCAACATCTTTTAATTCGATTTTTTCCATTTTTGATGAGAATATATGTACATTATCATTCCACTTAAATTGGTTATAATAGGAATTTTTAATAAATGGATCATGATTTCCTGGACTGATATAGATTTTTGTATTAGGAATTTCTTTAAATAATTTGTTTATATATTCTATTGTTGATTTTCTGATATATTGATGTTCATATACATCTCCTGCAATAAATAAAAACTCTATATCGTTTTCTTTTATATATTCAATTACTTTTTTAAATACACTTCTTTGTTCTAATCGTTTGATATCTCCTAAATTTTCTCTATCTGATAAATTTACAAAAGGACTATCAAAATGTATATCTGCAATATGTATAAATTTCATACTCTCTCTTTTCCTCTTTTCTTTATATTTATATCTATATGCCATATCTTTACTCTTACTCATCAAAAAGATTTGTTTGATTCATTATCTTCATTATGATTAAAATTGTATACTAATTATCAGTTTTTTTCAAGTATTTATACGAAAATATTTTTGCCTTTTTTAATAATCTGTTACTACTCGTCTCTAAATACATTTCTATTATTTTAACATAAAAATAACCCCAAATTATTAAACTTTTTGTCTAATAATTTAAGGTTACTTCATTAACCAATCGTTTTCTTTTACACTTATCTTATAATAATCCATTATGCCCTTCTTTTTCGAGAACTTATAATATATACTGATGTTGCTATCATCAATATCCAACTAATAAAAACAAACACAAAATATACTTTTGCCAATGGTGTGTCTCCTTTTATACCTTCAACATTAGCATATAAATTTCCATTTGATAAATATGCCACAATTTGCTTTCCTTTTGCATATGAATATGTATCATGTACATTTTTCAATTCATATGTATCACCTTCATACATAATTTTAACATTATAATCTGTATGTATTATATATTTATGCCTTACTTTTGTTTTTGTCTCTACGCTTATCACAGTTGCTTTTACTTCTTCATAATGCATATCCATATGATTCATTAAAATGCCTAAAACAATCGTTAATATTATACTAATTGTCGTTATAGTTATCATAATAATATACGATTTTTTCATTTTATATTTTTCCTTTATAAAATCATATTTTTCAAGAAATGTGTTCTTCTTTAAATATAGAAAATCCCCTATCCTTCATCTATTGGACCAAATAATTCATCAAATTTTGCTTCCAGTTCTTTTTGTAAATCATATATATCATCATCTTCTTGAGTAGGTTCTTGTGGAAGAACTGGTGCATCATCAAAACTATTTAAATCTAATGTATTTTCTTGTTTCTGTATATTATTTTCTGGCTGTATATTTGTTTGTTTCTCTACTGATTTTACTTCTTCTTTTGGTGATATATCATCATCAAATAAATCATCTAAAGATTCTACTTTCAAACTATCTACTTTTTCTTTTTTCTCATCTTCTGGTACATAAGGATTATATGGGTTATATTTTCTCCATGTTCCTCTTTCAATTTCACCTATATCATTATGACTAATTTCAAAGCGTTGCATCTCTTTTGCCATTGGATGTTTAAAATAATAAAATTTCTTAGCTTTTACAGGTTTGATTCCTTTTTCATAGATGATACAATCATCATTATCCATTCTTCTTAATTCATCTGGCGTCATTAATGCTCTTGCCATTACTTGATCTGATACACTTTTTCCTGTTTTCCAGTTCTGTCTATCTCTATTAATAGATATACTATCTCTTTCAATTGTCTTTTCTCCTAAAGCTTTTGAGAAATATTCAACCGTTTTGTATGAGTTACTTCCTAAGAACACATGTGTATCACAGTTACCCATAATGGTTTCATATGATTTTTCATAAACCGCTTCTAATTGATCTATATTTTGTAAAATAACACTAAATGATATTTTTCTACTTCTAGATGTAGAAATCTTTTTATCAAAATCCGGTATTTTACCTATGTTAGCAAACTCATCTAATATGAAGAAAGTTTGCTCTTTTAATTGTCCTCCATTTTGATCTGCATAATCATATAATTGCTGAATCATTTGTGCAAAGAATATCGTTAGTAAGAAATCATAAGCTGTGTGTGTATCTGATGATATAACATATACAGCTGTTTTTTCATTTCCTATTTCTTCAAAATCAATAGTATCTGTTGAAGTCAATTCTGCAATTTCTTTTGAGTCGAATTTACCAAGTTTAGATTGTAATGAACTCAAGATAGAACTATAGGTTTTTTCTGGTGCAATTTCAATAGATTTATAATTCATTCTTGCTGGATGGTCATATGGTAATTGACTCATTAATTCTGTAAGAAGGTTGCTACCTCCATTTGTATTTGCTGCCCTAACCAATTCTGCACAACTGGCTAAGTTTTGTTCTTCTTCTGGTCTTGTTGCTAATAGATAGTAAATTAGTGCTTTTAATAACATCTCAGCAGAATCATCCCAGAATGGATCTGAACTTGCCCCTTCTGCTTTTTGACCTTTAACAATAGTATTGGCAATAACATCAACATCTAATCCTGATGCGATATGCATTAATGGATTATATCCATCACTATATTCTGGTCTTACAAGGTTTAATACTTTTATCTTATATCCATGTGCTTTTAAATAGCCTGCTGTTCTATCATATAATTCTCCTTTTGGATCTGTAAATACATATGAACCCAACATTTGATAAGCATTCGGAATAGAGTATGATGCAGATTTACCAGATCCTGATCCGTCCAACTACTAAGACATTTACGTTTCCTCTTTTATCTACTGGCAAATAATTATTTTCCGCTAAAATAATTCCTTTATTTTTGCTTAATATTTGATATTGCTCTCCTCTTTGACTCCAATCACTTGAGCCATGTTCTATATCTGTAAATTCATTTTTAGGTGCTGATCTTACAAATCCTATAAAGAAAAATACGGAATAAAAAATAGTTACAACCATTAGTATAGAAAAATATGATCCAATAGAACCTTCTGTTAATACACTTCCAAATGATTGAAATGGATGCATGAAAGAATTTCCTATATTTTCTATAAATATTTCTAAATTAAATCTTCCATCTACACTTGCAATATAATAATTATGTGCTAAGGGTGCAACAAATACTATGGCTATAAATATCCATAGTATTGCAAAAACGATGAAATTTTTTCTATTTCTTCTGATTGCGCCTTCAATTTTGTAATTCACATTTATTCACCTACTCTTTTGTTTTTATCTATATTTCATGCTCTTCTTCTTTTCTAGCATTCAATTTATTTTTATTATTTATCTCTTGTAATTGTTTTATACTTTTGATATCTTTAGGAAGTTTAGCTGATTTTATAACAGGTCCTTTTTCTATTTTTCTTGTCATTCTTCCTTCATCATCTAAAGTATTTTCAACATCTTTTGCAGTTGTATCAACTACTGGAACTCCTAGCGTTCCTAAATCTTTTTCATTATGTGCTATATCTTCTAATTTCTTTCCATTTTCTCCTAATTCCATTATGCATTGTTGCACTAAATAACAACAGCATAATACTTTATTGTTTAACTGTGAATCTTGCATTTGTCTTGGACTATTCATTTAAACTTTCCTCCTTAATCCCCTTTTTTGTCTCTGATTTCAAAGGCAAAATAAGGTTTGTTTGGTTTCAACTTACATTTTCCTTTAACTTCATTTGTTTTTTCATCAAAATAAAGTACAGGTTTTACTTCTTCTGTTGTTTCTGGGTCAATGACACAAATAGGTCTCTTTAAATTTGGAGTGTACTTAAAATCTTTTATTTCAGTCTCATTTTCTGAATATATACTATCAAATTTTAAAGGCATTGGTTTTTTACTGATAGAAACTTTATCACCGTCCAAAATAGCTGTATTAACAACCACTCTATCTTTTCCAAAAGATAATATAACTAAATCATCTTGGTCTACTGACGGAAAGTCTACATAAAAAGTCTTTCTTGTCATGTCTCCTCTAATTTCATTTGTTGATTCCAATCTCTCTAAAACATATTTAGGATATTCCTTCAACAATTCTTTTGGAGTTTTAATGATTTGATAGATGACTGTACTTACTCCTTTTGGATCTGTAATGCTAAAGCTCTTTCCTTCCCATGTCTCCATTTTTTTCCCTCCGTTTCTATGTTTTTTAATCCATAGCTTGTCATTTGTTTTATTTTATATAACATCCACTATTTATTTTACATGAAAATACATATTTTGTCAATATGTATTTTATGTAAATATACGATTTTTTCTTAGTCTTTTCTTGGATTAAAGGTTGATACATGATTTAATTCTTCAAATATTTTCTTTTCTTCATTTGTTAATTTTTTAGGTACCATAATTTTTACTTCTGCAATTAAATCTCCTCTTGAACCTTTTCCGTCTTTATACCCTTTGCCTGGTATTCTGATTTTTTCTCCACTTTGTATTCCTTGAGGAATATATACCTTTGTCTCTTCATCAATTGATTGAATATTTACTCTTGTACCTAATGCTGCTTCCCATGGAGTTATTAACAAGTCTGTATACATATCACAACCTTGCAATTTGAACTTTTTGTCATCTTTTATATTGATTTTTATAAATAAATCTCCATTTTTAGCACCATTGATTCCAGGTTTTCCTTGCCCTATTAATCGTATTTTTTCACCATTTCTTATCCCTTGAGGTACTGTTACAGTAAATGTTTTCATCTTTCCATCAACTGTTCGTAAAGATATTTTTTTATCTAATCCATAAAAAGCCTCATATATAGTTGTATTAATCTCTGTTTCAACATTTTCTCCTCTTAATGGCTCTTTCCCTTTTTTCTCACTTTTGTCTTCTTGGTTTTGTTTAATATTTCCAAAAAACATTTTTACAATAGAATCTTTTCCTTTCATATTAAACTGTTTATTAACTAAATTATGTGAATTCCATATTCTATCATATTTTCTTTTAGAACTTGGTGTAGATAAGATTCTATATGCTTCATTGATATCTTTTATACGTTCTTCTGCTAAATTATCTCCTACATTTACATCTGGATGATATTTTTTAGCAGAATTTCGATATGCTACTTTTATTTCATCAATAGAAACTCTACTGGTTTCTAGCCCCAAAATTTTATAATAATCTTTAAAAATCATTTGACATCCTCCCCAATAATCAGGTGTTTTTATTATACCATAAAAATAAAAAAAATCCATAGTTTTATGGATTTTTTATTACATAATTTAATTACAATTGTTACAGTTCAAACTCAAGCGATCAAACGAGCAAAAGCGAGTGCGATTGGAGCAACCTTCTTTCGTTGAAAATAGATTTTAGATAGGATTAAATTTATTTAAGACTATTTAAAATCTATTTTTCAACATCAGTGGTTGCGACACACAAGGTATGAAAAATGATATATATGTAACCTTTCGAGCCTTTGCGTCTGAACTGTAACTTACAATTTATTCTTGTGCCAAATTTATCAATTTATCTAATAATTCTTCATATGGTATTCCTACAGCTTCAAATAATTTAGGATACATACTTATTTTCGTAAATCCTGGTAAGGTGTTAATTTCATTAATATATATTTGATTTGTTTTATCTTCTACAAAGAAATCTACTCTTGACAATCCTTTCCCATCAATTGCTTTAAATGCTTTTATTGCTAGCTTTCTAATTTCATTTGCAACTTCTTCATTTAAATTTGCTGGAATCAATGTTCTTGAATTTTCATTTTGATATTTGGCATCATAACTATAAAATTCATCAGCAGATTTTATTTCTCCTACGCAAGATGCCATTACATCATCATTTCCAAGCACTGCACATTCTACTTCTTGTCCCTGAATACCTTTTTCTATTAAAATCTTTTTATCAAATTTCCCTGCATATTCTATATATTTTTTTAATTCCTCTTTATTTTTCGCTTTGTTAATTCCGACACTTGAACCAGAATTTGCTGGTTTTATAAATGCTGGAAAACCAATTTCTTTTTCAACGATATTTGCTGTCTCTTCTAAAGATATTTTTCTCTCATTAAATTCTTTATCTATATATGTATACTGATCTCTAGCTTTTTTCAAATATATATATGGTGCTTGACAAATATTTGCTTTGTCAAAAATAACTTTTGTATAAGCTTTATCCATTCCTACACTTGATGCTAAGACACCACATCCAACATATGATTTCTTTAATATTTCGAATAATCCTTGAATTGTTCCATCTTCTCCATATAATCCATGTAATACTGGAAAAAGAACATCTAAATTTTGTAAGTTTTTCATTATGTTTTCTATTTTTTTCATATGATGCATATCTTCACTAATCTCTATATTCTCTAAATTATCATATTGATACCATTCTCCACTTTTTGATATATATATCGGAAAAATGTCATATTTGCTTTTATCTAGATTTTTTAAAATTGAATTTGCTGACATAACAGAAACTTCATTTTCTGTTGACATCCCTCCAAAAATAAGTCCCAATTTTATTTTCATACTATCCTCTCCTTTGTTTTGATTACTGTATTTTCCTTATAATTTATTAGACTCTATTTTTATCTTTTCTGCTATATCAAAAAAACGCATACCATTTGACGCCTTAAATAAGATAACATCTTCTTCTTGCATCATTTGCTTTAATACATCTGTAATCTCTGCTTTGTTTTCAAAATAATATATATGTTTCTCATCAAACCCATTGTCTTTTGCAGATTCAACAATATATTTTGCACTTTCTCCGCTACAAATTAAAATATCTACTTGATTTTCGCATACAATTTTGCCTATCTCTTTATGTAGTTGTTCTGCAAATTCTCCTGTTTCTAATATATCTCCTAATACTGCAATTCTTCTATTTGCTTTCATATGGTTCATATATGCTAAACTTGCCTTTACAGATTCTACACTAGAATTGTATGCATCATTAATTAGCTTAATACCATTTTTTAATTCTATGATTTCCATTCTATTTTTCGTAAGAGAAAATGTTTCAATTCCTCTTTTTATATCTTCATTTTCTATATTTAATAATTTTCCAACTGCAATGGCACATAAACTATTTAATACAAAATGTTCTCCTCCAACAGGAACTTTTATTTTCTCTTCTTTATTGTTTAAGCTAATAGTATATTCACTACCATCTTCATGTAATTGAATCTCTTTTGCTTGTATATCACTTTTTTCATTGATTCCGTATGTTTTTATGTTTATCTTATCTTTATTTTCTTCATACCATTTATGTAATAAATCATTATCATTGTTCACAACCATATATGGATTTTGGGCACCATCTAATATTTCTAATTTTGCCTTTAATATATTTTCTCTTGAACCCAAATTTCCTATATGTGAAGTACCTATATTCGTAATAATACATATATTCGGTTTTGCAATTTTAGAAAGTAAATGAATTTCTCCAAAATGATTCATTCCCATTTCTAATACAAATGCTTCTATATCATTTGGTGCATTTAATATTGTAAATGGCATTCCAATATTATTGTTATTATTTCCTATTGTTTTACATATTTTATATTTCTGTGCAACAACATTGGCAACCAAATCTTTTGTACTTGTTTTTCCCACACTACCAGTAATGGCTACAACAGGTACATCATATATATCTCTTTTATAACTTGCTAATTTATATAGTGCTTGCAAAGTATCTTCTACTTTTATAATCACTTTGTTTTGATATGCTTCTATATCATTTTTATCAAATTCTACATCCTGAATAATAACTCCCATTGCGCCATTATCTAATGCTTTTTTCCAAAATACATTTCCATCAAAATTTTCTCCTTTGATTCCTATGTATATATCTCCTTCTTTTATTGTTCTCGTATCTTTGGAAAATTCTTTACATACTACATTTTCATTTCCTGTAATCAATTTTCCACCAGTACATGCTAGTATATCTTTTATGATTATATTTTTCATTTTTTCACCTCTATATCTTTTTTAGCATTATATGATTAAATTTCTTTTTTTGCAACTATACAAGAAAATCAAGTTCAATATATTGCACCATCCCCTTGTAAAATATTGAACTTGAATTTAAAAAATATGGATAGAATTTTCTTATTCTACCCATATCCGCTACTATTCTACTGCTCTATTTGCTATTTCTATTGCCTTTGAAACAATATTTCCGCAATCTTTAGAAGAAACATTTCCCCAGCTTCCTCCATCTTTTTTTACTTGTTCATATACTCCTAATTCTTTTGCAATTTCTTCTCTTAAATTTTCAGAAATTAAATGACGATTCTTAGACATAATTTCCTCCTAAAAAATTTAAAATTATAAAATTGTATATACAACTTTATATTATTAGTATTCTCTTTTTCTATAAAAATATTTTAACAAATTTTTTCTTTTTTTCCTTTTTTTATTTTATGAAAATCTTTGATTTCCTTATGAATATTTATATCATTATATAGCAAAAACTACCTTTTCGTATTTTATAAATTTTATGTAATGATATATAATTTTTTGACGAATTATGATATAATAAAAAAGACATTTGATAAAGGAGAATTTTATGGATACAAAGAATATAGAATTGGAAAAACCTATAGATAAAGTAACTTTATTGGGTGTAGAATCCAATCCTGAGGAAGAAATAAATACTGAAAAAAAAGAATTTCATCCAGTAGAAGAAACAGATACTGAGGAAAAAGTATTACACCCTTTAGAAAAAACTAATACAGAAAGACGAGAATTTCACCCAGTAGAAAATTATCATCCAGAAAATGACAGACATTTACATTCACATACACTACGTATTTTTGGCATTTGCATGTTGGTTTTAATAATTATACTATGTATTGCTTTCTTGATTTTTACTTTTGTAAACAACCAAAATCAAAATATTATTTCTGGAATCAATATAAAAGGTATCAATGTTTCTAATTTATCAACAGAAGAAGCAAAAGAAACCATACAAAATTATATCAATGAAAATTTGCCAGAAAATATCAATTTGGTACATAATGATTATCAAACAAGTATTCCTTTATCTGCACTTAATGTAAATTTTGATATTGATTCTGCTGTCAAACAAGCATATGAAACTGGTAAATCTGGTAATATTTTTGAGAACAGTTTTACAGCTTTAAAAACATGGATTGATCCTATTGATATAGAACTCACAGCAACCTTAGATGAAGAGCAATTAAGAATAGCCTTAAATGATATTTCATCTAAATTACCTGATACAGTTATTGAAAGTGGTTATTATATTGAAGGAAATAACTTAATTGTTACTCGTGGATCTGAAGGAAATATTGTAAATGTAGATCAAATGTGTACATATATAAAAAATGGTATTTCAAATTTAACTTTAAAAAATAGAACTTTAGATATTGCTACTGTTTCTAAACAGCCTTCTGAAATTAATATTGAAAAAATCTATAATGAAATATATAAAGAACCTGTTGATGCTTATTATACGCAAAATCCATTTGCTGTTTATCCATCTGAAAATGGTTTAGATTTCGCAATTTCTTTAGATGAAGCAAAAGAAATGCTATTAGAAGAAAACTCAGAATATATTATACCTTTACAAATCCTATACCCTAGTGTAACAACAAATATGATTGGTACAGAAGCATTTCCAGATATGCTTTCAACCTATTCCACAAGATATTCTACACGAGATAGAGATAGAACAACCAATTTACAACTAGCTGCTTCAAAAATTAATGGTACAGTTTTAATGCCTGGTGAAACATTTTCATATAACCAAGTTGTAGGAGAAAGAACAATTGCTGCTGGCTATAAAGAAGCTCCTATATATGTTAGTGGCGAAGTAGTCGATGGATTAGGTGGTGGAATTTGCCAAATTACTTCTACATTATATAATGCTGTTTTATATGCAAACTTAGAAATTGTAGAAAGAAGTAATCATCAATTTGTCCCATCATATGTTATAGCAAGTAGAGATGCTACTGTTGTATATGGTTCAATTGATTTTAAATTTAAAAATAATAGAGATTATCCTATTAAATTAGTATGCTCTGTTTCTGGAGGTATTGCTAAATTTGATATATATGGTCTAAGAACAGATAATGAATATGAAGTTGAAATCTCTTCATATGTAACTGGTAGTACAGCTGATTCTACTTATTCAGAAGCTTACAGAATCTTAAAACAAAACGGTCAAATAGTAAGTACAGAATTATTATCAAAAGATACATATAAAAGACATTAAATATTAGAGGTTGCCAAAGGGGACGTGTTAAAATGGCAACCTTTTATTTATATTAAATAATTTATTTTCAAATTAATAAGGTTGCCATTTTAACACGTCCCCTTTGGCAACCCATTATATTTTTACATTGTTAAAACACCATTTCCTGTGTCTGTTATGATTAATATATCTTCTTCCCTTCCATTTTCTGCATTAATATATACTAGAAATTCTTTATCATTTACTTTCCCTTTAAATTCATAACACAATATCTCTGTTTGCCATTCTGTTGGAATAATGGCCATTCCTTCACTTGTCAATTCTAGTTTTGGATTTAGATTTTCTTTTGCTTCTTCACTCGTAATTTGAACATTACTGATATCTCTTTCTGTGTGATTATTTAAATATCCTGTTGTTTCAATTCCTAGTATTTCTCCATTATCTAAAGCAACTTTTATTTTGATTAAGTCTGGATATGCAATTACATCATCTTGCTTATAAGCATAATTAATAGTTGTAATTCCTTCTTGGGTAAGATAGTAAGTTTCTTGCATATTAGCAAATCCCCTATTTTCTAAAAATTCTTTTCCTTTTCGTGTTGCTTCTTCTTGTGATAAAATTTCCGCATTTACTTCTCTATTCGTATTCATATATATCACATGTCCACCCTTTTGAGAAATCGAAATATTAATATTTTCATCATTGTTACCTGTAATAGAAAATGTATAGGCAGGAATAGTTGCATTTTCAGATAGTCCTAAACTAGATATCTCTTTTATTTTATCTTTTCCTATAAATTCTTCTACAAGCCCTTTTGCCCTATTTTCGTCAATATCTTCTCCTGTTAATCCTTTTTTCTCTGTACTTGTCATATGTTCTGAATAGGCTCCATCATAAATTAAACCAGCATATTCATGAAAGTTCTCTTCTAGATTGCTAAAACTTTCTTTCGATATATTATCTACTTGTTGGGCAAATGCGACTGTTCCTTTTTCTGTTAACTCTCCCCATTCAAACCTTCCACTATTTAAATCTTCTGATAATTGGTTTAATGTATTTTCTAATTCTGTGCTATAGGAATGCAGTTCTTCAAGATTTGCCAAATCTTCCTCACTCAAACTTTCATTATATATATTTTTTCTGGATAAAGAATAACTATAATCGCTTACTTGATTTAAAAATTTTTCTGTATTTTCTAGTTCTTGACTAGCTACTGGTAACATACTTAAATAACTTTGTGCCAAGTTTGCTTCTCTCCATAAATTGGTTAATGTTTCTGCTCCGTGTTCTGGTGTTGTAGAAATTAATGATTTTGCCAAATATGTTTCTACATTTTGGACATAGTCCACTAATTCATAAAATGCCATATTATATGAATTTTCTGAAGCTTGTCTATATTCCCTTTGTTTTTTATATAAAATAAATCCTAATATAGCAACCACAATTAAAAGAACTACAATCACACTAAGCATATGTCCTTTTTTTAATCTTTCTTTCCATTCTACTAATTTATTCATCTTTTTCCTTCCTTTCGTTATTTACAAAATCTATGTTTTCCGATTGTGATAACATGTGGCCTAGACCATATCCAACTATTTGTTGCTGTATCTGGATTAAAATAGTATACACATCCTCCTGTTGGATCCCAGCCATTTAAGGCATCTTGTGCAGCCTTATACACTGTAGAATCTTCATCAATTGGTGCATTGATTTGCCCATCTGCTACTGCTGTAAACGCTCCTGATTGATAAATGACACCTGAAATAGAATTGGGAAATCGAGAATCTTTTACTCGATTTAAAATAACTGCTCCAACAGCAACTTGCCCCTCATATGGTTCGCCTCTTGCTTCTCCGTTAATCGCTCTTGCCATTAATTGAACATCTGATGTATGAGAACTTGCTGCATAACTCACATTTTGTTTTACATCATCTTTGCTAAATGTAACAAAAACAATAAATGCTATTACAAATATAATAAATATAGTTAGAATTTTAACAATATTTTTCAAATCATCACCTCATCATACAAATATATTTTTCTATCTATTTTTTAGTTATTATCCATCAATAGATATATTTTCTATCATTATTTTTTCTTTTTTATAAAAATTTATTCCATTTTTTGAAATTTTATCGTATTTATGTTAAAATTGAACTACAAATTATTTTAATAATAAGATTATTTACTTTCTTATTATTTTAAAAAAGGAGATTATCATGAAAATATTAATTTTTTATGCTTCTTACGGTGGTGGACATCTTAATGCTGCAAAATCTATTCATGAATGCTTAAAAAATGATTATAAGGATAAAAACATAGATGTAGAGTTAATCGATTGTATGAAATATATCAATAAAACCATAGAAAAAATGACAACAAAAGCTTATAATGAAATGGCTAAAAAAATGCCTTGGGCTTGGGGAAGAATTTATTCTGATTCTCAAAAAGGGCCACTTGCTCATATTACTAGCAGATCTAATAAAATTATGGCAATTAAACTATTGAGGCTATTAAGAGAAAAACAACCTGACTTAATTATTTCTACACATCCCTTCGGGAGCCAAATGTGTAGTTATTTGAAAAGGAAAGGGAAATTTTCTGCTAAAATTGCAACTATTATGACAGATTTTGCTCCACATGACCAATGGTTAGTTGGTTCAGATTATACAGACTACTATTTTGTCGCACATGAAAATATGAAAAAATACTTAAAAAGAAAAAGCATTCCAGATTCAAAAATATTTGCAACAGGTATCCCTTTATCTAGTAGATTTTTAAAAGAGTTTAATAAAGAAAAAATTTTTGAAGAATTAAATTTAAAACCAGATAAAAAAACAATTCTATTCTTTGGTGGTGGAGAGTTTGGACTAGGAAAAACGAGAACTGTTGAAATTTTTGAAGGTTTTGTAAAATACTGCAAAGATATGCAAATCATTGCAATTAGTGGAAAAAATGAAAAAATGAAATTGGCTTTTGAAAAAATTGTTTCTGAATATCAAAGAAAAAATAATGTTCTTGTTTTTGAATATACTAGTCAAGTTCCAGAATTTATGAGTATTTCTGATTTAGTCGTTACCAAACCTGGCGGATTAACAACAACAGAAAGTCTAGCATCTCACTTACCAATGGTAATTATTAATCCAATTCCTGGTCAAGAAGAAAAAAATGCAAAATTTCTAGTAAAAAATGGAATTGCTATATGGATTAAAAAAGAAGATGATGTAACAGAGGCTTTAGAAAATTTATTTTCACATCCAGAAACTTTAGAAAATATGAAAGAGAATACAAAAAAATTGGCAAAATTACATTCTACCAAAGATATTTGTGATATTTTATTAAAGAATTAAAATTTCCCAGCACTCTATCAGATGTGCTGGGTTATCCATATCTCTTTTTCATCAAGAGTTCGACTTCCAAGAACTTTTAATCCTTTCCACTTCTTTGTATAGGGAATTAACAAATTTTTTTCTTCTTCAAGGATAAGCAATATTTTGTTAATTTATAATTCTCTTCTACCTTCTAAAGCCTTTGTCAATGTAATTTCATCTGTATATTCTAAATCCCCACCGACTGGTATACCATGTGCAATTCTTGTCACTTTGATTCCTAAAGGTTTAATTAATTTAGATAAATACATGGCTGTTGCTTCCCCTTCCACTCTTGGATTGGTAGCAAGTATGACTTCTTTTACAGTTCCATCCATTAATCTAGCTAACAATTCTTTTATTTTTATATCATCTGGTCCCACACCATTCATTGGTGAAATTGAACCATGTAAAACATGATATACACCTTTAAATTCATGTGTTTTTTCCATAGCAATGACATCTCTTACGTCTTCTACAACACAGATAGAAGATGCATCTCTTTTCGGATTACTACATATTGGACAAGGATCTGTATCAGAAATGTTGTAACATTGACTACAATATTTTAAATTCTTTTTTGCTTCTAAAATAGAATTGACAAATTCTTTTGTTTCCTCTTCTGAACTATTTAAAATATAGAAAGCAAGTCTTGCTGCTGTTTTATGTCCGATACTTGGTAATTTTTCAAAACTTTCTATTAATTTTTCGATTGATGGTGAATATAATGACATTTTGTACCTCCATTCATTGTTTATATCTTTCTATAATTGTCCAAATTTTTTAGATGATAGAAATTTATATTTTCTATCATCTAAAAAGAGATTATTCGGAAAACCGATAATCCCTTTTGATTGTACTTATGTTTCGAAAGCTCTACTTTCCCTAATGCATGTTATCCTTACATAAATCCTGGTATATTAAATTTTCCTAATTGATCAGCTTGTGCACTATCTACTTTTCTTAAAGCTTCATTTACACATGTTAAGATTAAGTCTTCTAACATTTCTACATCATCTGGATCTACAACATCTTTTTGTATTTTAATTTCTTTAATGATTTTTTCTCCTGATACTTTTACAGATATTGCTCCACCACCTGCTGTTGCTTCAAAATCCTTGCTTGCTAATTCTGCTTGTGATTTTTCCATATCCTCTTGCATTTTTTTCGCTTGTTTCATTAAGTTATTCATATTCATTCCGCCGAATCCTCCCATTCCTCCTGGGAATCCACCTCTTTTTGACATAATTTCACATTCCTTTCTTTTTTTAATATAGTTTTGTTTTTTATTCAATTACATGAAATGGTATATCTGAATCATTTGCAATACTTTTAATATTTGGTTCTTTTGTTTCTCCTACATTTCCAACATTTGTAATATATTTTATATTCATTGGCTTTCCGGAAGCCATAGAAACCAAATTCGCAATTTCTTTTATATTCTCTTGTTTTTCTAATACAGTTTTCCCAAATGATGTTAACCCATTAGGGAACTCTATTCCTACGGTCATATCATTTATTTCTTTAGCTCTTGTGTTCATTAAGTTTGTATATAGTACAATTTTTCCATTTTGCTTTAAATCTCTTACAATCTGAGGCCAATATTCTTCTACTTTACTAGAATATGTTGATGCTTCCATTTTCTTTGAGCTATTACCTGTTTTCTTTTCATTTTTTGGTGCAGTTTGTGTTGTTCCTGTAGACATATTATATGCCATTTTTACTTCTGTAGTAACTGGTTGTGGCCTATAATTATTTACATTTGTACTATGACTTCTTAAATAATTTTCAATCTTATCTACTCTTTGTTCTAAGTCGCTATTCCCTTTATGATTAACTGTTAATTTGCTACAAAGTTTTATAATTCCTGCTTGAAAAATAATACTTTTTTGTGTAGAAAATTTCATTTCATTTTCTAACTCAGAAAATGCGTAAACTAGATTGATTAACCTTTCTTTTTCGACTGTCTCTGATATTTCCTTTACTTTTGTTTTCTCCTCTTCACTATATAGTTCTATATGATTCGTTGCTTTATATAATAAGATATCTTTCACATATTTTATGATTTCCCATAATAAATTTGAAATATCTTTTCCTTCTTCTAAAACTTTGTTAACTGTTACAAGTGCTTTATCTATATCATATTCTATAATTGCTTTTACAATATCATGAACATATACCATCTTAGGGATTCCTACCAAATCTTTTATTTTATCTTCATCGATTTGATTTTCACCATCTTGAATACATCTTTCTAAAATAGATAATGCATCTCTCATAGCCCCTTCTGACAATGTAGCAATAATCTGTAAAGCTTCTTTTGTTATTTCTATATTACTTTCTTTACAAACAATTTCTAGTCTTTTGATAATATCCTCATTCGATATTTTTTTGAAATCAAATCTTTGACATCTAGAAAGAATTGTTGCTGGTAATTTTTGTGGTTCTGTTGTCGCTAATATAAATTTTACATGTTCAGGTGGCTCTTCCAATGTTTTTAATAAAGCATTAAATGCCCCTGTTGATAACATATGTACCTCATCAATAATATATACTCTATATTTTGCCTTTGTTGGCAAAAAATTTACTTCTTCTCTGATACTTCTAATATCTTCAACACTATTATTAGATGCTGCATCCATTTCAACGATATCTGTTAAAGAACCTGAAATGGCTCCTTTGCAAATCTCACATTCATTACATGGCTCTCCATCTTTTGGATTTAAGCAATTAATTGCTCTTGCTAATATTTTGGCAGCTGATGTTTTTCCGGTTCCTCTTCCACCATTAAATAAGTACGCATGTCCTACTCTATTGGCTATAATTTGATTTTTTAATGTTTTGGTTATATGTTCTTGCCCCACCATTTCTGAAAAATTCAATGGTCTAAATTTTCTATAAAGCGCTGTGTACCCCATAATTATCACATCCTTTATAACAGAAAAAAATGGTCCTACTATTTAATCTCTCTATGGAAAGTATACCACATAAAGATAAACTACTTATTGCTGCTTCCTTCCGGACCTGACAAGATTCATAGGTCTTTATTGGATACTCTCCATACAAAGATTAAATAATATACCATTTGTATTATATACTGATTTTTATATTTAATCAAGTGTTATTTTAGAATAATTTAGTTTTGAATTCTTTTAAAAACAATATCTTCTAAATCTGTAATTTCTGCAGAAGCACTTCCTTCTTCTATCACTTTCCCTGTTGGTAACTCTGTTTTTACTTCTGCTTGATATTCTTTACCACTTTCTAATGTGATTGTTAAATGAAATGTCAAATTTATTTTTAAATTCTCTTCTGAAACTCCTGTTTTTTTTAACAATTCACCATGATTAATTTCTTCCTCATCAGATTGATATTTGGTCACATTATTGTTTGAACATCTAAATGCAATAATGCCCCCTTGGTTTGCTATCTTTAAATTTTTTAAATCTGATTCTACATCTCCCGTATATTCTAGACTTTGTATAATATCTTCATCATTATATTTAAATATGACATTTTCTTCTTGTGCATTTGGCTTATATAATTTTATATTCTCTGTATTTTTAGCTTCTGTTTGAAAATTGTCTACACGAACCGATTTTATAATTTCTGTTTTATCATATGCATCATTTTTATCAATATATAGATAAATATCATTTGATTGATGTACATCAAATGACCATCTTGTATTTGTCTGTCCATCATCTATGCCTTCTTGTGTACTAATAATCGCTATTTTGCTTAAATTGAATGGCATATTGGTTTCTCCTTCTACACTATATCTTAATGCTAACATACCTACTATAAATAGAATAACAACTATGATAACGATTATCATACATATATGAAAGCTTTTTGTTTTGGTTAAATCTTTTAATTTATCAATCATATCTTCCTCCTGATAAATATGGTTTATTTTTTTAATTTTCTTAATTCTTTAAAAAAATCCTTTAAAATTTTTTCACAATCTGTTTTTAATATGCCTGTTTTCACTTCTACTTTGTGATTAAATGGATAATCTGTGAATAAGTTTAAAACAGAACCTGCTGCACCAGTTTTTTCATCTAATGTGCCTATGTATAGTTTTTTGATTCTTGCATTAATAATTGCCCCTGCACACATGCTACATGGCTCTAATGTTACATACATTTCACAATCTAGTAATCTCCAAGAATCTAGCTTTTTGCTTGCTTTTTGTATCGCTATCATTTCCGCATGTTTTGTAGTGTCCTTTTTCGTTTCTTTTACATTGTGTCCTCTTGCGATGATTTTTCCATCTTTTACAATGACACACCCTACGGGAACTTCTAATTTATCATATGCTTTTTTTGCTTCTTTTAGAGCTTCTTGCATAAATTTTTCTTCCATATTTTTCTCCGTTTCTTATTATATTCTATATAGATAATACACGTATTTTGTTTTACATTTTTTCTTTTTTTCTAAATGTATTTTATTATAAATTTTATCTTTTGTCTAGAACTTCTTTATGTTTGGTTATCTATTATTTTAACATATACTTTTATAATGGAAAAACGAGGAATTGCATTTTACAAAACACAACCCCCCGCTTTTCATTTCATTTGAGTATGAAGTTCTCGTCAAAGAACTGCCATGAGACAGATTTTTGACAAATGAATTTGTCATTTTTATCTCTTACTTCAATTATTACATTTCTCTTTTCTACATAGGCGTAATAATTGAAGTTTGAGTTTTCCACAATTTCTTCAATGAGGTCTTCCCATTCCTCATTTTCAAAACCAATGAAGAAAAAATCTACTTTTTTCTTCTTATCGCCAAGACATTCTTTAATTCTTGACCTTGTTTCCTTTTGTCTCTCGAGTTCTTTTCTTCTCCCTACTCTCAAGACATTCCTTAGCGTATAGTAGCCAACTAAAAACACAATAAGGAAACTAGCTACTAATACTATTATGTCCTCATGTCGCCTGGATTCAACGATAGTATAAATAATACTTACTATTCCACTGAAACCAATGGCAATTCTGTTTGCCTCTTTAGCCGTCCAGTATATTTTCTTTATCCGCTTCATACTTTTCATTTTCATTCCTCCTAAAATTTACTTAAATTTATAGTAAAAAATTGGCACTTTAGCCAATTGGTGTGCCCAGAGGGACTCGAACCCCCATCGGTCGCTTAGGAGGCGACTGCTCTATCCTGCTGAGCTATAAGCACATAAACAAAAAAATTATACCATATCACATCACAAAAATCAATATTAACCAATATATGTTTATGTTAACTTTTGTTCTTTCCTTTAATAAATTTACTCATTTTTATTTTCCTCTTGACAAAATTTGTTATAATATAAGTAAAGTTTTTATAAATTTATATGATAAGGAGTACATTATGCAAAGAATATTAAGTCATATGCGAAAAGCAATAGAAGAATATCATATGATAGGAGAAGGGGACAAAATTGCGATTTGTCTTTCTGGTGGAAAAGATTCTATTACCATGTTAAAGGCTTTCAAAAATCTCCAAATATTTTACCCTAAAAAATTTGATATTATCGCTGTAAGTGTCAATCCAGGCTTTGAATTTTTCAACATTGACTTTTTAAAACAGATATGTGATGAAGTAGATATCCCATTATTTGTTGAAAATAGTAATGCAAAAGAAATTGTATTTGATATACGAAAAGAAAAAAATCCATGTTCTTTATGTGCCAATTTGCGTAGAGGTGTGATTAATTCGATTGCCATTCGAGAAGGTTGTAATAAAATTGCTCTAGGGCATAATCAAGATGATGTATTAGAAACTTTTCTTTTAAATTTACTATATACTGGAAATATTGGAACATTTTCACCGAAAAGTTATATGGACCGTTCAAAAATTACATTAATTAGACCGCTTGTATATACACCTGAAAAAGAAATTAGACGATTTGTTAGAAAAAACAATATAGATGTTATGCCAAAAGTTTGTCCAATGGATGGGACATCAAAAAGAGAAGATATGAAAAATTTAATTTATACTTTATCCAAAAACATTCCTATGATAAGGGCTAATTTATTCGGTGCTATTCAAAGAAATTTAGATGACTGGAAACGTTAGGGACGTGCCAAATCGTTCCAAAATGAAACAAAAGGGACAGACCTCAAAATTTTATTTACTAAATTTAAGTTGAGGTCTGTCCCTTTTGTTTCATTTTGGAACGATTTGGCACGTCCCTAACGTTTCACAACATCTAACATTGCTTGTTTTAAATCTTCTAGTTTTTTACTTGCTTCTTCATCCGTCTTTCCTTTTACGCCCATATATAATTTTATTTTAGGTTCTGTTCCTGATGGTCTTACGCAACACCAATTATTATCTTCTAATTCATAATATAACACATTTGATTTTGGAAAACCACTTTTACTTTCTTCACCTGTTATCATATTTTTTACATAGTCTTTTTCTATATCTTTAAAAGTTAATACTTTATAGTCACCAATCTTTTCTATATCTTTATTACGTGTATTTGTCATCATTTGTTTAATTTCTTCTGCTCCTTCTGCTCCTTCTCTTACAATAGATACTTGTGTTTCTTTATAATAACCATATTTTTCATAAATGGCTATCATTTGATCCCATAGTGTCATTCCTTTTGATTGATAATAGCATGCTGCTTCACAAAGTGCCATAACGGCTGCAATTCCGTCTTTATCTCTTGCATAATCTCCGATTAAGCATCCATAACTTTCTTCAAATCCAAATACATATTCTTTGTCTTTATTTTCTTCTGCCTTTCTCATAACGGCACCAATGTTTTTAAATCCTGTTAATACTTCAATTACTTCTAATCCGTAATATTCTCCGATTGCTTTTGTTAAATTTGAAGATACAATTGTGGTTATCATCATTCCATTTTTAGGTAAAATACCTTTTTCATTCATTTGTGATATTCTGTATTCTGCAATTAATAGTGCTGACATGTTTCCTGTATAATTTTTATATTCTCCTGTTTTGCTATCTTTTGCAAAAATTCCTAATCTGTCAGCATCTGGGTCTGTTGCTAATACAACATCTGCATCCACTTTTTTGGCTAATTCTAATGCTAAAGTAAATGCTTTTGGATCTTCTGGATTTGGATAATCCACTGTTGGGAAATTTCCATCTGGTTCTTTTTGTTCTGGAACAACATATAGATTTTCAATTCCTATTTCTTTTAATAATCTTTCTGCCACCATATTTCCTGTTCCATGTAATGGTGTATAAACTACCTTTAATTTTTTTCCTTGTTCTTTTACGATTTCTGGATTTAATATTAAACTTTTTAGTTTTTCAATATATTTATCATCCATTTCTGTTCCTACAAGGTGTAGTAATCCTTTGTTTTTTGCCTCTTCTTCTGACATTTGTTTTATTTCTGAGAAACTTTCAACTGCTCTTACTTTTGCAATAATATCTTTATCTCTTGGTGACACAATTTGTGCTCCATCATCCCAATACACTTTATATCCGTTATATTTTGGTGGATTATGACTTGCTGTTATCATAATTCCTGCTGTACATTTTAACTCTCTTATGGCAAATGATAATTCAGGAACTGGTCTTAAACTTTCAAATAAATATGTTTTGATTCCATTTGCACATAAAATTAATGCTGTTTGCATACTAAATTCTTTTGACATTTTTCTGGAATCATAGCTAATCGCTACCCCTTTATTTTCTGTTCCTTGCTCTAATATGTAATTTGCTAATCCCTGTGTTGCTTTTCCTACTGTATACTGATTCATTCTATTGGTTCCTGCTCCAATAATTCCTCTAAGTCCAGCTGTTCCAAATTCTAATTCTTTATAAAATCTATCCTCTATTTCTTTCTTGTCATCTTTTATTGCTAGTAATTCTTTTTTAGTTTCTTCATCAAATTCTGGACTTTCACACCATTTTTTATATTCTTCTAAATAGTTCATATAATGACCTCCTTCTTCTTTATTATTTTTTTCTTATTCATTCTATGTTATCCTATCACAAAATATTTAATAAAAAAAGCTATTTGTAAAAATTTAAGAGAATAATTTCTATACAAAAAATGATGTTGAATGATTTTTCAACACCATTTTTATATCTTATTAAAATACTTTTTAATCTAAATGATAAAATTTCTTATATAATTCTCTTGCAGTCTTAGGGCAATCCACACCTTTTTCATCACTATTTTTTACTGGTGCAAATTCTTCTTCTCTTTTTACTCTTAAAACTGCCATGTCATCTACTTCACCAAAAGCATCAAACAAAAATGCTTCAAACTTATAGGCATTTGGTGAATCTGGTACAACTAAATTTCCTTCTTTGTCAATATATTTTGCTTTTTTAAATGCAACATGATATGGTAATGGTTCTGCCCCCATTCTTTCAATTGCATCAATACTAAATAAATTGCATAATATATGTGATTCTCCATATAGTAATTCTCCATTTTCATCAGTAGCTTCTGCCATTTCATCTGTAATTTCTGAATATTCTATTACATTTGGTTTTCCATTTCTTTTACAAAATACGCCTACTTTTTCTTGTGGATTTGCTTTTACTACTGATTTACAAGCAACTGTTACTTTTTTATCAATAGCAATTCCCATTAAAACAGGGTCTACCATTTTTACTAAACAATTATCTACTCCGCCTATGAATACCCATTCAACGCCTAATTCTCTCATCTTATTCGTCATTTTACTTTTTACTAGTGATTCGTAAATTCCACCATGTCCATCTGCTGCAAGTTTCACTAATCCATCTTCTCCAATTAGTATTTTACCTTCTGTATCCATCATTGGAAGTTCTCCTTGTTCAAAGAAGAAAATATTTTTATCTTTTTTATAACCAAAATATCTGTGTTTTTCAAAAAATTCAACTGTATCTTTGTTATTTTCTCTACTTGTCATAATAAACCAAGGAATCATAACTCCATATTTTTTTCCTTCTTCTTTTAAATTATCTGATAATAATTCAAATAAAGATTTATGTGAATCTAATCCAATATCATATGTTCCTTTTGGTCCACTATGTCCTAATCTTGTTCCTTGTCCTCCTGCCATTGTAACTGCTGCCAATTTTCCTTCTTTAATTGCTTTTTTCCCTATATTTTCATAATATTTATATTGGTCATTTAATTTGTATTTATCTAAATAATTAATTGGTGTAATTTTATCATTTGCATTTACTTTTTGTTCTTTTGTACTATCATATAATTTATTTACAAGTTCAAAATCAATATGATTGATTTGTTTTAATAATTTTTCCCTTTTTTTCTCATCTAGGTCATGATAATGATTTAATAAATGTTCTTGACCATATTTTTTTAGTATATCTTTCACTTCTTCTAATTCTGTATCCATAAAATTCATCCTTTCTAAAAATTTAAAATCATCCCTATATTACACCATAATTTTATTTTAGTCAATTATTGACAGGTAAAAAATTCACCTGTCATTTTGCTTCTTATTCTCCTTTTTTCATTTTCCCTACATTCTAGAGGTCCCTAAGACTTTATCATATTCTTTTGCAATTTCATCAATCTTTTCTTCTACTTCAAAAAACTCATAACAATCAACAATTTTTACATGTTTATCAGCTATTACCCATTTTTCAATATTTTTATTAATATTTTTAATATAATTTTCTTTTCCTTTAATAAATATGATTATATCTGCATCCTCTTTTGTTTTTTTACTAATCTCTTTAAATTTTTTTAAATCATTGTTATTCCAATCTAATGATAATATTTTTTCTTGTTTTTCTTTCTTTAAATTCATTTTTGATATTAATGTATTTACTGTATCTTTTAAATTATTTTCTGTTAATATAATGATTTCTTTGTTTTCATCCATACTCTTACTGATGTATGGTAAACTAATCATTTCAAAATGATAATCACTTGCATAAAATGCGCAACTTTTTTCTTTTGTTAAATTTCCCATCACAAACATTCCTTTCAAATTCATATAACCATACGGAATTGCTAATTTCTTCATTTTGCTTACTGGTAAATTTTACCATTTTATTACAAATATGTCAATCATATTTCAATGAAACTCATCGTTTTTTTTCGACAATGTATATTTTTTCATTTTTTGTTAATACTTATCTTAAAGAATATTTTACAAAAAAGTTTATTGGAGGTAACTTATGAAAAAATTTTTAAAATTATGTAATCATTCCAAGGTAAAAATGGTAAAAATGGTAATCATTTTAACATTTCTATTTTTTGTCTATACTACCATTTGTGCCATATCTTACGCCAATGATATTTCTACTGATATTGCTGATTCTGTATTTCGTTTACATGTTATTGCTAACAGTGATTCTGATATTGACCAAAATTTAAAATATATCGTTAGAGATGACTTATTAGCATATATGAATACTTTATGTGCAAATTGCACTTCTAAAGAAGAAGCAATTACCATTGCTAATGCACATCTCGAAAATTTTAGAGAAATAGCATTAAATACCATAAAAAATGAAGGCTTTGACTATTCTGTTAATGTTAGCATCGGAAATTTTGAATTTCCAACAAAACATTATGGAGATATTTCTCTTCCAGCAGGATACTATGATGCTTTAAAGGTAGAAATTGGTGAAGCCAAAGGTCAAAATTGGTGGTGTGTTATGTTTCCTCCTTTATGTTTTGTAGATGCCTCTTCTGGAATTGTCCCTGAAGAATCAAAAGAAGATCTACAAAATTCCTTGACTAATGAAGAATTTTCTATCGTATCTGATAATGAAGAAAATCCTACTTTTAAATTAAAGTTTAAAATATTAGAACTTTTAAATACTACAGGTCTAATTACTGCTAAAAAATAGTTGCAATCTCAATTTGTTTATGATATAGTTTATAGGAAAAAGTAGAGTGTAAAATGATATACACTCTCTTTTGTTTTTAAATACATAATATATAAATTTTATTGGGGGTATATAAATTGGAAAAATTAGTTGTAAAAGGACCCACACCACTAAAAGGAGAAGTAACCATTAGCGGTGCCAAAAATGCTGCCGTTGCAATCTTACCTGCTACTCTTTTAATTGATGGTGTATGTACAATAGAAAATTTACCAAATATTAGTGATATAAAAATATCTTGTACAATATTAGAAAAATTAGGAGCAAAAATTACTTGGAATGATGCCCATAGTATCACAATTGATACATCTAACATCACAACAACAAAAGCACCTTTAGATTTAACAAGTAAATTTAGAGCTTCTTACTATATTATTGGTGCAATGCTTAGTCGAAAAGGCGAAATTGAAGTTGGTATGCCTGGAGGTTGTAAATTAGGTGCAAGACCAATTGACCAACATATTAAAGGTTTTGAATTATTAGGTGCAAATGTTACTGTGGAAAAAGGTAAAATTTATGCAAAAGCTAAAAAATTAAAAGGTTGCCCTATTTATATGGATATTGTATCAGTAGGTGCTACGATTAATGTTATGCTATCAGCAGTACTTGCCAAAGGAACCACTATTATTGACAATGCTGCAAAAGAACCACATATTGTAGATGTTGCAAACTTTTTAAATACCATGGGAGCAGACATTAGAGGAGCTGGTACAGATGTCATCAAAATCAATGGAGTTGAAAAACTACATGGAAACGCTACTTATTCTGTTGTCCCTGACCAAATTGAAGCAGGTACTTTTATGCTTGCTGCTGTTGCAACCAAAGGTGACTTATTAATCAAAAATTGTATCACGAAACACTTGGAATCCATTACTGCTAAAATATTAGAAATTGGTGGTAATGTAGAAGACAATGGAGATAGTATTCGTGTTTGGTGTACTAAACGACCTAATAGAGCAACAATTAAAACTTTACCATATCCTGGTTTTCCTACTGATTTACAACCACAGATGGGTGTTGTTTTATCACTTGCTAATGGGACAAGTACAATCAATGAAAGTATTTGGGATTCTAGATTCCAATATACAGAAGAATTAAATAAAATGGGAGCAAAAATTACAGCTCAAGGAAAAACCGCCTTTTTCGAAGGTGTCAAAAAATTATCAGGTGCGCCTGTATATTCTTCAGATTTAAGAGCTGGAGCAGCTTTAGTTATTGCAGGTACTGCTGCTGAAGGTGTAACAGAAATCTATAATCTAGAACATATTGATAGAGGATATGAAAATATAGAAGAAAAGTTCAGAAAAATAGGTGCCAAGATTGAAAGAGTAACAGAATAAAAATTCACATAAATAAGTAGATTAACCTTGTTGTATACGGAAAAATCTTATATGTGGTCAAGATAAAAGTCGATTTTTCCTATACAATAAAGAAAAACAAAATGAAACTATTTGAATATTCAAAAGAAATAAACAAAGGAAAGAGATTGAGAAAATTATGCTAAATTTTTGTAGTTTATATAGTGGAAGTAGTGGAAATAGCTTATTTGTTGAAACAGACAATACAAAATTATTAATTGACGCAGGTGTCAGTAGTAAAAAAATAGAAAAAGCCTTAAATGATATAGATGTTGACCCTAGTTCTTTAGATGGTATTTTAGTTACACATGAACATTCTGACCATATACAAGGATTAGGAACTTTTTCTAAAAAATTTGATTTACCTGTATTTGTCAATCAAGAAACATTAGATGCTATGCCAAAACAAAGAGATAAAATTGCAGATAAAAATATCAAAAAATTTAAAGTTGCAGAAAAATTTTCAATAGGAGATTTAGATATTAATCCATTTTCTATTCCACATGATGCAGCAAATCCTTGTGGATTTACTTTACTAAATGAAAATAAAAAAATTAGTATTGCAACAGATATTGGACATATGACAAATGATATTTTAAAAAATTTAGAAGAAAGTGTATTTGTTATGTTAGAATCTAATTATGACCCAGAAGTACTAAAATGTTCATCATATCCATTTTCTCTAAAATCTAGGATTGCTGGACCATCACGGACATTTGTCAAATCAAATCGCTGGAAAAACCATTTCTTTTTTATTAAAATCAGGTTTAAAAAATGCAATGCTTGGTCATTTAAGTAAAGAAAGTAATTTTCCAGAGCTTGCCTATAAAACAGTTGTCGAAGAATTAATTGCAAATAATTACAACGAAAATTCTTTAGCATTATCTGTTGCAAGTCGAGATACACATAGTAAATTGGTTACGATTTAACCAAAGAGAGTTGCCAAAGGGGAGGTGTCAAAATGGTGATTTTGGGGACGGAGCAAAAAATCATCATTTTGACCCATCCCCTTTGGCAACCTTGTTTCAATAGAAAGGAATAAAATAAAAATGCTTACAATTAATATTATATGTATTGGAAAAATAAAAGAAAACTATTTAAAAGATGCCATAAAAGAATATTCTAAAAGATTAAGTAAATATTGTAAATTAAATATAATAGAATTACCTGATGAAAAAATACCAGATAAATTAAATGAAAATCTTTCTAATGAAATTAAAAACAAAGAATCCACTAACATATTAAACCATATCAAAAAAGATTCGTATGTTATTTGTTTAGATTTAACTGGTAAAGAATTTTCTTCAGAAGAATTTTCAAAAAATATTGAAAATTTATCTTTACAAACTAGCAGTATTACTTTTGTGATTGGTGGTTCCTTAGGGCTTTCTTCTGATATATTAAAAAAAGCTCACCAGAAGATATGTTTTTCGAAAATGACATTTCCTCATCAATTAATTCGTGTCTTTTTATTAGAACAAATCTTTAGAGGCTTTAAAATATCCAATGGTGAAACTTATCATAGATAAATATATTAGATAACTATATTTTTTAATAATATATTTATTATATTTAAAAAATTTATATATGATTTATATATTATATTGTAGAGAAAATAACATAGAAAAAAATATTTAAAAGAATATAGGGGCAAAAAATCTTAAATACTAATTATGGGGGATTTGTTATTTCCTCTACAAAATTAAAAACTGAATTTATTTTGAGTTTTTTTCTGATTTTAAAATTTTATAAAATAATATTTTTACAATCATCATTCTTACTACAACAAATATTGAAATAAATAATATGATTTTTATTAACATTTGATTTGAATATCCTTATTGATTTAATTTCCATAATTATACAATATATGTAAATTATTGTCAAGAAAAACTTTACGACAAAAAACGACATACTATAATACTTGTTATAATTCCCACAATATCTGCTGTTAGTGCTGCAATTAAAACAAACCTTGTCTTTTTTATTTTTACACTTGAAGAATATACTGCAATGGTATATAACGTTGTTTCTGTAGCTCCCATAATAACTGCTGCCATGATTCCAATTTGGCTATCAACCCCAAAATTTTTCATAATATCTGTTGCAACTGCAATTGAACTGCTTCCGGATATTGGTCTTAGAAATGCTAATGGCATAATTTCTGTTGGAAAATTTACAATATTTAATAATGGTTCTACTAATTTAATAGCGATATCAATCACACCTGAACTTCTTAAAGCCCCTACTGCTAAAAAAAGACCTATCAATGTCGGAAAAATATTGATGACAATTTTAATCCCATCTTTTGCTCCTTCAATAAATTTATCAAACACTTCTTTTTTCTCTATAACACCATATATAACAATGATTAATATAATCAGTGGCATTGCCAAATTTGATAAAAAGTTGATAATATTTATCATACCTTCTCCCTTTTATTAGCATATTTTATTAATAATTTCGTTACAGTTATACCAACAATTGCCGCACAAATGGTTGCAATCCATACAGGTACAATAATAGAAGTTGGATTTTCCGCACCTAAAGAACTTCTTATGGCAATAATCGTTGTCGGAATTATTTGAATAGATGCCGTATTTACTACAATTAACATAATCATAGAATTACTTAATTCTTGCTTATTTTTATTTTCTTCTTGCAAAGTTTCCATTGCTTTTAACCCTAATGGTGTAGCTGCATTTCCTAATCCTAAAATATTAGCTACCATATTCATAGAAATTTCATTTTGTGCTTTTTGATTTTCTCTTATTTCTGAAAAAAGAAATTTTACAATTGGTTTTAACATTTTATTCATAATTTTCATTATATTGGTATTTGTTGCAACATTAATAATTCCACTCCATAAACACATCGTTCCTAACATAGTGATACTTAAATTTACAGCACTTTCTATACTATCAAAAATACTAGAATTTAAATTTTGTAAATTTCCCGAAAAAATTGCATAAGAGAATGATATTATTATGAAAATTGGCCAAACTAAATTTAACATATTTATCACCTAAATAATTTTATTCTATTATTAACTTTTTATTACTTTTTAATTGACCTGCTTGTCTATTTGTGATATAGTAACATTGTATATAGGGTTGTAAATTAACTTTTTAAGGGGGGATAAACTTATGAAATCAACAGGAATTATTCGAAAAGTAGATGAACTAGGAAGAGTGGTTATTCCTATCGAAATCAGAAATCAATTTAACATTGCTGAAAAAGATCCTATTGAAATATATGTTGATGGTTCATCAATCGTATTAAAAAAATATGAGCCAAATTGTATTTTTTGTGGAAACACTGAAAATTTAATCAATTATAACGATAAATTAATTTGTGAAGATTGTTCAAAAAAAATAAGTAAATTAAAACCAAGTAAATAAGAGATTTACTCTTACTTACTTGGTCCTTTTGTTTTTTATATATTATTTTTTTATGATTATATGATTTATAAACCTGTTTTTTAGTGTTGTTATCATTCACTATTTTATTTAATCCTTATCTATAAATTGTTGGTATATTTCATTTTTACTAACATTTCTGTCTTTTGCTATTTGTTTAATGATTTCTTTTTTACTTAATCCTTTTTCTTCATAATATGCATAATGTTCTTGTAAAGATAATTCTAATAAATTATTCTCTTCTTTCTTTTCTGCACCTTCTATCAATAAAACAATTTCTCCTTTTAATTCTTTTGCTCTTTCAATTAATACATCTATATTTTCTCTTATATATTCTTCATGAATTTTCGTTAATTCTCTTGCTAGTACAATTTTTCTATTTTCAATAGTTTCTTTTAAATCTTTTAATGTTGTTTCAATCTTATGTGGTGCTTCGTAAAGAATCATTGTTTTTGTTGTATTTTTGATTTCTTCTAATTTTTCTTTTCTATTTTTCTTATTTAATGGTAAAAATCCAATAAATACAAATTCTTTTGTATCTAATCCTGAGCATATTAATGCATTAATCATTGCGCAAGCTCCTGGAATTGGCACAATAGGAATCTCCTCTTCTATACATTTTTTTATAACTTCTTCTCCTGGATCACAAATTCCTGGAGTTCCTGCATCAGAAACAAGAGCTATCTGTTTTCCTTGTTTCAATTCTTTGATTAATATATCTGTTTTGACATCTTCATTATGTCTATGATAACTCATTAATGGTTTTGATATTTCTAAATGATTTAATAATTTTAATGTATGTCTTGTGTCTTCTGCTGCTATTAAATCGACTTCTTTTAATACTTTTATTGCTCTTAATGTAATATCTTCTAGATTTCCAATTGGTGTTGCAACAATATATAAAGTTCCTATTTCTTTTTGATTCGTTTCTTTCATAAATTTATCCTTCCTTTTTGATTTTTATAATTTATATATTATTCAATATGATTTAATATATTTTATATATTATTTAATATAATTACTTCATTAAATCCTATATACAAAATTATATATTTTTATTTCTTTACTTTATTTTTTATGATAAATTTTTGAAATTTCATCTGTATAATTTCCTTTTTCATCATAAATATATAAATTTGGTTCTAACTTCAAAAATGGTTTTGCATTTTTAACTCCCTGTACCAAAACTAATTTAGATACAGCTTGAATATTGGAATACACAAATCGAATTTTTTTGGGTTCTATTTTATTTTTTCTCATAATAGATAATAAATCTACTAATCTTTCTGGCCTATAAACAATATAAAATTCTCCCTTGTCTTTTAACATTTCTTTAGAAATCTTTACAAAATCTTCTATACTTGCCTCTATTTCATGTCTAGAAATTAATTTTCTTGTATCCTCATTTTGTATTCCCGTTTCTTTCTTTTTATATGGTGGATTTGTTACAATGGCATCAAATGTATTTTTTTCAAAATACTTATTTAGATTTAATATATTATCTTGTATGATTTTAAACCTATCTTCCAAATGATTTAATTGTATACTTCTTTTTGCCATGTCATATACTTCTTCTTGAACTTCTATTCCTGTTATTTCAGATAACTCTGTTTTTCCACATAATAAAGTAGCAATAATCCCTGTTCCTGTTCCTAAATCTAGTACCTTTGCTCCTTTTTTTATGTTTTTAGCAAAATCTGAAAGTAATATACTATCAATTCCAAAACAAAATCCTTCTTTATTTTGTATTATTTTTAAACCTTTAAATTCTAAATCATCAACTCTTTCATTTTCTTTTAACCTTATATTTTTTTCCATTTTATAATATATTCCTTTTCAAACAATTTTCTTGTAAATTTAATTCTTTTGTTATTATAGCATGTATTTGTAATTTTTTCATTATAAATACATAAAAAAAGCTTCCATCTATTTTGATTGACTTTATTTTTATGTTATGTTACAATAAATGTATAGGAGGTGCATAAAATGGAACGAAAAATGTCAAAAAAACTACAAGAATGGAAAAATGATAAAGATAAAATGCCTTTAATTATTTATGGAGCTAGACAAGTAGGCAAAACATATACTATCTTAACATTTGGAAAAGAACACTATAAAAATGTTGCTTATATAAACTTTGAAGATAATAGTGAAATGGCTAAAATTTTTGAACAAGACTTAGAAATAGAACGTATTATAAAAGAACTTAGTGTAAAATTAGGTATTACTATATTTGAAGAAGATACATTAATATTTTTTGATGAAATACAATCTTGTGAAAGAGCTTTAACTTCTTTAAAATATTTTGCTGAAAGCAGCATGAAATATAATGTAATAGCAGCAGGTTCATTACTTGGAATTGCTGTTAATAGGCAAAAATATTCTTTTCCTGTTGGAAAAGTAAAAATGCTTACACTATATCCATTAGATTTTGAAGAATTTTTATGGGCCTTAGATAGAAAAGATTTAGCCGATTTAATTAGAGAAGCTTTTTCAAATAATAAAGATTTTTCATTGCATACTTTAGCCAATGAATATTATAGATTATATCTAGCAATAGGTGGTATGCCAAGAGCAATTTTAGAATATAAGGAAAAAGAAGATATGGATTTTGTAACAGCAATTTTAAAAGATATCAATAATTCATATATTGCTGATATGGCAAAATATGCCACACCAACTGAGACTACAAAAATTATCGCAGTTTATAATATCATTTCAGCTCAATTAGCAAAAGAAAATAAAAAGTTTCAATATAAACTAATAAAATCTGGTGCTAGAGCTTATGAATATGAAACTGCCATTAACTGGTTAAATGCTTCTGGAATTATTATTCAATGTACAAAAGTAAGAGAAGGAAAATTACCTCTTTCTGCATTTATAGAGCCTGAAAGCTTTAAGCTTTATATGAGTGATGTTGGTTTGTTATGTAACAAGTTTGGAATACCATCTAATATTGTTATTGTTGAAAATGACAACTTAAATAATTTCAAGGGTGCTCTAACAGAAAATTATGTATGTAGCAGTTTAATTCAATGTGGATTAATACCATATTATTGGGAATCAAATGGAAAAGCGGAAGTAGATTTTATTGTACAAGATAAAATGGGTAATATTATTCCAATTGAAGTCAAATCAAGTATTCATACAAGATCAAAGAGTTTAAATATTTTTAAATCATTATACAAAATACCGTATTCTATTCGAATATCGAGCAAAAATTTTGGATTTGAAAATAATATAAAATGTATTCCTCTATATAGTGTTTTTTGTTTAGATACATTGTAAATTATAAAAACCTTCACCTTTCTTCAAAATATAGAATATGCTATAATAACAATTTAAAATTTTATATTAAATCATAAAGGTGAAGGTTTGTATGGATAAAAAAATGATTAAAAATATTGAAACAAGAGGTGGAAAATGCCCACCTCCTAAAAAGAAATTTAATTTTAAATGTTGCAAGGATAATACCATTAAGTCTTTACGCGAAGTTGAATATTTTCTAAATCATTTTCATCGATTTATTAAATATATTAAATTGTATAAAATACTAAAATAATATTTTAGGTATCTATATCAAAACGAAGATTTTAGAAGTCATTCATTTTGATTCAAACTGTAAACTTCATTAAATTCTGCATTTTCTTCTCCATCAATTAGAATTTTAATAGAATTTACTTCCGTTAATTGTGTTAATGTTTTTACTAAACTATCAATGATATTTTGTTTTACAGTTGGATCTTCCTTATTATAATTTAAAAATTCACTTGAAAAATCTAAATATACCATATCTTTCTCTTTATATGTTTGATTCAATTTTGTGTTTTCAGGAATTAATTTCGTATATTTTTCATTTTTCGGTCCTTCTATTAACATATTTACCAATTTATCATAAGGTGTATTCATAATTTCTTTAATATCTACTAATCTAGCTTCAGGAGCCAATTCATTTGTCTCTTTTTCTAAAAAATATAAACTGACAATTGTTTGTCTGTTTTGCTCTTCTGTAATCTCTTCTTCTGGTGTATATTCTTCTATCGTTGTTTCCTCTTCCTGTCCTTTAAAATAATTAATAATAAAATATCCTCCTACTAATATAATAATTAATAAAACAGTAAAAATAATAACTATTTTTTTATTCATGTTATCTTCATTCCTTTCTTTGAATTTTAATTTATTTTAATTAATTTTATTTATTACCTATTGTATTATTTGTTTGTCCTTTTTAGAACAAACCTAGTAAAAATGTCGCATCAACAAACGAACCCTATGCGACATTAGAACAACTCTAGTAAAAATGTCGCATGAACAAACGAACCCAATGAGACAAAAAATGTCGCATGAACAAACGAACCCAATGAGACATTGACAACATTTTCCATTTGACAAAAGTGGCTTTTCCGTATACAATTAGGGTGGATAATAATGAAAAATTTATATACAAAAAAGGAGTTTTTGTCATGAATGAAATTTTACATGTTGGACTTGATGTTGGGTCTACAACAGTCAAAATAATTGTAATGAATAATAATAAAAATACTATATATTCAGATTATCGTAGACATTTTTCAGATGCCAAAAAAACCGTTTGTGATTTTTTAGAGGAGTTATTAATGAAATATCCTTCTTCTTCTTTCACAATTGCATTAACTGGTTCTGGAGCAATGTCTGCTGCGAAATTTTTGGGAGTTGACTTTATTCAAGAAGTGGTTTCTTGTAAAAGAGTCATTGAGAAATATTTTCCAAAAACAGATGTTGTTATCGAATTAGGTGGTGAAGATGCCAAAATTATCTATTTTGATAATTCTATTGAGCAAAGAATGAATGGTACTTGTGCTGGTGGTACTGGTGCCTTTTTAGACCAAATGGCTTCTTTATTACATACAGATACAGCAGGATTAAATGAATTAGCGAAAGGCTATCAAACCATTTATCCAATTGCTTCTCGTTGTGGTGTTTTTGCGAAAACAGATATACAACCTTTAATTAATGAAGGTGCTGCAAAAGAAGACATTGCTGCTTCTATTTTCCAAGCAGTTGTTAATCAAACCATTAGTGGATTGGCTTGTGGTAGACCTATTAGAGGAAATATTGCCTTTTTAGGTGGACCTTTAAGTTATTTACCAGAATTGAGAAAACGTTTTATTGAAACACTACATTTAACAGATGATCAAATCATTATACCAGATGAAGCACATTTATTAGTTGCAAAAGGTGCTGCTTTGGATTCTTTTAATACAGAAACGATTACACCTAATGAATTAGAAAAGAAAATAGAGAATTTTAAAAACTCTCATGATACAACTACTGAACCACTTGATCCTTTATTTAAAGATGAAGCAGAATATAAAGCTTTTAAGGAAAGACATGATAAAGCAACTGTTCCTTCAAAATCATTAGAAAATTATGAAGGAGATTGTTTCTTAGGAATTGATGCAGGTTCTACAACCACAAAACTTGTATTAATTGATAGAGATGGTAATTTATTATATTCTCTATATGGTAGTAATGAAGGAAATCCATTACAAAGTGTTATGGATATGTTAAGAAAACTATACAAAGTATTACCTGAAAAAGCTATTTTAAGATATAGTGGTGTTACAGGTTATGGAGAAAAGCTAATTCAGACAGCTTTAAATGTTGACTTAAACGAAATTGAAACGATTGCCCATTATACAGCTGCTAAAACATTTGAGCCAGATGTAACCAGTATTGTAGATATTGGTGGACAAGATATGAAATATATTCGTATTAAAAATGGTTCTATTGATAATATCATGTTAAATGAAGCTTGTTCTTCTGGTTGTGGTTCTTTTATAGAAACCTTCGCAAAAAGTTTGAATTTAGAAATATCTGAATTTGTAAAAGAAGCACTAAAATCAAGAAGACCTGTAGATTTAGGTTCAAGATGTACCGTATTTATGAATTCAAAAATCAAGCAAGCACAAAAAGAAGGATATTCTGTCGGAGATATTTCTAGCGGTTTATCATATTCTGTTATTAAAAATGCGATTCAAAAAGTTATGAAGGTTAGAGATGTTGAAACATTAGGAAAACACATTGTTGTTCAAGGTGGTACTTTCTATAATGATGCAGTCCTTAGAGCTTTTGAATTAATTGTTGGTAAAAATGTTGTCAGACCAAATATTGCTGGATTAATGGGAGCTTATGGAATGGCTTTACTTTCAAAAGAACAATATGAAGCCAATTTAGATATGGAATATACATCTACCATCTTAAAAACAGATGAATTAGACAATTTAAAAATAAAAATTACACATACACATTGTAATAATTGTGAAAACCATTGTAAATTAACAATTAATAAATTTAGCAATGGACAAATCCATGTAACAGGAAACCGTTGTGAAAAAGGTGCAGGTATTGTTACCAAAGCTAAAAATTTACCAAACTTGGTTCAATACAAATATGAAAGAATTTTTGGCTATACACCATTAGAGGAACAATATGCAACAAGAGGAACGATTGGAATTCCTAGAGTTTTAAATATGTATGAGGATTATCCTTTCTGGTTTACGTTCCTTACAAGTTTAGGATTTAGAGTTATTATCTCTGAAAAGAGTACCAGAAAGACTTATGAAAAAGGTATGGAATCTATGCCTTCAGAATCTGTATGTTATCCAGCAAAACTTTCACATGGACATATTGAAAGTTTATTAGAACAAGGAATTAAAACAATCTTTTATCCTTGTATGCCATATTCTAGAAAAGAATATGAAAAAGCAGATAACCATTATAACTGTCCAATCGTTATTTCTTATTCTGAGGTATTAAAAAATAATGTAGAAGGACTAAAAGCTCCTACAGTAAAATTCTTAAATCCATTCTTACCTTTTGATAAGAAAAACTTAGTAAAGAAAATATTAGAATTAGATGAATTTAAACAATATAACTTTACAAAAGAAGAATTAAATGAAGCAGCTGAAAAAGCAGAAAAAGAATATCAAAAATGCAAAGAGGACATTCGTAGAAAAGGTGCTGAAACCGTAAAATACATAGAAGAAAATCATTTAAAAGGTATTGTCCTAGCAGGTCGTCCATATCATGTTGACCCAGAAATTAATCATGGTATTGATACATTAATTACTTCATTAGGTTTATGTGTTTTAACAGAAGACAGTATTTCAAACCAAACAGAAGTAAAAAGACCAATTCGTGTTGTTGACCAATGGGTATATCATGCAAGGCTTTATGCTGCAGCTGATTTTGTTGGAAAACATGACTCACTAGAATTAGTTCAATTAAATTCTTTTGGTTGTGGTGTTGATGCTGTTACAACAGACCAAGTGGAAGAAATTTTATCTAGTTATGATAAAATGTATACTTTAATAAAAATAGATGAAGTAAATAACTTAGGGGCAGTTAGGATTCGTATCCGTTCATTACTTGCTAGTATGAATAAACGTGAAAAAGAAAAAAGAGAAAATACGGCTACTGGTGATTATGAACAACATAAAAAAATCTTTACAAAGAATATGAAAAAAAACTATACCATTTTAGTACCACAAATGGCACCAATTCATTTCGAATTACTAGAAGCTGCTGTACAATCTAGTGGATATAAAGTGGAATTGTTAAGAGAATGTACTCAAAAAACAGTAGAAACTGGATTAAAATATGTGAATAATGATGCTTGTTATCCATCTATCTTGGTTACAGGACAAATGATTGAAGCTCTTCAATCTGGTAAATATGACTTAAATAGAACCGCCTTAATTATGTCTCAAACAGGTGGAGGATGTAGAGCAACCAATTATATAGGATTTATAAGAAAAGCTCTAAAAGATGCAGGATTTGAAAATATACCCGTTATTTCATTCAATATTGTTGGTATGGAAAAAATGCCTGGATTTAAAATAACCGTACCATTAATTGAACGTTTACTAAAAACCGTTTTATATGGTGATTTATTACAAAAAATGTTAACGAAAAATAGAGCTTATGAAAAGAATAAAGGTGAAACACAAAAACTATTTGATGAATGGATGGAAAAATGTAAAAAATTACTTCAAAAATCTTCAAATAAGGAATTTAAACAAAGTATCTATGATATTGTCAATGACTTTGAAAAAATAGAATTAGACACCTCTATTGAAAAACCTAGAGTTGGTATTGTTGGAGAAGTGCTTATTAAATATCATCCATTTGGAAATAACCATGTTGCTGATTTATTAGAAAAAGAAGGCGCTGAAGTTATTTTACCTGACTTTATGGGATTTGTTAAATTTATGGCTACACATAAAATTACTTTCAATAATTTATTGAATACTAATAAAACATCTTCAAAAATTATGAAAGCTGCTATTAAATTAATTGATATATTAGAAAAAGATATGAAAATTGCTTTAGCAAATTCTAAAAAAGGTTATTTACCACCTTGTGATATTTGGCACTTAGAAGATAAAGTAAAAGATGTATTATCTATTGGAAATCAAACAGGTGAAGGTTGGTTCTTAACAGCTGAAATGATTGAATATATTGAACATGACATTCCAAACATTATTTGTGTTCAACCATTTGCTTGTTTACCAAATCATGTTGTTGGTAAAGGAGTTATTAAAACTATTAGAGAAAAATATCCAGATGCCAATATTTCTCCAGTAGATTATGACCCAGGTGCTAGTGAAACAAACCAAGCAAACAGAATTAAGTTATTAATGACAGTTGCAAAAGATAACTTAAAAACGAAACACGCTAGAAAAGACGCTATTGAGAAAGAAAACGAGACTGAAAATAAATCAGTACAACAAGCCAATGAAAAGGAAGAAAGCAAAGAAGTCCAAAAAAATTAATGAGTTAAATTTGACATATTTTCAAAATTATTGTATACTATGTATAGGAAGAAATTTTTATGAGGTCTTTCATATAAAATCAAAAAATAGAGGAAGCTGCAACTTCCTCTATTTTTTCTCCTTATTTATGTATTGTATAATTTCTAGAAGTATTAGGAGTTTTAATATTTTTATGAAATCCTTCATTATAAAATCACCTCCTTCATGAAGGTGGTTTTATTCTACAATAAATATTTACTTTATGCAACATATTTACATATCATTATAAATAAATTTTATTGATTCTCAATATTACTATTTATCTTTCTATTTTCTTTATTATTTTTTGCATTTCTTTTTTTGTCGTTTTATATCCAATCTCATATAGCTCTTCTATTTTATCCATATCTAATAAAACTATTTTTTCCGTATGTATTTCTAATAAATAATCTGTCCCATCCCATTCATAATTTGATAATTCATTGCTCAATAAACCAATTGATCTTGACGCAACATCAATAATATTCATACAGCAATCTTTATCAAATTTTTCTTTAAATACTACACTAATGACTTTATCTGTTCCTATTTCTTTTAATTCTTTCCATGGTGTATTTTCTCTAATTCCTCCATCTATTAAACTTGTATGATTAAATTCACAAGGTGAAAAAACTACTGGATAACTGCAACTTGCTCTTACTGCCTTTCCAATATGAATATGATTTACAAAAATCGTATTTGTCAAATATCTTTTTTCATTTTTATATGAAGTAAAACAAGTAACTTTTCCATTATACATATTGACTGACGGAATTACCAAAGGAAAATCAATCTCTGAAATATCTTGAATTTTTTTATCTTTTGCAATATCATTGATTAATTTTTCGATTTCTTTTCCGCTATTTAGTCCATCTATAATAATTTTTCTCTTAAAAATTAATCCATAAAGTAATTTTATAATATTCCAAAAATCAATATATTTTATTTTTTTGCAATATTTTTTAAATATTGTATAGATTTCATCTGCACAAAATCCCATAGCATATAAACTTGCTACAATACTTCCCGAAGACGTTCCAGCAATACTATCTATCTTTATATTTTCTTCTTCTAATGCTTTTAATACACCAATATGTGCTGCTCCTTTTACACCTCCACCTGATAAACTTAAACCTAATTTCATATTATCACCCAATATAATATATGCATTTCGTTTTATAAGTGTTTTTCGAATATTCAATCCTCTCTCTTGTTACAATTTAAATTTACTATATTTAAAACATATCAAACGTAATTCTACATTTTTGAAAAAGCAGAAATTTTATTGATTCCTAAATTTTTTTATGATATTATTTAAAAGAAAGGAATATAATCATGGATAAAAATTATTATGAAATATTAGAGGTGGACAGAAACGCCTCACCTGAAATCATAGAAAAAGCATATAAAACTTTAGCTAAAAAATATCATCCTGACTTACAAGATGATATTCATAAAAAAGAAGCTGAAGAAACCTTTAAAATGATTAATGAAGCTTATGAAACATTGTCCAATCCTACTCTTAAAGCAACATATGATGAACAATTATCAAATGCAACCATTTCTCAAGAAAGTTATGACGAAATATATAAACAAAATCAAAAATTGAAAAACGAATTAAATCAGTTACATCATATGCAACAACATAATACTCCTCAGGCACAAAATCCTTATCCTAATCACCAATCTAATGCCTATATGAATCAAAATCAGAACTCTAATATGGATTTTGAAAAGGAGCAAGCTCATCAATATCAAAGAGATTTGAATTACGAAAGACAAGTGCAGCAAGCCAGACAACAGGCTTATCATGATGCCTATATTCAAGATTTAAAAAATAGAGGATATAAAATTCGATATAAAAAAACCTTTTCTGATCGTATAAAAGATTTTATTGCTCTTCTTATTTTTGTTGGGATTTTATTGTTATTATGGCAGTTACCTTTTGTCAGAAATTTCTTTATGGATATTTATAATAATAACCCTTTAATTCAAGTTTTTGTTAATCTATTTAAAAAATGATTTAGTAAATGCTTAAAAAGCAAATACTAAATCATTTTTCTATTTTATCAGTTCAAATGTTATTCTATACTAAAAGACATTTTAAAATCTGTTCCTTCTTGTAATTGCATAATGACAGTTAATTTTTTAGATTCTGCTGCACTTCCCGCTCCACTTTTTATTGTTGTTTCATATACATATGTTCCTTCCTGATTATACACATTAACACCTGATTTTGTATCAAGATTATATTCAAAAAAGTAATTATTTATATATTCTTTAAATACATCTAAAGTGTTAAAATTATTATTTTTAAAAGTTTCGTCTAATACTTCATACGCATGTTTAAAATCTTTTGTATTTATCATATTCATAAATGTATCTACATTTGCACTGACCTTCTCTAAGTCTGATAATTTCTCATATTTCTCTAGATATTCTTCATCCTTTATTGTGTAATTATCTAGCTGAACAGTATAATCCATTACACTTTTAGCTATTATTTTATAACTATTATTATAAACATCTACTAAGGTAATTTCTGTATAATCATCTAAATAATCAACTGCATATTGGGATAAGACAGCATTTTCAAAGTAAGTTTTATTTTCTTCTATATATTCAGGAAATTCTTCATATGATGATGAAAATCTTTCTTCCCTATATTGCTCATCAAGCATATCATATGCTGTTTCTGGAGCTGATAATAATAATTCTGTATAGTTTTTCAAATAAAATCTAGATGTATTTTCATTATTAATTCTTGTATATTCAAATTGATTATTCTCTGTTTGTGCAATTTCCGTTAAATCTGTAGTTAAATCAATTTCATCAATATCATCATATTCTTTACTATTTAATTCTTCTATTTCATAAGCTAGAGTATAGGTATCTACTCTAACAATAAAATATCTTTCTGTTGTTTCTCCTGTTTCTTCATTTTTTTCTTCTCCAAATACACTATAACTATACACTCTGTCACTTGCTAATACATTCATATCTTTAGCTTCAAATGTTGAATTTGCATTTTTTTGTATACATGTTTCTACTGAAAAGAAATCTGTCAAATTTCTTAGTTTCTCGGTTTTATAATCTTGAGCTACCAATTCCGGATCTTCTGGCACATAACCAAGTTCTTCAATTTGTTTTTCTTCCATTTTTCTTAATAAGCTAATTGAAATCAAACATATGATGCAAATAATAACGACTACAATAATTAGCACTATTAACATTTTTTTATATTTCATTCTATTCCTCCTTACTATGGGGCTGTTACCGTAATTGCATATTGAAAACTACTAGGATTACAATTACTATATTCGCTTCTTATAGCATCTGTAGAACCTGCATTATATGACTTTCCATCACCAATATATATTTCTGTATGGGTCTCTGGATTTAATAAAATATCTCCTGGCTGTGCTTCTGAACCACTTTTTATCGTCCATCCATATCGATTGGCTAGCGGAATGATTGTCCTTGTGTTTTGTTGCCAACCTTCTAATTCTGTATATCCATATTCATACAATACCCATGTTACATATGCAGAGCAATCTATATACGTACCTTCTCCTGGATATGGTTTAGGTACACTAGACCCTTGAACATAATAATAATTATTTTCCCTTAAGTAATCATGACACTGCTTTGCAACCTCTAAAAAGTCTCCTCCTCCTATAATTGCTGAAACATCTATACCTGCTGTATTAAACATCTCTGTCATATAGTTACTTGTATTTTTAATCCAATTATCTGGTGGTACACAATACATATGTTGTCCTTCTGGATTTCCTCTAGCAATTGAATCTACTGAATTTTGTCCATTGGTAAAATACTCTGTACTAATAAGTCTAAAAAATGCTTCTATTGAACTCTCCATTGTAGCATAACTATTCCAGTTACCTTGCCCACCATTGGAAATACTAAACATGTTGTTTCCACCAATTGCAATATTCGTTCCAGCACTACTTTCTGTAATAGAAACAGCTGCTGCAAATACTGCATTAACATGGTATCTTTCTTGACATTCTAAAAAATAATATGCATATTGTTGAAGAACACGATCATTACTATACCATGAAAAAGCTTGTTTTAAAGTATCAAGATCTGTTATGACAATTTCTGATGGTGATTGTGTTGTATCTACAATATAATCTCCTCCACCAACAGAAGTTAATGTTTTTAGAGTAAATATATCAAAATCAAATCCTGTTTCTCCATAGTTTGTATTAGAAGCCAAGAACATTAAATATTTTGTTAAGTCTAATAAGTTTGCTGTTTTTTCATTATTTTTAACAATTTTAAAGAAGAATCCTTCTCTCATTCGCCTATTCATACCTTCTTCTATATACAAATCCACATATTTATTTGTATTCGGTTCTGTTTTTACATCCCCACTATCATATGTATTTCTAAGTGAATTAATTGTCGTTGCAATTCTGTGTTTTTCTATATATCTATACATAATATCGTTTCCATCTTCGTCATCTAATCCTGTGTCTCTTTGTTCGTCAATAACAGTCGTTTCATCTCCACGGTTGACAGTTCCTGGTATGTATGTTACTTCACCTGGTGCATTCACAATAATTTCATCTTGGTCTCCCATATTTAACACTTTTTCACTAAAACTATTATCTTTATAGGTTTTTACACACCAAGTTTCTACATATGTAATGTCTGTTTTTGTACTACATACTTCTGCAACAGTTCTGATATGTTGTGAACTATCTACTTCCCAATCATGTGCAACACCTCTCGCATTTCCCTCATTTGAAGATGTTTCTACTTTAATTTCTGTATCTTGTAATGTTTCTGTTGTTGTTATATTATCTTGTAGTGTAATTACAATTTCACTCTCTAATACAATATCTGCTAATTTTTCTGAAAAGTCTCTATAATCTGTGTCTATATAGTAAAATAACAAATATTCAAATGGCATATGATATTTTTGTAATGCAGTTCTAAAATCCATTGCTGCATTTTCTTTTATTTCTACTGTTCCATCATCACTTTGAGACCACGTAAGTGTTACCATCTTATTATCTTCATTTAATGTAAAATATTTGGTTGCTTCTTTTACATTTCCATTTACCTTCATATTTTCTAATTCTTCTGGTTTCAAATATTTCATCCTGACAATTCTAGATTCGATACTAGATGTAATCTCAGATCTTCCTGTTTCAGTAGCCGTTATACCAGAATGATCAGCCTCTAAATATGTTTTTATTCCCTCAACAATTCCTTCTGCATATTTTTCTACTCCTCCATTTCGAATGACGTCTGCATCTTTATTTCCAGTTAAAAAACCACCTTCTGTTACAACTGATGGAAATCCACTAACTGCATAATTTTCTATAATTCCTAAACTTCCAACGGCACACTTCTCTGTATCTGGTCCAGCTTCTCGATTTTCTAACCCCATTGCAGATGATATACTATCTGTTAATATTTCTGCTAATTGTTGTGAAAAACCATCTCCTTCTTTATATATTACTTCTACTCCATTTGCTTCTACATTATCTGCTGCATTAAAATGAATTTGTATACATAAATCCGGATTTGCCTCTCTCGCTAGTCTTGTTCTATCTTCTACTTTTATACCTCCTGGATTTTCTGAAGTACTACCAGTTTGTATAACTGTAACATTTTCATATTTTTCATTAATTAGTTCTTCTACTTTTTCAGCTACCTGAATCGTTAAATCTTCTTCTATTAAACCTCCTGATTCAGCACCAGTATCATCTGTATTGTTGTGTCCTGCTGCAATTGCAACTGTATATTCATTACCTTCTTCACCAACTATTTCTCTTTCTCTAGAAGCTGTTGCTCTAGAACTTACTTCTATATTTTCATTCTTTTCTGTTTTTTGGGATTGCTCATTTTCTTCCTCTTCCCTATTAGATGAACGAATATTAATATTTTTTGATTGAATATATCCTGTAATATTTCCACTTTTTACTTCAATATAAAATGTCACTATATCATTTAACTTATCTTCTACTTTTTTATAATTTCCCGTATATCTTACTTCGTCATTTCTACTAATAATAACATATTTAGAATTTTTTTCTCTTTTTACCCAAACATTTTCTTCTTCATCATATACATAAGAATCATTATATAAAACTAATTTTTTTCCTTCTTCCCAACTTTTAATTTCTTCTTCTTTTGGAGTTAGTGATACATCTGTATAGGAACTTTCTGGTTCCAATATTGAAGTTTCTCCTTTCCCTGTATTTTTCATTTCCCCTACTTCTTTGTTCGGTGTAACTCTTTTTATATCAATTGCTCCTTGAAATCCACTTTCTCCTTCTGGTATTTCTCCTCCTAAATCAGGAAATTTCGTAACCACTTCCGCTTGTATTAATTTCTTTAAAAAACTTATATCTGTTGGTACATTGTCTAAATCTTTAACTAATTCTGTTAATTTTGTATCTATATCATCTATAAAATCTAAATAATATCCTGTTTCACTATTTCCTTTTATTTGTATTAACTCTGATACATCTTCTATTTCTAGGTTTTCATAGATTTCTGTGGGAGTATTTTTTGCACTTAGCATTTCAAATAAATCAGAAATAACAGTTGTTACTGTTACTAGAATTGTTAATATTGCAACTATTTTTATAACAAGATGAAGTGCTACTATAAAGGCACCTACTTTTTTGATTGTACTTTTTATTCTTCTTACTACTCCCATTTTTCTCACCTCTTTTTACTACTTTTATAATTCAATTTCAAATCTTGTTCTTTGTACTTCGTTTCCTGCTGTATATGTATGATAATCTAATACAATGTCACTAAAATGTATCTGTGTTATCACAATTCCTTCTCTATACACATCACTAAATCTGATAGATATTGTTTTGTTTTCCCCTGGTTGTATTATTAGTTCTTCTTCATTATTTTCATATAAAAGTGCACTATATTGATTATTTACATCGTCCAACAGATAAGTAGAATCTGTATCTTCTCTTGTATCTAATAAAATTGTTTTATCTGTTTTATTTTTGATTTCAAAAGAATATATTTCATAATCCATAAATACTTGTGAATCTTTTACGGTAATATCTAATTCATCACTACTATATTTTTGATAAATATTCTTCACGCCGATTAACTGATTAATATTTAATTTATATTCCCCTTCTTCTGGTATAATGGTTACATAATCTTCATAATATGTATTATTGGCTTTTCCAGTTGTCAACATATTATCAAAAATTTTTACTTGATAAATATATAACTTACCAGATTTTATCCAATTTTGATAAGAAAACTCTTTATTTCCTTTAAATTTTTCTGTGTAATATAAATTTTCAAATAATTCTTCTGTTGGATACAATGTGTTGATTGTATCTTGAGATAAGAGATTATATGCTTTTTGTGGTTCATGTTGAATACAATAGGTAAAAAATTGCTCAATAACATTTCCAAAATCTTCTCTGTATTGTTCTGGAACATCTTCTTCTGATATAATAGATTCGCTCTGTTTATCATAAGAAACAACATTAGATAATGTTGTTTCTTCTTCTAAAATTTCTCTATTTTGTTCTTCTCTATCTTTTCGTGCAATAGAATTAAAAACTTGAATGACTAATAGAATAAATATAACCCCTAATATGAGTGCCCAAATTTTCATTCTATTTTGGTTATAAAATCTTAATAATCTATGCATATCTCCCTCCTAATGCGATTTTTGATATTTATTTATACTATCTATGCATTATTTGATATTTCTTTATTTTTTGTCCTTATTTTATTTATTCCTATTTCTTTTACTTCCTTTTTTAATGATTTCCTGAATCCCCATTGTTTTCTCTTTGAGGTCTACCGATTCTAGTTTGTCCTGCTCTTCTACGTTGTTCATATAGCTTATCTGCACCTAACATTTTTGAGGTCAATCTCATAACTGCTAATTGATCATTTGGATTAGATACCATAGATTGTACTCTTTCTTCCATTCTTGCCATTTTTTCTTCATCTTCTATCGTGTCTTTACTATAATTGTGTTTACTAATAAATCCAGCTGCATCCACATATGCTTGATGATTAGAACCTGATATAGAACCTGTTTCTGTATATTCTGTTTTCAAAACATCATCAATCAACTCTTCTTTAACGCCTGCTTCAAGTAAATCTGCTTTTGCATTTAAATAGCTTTCTTCACTTCCTTGATAATTATTTTTACCCATCCATTCTCTTGCTTTTTCTCTTTCTTCTGTATTACTACGTTTTAATAGTTGTTTTCTTGCATCTTTGTTTTGACTTTCCATTCTATGTTGTCTCGCCACTGTTGCTCCATGCATATCTGTATCCCAAGCATATCGTAAATCTCTTGCACTATTTTTTATGTTTCTAGGTGCATTTAAAACACCTCTTCCTACCCTGCCTGCCACATTATTAAAATTTTTTCCTATTACATTTCCAGCCAAAGCACCTGTTGCCGCAAAAGAAGCTGCCTTTGACATATCCCCAGTTGTTAATCCAGCTGCTAATCCTATAGTTGCTCCACCAATCATACCAGTTGCTCTTACCAATCCTCTTCCAGCAAATAGTGCTCCTTTTCCTAGTGTTTTTGCACCTCTTATTCCAAATTTTTTAAGTCCTGGTGCTTTCTCTTTTGCCTTATCTTTTACTGCTGATGCTCTATTTCTAAATGCAGTAAGTCTTGGGAATTTTTGTGAATCCCATTGCTCTAATTCACCATCTCCATCTTCTTGTTCATTACCATTATTTGCTTGTAATCCAAGATTATCATCATCTGCGTCATCCCCATTATCGCCTAATTGTTGATTTAATCTATCTACTTCTTCCTGTGCGTCTGCTCTATTTTGTTCTGTTTCGTTTGGATCATTTGCCATATCTTGCCATACATTTCTATCGTCTAACATTTCTTGTTGTTCGTCTTGACTATCTTCTGGTAAAAACATTCCACTTCCATCACCAGAGTTAAATGAATTTAACTTGTCTGCATCATCCTTTTTAGCAAAATTAATTTTATCATCATTTGCATTATCACCTTTATTAGTTGCTCCTTTTTGTTTTCCAGCATTTCCACTACCTAAACCTTTTAATGCATTTAATGCGCTCATTGCCATTGCACCACCTGCAAATGAACCGAAGTCACTTTCTGTATTAGATTGATCCAATCTAAACATTTTCTTAATAAATTTCTCTGCTGGTACCAAGAAGGCAATTGCGACAATTGCATATATTGGGTTATCTGTTGCTAAATCAATCGCTGATGATACAAATACAGAATACAAAATCAAGTGTACAGGTTGTATAATGGCATTCATTGTATATTCTTTAAACCATAAATTAAATGCCTGTGCATGTCCATCTCCTGCTTTATCTAGAGGATAAGTCAAAGCTACCAATGGTGATATCATTGTAAAAAATGCCATCCATAAAAACCTCTTAAAATACATGAATGTAAACATACATGTATAAATAACTAATGCTAAATAGATAATTGTATATGCTGTCGCATCTTGCCATTGATCTGCTTGTGCTTTAAATCTTGCTAATCCAACTAGGTTAGTTCTAAATTTAAATGTCTGGTTTGCATTTTCACCTTCATCACTATGCGTTGCTTGTACAATAATTCCATTATCAATTGATGTTGAAAATAAAGAGTTTATCGTATCTGTCAATAATAAAATTCCTGACATAATAATATGAATAACAAATACTAAACATAGTGCCATAAACCAATCTCGAAGAGATTCTTTATATTTTGCTTTATCAGCTGCTGTTGAACTAATTAAAATTCTAATTCCTAAATATACCAAAACAGATAGTAAACCAACTATAGCAATATTTCTAAAGGATTTATACCATGAGGCAATTGTTGTTTGTAAAGTGCCTCCAGCTGCTGATTGTGCTGCTTCTTCTGCCTTTTCTATATCTGATTGTTCTCCTGAACTAATAATAGATGAATATGTATTAGGTCTTAAAAAATTAATATCTAAAACTGCTATATTATTTGCAAAAATATTCTCAGGAGAATACAACATATTTGGAATTTGATATGAAGAAGCATCTAATAAAAATGTTTTTTCATCCATATAATCAGACTCAATCACAACATCTGCCGGTTCATCATTTACACCTTCTACTAACCAAGAGCCTGAATCTTCTTCCAAGTTAACATCATCTTGTGGTAACATTGAAGAAAGAAATCTATCAGATCCTAACATAAACTTATTTAATGCTCCCATTATAACATCTCCAAAAGACGCAAATAATTGTACAACTTCTTTTAATAATCCTCCTGCAATATCTTCTACTCCAGCATAAGAAGGATTCGGAATGATACAAGTAAACAATATCACGACAATGACTAAGGATATGATAATCTTTTGTATTAAATTCATTTTTGTGTGATTTTTCATTTTTTCCTCCTATTTATATTATCCTGCCCTTTTTCTCATCTTTGCTAATTTATTTAAATTTGTTTCCACAAACTCAAATTCTTTTGCTGTTGGTGTGATTTGTAAAATCGCTGTATCTCCACCTACTTTTAAAAGTCCTTCTCCTTTTAGGCAAGTAATTAAAAAATTTGCTTCTCCTTCACTTAATTTAAAAACTTGTTTTAATTGTTCAATTTCAGATTTATCTTGTGCTAAAAATAACTTAGTATCTGATGATGTCAAAACCGCTTGTGCTTCTGGTTTTTCATAAAAATCTTGAAATCTTTGTGATATAATCGCTAAAGATACATTTCTTTTTCTGGCACGTCTTGCCATTGTATTTAAAAAGTCAACAGCTTCTGGATATGGCAATAACATCCATGCCTCATCCACTAGTACTCTTTTTTGTCTTGCTCTTTTTCTGTCCTCACTATTTTTCTTAACATATTTTTCCCATATCCATGAAAGTAATATTTGTTGAGCAAGTGGTCTCGCAAACCTTTCCTCTAATTGTGAAATATCCAAATTGATGAAAGGTGCTCCATCTAATAGTTCAAATGTAGATTGTCCATCAAAATACGCCATTTGACCATTATATTCTCTAATATATTGTCTCATAACTTTTAATAAGTAACTATAATGATGTTGATAATCTATATTTTTGTTTTCTTGTGCCTTTTTTTCTATTCTTTTATACCAGCTTCCAATTGTTGGCATTTCTTTTTTATCTTTGTATAATTTATCTCCTTTTTGAAAATCTCCTTCTGACTTATATATACTTGTTGGATCATTTGTAATTCCTAAACTTGCATATTCTTCAGCTACTGCTTCAGCAATAACTTGTTTTGTTACTTCATTTACTTCTTGACTTCTTGTACTACCCCTTGCCATTGTTAATAATGCTTGTGTAACGTCTTCTACTTTATTTTCTACGTTTAAGACTGTTCTCTCTCTACCCGTAATTTCATCCTTTACATTTTCTGGTTCTATATCAAATAAATTAATAACTGTTTTTGAATTTGGACTTAATACAACATTAATTCCACCTAAACTTTCTGCCACAATTTGATATTCCCCTTCTGCATCTAGCGCTAAACTCTCTATTCCCATTAAAACAGAAGATCTTGAAATTAATGTTTTCATCGTTACAGATTTTCCCGCACCAGATTTAGCAAATATAACCATATTATAATTTGTCAAAGATGGATGAAAATTATCAAATAAAATAGGGGTTCCTGTCTGTTTATTAAAGCCTAATGGTACTCCTGTTGAATGCCCTACTTCTGACGTTGTAAATGGAAATACGGTTCCCATTGACCTACTATCAAATGAATGTATCTTTTTTATTTTATCATCCATTAATGGTAAATTTGACTTAAATGCTTTTTCTTGAATTGCCCATGCACTTTTAATACCTACTAAAGATTTTGAAACTTCTGTAGACAACATTTTGGTTAATCTATCCAAATCTTCTAAACTATATGTAAATAATGTAGAAATAATAGAAGCATCATACATCTTATTAAATCCAGCCGCAATTTCGTCTCTTAATTGTTCAGCTTCAAATCTTTTCTGTGTTAATGTACTTTCCCTGTTAATATTTCCTCTATCAGCAGCAACTAATCTTTCTGTTTCCAACTCATTGATAACTTTATTTAATTCGTTTTGTGACCTTGATTCTGGAATAGGTGTAATATATATAGAAGTATTTACATCTCCGAAAAAATATAAATCTCTAAATAAATCTGGGAAACTACACATACGAGGCAATGCTGATACAAAGAAACTTCTAGCATATCTTGTTACATTAGATATAATCTCTAAATGGTCGATTTTAGAAGCATCAATACCTGCTGGTGCTATAATTTCTTTGATTGTTCGTTTTTTTAATATTCCTGGTTGGTCATTATTTATTAACTGTCCTGTGATTTGTTGTTCTTCTTGTTTTCTTTTGGACTTTCTCATTTGCATTTCCTCCTTCACCATTTTCAATTTCTTTAATCGCTTCTTCCGCGATTTCTGTTCCTACATAAGATTGATTTTCTTGTATAACAAGTGCAGCCATTTTTCTTATTAATTCATCCAAATTCTCCTCTTTTTCTTCTGCAATTTGTTGTGGTCTTGATTTCACTTTTTGGATTGTTTCATTCGCTAAATCAATTGCTCTATCATTAATAATTTTATCTAATTCTTTTATTTTCTTTTCATATACATCTTCTGATGTTGAATATAATTCTTCATATCCTGCCATCATTGCTTTATCTGTTCCTAAAATTTCTGAGTCATCTCTATTATATGCCACATATAGTAAATCCACTAATTCTTTAGATGATAAAATTTTTCCCATTACAGAACATGAAGATAAAGTTCTAATAATTGCTTGTGCATTTGTATATAACTCAGAAAATGCAATATTTCTTATTTCATCTCTATCATATTTTTCTGCATTTTCCTCTAAAAAATATGGAATAATGATAAAATATTTTTTATTTAATATATTTTTATTTAAACTCATTTTTTCTGTATTATTAACAATATCTCTACCATATTCTAACAAATTTTTTTGTTTTGTTAATTCAAACCAATATTCATCTAACTCATTTTTGCTATATGTATCTGAGGCTTTCATTTGATTATATTGATATAGCATTTTGTTGTATTTATCTTCTATTTCTTTGACTTTTGCTTTATATTTCGAAAGACTTCCTTCTAAATTAACGGTTCTTGTTTGAATATATATTTGTATAGGATGTCTTAAAGTATTTAAAAATTGTTGAAATCCTTCTTCTACTCCTATTTTTTCAATTTTTGACATTAAATCATAGTTAATTCCTTGGCATTCTACAACCATTAAATATCTTCTTCCGTTTTTTTCAACAATCATATTATCTTCTATTTTTTCAAATTCCATAAAATCATATATAAATTGTTTGTTATATTGTACATATTCTGTTGCTTTATTTTTCTCTTTTTTATTTTCATTATTATTTCCTATGGCATCATTATTTTTTTTCATTTCGCCTTTTTTACTCATATCGCGAAATTTAAGAACAACTAAGATTACTACTAAGATGATTAGAATAAATATAAAAACTCCTAATATAATAGAAAGTAATCCTGATAGAGTATTAGCATCCATATTATTCATCTTTTGTTTCCTCCTCTACATTGTTTTTTGTATCTTGATATACATATATCTTGTTTTTTTGTAGTTTAAATTCTATGTATCTTTTTATGACATCATCTATATTTTCTCCACCTGTTTTTTTCGTAATAGAAAATGCATTTGATTCAGGCATTTTAAACGTCCCTATTAAAAATCCAATTAATGCAAAAATTGCTACAAAAATAATTCCTACAAAACGCATCTCTATCAGATTAAATATAAAATAAAATATTGCACCAATTGCACCACCTATGACAGTATATAATAATGCTTTTACAGAAAATATAAATAATATTCTTCCTTCACCTTTTACATTTCTTGGTAAATTATAAGTTCCCATATAATTCTCCCTTCTGATATAAACATTTCTACTTATATTTTATTATAACAAAAAAACTCAAAAATTGTAACATTTTTGAGTAAAAAAGTATAAAATAATATATTTTTAATATAAATGTAATACTTATGTAACAAAAAACAGAAATTAGCATAACCAATTTCTGTTTTTTATGTATCTCTTAACCAGCAGCATTCATTCCCGCAAAAAATTGATAAATTACGTTTGCAAATATTGAACCTGCGAAAATTAATGCGGCACCAACTACATAAGGTAACATTGATTTTTTGTATTCTGATTTTTCTTCTGCACTTCCCAACATATACTTAATACCTAGAACAATGATAATTACTACTGCTAAAACAACACCTACAACTTGAAAAATCCCTACAATATCATTTCCTAACTTTGTTATTTGTGAGGTACCTGATACATTTTCTGAACCTGTTATTTGATCAGGTGTTAATGCAAAACAGTTCAATGAAATAGATATAATTACCATTGCTATTAAAATCATATTTACTATTTTTACAACAACTTTCTTATTCATATTTTTCCTCCTTTTATCTTTAAAAATGTATTAAATACTCTTCTACCCTATATTATAACATTTATTTTTTTAATTTTCAACATTTTTTACATATTTTGTGCAAATTGATAGATAAGATTAGGTATAAAGCTTCCCGTGAACAGTATAAATGCCCCAATAACATATGGTTTCAATGTATTTTTATACTCTGCTTTTTCTTCTACGCTTCCTAACATATATTTAATTCCTATAATCATTAAAGTGATAACAGATGCTACAATTCCTACTATTTGAATAGCTCCTAATATATTATTTGCTTTCGTTTTCAATGTTTCTGACTCCGGATTTGTTCCTCTATAATTTTCCAAAGTTCCTAGTCCTAAATCTTGACTTGCAAAAATAGTAGTACAAGGGATAGTTATTAATATCATTACTAACAGTATGCTTATAAAAACTTTTTTCATATTCCTCACCTCATATTCCTTGCAATATTGTAATCACAATTTTCCAAATTCCAAATCCTCCAAATACAATGAAACATCCTACAATATATGGTATAATTAATTTTTTAGCTTCTGCTTTTTCTTCTACAGATGCTGTCATTAATTTTAATCCAATTAAAGCACCTATAATAACAGCCACTACAACACCAATAGCTAATAAAATATTATACATTGTTTTTGAAAAATTTTGAAGTGCTGTTTGGTCAATATTTACACTTCCTTTTGACAGAAAAGATTCTCCATCTTCTATTAAATCCTCTAAACTTTCTTCAGAATTGTTATTATCACTTGTTTTTTGAGGATATTCATATATTGGGCTATTAGTATCAATTGGATTTCCATTAGCATCCACATCTGCCCCATATCTTTCTATTATATCTTGTGCCTCTTCATCTTGTATATCATAGTCATTTTCTAGTAATTCTTGCATTCTTAACTCTAGTGTTCTTTGTGCATTTGGTTCATTAACTCTTGCCCAATTTTGAAAAGAAGCTGAATCTAGAATTTGACCTACTAATCTTATATACTTTTCAGCTATGTAATTAATCATCTCACCCTTGCCTGTACCAGGAACCGGATTCGCAAAAGCCTCATAAATTTCTCTCCATTCCTCGTCTGTCGAAGCATCCGCTATCTTATTTTCATAACTTATCCATGATAAATTATCTTCTGGATTTTCTGGATCTCTCGTTCCTTCCACAATCTCTCTTGCTTCTGCTTTCTTTTCAGTAACTGTTGAACTAATATTCCATATACCAGCTCTCACGACTTCTGAATTTTCAAAAGCATTAACACAATCTATATATAATTGTGCATCTTCTTTATTTTCAAGAATAGCTTTTGATAATGCTTCATCCATTTCTGCTGCTCTATTAGCTTCTCCTGTAAGAATATCTCCATATTCCTCTACAGAATACTTTTTCCAGTCATCTCCATTTGCATAACACATATTCACATTTGTCCAAAAAATCATAATTATTAAACTTATCCATACTATTTTTTTTATAATTTTTCTCATTTTTTCACCCCTTTCTCAAATTTATCACGTTTAATTAATTATACCTCATTTTTCCCTTTTTTTCAACTAATTTTGCACTGTATAAATCAAAAAATCTTCTATTTCACCTATATATTCATAATTTCCAATAATAAAATTTCTTACTATTTTAGATTCTTGCCAGTTCATATCTTCTTCTTTCTTTTTTATAAGAATCTCTACTTCTTTCATTTGACTTATTTCTTCTATAAGACCTTCTTCACCTTTCATTCCTAAATTTCCTTTAAATGGCAAGTCCATTTTTCCATTACTTTCTTTTAAATTTATCATGTAAAAGGCTGCATCATGTGATAAAATGATTACTTTTTTCTTTGATGTTTTTATATATTCTGTTATATTTTCTATTTTATGATAAATACTGGTATCCATTATTCCACCATAGTATGGGGAATGATTATCTTTTATTCTATTTTCTTGCCAATCAATAAAGTAATAGATAGAACATGAAATAGCAATACAACTTAACACAATCATGCCATAATTTGTTAATTTTGCATATTTCTTTTTAAAAATATGTGAACAAATAAAATTTATTATGTATAATAATATAATCCATGATAGATACATTCCAATCATAAAATGTGCAGAATTTACTATTGGAAATATTGAAAAAGTTAAAAATATTGAAAATATCAACACTTTCTGTATTTTTTTATATTCACCATCTTTAAATAATGCCTTTTTTTTCATTTGTTTTACTGTAAAAATGTTTAATACAACTAGTAAAATCCAAAAAACAAAATCAGGTTTATTCACTAATACATTTTTTTGCCCAAACTCTCTTAATCCTAATATGGCATAATCTATAAAACCATTTAAAATTCCTGCATATTGAAAATAAATAATACTTCCTATACTTAACAAAATAAAAGGAACTAACATCATACAAAAATTGATACATTTTTTCTTTACGGTTGTATTTTCTAAGAACAATTCTACTGTAACTGCTAATAAATAATATAAACCTATATTTTGCTTTGTAAATGTTATTAAAAAAACTATAATCCCTTGAATTGCTATATCTTTTTTAGTTAAATTTTCTTTTAATATACATATTAATCCTATTACAAAAAATGTAAGTGCTAATATATTATAATTTGCCATGCATAAAACCAATATATATTGATGTGCAAACATTAGAATAAAAACAATAATTAATGAAATAGCTTTTGAAATTTCTAGTTTTTTACACAATACATATGTGCTAAAAAATAATATAGTATCTATTATGATATTATAAATTCTAAAACTTAACAAATTCGGCCCTAATAATTGTAAAATAAAATTTCCTATATAAAAAAATAAAGGTGTACATATAACATTAGCATCTTTATATATTTCAAATCCATTGTACATTTTATGTACATTTTGAAAATTCCATAATTCATCTGAAGAAATTATTGTAACATCTAGGGAAATACCTATGATAGATAATAGGATTATAAAGAACACAATTACACTATCTCTTTTTTTAAAAAATGCATTCAATGCACTTATCATTGATTTCATTATTCTCTTTTTTCTACTCCTTAATCTATATTTTTTATTTCTTTTATATCTTCCATTATACCAAACTATATATTTTTTACAATAAATTTTTATATTTTATTTTGACAAAAAAATGATATAAAGCAATCACTTACCTTATATCATCTTTGGCGGAGATGAGAGGGTTCGAACCTCCGCGCCCCTTTCGGGACCTAACTGTTTAGCAAACAGTCCCCTTCACCACTTGGGTACATCTCCATATGAATTTTTTTATAAATAAAAGTTAGATAGTTTTATCTTATCTAACTTTTATTATGTTGGCGGAGAGGGTGGGATTCGAACCCACGGTACGCTACAAACGCACGCCAATTTTCAAGACTGGTGCCATAAACCAACTCGACCACCTCTCCATATCGAAGACAAATGTCCAGCGACAGTATTTATCTTAGCATTTTTAAGAACATTTGTCAATAGCAAATTTTATTTATTTTTCTTTTTTCTCAGATTTCTGTTTTTTATCTTTCTTTCTGTTCTCTAACCTTATATATTCCTTTATTTTCTATAGCCTTTTGTATGGCTTCTTGTTCTTCTTCAGAAATCGTATATTTAGATTTTCCATTTTCTACAGGTTTTGCATATATATTAGACATCTCTCTAGAATAAATCCCATTTAAAACAACTCCATTATTCTTTTCATCTAACATAGCAAGTGCAAAACTCAAATCACTTCCCGTATCTTTAAATGCATTGTATCTAACAATACCTATCTTTTGAATACAACTATCCATATTCGTATCTATTGCATCTATAAGATTTCTAATTTCTGCATTCTGTTTTTCAACTCTTTCTACTCTATACATATAATTTTCTAAATCTTCTTCTATATTTTCCCCATTTCCTAATTTCTTCAAAAAAGTTTTATAACTTTTATTGATAGAGTGAAGTCTTACTAACATGATAAAAAATCCTATAAAAAGCACACATAACACGATAGCATTTATGATTAGAAAAGTATCTGTTTTTAAAAATTCTAGTATTGTCTCCATCCAATCACCTTCCTTTATTTTATTAAATTCAATATTCTTTCTAAATCATCATTAGAAGTATATTCTATAATAATTTTTCCTCTTCGTTTTCCTGCATCTAATCTTACTTTAGAGCCAAAGAAATTTTGAAAATTATCTTCTATACTTTTATATAATATATGATTTCTATCTAATTCCTCTTTTGTTTCTTTTACTCTTGCTTTTTTCTCAACTTGTCTTACAGTTGCTCCTCTTTCTAACATTTGTATAGCTGTTTTATATTGTTTTTCTGGATCTGTAATAGCAAGTAATGCTTTACAATGTCCCTCTGTTAATTTACCCTCTTTTGCCATTTCTAATACTCTAGGCTCTAAATTTAAAATTCTAACAATATTGGCAATCGTACTTCTTCCTTTTCCTAGTTTTTTAGCTACTTCTTCTTGTGATAATCCATAATTATCAATTAATGTTCTAACTCCTAAAGCTTTTTCATAAGGGTTTAAGTCTTCTCTTTGCATATTTTCTATTAATGAAATTTCAGAATTAATTCTTTCATTGTCTTCTCTTATAATTGCTGGGATTTCTGTTAATCCCGCTATTTTTGAAGCTCTCCATCTTCTTTCTCCTGCGACAATTCCATAATACCCATCTTTTTTGGTTACAACAATTGGTTGGATTAATCCATATTCTTTTATAGATTCTGCTAATTCTTCTAATGCTTCTTGATCAAAATTCTTTCTTGGTTGATCTCTATTAGGCTCTACTTCTGTTACCTTTAAATTTTTTAATATATCATTTTCTTGCATTTGTTCTTCTTCTGGTGCTGGTCCAAATAATGCATCTAAGCCTTTTCCTAATCCTGACATTTTTGCCATGTATATATTCCTCCTTTATTTTTCAATTTCTATTTTATATTCTAAACTATCTATCTAAAATTTACTTCTTTTTAGAATTTACATCATATGTTTTGCTTTCTTCTCTTCTTCATTTAATTTCAAAAATTCTTTTGCAAATTTTGCATAAGCTTTTGCCCCTTTTGATCTAGGGTCATATTCTGTGATAGGCATTCCATAACTTGGTGCCTCACTTAATCTTACATTTCTTGGTATGACTGTTTTATACACTTTATCATTAAAATATTTTTTTACTTCTTTCACAACTTGATTTGATAAATTGGTTCTTATGTCATACATTGTAAGTAAAGCTCCTTCTATCATAATTGTCTTATTTAAATGTTTTTTTACTAAATTTACAGTATTTAACAGTTGTCCTAATCCTTCTAGTGCAAAATATTCACATTGTACAGGAATTAATACACTATCTGAAGCTGTAAAAGCATTTAATGTAATTAGTCCTAATGATGGAGGACAATCTATAAAAATATAGTCAAAGCTATCTTTTACTTCTTCTAATTTTTCTTTTAGTCTTTGTTCTCTTGACATCATAGATACTAGTTCTACTTCTGCTCCTGCTAAGTTCATGTTTGAAGGACATAGCAACAGATTTTTTATAACTGTTTTTTGAAATGCTTGTTTTATCTCTGTATCATTTACTAAAATATCATAAGTAGAAAACTCTACTTCTTTTTCAATTCCTAATCCACTTGTTGCATTTCCTTGAGGGTCAGCATCTATCAATAATACTTTTTTCCCTTTTTTTGCTAATATTGTACTTAAATTAACGGTCGTCGTTGTTTTTCCAACGCCCCCTTTTTGGTTTGCAACTGATATAACTTTTCCCAAAATCTTTCGCCTCCATTTTTAGTTAATATTTACTCTTTAGTTTGTTTGTGTTCTATTATAATCATATATAAATATAAAAAAAAAGTCAACAAAATTTCACAATTTTTTTGACTTTTTTTCTTTTATTTTTTTATCTTTAATAAAGTGGCTCTTTTGAAGGAATACCAGGCTTTCTAGGATATTTGCTAGGTGTCTGTTTTATTTTTTTCACTAGAATTAAATTCCTTTGATTATCACTTTTTGGAAGTGTAAATTCTTCTATCTTACGAATTTCCCCTCCTAACAATTTTATAGAATTTTTACTTTTAGAAATTTCTTCATTCACTTCAGAACCTTTCATACATATGGCCATTCCATTTATTGTAACCATTGGCAACATATACTCTGACAAAGTAGTCAAATTTGCAACCGCTCTTGAAGTAGCCACATCAAATGTTTCTCTATATTGTTTATTTTTTGCATATTCTTCAATTCTAGCATGTACAGCAGTTATGTTTTTTAATCCTAATTCTTTTATGACTTCATTTAAAAAATTAATTCTTTTATTTAATGAATCTAATAATGTAATTTTTAAATCTTCTCTTATTATCTTTATAGGGATTCCTGGAAAACCAGCTCCAGTTCCAATATCAATAACCGTTTTATTTTGTTCCAAATATTTCACAATCGTCAAAGAATCAATAAAATGCTTTAATATGATTTCTTTTGGCTCAACAATTGCTGTCAAATTTATCTTTTCATTCCATTCAATTAATAAATTCATATATTGATAAAATTTTTGCAGTTGTTCCTCTGTAAACACAATATTGATTTCTTTACCATGTTCTATCATTAGATTAGAAAATTCTTTTATATCCATTTATGATTCCTTTCTTTAGTTGCCAAAGGGGACGGGTCATTTTGGCAACTCTATTTTCATAGTTTCATATTCTCATGTTTTTACTATTTTATAAAAGTTGCCAAAATGGCCCGTCCCCTTTGGCAACTTTGCTATTAATTCTTATTTTATTTTTCTTTCAATTGTTGTAAATAAATTAAAAGTACAGATACATCAGCAGGTGAAACTCCTGATATTCTTGATGCCTGTCCAATTGAATGTGGTTTGAATTTATTTAATTTTTGTCTTCCTTCCAAACTAATTCCTTTGATTTTTTCATAATCCACATCATCTGGTAATATTTTTTCTTCTAATTTTTTAAATTTTTCTACCTGTGCTTCTTGTAATTTAATATATCCTTCATATTTTATCTGAATTTCTACTTCTTCTTGTTCTTGTATTGAAAGTTCAGGTCTATTTTCATCTATTTCACTTAGATTCTGATAATTTAATTCTGGTCTTTTTAGTAATTCTGCCATTTTTGTTCCGTTTGTTAGTTCTGAAGTTCCTTGCTCTACTAGAAATGTATTTACTTTTTCTGTTGGTTTTACAACCAAATGGCGTAATCTTTCTTTTTCTTTTTCTATATTTTCTTTTTTCTTTAAAAATCTTTGGTATCGTTCATCTGATATTAATCCAATTTCATGTCCAATTGTCGTTAATCTCAAATCTGCATTATCTTGCCTTAAAAGTAGTCTATATTCTGCCCTAGATGTCATCATTCTATATGGTTCATTTGTTCCTTTTGTAGCTATATCATCAATCAGAACACCAATATATGCTTGTGATCTATCTAAGATTAATGGTTCTTTTCCTTTGATTTTTTGTACTGCATTGATTCCTGCTATTAAGCCTTGTGCTGCTGCTTCTTCATATCCTGAAGTTCCATTAATTTGTCCCGCCATAAATAATCCATCAATTCCTTTATATTCTAAAGATAATTTCAAGTTTGATGGGTCTATACAATCATATTCGATTGCATAAGCAGGTCTCGTAAATTCTGCATATTCTAACCCTGGTATTGTTCTATAAAGAGCAATTTGCACATCTTCTGGAAGTGATGAGCTCATTCCTTGTATATACATTTCTTCTGTATCTAATCCTACTGGTTCTACAAATGCTTGATGTCTTGGCTTATCACTAAATCTCACCACTTTATCTTCTATTGAAGGACAATATCTAGGTCCTGTACCTTCAATTTTCCCAGCATATAATGGTGATCTATGTAAATTATTTCTGATAATTTCATGTGTTTTTTCATTTGTATAGGTTAAATAACAATCTACTTGTTCAAAATCTTTCGGTTCATCTTCAAAAGAGAATGCTTCTATTCCTTGGTCTCCTTTTTGAATTTCCATTTTACTAAAATCTATACTTCTTCTGTTAATTCTAGCTGGTGTTCCTGTTTTAAATCTTACTAAAGGGATTCCTAAGTTTTTTAAAACATCTGATAATTTATTGGCTGCTGCTACACCATCAGGTCCACTTTCTTTTGAAAATTCTCCAATAAAAATCTTTCCTTTTAAATATGTACCTGTTGCTAAAATAACTGTCTTTACTTTATAAACCGCTCCAACATCTGTTTTGATTGCTTTTACTTTTCCATCTTCAACAACGATATCTACTATCTCCCCTTGTTTGACTTCTAGGTTTTCTTGTTTTTCTAAAGTATGTTTCATTTCTGCTTGATATCTTTTTCTATCAGCTTGTGCTCTTAAAGAATGCACTGCTGGACCTTTTGAAGTATTTAGCATTTTAATTTGTATCATGGTTTTATCAATATTTTTTCCCATTTCTCCACCTAAGGCATCAATTTCTCTTACCAGATGTCCTTTAGAGCTTCCTCCAATATGTGGATTACATGGCATATTGGCAATTGCTTCTAAGCTAATTGAAAAAATTAATGTTTTCATTCCTAATCTTGCCGATGCAAGTGCTGCTTCACAACCAGCATGTCCTGCACCAACAACAGCTACATCATATTCTCCTGCATTATATTCCATTTTTTCTCTCCTTTTTTCATTCCGTGTGAAACAGAAAGTTTTGTTTTGTTCTTTTTTTGTTTTTAATTTTACTTTTTAGTAAAACCATTTTTTGAATAGTGCCTTTTTATCAATCATTTGTTTTGCGAACACAGTGTACATAACCTTTGTTTTTTATGTATCGATTTGTCAAAGTTCGCTATTTTCCTATTGTTGCTCGATTTTTGTTCGCCCCTTGTTTACATTGATTGATAAGTAAATTTTTTAAACTTTCTTGTTCTTTTTTTACTTTTTCATTTTCTTTATTACTATTTTTTATATTTCTTATATATTTTTTCTTTGGCTTTATATATTTTTAGTATTTTATATTTTTATTTTTCATATATTTTTATTGCCTAGTTCTATTTGCTTTCAAAATCAATTTTAAGCTTATTTTTGTAGCTTTGTATAAAATTACATTTTTCTTGATTGTTTTTTGCTTATTTTTGATTCTCGCTTGTCACTAGTAAGATTATTTTCCTAAACAGAACTTTGAAAAAATTTCATTAATAATATCTTCTGTTACAAATTCTCCAGTAATATTTCCTAAATCTTCTAAAATCTCTTTTATATATACAGCAATAATATCAATTGGCATCTTTTCTTGTATTGTCTCTTTTGTTTTATTTATACTTTCGATTGCTTGATGAATTAGATTTTTATGCCTGATATTGGTAATCACTAAGTCATTATCTAAATTAATCTCATTTATTTCAAATAATTTTGTAATTTCTGCATATACATCATCAATTCCTATATTATTTAATGCAGATATCTCTATAATACTATCTGTGACTTCTTTAAAATCTTTATCTTCTTTATTTAATTTTTGCTGTAAATCTATTTTATTTAATAAAATAATGACCTTTTTTCCTTTTATAATTTCTAGAATCTCTTTATCTTCTTTTGACAATTCTTTAGAGGCATCAAAAATAGCTATAATTAAATCTGCATTTTTTGCAATTTCTTTTGATTTATAAATTCCTATCTTTTCTACCTCATCTTTTGCATTTCTGATACCTGCTGTATCAATTAATTTTAAAGGAATCCCATTTATATTTACATATTCTTCTATCGTATCCCTTGTTGTTCCTTCAAATTCAGTTACAATTGCTCTATCCTCTTTTAAAATCCTGTTTAATAAAGAAGATTTCCCTGCGTTTGGTTTTCCTATAATAGCTGTTTTTATTCCCTCTTTTAATATTTTTCCATTATCAAAACTTTTTTCTAGTTTATTTAACTTAATTTCTACACTATTTAACATATTTGTAATTTCATTATTCGTAACTTCTTCTACATCATATTCTGGATAATCAATAGCTACCTCTATATTTACCATAACATCTAAAATTTCTTGTTTAATTGTAGAAATTTCTTTAGATAAACCACCTTCTAATTGTTTTATACCTGCTTGTACTTCTTTTTCACTTTTGGCATTAATCACATCAATAACAGACTCTGCCTGTGTTAAATCAATTCTACCATTTAAAAATGCTCTTTTCGTAAATTCCCCCGGTTCTGCCAATTGTGCCCCATTTTTTAAGCATAATTCTAATATTTTTTTCATAACAACATTTCCACCATGAGAGTTGATTTCGCACATATTTTCTGTTGTATAACTCATAGGCTCTTTAAAATAAGAAACCAATACTTCATCAATTATTTTTTCATTTTCTACAATATACCCATATTTCATGGTATATCCTTTTATATTTTCTATGTTCTCCTGTTTTTTTGGTTTGAATATTTTTTCTAATATTTCAAAGCAATTTTTTCCACTCATTCTAACAATACCAATTCCCCCAATTCCGAGGAGCCGTAGATATGGAAGCGATTGTACTCATGAAATTCACCTCTCTTTTTTTGTTAATCATGATTATATCATATTATGTCAATTTTTAAAATACTTATAGAAAAATTATCTATTTTTATTACATGGAAATAGTCTTTTACTTAATCATTTTTTCAATTTTTTTCGTATAAAAATATAAAAATTAAAAAATCAGTATTTATAAAGATAAAAAATAGAGACCATAGGCAATTTATACAATTTCCGTATAAAATTTGACCTTTGACCTCAAATTTTTATTTTATCTCGTTTTCTTTAAAGAAATAACAATTCTTCTATTAGGTTCTTCCCCTATACTTTCTGTCTGTACTTTATCATTTTGTTGTAATTTACTATGAATAATTTTTCTTTCATATGCTTGCATAGGCTCTAATTTAACAGGTTTTCTTGTTCTTATAACAGTCTTTGCTACCTTTTCTGCAAGTTCTTCTAATGTTTTTTCTCTTTTTGCTTTATATCCTTCAATATCTAAAATCACTCTAACCTTTTTGTCTATATCTTTTCCTGCAATTGCTGATAAAATGCTTTGGAAAGCATATAATGTCTCTCCCCTATATCCAATTAGAAAACCTAAATTTTCATTTGAAATTTCTATATTTAAACTTGTTTTATCTTTATGTATTACATAAGTTGTATTTTCTGGTAATTCTTTTATCATTTCTTCCATAAATGTTTTTACATTTTCTTCAGCTTTTTCTTGTTCTTCTTCTGATAATTCGATGATTTTTTTAGTTTTTACTTCTTTCTTTTCTTTTTTTTCTTCTTTTAATGTCATTTCTACTTTGACAACTCTTGGTGCCAAAATACTAAAAAAACTTCTTTTTTCTTCATTTTCTAATACTTTTATTTCTACTTTATCTTTTGAAACTCTTAATTGTTTTAGCCCATTTTCTATTGCTTCATTCGTTGTTCTTCCTTCTGAAATAATTGTTTTTTCCATCTTGCTATTCCTCCTCAGTTTTTATTACTTTATTAAAAATCAATCTTTCCATAATCATCAAAATGTTATTTGTCAACCAATATAAAGCCAATCCTAATGGTGCAATCATTGCAACAGATACAGACATTAATGGCATAAACCATGACATCATTTTATTTGTTTGCATGATAGCATCCATCTCATTATTTTCTTCTTCTGGAACTAATTCTTTTCCTGTTGTTCCGTCTATTGGAACACTTTCCTTTGCTTTTTTTTGATTCTTTTGTTGCATTGATGTTGATAATTTTATTGATATAAAAGAAGAAGCAATATATAATATTGGGATGATATATACTGTGAAATCTGTTAGATTTTGTTGTGGTACTTTACTTAAGTCTAATCCTAAAAAATTCATTTCTAGATTTGCTCTATCAATATATTCATCATCTGGATTTTTCTCTTTTAAAAATTCATATTCTCTAATAATATCAATTTCTGGATAAGCTGAGCTTACGGGTTTGCCACTTTCCTGTAATTGTGTTATATAATTATTCATATTCTCTTCTGGTATATTTTGCATATATGTTAATGGTGATCTTACTAAATAAAAGATTGAGAATAAAAGAATAATTTGTATGATCGCTGTTAAACACCCACTAAATGGACTCATCTTTTCTGTTTTATATAATTCCATCATTTCTTGATTCATTTTTTCAGGATTATTTTTATATTTAAATTGAATAACTTTCATTTGTTCTTGAATCTTAGCCGTTTTCTTCATTGTTCTTTGCTGTTTAACTGAAAAAGGAATAAATAAAATCTTTATAAAAATGGTAAAAACAATAATAGCTAACCCATAATTATTTATAAATCCATATATAAAAGCTAATAAATAGCCAAAAATATTTGCAAAAAATTGAAACATTCTGCGTCCTCCTAGTTTCACTTTAATGGATCATATCCACCTTTTGAGAAAGGATTACATTTTAAAATCCTTTTTACTGATAGAAAGCCTCCTTTTACTGTGCCATATTTCTCTATTGCTTGTTTTGCATATTCTGAACACGTAGGATAATATTTACATCTTATATTTTTTTGTTCTAACCAACAAGATATGTGTTTTTGATAAAAATTGATTAAGAAAATAAGTATTTTTTTCATATTATTCCTCTAAAAACAATCTAGCATCCTTAAATACTTTTTGGATATCTTCTTCTACAAAATGATAACACGCTTGTCCTATTTCTTGCTGTTTTTTCCAAATAAAAACGATATCATATCCTGTTTTTACATGTTCTTCTATTTGTTTATAGTTTTCTCTTATAATTCTTTTCACATAGTTTCTTTTTACTGCTTTTCCTAATTTAGAACTAACGGCAATTCCTAAAAAATTGATATTTTTATTATTTTTTTTTATAAAAATAGCAATATATTTCCCAGAATAATATTTTCCTCTATTCAAAACATTTTTAAATTCATAATTTTTCTTTAACATTTTTGTTTTTTTCATTTTTTAGTCCTTTCCCTAAAGAAAAGCAATAATTATATAAAAAGATAATCTGATTTATATTTAAAAGGCTCGCTTTTGCGGCCTTTTTCAATAAATTAATATAAATATTTAATATATTAAATTAAGCACTTAATTTTTTTCTACCTTTTGCTCTTCTTGCTTTTAATATATTTTGTCCAGATCTTGTTTTCATTCTTTTCATAAATCCATGTTCTTTCTTTTCTTGTCTGTTTTTTGGTTGAAATGTTCTTTTCATTTATTCGCACCTCCTATTGTTTTGTATATATAAATTCCATAATTGGAAAATATTTGCTAAATTTTAAATAAGCATATCGATTATACATTAAAACAAATGCAATTGTCAAGAGTATTTTTCCTTTTTTTTACTTTAAAATGTCGCATTGAGTTCGTTTGTCTATGCGACATTTTTGTAATATTTTTGTAAAAAAGCCTTAGTTTTCCACAGTTTTTTGTCTTGTTTTCCACAATAAAAAAATTTTTTCCACAATTGTATTGACTTATTTTATATAATTTTGTTATGATATGAAAAGCATAAAAAATATTCATTTTTTGTTGAAAATACTTAAATTTTTGTTCGCATTAAAAACGAATTTTATTACAGAATTATTACAATATTATCAACATTTGTGGATAACTTTGTGGATAACTTTTAAAAAGAAGGGATGATGAAATGGCAATCGATAAAGACGAATTAGTTGCAAAAATAAAAGAACTATTAAAACCAGAAGTAACAAAAATATCTTATGATACTTGGATTTTGCCTTTAGATATAAGAAGTATTGATGGTGATAATATTGTTTTTACAACAATTTCAGAATTTCAAAAAGATTTTATAGAAAACAAATACAGAAGTTTAATTTTTAATACATTGCGCTATATAACTAACAAAGATTGGACTTTTTCTGTAATTGATTTATCAAAAGAAGAATCAAATGATGAAGTTGTCATCAAAGACAATTCTAATACAAACTCTGCAGAAATAGAAACCAATAAATCAACATTAAATCCAAAATACACTTTTGAAACTTTCGTTGTAGGAAATAGTAACCGTTTTGCACATGCAGCTGCTTTGGCAGTAGGGAATGAGCCAGGAAAAGCATATAATCCACTTTTCTTGTATGGTGGTGTTGGTTTAGGAAAAACGCACTTAATGCATGCAATTGGAAACAGAATTTTACAAAATAACAATCAAACCAATGTATTATATGTTACTTCAGAAAAATTTACGAATCAATTAATTAACGCAATAAAAGATAACAAAAACGAAGTTTTCCGTAATAAATACAGAAGTATTGACGTTCTTTTAATAGACGATATTCAATTTATTGCAGGAAAAGAAAGAGTTCAAGAAGAGTTTTTCCACACATTTAACTCTTTATATGAAGATGGAAAACAGATTATCATCTCTAGTGATAAACCACCTAGAGATATTCAATTTCTAGAAGATAGATTAAAATCTAGATTTGAATGGGGATTATTAGCTGATATTTCTTGTCCTGATTACGAAACTCGTTTAGCCATCTTAAGAAAAAAAGCACAAGATGAAAATATTTTAATTGATGACTTTATTTTATCAGATATTGCAAATAAAATTGACTCAAATATTAGGGAATTAGAAGGTGTCTTTAACAAAATTGTTGCTAGAGCTTCTTTAATTCATAGTCCAATCACCATAGAACTTGCAGAAAATATTATTAATGAATTTAAATATGAAAGTGAAAAAGTGATTTCTTGTGATTTTATTAAAGAAACCGTCGCAAAATATTTTAGTATCAATAAAGATGATTTGTCAGGAAATAAACGTTCAAATGATATTGCTTTTCCAAGACAAATTGCTATGTATCTTTGTAGAGAAATTGCCAATATGTCTTTTCCTCAGATAGGAGTAGACTTTGGAGGTAGAGATCATTCTACAGTTATGCATGCTTGTAAAAAAATAGAAAAAGAAGTAAAAGAAAAAAATAATACAAAATTAATTGTGGATAGTGTGAAAAATATAATTATAAATGGAAAACAATAAGAAATTTGCACATTGAAAATACATTTTTGAAATTTGTGTTTGATAGAAATTTTGTTCTTAAAAAGATAATCTTTCTATTCTTACGGAATAGCTAAAAAAAATATCCACAGCTTCATGTTAATAAGCTGTTAAAAATTTGTTTATAACTAATTTTTACACAATTGTAACAAAACGATGTGGATTATTTTTAAAGTTTTCCACTAAATTATAAACAGTAATTTTACTAGGGATTGTAACTATCAACATAGTTTTCCACAGTTTCCACAATGCCTAATACTATTACTACTAAAAATATTATATATATTTATAAGGAGGAATCGCCATGAAAATTGTTTGTTATAAAGACAAACTTATGAAAGCTTTGAATTCCGTAGTAAAAGGTGTAGCTTCTAAGACAACAATGCCTATACTAGAAGGAATTTTAATTCAAACAAATGATAATGAAATAAAATTAACAACCTATGATTTAGAAATAGGTATTGAATATGTAATGGAATGTGATGTATTAGAACAAGGAAGTACAGTTGTAAATGCTATCATGTTTAGTGAAATTATTAGAAAATTACCAGATACAGAAATAAAAATATCATTAAATGCAAATAATTTATTAGAAATTGAATGTGAAGGATCTTTATACAAATTAGCTACAATGAATCCTGAAGAATTTCCAGAATTACCAAAAATAGAAGTAGAAAACTCTATTGAAATTGATCAAAATGTATTAAAAAATATGATAAGAAAAACGATATTTGCAGCAAGTACTGAAGAAAGTAGACCAATTTTTACAGGTTGCTTATTTGAAATCGAGAATAATAAATTAAGTTTAGTTGCTGTAGATGGATTTAGATTGGCATTAAGGAAGGTATTTTTAACAAAACAAAGTAATGATTTTAGAGCTGTTATTCCAGGAAAAACATTAATAGAATTAAATAAAATTATTACAGATTCATTTGAACCAATAAAAATAGGAGTTTCTAAGAATCAAGCATTATTTGAAATGGACAATTGTAAGATTGTTACAAGAATTTTAGATGGTGAATTTTTAAATTATAAAAATGTGATTCCAAATACTTGGGAAACCAGAATAAAAGTAAATAAAAGTAATATACAAGATAGTTTTGAAAGAATTAGTTTAATTTCTTCATCTTCAGTAGAAAAAGAGAAGAAATATCCTGTAAAAGTACAGGTCGATATAGGAAAAGTAACTATTTTATGTACAAATCAAACAGGAGATGCAAAAGAAGAATTATATGTTTCAACAGAAGGAAAGAATTTGGAAGTAGGATTTAATCCAAAATATTTCTTAGATAGTTTAAAAGCAATTGAGGATGAAGAAGTCTATATAGAATTTGGAAGCAGTATATCTCCATGTTTAATAAAATCAGTGGAAAATAATGATTATGTATATATGATTTTACCAATTAGATTAAAAGAAGATTAAAGGTGGAAGTATTTCTACCTTTAATATTTTTGATTGAATAGGAAATTTAATTTTTTGTGTTTAATAAAAAAGAAGTTATCCACTTTTTATGAAAAGATTGTGGATAATGTTAAAATAAAAGTCGAAAAATCTTATACATTAAAAAAGGTAAACTTTAAAAATAAATCAAAGAAATTAAAAAATCAAATTCAAATAAATTAGAAAAAAATAGCAAAAAAAAGAATAAAATAGTAAAAAAAAGAAAACAAAATAATTTTACAAAAATAGAAAATAGATAAATTACAAAAAATGAAAAAAATAGAATAAATTCGAAAAAAAAAGATAAAAATAGAAAAATAAAGAAAAACAACAATTAAAAATAGAAAATATTTACTAAAAATAATCAATAAAAAAATTCACTAAAAAATAATAAAAAATAAATAATAAATAATTATAAAAAATAAAAAATAATTAAATTAATTAAGAAATAAAATAAAAAATTAAATAAAAAGTAATAAAAAAATAACTAAAAAATTATAAAATAAAAAAATATATAAAAAAATAAAGCGTGAAAATTAAAAATAAGCGAATTTTATTTTTTAGTAATATAAGTTTATATCTAAAAAAAATAAAAAAATAGCAAAGAAAATAAAAAATGCAAAAAAAAGAAGCGCGAAAATCAAAAATAAGCCATTTTTATTTTTTAGTAATGTAATTTTATATTAAAAAATAAGAAGAAAAAATAGAATAAATAGAATAAATTCGAAAAAAAAAGATAAAAATAGAAATAAAGAGAAAATAAAAGAAATAAAAGAATAAAAAAAGTTATACACAAATGGAGAAGAATATGTGGATAAGTAAAATAAGTTTAAACAATTTTAGGAATTATGAAAACGAAATAGTTGAATTAAATAAAAATTTAAATATATTTTATGGTGAAAATGCTCAAGGAAAAACCAATATAATTGAAAGTATTTTCTTATGTAGTATGGGAAAATCATTTAGGGCAAAAAAAGATACTGAAATGATTCAATTGGGAAAACAAAATGCAACTATAGAAATACTTTATGAAAAAACGGATCGATGTGGAAAAATAAAAATTGATTTATCTAATAAAAAAAATATATTTTTAAATGGAATAAAATTAAAAAAATTAAGTGAATTATTAGGAAATATAAATGTCGTTATTTTTACACCAGATGATATTCATATTTTAAAAGGTGGACCACAAAATAGAAGAAGATTTTTAGATATTATGATAAGTCAGTTAAAACCCAATTATATGTATAATTTAAATTTATATTTGAAAACAATTGAACAAAGAAATAATTATCTAAGACAAATTAGAGAAGAAAATAAAAGTGAAGAGTTATTAGAGATATGGGATGAAAAGTTAATAGAATATGCAGGAAAAATATGTGAATATAGAAAAGAATTTATAAAAAAGATACAAGAAAAAATAATAAAAATTCATAAAGAAATAACAGATAATAAAGAAGAATTAAAAATCACATATCAGACAGATTGTGAAGATAAAGAAAAATATAAAAAACTATTACAAGAAAGAAGAAAGTTAGATATTATAAAAGGATATACCACAAAAGGAATCCATAGAGATGATTTTACGATATCTATAAATGATAAAGATTTAGGGACATATGGATCTCAAGGACAGCATAGAACAGCAATATTATCATTAAGAATGGCAGAATTAGATATTATATATGATGAAATTGGAGAATATCCAATATTATTATTAGATGATTTCATGTCAGAATTAGATGAAAAAAGAAGAAAACATTTATTAGAAAAAATAGAAAATATACAAGTAATAATCACTTGTACAGATAAAATAAAGCTTGAAAATAAAAATATTTTAATATATAATGTAAAAGACGGAAAAGTAAGAAAAGAAAATCAAGAAGTTTAGGAGGATACACAAATGGAAAAATATGATCATAAGTATGGAGCAGAACAAATACAAGTATTGGAAGGTCTTGAAGCCGTAAGAAAAAGACCAGGAATGTATATAGGAAGCACATCTACTAGAGGACTTCATCATTTAGTATATGAAATTGTTGATAATGGTGTAGATGAAGCACTAGCAGGATATTGTACAGAAATTAATGTTATTATAGAAGAAGGAAATGTTATTTGTGTAACAGATAATGGTAGAGGAATACCAGTAGAAGTACATCCAAAAACACATATTTCAACAGCAGAAACAGTATATACTGTTTTACATGCAGGAGGAAAATTTGGTGGAGATAGTGGATATAAAGTATCAGGAGGATTACATGGTGTTGGTGCTTCAGTAGTAAATGCTTTATCTACTTGGGCAGAAGTAACAATTAAAAGAGATGGTGGACTTTACCAAATGTCTTTTGAAAAAGGAAAAACAGTTAAAAAATTGGAAAGAATAGGGGATGCAGAAGGAACAGGAACAAAAGTTAGATTTTTAGCAGATGACACTATTTTTGAAAGTTTAAATTATGAATATGAAGTATTAGAAAAAAGATTTAGAGAAATAGCATTTCTAACAAAAGGATTGAAAATTACAATAGAAGATCAAAGAGAAGAAACTCCTAAAAAAGCTGAATTTTGTTATGAAGGTGGTTTAATATCTTTTGTAGAATATTTAAATAAAAATAAAGAAAAGTTACATAAAACACCAATTTATATTGAAAAAGATGGAGAAGTACCAGTAGAAATTGCGATACAATACACATCGAGTTATTCAGAAAATATATATACATTTACGAATAATATTAATACAATCGAAGGTGGAACACATTTAGAAGGATTTAAGAGAGCTTTAACAAAAGTTATGAATGATTATGCTAGAAGTCATAACATATTAAAAGAAAAAGATAATAATTTGCAAGGTGAAGATATTAGAGAGGGAATAACAGCAGTTGTATCTGTAAAGGTAAAAGAACCACAATTTGAAGGACAGACTAAAACAAAACTAGGGAATAGTGAAGTTACAGGTGTTGTACAAAGTATGGTAAATGAGGCTTTATCTACATTTTTAGAAGAAAATCCATCTGTAGCAAAAGCTATTTTGGATAAATGTATTAGCGCATCAAGAGCAAGAGAAGCAGCAAGAAAAGCTAGGGAATTAGTAAGAAAAAAGAGTAGTTTAGAGACATCTACTTTGCCAGGAAAACTTGCTGATTGTAGTAGTAAAAATGCTGACGAATGTGAAGTATACATTGTTGAGGGAGACTCAGCAGGAGGTAGTGCAAAACAAGGAAGAGACAGAAAATTCCAAGCAATTTTACCATTATGGGGAAAAATGTTAAATGTAGAAAAAGCTAGAGCAGATAAAATATATGGAAATGATAAATTAAATCCTGTAATTGTAGCAATAGGAGCAGGAATAGGAGCAGAGTTTGATATTACAAAAATTAGATATGGAAAAGTTATTATTATGGCAGATGCAGACGTTGATGGAGCACATATTAGAACATTATTATTAACATTTTTCTTTAGATATATGAGACCTTTAATTGAAAACGGAAATGTGTATTTAGCACAACCACCATTATACAAATTATCAAAAAAGGGAATGGAAGATAGATATTGTTATACAGATGAAGATTTAGAAAAAGCATATAAAGAGTTAGAAGAAAAAGGAATTACAAGAGATTCATTATCATTACAAAGATATAAAGGTTTAGGGGAAATGAACCCAGAACAATTATGGGATACAACAATGAATCCGGAAACAAGAATCCTTATTAAAGTAACAATGGATGATGCAATAAAAGCAGATGAAATCTTTACTTTATTAATGGGTGATGAAGTAGAACCAAGAAGAGAATTTATTCAACAAAATGCAAAATATGTAAAAAATTTAGATATATAAGAAAGTTAATTGGGACCTAGTCCCAATTGATACTTTTATTAAATTAAAAATTAAAGGCAGATAATAAATACATTATCTGCCTTTAATCAATAAGGCTAACAATAATCGTTGTTAAAACAAATATACATAATTTTCAAATCTAGCATATATTACTATATGCATAAACTTTCAACCACATATATTTATCAGTCACTCGACTATTAATACACTACTAACAACTAAATTCATCCAATAAATAGACTAATATTAATCATTAAAAAATATAAGAATAATCTTAACTAAAATATATTACATATTATTTTGCCGTAATCAATATAAACATAAAAAAATAAAATAAAAATACAGCATACAAACAAATAATATATTCATATCACCGACATAGTATAATATAATAAAATACCATACTACATCTTTGCTCGAATTATAATAAATAATAAATATCTATTATAATTCTTTGTATAACTATTATTAACCTTATATTTTTATTATGTTCAAAAATAAAAAAACTATTCAGAAAAATATAAAATAAATAATCAAAAAAAGGATATAAAAAATTAATTAAATAAAAAATAATTAATTTAAAAATATAAAAATTTATTAAAATAAAAAAATAAAAATTAATTAAATAAAAAAATAATTAATTTAAAAATATAAAAATTTATTAAAATAAAAAATAATTAATTAAAAAAATAAAAATTAATTAAATAAAAGAATAA
>CASEIV010000008.1 GCA_949288175.1 uncultured Eubacteriales bacterium | reverse complement strand
ATGATAAAGGAAACTTTTAAAGATAATACAAAGTCAGAAAATGAATTAATTGAGCTATATTCAAATGTAGATATGATAATAATTGATGATCTGGGAACAGAAAAAATAAGTAACTGGGCATTAGAAAAGCTATATACAATAATTGAAAATAGAAACGAGAATAGATTACCAATAATTATTACAACAAGGTTCGATAAACAAGGTTTAATTGAAAGATTTAGTCAATGTCAAGATGAGCAATTGGTAGATGCGATTATCTCAAAATTGTATCAGATGTGTTATGGAGTAACACTAAAAAGTATGAAAAAAGAGTTAGTATAAGTCGGCAAAACTAAAAATACTAACTCAAACGATTGTAAATATATTGTAATACAAAAATTAAGAAAAGTAAATATAAAAAGAAGGGATTTGATAATATGAAGGTTTATAAAGAGTATAAAGAAATAGAGATAAAAGATATAAAAGGAGTTAAGGCTAACAATATTTGTGGCAGAAATTTAGAAAAGGTTTGTAGATATATAGAGGCGATAAAAAAGGAAGGAATTAAGAAACCATTTGAAGTTATTCAAGAAGAAAATGGGTATAATGTTCTAGATAGTAGAATAAGATTACTAGCAGCAAAAGCAGTAGGATATGACAAAGTTCCATGTTTAATAAGAGATATAAAACAAGAAATCTTATTAAGAAAAATAAATAGAATATTAAAGATAGAAGACGAAAATCATAAAGTAAAAGGTAATATGAACGATGAAGAAAGATTAGATTTCTATAAAAATAATTATTATAAATTAAATAATTTATAATAAAAAATAAGAAGAAAAGTACTTGGATTTTAATAAAAAAAGTCCAAGTATTTTTCAAAATATGGTGTGCATTTGATAGAAAAAAGTAATAATTTTAGTACTAAAAAGAAGAATATTGTTGTCCTAACAAGCAATGAATTTCGTCAGCTCGAAATTCTATATGGGAAATTCCCCAGTCCCCTTTTTAAAGAGAGGAGAAAGTAAATGGCAACAACAAAAATATGGAAAGTACAAAAGAGATTAGATCATGTAATTAACTATGCAACAAATGAAGAAAAGACAAAAAATAATTATAGCGAATATGAAATGGATAATTTTGATAGTATCAGACAAGTAATGACTTATACAACTAATCCAGATAAAACAGAAAAACAATTTTATGCTACAGGGATAAATTGTGAAATAGAAGATGCAGTTAAACAAATGCAATTTGTAAAAATATTATATGGAAAAGAAAATGGAATACTTGCATTCCATGCATATCAATCTTTTAATGAAGGAGAAGTTACTCCAGATATAGCACATGAAATTGGAGTAAAACTTGCAAATGAAATGTGGGGAGATAGATTTCAAGTTGTAGTATCTACTCATTTAAATACACAGCATATCCATAATCATTTTGTCATTAATTCAGTTTCATTTAAAGATGGAAAAAAGTATTATAGTAATTTAGAAAATACAGCATTGCTAAGAAAAACATCAGATGAAATATGTGAAGAATATGGCTTGAGCATTTTAAAAGAAAAGCCCTGTAAATCTGGAATTAATTTTGAAAATTTTTATAAAAAGTCTGTGAAAGATTCAGATTATTATAAATTTGCAAAAGAAGATATAGATTATGCGATAGAACATTCGTGGACTTATAAAGAATTCTTAAAAAGATTAAAAGAAATGGGATATGAAGTATATTTTAGAGCAAATAAAATTAGTGTGAGAATGTATCCACATAAAAGAAATATTAGAATAGAAAGAACTTTTGGAGAAGATTATTCTATTGAAAATATTCAAAACAAAATTTGCAGTAGATATCCAAGTAGAGAAGAAATAATTAAACCTAAAACTTATGATAAAAGATTACTTTATAAAGGTAGTGCAAAGAAATTAAGAAAGCCTAAAGGAATAATTGCTTTATATTATTACTATTGCTATTTATTAAAAGTATATCCAAAGAAAAATTTAAATTATAAACTTACTCCAAAAATGAGAGAAGAAGTAAAAAAGATGGATAAGTATTCAGAAAAAATTAGATTTTTATGTAAGTATAAGTTAGAAACTATAAATGATGTAGAAAATTTAAAAGAAGAGAAAAAAGAAGAGTTACAAAAGATTTTGAATACAAGAAATAGGTTGTATTATAAAAGGCAAAAAGTAGATAATGAAAGTGAAAAAGATGTTGTGACTAAAGAAATAATTAGTGTTACTTCTGTTTTACAAAAAGTTAGAAAAGAGATTAAGTTGTGTGATGAAGTTGGTGATAATTCTAGGAAGATGAAAGAGCAGATAAAAGAAATGAAGGAAAAGAAACAAGAAAAAATAAAGATAAAAGAGAAAAAGAAGAAAGATAGAAGGTATGATAGATAAGAAATGGCACAGAAATGTGCCAATAATTTTTGTATAAATAAAGCTGATTTTATTGAGAAAACTGAGATTTTATGATATATTTGTAAAAAATGGAATCTAGGAGAAAAATGAAGAATAATATATGATTTTGAGAAAGAACTGATTTATAGGAGGAAGAATAATGGATAAAATAATGCAAGAAATTAAACTATTTAATGAAGAAAGAGATTGGGATCAATTTCATTCTCCAGAAAACTTGGCTAAATCAATTGCAATAGAAGCAGGGGAACTATTAGAGTGTTTTCAATGGAATAGCGAAAATTACAATAAAGAAGAAGTATGTGAGGAATTAGCAGATGTATTTACATATTGTATTCAAATGGCTATGAAATTAGATGTAAAGCCAGAGGAAGTAATATTAAAAAAGTTAGAGAAAACTAAAAAGAAATATCCAGTAGAAAAAGCTAAAGGAGTAAGTACAAAATATAATAAATTTGAGGAGTAAAATATGGCGATAGATTTTAAAGATTTAGAAAGATCTGATTTAGTGATTGACGAAATATATTGTGGGGGAACAGTTCCTAATATGTCTTCGGAAGTATTAAATAAACTAATGTTATGTTCAAATTCAGGTGGATTTAGACAAGTAAAGAATAAGGATGGAAAATATGCTTATTGTGTTTTATATACAACTGGAGAAGATGTTGACTGGAAAGATTATTTAGATGCAGAATTAGGAAGATTTATATATTATGGTGATAACAAAAAAGAAGGACATAGCATTCATAATACAAGTAGAAAAGGTAATGAGATATTAAGAACGTGCTTCGAAAAATTGGAGAATAATGATAGTGACAGTATAATTCCATTCTTTATATTTCAAAAAGTAAAAGGTAGAGATGTTAGGTTCTTAGGATTAGCTGTTCCAGGAGACGATAGATTAACAAAAGAAGAACAACTTATTTCTGTATGGAGCCAAAAAGATGGAAGGAGATATCAAAACTATAAAGCTATATTTTCAATATTAGATGTTTCAACAATAGATAGAAGATGGCTAATCGATCTAAAAAATTCAATAGATAATAGTGAGTATGCACCAGAAGTTTGGAAAGAATGGCAGAAAAAAGGAAAATGTAAACATTTAACTGCAAAGAAAGTAGTACAATATAGAAATAAAGAAGAGCAATTACCAAAACAAGAACAAGACTTAAAAATGCTTAGAGAAATATATAACTATTTTGATGATCCATATGAATTCGAAAAATGTGCTGCAAAAATAGCGCAGTTAATGGATAATAATATAGTAGCATATGACTTAACAAAAACTAGAAGAGATGGTGGAAGAGATGCTATAGGAAAATATAGAATTGGCACAGATAAAAGTAATATTCAAGTTGAATTTGCATTAGAGGCTAAAAGATATGATATTAACAATTCTGTTGGAGTGAAAGAAACATCTAGATTAATTTCAAGATTAAAACATAGAGAATTCGGAATTCTAATTACAACATCTTATGTAGATATGCAAACGTATAAAGAAATTGTAGAAGATGGACATCCAATAGTAATTATTGCAGCAATAGATATCATACATATTTTAAAAAAGTCAGGGATAAAAACAGTAGAAGATGTAAGAAAATGGTTAAAAAATAATTTTTAATATTTCTTAAAAGTATAATAATTTATGGGGGCAATTATTATGATAGTATATGAAGCAACAAAGCAATTATTTGTAGAAGATGTTGTACAAGATCGAATCGAAGAAAATATAGATAGAAAATTTTATGAAAAAATGGGATATCATACATCTGAAAGTGAGAGAAAGGCATGGAATAATTCTATGCAATACATGATGAAAGTATTAATAGATAATAACATACCTGGAAATGTAGGAATAGCTATTGAATTTAAAATACCAAATACTTCTAAAAGAGTTGATTTTATAATTACAGGTAAAGACGGACAATTAAAAAATACAGCTATTATTGTTGAATTAAAACAATGGACTGAAGCAAATATTGTAAACGGAAAAGACGGAATAGTACAAGCGTTTACAGGTCATGCATTAAGAGAGGTAACTCATCCATCATATCAAGCATGGTCATATGCAACAACTATAGAGGATTACAATGAAACGGTGCAAGATAGACGAATAGACTTACATCCATGTGCATATCTTCATAATTATCTAACTGTAAAACCGCCAACATTATTATCAGATAATTATAAATATTATTTAGAAAAAGCACCTGCTTTTATAAAAGGTGATGTAGAAAAATTAAGAGATTTTATAAATAAGTATATTAAATATGGTGATGATAAAGAAACACTATATATGATTGAAAATGGAAAAATTAGACCATCTAAATCATTACAAGATGCTTTATCAAGTATGTTGCAAGGCAATGAAGAATTTATTATGATCGACGATCAAAAACTTGTTTATGAAACAGCATTAGAAATGGCCAGAAAATCTTATAGAGATGGAAAGAAAAGAGTACTAATTGTTAAAGGTGGACCAGGTACAGGAAAATCAGTACTAGCTATTAATCTATTAGTAAAATTAACAAATGAAAATATGGTTTGTTCATATGTAACAAAAAATGCAGCGCCAAGAAATGTATATGCAACAAAATTAAGTGGTGATTTTAGAAAAACAAGAATAAATAATTTATTTAAAGGTTCAGGTTCATTTGTTGAATCTGCTGAAAATGAGTTTGATGTATTAATTGTTGATGAAGCACATAGGTTAAATGCAAAGTCTGGAATGTTTCAAAATCTGGGCGAAAATCAAATAAAGGAAATTATTCATGCGTCAAAATTTTCAATATTTTTCATAGATGAATCTCAAAGAGTTACATTAAAAGATATTGGAAGTGTTGAGGAAATACAGAAATATATTGGACAAGCAAATGCAGAATCAGAAATAATGGAGTTGGAATCACAATTCAGATGTAATGGATCAGATGGATATATTGCTTGGCTGGATGATGTATTAGATATTAGAAAAACAGCTAACAGCGATGGGTTTGATTTAGATTACGATATTAAGATTTGTGATACTCCTAATGAAGTGAGAGATATAATTTTTGAAAAAAACAAAATTAATAATAAAGCTAGATTAGTTGCAGGATATTGTTGGGACTGGATAAAGGAAGGAAAAAACAAATCTGATGTATTTGATATAAAAATTCCAGAATATAATTTTGCAATGAGTTGGAATTTAGGTAATAGTCAAACATGGGCAATTGATCCGAATTCAGTAAATGAAATAGGATGTATACATACAGCTCAAGGATTAGAATTTGATTATGTTGGTGTAATTATAGGTAATGATCTAAGATATGAAAACAACAAAATAGTTACAGATGTTACAGAAAGAGCAAAGACAGACCAATCAATAAAGGGAATATATAAAATGTTCCAACAAGATTTTGACAAGGCAGAGAAAATAGCAGATGAAATAATAAAAAATACATATAGGACATTAATGACCAGAGGACAAAAAGGTTGTTATATTTATTGTACAGATAAAGAATTATCAGCTTACTTAAAAAAGAGATTAAATCAAAATGAAGGTATTATTTATCATATTGATGAGGATGAACACTATAGTAATTTAATGGTTGCAGAAGATAGTGAAGAATATAGATATGAATAGGAGAAAAAAATGTATTATGGATTTATTTTAACACATTCAATGTATCCAATAGACAAAAAATTAGAGTTAAAAGATTGTTGTTTTGATAATCCCAGAACATCTCAAGAAATTAAAGCAGTTGCTCAAATTTTAAAAAAAGCGAATTTTATTGGAAATGCAGCTTTTCCAGAAACATATGAACAATTTGGTAAAGAAGTTATAAGTTTAGAAATGATTATAGATCTTTTTTTTGAAAGGTATAATTTAGATAGAAAATACCTTTTAAGAAAGAATGGAAAAGAATATAGTGATGTTTACTATAAGATGGCTAAAAATTGGGTGATTTTAAGATATGATGAAAGTAATGAGTATCAATATAGCGACTATGGTTATAAAAAATACAAAGAGATAATTGCATATATAAATCTATTAACCTTTTTATCATTTTCAGAAAATCCATACAGAAGGGATAGTCTTTTAATACCGGAAAGTTTTGATTTTTTTGAATTAAAGTCGGTTGATAGAACAATTAAAAACATAATAATTGATTTACTAGTTTTATCAACTGCAAGAAAAGATGAAGAAACGATAAATAATTTTAGATATTGTATATTTGATAAAACATATAGTAAGTTTTTGAAATTAGAAAAGTTATTAGAAAAGTTATTAGAAAATGCCGAAAAAGAGAATTTGATAAAATATATTTCAGATATTATAAGTAACTACATCTTAATAGAAGATAAAAAAATGAGAATTATGTCATTGGTTTCTATATTAGAATTATTAATAACACATAAACCAGACTCTAATAGATATAATATTGAGGATTCGATAAGAAAACAATTTTGCAATAAACTATTAACGTTATTATACCTAAATGATAAAAATATAAATTATGCTGAAATAGAAAAATATTTGTTAATGATTTATGATCTAAGATCAGCAATAGCTCATGGCAGTTTTGAACAAATAGAGATAATTGTAAGAAAAATAGACAAATGGTTTTTAAATAATTCTATAGAGCATAAAAAATATTGTGAAGAATTTGATATTGATAGAGTTTTCGAATATATAGATGAATCATTAAGAAAATATACAAGAATAGCAATAAATATGTATTTAAAAGATAAAACTTTAATCGAATTATTAAAAAAATAATATAAAAAAGAAAAGTGAAATAATATTTAATTAATTTTACAAAATTTAGAATAAATGACAAATATTTATATAGTAATATAGACAATGTAAGGTGAAGAATACAGGAAATTTTGAAAGATGGTTTGAATGGAGACAATGGGATTTGTAGGAAAATTGCCCAAAAATAAGTGAAAGTCATAGATAAAATATTATCTATAAACACATAAAAATAAATAATTAAGGAGATTAAAAAATGGATTTAAAAATTGAGGATATTGAAATTAACTATGATGAATATTTTGCACTAGAAAATGTATCATTAAGTACAAAAGAAAAACTAGATAAAATAGATATTATAGCAGTACCAAAGCAATATACTAAAAACGAGTATTATTTTGCTCAAGAAACTATAGACTTTATTAAATATTGCAGGCAAAATGATAAAAAGCACACATATGACGTGTTAGCAGATGGAGATATAAAAATTAGGGCGTTGCATTCTTTTGACTTATGGCTTCCTGTAATTTGGGTTGCTTCGAATATTCTTTTTCCAATAGCGATTAATATAGTTAGTAGTTATATTTGGGAAAAAAGGAAAGGACATGAAAAAGAAGAAACTCAAGTAGATGTTACGTTTGTTGTTAAAAACAAAAAAAAGAAGAAAATGATACATTATAAAGGAAATGCTGATAAATTTAAGGAAATTTTCGAAAAAATAGATATAAATAAAATGTGAGGAAATAATGTTAAGTTATTTTTATAATTGTACCGAAATTGAACAAATTAATAGGATTTGTAAAACGCTAAATGAATTGAAAAAAAGATTAATGAACGAAAACTATAATGATCCTAAAAAAGAATATAATCTATCTCTTAAACTATTTGAAGAGGTTACTAAAATAGCTATAGAAAGAAAGAATGAAAAACTTGCAAATGCTCAATATGTTTTTAGAAACTATTTTCTTATGTTTTCAAATTTGATGAGCTATTTTGAGTTATTAAACGAAAAAAAATATAAAGAATCATGGGGGAGGCTACAGGATTGCATAGACGAAGCACAATATGTTGGTAAGTTTTCAGAGAATAGATTTGATATACCTAATATTTTAGAATTGTTACGCCAATATGAAAATCTATATCCATATAAGTTATTTGCAAGCAGTGAATACGTTATAACTAAATCACATTGTAGCATCTGTGGAAAATCTATGCAGAGTTTGCAATGTCAACACATAAAAGGAAATATATATTGGGGAGAACCTGCAGTAGAGCTCATTGACGAGATAAGAGAAATCCAAGCAGTATGTATAGTTAGTAACCCTGAAGATAAAAGATGCGTTCTGGAAATTGCTAATGATGAAAGAGATGAGGTGGACAGATTTAAAAAACTTGATTTATATTTAGAACTTGGTTTACCAAGATTGCAAAAATTCTCTATAAAAAGTGTGGTAGAAAACAAAAGAATAGAAATAGGAAAGGTTAATAGAAATGATAAATGTCCATGTGGTAGTAAGCTAAAATATAAGAAATGCTGTGGCAAAGAACTGTATTATCAGCATGAGAAAAATATGGTTATTTTAGAAGATATTGTTAAATTATTTTTTAAAAATGATGTGATGCTGTAATAACTTTAATTTGGTAAATTACTAAGTCTAAAGAAGAACTAATCTATCGTAATTTAATTTTGGTTATTAAAGCAAATGGTGAAAGTAATATTAATGAAAATTCTAATAATATAGATTTATATGCTAAAATTAAATTCGAACTCTTAAGAGGTATGAAGAAAAGAACAAAGAAATTTATTGATAATTTATTCACATAATAGGATCTAAAATATATTTATCTAATATAGAATTGGATGAACGTGTTATTAATAATAAAATATGGATACTAGTAGAAGAAATTATAAAATAAGTAGAGGAAGTGAGCAATTTGCTCATTTTTTTATACAAGAATTAATTAGAATGTTGACAAAAGAAAAAAAATAGTTTATTATTATTTATAACAATTTATAATATTTTATAACATTTTATAAAAAGGAGGCTAAACAAGTGCCAGACATCATTAAAGAAGCAGAATATATAAGAAAAATGATAAGTAATGAAATGTATGACATTTCGCCACATGCAAATCAGCGAATGAACGAACGTAATATGAGTTTTGAGGAACTTGAAGATATAATATTAAACCATCAATATAAACTTGCGAAAGATGAAGGAAACAATGAAAGATATGAATTTTATACTAATACAAAGGATAAAATAATAGTAGCACTTGGAACTGGAATGATAATTCCAGTAATAGTAACTGTTATTAAAGGAGGGAGTTAAAATGAATAAATTAGATATGAATACTATGGAAAGAATATGTTTTAAATGTAATTCTAAAATGAAAGAAGAAATCAGAGAATTAGAAATTTCAAGGAATGGTTATACGTTAAAATTAAATGGTATAAAAGCATATGTTTGTCCAAATTGTGGTCAAATTGTTTACAATTCTAATGATGTAAAAATGATGGAAAAGTTGTGCTTGGCAATGTCAGAAACCCAAATAAATGAATCTGAAATAAATCTAAATGTATCAGAACTAGCAGAAGCATTAAGAGTATCAAATCAAACTATCTATAATATGATTAAAGACGGAAGATTAAAACCTATAAAAATTGGTAAAGAATGGAGATTTATGAAAAAAGATATTCAAAGTTTGCTAGGGGAAGAAAATGAATTGTTAGCGGCAAGAGGATTAAAAAATACAAGTAATTCAGATGAAGATATTATGAATAAATATTTTGAGGAAAATTAATATGGATATAAATGCAATCTATGCAAATGATTTAATTGAAAAATTAGAATTAAAGCCGCCAATAGATTTATATGAATTGTGTAAAATATTTAATATTGAAATTGTGAAAGCTGATTTAAAAAATGCCTATGCATATTTTAGAATACGTAAAGGTAGAAAAGTGATTTTTTTAAGTAACTCAATTGTCGGTACTGAAAAAGAAAAATTTACTATCGCACACGAATTGGGACATTATTTTTTACCAAATCATTTAGAAAAGATAGATGATATGTATACAAGAACAGATTATATGTATAAAAATGAACGAAAAAAAATAGAAACTGAAGTTGACAAATTTGCAGCTGAATTAATTATGCCTAGCAAATATATTAATTCCCAGTTAGAAAGAATTTCACTTAGAAATTTCAGACAATTACGAGAACTAGCACAAAAATATCAAGTTTCATTAACATCATTGTTATGCAAATATGTAGATGTGAATTCAGAAACTATGGCTTTATTATGTTATGAAAACAATAAACAAAAGTGGCAATATAAAGTTTTTGATGATTTTAAATTTGAAATATATACTGGAGAGATATTAAATGATGAACCTGAAAAATATATTAAAGATACATTAAACAATTGGCTAGATGAGAGTTTTCAGGGAACAGTATATCAAGTTGTATTTGAATTGAAAAAATATAATATGAAATTAGTATTAATACAAGTTAAGTATTATTATTAATGGTATATAGATAAGAAGAAAAAACGCCCAATGCTAATACATTGAACGAATTAATAAAGTATGCAATCTTTATTTGTTTAATTATAGCATATTTCTTCTTTAATTTGCAAGAGGGCAGAAAGGAAAAAGATTCTTGCAGGTTATTTTATATAATTATAATAAGAAAGGAGGAAATAACAATGGAAAACAAAATAGGAAAAAATAGACAATCACCTAAAAATGAAAAAGATTACATAAATGCTTATTTAAAAGCAAATCCAAAAGCTAATAGACAAGATGGAATGGACATAGCTGCGGTAATAGCAAAGGATGGAACTAAAGGCCATGGATTACTACCAGAGGATATTAACAGAGGGCATGATAAAGATTATCACAGAGTAAAAAACTTTATTCCAGATAGTGAATTAAAAAAGAAATTTTAATGAAAGAAGGCGAGAATTAACTCGCCTTTTATGTTATAAATAATTTTCATAAGTTTGAAAAAAGTAGATAAAAATCCAAAGTTTTTTCAAAATTTTGAAAAAACTTTGGATCATATATTATCTATTCATCAAAACATCCTATAACTAACTGAGAACCGTCTACAAATCCATTTCTATAATATTTCTCAGTGATATAAGTTAAATACCTCATAAAATCATCATAAATCAGATCAAGTTGATTATCAATATAATTTTGATTTTGCTTAGGAATATTCTTCAAAATATTCTCTCTAAAAAAATCAAACTTAATATTATTTTCTCTATCTTGTTTATCTGCATAGCAAAAACAAGTTTCTTCTCTAAAATCAAACCATTCTTTCAAAATATCATCATTTACTTCTCTAAAATTCACCATTTTCATATCCTCCTATACATATATAATCTCATTTAATACAATTTCTTCAGCTCTATTTTTAATATTATTCATAGCCTGAACCCATTCCATTTGATGATGTTCTTTAAAGTATTCATCAATATTTTCAGACTTGGCAAATTGTTTTATAAGCACATGAACTTTTTCATTAGCACATTCATCTATATCTAATAAATGTTGTTTTAATGTACCATCTATAAGTAATTCAGTGTATAGACCTTTATTAAAATTTTTTAAGTAATTTAATCTTAATCTACCATATTTTCCAATTAGCTTTTTAGGTTGTACAGGTAAAGACAAATTTGATATAAAATAATCTCCTTCTTTACGATAAGTAATTTTATTATTCATAACTGAAAACCTCCTAAATAAATTTTAGGTTTCCCATTAATATCCAATTTTTACACGAACAAATGTATAAAATAAATTGGGGAAAAGTTGGGGGAGAAATTCTCAAAAAGCGCCCTAAAATTACACAAATGTTCGATATACTAAAATACCCGAAGGTACTAAAATATCAGCTAAAACCCTTGATTTCACTAAAGTTCAAAAAGCAGTCAACCCATTCTCATAACCCGAAGGTCACAAATCTATAACCAAAATAGAATAATAGCTAAAACCATAGAAATTAATTAAAATCAATAAATAAATCATTGAGCAAGAAAAAATATAAGTAAAATCAAGATTATATTCACTCAAAAAATAAAAAAATTCAAAGTATAATAAAATAAAAATTAATATACCCAATTTACAACAACTAACAAGTTTTGACAAAGAAGAAAAATATAGAGGAAAAATTAAATAAAAGGAAAGAAAGGAAGTTAAATTTATTAAATACAAAATTAATTTTTGACTTAATCTTAATATCATAGAGTCTTCTTCTATAAATATCAAAACACCTGCTTCACATGACGAATATGAGGAATATTGTACCTAATAAAAACCTCAATCACATCCACACGAACAAAAAGATGACGAAGATTGTGACTATACAAATAATATTGACAAGCTTTAAATAAATGTTTCTGCTTAACTTTATCAACAGCATCAATAGGAGAACCATATTTAAAGCTTGTCCTAGTTTTCACCTCAATAAAAACCAACTCATTTTTAGAAGTATCTCTAGCAATAATATCAATCTCACCTTGATAACAAGAAAAATTTCGTTCAATAATGATATAATTAAGTTTTTTCAAATATTCACAAGCCAAATCCTCACCATATTTACCAGTCACTTGTTTAAAATACATACATAACCACCTGCAACTTTCTTTATATAACCTTCTAATTCTAGCAAAAACAAATCATTAGAAATTTTTGAAATTGGTTTAGAAGTTTTTTTACAAAGCTCATTAATAGATATAGGTTTATCAAATATCAAATCATAAATATATGCTAATTTGGAATCTTTTAATTCTTTTTTATTTTGAAAATTTAGAGATTCTAAGTTATTATTAGGACGAATATTAGAAGGAATGGAAGAATGGGAATTAAGATAATCTAATGATGAATTTACAAAAGAATTAATATTAGAAGATTTTATAGTGGGTGAAGATTTCTTAGAACTTTCAAAAATTCCATAATCGATATCTAAAGAAGCTAATTCTATTTTTTGAATATCTTTAAAATTTTTAGACAATTTCTTTAAAGATTTAAATTCCTGCAAAATATCTTCTGTATTAGTAACTAAAATAGCGCCATTTTTAATTAATCTATTTGTTCCTACACCGTGAGAATTCCAAATTTCGTGTGGCAATGCAAAAACTTTTTTATTCTGAGAAACAGCCAATTTAGCAGTTACACTTGTACCACTTCTATATAAAGCTTCTATTACGAGAACACCTAAAGATAATCCACTAACAATGCGATTTCTTTCTAAAAAGTATTTAGATTGACATTTTATATCAGGAGGATATTCGCTAATGATTAATCCACCATGATTCAAAATTTTTTTATATAAATCTTTGTTTTCCGTAGGAAAAATATGGTTAAATCCATTTCCTAAAACTGCAATTGTTTTCCCCAGTTGATTATAGGAATAGAGATGAGCAGTTGTATCAATACCGTTCTGCTAATCCACTTATGATAGTAACACCACATTGAGATAGTTCGTACGAAAATTTTTGTGCTAAGAGTCTACCATTTTTTGTACATTTGCGTGAACCTATGATTGCAATTGATGGTTTATTTAATAAATCTATATTACCTTCTAGATACAAGGTTTGTGGCGGATTATATATTTCCTTTAACTGTTTGGGATAAAGTTTATTATCAATTTGAATTTTTTTTATAAAATCACTCCTATCTACCCCAATATTTTCTATCTAAACTTCTATACTGTATTGCTTCAGCCAAATGATGTGTTTTTATATTTTCAGAACTATCTAAGTCTGCAATGGTTCTTGCAACCTTTAAAATTCTATTATAAGCTCTGGCACTAAGACCAAGCTGCGTGAAAGCTATTTCCAAAATGTGCTTACTTTTAGAAGAAAGTTTACAATATTTAGAAATTAATTTTGGGGTTAGTTCTGAATTTGAAAAAATGTGATGTTCTTTATAACGATTGACCTGTATCTCTCGGGCCTTATTTACTCTTTTTCTGATTTCTTCAGAAGATTCTGAAGGAGAATCATTCCCTAATTTTTGATAATTTACACTTTCCACTTCTATATGAATATCAATTCTATCCAAAAGTGGACCACTAATTTTGTGAATATATTTTTGAATTTGATCTTCACGACAAGTACATTGTTTTTCTTTTGAGCCATAATATCCACAAGGACATGGATTCATACTAGCAATAAACATGAAATTACAAGGATAGGTAGTTGAAAAATCAACACGACTAATGGTTACGGTTTTATCTTCTAAAGGTCCTCGTAAAACTTCTAATGTAGATTTATTAAATTCAGGTAATTCATCGAGAAACAAGACACCGAAATGGGCTAAACTGATTTCACCAGGTTTCGGAATTCTTCCACCTCCTACTAAAGAAGTTTCTGTAATCGTATGGTGAGGACTTCTAAAAGGTCTTTTGAAAATAAAGGGAGTATCTTCAGATAATAAACCAGAAATGCTGTGAATTTTTGTGATTTCTAAAGCTTCATCAAAAGTTAAATCAGGTAAAATGGATGGAAGTCTGCGAGCTAACATGGTTTTCCCAGATCCAGGACTACCGAATTAAAAGACAATTGTGTCCACCTGCTGCTGATATTTCTAAAGCACGTTTGACATTTTCCTGTCCTTTTACTTCTGAGAAGTCGAATTCATAAGTAGTGTTTGTATTAGAAATAAAATGTGATGTTGGTTCAGGAGAGATAAGAAATTGACCATTGAGATAATCAATGATTTCATTTAGATTAGAAACAGGTATTATCTCAAGTCCATCAATAATAGATGCTTCTTTAGCATTTGCTATTGGTAAAAGAATACGTTTCATTCCTAAACGTTTGGCTTCTATACAAATAGGAAGAATTCCTTTTATAGGACAAATGGAACCATCTAAAGAAAGTTCTCCAATGAAAATAGTATCTGTTAAATCTGCATTATAAATATATCCATTTGCAATTAAAATGCCAACAGCAATTGGTAAATCAAAAATAGATCCTTCCTTTTTTGTACTAGCAGGAGCAAGATTGACGACAATTTTTCGACTCAAAAATTCGGATGTTGAATTTCTTATAGCTGTTTTTACTCTTTCTTTTGCTTCTCTAATACTAGTATCTGGTAAGCCAACAATTTCAAAAGAAGGCATACCAGCAGATATGTCTACTTGTATGTTTACTAAATAACCTTGCAATCCATGCAAAGCAAGACTTTTTACAATTGATAGCATGACATCATCCTTTCATATCATAGTAATTTTAATTAGGAAATACAGAATTTTTATATAGTAAGATTTATTTAATTTTAAGAATTAAATATTTATATCAAGAAAGTAAAGGTAATAGAAATATAATAATAAATTGAGAAAAGTGAAGAACAAAAATAATAAATATCAGATAATAAAATGTGAAATAGAAAAATTAATTAACAATTTAAAAAATAAATATAAAAAATTCATTTTAGATTATATAAAGGTTAATTACAATTTATAAATTAATGATTAAAGTATATATTGGTTTCCAAAATTTGTCAATACATTTTTCGACTTTTGTAATTTTTTTAGTGATTATTTAGTTGAATGAGCTAAATGCTAACAACTATTTAGTACTATAAAATAAAAAATATAATTTAAAAATAAGATTGCTTTATAAAAATCTTTTTAGTAAAATAAAAGAGGGGGATGATAAAAAATGAAAAAAATAGTAATAGCAATTATACTTATTTTTATTCTAATAATATCAATATTAGGATTTAAAGTAATAGTAACAGATAATCAAGAAGCGGAATTAGTAGAAATATCATCAAAAGCAGAGTTAGAAGCAATATATAATAGGGATATAGACGAAATTAGTATACCTTCTAAATTATTGACATTACCATTTAGTATTCTTTATGAAAGTTCCAGAAGTTTTACTAGCAGTATGGGAGATGTAGTAATAAATAGCTCAGGAATAACTACTGATAGTTATACAGGAAGTTCAGGAATAGATCCTGGTAGTTATACTGGAAGTGCAGCAGCGGACTCTATAACAAGTACACAATCTACGAAAGAATATTCAACAACCAATATACAAGTAGAAAATGTAGATGAGGCAGATATAACAAAAACAGATGGAGATTACATATATTCTTTATCAGAAGATAAAGTGGTTATTACAGATGTAAAAGACGAAACACAAATAAAAATAGCATCTGAAATAGAACCAGAAGACAGTAATACGATTCCATCAGATTTAATTTTATATAATGATAAATTAATTGTGATTAGTGAGAAAACGAAATCTACATCATCATCATATTACTATTATTACAATAATCGTAATTCAACAGTGGTAACGGTATATGATATTTCTGACAGAGAACAACCAAAGAAAATTAAAAATTATCAATTAGAACAACCATATTATACATCTAGATGTATCGATGGAAGATTATATGTTATTTCATCAGGCTATTTAAAAGAAGAAAATGATGAAATTGTAACATATTATTATGAAGATGGAAAACAAATTGATCCAGGATATAAAAACATAAAGAGAATAAAAGATATAGATACAACAGATCAAACGATACTATCTATGTTAGATTTAAATAATATAGAGGAAGCTGTAAAAGTAAATTCATATCTAATGAATGTTGAAAATGCTTATGTATCAGAAAATAATATATATCTATTAGAAGAAAAATATGATAGTTTATATAGTGGTGTTCCTAAAATATCTTCAATATTTGGATTAAAGGGTATATTTGGTGCATTTGAAGATGACGATGAAGAATATGATTATGGAACATATACATACATATATAAATTTAATTTACTTGATGATGGAAGTATACAATATGATAGAAAAGCAAAAGAAAAGGGACAAACTATTAATCAGTTTTCAATAGATGAATATGAAGGAAACTTAAGAGTTGCTTTATATAATAGTGAAGGATCTAGAATAGTCATATTTAATAATGAAATGGAAAAAATAGGAGAAACCGAAAAATTGGCAGAAGGAGAAAAGATGTATTCTTCTAGATTTTTAGGAGATAGAGCATATCTTGTGACATATAAAACAATTGATCCGCTATTTGTAATAGACTTAAGTAATCCAGAAAACCCACAAGTTTTAGGAGAATTAAAAATACCAGGATATAGTACATATTTGCATCCTTATGATGAAAATCATTTGATAGGAATTGGAATGCAAACAGAAGAAAAAGTTAACAGAGATTCATCAGGAAGAGTTAGATCAACAACAGCTACTATTACAGGAATGAAAATGGCATTATTTGATGTAACAGATGTTAACAATCCAATTCAAATTTCAGATACAATCATAGGAGACAGGAGAACAACATCAGCTATTTTAACAAATCATAAAGCATTATTATTCTCAAAAGAAAAAGAATTATTAGCAATACCTGTTAATAATTATACAGAAGATTTTGAAATAGAAAGTTCATCAGATGAGTATGAATCAATAGTGAATTCTTATACAAATTATAGAAAAGAATACGTTTCAGAAGGATATTTTGTATATAATATCAATCTTACAGATGGATTTACATTAAAGGGAACGATTACACATGATAAAACAAAGAGTAAATATTCTTACTATAATGCATCAAGATTATTAAGAGGATTATATATAGATGATAATTTGTATACTGTCTCAGAAGATTATATTAAAGTAAATAGTTTAGATGATTTACAAGAAATTAGTCAATTGAAAATAAAGGAGGATTAGTAAATATGGAAGAAAATAGAAAAAAATCAGCAGCAGGAGTTAGTTCACTAGTATTAGGAATTATATCAATTTTATCAGGATTGTTTTATTATATTAGCTTACCAACAGGAATATTGGCAATTGTTTTAGGCGCAAAGAGTACCAAGAAAACAGGAAGTAGGCTTGGAAAATCTGGGTTAATTACAGGAATTGTTGGAGTTAGTATATGTGTATTTCTATACATAAGTATGGTTGTTATTTTATGGTTGGCAAACAATTATTAGATGAGCGAAAAGAATTGAAATATATTATATATATTGCTTTTAACTGATTTAACTGAATAGAGATAATTATATATGAACTAAAATAAAAATTTGTCGAAATTTGTATATTATTACAAAATTCGACAAATTTTTTATTCTTTATTCAGTATAATCATTTAGGGGGATGTTTTTATGAAAAAATATATCGAGAAAATAGTATCAGCTTTAATAATTATATTATCAATATTATCTATACAAATTAGTGTATATTCGCATTCTGGTAGAACAGATGCTAATGGAGGGCATAAAGATAATCAAAATAAAAGTGGACTAGGAAGTTATCATTATCATTGTGGAGGACATCCAGCACATTTACATCCAAATGGAGTTTGTCCATATTCATCATCTAGTAAAAGTAGCACATCTAGTTCTGGTTCTGGCTCTGCTTCAAGCTCAAGTTCAAGTACAACTTCCGGTTCTAGTTCAAGTTCTTCTTCAAACAGTAAAACAAGGACATCTGTACCAAGTACCATTGCAGTAACTGAAATACAAATAGAAGAAAAAATAGAAGATATGGAAATAGGTGAAAATGAAAAATTAACTGCAACTATTACACCTAGTAATGCAACAGATAAAAATGTTACATGGAAGTCAAGTGATGAAAGTATTGCAACAGTTGACTCGACAGGAGAAGTAACTGCTAAAAAATCTGGAGTTGTAACTATAACAGCAACTACATCTAATGGAAAATCAAGTACAATAACAATTAATGTGAAGGAACCAGTAAAATTAGAAAGTAGTTATACAACAAATACTTTAGTAGGAAAAACAAATACAGAAATAGAAAATACCATCAATACTGATACTAACAATGAAGAAGGAAGTGCTTTAGGAGGAATTATAACATTAGGACTTCTAGGTGGAGGAGGATATTGGGGATATAAGAAATATAAGAGCAAAAAAGAAAATGTGTAATGTAAAAAATAGAAAAGAATATTAGTTATTCTTTTCTATTTTCAACTCCATAGGCGTAAACTTTATTCCATCAACTACCTGCTCAGAAGAAACATTAGAAAATCCAAGCTTATGATATACATCCACAGCATAAGGAGAAGAATTAACAGTAATCATTTTTAAAGAAGGATTTTTTTCTTTGCATATTTGTATAATATGATCAAATAAACTTCTAGCAATACCCTGTCGATGATAGTGTTTATCCACAAACAATAACGAAATGTGGACAAAATCTTTAACAGCAATCATACCTACAATAATATCATTAACAAAACAACCATAGAAATATAAAGAACCATTAGAATATTGTTCTGACATATTATTTATATCAATAAATTTGTAAAATGAAGCGATTCCCTCTTCAGAATAATAAGGTGCTTCGAATTCATCAAAAACTTTATGTACTAAGTCTAAAGTTTCTGGTAATTCTTCTTGTTTGATTTCTCTATACTGTTTAATTTCAATCATTCAATCAGCTCCTACAATTTATTTCTTAGCAACAATACCATATAAAACACGTTTTAGTTCAATACCTTTTGAAGTGGTATGTGTAGATACATATGTATCAAATAAATCTTTTTCAATTGATGGATGATGTGTGTTATTAGTGTTTTCCATCTCAGAAAAATCATCTAGAATTGGTGTTTTTAAAAGTAGTGCCAACAAATCTTCTTCTGTTTCATAATATTCATATTGTATAATTTCTTGCATTTCTATCTCTCGAAAGCCAGCTTTTTTTATGTTTTCATAATCAATTTGGCTAATTGGTATTTCATCATGGAATGCTTGTCCTCTTTGAAATAAAGTTTTTAATTCCCAACAATCTTTTTTATCAACACCTTCAATAATTAGATATCCATCATTGTTTAGTACATCATATATTTGTTTAGCATCAATCATTGTATGCCTTGCAGATACAATATCAAATAAATTTTTTGGAAAAGTCATGTTTAAATTGTCCATACAAACAAACTTAATTTTTTTATCAGGAAATTGTTTTTTATTCTTATTAGCAGTTTTAATCATTTCTTTAGAAAAATCAGTGGCAATAATCATACCAACATCAGGAAGAAAAGACAGTGCTTTTTCTCCACCTCCAGTACCTAAATCTAAAAGTAAAGAGGAGCTAGTAGAATGTTTTTTAATTTCATCATAAAAATCCCAATTGGATTCTTGATAAGTTGTATATTTTATATCGGAAAAATCCCAGTTTCCAATATCTTCATATCGTTTTAACTCGTTTTCTTGCATTTATATCACCTCTTTTTCACCTAAATCTTCAGAAAATCTTAGTAAATATCCATCTGGATCTTGCACTAAAAATTCTTTGTTTCCAAGTAATTTATTATCTTGTCTATACCAGTTTTCCTCAATATCAAAGGCAATTGGATAATTATGTTCTTTTAATTTTGAATAAATTCTATTAACAGAATCTACTTCTAATTGAAAATTGATACCATTTCCAAAAGGATAGGTAAGAGGAGCTAATTCCCATTTCTCATTATCAGATAATTCTTGTAACATAAATTGAATGTTTCCCATTGAAAGAAATACAAATTTATTTTCAGGTCTTTCATATTCTACTTTAAATCCTATGGTTTTGTAAAATGAAAGGCTATTTTCTAAATGACTTACAGAAAGTTCAGGAATATTTTTATTGAATACAAAATCAACATCATTTCGAATAATTTCACTTTCAAAAAAGCGTTCTTGAAATTCTGTTAATGCTCTAATTTCTTCGTTTGAGTAATTTCTACCTTCAGGAACAACAATCAATTTGTCATCATTATTATTTGTTCTATGAATGATGGCAATACATTTCCCTTTAAAAGTTTCCAAAGGTTCAAATACACCTAATATATAGCAATCTAATTCCTCATTATCTCCACTTGTGGTATTTGGAACATATCCATAATTTACAGGATAGATATGATTTGGGTATTTTTCAGAATGTCTACTGCCTAATGGTTTATCAATGATGACATTAACTATTTTATCTAAAAAATCTCTACTATTTGTCATTTTAAAAATCCTTTCTTTATTAAAATATAATGTAAGATATTTGTAATCAAAGTATATTATGAAATTTTATAAAATTCAATAAGTTTCTAAATATTTACATTCCATTTTATCCGTGATAAAATAGGCACATAAAGAAAGAGAAGAGGGATAAAATGAAAATATTAATGGGAACAAAAAATCAAGGAAAAATAGAAGGCGTAAAAAGAGCTTTTGAAAGATATTTTGATAATATCGAAATAGAAGGAATACCAGTTGATTCAGAGGTGGGAGCACAGCCAATTAATAAAGAGATTGTGATAGGTGCGAAAAACAGAGTAAAAAACTTAAAAGAATATGCGAAGAAAAATAACATAGAGGCAGACTATTATGTAGCAAGTGAAGCAGGAATTACAGATTTATTAGACGAATGGATAGATATTAATACAGTTGTGATTGAAAATAAAGAAGGAAAACAAAGTGTAGGAACCAGTCAAGGATTTCCAATTGATGCAACATATATAGATGAAATAACTAGTACAGAGCTTGGAAAAGTCATGGATAGAATCTTTAAAAGTCATGGATTAAATACAGGAAAAGGTGGTATTAGTATTTTAACACATGATGAGATATCTAGAATTGATTTAACAGAAAATGCCTGTATCATGGCATTAATTAGATATATTAATCCAGGAATATGGGAATAAATTTTGTATGAGATATTTAGAAAATAGAGATAAAGAAAGGAGAATGTTTATGGAAAGAGAAATAAAGCCAGGACAAGTGTATAGACATTTTAAAGGAACTGTTCATAAAATTATTTGTATAGCAAAACATTCTGAGACGAAAGAGGATTTAGTGATTTATACTCATGAAGAAGATAATGAAATATGGGCTAGACCATTGGATATGTTTTTGTCAGAGGTCGATCATGAAAAATATCCAGAAGTAAAACAAACTTATCGATTTGAATTAATAGAAGAAAATTAAAGGAGAAATGGTTATGAAAATATTAGTGATTTGTAGTAAAACATTTTATGATAGAATTGAACCTATTAAACAAAAATTAGAAGAGATGGGGCATAGTATAGAATTACCAAACTGTTATGATAATCCAAGTGCTGAAAAGGAAGCGTGGGAGTTAGGAGATAAAGCACATGCTGAATTTAAGAAAAGAATGCTTCTTCGAAGTGAATCCACCATTTCAAACATGGATGCGGTATTAACTTTAAATTTTGATAAAAATGGAAAACCAAATTATATTGGTGGAGCAACTTTTTTAGAGCTATATGTAGCCTTTATGAAGGGTAAAAAAATCTATATGTATAATCCTATTCCAGAAGGCATGTTATATGATGAGATATCAGGATTTTCACCAATTATCATAAATGGTAATTTAGACTTAGTGAAATAGGAGGCAGTATGAACATACTAAAAATATATAACAAATATCATTTACCAGAAAATCTACAAATGCACATGTTAAGAGTCGCAGCATGTACAAATCTGATTCTAGATAACTGGACTGGAAAGCCCATAGATAGAAAAGCAATCACAAGAGTTTCTTTATTACATGATATGGGAAATATGGTAAAAATACTAGAAGAGGAAATACAAGATAAGGATTTCATAGAAGTAAGAAGAAAATATTTTGAAGAATATGGGACAAATGATCATGAAATCAATATGTTAATTGGAAAAAATTTGGGTTTAAACAATAAAGAATTAGAAATTTTGGATGGAAAACGTTCTAGAAAAAATGAACAAACGGCTAAATCTAGTAATTATGAAATTAAGATATGTGCCTATTGTGACCAAAGAGTTGCACCAGATGGTGTAGTCAGTTTAAAAGAGCGATTAGAAGATGCAAAGATACGATATAAAGATAAACCATTATCTGTATGGTCTAATGAAGAAAAAGCAAATCAATTGATAAAATTGGCATTGGAAATTGAAGAACAAGTCATGAGATATTGCAAATTAAAACCAGAAGATATTAACAATCAATCTATACAAACATATATAGATAGATTAAAAGAATATGAAATATAGGAGTAACAAACATGGAAGAACTAATAGATGTTTTAAATGAAGATGGAACAAAAACAGGAAAAGTTGTAACAAGGAAAGAAGTACATGAAAAAGGTTTATGGCATAGGATTGTTGTAATTGCAATCATTGATAAAGAAGGACACATATTGATGCAACAAAGAACAAAAGATAAAGAGACCAATTCTGGAAAATGGGATGTGTCTGTTGCAGGACATGTATCAGCAGCACAAACTTCTATAGAAGCGGCCATTAGAGAAGTAAAGGAAGAAATTGGAATAGATTTAGAAGAAAAAGACTTACAATATATGTTGACGTATCAAACAGGAAGAAAAGTAAAAGAACATTTTTATGCAAATCATATATTTGATTTTTACTTGGTAAAAACAGAAGTGATAAATGTATCAAAAATTAAGATTCAAAAAAGTGAAGTAGAACAAGTAAAATTGTGTAATTTAGAAGAAGTACAAGATATGCTTTCTAATAAATTAGTGGCAGAAAGAAAACCTGTGTATGAAGTGTTAATAAATTATTTAAATAAAATGTAAAAATTATTAGAAAATAAATAAAAATTCATAGAAGCAGAAATGGATTTAACAAAAAATTAGGAAAGGTATAAAAATATGATTAAAGTATTATTTGTATGTTTAGGAAATATTTGTAGATCTCCTATGGCAGAATATATATTCAAAGATATGGTAAAAAAGAAAGGCTTAGAAAAGCAATTTTCTATTGCTTCAGCAGCTACAAGTTATGAAGAAATAGGAAATGATATGCATTATGGAACTAAAGATAAATTAGAAGAAAAAGGAATCCCATATGCAAAACATAAAGCAAGAAGAATTGAAAAACAGGATTATGAAAAATACGATTACATCATTGGGATGGAAGAAAGTAATATTCGAAATATCCAAAGAATTGTAGGAAATGATAAAGACAATAAAATATATAAACTTTTAGATTTTTCAAAAAATCCAAGAGATATTGCGGATCCATGGTACACAGGAAACTTTACAGTTACTTATCAGGATATTGTAGAAGGATGCACAGGATTTTTGGAATATTTAGAAAAGGAAAAGATTGTAAAATAAGAAGCAAAGATTGAAAATTAAGAAAAGGAATTGAATAATAATGGCAAATGCGTATATAAAAATTAAAGAAAAAGAAATTCCAGTTATGATTAGAAATTATAGACATACGAATTGTATAACGATGTATTTTAGAGGAAATGTTTTAAATATTAGTAAATCCAAATATTTATCTAACAAAAAAATGTTGGAATTTATTCAGCAAAAAGAAGAACAAATATATGAACAATATCTAAAAATCATGTCTAAAGAAAATGATAAAATGAAACATTGGTATACAGGAGAGAAGATAAGCTATAAAGGGGAAGATTTCTGTATACAAATAGAATATGTTTCTAAAAAAAGAATAAAAATTATTTTAGATGAAGAAAATAAACGATTTATTATTGAAATACCAGAAATGTTGAAAGATGAAGATAATAAAGCAATAATTGATAAATATGTAAAAAGATTTCTTTGTGTAAAAACAAAGGAATATTTAGAAAAGCGATTACCATATTGGAGTCAAAAAATGCAAGTATTATACTATGAATACAAAGTAAGAGATGCAAGAAGTAAATATGGTAGCTGTATACCAAGTAAAAGAGCATTACATTTTAGTAATAGGCTTATCATGTTACCAGAAGATAAAATTGATGCCATTATTGTTCATGAATTGTCACATATGATATTTGCTAATCATAGTAGTAATTTCTATAATTTAGTTCAACAATATATACCAAATTATTTCGAAATTGATAAATGGTTAAAGAAAAATGTAAAGAGGGTTATGATATAAAAAGGGATTTTGGGGACGGAGTCATTTTCCCTTTTTTCGTCCTCCAAATCTTTTAATTCGTTTTATAATATATCCCTTGATACAAATTTTCTTCTTTTAATTTTTTATCCAAACCATTTAATATCCACTTTTTGTGTAAATCCCATTTAGGAGCAATTAATATGTTTTTAGGAGCATCACCAGATATTCTGTGAATGACGATATCAGGAGAAATATGTGAAAGAATGTACGTCAAACAATCTAAGTAATATTCTAAAGAAATAGGTTCATATTCATTTTTGTTATACATATCTGCTAAAACAGTATTTTCTACTACATAAGTATTATGAATTTTTAGTCCTTGGATAGAATGCTGGTTTATAAAATCTACTGTATTTTGTATATCCTTAAAACTTTCACCAGGTAATCCTACCATTATATGAGTAATCACATCAATATCATACTTATTAAGTAATTCAACAGCTTTTGTAAATTGCTCGTTTGTATACTGTCTATTAATAAATTTTCCAATTTCTTCATTAGATGTTTGTAAACCTAATTCTACTGAAACATAATATTTATCAGTATAAGAATATAACAGTTTTACAATATCTTCATTAATACAATCAGGTCTTGTAGCAACTGATAATCCAATAATTTTAGGATTGATTAATGCACTGTCATATTTTTTTTTCAAGTTATCGATAGAATCATATGTGTTCGAAAAATTTTGAAAATAAACAATAAATTTATTAGCCCTATTAGAACGAGGAGATTTAAAATAATCTTCGACTTGCTCTGAAATATCTTTATAAGGGTCTAAATGTTCTCCAGAACCACATTCACTGCAAAAGATGCAACCAAAATGACTTAAAGTCCCATCACGATTAGGACAAGTAAAATGCCCATTAATACAAATCTTTAAAACTCGTTCTCCAAATCGTTTTATATAATATTCATTTAATTTTGTATATCGATATAAACTTTTCATAATGTATACAGTATATCAAAAAGGGGATAAAATAACAATCAAAAAAAGAGATTTTGGGGACGGAGCAAAAAATCATCTTTTTAATATATTCTATTTATATGAAATAAGTAAAACTAAAAACGATGATTTTTTCCTCCGTCCCCAAAATCATCTTTTTTAAATTTTGGTATTATAAAATCCAAAAAAATAGATGCAAGAAATAAAATTAAAAAGAAAAGTAGAATTATTAATAATTGTTTAACTTGTTCTTCTTTTGGCAAAGTATAAAAATAGATTAAATAATTACTTATCATAAAACATTCCACCTTTAAAAATATCTTATATAGAATATTTTATGAAAGTAATATATTAAAATCAATATATTATATTCAAAATAATACAAAAAGCACAAAAAAGTTTAAGAAATCGACTAATTTTTTATGAAAATGGCAATATCTTTTATAATATTCATAGCCATTTTAATTTCTTTATCACTATATGAACTTAGTAGTTCTTTCGTTTTATCAATAGTTGAATCATCAAGACCATATAAAATATAATCAGCAGAATGACCACTTAAATCTCTAAGTTTTCGAATGCTTCTATACATTAAATTTCCTCTACCTTCTTCAACTAATCCAAGGAACTGACTAGATATACCAATTTCTTTTGCTAATTGTGTTTTATTCATATGTAATTCATTTTCTCTAATATCTTTTATCCTTTTACCTCTTAAAATTTGTTCTTGTTTTTCTGAATTTAAATCAGATGTATTCATGTAAATCTCCTCCTATTATAAGAATCTTAAGTATTAAATTATATAAATTTTACAATATAATATATTCGAACACATGGTAAAATATTTGTAGAATTATGGTATTTTATAGAGAAATATGGTAACATTATAAAAAAAAGAAGAAAGGGTGTATACATATGACAACAAAATCTATGAAGATACTAATAATAGAAGATGATAGAAATGATTGTAACAATTTTATTAATAGTGTGAAGAGTAGAGATGATGTAGAAATTATTGGAATCACGGATTCAGATGTGGAAGGGCTAAAGTATGCAAAATTAAAAGAGCCAGAAGGTATTATATTAGATTTAGAATTAAATAACAGTATGACAGGGAATGCAGATTCTTTGGGATTTTTATCAGAACTTAAAAAGTTGAACTTAGGCTATGAACCAATTATTGTTGTAACAACACATATCCATTCACAAAGAATATATGATATAGTTCATAAAAATGGTGCAGATATCATATTATATAAAAATCATCCGAGATATTCAGCTGATTATGTTTTGAACAAATTGATAAGTTTAAGAGAAGTAACACCACAAAAGACAATGGAAGTATTAAAAGAGGAATTGGAGGATAATAAGAAAAAGATATCAGATTGCATCGCTAGAGAATTAGACTTAATCGGAATACCTGCTAAAATGGTAGGAAGAAAATATATACATGATGCAATCTTATATCTGATTGAAAATAAAGGAGATAATACAAATGTTATTAGACATTTAACAAATTTATATAAAAAATCTGGAAATACAATTACAAATGGTATTCAAAATGCGATTATACATGCCTGGAATAACACACCAGTAGATGATTTGTTAGAATATTACAGAGCAAGAGTAAGTCTTGAAACTGGTATACCAACACCAATGGAATTTATATATTATTATGTAGAAAAAATTGAAAGAGAAATATGATAAATAAAATTATAAATGAACATATCATAGGTATCAAATCAAATAGTTGATATTTATGATATGTTTTTTTCTATTTTCGACAAATTTCTACCATTTTTTTTCACTAAGCGTTACCGTCTTTTTTTCGTAAGAAGATGGTAATTTTTTGTTTGTAGGAAGTAATACAACTTTCTATAAATACGAAAGAAAAAAGGTGGTGAGAGGTATGGTAGAGTGGTTTGATGGTTTTTGGAAATGGCTAAGTTTTTGGCTATAATAAATATTAGTAACTAATAAAAAATGAGAGATAATTGATAAAAAATTTATTGATTATCTCTTTATTTTTATATATAATCTAAAAAACGAAATATAAAAAGGAAATATAACAATGGAATTTATAATGGGATTGGGATTAGCAGATATGACAAATATTGTTGATATTATCAAAATATTTTATTTATCTATATTTACATATTATACAAATTTTAAGATAATGAATAAAAAGATACAAATTACATTAAAAAATTGTGTAATGATTATTTTGAGTATGATTGTTATATCTGTAATCTGTAGGTTTATAAAAAATTTATTAGGATTTTCATATAATGTAATTTTCATGATTTTATTAATAACTATAATATTTAAAGTATCAATAAAAGAAAGATTTGCATATTCGCTATTAATAACGATGATATCATTGAGCATAAATTATATTATATTTTCGATAAGTGCATTTATTGCTTATAATCTTGTTCTTATTTTTAATATACAGGAAATATATACAGGATTATTCTTGATATTATGTTTATATTTAATTTTTATTTATGTATTCGCCAAAATAAAAAGATTTAAAAATGGATTCACATTTTTGCAAAAAAATTCAAAAAACGAATATATAGATATTTTAATATTAGACATTAGTATACTAATAATTTTTTGTATTATAATTATATCAAATTATGATCAATTACTTAGTAGAAGAGCAGGAGTAAGTTTCATTATTTTTGCAATCATCATGTTTATCACCATCCAAAAATCCTTACAGTTATACTACAAACAAAAACTACAAGAAAGAGAAGTAGAAGAAATCAAAGAAGAATTGAAAAATAAAGATAAAGAAATAGAAGAATTAGAAAAAGAAAATTTAAAACTTAACAAAAAGAACCATTCAATAGCACACAAGCAAAAATCATTAGAATATGAATTAGAACAAATGGTATTAAACGATCAAATAGTAGACGGAACCCATATAAAAGATAAAATAGAAAGCCTATCAAACGAAATGCAAAATGAAACAGTGAGTATAGAACTAACGAAAACAAATATTGATAAAATTGATAGTATGCTAAAATATATGCAATCAGAATGTGTAAAAAATAAAATAGATTTCCAATTACAAATAAATGGAAATATTCATCACATGATAAATAAATATATTGAAAAAGAAGATTTAGAAATTTTAATTGCAGACCTAATAAAGAATGCAATTATAGCCATTAACCATTCTGAAAATAACAATAAAAGTATTCTAGTAAGACTTGGAATCATTGATGGTGCATACAGTTTATATGTTTATGATTCTGGTATAGAGTTTGAAACAGATACATTAAACAATCTTGGAATAAAGCCAAGTACAACACATGCCAATGATGGCGGTACAGGAATGGGATGGATGAATACATTTGATACATTAAAGAAGTATAAAGCAAGCTTGGTTATCGAAGAATATGGAAAACCAGTAGAAGACAATTTTACAAAAGTAATAAGAATTATTTTTGATAAAGAAAATACATACAAGATATCTTCATATCGCGAAGAAGAAATTAAAGAAAGAGATGTAAAAAAAGAATAGAAATATTGGAATAGGATTATTACAGCTATAATACAGTTATGTTAAATTTTGATAACAATATTGTAACGACATAATTTGTTTGTTATACTTAAAATGTAAAAATGAAAGAAGAGGGTGTTATCATGAATGATGAAAACAAACGACCAAGTATAAAAGGTATAAAAAACGGAGTTAAAGATAGATTTACTAGTATGGTAAAGTTAGCTCAAATATGGAAGTTACAACATCAACCAACTCGAAAAGCAGGAGTGGGTGAAAAAATAACAATATTAGATTCTAATTCCTATGTAATGGATAAAGAAAAAGGAAAAGGATATGCATATTTTGAAGGTTTACCTAAAAATACACAACCAGTAGTAGGTTTTTATATAAAAAAGACACAGGAAAATACAGAAGAGCAACAACAAAAAAAAGGAAATAAATTAATAATTGTTCCAATTGTGATGATATTAGGAGCAGGAGCCTTATCAATGAAAGGATGTACTGCTGAAGAAACTGTTGTAGAGAAAAAGGAAGTGCCTATAGAAGTTACTATTTATGATATAGAAAATCCTTCAGTATCTGCATGGGGATTGGAAGGACAAGCTGCACAAGAAGGAAAATATGTAAATGAAATGCAGGGGCAAGGAAGTAATGGAAAGTATTATGATTCGGATGAAGTTTATCAGAATGAATATGATGCTGCTAAAAATAGTGAAGAGTATGAAATTTATCAAGAGAAAGCAAAGGAAGGATTGAAAGATTTAGAAGGAAAAGAAGCTACTACAGTAGAGTTAGCAGATATACAAGAAAATATAGAGAATATGGATAAAATTTATGTACAAAAAGAATCAGTAGTACAAGAAAATTATGATAAATTCATGGAATATGTAGATATGTATCTGGATGGAAATACGCAAATAGAAAAAGAGACAGCTGGATATATTTTAGAAAGTTTTGATGAAAACCAAGAATTAATTCAAGAAAATCAAAAAACAATAGAAGATTTGATAAATAAAGCGGAAGAAGGAACTGTAAATATTCACGAAATAAAAGAAGAAAAAGATGGAGATATAAAAATAACAGGAGAACAGATAGTAGAAATGGTAAAAAAAGAAAAAGTTAGTGGGATTAAAGCAGCATTTCAAAATATGCAGAACTTCTTCAAAGGACTATTTAAAGAAAATACAAATGATCAAAGATAAATTTCTGTAAAGAAAGGAAAATAGAAAATGGATAATTATTGCAATGTGTTAACAGAAACGAATGAAATATTAAATTATTTCGATAAAACCATATTGATAAAAATACCTCAAAATTTAAGGCAAAAAATAAGAGAAAGTAAGAATGATGCATATAAATTTAAGTATGATAAAAGTAAAACATTAATAGAACAGAATATTATGCCAGCAACAAAAGATTTAATTAGTGCTATATATTTAATGTATTGTTGTGATAGAGAAGAAAGACAACAATTGATGGACATATGTAAAGAAAATGAGAGAAAAACAATGGAATATCTTAATCAAAACTATGATATTTCCGAATTATTCAAAAAAACAAAAGAGGTTGTAAAAGAAAATACAGAAGGGAATATAGAGAGTACAGATAATGTAGTAAATAATAAAATCGCAATTATAGAAGAAGAGAAATGGTATAATAAAATTTATACAAAAATAAAATCCTTTTTCAATAGAATTTTTGGAAAATAATTTGAAAGGAGTTTGATAATATGCAAAATAGTTTCAAAAAAGGAACAGTTGTTAAATTAGATCAAAATGCACAAGAAAACTATATTGTTGTAGAAAGTATGGACAAAGATAATAAAGAATATATTCTTTTAACAACATGTGAAGGAGATATGGATTTAGAAAATAAAGTAATGAAAAATATGAAAATTGATTTTTCAAAACTAGTTATGGTTTGTTATGATAAAGAAAATAATACTTTTTCATATGATAGTAACCAAGAAATTATAGGTGATTTAATAAAAAAATTATTTTAAATGTCGCATAGGGATCTGATCCCTATGCGACATTTTCTCTAAAATCCAATAATATCATTATAAATCTCAATTGCAAATTTGTCTGTCATACCAGAAATATAGTAAATAATACACTTATAAAAATCTTGTTCATTATTAAAATCAAAAATAACATCATTAACTAATTTTAATTTTTGTCGATTTCCTAAATCGTAATAATTTGTTAAGAATCCAAGGAAACTATCATAAAGTTTTACAGAAATCTTAGATAATCTGTTTTTTAAAGTGGTAATTGTATTTTCTTTATCATAACAAGATTTTAAAGTATCATATATTTCATTTAAAACCAATTCAAAATATTTAATAGAAGGTTTTAGTCTATCTGAGAAGTAGATATTCCTATAATTAAATTCTTTAATTTTATTTAACAAATCAAAGGCTTCTTCTGAGAAACATAATCCTTTTTCAGGAGTTGAATTTTTGGCCAAATCACATACTAGATAATTGATAATGATAGTATTGTTGATTTTCTTTTCAGGTAAATCATAGTGCAATAATTTATATAATTCGTCTAAATGTTCATCAATAATACCTATACTAATGGCATCTTCGATATCTCTTCCAATATAGGATATTTTATCGGAGATTTTTACTATACAACCTTCCCAAGTATATGGTGCATATTGATTAGGTCTAACATAGGATGTTAAATCAATATATTCTTTTCTAGGTTTTAAACAGTTTTCATCAATTTCACCACAGTGAGAAATAATACCATCTCTAACAGCATACGTTAAATCCAAATTATCTTTATATTGTTCTTGGTTTTCTAATAATTCTATTTTATCTACAAATTCTAGACCATTTTTTTCATGCCAAAAGCCATACCCTAAATCTCTTTGAGAGATAGTTGATAAAATCTTTTCTCCTGCATGACCAAAAGGACTATGTCCAATATCATGTGCAACAGAAATGGCTTTTGTTAATTCTGTATTTAATCCTAAATAACTCGCAATTGTATAACTAATAGATTCTACATGAGAAACATGTTCACTTCTTGTGCAAATACGGTCACTTTCTGGTGAAAAAAATACTTGGGTTTTATGTTTTAATCTTTTATAGGCATTTGAATGTGTAATTCTGGTATAATCTCTGTCAAAAACAGAACGAATGTCGTCTGGATTAGTTAGTAGAGGCTTTTCTCTTTTCGATATAGTTTCCCAATCTGGATGATGCATATTAGCAGCATAATCTTTAAAAACATTTTCCATAATGTAAATCATTCCTTTCTTTATCTAAATAAAATTTATTTAATAGGGTTATTTTTCATGAATTTAAACCTAGTTTATTATAAAAAAATAAAAAAGTCTATAAATAGATGAAAATAAAATATTGAAAATAGAAATATGAAATAGTATAATAAAAAAGATTAAAGGAGGAGATAAAAGTGTTACATGTCATAAAAGATGATTTTGATGAAAGTCCAGAAGATATTTTAAATTCTATTAATAATATGTTAAAAAATAAAGGACAAGCAAAAAAAGAGGAAAATGAAGAAGAAAGTAATGAGGACGGAAAAGAAAAAGATAATTAATTATGTAGTATAATAAAAAAAGAAAAGAAAAGAAAGGAAACAGTAACCAAAAGATATATAGGAAAAAATAATAAATATAAAAATAAATGAAGGAAGGAGTGTAGGGTGTATTTAAGTTATTAAATATATCATACAAGTATAAAAATGGCAAATTCAAAATTAATTGTAGTAGAAGGTCCACAAGGAGCAGGAAAAACAACGGTAACAGATTTTTTAAGATATTCATTAAGTTATACAAATTTATATAGATTATGTGGAACAGCGGATAGTTCGGCAGAAGGTAAGAAAAAAGCAGAAGATATGTATATTAATTTATTAGAATATATAAAAAAAATGGAAAATAAAAGTATTAATCTAGTATTTGATAGGACATTTTTTACTGAAGAAAATTATTGTAGACTTGGAAAAAAAGACTATATGTTTACAGATGTATATGAAAAATTATTGGAAGAATTTAGTAAACTAGATTTTGAAATATATTATATAACACTATATCTAAAAGATGTAGAAAAATATCATACAAGATTAGATAGAAAAGATAAAGCAGCATTTAAAAATTCTAAATATGAAGCCGAAAATAGTATTAATCAACAAAGAGTATATTTAGAAATGGCAGAAGAAATACAAGAAAAATATCCAAGTATTCAAGTAAGAAATATTGCAAATGATAGAGATTTTGAAGAAACAAAGAAAGAATTGAGAGAATTTATAGGATATTAAAATCAAGAGAAAAACGAAGAAAAGAAGAGAAAATAAATGAAATAATAAAAAATAGAATTACCAGAAACAAAGAAAATCCATACTTGTTTAAATATGACAAAAATGAAATTTGTCATATTTCACATCTATACTGTATAATATATATCGATGGTGCATTATTCTAGTCATACTAAAGTTTATGAGGGTGGGGCTAAAAATCCACTAAAGGGCATATCGTTGAAGTTCTTTGAATGTGCGCGAAACGCCAAGTTTGTGTGTGTTCAGGGAGTAAGAAATCCGGGTATTATATAATGGCATATATAAGATTCCCTGATTTCGCGGAGGCTTAAATTTATGATATAAATATATCTTTTTATACATAATTTAAGAGTAACCTGTGATGCGTGCCAAGACACAAAAAGCACAGAGTAGCCTGTCTTGAGTGAATGTATTGGGATTAAATCATTAGTAAAACATAGTTTTGGCCAAATTAGTTTTACTGTACTTATGAAATTTCATTTGCAAAAGAGACTAATAAACTTATTAAGTGTGTTAAGGAAAACTTCTAGAATGTTTGCTTTCATAAAAGCATAGGAGTCTTTGGATTAAGGTACAGATTTAAGTGGCAATCTGGTAGCTATAGTTTGTATAGATATTTCCCTTAAACGGAAACGGCAATAGCAGTAATGCTATGCGGGAAATAGAGAAATTCAACCAGACCTAAACTGTAAAATTTACTTAGACTTTTGCCATCTCAAATAAAAATATTAAGGGGAAATCTTGGGAAGACTCAAAATTTCCTCTTTTGAACATTTAAAGGTTACCAAAGGGACGTGTGATGATTTTGGGGACGGAGAGAAAAATCATCATTATGTTATTAGCTATTATTAAATTAATAATAAAACAAAAATTAAAAAAATGATGATTTTTCTCTCCGTCCCCAAAATCATCACCCGTCCCCGTTGGCAACTTAAAAAAAGAAAGGAAAGAGATAAAATTGAAAGAAAAGACGAAAAAAGCAAAAGGAAAACCGTGTGAGGAAGAAGCTGAAAAGACAAGACAAGAAATGAAAAAAGCTATAAGACAAGAAAGTGCAAAAACAGAAAAAGAGAATGAAAAAGAAATAGAAGAAGTAAAAGAGAAAATAGAACAATCAAAAAGAAAGAAGGAAAAAGAGAAAAAGAAAGATGAAAATATGAAATGGTTTATAGAAGTTTTTGTTATGACTTTTATATTATCGATTGTATTTTCATATATATCTACAAATGGTGTATCAAATTTAAGCTTAGTACCAGCTATTCTTATTTTAGTAGCTGTTATTTTAGTAGGTATTATATTTGACATTATAGGTGTGGCTGTAACGGTTGCAAATGAACATGAATTTCATGCAAAAGCAACGAAAAAAGTAAAGGGATCAAAAGATTCCATTAAATTAATTAGAAATGCACCTAGAGTAGCAAATATTTGTGCAGATGTTATTGGTGATATTTGTGGAGTATTAAGTGGTGCAATAAGTGCATTAATAGCAGTCAAAATCACTAGTCAATTTGGATTAGATTTTGATGTGCAATTTTTATTAAGTGCTTTGGTTTCAGCAATAACGGTTGGAGGAAAGGCCTTAGGAAAAACAGTTGCCAATAATAATTCAACTAGAATTGTTCACGCGGTCGGAATAGTATTTAATAAATTTAGTAGGAATAAAGAAAAAAAATAGGAGTACAAAAATACTTCTTTTTTTATTGAAAATAAAATGAAGATATAATAAAATAGGAAAAAATACAAATAATAAAATGTACGAGGTATATATATGAAAGTTTTAATCACAGGAGCATCATCAGGAATTGGAAAAGATATGGCAAGAGTAATGGCAAAAAAAGCAGATGAATTGGTACTAGTTGCAAGAAATGTTGAAAAATTAGAAGAAATCAAAAAAGAATTAGAGAATGATGCAAAGATAGAAATTATATCAAAAGATTTAAGTATAGAAGAAAATTGTAAAGAAATCCACAATCAGGTACAAAATGTGGATATCTTAATCAATAATGCAGGATTTGGAGATTGTGGAAACTTTACAAAAACAAGTTTAGAAAAAGATATCAATATGATAAAAACAAATATTATTGCTTATCATATATTAACAAAATTGTATTTAACAGACATGAAAGAAAAAAACAGTGGAAAAATTTTAAATGTAGCATCTATAGCCGGATTCATGCCAGGACCATTAATGGCGACATATTATGCAACAAAAAATTATGTGGTTAAATTATCGGAAGGAATCCGAGAAGAATTAAAAAAAGAGAAATCTAAAGTACAAATTAGTATAGTATGTCCTGGACCAGTAGAAACGAATTTTAATAAAGTGGCTAATGTAAATTTTCATTTAAGAGAAGCAAATAGTATGGATGTAGCAAAATATGCTATTCGAAAATTAGAAAAAGGTAAATTTTATATTGTTCCAGGAATAGATGTAAAAATATCAAGATTTGGAGCAAAAATATTGCCAGCAAATATTATGAGTAAATTTGCATATATGGCACAAAAAAGAAAACTAGGTGGAGAATAAAATTCAACCTAGTTTTCTTTTTATGTGTCAAAATCTTAGCAAAACGTCTTTTCACAAATTTCCAATAGCTGTTTTAATAGCCTGTATAGAATTTTCTAATCTTAATTTTTCATTAATTTCCAAATCTAGTGTATTAGATTGTTCAATACCATCTTTTCCAATAATAGAAGGCGTACTTGTAAAAATTCCATAATCTTCAAGATAAGAACATACAGGTAAACAAACTTTTTCATCAAAAATAATAGCTCTGGTAATTCTACTTAAAGCAGAAGCAATTCCATATGAAGTAAATCCTTGTGATTTTGAAACTTCAAAACCTGCTTTTTTAACTATATTTTCAATATTTGTCATTTCTGATTCAGGTAATTTTTCTATATTTACAGTTGACCAAGGGATAAATTGACTATCTCCATGCTCACCAAGGACAAGGCCAGTCATCTCTGTAATAGGTTTATGATATTTTTCTGATAAAAAATAACGTAATCGAGCAGTGTCTAATAATGTTCCAGAGCCAATTACTTTTCTAGGATTACAATTAGCATACTTCCATGTCACATATGTCATAACATCTAAAGGATTTGTTGCAATTAAATAAATTCCAGAAAAATTTGTTTTTTTGATTTCAGAAATAATACCTTTTAAAATTGTATTTGCTTTATGCAAGTCCTCCATTCGAGAATTTTTTATAGCTGATTGGATAGGACCAGCTGTTATACAAATCATATCAGAATCTTGACAATCAGAATAATTTCCTGAGATAATTTTTGTTGAAGTATTTAGATTATAGATACTATGATTTAAGTCAGCAACTTTACCATACAATTTTTCTTTATCAATATCAATTAAAATTAATTCATTTATATCTAAACATTGATTTAATAAAGAATAGGCATAAGCCATTCCTACATTTCCACAGCCAATAATTACTAGTTTATTCAAAATAATTCCCTCCTATGTATATTATAAAATTTTATCAATTAAGTTTATCGAAAGTATTATATACCGAAATGCATAAAAATAAAAGTGAAAATTTGTAAAAAGAAAACATTGACAAAACCAAACATACATTCTATAATTTAATTGGTGATGATATGGAGCGTCAGATATTACATGTAGATGTCAATAATGCTTTTTTAAGTTGGACAGCATTGGACATGTTAAAAAATGGAAGCGAAATGGATATAAGAGAGATACCAGCTATTATTGGAGGAGATGAATCCAAAAGGTCAGGAATTGTTTTAGCAAAAAGTATGAAAGCAAAAGAATGTGGTGTAAAAACAGCTGAAACGATTTATCAAGCAAGAATAAAATGTCCGGGATTAAAGGTATTTCCATCAAATTTTAAAGTATATAGACAGTATTCTAATCAGTTGTATCAATTATTATTAGAATATACAGATAAAATTGAAAGATTTAGTATTGATGAATGTTTTTTAGATATGACACATTATTTAATGAATGATACGTTATTAAATAAAGGAAAAGAAATAAATCGAAGAGTGAAAGAAGAATTAGGATTTACAGTAAATGTTGGTGTAGCACATAATAAACTTTTAGCTAAAATGGCATCAGATTTTACAAAGCCAGATAGAGTGCATACCCTTTTTGAAAATGAAATACAGAGAAAAATGTGGACACTTCCTGTATCAGAACTATTTATGCTTGGAAAAAGAACCGTTCCCAAATTATATAATATGCAAATAAAAACCATTGGAGATTTAGCCAAAACCAATAAGAAAATTTTGCAAGATAAATTTGGAAAACATGGAACCATGATGTGGGAATATGCCAATGGAATTGATAATTCTGAAGTAAAATTCCAAAAGGAAAAACCAAAAGGAATTGGAAATTCTGTTACACTACCAGAGGATATTTCAAATATAGACAAACTAGAAGAGATATTATTAGCTTTAACAGAACAAGTAACCTATAGACTAAGAAAACAAAAAATGTTAGCAAAAGTGGTTAATGTACAATTGAGAAATAAAGATTTTGTCGATACTTCTCATCAAAGAAAATTACCAAATGCAACAGCTAGTACAAAAGAAATTTTTGGTCATGCAAAAGAATTATTAGAACAAATGTATAGAAAGGGCACGCCAATTAGATTGATAGGGGTTAGGGTAGATGATTTAACAGATACAGAAGAAATGCAAATATCATTATTTAATGATGTCGCAAAAAACGAGAAACAGGAAAAATTGGATAAAACAATTGATAAATTAAAAGAAAAGTATGGATATAATTTAATTACCAGAGCAGGAAAAATGGGAGTAGAAGATTTGATAAAATTTAGAAAAGAAGATGAAAAATAAAAGTTTTAATCATGCCACTGTTGTTCATAAGAAGAAATTGTGATATAGTAACCATAATGAATATATTAAAAAAACAAATTAAAAACAAAAGCAAATTAGAATATGAAAATTGGGAGGTAAAATATGGTAGAAGTATTATGTCATAATAGTATCAAAATAACAGAAGAGATTATCATCTATATAGACCCATTTAAAATCGATAAAGAGTATCATGATGCAGACTATATATTTTTTACACATTCTCATTATGACCATTTTTCACCAGAGGATATTGGAAAAGTGAAAAAGGAAAGCACTGTATTTATCGTTACAGAAGATATAAAAGAAGAAGCAGAAAAATTATTTGGTAAAGAAAATGTACTTGCAGTAGTACCAAATGAAAATTATCATGTACATGGACTAAATTTCAAAACAACATATGCATATAATTTGAGTAAAACATTCCATCCAAAGGAAAAAAGATGGGTAGGATATATAATCCAAGTAAATCATAAAACATATTACATAGCAGGAGATACAGATAATATAGAAGAAATTCGAAATATAGAATGTGATGAAGCGTTTATCCCAATTGGAGGAACTTATACAATGGATTATCAAGAAGCAGCTGAGTTAGCAAATACAATAAAAGCAAAAGTAGTTATACCAACTCATTATGGAAGCATTGTGGGAAATAAAGAAGATGCTATAAAATTTAAAGAACTTGTAAAAAATAAGGAAGTAAAAATTTTGATTAAATAGGAGGCAAAAAAATAGTTAACAGGAAATGAAGAAGAAAATAACGAAAAACCATAATTAAAAACTAAGTAAAAGAATATGTAAAAGAGAAATAGTAGTAATGAAAATAAAGAAATTTACTACTATTTTTAAATAGAATATTTGAAAAGTGGAATTTAGAAATCCATTTTATAAAACTATATATATTATAAAACAAAATTAATGTCTAAGTCTATCGAATTTTGTAAAGAAAAAGATATTCGATAATGTAAAAAGACATACCATGTATATATAAAATCGAAAAAATAAAAAGAAGATAAAAAAGAGTAGAAATATGTAAAATAATGCGATGAAAAGTTCTTGCAAAGTGAATCTCTTCATAGTATTATGAAAAAGTACGAAAGAAGAAGGGGAGATGAAGAATGAGAACTTTTTTTGGTGGAAAATTTATAGAAAAAGAAAAATTAATGGAGGCTGGAATCAAATATCCGATAAAATTAGAATATTATAAAAAGATAAATGAAGACCAATTTATAAAAAAAGATAATGCAAAATTTGGTATTGCAGTTGTAAAAACAGAATATATACCAAATAATACCAAAATAGAAAATAAAGAAATAACATATTTATCAAATGATGAACAAAAGATAGAAAAAATATTAAGATTGTTTAAAGAAAATGAAGTAACACCTATTGGGGTAGAAGATGTATTGGCAGACTTAAGTAAAGAATTATTTTAAGGACTTTAAGAAATCGGGAAATTGGGGACGGCGAATCGGGAAATTGGGGACGGACTCATTTTTCCCTTTTTGTATCATATTAAAAATATAATTAAAATTTAAATAAAAAGAAAAAAATGAGTCCGTCCCCAATTTCCCGATTTCTCAAAATCCTTAAAAAAACTTGCAAAATATTTTCTTTTAAGCTAGAATACTATATATGGAATAAGAAATATTTGAAAAAATAAATGGAGGAAGTCTGAATGGCTGATAAATTAATTATCGTAGAATCACCAGCAAAAGCAAATACGATTAAAAAATTTTTAGGTGGTAGTACAAAGGTTGTAGCATCTATGGGACATATCAGAGATTTACCAAAATCAAAAATGGGAATCGATATAGAGCATGACTTTGAACCAGAGTACATAAATATTAGAGGAAAAGGGGATTTAATAAAATCACTAAAAAAAAATGCAAAACAAGCAAAAAAAATATATATTGCAACTGACCCTGACCGTGAAGGAGAAGCAATTGCATGGCATTTAGCAAAAATTTTAGAAGATGAGAAAGATAAAATCGTAAGGGTAACTTTTAATGAGATTACGAAAAATGCTGTACAAAAAGCGATAAAAGAACCAAGAGATATAGATGTGAATTTAGTAGATGCCCAACAAGCAAGAAGAGTATTAGATAGAATTGTGGGGTATAAAATCAGTCCTGTATTATGGAAAAAAGTTAGAAGAGGATTATCAGCAGGAAGAGTACAATCTGTTGCTGTAAAATTAATTGTAGACAGAGAAAATGAGATTGAAAAATTTATTCCAGAAGAATATTGGAATATCTATGCAAACCTAGAAGATATCAAAACGAAAAAAGAATTTGAAGCCCATTTTTACGGAAAAGATGGAAAAAAATTAGAGATTCATTCAAATGATGAAGTTCAAGTAATTTTAGATAATATAAAAGATGCGAAATATATTGTCAGTGAAGTAAAAAAAGGTGAGAAAAAAAGAACACCAGCACCACCATTTACAACAAGTACAATGCAACAAGAGGCTTCAAGAAAACTAGGATTTACCTTAAAGAAAACAATGTCTATCGCACAAGGATTATATGAAGGTGTAAAAATTCCTGAAAAAGGAACAGTAGGATTAATTACCTATATGAGAACTGATTCAACAAGAATATCTGAAGAAGCAAGAAGTGTTGCTAAAACACAAATTACCAAATTATATGGTGAAAACTATTATGAAAATCGATATTATAAAACAAAAAAAGATGCACAAGATGCGCATGAGGCAATTAGACCAACATATATTGATATTGAGCCAGAAAGTATAAAAGATAGTCTATCAAATGACCAATATAAATTATATAAATTAATATATAATCGATTTTTAGCAAGTCAAATGGCACCAGCAGTTTATGATACGATGAATGTTAATATTAAGGCAAATGCATATGATTTTAAAGCAAATGGACAAGTTTTAAAATTTAAAGGATTTATGACATTATATGTTGAAGGAACTGATAAAGAGGAAAAAGAAGAAGAAGGAATGCTTCCAGAACTTGAAGAAAATCAAGAAGTAAAACTAAAAAAATTAAATCCAAAACAAAGCTTTACAGAACCACCACCAAGATATACAGAGGCAAGTTTGGTAAAAGCTTTGGAGGAAAAAGGAATTGGAAGACCTAGTACCTATTCACCAACAATTACAACCATTTTGGAAAGAAGATATATAGAAAAAGAAAAGAAACAATTATATCCAACAGAATTAGGTAAAATAGTCAATAAATTATTAACTGAGAATTTTACAGATGTTATCAATGTAGAATTTACTGCTAAAATAGAAAATGAATTTGATGAGATTGCAGAAGGACATGAAAAATGGAAAAAAATGATTCGAGAATTTTACGGACCATTTGAAAAAGAAGTAGAAAAAGTAGAAAAAGAATTGAAACATGTGGAAATGGTTGATGAAGTTTCAGATGTCAAATGTGAAAAATGTGGAAGAATGATGGTATATAAATATGGCAGATATGGAAAATTTTTAGCATGCCCAGGATATCCTGAATGTAAGAATGCAAAACCAATCATAGAAACCATTGATGTACCATGTCCTAAATGTGGAGCAACTGTACAAATTAGAAAAACAAAAAGAGGAAGAAAATATTATATTTGTGAAAACAATCCAAAATCATGTGATTACATTTCATGGAATCAGCCAAAACTGGGAGAAGAATGGAATCCAGAAGAAAAAGCAGAATTTGAAAAAACAAACACAACCAAAAAGAAAACAAGAAAAACGAGGACCAAGAAAACAACCAAGAAGACAACAAATAAGAAAAAATAAAGTAAAAAGAGGATAAAATATGAAGAAATATTCATTAGAAATAACTGTATTTTTAAGTGGTGCATTAACTATGATGTTAGAATTAATTGCAGCAAGAGTATTATCACCATATGTAGGAAGTTCTAATCTAATATGGACTACCATTATTGGAATCATGCTAACAAGTATGAGTATAGGATATTGGTTTGGTGGAAAAATGGCAGATAAAAATAAAGAAAATGACATAAAAATTTTATCGAATTTTTTATTAATTTCTGCCATTGCAACAAGTATAATACCAATATTAGAAGTTGTATTTATAGATGTATTATCACAACTTTCAAATAATTTGATTTTTGTTGCTATCATATGTGCGACTGTCACTTTTGGAATACCAAGTTTCTTATTGGCAACCGTATCTCCAATAGCAGTCAAGATAAAAAATAATAGTATGGAGCATATAGGGGCAACATCAGGAAAAATATCTTCATTATCAACAATAGGAAGTATATTTGGTACATTTTTTGCAGGATTTATACTAATACCGAATTTAGGGGTAAGAAATATTATTTTAGCTTGTTCTATTTTGTTATGGATATTATCTATATATTTGTTTAACAAAAAAGATAAGAAATATTATATGTTAATGATAGTAGAGTTGTTGATTATTGTTGGTTTAAATCTATTAGGAGGATATCTATTTCAAACAGGAAATCCTGAGATAATAAGAGATGTTGATTCTGAATATAGTAGAATATGGGTAACAAACTTGAAAGCAGGTGAAAATACATACAAAACGCTACAAGTAGATACAGGTTTAGAATCATATATGAATCAGGAAAATGGTGAAATGGGAGCAACGTATTTATACTATTATGACTTATTTGAATATTATAATAAAGAAGCAAATGATGCATTGATGATAGGTGGAGCAGCATACACTTATCCAATGCATTATTTAAAAAAATATGAAAATAAAACAATTGATGTTGTAGAAATTGACAAAAAAATGACACAAATTGCAGAAGAAGAATTTGGATTAGATAAGAACAATCCGAATTTAGGATTAATCACCCAAGACGGAAGAAGTTATTTAAATTATAATGAAAAAAAATATGATACAGTTTTTATAGATGCGTTTAAAGGGCTAAATGCTCCATTTGAATTAACAACTTATGAAGCTATGCAAAAAGTGTATGATAGTTTAAATGACAATGGAACAGTTATAACCAATATCATATCAGCTGTTGAAGGGGATGACGCAGACTTTATTAAATATGAATATAGCACATATAAAGCTATATTTGATGATGTAAAAGTATTTAAAGTGAATCCTAATCGTTCAGATGAACAAGATCAAAACTTAATCCTAGTAGGGATTAAAGGAAATGGAAATATAAATACGGATAAACAAGCAGAATATAGTGAGTTGTTAAGTAATGAACTAAAGGATTTTACAAGTGATAAACCAATTGTTACAGATGACTACGCACCAATAGGAGATTAAAATTAACAAAAAAAGGGAAAAATGAGGCTGTCCCCCAAATCCCTTTTTTTGAATGTTTGAAAAAAGTCTTGACTTTTACCAATATATTTGTTATCATATTATTTGCAAAATGCGGGAATAGCTCAGTTGATAGAGCGCTGCCTTGCCAAGGCAGAGGTCGCGGGTTTGAGCCCCGTTTCCCGCTCCAATTTTTGTTCCACTATTACAAAAAACAAAATGTTTATAATATAGTCATTGTTTATAAGCGTGGAGCATATAATTGAATATATGGCGACATAGCCAAGTGGCTAAGGCACGAGTCTGCAAAACTCTGATCCCCGGTTCGAATCCGGGTGTCGCCTCCAATTTGAATAAAAAATAATTGACAAATACAGAGAAAAATGTTATTATATAGTTACATTAAACAAAACATTCAAAGTTCTGCGAATGTCATTTGTACTTGTATGTGTATCACAACTACACATACTTTTTTTATATAAAAACAGGATAGACCACAACATTCTATCCTGTTTGATAATACTATTATGTATTATCTGCTTTAATCTTTTCATCTTTTGTAATTGCTTTCGTAGATTTTAATGTTTCAATTTCTTCTTTTTGTTTTAATAATTTATCTACTAGTTGAAAAATTAGTTCTGCGTTTGTCATATGTGCTTCCTCCTTTCCGTCCTTATGTAAAAGACTACCTTATGACAAGAAAGGTTGGTAATATGCTACTATATTTTACATAAAAAAACAAGCGAACATAGTAAAAATTTACAATTAATTTTTACTATAAATAGATATATTTTGTTTTGAAAAGTTTTATGAAAAGTTCTTGTAATCTAATTGCTTGCTCTTTATCTAATTTCTCATTCGTAAGTTCATTATTAGAAATGATTCTAATTCCAACACAAGGAATTTCAAATTGATTGCATACACAATATGTTCCAATACTTTCCATATCTTCAGAAAGATGATGAAATCGGTTTTGTAGCCACATAATTCTATCATATTCTCGATTAAATACATCTCCACTTCCTAATGTGCCAGTATAAATTGTATTTTCACAATTTGTCTCAAAGAAGCCTTTAATAACCTTTACTAATTTTTTATCTCCGATTTGTATTTCTTCTCCTCGTTTATTAGTTTCCCATTCAAAAGGATTAGAAGAATGTCCTTCTTCTTTTGTCGGCATTGAAAAAGCATTAATATTGCAACATTTTTCACCAATAATAATATCACCAATATGGATATTTGATTTATGAGCGCCAGCAATTCCCTGGTTAATGACAATATCAGGGCGAAAAGTCATAATAGCAATTGTGGTAGCAGTAGTGGAATTAACAACACCTACTAATGTTTTTGAAATAATGATTTTTGATGTATGAATATAACCTGTATAAAACTCATACCCTGCTATTGTCTGTTTTTCTTTTTTCTCCAATTTATCAATAAAATATTCAATTTCAATATCCATTGCACCTTGAATTAAAATCGTTTTATCTTTCATTTTAAAAATTCCTTTCGTAATAATAATTATATATTCTTTTTAGAAATTATAATGTATCTAATGTTATTTTAATAATAAATGCTTGCATTATTTTGATGAAATCTAGTTTTTGAAAAATAGCATTTACCATATTTTTAATCCTTTTAAAATATTAATATATGAATAAAACAAATTTGTCAATAAAAATATGAAAATGTATTGACAATTGAATAATTATTCAACTATAATATAATAAAAGATAATTGAATATACATTCAACTGTATATAGAAAGGAGAAAAATATGGTTGCAAGAATTGAGACATGTGATTGTAATAGTATTCATCAAGATGTCATTGATACAGTAAAAGACCATATGTTATCTGATAAAAAAATAGAAGCATTAGCAAATTTTTATAAAATATTTAGTGATAATACAAAAATAAAAATATTATGGGCATTAGATGTTCATGAAATGTGTGTGTGTGATTTAGCAGTGTTAACCAATATGACAAAATCAGCAATTTCACACCAATTAAAAGCATTAAAAGAAGCAAATTTGGTAAAATACAGAAGGGACGGTAAAAATGTATATTATTCGTTATCAGATACTTGTACGCGTCATATTATAGAAAATGGTATTTTACACACGATTAATAAGGAATAAGACAGAAGCATATTTTAAGAAAATAAGAATGTGAAACGTACAGATAAAAAGTGAAAGGAATGAAAGTTTATGCAAAAGAAATATATATTAGAAGATTTAGACTGTGCAAATTGTGCAGCAAAAATAGAAGAAGGAGTAAAAAACATAGAAGGTGTTACAGAATGCTCTGTAAGTTTTGTAACAGAAAAAATGATTGTAGAAATTGAAGAGGGAAAAGAGAAGGAAGTAGAAAAAGAAATTAAAAAAATAGTAAAAAAAATAGAGCCTAACACAACATTGAGAGAAGTATAGAAAAGAGGTGACAAAATACATGAAAAAGAGATTAAGAAAAATTATTATAGCAGCTATTATTTTTCTAATAGCTGTTCTCATAGAAAAAATAAATTTTGTTAATATTGACGAAAATACGATATTTATCATACAAATTGTATTATATGTATTAAGTTACTTAATTGTTGGATTTGAAGTTGTAAAAAAAGCAGTTGTGAATATTTTTCATGGAGAGTTTTTTGATGAAAATTTCTTAATGAGTATTGCAACAATTGGGGCATTTGCCATCAAGGAATTTCCAGAAGCAGTCGCAGTTATGCTATTTTATCAAGTAGGGGAATACTTCCAAAGTTATGCAGTAAAAAAATCTAGAAAATCGATTGCAAATTTAATGGATATCAGACCAGATTATGCAAATCTAAAAGTAGATGGAAATATAGAAAAGAAGTCACCTGAAGAAGTAAAAATAGGGGATATCATTGTTGTAAAAGCAGGGGAAAAGGTTCCACTAGATGGAATTGTCATAGAAGGAACTTCTATGTTAGATACATCAGCATTAACAGGAGAATCTGTTCCAAGAGAAGTGAAAGTAAATGATAACATATTAAGTGGATGCATCAATTTGAATGGTGTACTAGAAATCAGAGTAGAAAAAGAATTTGGAGAATCAACAGTCAGTAAAATATTAGATTTAGTTGAAAATGCAACAAATAAAAAAGCAAAAACGGAAAATTTTATCACAAAATTCTCAAAATATTATACACCAATTGTTGTGTTTTTAGCTGTAATCATAGCATTTATTCCACCACTGATAACGCAAACAAACATGTTAGATTGGGGATATAGAGCACTTACATTTTTAGTGGTATCATGTCCATGTGCTTTAGTCATTTCTGTTCCACTTACTTTCTTTAGCGGAATTGGGGCAGCTTCTAAAAAAGGAATACTAGTTAAAGGAAGCAATTATTTGGAATTATTATCGAAAACAGAAATTGCCGTATTTGACAAAACAGGAACTTTAACAGAAGGGGTTTTTGATGTACAAAAAATTATCAATAAAAATGGATTTGACAAAAATGAACTGTTAGAATTGGCAGCATATTGTGAAAGTTACTCAAATCATCCAATATCAATCTCTATACAAAAAGCTTATGGGAAAGAGATTGATAAAAATAGAATTATCCATAGTGAAGAAGTTGCTGGAAAAGGAATTATTAGCAAAATTGATGACAAAGAAGTCGCTTGTGGAAATATAAAATTAATGGAAAAATTAAATTTAGAAAACATAGAACAAGTAGAAGAAATAGGAACAGTTATTTATGTAGCAATTAATAATCAATATGCAGGATATATTTTAATCAGTGATAAAATAAAAGAAGATTCTAAAAAAGCAATTCAAGATTTGAAAAAAGCAGGCGTTAGAAAGACAGTTATGCTAACAGGAGATAATAAAGAAGTGGCAGAAAAAGTAAATCAAGAATTAAAATTAGATATGGTATATAGTGGACTGCTTCCAGTAGATAAGGTAAATAAAGTGGAAGAATTATTGAAAAACAAAAATGAAGAAGCAAAATTAGCATTTATCGGTGATGGAATTAATGATGCACCAGTATTGGCAAGAGCAGATATAGGAATTGCGATGGGAGCTTTAGGGTCAGATGCAGCAATAGAGGCAGCAGATATTGTCATCATGACAGATGAACCATCAAAAATTGCAACTGCTATGAAAATTTCAAGAAAAACGTTAAAAATTGTGTATCAAAATATTAGTTTTGCATTGATTGTAAAAATAGGTGTTTTAATCTTGAGCGCTTTTGGATTGGCTTCTATGTGGGCAGCCGTATTTGCTGATGTAGGTGTAACCGTTCTAGCAGTCTTAAATTCATTTAGAGCTTTAAAATAAAAAAGAGGAGTAATTTTCATAGAGTTATTTATATCATAAAAGGTAAAAATGTTATAAAATCTATGATGGATATAATGAATAAAGATTCTGCTAATAATAAATTATGATACTTGAAAGTTGAATGATTGAATAGAAATCTAATTAAAAAGAGAAACCATATTATTTTTTATAAAGCTATTGAATGTGATTGGAAAGTTCTTAGAAAATATTAAAATCGATTACTGAGGGAGCAATTCCATTGGAGAGGCTCAGTAATCGATTTTTAGATTTTCTTAGAGCTTGTATTGAACCGAAATAGCTTTATAAAAAATAATATGGTTTCTCTTTTGCAATCAATTTATTAAAACTCATTTTACAATTTTAATGAAATTATATTCATATCCTGAAACAGAGGTATTATCGTATTTATATCCTTCTTTATAAATACCACCATCATCCCCGCTTAAATCTACTTGAAGTCTCACAGGACAAATAAATTCTTCATTTAAATTATTAACAATATGAATGGTAAAATTTAAAGAATAATTGATATCATTTAGGTTAATACCAGCTTCTTGTAGTACTTTTCCATTAAAAGAAATGGTATTCGAATCAGAAGATGCTGCGTAATTTGTAATAATATCCTCATTCATATATTCTAAAGTAATAGGGTTTGAACAGTCTGCATAAAAAGTAGGTTGTGCATAATCTGTATTATTATTTTCATCATTTGTGCTAACAATATTATATTCTATTTTATTACCATCTAATTCTTCGATTTCTTTGTATTTTGCAAAATCTAAAGCACTTTTATAATTGACATATTGATGTCCTTTATCAGAACCAGTTGTAATACTTATATTATCAATATATAACTCCTTTACAGTATTTTCATTTGTAAGATCATATACTGTACTTGTATTATCTATGGTTATGGCAATATCACTATATTGTAAAATACTTAAATCTTGCAAAGATTCATTTTCACTTTTATCAATTGCATTAGCACTACTATATATTAGTATTTTTTGAATCTTAAAGATAGGATTTTCAGTTTGTTCTGCAATTTTTTCAACTTGAGTTGAAAATTCATCTTTAGCATATGAAACTTTAAAAATCAAATCATAATACAAAAATGATAATACACATAATAGTAATATAAAAATTGTTAAAACAGTTTTATGATGTTTAATTTTAATTTTTTTCATAATGACTCCTTTTAGCTAAGTCTATTATATAACATTTCCATGTAAGAATATACTTTTGTATGCCAATCTGGGTCACTAGCATATCTTTGGTTAACGCCTTCTAATGTAGGACCGTTATAATACCAAGCACTTGCAGTTTCTCCATCATAGATTTTGGTTCCAGCTGGATTTAAATAATATTTTACTAATGATTTTGTTACAGTTTCAATTCCTTCTGCATATGAACTAAAATCATAAGAAGATTCATAAGGTGTGTCATCATAAGAACCATAACCAAATAAGTTGTTTTTATCTTGTGCAATTTGTGATGTACCCCAAGCACTTTCATGGATAGCAATAGAAGCTATAAAGATTCCATTTACATTATACTTCTTGTCCATGTTATAAAAGACTTCTGCATTTTCTTCAAAAATTCCATTTGTATCATTTGGTAAATCTTTAAAGATTTTTTGATAATCTTTTAATGTTAATCCAGTAGATTTATTTAATTCCATTTCAATATTGACATTGATTAAAATTCTTTGGATTCTATTTTTTTCTATAATACTTGGTGTTTTTGTAGGTGATGTTAACACATCAGTAGGTAAATATCCTTCGATTGTATCAAAAGATACTTTACACCAATCTTCATTAGGTAATTCTAGAAGTTTAACATCTATATAATTTTTAATATCTGCAACTTCTTCGGAATCTTCTGAAGGTTCTTTTCTTAAAGTCGCATTTTTATTTAAATAAACTGTGTCTCCAATATGTATATTTAAATCTGCTAAGAAATCTGAAGTTCCAATATCTAAAATTTGTGGTGTTGGCTCTTCAATTGTTTCTTTGGCTAAAATAATTTCTTCTATAAATTCTCCATTTTCATAAGTCTTTACTAAAGAAACATTTTCTTTTCCCATAACACCTTCTTGTAAAACAACTTGTTCTCCTCTTGGAAGTGTTGGATTTTGTTGTGTTTGGATTTCATATTCAATTTCTCTTTCTTCAGAAACTTGTTCTTTTACTTTTTCAAAGCTTGAGTTTTCAGAAATTATCTTTTGCATATTTAATGCTCTTCTGTTGATTTCAAAATCAGTAGGAATAGATGCTGTTTCTACAACTTCTTCAGAATCTTCAGTAGTATTTCCTGTTTCGACTGAAAATACATTCATCGGGAATACAGCAATAATAACTAAAACTAAAACCACAAGAACAATTAGCAAATTTGAAAGTTTTACACCTTTTTTGTTATCAAAAGATATGTCTGCATTTTCAATAAAAGAAACTTTTGCTTTTTGTTTAGATTGTTTTTGGGTAGTAGATTGTTTCTGTGTATTAAATTGTTTTGCTTTTTTAGATACTAAATTAGATTTTGAAGATGTATTTACTTGTTTTGTTTGAGAATATCGAATTTCTTGTAACTCTTTAAAAACATCGGACAAATTTCTATCAGTTTGTTTTTTATGCATTGAGTCATTTTTGTCATTTAACATCTCAATTTCCTCACTTTCATAAAATTCTACACCCCTATTATACAATAACAAAATAAACTTGTCTACAAAAAAATGCAAAAAAGAGCAAAGTAGAAAAAATTTCTAAAAAATAAATGAATAAATCCTTAATTTGCTTGCAAATTCCATAAAATAGTATATAATAAAGGCATAAAGTTGAAAGAGAATTTAAGAAGTAACAATAAAAAAACGAGACTCAGCTTAGGAAGGAAAGCGAACAAAATGAATTTAGAAGGAATTGAAAAAGAAATAGGATATACATTTCAAAATAAAGAATTATTAAAAACAGCATTAACGCATACATCTTATGCTTATGAGAGGCATATAGATAGCAATGAAAAATTAGAGTTTTTAGGAGATAGTATATTAGAATTTTTATCAAGTAGATATCTATTTACACATTATACAAATCTGAAAGAAGGAGAAATGACAAAAGTAAGAGCAACAGTCGTATGTGAAAAAAGCTTGTACAAAGTAGCAACAAAACATCATTTTGGAGACTATTTGTTGTTAGGAAAATCAGAAAAAATAAATGGGGGGAATAAAAGACCAGCTATATTAGCAGATAGTGTAGAAGCTGTCATTGCTGCTATGTATTTAGATGGTGGATTAGAACCAGTAAATTCATTTATTATTGAAAATCTAAAAGAAGAAATTGAACAAGCAAGTAAACATGTAGGAGATAAAGATTATAAAACGGTATTGCAAGAAAAGCTACAAGAAGCAGGAGATGTGAAAATAGAATATGAAATTATAAAAGAAAGTGGACCAGACCATGATAAAAGATTTGAAGCACAAGTCAAATTTAATGGAAAAGTTTTGGCAAAAGGTTCAGGCAAAAGTAAAAAAGGAGCTGAAATGCAAGCTGCAAAAAAAGCACTAGAAAATTTAAAATAGAAAAGAGGTAAATCTATGAAACATCAATATATAATACCGATATTTGTACCACATTTAGGATGTCCAAATGATTGCATTTTCTGTAATCAAAAATCAATTAGTGGTCAAAAAAAGAATATGACAAAAGAAGAAGCAAAAAAAATAATAGATAATTACCTAGATAATATAAAAGAAAAAGAAGCACAAATTGAAATTGCCTTTTTTGGAGGAAGTTTTACAGCAATAGAAGAAAAGCTACAAAATGAGTTATTAGAGGTAGCATATGAATATGTAAAAAATGGAAAAGTGGAAAGTATTAGAATATCTACAAGACCAGATTGTATTAATAAAGAGATTTTAAAAAGGCTAAAAAAATATAAAGTAAAAACCATTGAATTAGGTGTACAATCTTCAAATGATTATATTTTAAAAAGAGCCAATAGAGGACATAGATTTCAAGATGTCAAAAAAGCATCAAAATTAATTCGATTTTATGGTTTTAAATTAGGACATCAAATGATGGTTGGATTACCAGAAAGTACAAGAATTGATGAAATTAATACAGCAAAAGCATTAATAAAACTAAAACCAAAAATGGTCAGAATTTATCCAGTATTAGTCGTAAAAAATACAAAATTAGAAAAAGAATATAAAGAAGGAATTTATGAGCCATTACCATTGCCACAAGCAATTGAAACTTGTAAAGAATTAGTTAGAATGTTTGCAGATAAAAAAATTGATATTATCAGAGTGGGATTACAAAGCACAGATGAAATTGCAGACCCTAGTCAGGAAAAAAGTGAAGTTGTAGCAGGACCATATCATCCAGCATTTAGACAATTAGTAGAATCCGCTATGTGGTATGATGCTATTGTTGGAAAAATTAAAAAATTGAATGTAAAAGTAAAAGAAGTAGAAGTCAAAGTCAATCCAATAGATGCCAATAATGTGATTGGACATAAAAAAGAGAATGTAAAAAAATTAAAAGAATATTATGATGTAGATTTGGTTTTAAAACAAGATGAAACGATTAAACAAGGAAAATCTAAAATTGAAGTGACAAAAACATTTAAAGATTTTGCTTATGAAGAAAGAGAAGAAGAAAAGAAAAAAGGAGTAAGTAAGAAATAAAGGGGATATTTATGAAAAAAAGTTTAATAATCTTATTCGTAATTGTTTTATTAATACTTTTAGGTGTTATCTTATATATGACAACAGAGAGAACAGTTACAGATAGAGAAGATTTATATGGAAAAGTAGAAGAATATTTGGTTAGTTTAGAAGAATCACAATATACTCTAAAGACAAAAGATTCAAAGTCAACAGATAATATTAGTGATTTTAAAGTATTTACATATTTACAAAAGTTAGGAATTAAACAAAAAGGAAATCAATTTTATGTATATGCATGGGCAACAGTTCAAAGTTATTATGTACAGGATAATCAATTAGAAATAAATAGTGGATATTCTGCACCACATAAATTTATTATAAAAAATGATGAGATTATTGATTGTATCATGCCAGAAGATGGCGATAGATATGCAGAATCCATAAAGGAAATATTTCCTGAGGATATCAGAGAGAAAATGAAAAACTTAGATACTGATAATCAAACAATAAAAGAAGAAGTAGATGCATATTATGCATATTTAAATGAAAATGAATAAAAATATAAAATAAAAAGAGCATAAAATCACCTAAAATTACTAATACTAGTGATAAAGGTGATTTTAATTATGAACTTAAAAGAAAAAATATTGATTAAAAGATTTATTTTAGAAACATTGGGAACAATTTTAGGTGCATTTGTCATGGCAGTAGCTGTATCATTATTTTTATTACCAAATAAATTATCTTCAGGAGGGGTAGCAGGAATTGCAACAATCACGTATTATTTATTTGGTGTACCAATGGGAATTAGTATGTTAGTCATAAATGTCCCATTATTTTTAATGTCCATATTAAAAATTGGAAAAAAATTTTTTGTAGAATCTATTATCGGAACAATTAGTTTATCCGTATTTATTGATATATTAGACAAAGTCACACCATTAACAGAAGATAAATTTTTAGCATGCATTTATGGTGGTATCTTAATGGGAGTAGGAACTGCTATTATTTTAAAAAGTAATAGTTCAACTGGAGGAACAGACTTATTTAGTTATATAGCACGAATTTATAAGCCAACTATGAAAGTGGGAGAAATCATCTTTTTAATTGATATTGCAATAGTTGGACTAAATATGATTTTCTTGAGAGAAATTGAAATTGGCTTATATTCAGCAATTGCTATTTATTTAATGGGAAAAATTATTGATATTTTATTTGAAGGAATTTATTTTACAAAACTCATCTATATTGTTTCTGATAAGGCAGAAGAAATTGCAAAGGAAATTGGAAATACAATAGGAAGAGGTACAACAGGGTTTTATGGAAAAGGTATGTATACAAATTCTGACAAGTTAATTTTAATGTGTGCAGTTACGAGAAAAGATGTAGGAAATACCATACAAATTATAAGGAAAATAGATAAAAGAAGTTTTGTCATTATTACAAATTCAAGAGAAGTTTTGGGATTAGGATTTAAAAATAAATAAAAATGAGTCCGTCCCCCAAATCTCTCAAGTTTCCCTGTTTTATGTTGAGAATTATATATTTTTATGCTAATATGAACATGTAAATTATATAAAAAGGGAAGATAAATTAAAAAATTATTAATCGATTGGCAATTTTGCTTTTAGTAGGTAATAGTAAATAAGGGAAGGAAACAGGGATGAAAACTATATTAATTGTAGAAGATAATACAGATATTCATAATTATATAAAAGAGGTATTGGAAAAAGAAAATTACAAAGTTGTAGATAGTTATTCTGGAACAGAAGCTTTAATGGTTTTAGAAAGAGAAAAAGTAGATTTAATCTTATTAGATTTAATGTTACCAGGATTAAATGGAGAAGATATTATAAAAAAAGTAAAGGACATCCCTATTATTGTCCTTAGTGCCAAAATTTCTCCAGAAGACAAAGTAAATGCTTTATTAAGTGGTGCAAATGATTATCTGACAAAACCATTTTCAACAGAGGAATTATTGGCTAGAATACAGGTACAATTTAGAATGGATAAAGATAGAAAAGAAAATTATAAAAATGCAGAATTAACGTATAGACATATGGTGTTGAATCAAGAAAATCATACAGTATGTATAGGAGAGAGTCTAATATATCTAACCAAAACAGAATATGCGATAATGAAACAATTATTATTAAATCCCAAACAAGTAGTGACCAAATCAAAGCTATTAGAGTGTATTAGTCAAGATACATTAGATTGTGATGAAAATTCATTAAAGGTACATATTAGTAATATAAGGAAGAAAATAAGGCAAGTAACGGAAGAAGAATATATTGAATCTGTATGGGGGATTGGTTTTAAATTATACGATTAAAAAATCTTTATTATTTCTTAACTAAGTTTTAACTATTTTCTTAACTATTTTATGATAAAATTTTTCATAAGAAAGGAGGAGAAAATGGAATATATTTTAGAAGCAAATAATATTGAAAAAAAGTATGGGCATTTTAAAGCCTTAAATAATCTTTCTATGCACATTCCAAAAGGTGCTATATATGGATTAATAGGAAAAAATGGAGCCGGAAAAACTACTTTAATAAGGCTACTTTGTGGTTTACAAAAAGTTACATCAGGAGAATATACTATTTATGGTATTTCTAATAATAGTAGAAAAATTGCAGAAGCAAGAAAAAGAATAGGTGGAATAATAGAAACACCATCAATCTGCTCAGATATGACAGCAATAGATAATCTTAAAGAACAGTATAAAATTATAGGTTTGCCTTCATATAGTAAATTGGATGAAATACTTAAACTTGTAGGATTGGAAAACACAGGTAAAAAAACTGCTAAACATTTTTCTTTGGGAATGAAACAAAGGATAGGAATAGCAATTAGCTTAGTTGGTCATCCTGATTTATTAATTTTAGATGAACCTATAAACGGATTAGACCCTGAGGGAATAATAGAAATAAGAGAATTAATTTTAACATTAAATAGAGAAAAAGGTATTACTTTCTTGATTTCTAGTCATTATTTAGATGAATTATCTAAAATTGCAACCTGTTATGGTATTATAGACAAAGGAAGAATTATAAAAGAGATTGATAAAGATGAATTAGAACAAAATTTTAAAATTAGAACACAAATTCATGTAACTAACTTAAAAGAATGTGTTAAATATTTAGAAGAAGAAAATTTACATTATAAAGTTATTTCTAATGAAAAGATTGATATATATGAGAAAGTAAATGTGTCAGAACTTGTTATTGCACTTTCTAAAAGAAATTGTATAGTAAATGATTTTCAAGAAAAAGGAGAATCATTAGAGAACTATTATTTGAATTTAATAGGAGGTGCAAATAATGATTAAACTATTAAAAGCAGGTTTTTTTAGATTAAAAAAAGATATTATATTTTGGTTATTTGTGTTTTTAACCATTGGAATAGCAGGATTTACACTATTTAGATATGCATCAAATGAAAATGTAAATGTGCATTTAGATAAAATTATAAACGAATTTATAATGTATATAGGACTTTTTATTGCAATATTTGTAAGTATCTTTGTTGGAAAAGAACATTCACAAGGAATTATAAGAAATAAAATTATAGTAGGACATAGTAGAATTTCAATTTTTTTAGCAAATCTTATTATTAGTACAATAGCATCTATTTTATGCGAAATTGTGTATCTAGTATTCGTATTTATAATTGGTATTCCTTTATTTGGACAACTGCAGATGCCATTATCTCAATTTGCAATGGTACTATTCAATACTGTTTTAGTCATCATATCATTTTGCTCTATTTTTAACTTTATATCTATGATATGCTCTGAAATAACAGTATCAACAACAATATGTATCATTCTTTTTATAACAATGTTTATAGCAGGAGGTTCAATATCTTTAACTGCAAATATGGATAAGTATATAACTAATACATATACAGATGAAAATGGTATTTCTCATATAATAAGTCAAGAACTTGATCCGAATTATCCAGGAGATGAAAAAGTTAAACAAGCAAGAATGATTTATCTTTCAATTCCACAAGGACAGGCTATGGAAATCGGAAGTAATGATCCAGAGTATTTGAAACAAATGCCTATCTATTCTATTATTCTAATATGTGCTATAAATATATTGGGAATATATGTTTTTTCTAAAAAGGAACTAAAATAGGAGGAAAAAGTGAATATTAGTTTATTATTGCTAACGATTATATTATTTTGTATATCTATAGTTTTAATATTAAAATTATGTTTAATAAAACATTCGATTAAAGAAATCGAGAAATCTTTTACTTACATATTAAAAGCAGATACGAATAATATAATAACCATATCCTCATCAGATAAGGATATTAAAAATTTAACGATAAATATAAATGATAACCTTACAGAGTTAAGAAAACAAAGGTTACAATATAAAAGTGGAAATCAAGAATTAAAGAAAATAATAACGAATATTTCACATGACTTAAGAACACCTTTAACAGCCATTAAAGGATATATTGATTTGATACAACAAGAAAATTTATCTAATAAACAAAAACAATATTTAAAAATAGTTGAGAAGAAATCTAACGAATTAACAGAACTTACAGAGCAATTATTTGAATTTTCAAAAACAATGGATATCGGTACAAAGATAAAAAAAGAAAAGTGCTGTATGAATGAAATCCTAGAAGAAACTTTGGCAAATATGTATCATTTTTTTAGAGAGAAACAGATTAATCCAAAACTTGAAATATGTGAACAAAAAATATATAAGGATTTAGATAAACATAGTATCATTCGTGTATTTGAGAATATTTTATCAAATGTTTGCAAATATAGTAACGGAGATTTTAAAGTAGAATTAAATGAAAAAGGAATGATAACATTCTCAAATAAAGCTACTTCATTAGATGCAACAACAGTACAAAAAATTTTTGATAGATATTTTACAGTCGAAAATGCCAAAAAATCTACAGGATTAGGATTATCTATTAGTAAACAACTTGTGGAACTAAATGGAGGAGAAATATCTGCTGAATATGTCAAAGGCTACTTAATTATCAAAATAGAATTTTAATTATGGTATTTTTATGGTAGAATAAAGGCATAAAAAATAAAAGGGAATATAGGATAAAAATGAATAAAGAAGAATCAAAATCTATATTTTTAAAAATAAAAAAAGATGACCCAAAAGGGTTAGAAGAATTATATAGCCAATACCATAAAATGGTTTATGGTATTGCTTTTTCTATAGTAAAAAATAAAGAAGATGCAGAAGATATCATGCAAATTGTTTTCACGAAAATAAAAGAACTAGATAAAACAAAACTTCCATCTGATAAAGAAATAACATGGCTATATACACTTGCAAAAAATGAAACTTTAAATTATCTAAAAAAGAAAAAGGGAGAAGTTTCATTAGATACGATATATGAAATAGAAAATAAGAATAATGAGATAGATGAAAAAATAGATACGATAAAAGTGGAATTTGTACCAGGAACATATGGGTAGAAAGAATATGGGGGTAAACAAAATTGCAGAAAAAAATCAATTTGATAATTTGGATTTCGGAGTATATACGATTGCAGGAGATGTTTCTATTACCATAGAAGGAGATATGGTATACTCTCTAGAAGATGCTTTAAAACAAGGAGTTATCAAAGTCCAAGATATATTAGAACAAGCAAAACAAGATGAAAAATATGGATTTTGTGAAGAAGCCTATTATCAAGATGGTGGTAGCACAGAATATCGATATGCAGAATATACCATATTAAAATACAATGCATTAGATGGCAACAAAGATTTAGTAATTGGAATGCAGGGAAGTATTATTAATCAAATGAATGCAAGTGGTTATAGGGCAGAATAGAAAGAAAAGATAGAATAGATAAAATCATAAAATTACTTTATACGAAAGTATAGAGTAATTTTTCTTTATATGATATAATTGAATAGAGTTAAATGGATTAAAAATAATTCCAATTTTAACCATAACAAACTTTTTTTTCTGACTAAATTTGTACTTAAGAAAGGAATTGACTTAAAAATGAAAGAACAGCAATATATATTAAAAAATCCAGAAACTTTTGAATTAAGGGACATCTTTGAATGTGGACAATGTTTTCGATGGAATGAACAAAAAGATGGAAGTTATACAGGAATATGGAAAGAAAATGTAGTGAATGTCAAAAAAGAAGGAAAAGATTACGTGTTTTCTGGTATATGTAAAAATGGAAATCTAGAAGAGGAAATATATACATATTTTGATTTAGATAGAAATTATGAAAAAATAAAAGAAGAATTATCTAAAAAAGACGAGTATATGAAAACAAGTATTGCATATGGTAAAGGTATTAGAATCTTAAATCAAGATTTGTGGGAAACCATTATATCTTTTATCATTTCTGCTAATAACAATATACCAAGAATTAAAGGGATTATTGAAAGATTATCAAAAGCATATGGAAAAAAGATAGAATGGAAAGAAAAAGCATATTACACATTTCCAACACCAGAAGAACTAAAAAATGTTACAGTAAAAAAGTATAGAGATTTAGGATTAGGATTTAGAGATGTTAGGATTTATGAAACCACAAAAATGATATTAGATGGAACAGTGGATTTAGAAGAATTGGAGAAAAATCCAAATACAATGAAAGTAAAAGAAAAATTACTAACACTTTCAGGAGTAGGACCCAAAGTTGCGGATTGTATATTACTATTTTCTGACCTGAAACGTTTAGAGGTATTTCCAATAGATGTATGGGTAAGAAGAGTCATGAATGATTTATATATCCAAAATAAAGATGAAACAAAAATAAATAAAAAGCAAATAGAAACATTAGCTAAAGAAAAATTTGGAGATTTGGCAGGATTAGCGCAACAATATTTGTTTTATTGGAGAAGAGAAGCCTAATGGATTGAAAAATAGAAAGAAAATAGCAAGAAAACACCTTGCTATTTTTTCTATTGTATTATAAAATTTACAAAAGAAATGTCGCATAGACAAACGAACTCAATGAGACAAAAAGGAGAAATTTATGGGTTTAAGAATCATTTATGGAAAAACAGGAACAGGAAAAAGTAGTTTGTGTTTTTCAGAAATTGCGAATTTAATAGAAAAAGAAGAAAATATATATTACATTACTCCAGAACAATTTTCATTTACTGCAGAAAAGAACTTAATGGGATTTTTAAAAGAAAAAGCAGTCATGAATGCAGAGGTTATTACATTTAGTAGAATGGCCAATAGGGCTTTAAATGAAATAGGAGGAAGAAACAAAACCAATTTATCAAAATGTGGAAAAGCCATGCTGATATATTCAATCCTATCAAAACATCAAAATGATTTTCAATTCTTAGGGAAAAGTGATGAAAATATAGAGATTGGAATGCAAAGCATTACAGAATTAAAAAAACATGGAATCACATTAGATATATTAGATAAAGAGATTGAAAAATTAGAAGACAAATATTTAAAAACAAAATTAGAGGATATCCGATTCATTTATCAAAATTATGAAGAACAAATTTCACAAAATTATATTGAAGAAACAGATTTATTAGATTTCTTAGCAAAAAACATAGAGAATTTAAGTTGGATAAAAAATAGTATTATTTATATAGATGAATTTTCAGGTTATACAGCACAAGAATATGAAGTGATAAAACAATTTATAAAATATGCAAAACAAGTGAATATCACGATGTGTATTGATAATTTAGAAATGGAAACCAATCCAGATATAGATGTGTTTTACTCAAATAAACAAACATTAAAAAAGTTAATTCGAATGATTGATGAAAATCATTTCCAATTAGAAGAACCTGTTAATTTAGAAAAGCAATATCGATTAAAAAATGAAGAATTACAAGTCTTGAGTCAAAATTTATTAAGTACAAAATCCACAAAATATGCAAAAAATGTGGAAAACATACATCTATTTCTAGCAAAAAATAGATATTCAGAAATTGAAAATGTGGCAAAAACCATTTGTAAAATGGTAAGAGAAAACCATTTAAGATATAAAGATATAGCAATCATTACCAAAAATATAGATATGTATTCTTCATTAGTAAGGAGTATTTTTGCAAAATATGATATACCTGTGTTTATAGATGAAAAAAGAGATTTAAATCAAAATATCATTGTACAATATGTACTTTCCATTTTTGAAATCTTTACAAACAATTATACAAGTGAAGCCATGTTTAATTATATTAAATTAGGCTTTTTAGACATAGAAGATGACGAAATCTTTCGATTAGAAAATTATTGTACCAAATGGGGAATAAAACGAAATAAATGGAAAGAAGATTTCAAATATGAAATGGAAGATGAATCCAAAAAACAAGAAATTGAAAGACTAAATGAAATCAGAAAACAAATCATACAACCATTAGTTGTTTTAAAAAAGAACATAGATAAAGAAAAGACAGCAATGAACATTACAAAGCAAATTTATACATTTTTGCAAGAACAACATATAGAAGAAAAAATTTCTAAAAAAGTAAAATGGCTAGAAGAAAATGGACTAATTGATTTATCAAATGAATATATTGAAAGTTATAACATCATTCTAGAAGTATTAGATGAAATTGTTTTGGTATTCCAAGAAGATAAGATGACGATTGACACTTATAGCAAAATTTTAAAAATCGGATTAAAAAATAGTGAATTGGGTAAGATTCCAGCAACACAAGATCAAGTGACATTGGGAGATGTGGATAGAACAAGAAGTCATAAAGTAGATATTGTATTTGTCATTGGACTAAATGATGGTGTTTTTCCAAGTGTGAATAAAGATGAGGGATTTTTAAATGATGCAGATAGAGAGCAATTAAAAAATGATGGTATGGAATTGGCTAATGGAACATTAGAAAATTTATATGAAGAAAACTTTAATATATATAAAGTATTGACAACTGCTGAGCAAAAAATGTATTTATCTTATGCTTCATCAGATGGAGAAGGAAAAGCTTTAAGACCATCTATCTTAATTCATAAAATTAAGAAGATTTTTCCAAAACTAGAAGAGCAAAGTGATGTTATAAACAAAAAATATGAAATCGTAGGTCAAAATATTACCTATGAAGAATTATTAGAAAAATTATATCAATTAAAAAATAAAGAAGATATAGAAAAACTATGGTATGCAGTATATGATTGGTATAAACAAAATTCAAAATGGAATACAAGATTAGAACAAGATATGGAAGGACTAACCTATACAAATGTACCTAAAAAATTAAAAAAAGAGAATATGGATAAACTTTATGGAAATACCCTACATACAAGTGTATCTAGATTAGAACAATATAGAAGATGTCCATTTTCTTATTATTTACAATATGGTTTAAAAGTAAAACCAAAAGAAGAATTAAGAATCCAAAGTTTCAACACAGGCTCTTTTATGCATGAAACAATTGATGAATTTTTTAAATATGTACATGAAAACAACTTGAATTTAGCAGAATTAGAAGAAATAGATATTCAAAAAATCGTGTCTAAAATCATAGATGAAGATTTAGAGTTATCAAAAAATTACATCTTTAAGGCAACAGTAAAATATAAAATCTTAGTAAGAAGACTAAAGAAGATTGTAAGTAAAGCATTAAAATATATTATTCAAACATTAATTTACAGTGATTTTACCATTAAAGGAACAGAAGTGGAATTTGATAAAAAAGGGGAATATAAACCAATTTTATTAGAATTAGAAGATGGGAAAAGAATTGAAATCACTGGTAAAATTGATAGAATTGATATTGCAAAAGAAGAAGATGGAAATTATTTAAGAATTATTGATTACAAATCTTCAAGCAAAAATATTGACTTAAATGAAGTGTATGCAGGTTTGCAAATCCAATTATTAACTTATGCAGATGCTGTATGTAAAGAAGAAGATTTGATTCCAGCAGGAATATTCTATTTTTCACTATTAGAGCAAATGATAAAAGCAGATAAAAAAATATCAGATGAAGAAATAGAAGAATTGATTAGAAAAAATTTCAAAATGAAAGGGTTAATTGTGGCTGATGTAAAAGTTATCAAAATGAATGATAATTCTTTAACATCAGGAAATTCTAAAATGGTTCCAGCAGCCATTAGTAAATCAGGAGAAGTGATTGAAAAATGGACAAATGGTGTGAAACAAGAAGAGTTTAGCATATTGCAAAAATATATTTACCAAACCATAAAAGAAATCGGAAAAGAAATCTTTGATGGAAATATTGATTTAAAACCATATTATAAAGAGGGAAAAACACCATGTGAATATTGTGAATATAAATCTATATGTACGTTTGATTCAAGAAGAAAAGAAAATACATATCAATATATTAACAAATTGTCAAAAGATGATATAATAAGAAAAATGGAAAAAGACATTCAAAAATCATAGAAAATGATATGATAAGTTAAATCAGGTAAAAGAGTAAAAAATATAAAATGTACGAAATGTTTATTTTACGAGGTGAAGATATGAAAGATTTATCTAATAAAAATGTAATTCATGTAAAGGATAAAACAATAGGATATTTACAATTTAGAAAATTATTAGAATATAAAGATATCATTCATCATGCATATGCATTAGGATTAGATGTAGGATTTAAAACAACAGCAGTAAATCAAAATCCAGCATTACCGGAAAGAATGGAATTAGCAAGAAAATCATATAAAAAACTATGTAGTTGCATTGGGAGTAACGATACACATATTGTGCAAGCAAATCAAAATCATACAGACACCATTAAAATTGTTCAAGGGAAAATGAATACAGATAAACCAGACTTTAGCTTAACAGAAGAAGGAATAGAAGATGGACTGATTACGAATAAAAGCAATTTGGCATTAGCAACAACCAATGCAGATTGTATCTTATTATTATTTTTTGATCCAGTAAAACGTGTCATTGCCAATACACATTCTGGTTGGAGAGGAACTTTGCAAAGAATTTCTGTCAAAACGGCTCAAAAAATGGTAAAAGAATTTGGTAGTAATCCACAAGATATCATATGTTGTATTTGTCCAAGTATTAGAAAATGCCATTTTCAAGTAGATAAAGATGTCAAAGACATGTTTGAAAAAGAATTTTACGATTTAAAAGATGTTAAATTTATAGATATAGAAAAAGAAAATCAAGAAAAAACAATTCAGTTAACAGATTTTATAGAAGAAAAAGTAGAAAAGACAAAATGGAATATTGATACAGTTTTAATTAACAAAATTCTTCTTCAAAGAGAAGGACTAAATCCAGAAAATATTATCGATTCAGGGATTTGTAGTGTTTGTCATTTAGATATGATACATTCCTATCGAATCGAAAAGAAAGATTATAATACAGAAACAGCAGTGATAGAATTAAAATGAATACCATGGATTACACAGAAGGCTAAGTATGAATATGGTATTTATAAAAAATTAAATAAAGGATGTAATAAAAATGTTTAAAACATGGGAAGAATTAGAAGAGTCAATTAAAGATTGTAATAAGTGTAAATTATGTAAGACAAGACAAAACATTGTATTTGGGACTGGAAATAAACATGCAAAGTTAATGTTCATTGGAGAAGGACCTGGAGCAGACGAGGACAGATTAGGTGAACCTTTTGTAGGAAGCGCTGGAAAATTAATGAATTTAGCATTTGAAACTTTGGGTATTGATAGAAAAGAAGTGTATATTGCTAATGTTGTAAAATGTAGACCACCAGGTAATAGAAATCCAGAAGATGATGAAGCAATAGCATGCTTGAATTATTTAAGAAATCAAGTCATACTTGTACAGCCAGAGATTATTGTTTTGTTGGGAAGTGTTGCTTTGAAAAATATTCTAGGAAAAGAATATGGTATTACAGCTTCTAGAGGAAAATGGGTAGAAAAGAAAGGCATAAAATATATGCCAACTTGGCATCCAGCAGCATTGTTAAGAGATGAAACGAAAAAAATAGATTTTATAAAGGATTTACAAAAAGTGGTAGAAGAGATAAAATGATATAAATATTAAAATAAGTTACTGTTCAGTGTGCAATTTCTGGAAGGTATATATATTATATTTTTCGCTATCCCAACACTTTACATACTGTACATAAATCAACTCCCACGGGACTGTCGTTGATTTATTAACAGTATGTAGCGTGTCGGTTCCCCGAAACCCGCTTAAAATATAATATATATACCTTCTAGAAATTGCACACTGAATGATGCTATAATTTGATATACTATTAAGTCACTTTTATTGACTTAACAATGTAAACAATGTAAAATATTTTATAGAATAAATAAAAAAGAATTGACAATTTCAATTCTTTTTTTAAAAATAAATATATATAAAATAATAAGAGAAGAGGAGCAAAAGTGATAAAAGAAATTGAAGAAAAAGTAAATTATTGTTTAAATTGCAAAGTAAAACCATGTTCTTTAAAAGGTTGCCCATTAAACAATCATATACCAGATTTTATACAAGCCTTAAAAAAAGAAGAATATTTAGAAGCATATAAAATTCTATCAGAAACTACTGTTTTGCCAGGTGTGTGTGGAAAAATTTGTCCACATGAAAAGCAATGCCAAGGTTCTTGTATAAGAGGAATAAAAGGAGAACCAGTTTCTATAGGAGAATTAGAGGCCTATACTTTTGATAAAGTACATGAATTAGGATATCATTTATCAGATTGTTATGAAAAGGTAGAAAAAAATGATAAAAAAGTAGCCATTATCGGAGGAGGACCAGCAGGGCTAACTTGTGCAGCCTTTTTGGCAAAAGAAGGGTATGGAGTTACAATATATGAAAAATATGACTACTTAGGTGGTTTATTAATGTTTGGAATACCAGAATTTAGACTACCAAAAGAGATTGTAGAAAATACTGTAAAAGATATCCTAGATTTAGGAATAGAAGTAAAATACAATCAAGAGATTGAAAAAGATTTTACTTTAAAAGATATAGAAAATGAATATGATGCTATATTTTTAAGCATCGGTGCTAACTGTTCTTCAAAGATGGGAGTAGAAGGAGAAGACTTAGAAGGTGTTTATGGTGGGAATGAATTACTAGAATACAATTTACATCCAGATTATACAGGAAAGAAGGTAATTGTTACTGGTGGAGGAAATGTGGCAATGGACTGTGCGAGAACAATTAATAAGTTGGGTGCAAAAGAAGTAACAGTGGTTTATAGAAGAGCAGAAGAACAAATGCCAGCAGAAAAGAAAGAAATAGCAGATGCAAAAGCAGAAGGCATAAAGTTTGCTTTTCAAAATAATATTGTCAAAATATTAGGAAGTGAAAAAGTAGAAAAAGTGGAATTAATCAAAACAAAATTAATTCAAAAAGAAGGAGATAGTAGATTATCACCTGTTAATATTGAAAATAGTAATTATCAAGTAGATGTTGATTATATTGTTATGGCATTAGGTTCAAAACCACAAGAATATGTAAAAGATTTAAGATTAGACTTAAATAAATGGGGAAACATACAAGTTGATGAAGAATATAAAACCTCTAATCCTAAAGTTTATGCAGGAGGAGATTTGGTAGGGATGAAAGGAACGGTTGCATGGGCAGCAAGGTCAGGAAGAGAAGCTGCGAAAAATATCATAAAAAATATATAAAAAACATAAACTTATGGCATATGATAAAACCTATATAATGTCAAAATAAAAATCGTTTCTTTATACAATAAGATAAAACACTTTAGTAAAGATGCTGTATTCACTAAAGTGTTTTTGGTTTAAATATCATTATTTCCAGTTTCAGAAGATTTACCTAAAAGAAGGCGCTTAATTTTTCTAAATAAGGTCATAATCTTGCTTTCTTTTTTTGGTTTTATATGTAATGCTGTTTCAGTACCACCATTTTCTAATATATTATATTTATGTTCTAGTTGAGACATTTTTTCAACATAATAATCATTGAAAAATGTGTATCCTTCAGCAAATCCTAAATAAGATTTTATATCATATAATTTTTTTCTATAATTTTCTAATTCCTCTAAATTTGTTATATTTAAAAAGGCTTTATCAAAATAACTAGAGATAATTAAGTTTTGCGTTCTTAAAAATGTTACTTTAATTTTTTCTTTTAAATCATCAATTTTTTTAACCATGTCATCAACTTTCTTATTTCTATCGTCAATTAAAGCAATCTTATTATTTAATTTAATAATATCTTCTTCTGCAAATAAAATTTCATCGATAGCGTTTTGGATAGCCATAAAAGCTTTTGGTGATGTTAATTCAGAAAATTTGATTTTGAAATTATCATCACTATTTAGCGTACTTTTAAATAAAACATCCTCACCTGTGATGAATGCTAACTGATTTACTAGACAACATTCTAAAGGATAATAAGAAGGACTTGTTGTTTCAAAGCTAATTCCAAAATATTTCACATAATCTTTTGGAATACCAATCACTTTTGATGACATTAATTGAACAGCTGCTTCATTTAATCCTAATCCATAGATTTTAAATTCAGTGTAATCACACAATCCCATTTTTAATAAATAATTTCTTTTATCTTTTACCTCTTGAAGATAATGGATACATTCATGAATAGCAAATTCTTCCATATCTTCTTCAGGAATATGTTCATTAAAATAAATAGAAGTATTTTTATAATAGTAATTTGCTTCTGCCATTCCTTCAGGCATTTTTGCTTTATACATATCTAATCTAGATAATTTTATGAATAGTTCATTTTCATTTAGTCTATAAGAAGGAAAGGTTTGGCATAATTTAGATGCGATATTTTTAGCGATAGAGTTGATTTTTAAAGTGTCTAATTTTTCTGTTACTTCAATTCCATCTTTTTTTAAATCAGATTTGATACTCATTCTAATTCTCCCTAGTATATAATTATCTAACCATATTATACTATAAGAAAAGATAAAGAATATTTCAATATGATTAAATATTCTTTACAGTTTAATGACAAATAAACAGGAATATCATTAATGCGAAAAAATGTAAATGTAGAATTTTGTCGAAATGTTTTTGTTGACATTAGGAAATTTAGAATATATAATAGCAAAAAAAGAAAGGAGGGAAAGAATGAGTAGTAATAATGAAAATATTTTATTAAAGATATATGAAGAAGTAAAAGAAACAAAAGAACAAGTTAAAGAAATACCTCAAATAAAACAAGAAATATTGGAAATGAAAAAGCAGGTACAAAAGATACCAGAAATAGAAAAACAAGTACAAAAGATACCAAAAATTGAAGATGAAATATTGCAAATTAAGAAACAAGTAGAAAAAATTCCAAAGATGGAAGATGAAATAGCACAAATTAAGAAACAATTAGAAGAAATTCCAAAGATGAAAGATGAAAAAATTAAGAAACAATTAGAAGAAATTCCAAAGATGAAAGATGAAATAGCACAAATTAAGAAACAATTAGAAGAAATTCCAAAGATGAAAGATGAAATAACACAAATTAAGAAACAATTAGAAGAAATACCAGAAATCAAACAAGAATTACGAAATATTAGTGGTTCTGTAGCTAGAATAGAAGTAGAGCATGGAGAAAAATTAGTTGCTTTATTTGATGCATTTAAAATAAATACAGAAAAAATCGAAGAACAAAATAAAAGAATTACAAAATGTGAAAATATATTAGAAAAGCATGAACATCAACTTTATATTTTAAATTCAAAAGTTCAAAATTCATAAAAGCTTATTAGTATGCTTTTATAACTAGTAGGCTTTTATGAAATCAATTATTTTAAAACAATATTATAATTTTAATATAATTTTTTTTAAAATCGTTTTATTTTCCAAATTATCTTTAATAAGAGTTATATACTTTTTTTAAACTGTTATATAATAATATAGAAAAAGTCAAAAGATTTAATAAGGCATTTGAGAACAAAAGAATACCAAAGGATTTACTCAAAATCAATAACTTCCCTCGGCATAAGTGAGACAATTTCATAAATGAATCAAAACCGATTTATCTCAAGAAGATTTTAGCTTGAAATAAAAAATAAAAAATGATAAAATTCAAAACGAGGTGAAAAATATGATTGATATGCTAGTAGCTAAAAAAGCATTTGCAAATTATGTAAAAAATTATGATATTCAAAATGACAAGATAAAATTAAAAGTAGAGCATATAGAAAGAGTATCACAAATTGCAAAAAAATTAACAATGAAATTAGAATTAAATAAGGAAGATGTAGCATTAGCAGAATTAATTGGATTACTTCATGATATAGGAAGGTTTGAACAAATAAAGAGATTTAATACATTTAATGATAGTAAAAGCGTTAACCATGGAGAATTTGGTGTACATGTTTTATTTAATAAGCAAGATGGAATTATTAGAAAATTTGTAGAAGACAATCAATATGATAATATAATAAAAAATGCCATTTTCTATCATAATAAAGATAAATCAGATATACCAGATGATTTAACCACAAGAGAGTTATTACATATCAAAATATTGAGAGATAGTGATAAGACTGATATTTTAAATATATTAACATATGAAAAGAAAGAAACAGCTTGGGAAAAAGCAGATTTATCAGATGATGTTATTACCGAAGAGATTTATAAAGAATTTATGGAAAATGGAAGAATTGATTATCATAAGAAAAAAACAAGCGCAGACAGTTTAGTAGGACATTTTGCATATATTTTTGATTTTAATTTTACAGATAGTATTCAATACATAAAAGAAAAAAATTATATGGAAAAAATATATAATCGATTTGAGTTTCATAATCAAGAAACCATGAAACAATATCAAAATATATATGATAAAGTGGTAAATTATATGAAAACAATAAAATGAAAACTATAAACATGATATTTCAAAAATGATATTTTGAAAATAACATATGAAATATAAAATAAGTGAAATACAAGAGTTTTAATTAATATATAGAAGAAAAAATAAAAGGATGATCACATTGAGCAAAAAATTAATCATAACAGAAAAACCATCTGTGGCAATGGAATTTGCAAAAGCATTAAAAATAACGACTAGTAGAAAAAATGGGTATTTAGAATCCAGTGATTGGATTATTACATGGTGTGTAGGCCATTTAGTCACTATGAGTTATCCAGAAAAATATGATGAAAAATTAAAATTTTGGAGGCTAGATACGTTACCATTTATTCCAGAAGAATGGAAATATGAAATTATACCACAGGTGCAAAATCAATTTAACATTGTACAACAATTATTACAAAGAGAAGATATAGAAGAAATATATAATGCTGGAGACTCTGGAAGAGAAGGAGAATATATACAAAGACTTGTGTTTATGATGGCAAGACCAAATCCAAACGCAAAAATGAAAAGGGTATGGATAGACTCACAAACAGAAGAAGAAATTCTAAGAGGTATTCGAGAAGCAAAAGATATGTCAGAATATGATAGTTTATCAGATAGTGCCTATTTAAGAGCAAAAGAAGATTATTTAATTGGCATTAACTTTTCTAGATTATTATCTATTATCTTTGGAAGAAGATTAGCACAAAATATCCATGAAGATAGAGCCTCTATTTCTGTGGGAAGAGTGATGACTTGTGTATTGGGAATGGTTGTGTCTCGTGAAAGAGAAATTAGAAATTTTGTGAAGACAAAATATTATAAAATCATAGGAGAATTTGGAGAAGAACAAGCTTCTTTTAAAGCAGATTGGAAAGCAACAGAAAAATCAATTGTATGGGAATCTCCTAAATTATATAATGAAACAGGATTCAAAAAAGAAAAAGATGCAAAAGAATTTATTGTTAGTTTGAGTAATAAAAAAGCGCTCATAACAGAATTAAAAAAATCAAAACAAAAAGAAAATGCACCATTGCTATTCAATTTAGCAGAAATTCAAAATGAATGTACTAAACGATTTAAAATCAAACCTGATGAAACATTAGAGATTATCCAAAATCTATATGAAAAAAAATTGGTTACATATCCTAGAACAGATGCAAGAGTATTATCAACAGCAGTTAGTAAGGAAATCAATAAAAACTTAAATGGAATTGCAAAAGGTTGTAAAGATGAAGAGATACAAGGATATATCAAGAAAATGGTAGAAGAAAAATATTCTACGAATTTAGCAAAAACAAAATATGTGAATGATAGTAAAATAACAGACCACTATGCCATTATTCCAACAGGACAAGGATATGAAAATTTCAATAGTTTATCACAACTGCAAAAAGATATTTATCTAGTGATAGTAAAACGTTTCTTAGCGATTTTTTATCCACCAGCAGAATATAATAAAATTCAGCTAACGATTGAAGTAGAAATGGATAAAGAGAAAAAAGAAACCTTTACCACAAGTGGAAGAGTGTGTATCAATCAAGGATTTTTAGAAATTTTAAAACCAGTGGATAAACATGAAAATAAAAAGAAGAAATCCACAAATGGTGAGCAAGATGTGGAAAATAAAGAGGAAGAAAATAAGAATAGTGAAAATAAAGCAACTGATGTAGAAATTCTAAAAAAACTAAAAAAAGGACAAGAAATATTGATTAAGAATTTTGAAATCAAAGAAGCAGAAACTTCACCACCAAACAGATATAACTCAGGTTCGATTATTCTAGCGATGGAAAATGCAGGAAAATTAATAGAAGAAGAGGAATTAAGAGAACAAATAAAAGGTGCTGGAATTGGAACAAGTGCAACCAGAGGAGAAATTATAAAAAAATTAGAGAAGATTAATTATATAGAAATTAATAACAAAACACAAATTATTACACCTAGTCAAAAAGGAGAATATATCTATGATATTGTATTACAATCTATGCCAGATATGTTAAATCCAAAGTTAACAGCTAGCTGGGAAAAAGGGTTAGATATGGTGGCAAAAAAAGAAATCAAACCAGAAGAGTTTATGACAAAATTAGAAAATTATATCAATAGTAAATTTAATAAATTGGTTGTCAAAATGTAAAGCAGAGATGTAATTATAAACAACTCTGCTTTTTGGTTGAATAGGAAAAATCGATTCTTTCTATTCAAGAAAAAACAATGGTTAAAAGAAAATATATTTACGAAAACTCTTTATATTTTCCTAAAAAAGTAGTATAATATAGAAATCAACTAGATTTATGTTACAAGGAAGGAATGCAAATAAAATGAATACCATATTAGGAGAGCTTGGAAAATCTCAAAAGTTTGTAACATTGGTAAATCAAATAGAAAATGAAAAAAGTCCGATTATGTTATCGGGCTTAACTGGCGTGGGAATGGTAGAGTTATTAGCTAGTATTAATGAATATGCCAAAAGACCAATTTTAATTGTTACATACAATGAAATTCAAGCAAAACAAATATCAGAAAATTTAAAAGCATTTGTAGATAAAGGAGATATCTTTCCTAAAAAAGAAATTGTCACTTATGACTATATTGCAGAAAGTAAAGATTTGCCTTATGAGAGAATAGAAGTACTAAGTAAAATCAAAGAAAAAAGAAATCCAATTGTAGTTACCACAATAGAAGCTTTAATGCAAAAATTACCACCAAAAGACGTGTTGTTTAAAAACTTACTACATTTCAAAGTAGGAGATATCTATTCATTAGAAGATATAAAGAAAACGCTAGTCAATCTAGGATATGTAAGATGTGATTTAATAGAAGGAAGAGGACAATTTAGTATTAGAGGTGGCATTTTAGATATTTCTGTTTCTGACAAAATCGGTGTGAGAATTGAATTTTGGGGAGATGAAGTTGATTCCATTAGAAACTTTGCGATTGTTAGTCAAAGGTCAATCAATACTTTAGAAAAAGTAGAAATTTATCCAGCACATGAATACATATTAGAACAATCCATAGAACAAGTATGTAAAAATATCAGAAATTTAAGTGTAAATGAAAAACAAAAAGAAATCGTAGAAGAAGATATAGAGCAAATTATTGGTGGAAATTACATTAGCAAAATTGACAAATATTTTGATTGTTTTTATACACATTCATCTACGGTATTAGAGTATCTATCTGATAGATATATCATTGCATTAGATGAAGAAAGAAAAATAGAACAAAGAACAGAAAATATTAAACAAGATAGAAAAAATCTAATCAATGCTTTGGTAGAAAAAGAAAAAATGATTCCTCAAAGTATAGAGGATATGATTGAATATGAAGAAATCGAAGATATTTTAGAAAATGAAAAAAGAAATCTAATCTATTTAGAAAAACAAGATAGTGTAACCAATAAACAAGCAGAAAAATATGTTTTTGAATATAGAGAAGTCAATTTCTATAAAAGTGAAATTGAAAACTTATTCCAAGAATTAAAAGAAGCATTAAAACAAAAAAAGAGCATATATATTTTAGTTGAGAATAAAGAAAAAGCAAAAAAACTAAAAGAAATACTAGAAAAAGAAGAAATTATTTGTAAGATTGAAGAAAAATTAGATAAGACCATTGTGGTAAAAACAGTAGAAAAAGTGGTTACAATTGGAATTGGAAAACTGTCAGCAGGATTTGAAAACTATGAAATCAATCAATTAGTCATTTCAGCAGATGAATTGATTAGTGGAGAAAGAAGAAAAAGAAAAGTGGTTCATTCAGCCTATACAGAAGGAGAAAAGGTTGTATTTGCAGACTTAAAGATAGGAGATTATGTGGTCCATAGAACCTATGGAATTGGTATCTATATTGGTGTTAATACCATTAAAGCAGATGGAACCATTAAGGATTATATTAAAATCAAATACAAAAATGATGATATTTTGTATGTACCAACAAACCAAATGGATATGATTCGAAAATATGTTGGTGGAGATAAAATCAATCCAAAAATCAATCGATTAGGAAGCAAAGAATGGGAAAATACCAAAACAATTAGGAAGCAAAGAATGGGAAAATACCAAAACAAGAGTCAAGAAAAATCTAAGAGAAGTGGCAACAGAATTGATCGAGCTATATGCCAAAAGAGAAAAGTCACAAGGATTTGCTTTTTCTAAAGATACACCTTGGCAAAATGAATTTGAAGCTAAATTTCCATATCAAGAAACAGATGACCAATTACGTTGTATTGAAGAGGTTAAAAAAGATATGGAAAATGCTAAACCAATGGATAGACTGTTATGTGGTGATGTCGGATATGGTAAAACAGAAGTTGCCATAAGAGCAGGTTTTAAAGCAGTGATGGACCAAAAGCAAGTAGCTTATTTAGCACCAACAACGGTTTTAGCAGAACAACAATATCAAGAATTTAAAGAAAGAATGAAAGATTATCCAATCAAAGTAGAAATATTGAACAGATTTAAATCTGCAAAATATCAAAAAGAGGTTATCAAAGGATTAAAATTAGGTGAAGTAGACGTTGTTGTGGGAACCCATAGAATCCTTAGCAAAGATGTGGAATTTAAAGATTTAGGATTATTAATTATCGATGAAGAGCATCGATTTGGTGTAAAGGATAAAGAAAAGATAAAACAATACAAAACCAATGTAGATGTCTTAACCATGACAGCAACACCAATTCCAAGAACTTTACATATGTCTATTGTAGGGGTAAGGGACATGTCTGTTATCTATGAACCACCACATAACAGAAGACCTGTGCAAACCTATGTATTAGAATATGATAGAGAGGTTATAAAAGAAGCGATTACAAAAGAATTAGAAAGAGATGGGCAAGTATTTTATATCTTTAATAATGTGGAAAATATCCAAAGAAAAGCAGATGAAATATCAAGACTTGTACCAGAGGCAGAAGTTTCTTATGCACATGGACAAATGACAGGAAATCAGATTGAAGAAATTATGGATGATTTTATTCAAAAGAAATCAAATGTATTGGTTTGTACAACCATTTTGGAATCTGGAATTGATATACCAAATGCGAATACCATTATTGTTGAAAATGCAGATAGAATGGGATTAGCACAGTTATATCAAATAAGAGGAAGAGTTGGAAGAAGTGATAGGCAAGCCTATGCATATATCACATATAAGCGAGATAAATTGTTATCAGAAGTGGCAGATAAGCGATTAAAAGCCATAAAAGAATTTACCGAATTTGGTTCAGGGTTTAAAATTGCGATGCGTGATTTGGAAATTAGAGGTGCAGGAAGCTTACTTGGAGAGATTCAATCAGGACATTTAGAACAAGTAGGATATGATACCTATTGTAACTTATTAGATGAAGTGATAAAAGAAATGAAAGGTATTGAAGTAAAACCAGAAGTGGATATTCAAATAGACTTAAATGTAACCAGCTATATTCCAGATGACTATATTTCAGATGCCAATCAAAAAATTGAAATTTATCAAGATATTGCTCTATGTAAAAATGAAGAAGATATCCAAAATATCATTGATGAAATTATTGATAGATTTGGTAATATGTCAGCAGAATTAGAAAACTTAATTGACATTGCAAGAATTAAATATTTAGCAAAAGCATTAAATATATCAAAAATTGCAAGCAAGAAAACAGCAGTTGTTTTTACATTTGGAGAAACACAATTCAATTATGATGTCGCAAAACTTGTAAAGGAATATGGAAACAGATTGAAATTTTCAGCAGGTATTAAACCAATGATTACTTTAGAAATTGGTACAGATAATGAAATGAAAATTTTAAATGATGTAACAGAATTTTTGAAGACATTAACGAAATATAAAAAAGAAGAGGATGAAGAAATAATTGACAATACGAATTGATTGAAATGAAATAGAAATGAAATAGAAATATAATAAAATTTATAAAAATGGAAATTATATTTATTAAAGAGCAATACAAAACACATTTCCTTGATTTTACCGTATAGGGTGTGTTATAAGACTGGAGGAATTTATGCAAGTGATATCAAGTAAAGATAATGAATTTATAAAACACATAAAGAAATTAAAAGATAAAAAATATAGAGACTTGAACAATGAATATATCATTGAAGGTATCAAAATTATAGAAGAAGCCATCAATGAAAAAGCCAATATTAAACAAGTCGTTATTTGTGATGACTGTGAAAAAACATCCAACATTCCGAAAGACCTTATGTATGAAATAGCAAAACAAGAATGTGTATATGTTACAAATAAGCTATTTGAAAGCTTAACAGATGTCACAAATCCACAAGGAATATTAGCCATTGTAGAAAAAAATGCAATGAAGTCAACAAGTCCAGGGAGTGAAGAACTTGATTATAACCAAGACATTATCGTTGCATTAGATGATATTCAAGACCCAGGAAATTTAGGAACAATTTTAAGAACGGTAGACAGTATAGGAATCAATCAAATTTTAGTATCAAAAGGAACAGCGGATAGCTATAATCCTAAAGTGGTAAGGTCTACAATGGGAGCTATATTTAGAGTCAAAATCATAGAATGTGAAGATTTAGAAAATACATTAAAAGAAATTCAAAAACACAAATTTGAAATTGTTGTAACATCATTACAAACAAAAAATAGTATCTATGACATAGATTACCAGAAAAAAGTCATTGTCATTGGAAATGAAGCAAATGGAGTAGAAGAAAAGATACAAAAACTAGCAGATAAAAAAGTAAAAATACCAATGCTGGGAAAAACAGAAAGCTTAAACGCTTCTGTCGCAACAGGAATCATATTATATGAATATGTAAGACAAAAAATGAAACGATAGGGATGTGCTAGAATGTTGCCAACATAAAAGGAGAAATAAAAATGAAATTACATGTTGTATTAGTGGAACCAGAAATACCTCAAAATACTGGAAATATTGCAAGAACTTGTGCAGCAATTGGTGCTAAATTACATTTGGTACATCCTTTGGGGTTTAGCATTTCAGAAAAAGCTGTTAAAAGAGCAGGATTAGATTATTGGGACAAGTTAGATATAGAAGAACATATATCTTTTAAAGAATTTCTAAATACATATCAACCAGAAGAGCATAACATGTTTTTTGTAACAACAAAAGGAAAACATGTTTATTCAGAACCCGATTTTAAAAATATGGAAGAAATTTTTGTGTTATTTGGAAAAGAGACCAGAGGATTGCCAGAAGATATTTTACAAAAATATATAGATAAAACAATTCGAATTCCCATGAGACCAACCTTAAGGTCCTTGAATTTGTCAAATTCTGTTGCGATTGTGGCATATGATATTTGTAGACAAAAGTATTTTGAAGGATTGGAAGAAATTAGTAGTTATTTTGATTAAAAACATAAAAAGGTTGAAAAATTTTTTAATAAACTATATAATAAGCTAAAATACATAAGATAAAGGAGAAAACAAATGAATACATTTCGATTTGTACCAGAAGGTTGGAATGAAGAAATAGAAAAATTAAGTCTACAAAAGATACAAGAATATCAAGAAGAAAATAAGATTGTACAGGGAATTGTACAAAGTTGTGATGAACAATATAATTTACATATCCAATTAGGAAATGAAATAGAAGGAATTATACCAAGAAATGAAGTAGAAGATATTCAAGAAGGTTTACCAGATGAAAGATTATGTACAGGAAAAGTACATAAATATGTACAATTTAAAATAGAAAATATTGAAAATGATAATACAGTTGTATTATCTAGAAAAAGTGTACAACAGGAAGCTTTGCAGTATATAAAAAATACAATGCAAGTGGGGGAACAAGTTACTGGAATTGTGAAAAATATAAGACCTTATGGAGCGTTTATAGAAATTGGAGGGGGTGTTGTTGGACTAGCACATATAGAAGATTTGTCTGTTGCAAGAATAAAAACACCTTATGAGAGGCTAAGAATTGGACAAAAAGTGAAAGTTGTGGTAAAATCTATAGATAGGTATACAGGAAAAGTCAATTTGTCATATAAAGAGACCTTAGGAACATGGGAAGAAAATGCTGAAAAATTTTCTACAGGTATGAAAGTGGAAGGGATTATTAGAGAAACAGAAAAAAATAAAAATGGAATTTTTATAGAATTAACACCGAATTTAGTAGGAATGGCAGAATATAGTGAAGGATATGAATATGGTCAAAAGGTAAATGTGTATATTAAAAAAATAGATAATATAAAAAAGAAAGTAAAACTGTTAATTGAAAAATAGAATGATTTTAGTTTATAATTAAAAATTATAGATAATTCTAAATTTATAAGGAGGAAAACAAAAATGGTAGAAGATAATGAAATCAAGGCACAAGTATCTCCATTTGCTATCAGAGAAGGGGAAATTAAAACTTTCGATGGAAAAGATGGGTATGTGTCAATGAATCAAATCGTACATAAGATTAATATTGGACATATTAATGAAATCCATTTTGCAATTTTAGACTTAGTAAATGAATTTGAATTTATTACATCAAGACAATTGTATCAAATGCTAGAAATCAAAGGAATTGATCCTAAGTCACAAGATAAGTTAAATAACAAGTTAGATCAATTAGTGAAATCTAAAATTTTAACAAGATATTACTTTACTTCTGATGAAGGTAAAGGAATTTATAGAATCTATTGTCTAGAGAAGATGGGAAAATATCTATTAAATTCTAAAGAAATTGATTGTAAATGGCAACCATCTGATAATACAAAACCAGTACCAATGATTAAAAAAAGATTGGCTGGAAACCAAACATTAATTGCTTATTTAAGAAAAGTAAAAGCATTTGATAGTTATATTGTAAAACCAGCTATTACTGCTAAAATATCAGGAAAATTATTTAAAGCAAGTGGTGGAGCCGTTAAACTTACGAAAAATAAAAAATCAATTCAATTTGTTTTTGAAGTGATTAGAAGAGAACCAGACTGGGAGAAAAAATTAGTTGAAAGAATGAGATTATACAAAGAGTTCTATGAAAACTATGCTCCAGGAGATTCAGGATTTGCAACAATGCCACAATTGATATTAATTTGCGAAGATGAGAAACATATGGCAGAAACCTTTAAAGAAATTGTAAAAAATCAATTAGAAATTTCACAAATTAAATTATATTTTACAACTGATTTAAGACAAAATAAAGAAACATTAGAAGATACATTAGTAGATTTTAAATTAGTAGATGGAAAATATAAAATGGAAAATGTAGAATTAAAATTATTAGGAATGTAAGAAAAGTTGCCAAAGGGGACGTGCCTTTTTGGCAACTTTTTTAACTAATTCCTAAAATTGCTTTTGCACGTTTGACATCATCACTAGTAGCATCTCTAATATCTTCTAAATCATATTTTAAACCTAATTTTGTCCATTTATATTTACCAATACTGTGATATGGTAAAATTTCTACTTTTTGAACTGTATCTAGAGTAGAGATGAATTCCTTCAATGTTCGTAAATCTTTTTCATCATCTGTATATCCAGGAACTAAAACTTGTCTAATCCATATTGGTATATGATTATCACTTAGGTATTTAGCAAATTCCAATTCTAGTTTATTATCAAATCCAACTAAATCTTTACACTTTTCACTATCAATATGTTTAATATCTAATAGAACTAAATCCGTTAATGTTAATAATTGTTTAATATCATTTGTTAAAGCTACCATTCCAGAAGTATCAATACAAGTATGAATTTTTTTCTTTTTTAATTTTGTAAATAATTCGATTAAAAATTTTACTTGTAATAAAGGTTCTCCACCTGAAACAGTTACACCACCATTTGGAGTGATGTAATTTTTATATTTTAAAATCATTTTATAGATATCATCAACAGATTGATATTTTCCTTCTTTCATATTCCAAGTATCACGATTATGACAATATTTACATTGTAAATGACAACCTTGAAGAAATAATACAAAACGGATTCCTGGACCATCAACAGCACCAAAGGTTTCTATTGAATGTACTTTTGCATAATATTTTAAATCTTTTTCGTTATTTTGCATGTTTTTGTTATCTTCCATATTCTATAATAGCTCCTTCACCTATTATTATTTAGTTTTTCTTATATAGCTAAAAAGGTTGCCAAAATGGCCCGTCCCCTTTGACACATAATTACTTTTTAAAAGGGATTTTAAGAAAAATCTTGAAATCCCTTTCTATTTTACTAAATTTTTTCATGAATTGTTCTATTAATCACATCTAATTGTTGTTCTCTTGTTAATTTTGTGAAGTTTACAGCATATCCAGATACCCTAATGGTTAATTGAGGATAATTTTCTGGATGTTCCATAGCATCTTCTAATAGACTTCTATCAAAAACATTAACATTAATATGATGTCCTGTTTGTTTGAAATATCCATCTAACATGTTTACTAAGTTTGTGATTCTTGTATCTTCATCTTTTCCTAATGTTTTAGGAGTAATTGAGAATGTATAGGAAATTCCATCTTCTGCAAAATCAAATGGTAATTTTGCAATAGAGTTCATAACTGCTAAAGCTCCATTTGTATCTCTTCCATGTAATGGATTTGCACCAGGTCCGAATGGAGCGCCCATTCTTCTTCCATCAGGTGTATTTCCAGTAGCTTTTCCATAAACGACATTTGATGTGATGGTAAGAATAGATAAAGTATGTTTAGAATTTCTGTAAGTTGGATATCTTTTTAATTTATTCATAAATGTTTTTACGATGTCAACAGCAATACTGTCTACTCTTTCATCATCATTACCAAATTTAGGATAATCTCCTTCTATTTCATAATCCACAGCTAGCCCAGTTTCATCTCTGATAACTTTTACTTTTGCATATTTGATTGCAGAAAGTGAATCAGCAACAACTGATAAACCAGCAATACCACAAGCCATTGTTCTGATAATATCTTTATCATGAAGAGCCATTTCAATTGCTTCATAACAATATTTATCATGCATATAATGGATAGCATTTAATGCTTTGATGTAAATTTTTGCTACATAATCCATCATTTGGTTGAATTTTTCCATAACTTCGTCATAATCTAAATATTCTGATGTGATTGGAGCAAATTTTGGTGTAATTTGTTTTCCAGAGATTTCATCTCTACCACCATTGATAGCATATAATAAAGTTTTTGCTAAGTTTGCTCTTGCTCCGAAGAATTGCATTTGTTTACCAATTTTCATTGGAGAAACACAACAAGCAATTCCATAGTCATCTCCTAATGTGATTCTCATTAAATCATCACTTTCATATTGGATAGAAGATGTTTTAATAGATAAATCTGTTGTATATCTTTTAAATCCATCTGGTAAGTTTACAGACCATAAAACCGTTAAGTTTGGTTCTGGAGCTGGTCCTAAATTTTCTAATGTATGAAGAATCCTAAAAGAGTTTTTCGTAACTAATGTTCTTCCATCAATTCCCATACCACCAATACTTTCTGTTACCCATACAGGGTCTCCACTAAATAATTCATTATATTCAGGTGTTCTTAAGAAACGAACCAATCTTAATTTCATAACAAAATGGTCCATAATTTCTTGAACTTCTTCTTCTGTGATTGTTCCATTTTCTAAATCTCTTTCAAAATAGATATCTAAGAAAGTAGAAGTTCTACCAAGACTCATAGCGGCACCATCTTGAGATTTTACAGCACCTAAATATCCAAAGTATAACCATTGAACAGCTTCCTTACTGTTGTTTGCAGGTTTAGAAATATCAAAACCATATTTTGCAGCCATAGCTTTCAATTCATTTAAAGCCATAACTTGATCACTAATTTCTTCTCTTTCACGAATGATTTCTTCTGTCATACAGTCATCATCTAATATTTCTAAGTTTTTCTTTTTCTCTTCAATTAACATATCCACACCATATAAAGCAACTCTTCTGTAATCACCAATAATTCTTCCTCTACCATATCCATCTGGTAATCCAGTAAGTAGGTGAGCACTTCTAGCAGCTCTAATATCTGGAGTATATACACTAAATACACCATCATTATGTGTTTTTCTATATTTATGGAAAATTTCTTCGACTTCATCATCTACTTTTCTATCATAAGCTGTACAAGCTTTTTCAACGATACGAATTCCTCCATAAGGCATAATGGCTCTTTTTAATGGAGCATCTGTTTGAAGTCCTACGATTTCTTCTAAATCTTTATCAATATATCCAGGTTCATAGGCATTAACACTAGAAATTGTTTTTGTGTCTATATCTAGTACACCACCTTTAGAAGCTTTTTCTTTTTTATAAAGTTCTAATACTTCGTCCCACAATTTCTTTGTTTTTTCTGTAGGCCCAGCCAAAAATGTTGCATCTCCTTCATAAGGTGTATAGTTTCTTTGAATGAAATCTCTTACATTAATTTCATTTTGCCAATCACCTTTTTCAAATCCTTCCCATTGTTCAAATTTCATAATATTAAAAACCCTCCTTAATTAAGAATAAAATGAAATATAATTAATAATCATTATCAATACATTCATTTCATTTTCCTTATTTCTTACTTTTTTTATTATTATCATTTTGACCAGATAATATGATAACATATCTACAAAATATAATCAATTGAAAATGAAAATAATTTGATAAAGTTGTAAAATCGTGTCGAAATATGGAAAATACTATGGCATCATTTGTATCAAATTTAAACAGTATATCTTTTGTATGAAAGATAATAGATATATTCTATTATTAATTACATTTGCAAACTAATCATATGAATAAAAATTAAAAAAATCTGTTGTAAATGCAACAAAAAACCAATATTTTTTCAATATTGGTTTTTTATACAAATTTATTCAGATTCTGCAATGATTTTTGCAATTTTATAAATTAATCTTTGCTTATGTGCAGGGCAACTACTTAATAAATCAGAAAATTCTTTTGATAAATAATTTTCTGAATCACTAGAAGTACCACTTAAAATATAGCCTTCTGAAACATCTAATAAATTACAAATTTGTGTTAATCTTTTTAAATTGATATGAGAATTTCCTCTTTCCACTCTACTTAAGAATGCAACAGAAACATCTATTTTTTCTGATAATTCTTCTTGTGTATAATTTTTAGCAAGTCTTGCTTGTTTAATTCTTTGACCAATAATATTATAATCTAATGCCATATATATCACCTTCCTAATTTTTTAATTACAAAACAGATACAAAGTATATGTTTACCATATAGTCTACGAGAATACTATATAATAATAAATGGAAAAAGTCAAGGATTTTATGGAAAAGGATAGTGTCAATTTATTTCGGGAAATTTTATAAAAAATTTTTTACCCTCAAAATTGCTCTATAAACAGACTGTTCTATACAGCCTTGTATTCTAATAAA
>CASEIV010000007.1 GCA_949288175.1 uncultured Eubacteriales bacterium | reverse complement strand
AAGTCATTAAATTTTTCACGATAAAAAAAGTAAAAGACTACTAAATATAAAATTAGGTTTCCCATAGTCTTTTACTGAAAATTTATTAGAAATATCAATAGTTTTTGAGGATTTCTTCCCCAACTTTTCCCCAATTAGACATAATAATGCCATTTTCAAGCATTATTGTAAACCAATTAGAGGATATAAAAAATCGCTACAACTCAGATAGCTGTAACGATATAATCTTTGGTTGCGGGGGTAAGACTCGAACTTACGACCTTCGGGTTATGAGCCCGACGAGCTGCCAACTGCTCCACCCCGCGATATAAAATTTACAAAAGTAATTATACTACTTATAGCGCACATTGTCAACACTTTTAGCAAAAATACAATAATTACCAAAGAAAAATAATCATTTTATATATTATATTCACAAAAACAAAAAATATTCTTAAGCAATACCAAAAAACAAAAAAATCCTAAAACCAAAAAATAATAAAATTTTAAAACAGTATATTTTTTTAACAAATTGTGATATACTAAACCTGCAAAAGGTAAATAATTAAATGAATACCTTTTACATCATAAAACATTATAAAAAAAGAAAGGAATGATTATTATGAAAAATGAATTAATTATAAAAAGATGTAAATCTTGTGGAGCAACTGTAAAAGTCATTGAAGACTGCAATTGTGAAGGATGTGGAATTGTTTGCTGTGGTGAGCCAATGGAAATTTTAAAACCAAACTCAGTAGATGCCGCCGTTGAAAAACACGTACCTAATTATGAAAAAGTTGAAGATGAAATTTTTGTTACAGTAAATCATGTTATGGAAAAAGAACATTTCATTGAATGGGTAGCTTTAGTAGCAGACAACAAAGAATATATGGTTAAATTATATCCAGAACAAAATGCAGAATGTCGTTTTCCATACATTCCTGGTTCATGTTTATATGCTTATTGCAATAAACATGGTTTATGGAAAAAAGATGTTGAATAATATTTTCCATTTTCAAACCATTTAATACTTATAGTCACACATGAGTATATATAAAACATTACGCAAATAGCTCTAATTTATTAATTTTTTATAAATTAGAGCTATCACATTTATAATATCTATTATCTTTATTTTTATCTAATATAATTTTTATTTTCTTAAGTTCACTTACGTTTCTATTTACTAATTTCTGAAATATTAACCATATCATTTTCTTATATCATAAAATATTTCTTATAGCATTTTCTTACATTGCTTAAGTATTATCCGTATTTGTTTTTATTGTGCCAACAGAATTGGTGTTATTTCCTGTTTCATTTACATCTTCTACCTCTTCTGTTTCCACACAATTAACCACTTGTTCTCCTATATCAGCTATCAAATCGTTTGCATTTGCAATTTCTTTTGTAAATACACCTATCAAATATGTATTTTTACCATAGATGATGCCGTAATCATGTACATATCCATCATAAGAACCATATTTATGAGCAACTTCATACTGTGGTAAATTCGCTTTTAAATATCCACCAGCTGAAGATATTTTCATATATTCAATTAGTTCACTATATTTATCAGTATTTTGATATAGGTATTGCAATACATCGTAATAATATGAAACATTTGCAACATTTGATGAATAAAAGTCCTCTGTAAGTTCTACATCTGAATATTTAGTTATTTCTTCTTTACATTTTCGATATCCTATATTATGCATTAATATATTTAATGCTGTATTATCACTATTTACTATTGTTTGTTCTAATAAATAAAAAATTGGAATGCTCTCTCCAACTGAATAATCTGCTGCAGTACTTCCATCACCTGCTTCATAGTCATCACTGTTATATAATAATGTGTTTGATGAATTTAATTCTCCCTCATTTATCTTATCATAATATAACATGGCAACTGGAACTTTTATCGTACTTGCTGCCGTAAAATAGGTATTTTCATTGTAGAAATAATACTTTTTTTCTTCTAAATTATAATAGAAAAAGAAAAAGTTGTTTTCATTTAAGTTATTTTCCGCCATAATTTGATTTATTAAATTTTCTATATTCGTATCTACTGTTTCTTTTATAATTGGTTCTTCTGTGGTTGATTCCTCTAAGCTTGATGTCTCTAGGCTTTCTTCTTCCTTCTGTTCTTCCGTTTTTTTATTTATCTCTTGCTTATTTATCGTACTATGTCTATATACAATTATTCCAATAGCAATCATTATACATATGAAAAATCCTATTTTTAAATGCTTATGATTGATTTTTGACTTGGTTTTTTCTTTCTTGGAATGTTTTCCTTTTTTACTCATTCTTTTTACTCCATTTTTATTTGATTATATCATAAATTTTTATTTTTCACTATAATTTTACAAAACCATATAAAACTTTAAGTTACTTGAGCTCAAAGTGAAAATAAAAATTTAATATTTTATTTTCAAAAAAAGCCATTTCCTATACAAGGACAAATCTCGCTTCGCGAGAACTTTTCTCTACTTTTCTAATTTAACTATATATATTTAAGTTCTCGAAGAAGCGTAAAGATTTGTCGACGCGAAAAATTGCTATGCAATTTTTCTGTGCAACGTTGTTTTTTTATTGTATAGGAAAAGCAATTTTTCCTATACAATAAAAAAAACTGATACCAGAACAAAATTATCAGTTTTTCTACTATGTATTTAGCATTTTATTTTTAATATTTTTTTGTATTGTTTGTATTGTTTGTATTGTTTGTATTTTTTACAATTTGATATTTCTATATTTTTATATTTCCAATATTTATATATATCCTTTATCTTAAAAATCCATTTATAATTTCTTCTTCTGCCTCTTTTGCAGATAGTCCTAATGTCATTAATTTTGTTAGTTGTTCACCTGCAATTTTTCCAATAGCTGCTTCATGGATTAAATTAGCTTCTACATTATTTGCCGTGATTTCAGGTGTTGCTGTAACAATGGCATTATCTTTTATAATAGCATCACATTCACTATGTGCAAAACATTTTTCATTTCCATATATTTTAGAAACAAATTCTTGTTTTGAATTTTCTGTTGCAACAGACCTAGATGTAACATGTGTACTAGAATTTTCTCCATTTAGTTGTACATCAAATATGGTTTTAGCATATTGATTGCCATCTGTCATGATTTTTTCTGTTACTACAAAGTTGGTATCATTTGCTAAAACACCTTTTGTTTCTCTGATGGTTGAAGTAACTCCTTTAATTTGTACACTTTCCATCTCTAGACTGCTTCCTGCTTTTAAGTATACTTCTGTTACTGGATTTAGAATTCTTTTTCCATCTCCATTTCCTTCTCCGTAATGTTTTTCTATATATCTTACTTTTGCTCCCTCTTCTAAATAGAATCTATGAATTCCATCATGCTCTGAATCTTTATGATGGTCATTATGAATTCCACATCCTGCTACTATAATAACATTAGCATTTTTTCCAATGTAAAAGTCATTATATACTAAGTCTTTTAATCCACTTTCTGTAATGATAACTGGTATATGTATAAATTCAAATTTTGTATTTTCTTTTACATATATATCAATACCTGATACATCTTTTTTCGTGACAATATTCACATTTTCTGTTACTTGTCTTTCTATGCCTTTTCCATTTTTTCTAATATTGTATGCACCTTTGGTGATATTGTCTAAATTAGATACTTCACCTAAAAGTTGCTCATCTATTTGATTTAAGTTTTTTGACTCCATCTTGACCTCCTTCTATTTCTTTATCGTTTATTCATTTCTATTTTCTTGTATCATTCTGATTTTTTAATCAAAACATGTTTCTTTATTATGTTTTTATATGGTCATTTTCATCTTTGTTTTTTATTTTAATGTGTAATTATTATCTACCGTTTTTTATTGTATAGGAAAAAAATCGACTTTTATCTTGACCATATATACAATTACAACAAGGTTAAGCTTCTTATATTCATTTTTATTCTTATTTATAGTATTTTTTAACATTCATTTTTTATCTTGCAACAACCTTTTCCCTTTACTTCTTCATTTAATATTTCTTCACTTGTACCAATTTTTTGTATTTTTCCTGATTTCATTAATATGATTTCATCTGCTATTTCTAAGATTTTTTCTTGATGTGATATGATGATGGTTGTCCCTTTGGTTATTTCGCTCATTGTTTGAAATACATCAATTAAATTATTGAAACTCCATAAGTCAATTCCTGCTTCTGGTTCGTCAAATATGGTTAATTTTGTTTGTCTTAAAGCTACTGTTGCAATTTCAATTCTTTTTAATTCCCCACCAGATAAAGAACCATTTACTTCTCTATCTACATATTCTTTTGCACATAAACCAACTTTTGCTAATGCTTCACAAGCTTCTTTTTTCGTTATTTTTTTATGTGCAGCTATTTTTAATAAATCATAGACTGTGATTCCTTTAAACTTCACTGGTTGTTGAAATCCAAAACTAATTCCTAATTTTGCTCTTTCATTGATTTCCATATTGGTAATATCTTTTCCATCAAAGATAATTTTTCCTGAATCTGGTTTTTCAATTCCCATTATCATTTTTACTAATGTTGATTTCCCTGATCCATTTGGTCCTGTAATTGCAATGAATTTTCCTAAATCTATTGTTAAATTTATATTGTTTAATATTTTTTTGTTATCTCTTTCAAAACATATATTTTCTAATTCTAATATCATGTTTACCTCCTTTATTTTGTTGTAATGAACGATGTTAAAATCTTTATTATATTAATACATATATTTATTATTATCCCTAGACGTATTTTTTTGATAAGCATATTTCATTTCATAATCAAAATTTCATTTAACATACACTTTTCTTGTTTAATCTATTTTTTATTGTTACTTTTATACAACTTTGACATTTTGGATTATTTTCATCATAGTCACAATCTAAGTCTCCTAAATCCATTATTTTGCTTATGTATTTTTCTAGTTTTTTCGTTGTATCTGGTGACATAGCATGTTTCATAGATTTGGCTTCTTCTTCTGCATCTTTTTCATCTACATCTAATATATCTATTAAGAACATTTTTATAATGTCATGTTTTTTTATAATTTCTTTTGCTTTTTCTTCTCCTTGATATGTTAGATTGATGTCTCCATATACTTCATATTCTACTAAATCTAAGTCTCTTAAATTTTTTATCGCTCTATTAACACTTGGTTTCGTAATTTTTAGCTTTTTTGCTATATCTGTCACCCTGATTTTGCCATTACTTTTTTCTAATATATATATTGTTTTTAAATATTCTTCCTGGGAATTGGTTAGTTTCATATTTTCCTCCTTGTTAGTTTATGCTAACATTCTACTATGGTTTTATTTTCTTGTCAAGTAATTTTAACAAATTTATGAAAATTTGGGTCAATCGAGGTTACAGTTCAGACCTATGTACACAAGTGGAAGGTATTCATAAATTATTTTAATTACGAATGCGATTGGAGATGTTTTAGAATTTGTTATATAATTTTTTGAGGGATGTTCACGATACTCACGTAGTGAGGGTCTGAGTGAAAGAGGCTCAAAAAATTATATTACAAATTCTTAAATATCATATTGAGCCGAGTAATAAATCATTTATGAATACCTTCCACTTGTGTACATAGGTCTGAACTGTAACCAATTGATAACGTTTCTGTTTGGGACATTTATTCTACACAAATTAAGTCTTTGATATTTTCGTATTTGACATCACCAATACCACTAACTTCTTTTATTTCTTCTATATTTTTAAATTTTCCGTTTTCTTTTCTATAATTTACTATTTTTAATGAAGTTGATGGTCCGATTCCTGGAAGTGTTTCTAATTGTGTTTGTGTTGCTGTATTTATATTGATTTTTTCATTCTTTTTTTGTTCACTTTGTCCATTTATTTGTTCTTCTTGAACCACTCCACTTGATGATGTTACATATTTTGAAGTTTCATCCATCAAAGTTTGATTTTGACTCTGTCCATTTTGTTCATTCTGTTCCCTACTTTCTCCTATTGTTGGTATATATATTTTCATTCCATCTTCTAATTTAAATGCTAAGTTGATATTTTTGGTATCTGCATTTTCTTTTAAGCCTTCAGCCTTATCAATTGCATCTGATATTCTACTATTTTCTTCTAATTCTACAATTCCTTCTTTATTCACTGCTCCTGACACATGCACAACTATCTTATCAACATCTTCCTTTGTTGTTTCTTCGTTTTCTTCTAAATTTTCTGCTGTATTTTCTATCATATTTTCTTCTACAATTTCTTCTGTAGAAATAACACTCTCATCTTCTTTGGTATAAATGTAGTATAAAAAGGCAATGATAATCATTGACCCAATAATAGCAATTATTATTTTTTGTTTTTTATTAAATTCATACATCATAATCATTTGATATATACTTAATATATATCCTTCTTTCCTCCTCATATTGATATTTAGGTTTTTTATCGGTTTTACCTATAAACCTACAATTTATCTTAAATTTCTTTTTTGTTCACCAAATATACATATATTGGGTATAAAATATGATTCATAAAATAATGTTAGTTATATGGATAAAAAAATTTTTCATTCCATAAAATTATGATTGCAAATTTCGACAAAATGCTATATAGTATTACTATTGATATGATTAAATGAATTCATTATTAGGAGTTTATAAGATGAAAATATATGTTAAAAAAATTTTTATACTATCTTTTTTGATGGTATTATTTATAAATTTGAATATTGTTTATGCAACAGATAATAATGCAGATGCACCAGAAATCACCTCTGGAGCAGCACTTTTAATAGATAATAAGACAAATAGAATATTATATGATAAAAATGCAAATGAAAGAATGTTTCCAGCAAGTACTACAAAAATTATGACAGCGATACTGGTATTGGAAAATTGTGAATTAAATGAAATTGTAACAGCAAGCTATGATGCACTTATGAATATTCCAGAAGGTTATGTGTCTGCTGAGATTCAAGGTGAAGAACAATTTACAGTAGAACAATTATTAGAAATGTTATTAGTACACTCTGCAAATGATGCAGGAAATGTACTAGCAGAATATGTTGGTGGTTCTATAGAAAGCTTTATCTCTATGATGAATACAAAAGTGAATGAACTAGGATTAACAAATACACATTTTACAAATACTTATGGATTACAAGAAGATAATCATTATACAACTGCATATGATTTAGCTAAAATTATGCAATATTGTATTCAAAATGATGATTTTAGAAGAATTGCTGGTAGTGTCTCTTGTTCTATCCCTGCAACTAATAAATCAGGTGTGAGGTCTTATACTTCTACTAACCAATTAATTCTTCCTGATAGTCCCAACTATTATAGCTATGTCACTGTAGGAAAAACCGGCTTTACTACAGAAGCTGGCAGGTGTTTGGTTTCTTGTGCATTTAGAAATGATATCGAACTGACTTGTGTCATATTAGGCGGTACACTTTCAGATAATAGCATATCTTCAAGATTTACAGATAGTATAAGATTATATGAATATGGATTTAATGCATTTTCCTTAAAAAATATTGCAAACCCTGGAGATATTATCACTTCCATAGAAGTATCTAATGCTACTCCTGCTACAAAATCATTGGATTTAGCATTTGTTGATAGTATTCATGCTTTAGTTAACAATTCTAATCTTGAAACAAATTATATTCCTGAAATACAATTAAATTCTGACATTTCTGCTCCAATTGCAGAAGGTGATGTACTTGGAAAAGCGATTTATACAATTGATGGAATTTCTTATGAAGCTGATATTGTTGCGACACACAATGTGGAAAATTCTCAATTACTTCAATTTATATTGCAGATTGGTGGAATATTTATTGCCTTACTAATTACTTTTGAGATATTTTTTTCAAACAGAAAAAAGAAAAATGCTTAAATAATCTAAAAGGCAGACAAGTAAAAAACTTGTCTGCCCCTATTTTTATATTACAAAGTTATGTTGCTATATCCATAAATAGACCTTTGGATTATTGATAATCTTTTCCAATAATGATTGTTACATCTACTTTACTAGAACTTCCACCTGAATTGCTATCAGAAATTGTTCCCACACCTACAATTTCTTTTATATCATTCATTATTGTTGTTGATACATCTTTTTTATTAGCAATAACTGTTTTACTTATTGAATTTGTTTTTTCCACTCCAGTTCTTGTAACATTATATCCTTCCTCTTTCAGTTTATTTACGACTTCTTGAAGTGCTTTACTGTTATTTGTTCCATTTAACACTTCTATTTTTATATTTGAATTTGAAGTTGTTGTTGAACTAGTAACAGTTGTACTTGTATTTGTTGTGTTACCTGTTGTATTTCCATCTGTTGTTCCATCTTCTAGTAATTTTTCTGGAAAGAATAGTTCTGTTACCAATTGTTCTGTTTCTTCCTTATCTACCACAAATATACTAACATTATTTGTTTGATTTAAATCAGGTACACTTCCAGGTAATGATGCTGTTTGCAAATTTTCTGTACTAAACTCTACTGCGTATGGTAAATAGTCTTTTAATAAATTAAAGTCTACATTTGTTATTAAATTTCTACTAGCAATATCTATTATAGAACCTAATTTTGTTATATTTTCTAGTTTTACAGTTTGTTCAACAACTGCTGTGATAAATTCTCTTTGATTTTTCATTCTTCCGATGTCATTATCACCATATTCTTCTGGGAAACTTGTTCCATCATTATTTTTTCTAAATCTTAATAATTCTTCTGCTTCTTGTCCATCTATTTCTTGAAGTCCCTCTTCAAAATGAATATGTAAATCTTGTGATGTATCATCATAATTCATATTTGTTGGAACATAATATTCAATTGGTCCAATCGCATCTACTAATTCAATTAATGCTTCTGTTTGTACAATTGCATAATGTTGTAAATTTAATCCTGTTAATTCATTTACCGCTTCTACTGTCTCCTTTGGATCTCTAGTCACATTATAAATCGCATTTATCTTATCAGATGCTACTGCTCTTTTTGGATTTGTTCCTGTAAAAGAATCTCTAGGGATTGATAATAATACTGCTTTTTGCGTATTTGGATTATATGAAGCTACCATTATCGTATCTGTTAAAGCTACTCCTTCTTGGTCTGTACTAACCCCCATTAATAGTACTTGAAGTTCTCCTAGGCTTTTTCTCGTTTCTTCATCATGCCCCACTACAGTTGCCAACATACCAGATAAGCCTCCTCCATTTCTATGAACTCTATATGCAAATAAACCTCCAGCAATTAACAGTATTAATAATATAATTAGAACTATTTTTTTCCACATTTTCATTTTCATTTTCTTTTTTGTTTTTTGTTTTGTATTTTGGTTTTTATTTTTATTATTTGTCTTTTGTCTTTTGTTTATTTTATTATTATTCACTTATAATCCACTCCTAAAAAATCATGTAATCAGTATAGCAAATATCTTATCAAAAATCAACAAATAAAGACAAATTTTAAAAATTTGTCTTTATTATTTTGTTTTTTATTATTGTCCATTTTCATTCATGTCTGTAAATAGTATATCTAAAATATTATTTTCATTCATCATTTTTCCTATATAAGATTCTTCAACAGCCGTATAAACTTGATTTTGTGGCTCTATTTCTCCACTTAAATTTACAAGTAATAACAAAATATAAACAATTAACACACCTCTCAAAATCCCATAGATAATACCTCCTAATTGATTTAGTTGGTTTAATACTGGTAATTTTGAAACTAAATTTGCTAATGCTGTAACAAATTTTAGTATAATCCTTATAACAATATATAAAAGTAATATAACAGCTCCCTCTATGATATTAATTGAAATCGTTCTTGCTGTTTCTGGTAACATATTATTTTGTATAGTATCTACTACTTGATTTGCACCTTCTTCGCCATTTGTCATAATGTCATTTGCTTCTTCTAAAATTGCATTTTGAATTGTCTCATCAATTCCTGTTACATTAATAATAACATTTGAAACTGGTTTATATAATAGCAATGTTAATACAACAGCAATAATGACTGCTACCAATTGTATCGCTAATGTGATTAAACCTTTTCTATAAGCTAAAAAGGTTGATAATAAAATAATAGCTACAATAATAAAATCTACAACAATACTCATAATCTTTCTCCTTATAAATTAATAATTTCTACCTTATCTCTATAAATAATTCCTGCTATATTATCTGATACTGTAACACTTGATACCTCTTGATTTGCTATATATCTCTTTACAAGCCAACCACCTGTATTAATAAATTCAACTTCTGTTCCTAAATTTAATGCAATAATATCTCCTTTTGTATACATTTCTTTTACAGATGTTTCTACTGTGTAATTTTGCATATTTCTAGTATCTACATCAATTATATTAATTACAGAATTTGCAGAAAAAATTCCTGATGATTCTTCTTGGATAGTTGTAATAGAATTTTTTAAATCAATAGATTGTGCTGTTATTTTTTTATCTTTATTATCAAATATAACCGATTCTTGTCCATTTTCCATTATATTAATTGTATCTGTATACATACATACAATTCTATCTTTATCTTGATAAGCAATATTGACAATTAATTTGTTTTGCTCACTTTTATAATTATTCTCATCAGAATTTCTTGGGTCAGTTCTTGCTTTTTCAATAGAAGTAATTCTTACATTAGATTGAATAATCGTTCCTGATGTATCCACTTCAGCGATTGCTAAATATTTATTATCATTTGAAATAGATGCATCTACTGCCATAGTATATGATAAAAATGAAATAAATAAAGAATTTCCTTCTGGGTCAAATACTTGAACTTCACTTTTATAACTTGTTCCTGTCATGATAACTGCTACATATCCATTTTTATTAACACAAACTTTAGAAATATTTCCTTCTACTTCACTCTCCCATGCCACTTCTTTATCTTCAATGACATAAACTTTTTGTCCATTAGATTCACCGATAACTAAAAATCGATTTGCAGAATCAAATAATGGATTGGTAATTTGCACTTCTAAGTTCGTTTCTTCTTTTCCACTTGAACCATATAAAGATAATCTATTTTTACTCAATATCCCTATATATTTATTAAATGCATATATGTTTGATGTTTCTCCCTCATCTAATTCAATCGTCGTAACGCCATCTTGTGAAATTTCTTTTCTAAATATCTCTACATCAATCCAATTTCTAAATTCATTGTTCGTAATATATAAAGCTACTATAACGATTATTGCGACAACAAGAATAGAGATAAGAATAGATAAAATAATTTTTTTTGTATTTATTGTTTTATTTTTTGTTTCTGGTTCTTCCCAATAATCTCTCATTATATTTCTCCTTATCTTTCGTTAATGATATTCTACTATACTAAATTTGAAAAAGCAAGCTAACACTTATTTTTTCTGCTATTTTCTCCTAATTTAGTTACTACTTAGGTGCTGAGTGGTAACACTTCACTTATGATTTGCTTTTTTGTATAGTTATTTTTATAATTTGGATAAGTCCTATATATCCAAATATGGGATATAATAAATTTACTAAATTCGAAAAACCAATATTAGAAACCAAAACAGCACTTACACATATTAAAATGGCATATTGTTTATATGTTTTCTTACTATATGCTATATTTTCTAAAAAACTCGTTCCTAAAGAAATACTTGTTGTTAGGATAGAACTTAAAATAATAAACCCATATATATCTCTAAATATTGGTGAGATTTTTGAAACAATATATACTGTTGGCATTTCTAAATTTTTGATATCTACATCTATTTTAGTTAAAATAAAAAAAACAATTAGTGATAACACAATTACCAAAGTTGCTGTTAATATAGATACAATATATTGTCCTTTTTTGTTGCTAACAAGTTTTCTTAAAGCGATTAGTACAGGTATTAATAATATAGTATTGTAACTACCATATAATACACTATCTAAAATCCATTTCCAATTTGTATTTTCTGGTACATAATCAGATATTCCTAATATGTTTCTAAAATCTATTATATAGATACCAATCATAAATAAACTTGCAATTAATATAGGAACAATGTATTGACTTACCTTAATTAATCCTGACACATCTTTCAAAAATACAAAATAACAAATCAGAGCTAATAGGATACTCCCTATTAAAGAATGTATTCCAAATTGTTGTTCAAAATATGCTCCAAATCCAGCTATCATTATATAAAATGTGATTAAAATAAATATATTCATTATAGTATTAAAAATCTCTAGTTGTTTTTCCTTTTTTATGAGTCCTTTTAAAAAACTTTTATAATTTTTTACTTCTTTTTTTTGGCAAATAGCTAACACTTTATATGTAACAAATCCTAATAACAAACTAGAAATAATAATTCCTAAGATTCCATTCATCCCATATTGATAAAAAAATATATAGATTTCTTGACCTGATGCAAATCCTGCTCCTATCAGTGTTCCTATAATTACAAATACTGCTTTTAAGATTTTTTTCATTTCAACTTTCCCTCTATTTTCATATACCTAAGTATTAAATATTCCATAATAGTTTATGAGGGTTTTCCTATTTTATTCAAACATTTTTTAACGACCATTGGGGCCCTTAGAACCAGGTTTGTTTGGACCCATTTGGGGAAAACCGCAATATATAATATAAAGTCATTACATGATTTTGTATTATATATTGCGGTTTTCCCCTCCAATGGGTCCAAACAGACCTGATTCCAATAATTTCTATTTTTTTCTTCTTCTCTTTTGCCATACGATTATTCCCACTAGAATAATAATAGCTGGTACACTAAATATAATAATTCTAACAATTGTATCTTGTTGCTCTGTTGCTGTATATGTTACTGTTCCTGTACTCTTTCTTGCTGTAATGTCTTCTTCTCTATCTGACAAATATGCTAGTGAATTTAATACTAAGTCCTTATTATATGTTGACACTTGTATTGCTGGATATTGAGAATCTTGTGTTAATGGATAATCTGAAATGAAATAGTTTTCTCCATAGATGATTAATTTTGATGTTACTGCTGATGTTCCTGTTTCCTCATTTGCTTCTGTTATTGTTTTTTCTAATTCTGCACCAAGCACAAAAGATCCTGTTTCTTCTCCTTCTGCAGCAGTTGCTGAACTATTATTAAAGTCTGTTCTAAAATATGATCCTTCACTCGTTGTTACTAAATCTGTTTCTACCACTTTTAAATCTTCTAATCCATTTTCATTGATATTAATTTTCGTTGGATATCTAAATATGATACCATCATTATATATATCTTCTGTTATCTTTGAACTTCCTAAATTTGGGATAACTAAATCTGGTGAATTAGCTACCATTCTTGATGAATCAGTTTCTCTAATAACACCTACTTCAAATGGATTTACTCCATATAACGCTAAGACTTCATTTACATTTGGTAAATCTGCTGAAACTGACATTGCTGCATTTAACCATAAGATATTACCTCCTCGATTAATATAATCAATAATAGCTGTTTTTGCTTCATTACTAAAATCTTGTGATGGTGAAGTAATCACTAATGTGTCACAATCATCTGGTACTTTTCCTGTTGATAAAATATTTAGCGTATCTACTTCTGTAATTTCATTTTCTAAATATATATTTAAATAATACATATTATAATCTAATGTAAAATTACTATATCCTTCCAAGAAATATACTTTTGGTATATCATCTGTTGTAACAGATATAATTGCACTTGTTAGTTTTTCTTCTGCAATACTAATCGTTTCATATGTTGTACTGTCATAGGTTACTAAATCACTTGATGTTAATACTTTTGAACGTTCTCCACATTCTACTATGATTCCTGATGAACCAGTATCTTGTATTCCATATTTTTCTACTAAATCTGGTCTACTTTCTGCATCTACTGCTTCTGCAACAATTTTTTCATTTGCATCTTTATATTGCTTTGCAAGTGCTAAATCTGCATTATCTTCTGGATAACCTACAAAATATAAATGAACATCTTTATCAATATCTTTTACTCTTTCTTTACTTTCATCTGTTAATGTATATAATTTTTCTTGTGTTAAATCTATAGGTGTTAAATCTAAAACTTTCATTCCTGTATTAATACCTAAAAACGCTGCCAATATTAATAACACCAATGATAATGTTCTACTTCCATCAACTAACCATTTTCTTTTTACTGTTTGAACAAATTTATTTGTTTCTTTCTTTTCTTTTTTGGCTTTTTTCTTTTCTTCTTTGATTTTCTTTTTTTCTTCTTTAGCTTGTTTTTTCTCTTCTTTCGTTTTCTTCTCTTTTTTTGTTTTTTCTTTTTCAACTTTTTCTATTTTTTCATTTTTTTCTGTTTGTTCTTTGTTTATGTTTTTTTCTTCACTATTCAACTTTACTAACCTCCTATCTTACACTTTTTCTTCTTTGCATTACAATTATGGTAAATAATAAACACATAATTGTAAATGATATATAGATTACTGTATCTGCAAGATCAATTTGTCCATATGGGAAATTAGAAAATAAATTGATTAATGAAAAATCTGCAAACACATCACTAAAGTTTGGTAAGAACCATGAAAATATGAAAAATGCTATTGTTATAACTCCTGCTATGATTTGATTTTCTGTTATACTTGAAGCCAATAATCCAAATGATATATAACTCATAGCAAGTAATAAAAATCCTAACAAAGTAACTAATGCTGTTGTGATATGTGGTGTACCAAAATATGATAGTATTCCAAAATATAAAAATGTACAAAGTTCAGTGATTATAACAATCAGTGTTGCTGATATAAATTTTCCTAATACGATTTTTGTAATACTGACAGGTGATGTTAATAATAATTGCTCTGTTCCTGATTTTCTTTCTTCTGCCAATGTCCTCATTGTAAGAATTGGTATGATAAATGTTAATATTGTTGCTCCTGAATAGAATATATACTCAAAATTTACACTTTGATACTTAAATACATCTGTATAGAAAAATATACTAAACATAATTAAGAATAATCCTATAAATACATATCCTACTGGTGAAAAGAAATATGATTTAAATTCTTTTTTTATAATTGCCCACATTATTTATTTCCCCCTTCTATTAATTTTATAAATGCATCTTCTAATGTTGTATCTGCTTTTTTCATTTCAAATATTGTTATATTTTCTTTTGCAAATTCAGAGAAAATCTTTTTCCTTAAATCAATATCTTTGTCTGCTTCAATTAAATATTGTTTTGTTTTATCTTCATTTTCTTGAACTAACTCTATATTTTTTATTTCTTTTATTTCATTTTTAATCTTATCTATCTTATTTTCTGTATCTTCAACTGTAACATAAATACAATTATTTTTGCTTACTCTATTCTCTAAATTTTCTGGTGTATCAATTGCTACAATTTTACCTTTATTAATAATAATAACTTTATTACAAATTTGGCTAACTTCTGACAAGATATGAGAACTTAATATAACCGTATGTGTTTTTCCAAGTTCTTTAATTAAATTTCTAATTTCTGTAATTTGCTTTGGGTCTAATCCTACTGTTGGTTCATCTAATATTAATATTTTAGGATCTCCAACCAATGCTCCTGCCATACTAACTCTTTGTTTATATCCTCTAGATAAATTTTTGGTTAATTTATTTTCAACATCTTTTAACCCTGTTTGTTCAATTACTTTTTGCACTTTTTCTTTTCTTTCTTTTCTATTTACTTTTTTCAATTCTGCCATATATGTTACAAATTCTTTTACTGTTAAGTCTGTATAAAGAGGTACTCCCTCTGCCATATATCCAATTTGCATTTTTGCCTTTTTTGGTTTTTTTAATGTATTATATCCTTCAATAGTCACATCTCCTGATGTTTGTTCTATGTAACCAGTTAGAATATTCATTGTTGTACTTTTTCCAGCACCATTAGGACCAAGCAAACCTACAATTTCCCCATCATTAATGGTAAAACTGATATCTTCTACGGCTACAGCTTTTCCATACTTTTTTGTAACATTTTTTACCTCTATCACAAAAATTCCTCCTTTAATTTTATTTATATCATGACAATATTATCATTTATCTTTATTAATGTAAAGATTTTCACAAAATTTTCACATTACATACTTAGGGATACTTATACTTGCCAAATTTGACACAATTTATTTTTTATTGTTTTTCATAAAATTTTATTTCTTTACATATGAATTAGTTAGGAAATGAGGTTGAATTATGAATGGTTTTTATCCCTTGTTATTATCTTTTACTATTATCTTCTTTGCTGAATTAGGAGATAAAACACAAATTATGGTTTTATCTTTTTCTACCAAAAGTAAAATGAAACACATTCTATTAGGTATTTCCCTAGGAACTTTTCTTAGTCATGGATTGGCAATTCTTTTTGGTAGTCAACTAGGTTCTATCCATAATGAACATGTTTCATACTTTTTAAATGTATTTACATACATTTCTTTTATTCTATTTGGAATATTGGGTTTTATCTCTATGAAGATTCAATCCTTTGATAATAAAGAAAATCATAAGACAGGTCTCATTTCTAAATTGTGTAAATTAAAACTAAATTATGTATTTATTATTGCTTTTTGCATATTTATTGGGGAATTAGGAGACAAAACCTTCCTTTCTTCTATTGGTCTTGGTATTCAATATCCAGAATATAAAGTGTCTTTAATCATTGGCTCTATTTTAGGAATGGTTTGTAGTAATTTACTTGCCATTATTTTTGGAAAACTTTTGAGTATGAAATTTCATCAAAATATCATAGAAATCATTTCGAATAGTTTGTTTATTATTTTTGGTATCATTGGTCTAATCTTTAACATATAATATATTTTTCACCTTTTCAGCATTTTGCTCCGAATCATAACCTTCAATGCTTAAATTTTTGTTACTGTTCAGGCTCAAAGGCTCGAAAGGTTACATATATATCATTTTGAAATACCGCGTAAGCGATCAAACGAGCAAAAACGAGTGCGATTGGAGCAACCTTCTTTCGTTGAAAAGTAAATTTTTAGATAGATTTAAATTTATTTAAGACTAGATAAAAATTTATCTTTCAACATCAGTGGTTGCGACACACAAGGTATGAAAAATGATATATATGTAACCTTTCGAGCCTTTGAGCCTGAACAGTAACAATGTTTTTGGTGATTTTTAATTTTTTTATTCTAAAATCATTGACACAGGCCCATATTTGTGCTATTATATTTATTGTTATTCAGCCATGGGTCAGTAGCTCAGTTGGATAGAGCATTGGCCTTCTAAGCCAAGGGTCGGGGGTTCGAATCCCTCCTGGCTCACCATAGCAATAATTGCAAAAAAACATTACTGGTAAAAGCTAGTAATGTTTTTTCATTTTCTTAATTTTATATTTACAATTTTTTAATCTTAATTCTAAAAATTTTTATTTTTTCTTCTATAAGTGTAATTAATTTGTTTCTAAATATCTTTACAAACATCTATCCATTTTTCATAATTTGATGTCTTTTCCAATTCTTCAATTGTTAATTTTATCGCACTATTAGAACTTCCACAAGCAGGATAAATAACTGGAAATCTTTTTAGTGATTCATCTAAATATACTTGCACACCATTTTTTATTCCAAAAGGACAAACACCTCCCACTTCATGTCCCACTAATCTTTCAACATCTTCAAATGGAATCATTTTCGCCTTTGTATGAAATTCTGCTTTATATTTTGGATTATCTATTTTCTTATCTCCTGCCACTACAATTAAGATTGGTTTATCTTCTACCATAAAAGATAAAGTTTTGGCAATCTCCTCTTCTTTGCAATTTACGGCTTTTGCTGCTTCTTCTACTGTTGCTGAAGAAACTGGAAATTCCATAATTTTATTTTCTAATTCATATTTTTCTAAATATTCTTTCGCTTTTATAAATGACATATCTATTCTCACTTTCTATTTTTTCTAATCTCTTCTATTCTTCTTTCTCTAAACATTCAGATATGATAGTTTCTAATTGTGTGGTATCTACTACTGAACGAATACAGGCATGTAACATTTCTTTTGGATTGATATTTTTTAGATTTAAAACATATCCATTCCTATATGCTAATTGTCTAATAAATTCTCTAATTATTCTTCCATTTCCTTCTCTAAAAGGATGTAATACATTTAACTCTGCCATATAATAAGACAATCTTTTAATAAATGTATCTCTATCTAAATTTTGTAGATAATTTTCTTCTTTCAATTGGTCTAATAATTTTTTTAATTGATCTTCTATATATTCCCATTCAGCAAAACTAAAATTTCCCTTTGCAATATTTTCATTTCTAAAAAGTCCTGCAAATGGATAAATGTCTTCAAAAAGAAATTTATGAATCCCAACAAAATGTGTAATATCAAAATTTTCTATCTGACGATTTTGTCTTAATTCATATAATTTTGCTAAAACAATTTTTCTTTCGATTTCTTCTAATTTTTTATTATCATGTATATCAAACTTATTCACTAATACATCACTATCTTTATAGCAATATATTGAATTTCTAGCTTCATATAAATCACTCATAAAACATTCTCCTTACATGGTTGTTTTCTTTATGATATCAATCATCTCAGGCATTGTGATTTCATTATCAAAATATCTTCGTAATAGTGCCACATCTTCTTCTGTAACATACATATCTTCTATTGCTAAATCTTGTTTTAAATTTGCTATATCAAATTCAAATTTTTCTTCTCGATTCATGTTTCCTCCTTAGATATCTCTATTTTTAACACACATATATATTATACCACAAAAAGCAGTAAATTACTACCAAAATTTACCGCTTTTTTATAATTATAATAATTTTTGCTTACTGTTCAAACTCTAATTGCTCAGATATATATAGATTATCTTTTACTTCTATTTAATTTTTAATCCTAATAATTTTGATAATTCCAATGCTTGAAATTCATTGACAATTGCACCATTTAAGTCTGCTATATTTACAGTAATACCGTTTAATTCACATGTAGAAAAATCAATTCCTTTTAATTTTGTTCTAACCAATTCAGCTTTATTGAGATCACATTCTGAAAAAGCAATATTTTTCCATGTAACTTCATTCATACTTGTACTTTGTAAATTCGTATTTTCAATTTTTACATCCCTAAAATTCGCTTCTGAAAAATTTACATAAGCAAAATTGGATTCTATTATATAGGTATTAAAAATATCTGCTTCTATCCATTCACAACCTGTTAGTTTGCAATTAATAAATTCTACTCTATTAAATCCTGCCTTACTAAAATTCGAATTTGAAAAATCACAGTTTTGAAATATGACATCTGAAAAATAAGCATTTTCAAAATTAGAGTGTACCATTTTGCAAGATTCAAATGCACAATTTCTAAATTCATATTTCTCAGCTTCTATCTTTTCTTCTTCTGCATCTTTAAATTGTTTTTCTAGGATCTCATATTTTTCAGAATTTTTTATGATTTCTTTTCTAAAATCTGCTATTTCTTCTATTTTAAATAGTTTCGGTTTTTGTATTTCCAGTTTACTCACATTCCTTTCTAATCTTCCCTATATTCTAAAATATCTCCAGGTGTACAATTTAATGCTTTACAAATTGCATCTAATGTTGAAAATCGAATGGCTTTTCCTTTATTTGTTTTTAATATGGAAAGATTTGCTTGTGTAATCCCTATTTTTTCTGCTAATTCTTGTGAACTCACTTTTCTTTTTGCTAACATAACATCTAAATTTACAACAATTGACATATCTTTCCCTCCTTTATATCGTTAAATCATTTTCATCTTTATATTCAATTGCTTTTCTATAAATTTCTTTTAAAACCACAATACCAATTCCAAATATTAAGAATATGATAGATATTGCGACATTTGCCAATGGATATATGATAAAAAATCTTTCTTGTATCATTCCAACACCTAAATAAACAAGTAATACATTTATAGCATATACAACCCCTATCATAATAGAAGCTATATAACTAATTCCAAATCTTTTTATATTCTTCTTTTCAAATGGATTTTCCTGTCTTAAAGTATTAAATATTTGCAAAAATGCAATAATCATAACCAATGCTGGTATAGATGATAAGTAAATCAAAATATAAGTGATACTTAATAAATCTTTTGTAAAAAATGATAAATTACTTAGTACAAATATACCTCCTGCAATGATTGCAATGATACAAAGTACTAACAATACACATAAGAACACCATAACAACTGATGATAAGCTTTTCTTCCCTAAAATTTTCATAATAAATTCCTCCTATTGGATATTGATAAGTTCTTCTTTTGCTTTTATTTCAGATAAATTGGTTTCTTGCCAACTGGTTTCTGTATCTTGTAAGTCTTCTTTTTCTTGTAATAAATATTCCTTTACTCTTTTTACAACAGTTTCATCTTTTGCATTTAATAATCGTTTCATCTGCCCAATGGCATCTGTTCCTGTATGATGAAACAAATACTCTAAATCAATTTCATTTTCTTCCTGATTTTCAAAGTATCTATCCACATTTCGTTTCGCAATTGTGGATTCTATATTTGAAAAATTTAGTATCATATACATAATCGTTACAATTCCTATTGTCCATTTTAATATATCTATCTTTCTATCTAATATCCATAACCCTATTGGTAAAATCAAAATAAATTCCGCTACCAAAATATAGTAAACAAATAACCTTAAATAGGTATATCCATATGCTTTTTCATATAAATTCATCCTGAAAAATGCAGATAGTAGAATAACCATTGTGAATAATAATATTAAAATAGACATTCCTTTTGTATAACTACTTGTATTTCCTTTATTTACTTTTGCAAGCATAATCATCACAATATTAATAAAGGATATAATCATTAACTGAAAAAATCCCTGTCTTGCATATGTTGCATAGTCAAAATCATTCGTATTTATATTAGAAAATAAACTTGTAAATTGTATGATACTAAAAATGAAATAAAATATATTTAAAATAGTTAATATCATATTTATTGTCATTTTCTCTATATGAATTTCTACAATCTTTTCTTCACTTTCACTATTAAACATCGTGTCTTTTTTTAGAATATTTACAAAAAATCCTGAAAAGATAAAGAAAAATATGATGATAATACACATTCTTATACAAAACATTACAAAATTTTCTGCCATAAATATATTTTTAAACTCATCAAAAATATTTGCAAATATATTTGCAAATACACTATCTGCTGACATTAATAATATTAATACAATTAAAATCACTGGAACCGCATATACAAATGACTTTAATCCTTGTTTTATTTTTTCCGTTTTTTCGTTTTCAACATCTTCTTTTTTCTTAAATTTATTTTTTAAGCTATCTATCACATCACTAATACTTTCAAAACTTCCTGCTAATAGCGCAATCACCTTTACTAAAAATTCTTGTATTTTTACATATAATCTAGTTGCATATATACACATAATAATTGTTAAAAGTACAATGGCAAGTACATTTACGGTTTGAAACAATATATTGTGATAAACAAAATAGGTAGCACTTAATAAAATAATGGGAATAGCTAGTATAAATGCTTTTTTATTTTCTATTTTTTTATGTTTGTACATTAAATATATGAGTCCTACTAAAAAAGAAATCACAAATAGAATAACCGAAATTCCTGGTTCTTTTTCCCAGAACAATATGGATTGTAATATACTGAGAATACTCCCACAAACAAAAATTGAACTCATAAGACTCCCTCCTATGGGTTCTATTTTATCTGTATTTTTATTATTTGTCAATATTTTTTTATTGTTTTTCGATAATTTTTATATTTTAAAAATTACATATATTCTCTATATGTAATTTTCTATCTATTGCATTTCTCGAATAAATTCCTCAATAGAAGCAATTTTTTTAACTTCTTTACTCTCTTTTATTTCGTTTAATAAATATTTTCTATACAAATTAACAATATATACAAATTCTTGTCCTTCTAAATTATTTAATTCTTTTTTACAAATATTATTTTCTGCAAATTTATGTAATTTCTTTTTCATTGTTACTGTTTCTTCATTCAATGCATCTAATTTTAAAACAGACAATTCTTTTATAGAATAATAGTCTCCATTATTAACACAAGATATTACTTTTTTTAAATAATCGATATATTCTTCATTGTTTATCATTTCTAATTATTTCTCCACATCTTATTTATATATGTATAACTTTTAGTTATACATTCTGTTTAAATAAATATTATCACTAGTAGTTTTATTTTTCAAGCTTTTTAAGATTTTTTAGAATATTTTTATGATTTTTTTCTTATATTATTACTGTGTTTTATGTTAGCTCTCAGCTTGTTATACTTATAGTAATACTTTTGAATTATGGAGGAATAAAATGAATTCTATCTCAAAAAGTGATATTGATAAAATTTTTGGAAAAATATTAAGAGATTTCAGAATAAAAAATGGTTATACACAAGAAGTGATGGCAGAAAGACTTGGAATTTCTATAAAATATATATCTAGAATTGAAAACGGTTACAGTGGAATTAAAACACAGACTCTGATTAATTATATGAATATTTTAGGTATTACTCCTAATACTATTTTTAAAGACCTTATGACAAATAAAGACATTATAAAACAAATTGAAATATCTGAGAAATTAAATCAGCTTTCAGAAGAAAAACTTAATTTTGTTGATAATATGATTGACTTATTGATTAATTTTAGTAAAGATTAATTTATTCAAAAATCGATGACATGATTCGTATATTGATATGAATGCAAACAGCCAATAATCTATAAAAAGATTATTGGCTGTTGTTTGATTTTAATAGGTTCTACAGTATTCTATAAACTAGACAGATACCTTATCATTCAATTTTTTATTCTTCAATTTATGCATTCCAAAATGCCTTATATGTCTTATATGCAGAATAAACATCATATTTGCTTGTTACTTCATAAGGTGCATGCATTGATAATACTGGAACTCCACAATCAATAACATCTGCTCCTTTATTGGCAATAATATAGGCAATTGTACCTCCACCACCAATATCTACTTTTCCAAGTTCTGCAACTTGATACTGAATATCATTTTTTTCTAATACATTTCTTACCCATGCTACATATTCTGCATTCGCATCAGAAGCTCCTGATTTTCCTCTAGCTCCTGTATATTTGTTTAAACTAATTCCTTTTCCTAAAAATCCTGCATTTGTTGTATCTGATACAGAAGCATAAATTGGATCAAATCCTGCATCTACATCTGAAGATAACATTTTTGAAAAACAAAATACTTTATCTAAAAGATTTGGTCTGTTTATACCTAATTTATTTAATATTTCTGAAATAAAGAAATCAAACATATGTGATTCCATTCCTGTATTTCCCATACTTCCAATTTCTTCTTTATCAGATAATATACATACAGCTGTATTTTTTACATTTTCTAATTCCATCATAGCTGCAAGTGATGTATAGGCACATACTTTATCATCTTGACCATATGCTGCTACCATACTTTCGTCAAATCCTAAACTTCTAGCTTTGAAAGCAGGTACCAATTCGATTTCTGAACTTGTTAAATCTGCTTCTGTAATACCATATTTTTGGTTTAATATATTTAAAATATTTAATTTTACTTGGTCTTTTCCTTTTTCTCCATAAGGAATACTTCCAATTAAAAGATTTAAGTCTTCCCCATCAATTCCATTTTTTAGTTTTTTCTCCATTTGGTCTTGTGCTAGATGTGGTAATAAATCTGTAATAGTAAAGATTGGATCATTTTCATCTTCTCCAATACAAATATCAATTGATTCTCCATCTGCTTTTACAATTGTTCCATGGATGCTAAGTGGAATGGTTGTCCATTGATATTTTTTAATTCCGCCATAATAATGTGTATTAAAATATGCCATTTCTGTATCTTCATATAAAGGATTTGGTTTTAAATCTAATCTTGGCGAATCTACATGTGAGCCTATAATACGTAATCCTTGTTCAATACTTTCTGTTCCAATGACAGCTAAATACATACTTTTATTTCTATTAACGAAATATATTTTATCTCCTGGTTTTAAAGTATCAAACTCCATAATATCTCTAAATCCATTTTCATCAGCAAGTTTTCTTGCCATTTTTACAAATTCTCTTTCTGTTTTAGCTTGATTTAAGAAATTCATATACCCTTTTGAAAAATCGAAAATGTTTTGTTTTTCTTCTTCATTTAATGAAACCCAGCCATTTTCCTTTTTATCAAAAAGCTTTTTTTGTAATTCTTCACTCATACTTTATATCATTCCTTTCTTATGTATTCTTTTATCATTTCACAGTATATCATTATATTATTCATTTTTCCACTATTTTTATAATTTATTCCAAAAATTTGGATATACTATTGTTACAGATTAGAGCTTCCCATCTATGAGGAACGATATGTTATATTTTCAAAGTTCTCGGCTACCCTCTAATTTTCGTTTAAGAAATTCTAATATCTAAATCGTAACAATACCCGGAAACAGGACCCTTTACGACTTAAATATAAGAATTTCTAAAACGATTTCGGTCGCATTCAAACGTTTAAAAATATAACATATCATTCCTCCTAGATAGAAAGATCTGAACTGTAAGACACTATATACGAAAGGTGGAGTTTTATGAATTCATTATGGATAGATTCTGTAAAAGGGTCTTCAAAATTTGAATCATTAGATAAAAATTTAGAAGCTGATATTTGTATTATCGGAGCTGGTATTTTTGGAATAACTTGTGGATATTATCTAAGTCACTTAGGTTTTAAAGTTATTTTAATTGATAAAAATAATTTGGCAGGTACAACTAGTTTTACAACTGGTAAAATCACCAGTCAACATGGTTTATTTTATTCTTATCTTAACACTTCTTATGATATGCATTTTGCAAAAGATTATTTAGAAGCAAATGAAAAAGCTATCAAAAATATAGAAAGTATTATCAATAAAGAACAAATTGATTGTGACTTTGAAATACAAGATAGTTATGTATATACAACTAAAAAAGAAGAAGTCGATTTATTAAAAAAAGAACAAAAGGTGTTAGAAAGTTTAGATTATCATGCTGAGCTAACCAAAAATGTTTCTTTACCTTTTGAAGTAGAAGATGCTTTATGTTTTAAAAATCAAGCGAAATTTAATCCTTTAAAATATATTTTAGGATTATCCAAAACAATTATTGAAAAAAATGGACAAATTTATACGAATACTATAGCTGTGGATATAGAAAAAGATAAGAAAAATTATGTGGTTTATACAGATAATGGCAAAATGATAAAAGCAAAACATGTCATTATGGCTACACGTTATCCATTTATAAATATTCCTGGTTTTTATTTTTCTAAATTATATCAATCTACTTCTTATATTATTGCTTTAGATACCAAAAAAGAATCGTTAAATGATATGTATATTAATATTTCTTCTCCGGTTTATTCTTTTAGAACTGCAAAATTTAATGGAAAAGATATTTTATTATTAGCAAGTGGTAATAGTAAAACTGGTCATAACTATTCTCAAGAAAATCCTTATGATACCTTAAAAAATTTTGCTAAGCAGTATTACCCAGATTGTGATGTTTTATATGAGTGGAGTAGTGAAGATTGTATTTCTTTAGATAAGCTTCCTTACATCGGTAAATATTCTAGCTTATTGCCAAATGTATATGTAGGAACTGGTTTTAAAAAATGGGGCATGACACTTTCTAATGTTGCTGCTAATTTAATTGTTGATGAAATTTGTGAAAGAAAAAATCCATATGCCTATTTATTTGATTCTACAAGATTTGGTTTATTTAAAAATTTTGATGAAGTAAAAAATATGGTTGTGGATTCTACAAATTCTTTATTACTAAACAAATTAAAATCTTCAGATGCTTCTTTAGAGAAAATAAAGCCGAATTCTGGAGATATTATTGAACTAGATGGAAAAAAAATCGGAATTTACAGAGATAAAGAAAATGAAATTCATGCGATTAATCCCATTTGTACACATTTAGGATGTTTACTTACTTGGAATGATATTGATAAAACTTGGGATTGCCCTTGCCATGGTTCCCGCTATGATGCCATGGGTAAAAATCTATATGGACCAGCCTTTAAAGATTTAGAAATTTATCAATAATATTTATAATTTTAGATAATTTTTTCTGATAAAATTCTTTACAGATTTCTTTTGTACTATTTTACAGAATTTTGTTGTTTTTTGCATTTTTTTATTGACTTGTTTTCGTTTATTTGCTACAATACCAGTAATAAATCATATATTTATATATCGGTTTATTAATTATTTTTTGTTTATGAACTAGATTTCTCCTATAACAGTAATCTAGTTCTTTTTTGTCGCATAGAGTTCGTTTGTCAGTGCGACATTTTTTGTCAAATTGGATTCGTTTTTGTTTGCGAAATGTCGCATAAGGATCTGATCCCTATGCGACATTCTTTTCTAATTTATAAATAATATAAGATAAAATAACGCCTAATGTAGCTGTAATTAATTGTGTTGTGCTCATAGCTGTTTGTAAGTTTGAAACTAATTTCTCTGGGAAAACACCAAAAGCATTTAAAATTCCAAAGAAAGCAAATATAATAGCTACTTTTACAATAACACCTACTACTCCTGCTAAGAAATAATGTTTATTTTTTCCTAACATGATAAATTTGTAAGCATAAACTAATGCAAAATTTCCTACCCATATTGCTGGTATCATGTATACCATATATGTAGAGGCTGTTCCAAATACATATCCACTTAATATTGTAGAAATACTTGGCATTGTTACAACTCCAAAAATTTTCGCCCAACCTTTTAAATTGATAGCTGCCGTAACTAAAGCCATATTGACAATTGTTCCAACAATTAATTGTGAATTGCTTGCTATGACACTTGTTGCTCCAAATAAACTTGTGATTAATTGTCCTAAAAATGTTGGAACCAATAGGGCAATTAAAAATATTATGATTGTTTGTGCTATATCAGCACCTTTTGAAAAATCGGTTATTCTTTTATTAATAACACTTTCATTCTCCATTTTAAACTCCTCCTTTTATAGAAATAGAGCTTTAAAATAAGAATATATCTTTACTATACATTGGAATAAATCACTTTACTTGTAATTCCAGAAAGTTTTCCTATTTTTCCTGATAAAGTGTTTATTTCATCTTGTGGTGCATCTACGATAATATTAATAATATTGACAGATTTTTTAGGATATGGCATGCCCATTCTTCCAATAATCCATTTTGAATAGTCATGTAAAATAGAGTTTAATTTTTCTACTTCGTCCTTTTTTTCTAATATTATTCCTATTATGGCAACCCTTGTATCCATGATTTCCTCCTAAATATGATGTTCATACTTCTACTTCAATAACATTTTAGTATCAGAAATTTTTAAATACTTTGCTATAAAGATATTCTTACTAGCTCAGTCTTTGTTATTATATCATATTCATAAATTTTTTCAATATTTTTATTTAATGGATTTTTTTTGACTCTTATAGTATAATCTTAATATAAAATTACTGCGAGAAGTTAATAACTTTTTACCAAAAAATGATTCAATTAGTGCATTAAATAAGAAAAGAGGAAAGTATATGAAACAATTTAAAATACCAGAAGTAATATCAATTATTTGTAGTATAATAGGATTAATTTTATCATCCTATGGTTTATTAATGGGTTTACAAAGTATAGGTGCAGATGGTTGGGGACAATTAGGAGTTATCTTTATACTACCCTCAATTATTACTTTAGCTATAATAGTATTTGATTTTTTAATAACAGTTGGCAAAATTAAAAGAGGATTCATATATTCCTGTATGAATAGTGTAATTAAGATTTGTATTATAGGATGCATCATTCCAAGTATAATCTCTGATTATAAATACGAAATAAAATATGGAGGATCAAATTTAGATTTTGATTTAATTTTAATTGTTGCATTAACAATAATTACAGTTCCATCTATTTTAAATATGGCTAAATTAATTAAGTTAAAGAATAAGTAAATGTAATAATTCAAATGAATTTGTATATAAATTTTTCTATACTAACATCACTATATGATAATCGAAATATTGATAATGTTCTCCTTTCCAAATAGAAAACATTTTATTTATATAAAAATAAAACTTACGAACTTTACTCAGTCCGTAAGTTGTTTTCAAATGGAGCAGGTAGTGGGAATCGAACCCACGTCATCAGCTTGGAAGGCTGAGGTTCTACCATTGAACTACACCTGCATTACTCTTGACATTTATAAATTATAATGGTTTTTATTCATTTTGTCAATACTTTCTTTAAATATTTTTCTAATATCTGATTCACGTTGAATCAAATCCAAAATGCACATTTGTAAAAATTTTTTCTGTATCTATGATTAACTGCACGATTTTTGTTACTTTTTATTGATATTTTATAAATTTTACTTGAAACAAATATCAAATTTAGAAAATTTAATTATATTTTCTGTACAACAAATAAGCAAATTTACATAGTTTAAAAAAATATATAAAACTTAATGCACGTTTGCTTACTATTTTATTATACTTTACGGAATGTATTATATCAAATTTTTACATAATTGTAAATGGTGTACCATAAACGCTTATTCAAGCGCCATTTACAATTATATAAAAATTTTGATATTTATTATTAAGAACGTATAATCAAGTATAGCAAGTATTTTTGTTAATTAATTTTGTCTATTACTAAAAGCATCATTCTTATGTTAATCGTGCATTTAACTTTTTATTTAACTAATATCTGATTCATTTATGATTTTGTCTTAACTTTTCATTTATGAAAATGTCTCACTTATGCTGAGAAAACTTATTGATATTGAGTAATCCTTTGGTATGCTTTTGTCGCTCCAAAGCATTCTGGATTTCCTCCAACAAAATTCATCTTGCCTTTATCATAAATAACAACTTGATTATCTTTTACTGCATAAACAGGAAATGGATTATCTCTTAAAACCTCTTCTAAAAATTCTTTATTCCATTTTTTATGATCTTCTCTCATATAGTGTGGAACAATATTAAAATCTACAAATCCTAATGTTTTATCTTTTATTTTTTCTTTTTCTACTTCATACCTTTCTTTCCAATATTTATCACTTTCTATTTGTTTTCCTAATACAGTTGCACCTGCTGATGTTCCCATAATAACCTTATCTTTACTACATTCTTTTAAAATTTCATCAAATCCTGTTTCTTTGAATAGATTTGGTAAAATAAATTGCTTTCCACCAACAATATATATGATGTCTGTATTGACTAATCTTTTTCTAACTTCTTCTTTTGTATATGCTCTCAAATTCACAAAGTCAATTGTTCCACTTATATATTTTGCTATATTGCCTAATTCTTGTATTAACCATCTTTTATCTTTCCTCTCCGGAATCACAATATATGCTTCATTAATGATAGAAATATTTATATTACTTAATGGTTTTCCTACCAGTTCAGATACATTTTTTGCAATTTCATCTGTTGTAAATCCTTGTGAAGCCAACACCAATTTCATAGCAAATCCTCCTTTAAATTATATTTATTTATCATTTCTTTTGTTGCAAATCCATTACGCCTATTTACTTTTTCTAAAAACACAATTCCATCCAAATGGTCACATTCATGTTGAATATCTCTTGCTGTAAATCCATGAACCTGTTTGGTTATTTTCTCTCCTTGTTCATTATAATAAGTAACTTCTATATCATGATATCTTTCTACTTTTCCTCTAACGGTTGGTACACTTAGACAACCTTCATATTCTATATAAGTTTCGTCTGATAGATTTCTCCAAACTGGATTTATCATAACTGTTGTTGGAATATTTTCACAATCTTGATAAGTACACTTGTCTTTTTCGACTTGTATAACAACAATTCTTTTATTCACACCTATTTGTGGGGCTGCTATTCCAAATCCACCTGTAAAATTCAAAGTTTCTTTCATATCTTCTATGGTTTCTATGATAGATTCATCTATATGGTGTGTATCTACTTCTTCACATATTGTTGATAAAATAGGATCTCCTACTTCTCTTACCTTTAACACTTTTCCCATAGCATTCACCTCATATAATATAATTTACATTTATACGATTTTTTGTTTAATTATTTTTTACTTGAATATTTTATAATTCTATAAAAAATTCTATATATTCATTATCATTTTTAACATATATCTTCCCTTGATGCAACTCTATAATTTGTTTGATTATGGCAAGTCCCAATCCTGCTCCACCTGTACTACTAGTTCTTGCATCATCTCCTCTATAAAATTTTTCAAATAGTTTATCCAATTTATATTGTGGAATCTTATCTCCTTTATTCCTAAATACAATGGATATTTTTCCTTCTTTTTCTTCTAACTGTATTTCTATCGTAGTATTTTCATAACTATAATTAATGGCATTTTTTAATAAATTATCAAATGCTCTTGCTAGTTTATCTCCATCTCCAACATACATCACTTTGTCAACAGATTCTAAATGGCATTTTAGATTTCTCTTTTCAAGCATAGGATAACATTCATCAATGACTTGTTTTAATAGATATACTAAATTCATTTCTTGTTTATTAATCGGCATTTTTTGTAAGTTATATCTTGTAATATCAAAAAATTGATTGGTTAAATCTTCTACTCTTAAAGCCTTATCTAATGCAATTTTGATATATTTTTCTTGCAATTCTTTTGATATTTGTTTTTCATCTTTTAATAGTGTTAAATATCCAATAATGGAAGTTAATGGTGTTTTTAAATCATGTGCCATATACACAATTAAATCATTTTTCTTTTGTTCTGCTTCTCTTTCATTCTTTTTGGTTAATATGTAATCATACTTAATTTCATTGATTTTATCTGAAAAATGGTTCATTTCACTTGGTAATTTAATGGTTTCATTATCTTCTTTTAATATCAAATCTAATGCATTATATACTTCTTGCGTGCCATTTACATATTTTGATATAAATCGATAGATAACAACAACCATAACAATGCCAATGTATATGTATGTAACTATATTTCTGTTATTTACAATCCAGTAGTATAACTCATAATTTAAACTCTCTACCACAACTGATATTCCACTTTCAAAAAATAAAGCAACGATAAAATATACAATCATAGAAATGATATATGCAACAATCATATTCGCTACTAAAGATATGCTTAATCTAATTTTTCTTTTTGTTAAATCATTCATTTTCAATTTTATATCCCACTCCCCATACCGTTTTTATAAATTTTGGATGTTTGGTATCTTCATTTAGTTTTTCTCTAATTCTTCTAATATGCACCATAACTGTATTATTACTATCTAAATATTTTTCTTTCCATACCTTTTCAAACAATTCTTCTGAAGGAATTACTTTTCCTCTATTTTCTGCTAAATATAATAATATTTCAAATTCCATTGGTGTGAAATCAATTTCTTTTTCATATAGTAAGCATTTGTGTTTATCTTTATCTATTACTAATCCATTGATTTCTATTATATTATTTGATGTGTTTTCCCCATTGTATAATGTATATCTTCTTAGTGCTGATTTTACTCTTGCCACCAACTCTAACGGATTGAAGGGTTTGGTGATATAGTCATCTGCTCCTAACGTTAATCCCTTTATCTTATCATTGTCCTCTATTTTAGCAGTTAGCATAATCACAGGAAATTTAAGTCCTTTTTTACGAATATATCTACAGATTTCAAATCCATCTTTTCCTTCAATCATCACATCTAAGATAGCAACATCTATTTTCTTCGTATTAATACAGTTGATTGCCTCTTCTGATTTATAAAATTTATATATATGATAATTTTCATTTTGTAGATACACTTCTATTAAATCTGCAATTTCTTTTTCATCATCTAATACTAAAATATTCATTTTTTACAATTCCTTCCTCAAGGTAAAAATTATATTAGAAAAAATTTAAATTTTGGCAGTAAACTTTTGTTGCTTTCCTTTATCGCATTATACCATATATTTTCCTAATTTTATTCGTTTTTTAGAAATGTAAGAAAAAGTTAAGAATTTGTTAATCCTTTCTTAAAGTTCTTTTTATATTTCTTTTATAAAATATATTCACAATAAATGTTTGCTGTAAAAATATTTATCTGAATTTAACACAGAAAGAAGGCTTAAACATGAAAAGAAAATTAACTACAAAAAAATTAAATAAGAAAAGATTAATTTTATCTTTGCTTTTATTATCTATCATTCTTTATTTTTATATAAATTCTCATGATATTTCTGTTGAAAATACTAATTTTATATCTTCTTTAGAAAATGAGTCTGAATATGATATTATTAAACAAGATACTAATCCTAATTATATTGGAGTCGGACAAGAAAAAGTAAAACATAAAGATGGATATTTTACAACTTTTACAACAGAAGGAAATCATCAGAAAACATATTTGGAATATAAACAAAATGGTAATGTTTCTTGGAGCAATAATACTTACTGGGGAGATACTATGGCTGAAAATGGTTGTGGCATAACGGTTATGTCTATTATCTTAAGCGGTTATGATAAAAACTACACACCAGAAGATTTAAGACAAAAATATTATCCTGTTATGGATTATGAACAATTCCCAAGTGAATTAACTTCTACATTTGGAATTAAAAATTCTGGTTTTTATTATGACTCTGACCATTTATCAAATACAGCTATTGAAGAACATTTACTAACCAATAGACCGATTATTGTTTGTGTTTGGAACCAACCTCATAATAATCGTTGGACAACTGCTTCGCATTATATGGCTCTTCTTGCTACTGATGGAAATGGAATGGTTTATGTTTCTAATCCTAATGGTCTTAAAAATGATAGTAAAAGCTCTGGTTGGTATGATTTAAATGAGATTACTCCTTATCTTGCAAAGGCAATTTATATTGAGAAATATTGATTCTACTACAAGTAAACTAATAGTCGAGAAAACTAAACCGATTATTAGTTTACTTTTTTTATGAAACATAGTAACATTGAATTATACGAAATTAAGGATATTATTAGGTTGAAACTTTATTATCTTTTCTATAATTTTCCAACCTAACTTATTCATGGGAAAGGAATGTGATAAATTATGAAAAGTATTGGAGAAACAATTGCTTATTTAAGAAAAGAAAAGGGGATGACCCAAAATGAATTAGCTGAAAAAATGAATGTTACAGATAAGGCTGTTTCAAAATGGGAACGAGATTTATCTTGCCCAGATATTAATACCATTTCAAAATTAGCAGATATATTGGACATATCTGTTGAAGAATTATTGAAAGCAAAAAAGAAAGAAAATTCTAATACCAAAATGAAAGATTTAATAAATTTAATATTTAAAGCTGTTGCTTTAGCAATGGGAATCGCTGTTGTGGTGTTAAATATATTAAATCAAATAGATGTAAAGTCATCTATCATTATGTTAGGAATTGGTGTTGCCTGTATTGCTATGTATTTGTTAGAAAATAAGGAAAAGGATAATTAATTATTAAATAAAAATAGCTATGACAATTACAAAATAGTTTCTATCTATATTTATAAAAGGTTGGTTCTATGATATCTATGTTTTGATCAAAAAGATCAGAGCACTGGTATATCAGCATGAGTCATTACTACTCGAACGGAATTGGCCGTCCAGTCGATGAAATTTTTATCCTTCGTTATAAGGTAAATAAAGATAACCATAATCATCATCTTGATGATATTGATCTGAAAATCAACCTAAAAACGGGCTGGCATGGGAAAGTTTCAGGGAAAGGCAGGCAAAGCCTGCCACAGATGAGCAAATCTAACTTATGATCACCCATTTTAAAAATAATCATCGAGGAAATAAGAAAAGATATTCTTTGTAAGATGCCTACATAGTTTTATTTTCTGAAGTTATGTATGAAATTTTACACATTTTTTGATTAAAGACTGTGGTGTTTCTATGTTCTAAATGAATTTTTTATACATCTAAAATTTTTTTAAAACAAAAATTTAGAACTTTTTATAGAATTTTTGAAAACTGCATAGAAAAAGAGTATTAACCAAAATCCATTGATTAATACCCTTTTAGGCTTCTGCAATTTTCTTGAGTTCCCTCAAAATTGCTATCGTATAGTCGAGGTGAGGAGAATTTGTAGTTTAAATTTGTTTATTTTTTAGGGTTTTATGATTTTTTGAATGTAGTTAATTCTCTTTTTAAATTTGACACATTTTCTGTTCTTGTTCAAAAATATTTGTATTTTTAGTTACCGAAGAAGGACTTATTTTAGGCATGCTTGAAATTATATCCTTGCAAATATTTATAATTTTAACTAGATTTTTTTAATTTTTCACTTGTAATATATTTTATAATGATAGTATTATTTATTATATCCAAACTTCCCCATTCTTTCTTCTTCTCCAGTAGATTAATGCTTTTTTATGATTTATAGCCTCCATATATTTCCCTTGGTTCTTTTCCTTCAATTTTAAAGCTATTGTCGTTGTAAAGAATAGCATATGTTTCAGCATAGGTAAGTGTACTTCCTTCAATAGGATAAGTACTTCTTGTAATTAAATCTTCTAAATACTCCTTATTATTTAAAATAAAGTCCAAAATTTTCATAAAAGTTTCCTCTTTTCTATTTTACTATTTTATATATCTTATTATATTTAAATCATAGAGGGCTCCTATTTCAGGACGCCCTCTTTTCATTATCCAAAAAGAGTATTAATCAAATCTTTTTGATTAATACTCAATCAGTATATTATTTAATTGGTCGAGGTGGATTTTTAAACCCCACTATTTTTCAAGGTTTACAAGATATATTTTTCAACATCACATTTATGCCTTACAAAATCTGTACATAATCCAGCCTTGTTTTTTTAAAAATAATATTTTATTATTAAACTATAAAATAAAAAGAAGACTTTAGAGATTCAAGAAATCTCTCGAGCCTTCTTTTTTTATATTAAAAAAACGGAGGTAAAAAGAGATGATTGATGATTTTTTAAATAATATTAATAAAAAATTAGATCTTTTGAACAAAAAAATTGATAATTTGGAGCAGACTACAGAAATTGAAATATTTTCAACCACTGATGTTATGCGTATCTTAAACATTAACAGAAATACTGCTAATGATTTGTTCAAGCAACCAGATTTTCCAAGAATTCGAGGAATAAAGTCAAATAAGGTAGAAAAAGTGGCTTTTAAAAAGTGGCTTCAAAATAAAAAATAGAAAAAGGAGTGATAGTTATGATTATATTCGTTTTTGACACATCTTAAATACAAATTACGCAAAGTTATATTAACTGATAAAAACAGCTTATAAATCAAATTTAAAGGACACAAAAAATAAAGGAGATATTAACAAATGGAAAATGTAATGAATATTCTTCTTACTAAAAGAGAAGAAGAAATTAATTTATCAAAAGAAGAACAAGAGAAAATTCTAAATGACAAAAAAATCTATTTAAGTGAAATAGTCGATAAAATTGAAAATGAAGAAATTCAAAAAGAATTATTAAAATATGAAGAGCAACAATCAAAAATTAATGCTATTTATGATGAATTATTCTATAAAGCAGGATTTAAAGACGCACAAATTTTATTTTACTAAAATGGAAATAGTCTAATTTTATAAAAAATTAGACCATTTGCATACGAATTTTTAATTGTTTTTAGCACATTTCTGTGCCTTCTTTAGATAAAAATATAACAAATTTAATGAAAAAAGTCAATTATATATACACTATTTTTTAATTTTGCTACACTGAAATACACTGTAAAAATAATTGAAATACACTGAAATACACTGTAAAAATAATTGAAATACACTGAAATACACTGTAAAAATAATTGAAATACACTGAAATACACTGTAAAAAAATCAAATACACTATAAAAAATATAGATAAAATTAACGAAAGAGAGGAAATTTTATGGAAAATGAAATAATATCAGCAAAAAAATTCAAAAAATTAAAGATGAAATATAAAGATAATTTAATTGAAAACATTTTAGCACCAGGTATTACTATTGTTGGAGGAAAACCAAGAGTTGGAAAAACTAATTTGGCTCTTCAAATTGCTAGTTCTCTATCAACAAAAAATGCCCAATTTTTAAATAAAAAATGCCTATATACGAAAGTTATATATTTTTCATTTGATACAAAAAAAGAAGAAATTCAAAAAAGACTTAATTTAATTCCACTTGAGACTGAAAATTTATATTTATTACATAAACATAAAGAAGAAGAATTTACATTTTCAGATTTAGAAACAGAAATTAAAATACAGAATTTACAAAGAAAAAAATCACAAGAAATGTTAATTGTTGTTGACATGATGCAAAATGTAAAATATGAACGAAAATATGACATTAATAATTATCAGGATACTTATGACATGATAAAAAAATATTATTATCTAGGAAAAAAATATGATTGTAACTTTATATTAGTTCATCATGTAAACAAATCATCATCTTCAAATGATGTATTCGATTCTTTAAACGGTTCAATAGGACTCCGTGGTGCAGCAGAAAACATGTTATTGATTACTGAAAATAATAATAATTTTGAATTACATATAGATAGCAGATATTTTAATGGATCTACTATCTCTTTAAAAAAAGATGAAAATGGATTTTTTGAATTAAATGATGAAGAAACAATAATAGTAACAGATGATAAAGATTTAATTGAATTAATTAAGTTTGTTGCTAGGGCAGATGAAAGATTTATTGAAGATACAGCTACAAACATCTGCGTAAAAGCAAATTTGAAATATACTATTCCTCGACAACTTTTTTTAAAACTAGAAAACAACGAAGAATTACTTCATCAAAATAATATATTATTTTCTAAAAGGCGTTCCAATGGTAAAAATTTAATAAAAATTGAATTAAACGAAGAAGAAAGCGAGGATACTACAGATGAAAACTAAAAAAATCGAAGGTTTTGAAATTACAACATTTATCGAAAGTTCTGACTATTTAATACTAAAAGAAAAAGCTAGAAAGCTTAATTTAACAATAGATGAATATATAGAAAATCTGATAAAGAAAGAGTGTGAATAACAATGAATGAAGATATTGAAATGAGAGATTTTTCTCTTACAGATGAAGAAATAAAAGAACTTAATAATTATAAAAAATATTTAAAATATAGACGTGAAGGACTTATTAAAACTGGTAACAAAAACTGGTTAATAGTTGATACGTCTAAATCTGCTTCAATACGTTTAATTAAAGAAATAACATTACTTAATCAATTTAACCATTATACATCTAATTTGATAAGCGATACGGATTACATATCTCAAAAATATGGGTTTGATGAGAATAAGTTTTTAAGTTCAATAAAAACTTTTCCTTCGTATAGCAACATATTAGTTATTTCTTCATCTTCTCTATCTTCTTCTGCTCTAGCAAAATACGGGGATTTATGTACATTTTATATTAATTATAATGAGATTAATATTAATAAAAAACAAGTTAATGTAAAAAAGTATATTGAAGATAATCACTTTCATGTGGAAGATGAAAATTTATTATATAGGCTTGAGCAAGTACCTCAAAAAGAACTTGATAGAACACTAACAAAAGCATTTATTAAGGCTTTAAATGACAATACAAACGTTTTAAAGAATGAGTATATACAAGATACTACAAGCGATTTAGAAACGCATATAAGCGAACTTAATAACCTTGTTGGGCTAAAGAAAGCTAAAAAGACACTATTTGAAATAATTAATTATCTTCAAATTGCAAAAAAACGTGATGATATACCTGTTCTAAATATGTGTTTTCTTGGAAATGCTGGAACTGGAAAAACTACAGTAGCAAAGTTAGTAGGCAAGATACTATCTGCAATACATGTCTTTAATACATCTGCTCCATTTATTTCAACGTCACGAGAAGAGCTTGTAGGACGTTATATTGGACAAACTGAAGAGAAAGTATTAGAGACAGTAAATAACTCACTTGGTGGTATATTGTTCATAGATGAAGCTTATAGTTTGATTTCAGACGATTCTCGTGATTATGGAGCTAAAGTAATAGATGTTTTAGTAAACCAAATGGACATACATAAACATGATCTTTGTGTAATCTTCGCAGGCTATAAAGAAGAAATGTTAGAGTTTCTACAAATGAATCCTGGCTTAGATTCAAGAGTTCCGTTTAAAATAAATTTCAAAGATTATAGTAACGATGAACTTTTTGAAATCTTTAATAAAATGATTAAAGACTCAAATTTTTATTTGGAAGATGGATTAGAAGAATTGTTATTAAAGCACTTTGAAGAAGTTAAGAAAAGTAAAAACTTCGGAAATGCTAGATATGTTAGAAACTTTGTAGAGAGACTTAAGATTAAACAAGCTAATAGATTAATTAATGATACTAGTAATGACTTATATAAATTCACTAAAGAAGATATAGAAAATACAATTAAGAGTATGAAGAAAATAAAATCTGGCTACAGACAGATAGGCTTTAAAGCTTAATTACAAAAAGATAAAACTAGAAAGGAATGAATTAAAATGAGTGATGATAAAAAAACTAGAAAAGCAAAAGGCGAAGGCTCATTATATTTTGATAAAACAAGAAATCACTGGAGAGCTAGTATAACTCTACCAGACGGTAAAAGAAAAGACTTTTGTTCAAAATCAAAAGTAAAAGCACTGGCTAAGAGAAATAATTATATGTGTAATCATAAAGAAGAATTAGAAATAAGTAAAAAGACAATAGTTGAGTGTTGTGAAGAATATATCGAATTTTTCTTTTCGCAAGGTAAATTTCAAGAAAATACTTATAGAACTCACTTAGAAACTCTTAAACGCTTAGAGAAATCTAATCTAAAAGATTTATCAGCTTCTGTAGTAAGTGTGTTCGATATAAATAATTTCATAGCAAATGAAGTTAAAGCAGGAAAAAGTAAATCGATTATTTATAAGGACAGACTAATGCTAAAATGGGGCTTTAAGTATGCACTAGAATTTGGATATGCAACTAAAAATCCAATGAAATCAATTTTTTTAAATAAGAATTTAAGCGAAGCTAAAGACGAGCATGTAGAAGCTTTAACTACAAAAGAACAAGCTAAGTTTTTAAGTTGTGTAGAACAGCAAAAGCAATATTATCAACCATTTGCTGATATATGGCTTTTTGCTTTACTAACAGGGCTAAGGGTTGGTGAAATATGTGCATTAAAAATTACAGATATAGATTTAAATAATAAAAAAATATATATAAATAAAACTATTACTCGAGATTATTTAGGGATTCTAAAATTAGGAGATACTACAAAAACGAAAAAAGGAACTAGAACTATTGAAGTTTCTGGAATCACAGAAGATTTTATAAAGAATTTAATTAATAAAAAAAATACAAATACTAATTTTCTTTTTTCGAATGAAGATGGTAATTTTATAAGACCTTCGGAAGTGACTAGAAAATTAAGAGACTTTAACAATAAAAATCATATTGCAACCAAATTAACATCACATATGTTACGACACACTTTTGCAACTCGCTTAATCGAGCAAGGACTTCCAGCAAAGGCAGTACAACATTTATTAGGGCATTCATCTATTGATATTACACTAGATACATATACTTCTTTCTTTGAAGAACAGAAAAGAAAATATACAGAAGAAATAAACAACTATTGGGAAAAGGCTATTAAAACCAACTGAAATTGATATTTTTTAAATATCAATTGAAGGCGGTAGCACAAACGAAGTGCGTGAGCGAATGAAATAAAAATAATAACGCAAGTTATTGTTTTTATGAAATGAGAGCCAAGCAAAAAATGAGAGTTATACTCGATGTTTTTTGTGCAGGCTTAGAGAAGTTAAGAGGATACTTCCTCTTGCCCCGTGATGTGATGTTGCGTCACATCATACGGGGTTATTACTTGACACTAAAGCTTCAAATTTATTTTAAAAGGAGTGAGAAAAATGAGAGTAACTAATCACAGCGGACGTGCAAACCGCAAAGGAAAAGTATATAATGTTAAACACAATGATAGAAATTATGATATAAAAAAAGCAGATAATATTAATTCTGATATGACACCTAATAATTATTATTGGCATTTATATAATGATGAACAACCTACATTAACTTTCGAAGAAGCAGAACTTAAAGCTTATAATGAACTATTTGGAAAACAACTAGAACAAACAAATAATAATTATATAAAAAACAGACATACTGAACGTGTAAAAACTATGGAACAGTGGAAATCTGCTAAAAATCATGCTCCAGAGGAAGTGATAAGACAAATTGGAAATATAGATGAAAGTATTGATGATTATAAATTTATGCTTATTGAATCTGATTATGAAAAAAAATTAGATGAATGGAATAAAGAACATAATAATCCGTTTATAGTTTTAAGCAGAGCATGTCATTTCGATGAAACTACAACTCATTGTCATGAAAGAAGAATTTGGTGTTATACAGATGAAAAATCTAATTCTCTTAAAATAGGTCAAGAAAAAGCTTTAAAAATAGCAGGACTTGAACTTCCAAATCCAAATGAAAAAGAAGGAAGATATAACAATCGTAAAATGACTTTTGATAAAATGTGTAGAGAAATGTGGATTCAGTCATGCGAAAAATATGGATTAAAAATTGAAAAAGAACCTATTTTAGGTGCTAAACACAATATGAGTAAAGAAGAAATGATTAGAGAAAAAAACAAACAAATACTAGAACAAAATAAAAAATTAGAAATTGAGAACAACGAATTAACTGAACAAATTAAAGATAAAAATAATATAAAAAAAGAAGCTATTAAAAAATATACGATAGAAAATCTTAATGAAGTGAAACAAAACGCAATTAACAATTACTTATTAGGTTTTATTAATAGAATATTTGAAAAATTAATGAAGGCACTTGGCATAAAAAAAGAAGAAGAAAAAGACGCGTTTTGGAATAGTGAAGTTAAAGAATATGATAACGAATATATAGAAAATGAAGAAAATACTGTAAAAAAAGATGACGAATCAGAAGGAGCAGAAATGTAATATAATATTTCTTGACATTTTTTCTTATTCTTATTATAATTTTAATAAATTAAACAAAAAAATAACCTAACTATTGGCACTAGCTAGGTCATTAATTACATAACTACTACGAATAGCTATGTAATATTGACTAAATTGATTATATCTTTTCATAAATGAAAAGTCAATATATAGAGATTTTATAGCTGTTCAATAGTTGACAGCTATTTTTTTGTGATACTAAAAAATAACTCACACATAAGTCACACGTATTTTAAAATATCTTAAGTTATAAAAAAATATTTAAAAAACACATTAGCTTAAAATCAAGCTTTTTAGTACATTTAAAATATAATAAAATCTCTAAAGTCTTTAAAAAAGTGGTCGAGGTGACAGGGATCGAACCTGCGACCTCATGGTCCCAAACCACGCGCGCTACCAACTGCGCTACACCTCGATTTATTTCATGCTTATATATAATAGCACATTTTTTTTTAGTTTGCAAGACTTTTTTAAAATTTTACTACATTTTCCTCGAAAATTTTCTTCACTTAAACCTTTGGACAAATCTGGCTTCGCGAAAACTATCCCTACTTTTTTTAATTTAACTACATGTATTTAAGTTTTTGAAGAAGCATAAAGGTTTCGACACATGTGTAAAATTGCTTTTCATTAATTATCACGAATATATCTAGCCTATCTTGTATATGAAAAAGAAATCCCTGATTATTTAGGATTTTCTTTTTCTTATCTATTTTATTGTATTAACGGAAACCTCCCCCGGCCTCCTCCTCCACCGAAGGAACCGCCTCCTCCGCCACCTGATGAAAATCCGCCTCCACCAGATGAATAGTTTCTTGCTCTAGATTCTGCACTTCTTGCTGTAGAAATACCATGTGCTGCATAACTATTAATAATAATGATATTATCATAAGATGTAAACTTAGATTGCTCAATAATTTCTGGATATACATCTTTAAAATCTTTTGCAACTTGTTTTGCTATTCCCATCATTTGTGCATATATTAAATATTCTTCAAATAATGTAACTTCAATTGCTTCTCTATCTTTTATTAGTGTATATTCTTTCAAGAATTTCTTTAAACCTGCTAGTTGTATTGCTTCTTCTTTTAATGCTGGTGTTGCCACATCAATTTTATTTTTAAAGATTTTGAACATTTTCTTTTCTTCTACAGTTATCAATCCCTCTTCTATTAGTTTTCTTTTTTGTTCACTTAAAATCTTATCAAACCATTTTAATACTCTAGAATAGCTTTTATTACACCATTTTTCAAATTCTTTATTTTCCAATATTCCATCATGACTTGCTGTATACAACATATCAAACAATCTTTTTTCTGTCTCATTTGAAATTGTAACACTTGGATTGGTTTCATTTAAATATATAATAACATTTTCCTTTTTGAATATTCCTTCTCCTTCTTTTTGTTCTATTCGAATAACAGAATCTTTAATCCATTTTAAAATAATGGCTCCTAATAAATCTGTTTTATTTTTTAATAATCCATAGTTATATCCAATGTAATATGCCCTAAAAATGTCTTTGTTACATGGTATATCACGATAATATGGTAAGTCTGATGGCATCTTTTTACCTTCTTTTCCAAAATGTAATCTAGAAGCATTCACAGCTGATATTCCCATTCCGAATGCAAAAATAATAATAAATGCTGGTATAAAATTAAACAAAAATACAATGCCACTTAAAATTTTTGATAGTATGCTCTCAGGCTTTTCATTATATTTTGTAGAGCCTTCTTCAGCCATTTTATAATAATAGTCAAAATTATGATTTAATGAATTTGAAGTGTTAAATGTGTTACTTGGAAATTTAACCAACATTGTCATATATTCATCTGTAGCTAATCTTCCTTCTGATTGCATTTCTATATATCCATCATATACATATGCTGTTCCACCATAATTGCCATATCCCCATACATCTACAGAATCTGGTATATCAAAATCTGTATGTACTTTAATATAGGCACTTCCTATTGAGTCTGAAAAATCATGTGGTATAAATGTCCAATATAACATTTGCGAATCCTGTAATTCTGCTATAAAATTACTGATTGTATAGCTTACTTCATATACATGTGAACCATAGGAACTAATTCCCCAACATAATTCTACTCCATTCGTAATTTTATTAATTCCACATGTATATGCTTTTTCTGATAAAGTCCCTGATGTATTCCATGAAGATAAGGTTTGATAAGTTTTCCCGTTTTCTTTTACTGTTAAATTTTTTATTTCTGATTTTCCTAGATTATAGTACGGATGATATACTTCTGTTCCACTGTTAGTCGTACATGTCCATGTTTCATTGATTGTAGCATTTCCATTATTATCTACATATATATCCATTGTGATTTTACTTATAGAATTTGCTTCTACATTTTTAGAAATACTAAAAATCAATAAACAAAATATAAACATTAATAAAATTTTTAATATTTTTTTCATGTTAATCCCCCTTTTTCACTTTAAATTATTTCATAATTATTAATTTTTTACAATATTATTATGAAAATAAGCAAAAAGTCTTGTAAAATTAACGATAAACCGTTATAATATTAGGTATGCACCAGTAGCTTAGTTGGATAGAGTGTTCGGCTACGAACCGGAAGGTCGGGGGTTCGAATCCCTCCTGGTGCACCAAGTAAACCGTTGAATATATTTATATATCTCAACGGTTTATATTTTTAATAAATCACTCCACCTATTTCTTTATACTTTTTAAACACTTCTAAGCATTCTTCTCTATCCATTTTTTTCAAATCAATCAAATTAAAATTATTTCCTTTTAAATAATCATAAATCATATCATCTCGAAAACCAATTTCTCCAGCATCTTCTTTTGTACAACCATAATAAACTTCTTTTATATTTGCCCAAATAATTGCTGATAAACACATTGGACAAGGTTCACAAGACGTATATAATATGTAATCTGATAAATCATATGTATTTAATTTTTTACATGCTTCTCTAATCGCAACAATTTCTGCATGTGCTGTTGGATCATTATTTTTTATGACTTGGTTGTTTCCATTTGAAATAATATGTCCTTCTTTATCTATAATAACTGCACCAAATGGTCCTCCTTCTCCCCTATTTATTCCCTCTTCTGCATTTCGTTTTGCTAATTCCATATATCTATTCATACCTTTCATTCCTTTCTTATTAAACTTTTCTAGCAATATTATTTTACAGGACATAGCCTGCTTGTTTTTTATAACCTTTTTGCACCTTCTTATAATGACTATCTTGTAACTTTTTACAATTTATAAACATTAAATTCTATAAAATTTTAAATAATGCTCATGCTTATTTTAATATAACTTTTTCCTTTCGTAAATAATTTTACAAAAGATTTTATCAGATTATTTTTTGCTTTCTTTTGGATTCCTTACACAAGTCGTCGTCATGATTTTCATTCTATTCTCATATATTTTTATGAGGTGTTTAGATTGATTATGAAATCGATACATATAAAAAAGAATTGTATCATATGTATATCACTACTGATATTAATTATCTTTCTATCTTCCACTTTCATTTTTTATTTCAGTCAGAAACATTTACAATCTATTGAAGTAAATGCTGATAGTGAAGAAGATTATATAAAATGGGTAGATTTTACTGTTCCTTGTAATGTTTTAAAATTAACTTCCGAATTAGACATCAATTCTCATAATAACAATGAAGAGGTTACCTATAATTGGATTGAATTATTAGCCTATCTAGCTTGTATTTATGGTGGAAACTTTAAAAATTTTCAATCAAGTGATTTAAATAAAATCGTAGAAAATTTAGAAAATGGTAAAACAATGGAAGAGCTTACATCTACTTTAACCTTTTATGATTATTATTTAGAAGCTTATTCAGCTATTTTAAGTGGATTTATTGGTAATTATGCTATTGAAACAATGAATGAAAATAATGAGAAAGTTTTTGAAAAAAAGTATGGTTTAAAAGCTTTTTCACCAATTGCCAAAAATTATTATTTTACACATTATAAAGATTTTGGAAATTCTAGGTCTTATGGATTTAAAAGGACACATTTAGGAAATGATTTAATGGGAAGTATTGGAACGCCTATCATAGCAGTAGAATCTGGCATTGTCGAACAACTTGGTTGGAATCAATATGGTGGTTGGCGTGTTGGTATTAGAAGTTTTGATGGAAAACGCTATTACTATTATGCTCATCTACGAAAAGACCATCCTTATGTAGAAGGTTTAGAAAAAGGAGATACTGTTAAAGCTGGTGATGTTATTGGGTATCTAGGAATGACAGGATATAGTATAAAAGAAAATGTAAATAACATTAATGTTGCCCATTTACATTTTGGTATGCAACTTATTTTTGATGAGTCACAAGTAGATAGTCCAAATGAGATTTGGATAGATGTTTATGAAATCATTGAATTTTTAAAAACTAACACATCAGAAGTTTATCTTTCAAATGAAGAAACAAAAGATTATTCTAGAAAGTATGACTTAATGGAAGAATTTTTAACAGAGTGAAACGATGATTTCGGGGACGGAGCAAAAAATCATCATTTATTCTGTTAAAAGTTTTATTAAAAACTCTTTATATAAATGATGATTTTTTGCTCCGTCCCCGAAATCATCGTTTCATTTTCCTAATTTTACAACAATCTCTCTTTTTATTTTTCCCCTATTAAATTTTAATATAACTTCATCATTTGGTTTCTTAGTATAAATATATTCTCTTAGGTCATTCATTGTGTTTAATTCCGCATCATCGATTTGTGTAATAATATCCCCTTCTTTTATTCCTGCAGTATCTGCTGGTCCGTTTTTTGTTACTTCTGTCACATAAATCCCTTCCTGAAAGCTAGTACTAACTCCTGTTTCTAAATATGGTATTACTTCTGTATCATAAGCATACGCTCCAATTTTAGCTTCTTGGAAGTCTCCTGTATTTTGATAACTTTCAATAATTGGTTTTACAATATTAATGGGTATAGCAAACCCAATTCCTTCTGCTGAAGATATTTTAACTGTATTGATTCCAATCACTTGTCCATTGGGATAAATAAGTGGTCCTCCACTATTTCCTGGATTAATCGTTGCATCTGTTTGTATTAAATCTGTCATATAAGATACCATATCCTCTTCTTCTAGCTTAATTGTTCTATTTTTCGCACTAATAATTCCTGAAGTAACAGTTCTTCTAAATTCAAAACCAATTGGATTTCCAATAGCATACACCGTTTCCCCTATTTTGATATTATCAGAATCTGCAAATGTAACATATTTTAAATTATTTGCTTCTATTTTTACAATAGATAAATCAATATTAGAATCACTCCATACCACTGTTCCATTATAGTTATTTCCATTTTCTAATGTCACATAACATTTACTATATTTACTTCCTGTAACATGTTCATTACTTAAAATATATCCATTTTCCGTAACAATGACACCTGTTCCTAATCCTAATTGACTTTCTGTACTGTTAGAAAAAATAGAATCTCCTGCATTTTTTAATTTTGATATTCCTACAACACTTTCTACTGTTTCTTCAATTACATCTGCCACAGTTTTGCTTTCTTCCTCTACTTTTTCCACAGTTTGTTCTTCTATTGTGGATTGTGTTCTTTCTGCCGTATAATTAGAGTCATAAATTTCTATATTATTATATGTAACATATATATAAAATCCTAATAACCACATGATTAATAAAATAATGGTGGTAATAATAATTTTTTTTCCTGTACTTTTTCTCTTGGCTCTTCTCAATAAAATCACCTCAAAAATAGTATTCACCATATTCTCAATTTTAGTCAAAATAAAAGGGAAAAATGAGTCCGTCCCCAAAATCCCTTTTTTAACTATTAAACTCTTTTTAATTCCTCATAACGTTTTACTTTCTGTGTTGTTGTTTTTATTAAAGGCTCTGTTGTTATCGTTATCTGTTTTATATGTTTAAATACTGGCAATTGTGTGTTAATCTCCTTTATTTCTTTCCATATGATATCTTTATATTCTTTTTCTGTTTTTTCACCAAAACTTTCTTTTATCATATCTTTATCATATACAATCTTTGCACAAAGCATTGTATCTGTAATACTTTTTTCTCTTTGATATACTAGACTTTCTTTTATATACGGAATTTTATTAATTAAAATTTCTAGTTCCTCTGGATATACATTTTTTCCATTTCTTAAAACAATTATATCTTTTTTTCTACCTGTTACATAGATAAATCCATCTTCTGTTATATATCCATAATCTCCTGTTCTAAACCAACCATCAACAAATACTTTTTTGTTTTCTTCTTCATTATGATAATATCCCATCATGACACTTGATCCTTTTACTAAAATTTCTCCTTCACCATTTTCATCTAGATTTTCTATTTTTACATTTAGACTAGGTAAAGCTAGTCCTACAGAGCCTGGTCTTTTCTCTTTATCTGACTCTGCTGCAATAACTGGTGATGTTTCTGTCAATCCATATCCTTGTACTAATGCAATTCCAAAATTGTTAAAGCCTACAATTGTTTCTTTGTCCATAGGAGCTGATCCATATAGCACTAAACGAATATTTCCACCTAAATTATCTAATATTTGTTTAAAAATGACTTTTCTTAAATCTATTTTACATTTCAAAAGTGCATTGGATAATTTTATCATCATATTGATTAATTTATCTTTTCCTTGGTCATGAATCGCCTTTTGAATCTTTTTATACATCGTTTCTAATACCAAAGGAACTGCTACAAATACAGAAACTTTATATTCTGCCAGATTTTTTTGAATATATTTTAATCCATCGCAAAAAGCTACTGTGCAACCACTATAGAATCCATAAAGAAATGTTACAGTACATTCAAATGTATGGTGAATTGGTAAAAAAGAAAGTAATGTGTCTGTTGGATATAGCTTTACCCATGAAGCAAAATCTGACAAATTAGCACATATATTTTTTTGAGATAACATAACCGCTTTTGGGAGATTGGTTGTTCCTGATGTAAATAACATTATAGACATTTTTTCTGGATTGATTTCTACTTTTTCATAACGGTCATCTCCATTTTTTACTAATTCCTCACCTTTTTGCAATAACTGTGAAAAATTTTCTATATTCTTGTCTTTTATGTCATCCATACAAATCAACATTTTTAAATTTACATTTGTATCGTTCTTTAGTTTTTTCATAACCTCTACATATTTTTTATCAAATATGGCTACTTCTGCCTCACTTCTTGTTACTAAGTTTTCTATTTCATTGTCTGGAAGCGCTTTGTCTAATGGAACAATAATCATATTTCCACTTGTAACTGCTAGATAGCTAAGACACCATTCATATCGATTATTTCCTATAAGCACAATTTTCTGATGTTCTAAACCTTTATTTAATAATTCCGTCGCAAATGCTTTTATGTCTTTTCCTACTTGTTCATATGTTTTTTCTACATATTCTACATGTTTTAAATCTCCATTTTTCTTATATTTATAGGCTACTTTATCTGCATAATTTTTAACAGAATATTCTATCATCTCCCTATAATTTTTTATAATTCTTGGCTCATAAACCTTTCTATTTTCATTATCTCCCATACGCTCCCTCCTTTTTCTTCATTCTATATCTATTTTTTTTATTTTTCAATACCCCATGTCCATTTACGGATATTTCTTTTTGAACATTTTATTTTAAACCAATTTAATATAGGAAACGTAAAAAATCTGTTTTTGTAAATAAATACTTGCGAAAAATGAAGATTCTTAAGTTATTTTGTAGAATTATTTGATTTTTTTATTTTTTATATGTATAATCTCTTTAGCAAAAAAATTTAAGGTGATGTTGTATGAATATGATAAACTATGAATTAACCAATCCACAAAAATCTATTTTATTAACAGAACAATTTAATGAAAACACTTGTGTTTCAAATATATGTGGAACATTATCTATTCCTGAAAAAATTGATGAAGATGCTTTAGAGAAAGCTATTAATTTATTTATAAAAAATAATGATTCTGTAAGAATTTTTCTAACGCAAGATGGTCCTGATATCAAGCAATGTGTTAAAGACTATTCTTTTGTTGAAATTGAAAAAATTTGTCTTACGGAAGATTATCCTTTAGCAAAACTTGAAGAAGATGTTATTACAAAACGTTTTACACTTTTAAATAGTAATTTATATCGCTTTGTTATTTTTAAGAATGCAGATGGCACAGGTGGATATATGGCCAACTTGCATCATATTATTTCTGACGCTTGGACCATGAGCTTATTAATTGACCAAATCATGAATTATTATGTTTCTATTATCCAAAATACACCTATTCCAGATAGCCAAAATCATTCTTATTTAGACTTTATTGATGAAGAAAAAACATATTTAGAAAGTTCTAAATTTGAACGTGCTAAAAGCTTTTGGGAAGATCAATTTGACAATTTAGAATTCTCTTATTTGAAAGACTTTCAATCTAGCTCATATGAAGCAGTTAGAAAAAGTGTTACACTTTCAAAAGAAGAAACAAATGAATTACTAACATTTTGCAATAACCATAAAACTTCTCTATTTTCACTTTTTATGGCTGTTTTAAATATCTATTTATCCAAAATCAACAATACCAATTCTTCTATTGTAGGAACACCGATATTAAATAGATGTAATTTCAAAGAAAAATCTACCACAGGTATGTATATTAGTACTGTACCCTTTCGTATGGAAATTGATAAAGAGTATACATGTATTGATTTTATCGACAAAGTTTCTAAGCATGAATTAAGTGTATTTAGAAATCAAAGATATCCATATGACCTTTTGTTAGATACCATTCGAAAAAAATTTAATATTTCTAAGAATCTTTATGATGTTTGCTTATCTTACCAAAACGCAAGAAATCATAGGGCTACTTGTTCTGTCCCTTATTCTTGTAGATGGTTATTTAATCATTGTGTGGTTAATAACTTAGATATTCATCTATATGATATAGATGATACAGGTATGATTAGTATTTATTATGATTTCAAAAAAGAACTATTCACTATGGAAGAAATCGATTTATTACATGAACGTTTAATGGAAATCATAAAACAAATAATGACAAATCCGGAACAAAAAATTAAAGAACTAGAAATTGTTTCACCTAAAGAGAAAAAATATATATTAGAAGAATACAATAACACAAAAACAACAGATACCTTTGTTTCTGTTTATGATTTATTTAAACAACAACTACAAAAATCACCTAATAAATTAGCAATTACCTATAAAGATACTTCTCTTAGTTACAAAGAGTTAAATACATTGGCCAACTTAATTGCCTCTAAGCTAAAAGATTACTCTATTCACTCAGGTGATATCATTTGTTTAGCTTTTACAGATTCCATCGAATTTATTGCTAGTATTTTGGCCACACAAAAATTAGGGGTTTGTTACATTCCAATAGATGTCAACTATCCAAATGAACGTATTGAATATATTGTTAATAACAGTAATGCTAAATTAATTTTAACACATACCAATACTTTAAAATCTGTAAAAATAGATAAAGAGCATTTGTTAAGAATTTGTGTAGATGATTTTGACTATCAAAATGAAACTTTTAACTTTGATTATAATTTAAAAGAAGATGATTTAGCATATATTATCTATACTTCTGGTTCAACTGGAAATCCAAAAGGTGTTAAGATTTCTCATAAAAGTTTAAGTAACTATATATGTTGGGCTATTAAACAATATGTACATGGTGAAGAAACAAATTTTCCTTTGTTTTCTTCTGTTGCATTTGATTTAACCGTCACTTCAATTTATACACCACTATGTTCTGGTAATTCTATTTATATTTACCAAAATGATAATGCACAATTGTTATTAGAGGAAATTATCAAAGATAATCATGTTCAAATCATAAAATTAACACCTGGACATTTTACCCTATTACAAGACCTTGATTTAAGCAATAGTGTTGTATGTAAATTTATTTTAGGAGGAGACATTTTAACCAAAGAAATGTGTGAAAAAATCACTTCTTTATTTTCTCATCCTATTCATATATATAACGAATATGGACCAACAGAATCAACCGTCGGATGTATGATTTATGAATATCATGCAGAAGATACTTACACTTCTGTTCCTATTGGATACCCAATTGACAACACACAAATTTTACTCTTAAATGATGATAAAGAATTAGTACCATTAGGCAATGTTGGAGAAATGTACATTAGTGGAAATGGTTTAGCATTAGGCTATACGGATGAGCAAAAAACAGCTGATAAATTTATAGAACATCCTTTTTATAAAGGAGAAAAAATTTATAAAACTGGGGACCTTGCTATTTTACATTCTAATGGTGTTATGGAATATTTAGGACGTAGTGATTTTCAAGTAAAACTAAATGGTTACCGTATTGAATTGGGAGAAATTCAATCTGTTTTACTAACACATCCTGCTATTAAAGATGTCTATGTTACTTTAATTACATTAGATGAACATAAATTTCTATGTAGTTATTATGTATCTGAAAGTGAACTTGAAGATTTATCTGGTTTTTTAAAGAAAACTTTACCTAGCTATATGATACCAAGTTATTTTATCAGATTAAATAAACTTCCATTAACTATTAATGGCAAAATAGATAAATCCGCTTTACCTTTACCAAAAAAATCACATAGTAAATATGTTAAACCTCAAAATAAATTGGAAGAAACTTTACAACAAATTTTTACAGAATTATTAGAACAAAAAAACAAAATAAGTGTAGAGGATAATTTGTTTGATTATTATATAGATTCTCTTTTATTGATAAAAGCACAATCTATTTTATATAGTAAAGGCATTTCTATCAATATACAAGATTTTTACGAATATCCAACTATCAGAAAACTAGCAGATTTTTTACTAGTTGATCAACCAAAAGAAACTTCTGTATTAATTGAAAAAATGCCAATTATCAAAGAAATCAAAAAAGCAATTGAAGTTCCTACAGAATTTAGAAGAATTATTCTTTTTGGTGCCACCGGATTTTTAGGAATTCATATATTATATTATTTATTAACTACTACTTCTAGCAAAATCTTTTGTATTATTAGGAAAAAAGATTTGGTAAATCCTCTAACTCGATTTATCAAGAAATTTAATTTTTATTTTCCTGATGTCAATATAGAACAATATTTATATAGAATAAAAATTGTAGAAGGTAATATTTTAGAAAATCATTTTGGTATTGAAGAAGATTTATATAACCGTTTGGGAACTACATGTGATTGCGTCATTGATACTGCTGCATTAGTTAAACATTACGGAAATTATGAAATATTTAATAAAACTAACGTTAATTCTACTAAAAAAATGATTGCATTTTGTAAAGAATTTCATATTCCTTTACATTATATTTCAACCATGTCTATATCTGGAAATGGTTTAGTAAAAACACCTACTGCAGATTTTACAGAAGATGATTTATATATTGGCCAAGCCTTTAAAGAAAATGTATATGTTAGAAGCAAATTCGAAGCGGAAAAAGCAGTTATAGAGGCTTGTAAAAATGAAGAACTTATTGCAAGTATTTATCGATTAGGAACGATTACCAATCGATACTTTGATGGTATGTTTCAAGAAAATTTCAGTGATAATGCCTTTTTAAACAGATTAGAAGCATTTATCAATTTAGGTATTTTTCCTGAAGAACTTTCTTACTTTCATTTTGAATTTTCACCTGTGGACATTTGTGCAAATTTTATTGTACAATTAATGCAACATCAACATTATAATTTAGAAATTTACCACTTATATAATCATCACTATATTTCAGGTTCTGTATTAACCAATATGCTAAGTGATTGTGGAGCTTCTATAAAACTCGGACCTCTTAGCGAATTTAAACTTGCTTTATCTAAGTCTAAATCTAACTATTTTGGAATTACAGCCTATATCAAAAATATTCATAATAATATTGTCACTTTTCATAATGAAAAAACAAATTCTGTTTTAGAAACACTAGATTTAGATTGGCCTGAAATAACATCTGAATATTTAGATAAAATTCTACTTTATTTAAAAGAAAAACATAGCTGAGGAGGTACATAAGATGAAATCTATTAAAATTTTTAATATTGATAATGAGAAAAAACTAGCATTGGTAAATACGCTTATATTTGCTATCATTGCAGCTGTTTTGTATTTTGCCTTACCTTTTGTGCTAAACTATCCGCCAAATTCAACAGATAATAGTTTTCAAATAGAAATTGTTGGTATAACCTATACAACCCAGTTTATCATTATTATATCTGTTTTATTAATTATGCTATATATAGCCTTACGACTTGTATATCGCAAATTATCACTTTCTGAAGATAAGCTAAACAATCCAGAATATATCCGTAATCTAAGAAAAAAAGCATTTAATTATCCTTACTTTATGCTTTTAGTAGAGTTATTTGTTCCATCCATTATTATTGCTATTTTGTTATTTGCATTTAATACAGAAGCCGAATTAGTCATTAGAATTACAACTGTTGTATTTTCTTTTTCTGCTGTATTTGCTATATTTTCTTATATGCTTAGCAAAAAATTCTTTTCTAATAGACTAACAGCAACCGCTTCATTAGCAAACAATAAAATAACTGGTATTAGACTACCTTTATATAATAAATTATTAATACAAATACTACCTTTATTCTTATATTCTTTTGTCTTAATTTTACTAATTTCTATGTCACTCATGACAAAAGAAAAAGGAGACTTATTATATCACTTTTATAGACAAGAGCTATTATCACGTTTTGATGAAGAAACCGTATACGATATCACAGAAGTAGAAAATATTTTAAATTCCATAGAATTTAAATCTGAAGGGGATCATGCATTAATTATTTCTGCTTCTGATGGAGAAGTATATTACTCTCCTGAAACACTAAATGACTTTTTTATAAAATACACTTTAAATTTCTATGATGAAACTGATGGATACACTTATGAATATTATGGGCAAAATACAGAAGGTGCTGTTGTCAGAATCAATACAAATATGGGAGAATGTTATGTTGGTATTCGTTATTTTGTATTTGGTAATACTTTTATTGTTCCATTTATTCTAATTGCTTTACTATTAATTTTAATAAATTGCTTATTTATCCTTTATATTGGTAGAGATTTAAGCAATGATATTAATAGTGTTATTGATGGAATGAGACATATATCTAATTCTGATGATGTCATTTATGCAAATAATCTTCCTATCACATCTAATGATGAAATTGGTGATTTGACTGCATCTTTTAATGAAATTCAAAAATTAACAAAAACATATGTAGATCAATTACATAATAATCAAGAAACTTTAATGGAAAGTGAACGTCTAGCTTCTTTAGGACAGTTAATTGGTGGTATTGCGCACAATCTAAAAACACCTATCATGTCAATATCTGGGGCTTTAGAAGGTTTAAAAAATTTAATTAAAGAATATGAGGATTCTATTGATGATCCTGAAGTTAATTCTCAAGATCATCATGACATTGCTAATGATATGTCTGAATGGATTTCTAAAATTAAAGATTATACTGAATATATGTCAGATATTATCACTGCTGTTAAGGGGCAAGCTGTTACTTTATCAGAAACAGATTCTGTTCATTTTACACTTGACGAATTGGTAAAAAGAGTAAATATTTTAATGAAACATGAATTAAAAAATGCACTAATTTATTTAAATATTTCTATGAAAACAGATGAGCATACAAATATTAATGGAGATATTAACAGTCTCGTACAAGTTATTAATAATATGATTTCTAATGCGATTCAAGCATATAATGGAGAAGCAAATAAAAATATTGAACTAATTTTAGAAACTAAAAATAATAATGTATACATTAGTGTAAAAGATTATGCTAGTGGTATGCCAAAATCTGTTCAAGAAAAATTATTTAAAGAAATGATTACGACAAAAGGAAAAAATGGTACTGGTTTAGGATTGTATATGTCTTACTCAACCATAAAAGCTCATTTTAATGGTGATATTACTTTTGAATCAGAATTAGGAAAGGGCACAACTTTCACGATTATACTACCATTATAGTCATACTTTATATAATACTATATGTTAAAAACTTTAGTATAAAATATCATATTATTAGTTAGAATTTTGATAAATTTATGAATTTTTGATAACATAAACAATGACAAAAATCGAGTAAATTACACATAAAAATGGTGTAAAAAGCTTGATTTTTGTTTTTTTTATTAATATAATAATGAAAAATTAACTATTAAGAGAGGTTTAATATGAGGAAGCATATACAAGGAATAGAAAACGCAGAAAACAATACATATAGAATTATTGCGGTAGATGATGAGGAAGGTATTGTTGATTCTTTATCTATATTTTTAAAACGTTCTGGATATGATTTTACTGGAGTTACAGACCCACAAGAAGCTATCCAATTAGTAAAAGAAGAACATTTCGATTTAATGGTTTTAGACTTTATCATGACACCTTTTCATGGAGACCAAGTCGTTGAAGAAATTAGAAAATTTAATAAAGACTTATATATCTTATTATTAACTGGACATAAAGATTTAGCACCACCTCTAGAAACTATCAGAAGATTAGATATCCAAGGGTATTGTGAAAAAAGTGATAAATTTGACCAATTACTCTTATTAATTGAATCAGGTATTAAATCTATTAAACAAATGAATGAAATCAAAGAAATAAATACCAAATTATCTGATACATATGAAAAATTAGAACAAGCATATTTAGATTCTATTAAAACCTTACGTTATACTATTGAAGCAAAAGATGTATATACAAGAGGTCATTCTGATAGAGTTGCCGCTTATTCTGTTTTAATTGGTAAAAAACTAGGTTTATCAGATGAAGATTTACATACTCTAGAAATCGGTGGTTTATTCCATGATATTGGAAAAATTGGTGTTCCAGATAGTATATTATTAAAAGAATCAAAATTAACAGATGAAGAATATTCTCAAATTAAACAACATCCTAATATTGGTATTCACATTTTATCAAATGCTTCTATATTTGATGATATTTTACCAATTGTAGAACATCATCACGAAAAATATGATGGAACAGGATATCCAGGAAAACTTGCAGGTAATGATATTCCATATTTAGCAAGAATTGCAACCATTGCAGATAGTTTTGATGCTATGGCTTCTAGAAGAGCTTATCGTGATTCTTTAAGTTTGGATAAAATTATTTCAGAATTTGAAAGATGTAGAGGAACACAATTTGATCCTGAATTAGATGATTTATTCTTGGAAATCTTAAGAAATCATTATGATGAAATACAAGAAATTCAAGAAAAATATAAAGCGGAACAATAAGGAGACGGAGCGATGATTTTAGGGACGGAACAAAAAATCATCATTTCTATAAAAATTCTTTTATAAAATTTTTTATAGAATAAATGATGATTTTTTGTTCCGTCCCTAAAATCATCGCTCCGTCTCCTAAATTCCTGCTCCTAACATTTCATAGAAAGTCCTACTTTTTGTCTTTCCTGATCTATCTTGATAACTTTTACTTTTACAATATCCCCTACGGATACTACATCTGATGGATTTTTGATAAATTTATCACTCATTTCTGAGATGTGAACAAGTCCATCATGTTTTACACCAATATCTACAAAAGCACCAAAGTCAATCACATTTCTAACTGTTCCTGTTAATACCATACCTTCTCTTAGGTCTTCTAACTTTAATACATCACTTCTTAAAATTGGTTTTGGCATATCTTCACGAGGGTCTCTTCCTGGTTTTGATAATTCGTCAATAATATCTGTTAATGTCATTTCCCCTATATTTAATTCTTTTGCCATTTCTTGAACATTAACACTTTTTAATTTTGCTCTTAGTTCTTCTAATTTTTCTTTATCTTTCAAATCATTTTTGTCAAATCCTAATTGATTTAATAATTTTTCTGTTGGTTCATAACTTTCTGGGTGAACAGCTGTCACTTCCAATGGATTATCTCCATCAAATATTCTTAAAAATCCTGCACATTGTTCAAATGCTACCTTTCCAAGCTTTGGAACTTTTAATAATTCTTTTCTGTTTTTTAATTTTCCATTTGCGTCTCTATATTTTACAATATTTTTCGCAATTGTATTATTAATTCCTGATACATATGAAAGTAATGATGGTGTCGCTGTGTTGACATCAACACCTACTTTGTTAACACTATCTTCTACTACACCTGTTAAACTTTCTTGCAATTTCTTTTGATTTACATCATGTTGATATTGTCCAACTCCAATGGCTTTTGGATCTATTTTAACCAATTCTGCTAATGGATCTTGCAGACGTCTTGCAATTGAAATCGCACCTCTGATAGATACATTGATATCTGGATATTCTTCTGTTGCCAACTTTGATGCAGAATATACAGATGCTCCTGCTTCACTGACAATGACATAGTGAACATCTCTTGAAGCTTCTTTTATCATATCTGCTACAAACATTTCTGATTCTCTTGAAGCTGTTCCATTTCCAATGGCTATCATATCTACTTTATCTTTTTCAATTAATTTTAATAATTCTTTTTTAGCACCTTCTACATTATTTTGTGGTTCTGTTGGATATACAGTCGTGTAATCTAATAATTTTCCTGTTTCATCAATAACGGCAATTTTACATCCTGTTCTATATGCTGGGTCAAATCCCATAACTGTTTTCCCTTTGATTGGTGCTCCTAACAACAATTGTTTTGAATTTTTACCAAATACTTTAATAGCTTTATCTTCTGCCTTTTCTGTTAAATCTGAACGAATTTCTCTATCGATTGATGGTTCAATTAATCTTTTAAAACTATCTAAAATCGTATCTTTTAGCATTTGAGTAAATTGTGTTTCACCTTTTATCATATCTCTTTCTATATATGCTAATATTTTATCTTCTGGCTTTTCAATTTTTACTTTTAGAAAATCCTCTTTTTCTCCACGGTTAATCGCTAATATTCTATGACTTGGTATGTATTTTATCGCTTCTTGATACTCATAATACATCTCATAATTTGATTTTTCTTCTGGTTTTGCTGCCTTTGTTTGAATAGTTGCTTCTCTATAGCAAATTCTTTTGATTTGTTTTCTATATTTACTATTATCTGAAATATCTTCTGCGATAATATCTAAAGCTCCTTGTACAGCATCTTCTGGAGTTGCCACTACTTTATCTTTATTCTTTTTATCTTCTTCTGATAAAGTTTCGATATTCACATATTCTTTTGCAATTTCTAAAATTGGTTTTATTTCTTTTTGTTCAATAATGATATTTGCCAATGGCTCTAAACCTTTTGCTTTTGCAACTGTTGCCCTTGTTTTCTTCTTTTGTTTATATGGTCTATAAATATCTTCTACTTCTGCTAATGTTTTACAAACAGCAATTGCTTGTAAGATTTCATCTGTCAATTTTCCTTGTTCATCAATTGATTTTACAACCTCTTCTTTTCTTTGTTCTAAATTTCTTAAGTAATTTAATCTTTCGCCCAAATCCCTAAGGATTTCGTCACTTAGTCCTCCTGTTACTTCTTTTCTATAACGTGCAATAAAGGGAATGGTATTCCCTTCATCAATTAATGTAATCGTAGCCTCTACTTGTTTTGGTTTGATATTTAATTCTTCTGCAATTGTATTAATAATTTTCTCCATTTTTGTTTCCTTTCTGATGATTTTAGGGACGGAGCAAAAAATCATCATTGCCAACAAGATGATTTTGAAACAAATCAGAAATCATCATTTTTCAATGTCGTTTTCTTACTCAATTCTGTTTTTTTAATCTTTCCATTGTCCCTTTTGTAATATCTAATTTTTTCATAATATTCGTATATTTTATCTTTTTTACTTCTTTTAGATATCTTATCAACTTCTTTAGTATATCACGTTTTTCAAATATTTCAAATACTTTTATTTGCTCTTTTTTAATAAATTCTGAAATGGAATTATCAATTTTCATCTCAATATTTGTGTCTATATCTAAAAATGTTTCTTCTTCAATAAAATCCATATTGCAAATATATTCAATCTCTTCATGTGCAAATATATTCATTTTTTCAATTTCTCCTTTTAAATAATAGTGATATGAAGAATATGGATATTCTTTTTCATTTTTTACCATATTTGCTTTTACTGGGTTTCTGTGAATATATTTTACACATTGTATTAATTGCCTTCTATCTAATATTGGTTCGCTTTTATATCTATCACGAAATACATATCCTACTCGATTACCTTCCATATAATTATAATATTGAGCATAGATGGTATTAACTTTTTGCATATATTTTGATAATTTTTTTATATCTTCTATTTTTACTAATATATGTGCATGATTATTCATTATACAATATGCTATCATCTCTACTTCTTCTCTATTTAATTTTTCTTTCATTAATTGTAGATATCTCTTCATATATTGATTATTTTTAAATATATATTCTTTGTTGATACCTTGTACCATGACATGAAAAAAAGAGGTATCCAAACAATTACGTGCTATTCTTGGCATCTTAATCACTCACTTTCTTTGTTTTTTACCCCTATTTTTAAAATAATGCAATTTTGTGTTTTCTCTATATGCTTATGATGACTTTTTCACAAAAATCATCACTTAATATTCAATTTTGAATTAAAATGTAAGACTTCCTATATTCACTTTAGAATCAGAATATTAATATTCTAAAGAGTCATCTTGTGCAATCCAGTCTTCTACCTGTTCGATGCGATATGTTGATTTGTCATCCCTCATAACAACATCTTTTATACCTGAATTGATTAACATTCTTTTACAAAAAGAACATGGCTCATTATCTTTTACATATTCTCCATTTCTTTGATTAATCCCTACTAAATATAATGTAGCACCTATCATATCTTTTCTTGCAGCACTAATAATCGCATTTTGTTCACTATGTACTGACCTGCATCTTTCATACCCTTTTCCACTTGGCATTTCATATTTTTGTCTTGTGCAATATCCTAAATCAATACAATTTTTTCTCCCCCTTGGAGCACCTGTATATCCTGTTGAAATAATCTCATCATTTTTTACAATAATACTACCATAGTTATTTCTTAAACATGTTCCTCTCTCTGCCACACTTTCTGCAATATCTAAATAATAATTTATTTTATCAACTCTGGTCATAAAATTCAGCTCCTTTTTAATGATTGACAATGTGCGAATTTTTGCTCCGTCCCTAAAATCACTTTGATTTAATTCTTTGATGATTTTCAATAAACAGAGCAAACGATGATTTTTTGCTCCGTCCCCAAAATCATCATTCTACCCCTAAATATTCATTATAAGTAACTTCTCTATCGACAATTTTTCCGTCTTCTTTTATATCAATAATTCTATTAGCAACTGTTTGTGTTAATTCATGGTCATGTGATGTAAATAAAATATTTCCTGTAAATCGTTTCATTCCTTCGTTTAATGATGTAATACTTTCCATATCTAAATGGTTGGTTGGTTCATCAAATATTAAGAAATTCGCTCCTGATAACATCATTTTTGATAATACACATCTTACTTTTTCTCCTCCAGATAATACATTTACTTGTTTTAATGCTTCATCTCCTGAGAATAACATTCTTCCCAAAAAGCTTCTAACATATGTTTCATCTGGATCTTTAGAATACTTTCTAAGCCATTCTGTTATATTTTCATCTGTTTCAAATAAATAATTGTTATCCTTAGGGAAATATGATTTTGTGATGGTTGTTCCCCATACTAATTCCCCTTCATCTGGTTCCATTTCTCCTTCTATAATTTGAAATAATACGGTTTTCGCTAATTCATTATCTGCTAAAAATGCAATTTTATTTCCTTCTTTTACATCAAATGAAACCTTATCTAGTAATTTTACACCATCAACTGTTTTAGATATATTTTTTACTTGTAAAATTTCTCTTCCTGGTTCTCTATCTGGTTTAAAGTCTACATATGGATATTTTCTATTAGATGGTTTAATTTCTTCTAATTCTATTTTTTCTAATGTTTTCTTTCTTGATGTTGCTTGTTTTGATTTTGAAGCATTGGCGCTAAATCTAGCAATAAATTCTTGTAATTCTTTTATTTTTTCTTCTTTTTTCTTGTTTTGTTCTCTTGCTTGTTTTAATGCTAATTGGCTTGATTCATACCAGAAATCATAATTTCCTGGATATACTTTTATCTTTCCAAAATCAACATCTGCAATATGTGTACATACTTTATTTAAGAAATATCTATCATGTGATACTACAATCACTGTATTTTCAAAGTCCATTAAGAAATCTTGTAGCCAGTTAATACTTTTCATATCTAGGTCATTGGTTGGCTCGTCTAATAATAAAACATCTGGATTTCCAAACAAACTTTGTGCCAATAACACTTTTACCTTTTCTTTGGCTTCAATTTCTTTCATGTATTTATAGTGATTTTCTGGTATAATTCCTAAATCATTTAATAAAATGGCAGCATCTGATTCTGCATTCCAACCATCTAATTCTGCAAATCTTTCTTCTAATTTTGCAGCTTTCATACCATCTTCTTCTGAAAAATCTGGTTTTGCATAAATGGCTTCTTTTTCTTTCATAATGTCATATAGTTCTTTATTTCCCATAATAACTGTATCCATAACAGTATATTCTTCAAAAGCAAAGTGGTCTTGTTTTAATACAGATAATCTTTCTCCTTTATCTAAACTAACATCACCTTTGCTTGGTTCTATTTCTCCTGATAACACTTTTAAAAATGTAGATTTTCCTGCACCATTTGCTCCTATTATTCCATAACAATTTCCTTTTCCAAATCTTATATTCACATCTTCGAAAAGGACTCTTTTTCCAAATCTAACAGTTACTCCGTTTGCACTTAGCATGTATTTCATTCCTTTCTTTTTGGCTTTACTTTTTTACAGCCTCTTTATATTTTATCGTTGGTATTATATACTATTTTTACATATTTTTCAAGGATTTTGCATAGAACAATAGCGGGCTTCTTTAATATTTTACCTGTTTATAACATTTTAAAGCTATATCATGGTTCGTGCACCAAATTTTACAAAATATAAAAAGGGAATACAAGATTCCCTTTCAAAATTTATTCTTTATATTATTTCAGATATTTCAATCTTAATCATCAAATAATAACTTGATACCCCATAGACCAGATAATCCCACTAGTCCATATACAATTCTTGACCAAATTGTCATTTCTCCAAAGATTAAAGCAACTAAATCTAATTCAAATAATGCAATTAATCCCCAATTGATAGCACCAATAATGATTAAAACTAACGCAATTTTATCTATTACTTTCATTCTGTTTCCTCCTTTTACTGTATTTTTATATTATTTTAACCTTTTTTCTTTTTATTTATACAATTATTGAAAATTTTTCTTTTTTATGATAATTTGTAGAAAAGAATATTAGGAGGATAAATATTTGAGAAGAAATCAAAGGAATAGTAGAAAACGTAAAAATACCATTTCAGATGATACAAAAAAAATCACAAGTATTTTATTAAAAATTGTATTCATATTACTTGCCGTATTTCTAGTTGTTATGGTATTTAATATTGTCAATAATTGGGTTAAATATCATTCCATCACAGAACAATATCTTGAAACTTCAAGTAATATAGAAGAAAATACAAACGAACTTGATGATACTACACAAAATACAAATGAAGATACCACTTTTCATTTAACCGCTATTGGAGATATTATGTGTCATAACACACAATATATGGATGCATATAATTCAGATACAGGTAAATATGATTTTTCTTATGTCTTTGAAGACATTGAATATTACATAAAAAATTCTAATATTACAGTTGCTAATTTAGAAACCACATTTGCAGGTGAGGATGTAGGATATAGTAATTATCCAAGATTTAATACTCCTGATGCATTAGCATACAATTTAAAGAAGTTAGGTGTTGATGTTGTTTCCACTGCTGGAAACCATAGTTTAGATTACGGTTTTGATGGATTATCAAGAACAATTGATGTTTTAAATAAGGCTGATATTTCTCATGTAGGAACTTATCAAACACAAGAAGAACGAGATACCATTGTTTTTAAATATGTAAAAGGTATTAAAATCGCATTTTTAAATTATGCTTATGGTACAAATGGAATAACAATCCCTTCTGATAAATCATATTGTATTAATTTAATAGATGAAGAATTAATTAAAAATGATATAGAAACTGCCAAATCACAAGAAGCAGACATTATCGTAGCTTCTGTACATTGGGGAACAGAATATAGTACGGTTCCAAATGGTACACAAAATGAATTAGCTGATTTTCTTTTCCAAAATGGTGTGAATATTATCTTAGGAACACACCCTCATGTTTTGCAGAAAATGGAGAAAAGAACCGTTACTCTAGAAGATGGTTCAACTCAAGATGGTTTTATCATTTATTCTTTGGGAAATTTTATTAGTGATCAAAATGCGGATAATACGAGAACATCTATTATTTTAGATTTACAAATAACGAAACACACAGATGAATCTGTTACAATAGATAATGTAAGTTATACACCAATCTATATGTATAAAGATTCTTCTTCAACAACGAAAAAAATGAAGTTATTAGATATCAACAAAACCATTTCTTTATATGAAGCTGGATCTGATACTTCTATTGGAGAAAGTATGTATACATTTTTAAAAGGTGAATTAACAAAAATATCTGAAATTTTAAATTCATAATAATTTAATAATAGATAATTAATTCTATTCATAATGAATAGAAAATTGGTAATAGGAGATGATTTTATGAAAGTAATTGCTGGTTGTGTCGTAGAAAAAGATAATAAAATTTTAATGCTACAAGAAGGGTTAGACTTTTGTTATGGTCAATGGAACTACCCTGCTGGACATGTTGATGAATTTGAAAATATTACAGAAGCAGCTATTAGAGAGGTAAAAGAAGAAACAGGATTAGATGTGAAATTAAAAGGTGTATTACCAATATTGGAAACAGAATTAAAAGCAGAATTGTTATCTTATTTTGAAAAAACACATATACTGAAGAAATAAAAAGGAAAAACTTAAATACGAACATTTGGTATTTATTTAAGTCCTTCCTTTTATTATTTTTTAATTTAACATATCTTTTCTCTTTAACCACCATGTTACCACTAATGTTAAAATAACTGCAATTAACACCATGATAATAAATCCCATTGGACTATTTTCAAATGGTAATTGTACATTCATTCCCCAAAAGCTTGATATCATTGTAGGAATAGCTAATACAATGGTAATAGAAGTCAAAAACTTCATTACACCATTTAGGTTATTGGAAATAATAGAAGCATAAGCATCCATTGTTCCATTTAAGATATTTGTATATATTTGAGCCATTTCTATAGCCTGTCTATTTTCAATAATAGCATCTTCTAATATATCTTCATCATCATCATATAATTTTACTATTTTTCCTCTCATAGTTTTTTCCATGACAATTTCATTTGATTTTAATGATGTTGCAAAATACACCAAACCTTTTTCCAAACTTAATAATTTTAACAATTCCTTATTTTTCATAGAATTTTTTAAAATATATTCTGCGATTTCTGTTTCTTTATTAATTTGTTTTAAGTAATTTAAGAAATATGATGCATTTAAGTAAAAAATTTGAAAAATAAATCTTGTCTTTTTATATGTTTGAAAATTTTTAATTTTTCTTTTTTCAAAATCCTCTATAACTTTATTTTTTCTCAAAGATACAGTTATAAAAAAGTCATCTCTTACTACAATCATTCCTAATGGCATTGTTGTATATATATCATTATCTTCACTTTTCTCTATTATTGGAACATCAATTACAAAAAGTATGGTGTTATCATCTTCCTCAGTATCAATTCTAGCTTTTTCTTCATAATCTAATGCATCTCTTATGAAGTCTTCTTGAATATTAATGCTTTCACATACTCTTTTAATTTCATTTTCGGAGGGATTTACTAAATTAACCCAGCTTCCTTTTTTAAATTCTTTAATTTCTTCTAATTTGTTTGTTTCCATATTTGTGTTATAAATTCTTAGCAAATCTCTCACCCCTTTTTAAAATTTACATAATTTGTATTTTAAAACAAAAAAATAAATCTAATGTTGGTTTCTTATTTAGATTTATTTTTATTATTGTAGTGGTGCGCCATAGAGGGGTCGAACCTCCGACCATCAGATTAAGAGTCTGCTGCTCTACCAACTGAGCTAATGGCGCATTTTCATTTAGACATATATTATTATACTACTTTTTTTCCTTTTGTCAATGGGAAACGACGTTTTTTACTAAAAACGCCGTCCTCTATTTTTCCCTTTTCAATTATAATCTATTCTGTGGTTTCATTTTGTGTTTCTTGTTCTGAGTCCTGTGTATCGTCTGGTTTTTGTGTTGGAAGTGTTTCTTCTGGAGTTTGATTTGTTACCTCGTTATTTGTTTCTGTATTAGTTGGAGGTGTGGTTGTAGTCGTTTGATTAGAACTACTTTTTGATATTCCTCTTTTAACAATTCTTTGCATTGCACTATATGTATCTGTAGAAAGTAATTTTGTTGAAACAATTTTTCCATTTAACATTTTTGTCATATATGTTTTACAAACCAATCCATTTGTTCCCTTTTGTGTAACAACTTCTTTACCAGCTGATAAACTTGAATCTTCAACATATTTAGTTGTGTATGGTATTGTTGATATAACATCTGTTCTAAATGAATATGTATACTCTCTATCAGCTTCTTTTATTCCGTATACAGAAACAGTTGCCACTCCTCCTTTAGCAGATGCTACAAGTCTTACAGGATAAGTTCTTGTATTTTTAAATCTAAAATCTGTTAAACCATATACAACTGTTGCATCTCTTCCTTTATCAACATATGATGTAACAAATTGATGATTTCTTCTTTCTACAATTTCCATATCTGACATCAAAGCTGCATTGTATAAAGTTGAAGAAATTTGGCAAATACCTCCACCTAATCCATCTACTACTTGACCATTTTCATATATTTTTCCATTTCTATACCCTGCCGCATATGTTCTTGGACCTAGCGCTGCATTATAGGAAAATGTTTCTCCTGGCATGATAACTTTTCCATTTAGCTTTTTACAAGCTAATACTAAATTGGTTGTTCTATCTTTATCACTGGCATCATATCTTGTAGAAAATGTCGATAATCTATTTGGGAATGCTTCTGTTCCAATATCTTCAATAGTTACTTCTGGTTTAGTTATAATTAAATCTATTACATATTCATCTTTTACTTCAGCTGCAATCATTTCTTTTGCTTTTTCTACATCAAAATCAATTCCCTCTACTTCTGGATAAACTGTAAAAGGATCTTTTGTATAATAAGCATCTTGTGGTTCTTGATAAACCTCACTATGTATTTTATCAACATCTATTTCTTGTGGTGTTTTTGTTTCTACTGGAATCTCTATTATATTTTCTGTTTCATGAATATCATTTAGCATTTCTTTTACTTCTGACAAAAGTGTATCTGTACTGATAACTACTCCTTCTTTTCCTCTAGTAATAATCAATTCATCATCTTCTACACTATAACTAGATTCTATCATAATTCCCGGTAAGTTAGATCCAATATCATTAATGGTTTGCTTTGTTGTTTCTTCATTCATCGTCATATTTACATCATAATCTCTTTTAGCAATCAATGTTCCTAATATATTATAATTATTGGTAAATATGTTTCCATCTCTTCCTAAAGAATATGCTTCATTTACTGCTTTTTCTATATCATAATTCACTTCCATAAGTGTTGGATTTAATTCTGACTCTAATTCTTCATATTGAAGCATAATATTATTATTTATTTTTTCAGAATACACTGTCTCTAATTTTGCAATTGCCTCTTCTTTTGTTAATCCTGAAACTTCTACACCTTTTATTGTAACTCCACTAATAATTTTTTCATTATTGATATTGGTCAATGCAAATACTGTAGAAAATATTAATGCTACTAACATAACAATGATAACAGAAATAATGATTTTTTTTACTTTTCTTGTTCCTTTTTTTTCAGATTTGTTATCTTTGCTATTTTTCTTTTTATCTTTTTTAGTTTCATTTTTATCATCTTCTTTAGAATCTTCTTGTTTTTCTTTATTCTTTTTCGATTTTTCTTTTCTCTGTTCTTCTTCGTTATCTTGTTTTTTATCTATTTTTATTTCATTTGATTTTTCTATTTCTACTTCCTCTTTTTCATCTTTCTTTTCATTTTTTTCTTCTTCATCTTGTAAGATTTCTTCCTTATTTTTTTCTTCTTTTATTTCTTCTACTTCAGTATTTTCTTCTTGCATCTTTTCTTCCATCTCTTCTTTTGGCTCCAATTCTTTCGCCTCCATTAAATCTTCTTTCATAATACCTTCCCCTTCTCTTTCTCTTTAAATATTATCATATTCTTACTTTTTTGACAATATATTTACATGGTTTAGGATAGATTTTCTTCACTTATATATCTTATTCAGTTTAGCTTTTCCTAATTCATACATTTGTTACAAAACAGTTACAATTTGATTACATTTTTAATATTTTGTTTATTTTTAGAAAAAATACTTGAAGAATGTAAAATTTAATATTATAATGTTCTTAGCAAAAGATAAACAAGGAGAGTTAAAAAAATGGAGTTAACAAAGAATATTTTTTTTAATACTGATAAATTAGTTGAAAATACGAAGGTTAAAATCTCATATACAGGACAATTATTTCAAGATGCTTCTAAAGAAGTATTTATTCATTATGGATTTGGTGATAATTGGGATAATGTAAATGATGTTGTAATGGAAAAAACAGATTTAGGATTCCAAGCTGAAATCACCTTAGGAGAAGGAAATACTTTTAATTTCTGTTTTAGAGATGAAAATAATAATTGGGATAACAATAATGGACAAAATTATATATTTAATTTGGAAAAACTTCCAACAGAATTATTAGTTTTAGATGATGAACCAACTTCATTGGGATCTTCTAGAAAATTAAGACGAGCTTATTTATGGAGTAAGAAAATACGTTTAGCTGTATATAAAATTATTACATATCTTCCAAAAATCATTTCTGGAAACTTTAAGAAAAAAGCAACAAATAATAATGAAGAATAAAATAGAAGAGGCTTTCATACAAAAGCCTTTTTTTGATATTAAAATTTATATAAAATATTAAATGATTATCCCCAACCACCATTTATTGAAATCACTTGTCCTGTTGTAAAACTATCCTCTACAAGCCATTCTACACATTTAGCAATATCTTCTGGTTTACCTATTTTTTCTAGTGGTGTTTCCTCTTTTATTTGTTCGATTTCTTTATCTGAATATCTTTTATTCATATCTGTATCTATATATCCTGGAGCTATTGAATTTACTCTTATATTTGAAGGTCCTATTTCTTTAGCTAAAGCTTTCGTCATTCCATCAATTCCTGCTTTTGTAGCAGAATATGCCACTGCACAAGCGCCTCCATTAATACCATAAATAGAAGAAATATTAACAATACATCCATTTTTTTGGCTTATCATATATTGTATAACTTCCTGTGTAGTACAAAATACAGAATATAAATTTACTTTTACAATATTGTCCCAATCTTCGTCTGTAATATCTTGAAACATTTTTTCTTGATCTATTCCTGCATTATTAATCAGTATATCAATTTTCCCATATTTTTTTATGGTATAATTCACCATCTCTTTTACTTGTTCCCTCTTAGATACATCTGCTTTAAAAATATCTATCGAAACATTTTCTTTTTCTAATTCTTCTTTTAATCTTTTTGCTTTTTCTTCAGATTGATTATAATTTGCAATTACTTTTATATTCTTTCTTGCTAAAGCTTCTACGATGGCTTTTCCAATTCCTCTTGAACCACCTGTTACAATTGCTACTTTTTCCATATTTTTACCTCTTCTTTTCCTCTTTTTTCGTTATTTTATCATTTTCCATAATAAATAGCAAATTCCTTTTTATTTTTATCTTTCTTTTTTTATTTTATTTTTCTTATAAATTTCATATACAATGATAGTTATTAATGTCATTATAGAAATCATTTTTGATATAAACATTAAATTAGTTCCTACATATTCTACAACAACTTCTGAATTTGACATTTCTGGTAAAGAAATTGCTAAAAATCCATTTTCACTTTCAAAACCTTCTATCTCTTCACCATTTATGGTTATCTTATATCCAGGATAATATATATATGGAAATTCCATGATTGTTTCATTTTCTAAAACCTTTATTTTGCAATTTAAATTTTGACCATTTTTATTTACTTCCTCACTTACTCCAATACCTTTTATTACATAAACTGTATCTTTCCTTGTTCTTATATATTCTCTATTATCATTACTCTTTACAGGTAGATATTCTCCTTTTCCCATTCCCGCAATAGCATTTCTTTTATTTTCTGTAATTTTCCCTATAGTGTATTGGTCAATATCTTGAATCTCTGAATTTATTGGTAGTAATGGGATAAGTAATCCAAGATATAAAATAAAGATTATGGAAATAGCAATAATATCTTTATAATTAAAGTTCTTTATAATCATATCCATATTAATTGCACAAATAATGGCCAAGAAGAAATTTGAAAATAATAACATTCTCCATTTAAATTGTATAATTTGAAAAATTTCTCCAAATATTCCCCATGGGAATTGTTTGATTGTTACTATAGTAGATACAATTCCTAAAATTAAAAATAACATATATTCTTTTTTATATTTTTTATCAATTCCCTTTTTTATTGCAAATACAGATAAACAAAGCATAATCAAAATTGGTATCCCAACTTCGAATACATGTGTTGTATCTCCTTTTGTATCTGTATATAATAATGTTTTTATATCTAATCCACTTTCATGTAAAGATTCTGTAGTTGCCATACTATCTTCTTGATATACTGCATAATCTGCTGAAAAATAGGTTTCTAGCATGGGCATCCAGAAAAAAGCACTAATTCCAAGAACACATAGTACAGAAATCCCTAATTGTTTTAAGATTTCTTTATCTTTTAATTTTACAATATTGACACATACATAGATACCAGCCATAATAGCTGTCAAAAAGGTCATTAAAATATGTGTTAAAATTAAACCGAACAGCACCTATACATAATGGGTAAATTCCTTTTTCTTTTTGAAACATTTTATACAATCCCAAAAATACCAATGGAATAAAAATATAGCTTAAAAACTCTCCTAAGGCATTTCTGATATACATATCATTTAGATGATATGGCATTAACATATATAAAATACCAGCAAGAGTTCCTATTTCTTTACTTTTGGTTAATCGACTTACAAACCAATACATGGTTATTCCGAGAAAGGAAAAGTCCTATAAATAAAGTAAATTTATATCCTCCTATGAAGGTTGTTGTTATACATTTACCTATTAAAATTAATATCGTTGAAAAGTTCCCATAAAACAAATCCCAACTATATCCAAATCCGTTTGTTAGGCTAGATAAAACTTCTATATGTTCACCATTTATAATAGATAAATAGGTTGCATATGCTCTAGCAATATGTTGGATTCCATCATCATAATATACATCTAAGTCTTTTCTAAAAAGAGGAATTGATGCAATAATGGCTACCACTAAAATAATAAAAATATATTTATATTTTTTTAGCTTTTCTCTCATTTTATTCTCCTTTTGAATTTCACAAATATTTTACTTATATAGCTTATCATAAATTAAGAAAAAAATATAGATACTTTATTTTTAGACATAAAAAAAAGCCAATCATCAAGAGCTTCCCTCAAAACGAATGACCTTTATAATGGAGCCACTTCCCAGATTCGAACTGGGGACCCTCGCATTACAAGTCAACAGTCTTTTATTGACTTTACTATTCTCAATTATTTGATATTACTATAATAGTAGACTTTTGCAAGTTTTTCAAATAAAGTAAAAAAGTTTAAAATAGTTTAAAGAGATTTAATTGAATTTATATAAAAACATTTTAGTTTGTGTTTTTGGGGATTTTATGGTGACTTTCCTTATAAAATAATTCTAATTGGAACGATAATATGACAACAGGGGTAATATAAAAAAGTAATATCCAACAAAAAAGATGTTTAGAGAGATGATGAATTTGAAGAAATTACATTTAATAATTTTTAATAGTATGGTATAATCTTAGCAAATAGTAATTTGAAAGTGTGGTGTATATATGAACTTATTTAAAAAATTTCCCTTTAAAGATAAGCCAAATACTGCTGTTATTACCTGTGTTCATATACTCAATGAAAAGCAACCTATATTATATGTTAGTCATGATGCTGATGACGGATGCTGGCAATTCCTATGTGGTAGAGAACACAGCGTTGAAGAATCAAAAATAGTTGCATTAGAAGAAATATATGAAATGGATAAATCAATAAAAAAAATAGCAAATTTGGATTATGGAAAAAAAGCATATAGAAAAGATAAAAATAGTAAGTGGTCTATTTAATAAATTACCATTAATCTAAATAAAATATTTTAGTATTTACCTGGATATTTAATGAAATAATTTAAAATTCCTTTTATGTTCGCTTGTTTTTTATTGTAAATTAATGTAATATAATAACAACCTTTCGCTTGAAAAGGCCAGTCTTTTTCTCAAAGGCGGAAAGGGGTGTACTACATATGACAATCGGCGATGCACTTCTTTGTTTAGTTGATAAACTGTTAGAAGAAAGGGAAAGAGTCGTTAGACTTGAACTTTCAAAACAAAATCAACAAAATGAAGATGAGCAAACAGGCAAAGACTGATTGTAGACATACATAAGTCGTAGGGCAAATTCTTCCGGATTTGCTCTATTTTTAAGCAAAAAAAATAGTATGTGCACTTCCGGATACACATACAACTACAATCTGACAATCGGCGCCAGACACATTTATTATGTACTTAAATAATAACATATTATTAGTGCTTTGTCAAATGAAATTTTAAAAAGTCAATCGCTACATGTAACAGTCTTTTATTGACTTTATTATTCTAAATTGCTTGATATTACTATATTAGCAGACTTTTGTAAATTTTTCAAGTAATAAAAAAAATTTAAAA
>CASEIV010000006.1:74079-98588 GCA_949288175.1 uncultured Eubacteriales bacterium | reverse complement strand
CAAATAGGTTCAAGTGGAGACAGGGCACAAATAGGTTCAAGTGGAGACAGGGCACAAATAGGTTCAAGTGGAGACAGGGCACAAATAGGTTCAAGTGGATACAGTGCACAAATAGGTTCAAGTGGAGACAGGGCACAAATAGATATCAATGGAAACAGTTCTGTTGGATTTGCTTGTGGTTATAAATCTATAATAAAAGCTAAAAAAGGAACATGGATTTCATTGTGCGAATATGAACAAGATGAAAATGATAATTACATACCAAGTTTTGCTATATCAGTTCAAATAGGCAACAAAGATTATAAAGATTTCAAAGGTAGAATATTAAAAGAATCAGAATATTACACATTATATAATAAAAAGCTTTATCCAGTTGACGTTTCAGATAATATAAAGACTATAAAAATATCAGAAAAGAAGAGGGAAGGAATAACAATAATAAAAGCATTAGATTTATATAACACAGATGAAGAAGTTTATATAGTAAAAGAGAAAGACTTATCAGCACATGGAGAGACATTAAAAGAAGCAATGGAAGATTTAATATACAAGAAAACACAAAATGAAGAAATAGAAAATATAGTAGCAGAAATTAAGAAAACAGGGAAAGTAAATAGAGCACAATATAGAGCAATAACAGGAGCATGTCAATATGGAACTAATAAATTTTGCGAAGAACATAATATACAAGACTTAGAAGAAATTAGCTTAAAAGAATTAAGAAAAATATTAATAAATGATTATGGAGCAGAAAAGTTTTGGAAACTTATAGATGGAGGGAAAAATGAGTAATATAGAAGAAGATATAAAAAATACAAGGAATAAAACATATAATTAAAGCTAGAATTACAACAATAACAAGGAAAAAAGGAGTAAGAAGAGATGTTGGAGTAATTGATTGGAAGGCATTTTCATTAAATTATTGTCCAATGTGTCGGACGAAAACTAGCCGAAGATGGACTAAAAGGAAGTGATTAAATGAATATAAGAAAATGTAAGAACAGACCTAAATATGTATGTGATAAATGTGGCCAAACAATACCATATGTTTATCAAAAAGGATTTGAAGTAAATAAATATTATAAACACAATAAATTTGATTATTCAACGAAAAAAGATTTTGACTTATGCAATAGTTGTGAGAAAAAACTCAGAGAATGGCTTGATACAAAAGAAATAGAGATCCCACAAGAGATATTAAGTAATTTCCCAATATGGAAGGAGGACAAGTAATGACAAAAGAACAAGAAGAAGCAATAGAAAATTTAACAAAATTATTAAAACAAAGAGATGAAAAACAAGTAAAATAACTACTTATAATTTATTTGAAAATATAGAAACAGTCTTAAATATGCTAAAACAAAACTCTGCAGAGCTTGCAGAGAAAAATGCAGAGATAGAAAAGAAAGATAAGATAATAGATTTAATGGCAGAAACAATTAGAAAATTAGCTATTTCTTTAGCAAATTATGAAGGTAGTTATAATAAAGAAACAATTAATTTTACAGAAAATATAAAAGGTATAAAACAATATTTTGAAAGGAAAAGTTGAAGATGGAAATATATGAATTAGAAGAACATTGTGAAAGGCAATTAGACAGATTACCAAAAACAAGTAAAGGATATGAAGAACACTTACTGACTTTAGCAATAATAAAAACTAATAGGCAATATTTCAATGAGCTTAACAAGAAAGATAAGCAAATAGATTTAATGGCAGAAAAGATATTCGAAGAAGGAATAGTTTGGAAAGATAAAGAAGAAGTAAAACAATATTTTGAAAGAAAAGTGACAAATAACGGTTAAGAGCGACAAAAATGTCGCAGAAAGGAAGGAAGAATGTTAAAAAAAGATGAAATAAAAGTAAGAGCTTATAACGTAAATCATTTAAGAAGGCAAATACATGGAAGAAAAGATTGTACTATATTTATACCATATTCTTGTTCGAATGAAATAGAAAAAATGGATTATGAATCTTATTTAGCTTTAAAAGAGCGTTTAAAAGCAAGAAATATAAAATTGAAAGTAGAGGGATAAATAATGCTAAAAGAAATAAAGCAAAGGAAATGTAGAAAATGTAAATATAATCTAAGAAAAATTTGGCTGAATTGTTGTAATAGACCAGACAAATACGGATTGAGAAGTTTAAAACCATTAAAACTAATATGTTTTAAATTTAAGAAAGTAGAGGAAGAAAGATGAGAGAATATCGATTTAGAGGTAAAGAAGTAGATACAGGCAAATGGGTTTATGGAGGTTTATTTAAAGAACCAGCACCACCACAATGCTTTGAAAAAACTTTAGAAGATAAGTATTGGATAGTATATCCAGACCCAAGATATATGCCAGACTGGAATTTACCGTATCAAATGGTAAGAACAGATGTAGATAAAGAAACTGTAGGACAATACACAGGACTAAAAGATAAAAACGGAAAAGAAATATATGAAGGAGATATTTTAGAATTAAATAAAGACGGAAGAATATTTTATGGAACACCTGATGGACTACTTGCAAAAAAGTATCAATTAGTAGGATTTAAAGATGGAGCATTTATGACTTGTAGAAATAAACATTTGATAGATGACTATGATACATATTTATGGATAATTTCTAAATATTCAACAGTCGCTGGCAACATATACGACAACAAAAATTTGTTAGAGGAGAATAAAGATGAGTGAGATAATTAAAATAATAGCAGTTGCATTAATAGTTACAATATTGATTACAGTAGGACTAGTAATAGGAACATATTTTATATTAACACAAATAAATATACAGATGGGACCGTATGAATGTGTAGATGTAGACAATAATACGATCGAATGTGAGCAAACATGGAGAAGTAATGGAGTATTGTATGGAATAACAAAAAATGGAAAGACGATAAATCTAAAAAGCTACAAAAGCATTAAGGAGGACTAACTAATGAATAAAGAAGAAATAGAACAAGCAAAAGAATATCTAAAACAACAAGAAAAACAAGATGCAGAAGATACAAAAGAAGATTTAAGAACACTATATAAAATTTTAAAAAATGAACATAGAGAAGGAACACTTACAATAGAAAGAGGATTAAAGTATATTAGTAAATTAGAATTAGAAGTAGCATCTTATAAAATTATACATGAACATGATGTCAATATGATAGATGAAGTAAAAGGTAATGCGCTAAAATGGAGCAAAGAAAGAGATAATTTGAAGGCTATATTAGATAAACTAACAGATAAATTAAATGAAGTAAGAGAAGAACTAGATGATGATGGATTCGGTTATTATGCACAAGAAATTACGAATATTTTAAATATCATAGGAGGAGAAAACAATGGAAAATAAAGAAATTAACTTAGAAGAAGAGGAAATATTATTTTTAAAAAGTTTAGAAGGCAAATTAAATGTAACAGAATATAGTGAGCTAAGAAATATGATAGAAAAATATGTAAAATTAGCAAGAAATAATAATAGGGAAGCAAGAAGATATGAAGAGAGGCTTGAAAATGTGAAAAAAAGAGCAGATGAAAATTATAGTATATACATAGATGAAGAAAAAGAAAAAAATAAATGGAAAAATTACTATACAGAAGTATGCAATAAATATGCAAAACTGGAAATAGATTTAGATTTAGCAAAAGCAAAAATAGAGATTTTAGAAGGAGAAAAGAAATAATGGCAAATTGGTGTAATTATTATAATTGCTGGTGCAATGATTTAGAAATGGTAGTAGATGAAATAGAATGTGACGAAGATTGTAGTGAATGTGAATATTTTGAAGAAATAAATTATCGAAATGATAGTTGGTATTAGTAGTAGAAAGAAGGTAGGAAAATGAAAGGATATGAATTAATAAAAGCAATAACTGAAAGAAAACTAAAAAACAATACAACAATAAAAGTAAAAATGGGAAATGCTTATAAAGCGACATTAAAATATGAAAATCTTATGTTGAAATGGGAAAGTGGAGATTTTGATACAAGTATATTATGTTCTACAGAAGCAGATTTTGAAGTAATAGAAGAAAACAAAGAGATAGATATACAGAGCATAAAAGAAATTAGCAGCGAAGACAGATTTTACAGAACAGACAATATAAATAAATTAAACGAATTAACAAGAGCAATAAAACAAATAGATAATGAATTAAACGAATTAAAATCATTAGATTATTTAGAAATTAGCGAAAGAGACATAAATGACGCGATTAAAAAAGCACGAGAATATATGGATAAAGAAAGAGAGGAAAAGTAATATGACAATAAAATCAAAATACGATATACGGACAAAGAGTATGGGTAGTTTATGAAAATCAAGGAGAAGCTTGTGTTTATGATGATTATATAGATGAAATATGTGTAAATGATAAAAAAGAAATATATTATATATTAAAAGATACTTGTATAGACAGAAGTGAAAATGACATAGTCTTATATGAAGACACAGAGACTTTAATAGAAAAAATTAAAGAAATAACAAACAAAACAGATGAAAGTAAGTGATAAATATGACATTAGAAGAAACACAAGACAAAGAAGACATTTTAATATTAATGCTTATACAAGAAAGAGATAAGCAGATAGAATTACTAGAAACAGAAAATGCAGATTTAAAGAGATTACTTATAGAAGTTTTACAAGAAAAAAAGCATTTAGAAAAGATTATTAAAGAATTGAAAAGGAGGATTTATGATGAATAAAGATTGTTTTGCATTTGTAGAAAAGAATGGACATCAAGGCTGTAGAGCATTAAATTACTTATATTGCAAAAAAGAAGAATGTAAGTTTTATAAGAAAAAATGCGAAGTTAACCTAGAAGAAATTGAAGAAGCAATAAAAAATTATGCTAAATAAAGATAGGAGGTACTTATGACAAAAGAGTTCTTAGATAGTATAGAAAATACAAGTAGTGAATTAGAGAGCTTAAATAAAAGACTAGCAAAAATAGAGAATAAAGAATGCACAGTTACAAGAGATAGTGTACAAGGAAGTAGTAAAAGTTATCCATACATAAAACATAGTATGCAAATAGAAGGTGTAGAAGTACCTAAAAATAGACATCTAAAACATAAATACAGAAAAATGATAAAAAGTAAAAAATATAAATTAGAAAAGCTAAAAGTACAATTAGAATATGAATTAAACTATGTAAAAGAAGCAGATATAAGAGAAATAATTAGATACAGATATAATGATAATAAAACATGGTTACAAATAATGTTTTTAATGGGATACAATTCAGAAGACAAAGCTAGAAAAAAATTACAAAGATTTTTAGAAAAATGTTAATTTGTCCGTTTTGTCCAGTTAAAACATGATAAAATGTTAGTAGGTAAAAAAGTAGTTGCTCAGAAATGGGCATGCCCAGAACTACAAAAATATGGAGATAAAGGTTAATCCCCTTTTATAAGTATTTTTTATTTTTCAAGAGAAGAGTAGATGTTAATATTAATGTCTGCTCTTTTTAGTTTTAATTAGGAGAGATGAAAAGATGAAAATAATGATAAGTCAACCTATGAAAGGTAAAACAAACGAACAGATAAGAGAAGAAAGAGCTGAACTAGTAAAAAAATTACAAGAACAAGGACACAAAGTAATAGACACAGTATTTGAAAATGCACCATCAGATGAAGATATAGCAATATATATGCTATCACAATCTATAAGATATATAGGAAAAGTAGATGCAGTATATTTTATGAAAGGCTGGGAAAAAGCAAGAGGATGTAAAATAGAGCATCAAGTGGCAGTAGAATACGGAAAGAAAGTATTTTATGAAAATTAATTTAGTTATTAATATATGCTAGGTAATATTAATATATATAGTGACAAGTTCTGATTACTTCCTTTTATGTATATATGTAATATCCAAGCCAAAGGAGAGATGAATTATGAAAAGAAAATGGACTAAAGAAAGTGCAGAAAGATATATAAAAACAGCAAAGCAAAAAGGATTAACATATTGGAGTGCAAAAGATTTTTTAAAGAATCATAGAACAATGCATTCTATTATTTAAGGAGAAGAACATATGAAAAACGCATATGAAAGATTTATAGAAGAAATCTGTAGTAATTGTAAAGACAGAGAACAAAAAGATTGTGAAATCGTTAAAAAATTAGATGGAACATTATATTGTGAACCATACGAGAGAGCAAGCAGACCCGAGAAAAAGAAAAAACAATACACAGATATTACAGCAAAACAATTAAAACCGTTAATGAAAGGATTAGTGTGAAATGTTAACAATAGCAATATTAATTATATTAAGCCCAGTTATATTAATAGCTGGATTATTTAGTTTATTTATTATATTAGGAATATTATATTCAATAATTAGTATACCAATAAGTTTAGTGAAAAAGCAGGTGAGAAAATGCCAAGAGGAAGACCAAAAAAGTACACAGAAGTAGAATTAATGCAAAAAAAAATAAATACATATTTTAAGAAATGTGACAATGAACATGAACCATATACAGTAACTGGATTATGTTTAGCCTTAGAAATAACTAGAGAAACGCTTAGTCAATATTTAAAAAGTGATGAATTTTCTGACACTATAAAAAAAGCAAAATTAAGAGTAGAAAATTATTTAGAAAAACACTTAATAACAGATACTTCGACGACAGGAATAATATTTAATTTAAAAAATAATTTCGGGTGGACTGATAAGCAACAGGTAGAACATAGTGGAAATATAAACAATCCATTTGAAGGATTATCAACAGAAGAATTAAGGCAGTTGATAAATGATGATAAACACTAGAATAAAAGAAGAAATCATAAAACAAGCACGTCTAGAATTAGCTAGGCGTGATTTTTTTGAATATTGTAAATTAACAGCAGGGGACTTTTATAAAAATGATAGACTATTTTTACATGATATGTGCTATCAATTACAAGATTTTTATGAAAGTAATAAACCAGAAGATAAAATAATGGTGATGAATTTACCACCAAGACATGGAAAGTCTAGAACAGCAGGAAAACTAACAGAATGGGTATTTGGGAAAAATAACCATGAAAAAGTGATGACTGGATCATACAATGAAACTCTGTCAGGAACATTTGCAAAATCTGTAAGAGATACAATAGCATCAGAAAAAACAGAAGGAATGATAGTATATAATGATATATTTCCTAACACAAAGATAAAATATGGAGAGGCAAGTAGTAGCAAATGGGCATTAGAAGGAAGCAATCAAGCAAATTACTTAGCAACATCTCCAACAGGAACTGCAACGGGATTTGGTTGTACTTTAATGATACTAGACGATTTAATAAAAAATGTTCAAGAAGCTTATAACGAAAATGTATTGCAAAAGCAAATAGATTGGTTTAACAACACAATGATGTCCAGAACTGAAACAGGATTCAAATTAATAATAATAATGACTAGGTGGGCTAGTAATGATTTAGCGGGTTACATATTAGAAAACTTTGATAATGTAAGACATATTAATTATCAAGCAGTACAAAAAGATGGATCAATGTTATGCCCTGAAATATTAAACAAAGAAGATTATTTACTTAAGACAAAAAACATGAATAAGGATATAATATACGCAAATTATCAGCAAGAGCCAATAGATGTAAAGAATAGATTATATAGTGGATTTAAAACATATGATAAATTACCACCTGCACATTACATTATGAATTATACAGATACAGCAGATGAAGGAGAAGATTATTTATGCTCAATAGATTATCAAATGTATAATAATTCATATTATATTTTAGATGTTATTTATACTCAAGAAAGTATGGAAATAACAGAGCCATCAGTTGCTAAAATGATTACTAAAGATAAAGTAGGATATGCAAATATAGAAAGTAACAATGGTGGTAGAGGATTTGCTAGAAATGTAAAAGAACAATTAAAGAAATTAAATAATTATCACACAAAAATAAATCCATTTCATCAGAGTGAAAATAAAATAGCAAGAATATTAAGTAACTCAACGGCTGTTATGAATAATGTATATTTTCCATTAAATTGGGAAGATAGATGGCCAGAGTTTGCAAAACATTTAAAACATTATTTAAGAAGTGGCAAAAATGAACATGATGATGCAGAGGATTGCTTAACAGGAGTATATGAACATCCAAAACCAAATACAATAAGCTTTGGATATAACAGTATTATATAAGGAGAATAATATGGACGTAATAGAAAGAATACAATATCAAGATGATTTTCTAAGTGAAGAAAATATAGATAATAATATAAATATATTGTGGGGAAAAGCTTTACCAATATTGCTACATAGAAAAAAGCTATATGATAGATTTACAAGAAAGTACGATAAATCTGATGTAGTAGTAGCATTAGAATATTATATAACTATCATAGCAAGTGGATACTTCGGAGGTAAGGAACCACAATACAAAGTTCAAAAAGTAAATGAAACGCAGAAAAATATATTAAAAAAGATATTTGATAAAATATTTGGAGAAAAGAATAATCCAGATGAATTTCAAGCTATCATTGATTATATTACAAAATATAATGACAATGGTAGCTTTTTCTATGATTGCGTAAAAGATTATATAATTACAAGTGCTTGCTATGGACTAGTATATGAAAATAGCGATAACGAAGAAGTATATGCACATACATCTAGTTTAAATACAATAGCAATATGGAATTATGATACACCACAAAGAAAAATAGGACTATTAAGAGCTTGGTATGAGAATACTGGGACAGGTGGGATAGAAACACATCTTGAAATAATAACAAAAGACTATAAGAAACAATATGTCGACGGAATAGAGAAAAAAGATATAAATCAAAATGCTAAATATGATTTTACAGAAGTTGAAGATAGTAAAAAAGAAGTATTATGGAATGATGTGCCTTGTTTTGCAGTAGAAAATCCAGATTGTTTAGGCTTTTTTGAAAATGTAATAACTTTAATAAAGAAACACGAACAAGTAATAAGAAACAATGCAAATACATTTGAATATAATGATAATGCTAAATTAAAAATAACAGGATTTACTCCAGATAATGAAGCAATAATACAAGCTACAGATAAAGAAGGAAATCCACAAGTAGATAATAATGGACAACCAGTAATGATTACTAATCCAGCAAGAACAAAAGAAGATGAAGCAATATTAAATGCAAAAGTATTTTATACTCCAGATCAAAATGGGGATATAGATTGGGTGACAAAAGATATAAATGATACAGCTTCTGAAAACCATAAAAAAACATGCTTAGATATGGCATTAATGATAAGTGGTGTACCAAATGTAACAGACCAAGGATTTACTAATGCAGATAATTCAAGTGCGTTAGAAAAGAAATTCTTTCCTTTGGAACAAGTATTACAACAAGCAGACCATTTATTTAAAGCTGAGTTTTTAAGAATGTGGAGAATGATTACTGAAAGAATAAACCTAAAGAAAAACAAACAATATGATTTTAGAGATATAGAAATAATCCTAACAAGAAATCTACCAACAGATACAGAGAGTGTTGTAAATGCTTGGCTAAAATTAAGAGGGCTATTATCAGATAAAACAGTAATAGATCATCTACCTTATGATCTAGATAGTGAAGCAGAACTTGCAGAAATGGATATGCAAAATGAAGCTAATATAGAAAAGAACTTAGAAAATATGCAAAAGATGGGACAAGATACTACTAATGCTCAATTGAATGCAGAACAACAAAACCAGCAAACACAGAATCGAGATAATAAAAAACTAACAGAGAATCAAGAAGTTAAATCAGAAGTAAAACAAAACAATATTAAGCAGTCAGACACCGTAACAAAGTGAGGTGTTGTGAATGGATAATTGGCAATACCACGACAAGAAAATGAAGGAATTAAAGCAATTATACTTAAGAACAAGTAAACAGACGCAAAATAAGTTACAAGAAATAATAGATACTTTTAAGTTCAATCTTGATACTTTGTATAATATAGCAGATACTAAAACAAAAAAAAGAGTTAATACATATATAGAAGAATGGAAAGACAAAGGACTGTTAACAGGATATTTTGGAACATTAGCAAAGAACATTTACGGTAGAACAAGGGTAAAAAATAGTGAAATACTAGAATTACTTATATATGGAGCTTATATAGAAGAACAAAACAAGATACAAGAACAAAAATTAAATATAATGTATGATGATGTAAATTATTATTATCAAGAAGGACAGCAAGAAGTAAACAATTCATTACCTAAAAAAGAAAGAAAGCCGATAAATATATTAAAATGGACTTTATTTTTAACTTTGTTAGACCAACCAAATGTAAAAGGATATGTATTTGAACAATATATACAAGCAACAATACAATTTAACGCGCAACAGATATATAGACAAATGACAATTGATTTACAGCAACAAAAACAACCTGATATAACAAATGATATATACCAGAATTTAATTAAGCGACAAAACAATTCTAAGCTTAATATAAATGGAGATAAAATATCAGGAGACATAGATGCGCAATTAATTGGAGTAAATAATCTTGCTAAGGTAGAAGGAATAAAAGAAGTAGATAATAATGCTCAAATTAGATTTATGGCAGTAATGGATGGTAAAGAAACAGATATGTGCCATAGCTTAGATGGACAGTTGTTTTATATAAACAAAGAAAATGAATTTGACAGATACTACGGAGAAAGTCAAAAAGACTTAAGAATAGAAAGAATAAAATGCTTTGGACTTGTAGCAGGTTTAAATTTGCCACCTATAAGTCATCATTTTCATTGGTGTAGAAGTACAATAACATATCAATCAGTAGTTGAAAAACAAAGGAAAACAGGGTATAATTTGGATATACCAAAAATAAGCAAAGAAATAAATCAAGTATTAAAGAATACAAAATTAAACAATAATGTAAAGAAATTATTTACCAAATATTTAACTCCGGAAAATGCAGAAATAGATGAGAACTTAAATGTTCCATTCAGATATAATACAGATGAAGATAAGATACTTATCAATCCAAATCATCCAGATTTCAAATATTATAACTTATCAGAAAGCTTAACGCATGAAATAATACATATGATAGATACTAGAAATAATATATCAGATAATTTAGATGTTGAAAATGAATTAAGAAGAGCAGAATTATATATAAATACTAACAGTGACGAATATAACAATCTATTCAATAATAACAAATACGCAAAAAATATGACATTAAGTGATATTTTTTCAGCAGTAACCAACAATAAGGTAGTTGGGAAAATAGGTCATGATACAACATATTGGAATAAAGATAGTTCTAGAATAACAAAAGAAATATCAGCTAATATAATGTCAGCATATCTAAATGATAATAAAGATACATTAGATGTAATAAATAAAATTAATTCATTAAAGCAAATAAAAGAAAAGGTGGTAAAAGAGTATGGTAAATATACCAGATGATGTAGATAAATTAATAGATGAATATATTGAAAAGAAAGGGAAAAGACCATCACCATTTAATTATGATGAGTGGGACAATTTTGGACAGTATAAAGAATATTTAGAAAAAGAATTAAATAAATAAGTTATTAAAATTTTATAATTATAAATTAAGACGCAGACGTGCGTCTTTTTTTTCATGCCGTTTTTCTTGTAGTTAGGCTTAATAAAACAAACAAAATAAATCAAAAAGTCAATGGCTGGGGGCAATTATGCAAATGGCTGGGGACTAGGAGGTTAAAAATGGAAGATGAAAACAAAAACAATGCAATGGCTGGGGCTCAAAATGTAGAAATGGCTGGGGCAGAAAATAATCAAGCACAAGGACAAGGGACAACACAAACTAATGGTTTTGATGAGTTCTTAAAGGATTCTAAAAATCAAGCAGAGTTTGATAGAAGAGTTCAAAAAGCAATAGAAACAGCAAAAGCAAATTGGCAAGAAGTTATGGATAATGAAAAGTCAGAAGCTGAAAAACTTGCAAAAATGAACAAAGAACAAAAACTTGAATATCAAGCACAAAAAGCAGAAAAAGAAAAATCAGATGCACTTGCTGAATTAAATGCTTACAAGTTAAAAGAGCAAGCTTTAGAAATAGCAAGTGACAAAGGATTAGATGTATCTTTATTAAATTACTTTAATTTTAGTACAGCAAAAGCTGATGAGTTAAATACAAAAATAGATGAAATATCTAGTGCGTTTAATAAAGCAGTAGAAAGAGCCGTAAATGAAAGATTAAAAGAAGATACACCAGTGAGTAAGAATGGTACACCAGGTGGCCAACCTAAAGAAGTACCAACATTTTTTTAGTAAAGGGAGGAATTTAATATGGCAGAGAGTACAAGAATTGATGCATTAAGCATTGAATTACAAATAAGTGGAAAGGATAAATTAGCAGAAGAATATGGAAAAGTTATTGAAAATATTAATGCTAATACATTAAGTGCACAATTAAAAAATAAAGATTTATCAGGAGATCCTACAAGTGGTTCGGTTGAGGCAAAAAGATTTGTAAATGCAAAAGGACAAGCTTATGGAACAGCTAGAAGTGGTGGAGCTGCAAACAAAGTAAAAGCTAAGCCAGTAGTTATTCCAATTGATGATAATACAGAATATATGGAAGAAGTTGAAGAAAAAGATTTAAAATTATATGGAGTAAATGGATTAATTGAAAGAAGAACTGCAAACCAAGAAAAGTCAATGGAAGTTGAATTAGAAACAAAATTCTTCCAAGTCGCAGAAACTGCAGCAACAACGTTTACACCAACAGCTAGTACTATTGAAGATGAAATAGAAGAAGCTATACAAAAAGTAGAAACTGTTAAAAATGATTTTGTAAGAGGTGTACCAAGAACAATGATAAATGTAATTATGACACCTGCTTATTATGGAAAATTAAGAAATAAAATTGCCACTCTACCAAATGCTAATGCAAATGTAGCATCATACGAGAGTGGTATTTTTAATAATACAAGAATGTATTCTAGTGTCTTCTTACCAGATGACGTAGATTACATAGTAATGGTAGATGGAGCAGTAGCTCAACCAGTAATACCATCTATTTATTCACCAAAGAAAATAGATTTATCTGATGCAACAGCATTTGGTATGTTCTTATATAAAGGAACAAAAGCCGTTATGGAAGATTTAATTTTTGTAAAAAAAAACAGTTAGCTAGTTTAGGAGAGTTAACTGTACAATCTGTAGAGGGGGATACAGTAGGAAACACTAAAATTACTGTTACACCAGAAATAGAAGAGGGACATAGTTATAAATATAAAGTAGCTGCAAGTCCAACAATGCCAACTTATGACCAAGTTTGTAGCTCAGGATATACAAACTGGAACGGTACAGATGAAATAACTGCAACAACAGGACAAAAAATTGTAGTTGTAGAAGTAGATAGCGACAATAAAGCTAAAAAGGCAGGAGAAGCTACTATAACATCAAAAGCTGAATAGAAAGGAAGGCAATAGAATGGCTAATACTGATAATGTTGAAAAAATTATAAAGGATTTAAGTGTAAACTATAAAGATAATGATAGATATGTATTAGAAGGCATATTAGAGGAAGTTAGTTCTATTGCCTCTGATATTTCTAATAGAAAAAAAGATGATGAAAAGTTATTTCCATATATAAAGAAAGCTGTTAAAGCTGAATATCTTGCAAGAGGAGCGGAAGGATTAACAAGTAGAAGTGAAGGAAGCATATCTAGTTCTTTTGAAGATATTATAGATAAGTTAAGAAATAATATTATTAAATCTGGTTTAAGGAGGATTAAATAATGTTGACAAAAGACTTAACTGAGGTTTGGATATCTGAATATAAAAAGGGAAATGACCACGGAGAAACAAAAAAAGTTTGGAAATATAAAGGTCATGCATATCTAAATTTACAACAAGATTTGAATGAACTAGATAGAAACAGTGCAGGAGAAGTAGATTATAGTATAGAAAATGCAAGAACTGATATGGAGTATGATATAAAAAAAGGCAACGGAATATCATTAACAGATATATCAAAGCTTAGCAATTTTGTACCAGACTACAAAGTAACGGACTGTCCTAAGATAGGAAAAACTACTTTATATAAATTGGAGAAGTATAATGGCGATTAAACTAAAATGTAAGATAAAAGCAAAGCATAATTTCAAAAATTTTAATCAAATAGAAAAGAAGCTCTCACAAGTTATTGCTGATGGAATAGAAGAAGTATTAGATAATCTACAAACAGAAGCAATAAGACTTGAAAAAGGACATAATCAAGAAGGAATAATAGTGGATAAGGTAGATTTATCTACTGGAAAAGTGAAAAGCCGTGTATATGCTGACCCTACTAAATTTATGAGTAATGGTCAGTCTTATTTGTGGTTTGAATACTTTGGAACTCGGCAAGTATGCAGAACAAGAACATGTTGGGACTACTAAGCACTTTATAGAAAGTGGATATACAGAATGGTTTATTCCAGTAAATAAAGTAGAAAAGCCTTTAGGATTTCCTAAGGTAGAAATACAAGGAATGCAATTTTATATAGCACACGGACAAAAACCTAATCACTTTTTACAAGATGCAGAATTTAAAACCAGAGATACTAACATAGAAACAGTTGAAAAACATATATATGAAATGCTAAAGGAGGTTTGCAAATGATATATGAATTTAGTACAAAAGATATGTCAGATTTACTATATGATGACTTATCTACAATTCAAGATAATACAGGAGAAAATACAGAATCAGTATTACAAACTCCAACAACAGAAAGCAAATTTCCGTGTAGAGTAATAGAAACACCATTAGAAAGTGTGAATAGAACTAATAATGGAGTACCTATTCTAAAAACATTTCAAGTATCTATTGAACATTGGGACAATAAGCAAAGATTTTGTATGGAAATGGCAAATAATACAGATAAACAGTTACAAAAAAGAAATTTTACAAGGACTAATTCTAGTCCTATTATTTTTGATCAAATTACAAAAAAGTATAGATTTATAACCACTTATGAAGTTCGTTACAATGCGTTAACGAACTCTTTTTGTTATATAAGATAAGGAGGAAATAAAATGGAAAGAGGAACACCATACTCAACAATGTTGAGTAAATTATATTATGCAACAGAACTAACAGGAGAAAAGACACAAGTAGCTTGGGTGCAAGAAATTCCAGAATTTGATCCAGCACCAGAAGGAATAGAGTTTAGTGCATTAGATACTGATTATACTGGACAAACACCAGGAAGAAGAAGTGCAGACACAATAGCTATACCAATATTATTTACAGAGCCACAACACGATACTTTAAAAGCTTTAGATAAAACAAAAGATTATTACTGGTTTATAGAATTACCAGAAGAAACAGCAACTACATCTGGAAAGCCAGTATGTTTTAATTTCCAGGCTAAAGTAAGACTTGGAATGGCAGCAATGGCAATTGATGATATGCTTCAAGAAACATTAACATTATATAAATCAACAGAAGTAAATGAAACAAAAGGTTTACCAGAAGCTGGAGAATAATAATTGAGGAGACTTAAATGTCTCCTCCTTTTTGCAAAGAGGAGGAAATTATGATATTAGAAACAAAAAATAAAAAAATAAACTTAGTACTAAGAACAAGAAAAATAGCAGATATTGCTAAAAAATTAGAAGGAAAAAACTTTGAAGATGTATATTTTAAAGCTATGAATGAGTTTGATTTAGAAGCTTTAAGCAAAATAATATTTATCTTAGCAGAAAACGAAGATAAAACAAATTCATTTAAGAGTAATATAGACGTATATGACTTTTTAGATGATTATATGGCAGAAAATAATAAAACATATAAAGATATATTTGAAGAAATAGCAGAGGATATAAATGAAGAGGGTTTTTTCAACAGCAAGATGACCAAAAAGGAACTAAAAGACAAGATGTCAAATCCTTTATCATCAATGAATATGAACGAAGTTATAAAGAACTCAGCAGAAAAAGCGATAAGCAAAGTAGCAGAAAATCAATTTCAAGGATACAAAGCATAAATGATATTACCGACAATATAAAATTAGCTAAGACTCTAAAAGAGATAATATATGCACTAGAACCATTAGCATACTATTTTGGAGTAAAACCTGATGAGTTTTGGAATAGTGAATATAAGCAAATAAACTTGTATTTGCAAACTAATATGATTAAAATATTAGATGATTTTAAAATGCAAATAACATTACAAGAAGCTGTAACAGACAAACTAATAAAAGCAGATAGTATGAGTAAAAGACCTAAAGTAATCCCTTTAAGAAAAATGTTTAATAGATTGTTTAAAGAAGAACCTAAAATAAGGATACAATCTCCTGAAGAGCAAATAGCAAGGTTAAGAAAATTAAAATAAATAAACTTTTCGACAAAATTCGACAAATAAATAAAAATATTTGTGATATATTTCTTTTATATGTATAAATAAAAGGAGGAATAAATATGTCACATTCAGAAACACAAAAAAGTAGCTTATGTACATCAGGATTAGTATTAGGAATTATAGGTGTATGCACATCTTTTATACCTATTATTAATAATTTATCATTTGTTATGGGAATCTTAGCAGTAATATTTGGACTAGTATCTATAAAAAAAGCAGGAAAAGGAAAGATGATTGCAACAATTATATTGGGGATACTTGCAATTGTAATAACTTTAAACGCACAACAAAGTTTATCAGATTCTCTTGATGCATTAAGTGAAGATTTAGATACAGCTTCTGGAGAAAACACAGAACAAGTTTTAGCTAATGATGTAGATGTAGTTTTGGGAGATTTTGAAGCAACAACAGATGAATACGGATTAAGTGATACAAAGTTAACAGTTAAAATTACAAACAAAACAAATGAAACAAAATCATTCAGTATTCAAGTCGAAGCAGTTGATACAGATGGAAGTAGAATAAATCAAGATTATGTTTATGCAAATAATTTAACAGCAGGACAAAGCCAAGATTTTGATATATTTCAATTTGTAAGTTCAGACCAAATTGAAGCTATGCAAAATGCTACATTTAATATTGTTGAAGCATCTGCATATTAAAAAAAGAGAACACATTACAGAAATGTAGTGTGTTTTTTTAGTTTAAAATATAAAAAAGTTAAGCATCAGATAATTCTGGTGCTTTTATTATGCCTGAAAAGAGGTGATTAAAATAACAGTTGAGGAATTAGACATAATTGTACAAGCTAGTGTTGAACAAGCATTGACAGAATTTAAAAAGATGGTTCCACAAATAAAATCATCAATAAAACAAGTAGAAGAAAACTTAAACAATGTGAAAACCAAAGAAATGGTAAAAAAAGTTCAACAAGCAGTGCAACAAGTAAAACAAAAAGTAAATGAAGTAAAAAATACAGGAATAGATAAGCAATTACAAAGTCAATTTGATAGAGCAGGAGCAAGTGTAGAAAAATATCAAGGACAATTAGAACAAGTAAAAGAGAAATTAAGGCAAGTATACGCACAAATGGATAGCATACAAACTAATACTTGGAAACAATATACACCTGATGGTGTAGAACTAGGAAACAAAGCAATAGAACCAACAGTTAATAATGCTTTAAACAATAATAAGCAATATCAAAGTTTAAGCAAAGAAGCTTCAAAATTAGAACAACAAATACAAAGTTTAAATAGTAAGTTAAATACCACTAAACAGGAATACAGTCAAATAGCAGGAAGAATACAAGAAGTATCCAAACAACAAACTATTTGGAGTAATATAATAAATAAAGTTAAAAATTCCTTAAGTTCTTTAAAAAGTAATACAGATAATATAAAAAAATCGTTTGAAAAACTTCCGAACATAACAACAAAAGTGAATACCAAAATAACACAAATAGGCAAGGGGATGAAACAGGGAATTAGACATGCTTTAAAATATGCAGGTGCAATGCTATCATTAGAAAGCATTTATAGTGCATTAAGTGGCTCGGCAAATGCATGGCTTAGTAGTCAAAATGCACAAGCAAAACAATTACAAGCTAATATAGATTATTTGAAATACTCAATGGGAAGTGCCTTAGCACCTGTCATTGAGTTTATAGTAAATTTAGTGTATCAGTTAATGAAAGGTATACAAAGTGTTATATATGCATTAACAGGAGTAAATATATTTGCAAAAGCAAGCGCTGATTCGTATGAAAGTATGGCAGATAGCGCAAAAGAAACAGCAAAAGCAACGAAACAATTAGCTGGTGTACACGATGAAATTAATAATATACAAAGTACAGATAGTTCTAGTGGAAACTCTGGAAATACTTCTCCAAGTTTTGATTTGTCAAATGTAGAAGGAATAAATAGTACTATTATAGATGCCATAAAGAATGGTAATTGGTATGAAGTAGGAGCTACAATAGGGGAAAAGTTAAATGAAGCTATGAATAGTATTCCTTGGAAAAAAATTCAAGATGGAGCAAGGAAAATTGGTACGGGTATAGCAAAATTTTTAAATGGATTTATAGCAAAAACAAATTGGAATCAAGTAGGAAATACATTTGCTCAAGGATTGAATACAGTAATATATTTTGGATATAGCTTTGTAACAACGTTTGACTGGAAAAAATTTGGCATAGCAATAAGCAATGCCATAAATGGATTTTTTAAAAATATAGATTGGAAAACAGCAGGAAGAACATTAGGAGAAGGACTTAAAGGTGTATTAAGTACATTAAAAAATGCAATTAGTGAAACTGATTGGGTGGAAGTTGGAAGAAGTATAGCAGAGTTTTTAATAAACATAGATTGGTATGGGATTTTTACAGGACTAGAAGATGTTTTGGCAAATGCTTTGTTAGGCATATTTCAAATTGCGTGGGGAATTTTTTCTGGAAGTGCAAATACAGATATAGAATTAAATTGGAATAATATGTGGAAATCATTAGAACAATCTACGGACATAGCAATGGGAATACAAGATAATTTAATAGAAGCAGGAATGAAAAAGCTCTTAGAAACTATGGGACTTAATCAAGACCAAGCAAATTATGTATGGGACAATAAATGGAAACTAGCAGGAGAATACTTATCTCAAAATTGGGAAATTTTTAAAAATACTATAAAAGAAAAGTCCCAACAAATAGGAAATGATATATCTTCGTTTGTAAATAACGCAAAAGATATAGTTAGTACTAAATTTACAGAAATGAAAAATACAGCAGGAGAAATTTGGAATAATATAACAAATTCTATTTCAAATGCAGTAAATAATATAAAAAATGGAATAACTAACGCATTTCAAAATGCTTATAATTCTATAAAGAATATTTTTAGTAACATAGGAAGTTTTTTTAGTGGAATATGGAATACAGTAAAGAACACATTTAGCAATTTAGGAACAAATATAGGAAATGCAATTTCTAACGCAGTTAAAAGTGGAATAAATGGAGTTATTAGTTCAATACAAAATACTATTAATAGAGCCATTGGGTTAATTAATGGAGCTATAGGATTGATTAATTTATTGCCAGGCGTGAGTGTAGGTAGAATTAGTACTATTACGCTACCAAGATTAGCAACAGGAGCAGTATTAAAAGTACCAACAGTAGCGGAAATGGCAGAATATCCAGGAGCAAGTCAAAATCCAGAGATTGTAACACCACAGAATATTATGGAAGAAACGTTTGATAGAGTATTGTCAAGATATCAAGATAATAATGATAATGGACAACCAATTTATCTAACAGTAAATGTAGGAAATGCAAAACTAGGGCAAATATTATTAGATGATTTAAGAAACATGAAAAGAAGAAGTGGAAAAGATATTGAAGCTTTAGTAGGAGGATAAGATTATGTTGTGGAAAAAAGGAAATCAAGTATTACAAACACCATCTACTTATAGTGCAGACATAGAAGATACTGACAATGACAGTTACACATCTATTGTAGATGGTTCTTTAATAGATAATCCTATTGCTGTAGGAATGCTAAAACTTTCTATGTCTTGGGATTTAAATTCAGAAGAAGAAGCAGAAGAATTAATGCAGATTACATATGAAAATCCTCTTATATTAACAGTAAAGGTTCCTGTGGTGCAAGGAGGATTATTACAAAATGCAAAATTTAGAGTTTCAAAAAGAAAAGTAGAAATGATAGATACTGAAAAAGGAGAGAGTACTTCAAATACAAGATGGAAGTGCTCTTTTAATTTGATGCAAAAAGAATTGACAGAAGCGCAAAAACAAGCAGTAGAGGAGGCTAATAGTTAATGTATTCTACTAGCACAAATTATAAAAACAAAATATTAGCAGATAGTACACAACATTTGTTAAAAATATATATAGACGATAATAAAATAGAAGATAGATATATTTTAGAATGTAAAATATCAAGTGTTTTGTTGGAAAATGATGAATTTAGTTTTGGAACTACTCCAGCTAGAACTGTAAATTTAAAAATTCATAAAAATGCATTACCAGATACTTATGAAAGATTTTATATAGAAAGTGGTATCACAGGAGAAGTTGTCCCAATAGGTTATTTTAATGTGGATGAAATTAGCAAAGATGATGATTATACAGTAAGTTTAACGTTAATTGACGATATGTCAAAATTCGAGTTCAATTATGATGGTAGTAGTTTAACATACCCAGTTACACTAATGCAAGTTTTACAAGATATATGTTCAAAAGCAGGAGTAGAATTAGGTTCTACTTCTTTTTTGAACTCTAATAAACAAATAGCAGTTTATGATAGTACGGTTACTGCAAGAACATATTTAGGTTATATATCAGAGCAAGCTGGTAGTTTTGCTGTAATAGGTAGAGATGGAAAGCTATATATTAAGAGCATTGGAGAAGATGCAGCAGAATTAGATTTAAGGTACTTTTCTGAATATTCTTGGGGAGAAGAATTTAAAGTAAGTAGAATCGCCTATGAAGACGGCATACAAGATTTTAAACAAGGCGATGAAACAAATAATACAATCTGGATAAATTCTGACAATATGTATATTGTAGATAAAGAACAAATTATAAATATCTATAACGAATATAAAGATTTTGATGTGTATAGCTTTAGTGGAACATCAATTGTAGATCCGGCTTGGGATATTGGAGATCTAATAACAATAGACGGCAGAAAGGTAATGTATCAAGGGGATTTAGAGTATAAAGGTAAATTTAAAGCGAGTATTTCTTCTAATATACAAGCTAAAACTAAGGAAGAAACAACAGCAACTAAAATATCAGAGGCAACAAAAATAAGAAGGGTCCAAAGCCAAATCGACCAAGTTGAAGGAACTATAACACAATTAGTAGAAGAAAATTCTGAACAATCTCAAAAATTAAGTCAAGTAGAACAGACGATAGATGAAATAAGTCAAAAAGTAGAAGATGTAGAAGATTTAACAAATACTGTAGAAGGAAATACAAATATAACATTAGAAAACTGTATTGAAGGCAATTTATTGGAATTACATATTTATGGAAATAATATGGTGTTTGATTACTTATATCCTAGAAATGATTTATATCCGAGTGATGATTTATATCCACATGGAGATAGCATGATAGAAGTAACAGATAACGATGGCAATTCTAAAATATATGACTTAGGAATAACAGAAGTTTTGAGACAAAATGGAGAAATATGTGATGAATATGTTTGGCAAGATAATAAAGCTAGCATAATAAGAAGAATAAACGAAGATGGAACAGTAAAAGAAAAAGAAGAAGTAGAAGAACTGGGAAATTTTGAAATAAAATTAAGTGAAGGTAATAATGTAATAAAAATAAAAAATTATGAAGCAAGATTAAGTGCAAGATGCATTGTTAAAAATGATTATACAGATGTCTTTGCAACAAAAGTAGAAATGAATAGTGCAATTACTCAAACGGCAGAAAGTATAGCATCAGAGGTAAATAAAAAAGTTGGAGAAGATGAATTAGGAACAAAAATTATTCAAGATTATGAAAGTGTACAAATTGCATGGAATAAAATATCAGAATTTATACAATTTATTAATGCACAATTGCAAATAAAGAATGATAGTAAAAATCTTTTGATGGCTTTAGATAAATTAGGAATGCATTTTTATGATAGCACAGGGAAGCAAATTGGAGACGTTGGTCTCATTGAAAGCGAAAGTGAAAAACAAATTGCATTTGCCATTAATGGAGATAATGCTGGAAATAGTATGGTATGGGGAATCAAAAAAACAAGTAACGGACAAAGTACATTTTTTCCTATTTTTAGATATGGAGATTATAATACGCAAGAAGGAACAGAATATGGTGGATTATTTACACTAGAAGCACCAATAGTAATGCAAGAGAACACAATATTTCTGGGAAATGGTACAGATGAAAATTCTCCTCAAATTTTGGGGACAGAATTAGATGGAAATACAGGATATGTAACTATAAAAACAGAGAATGGATTTGAAGTCAGAAATTCGAGTGGAGACATAATATTGTCCATTAATTTAGGATATTTTAAGTTTGGAGAGATAATTGAGACAGGCACAAATATATATGGAGAATATGTAGTTAATGTTTTAGGAAATGTAATAGCCGATAATCTAGCTCAATGCCAAGATATATCTATATTATCAGGTGGATTTTATGGAAATCAAGATGGATATTTACTAGTAAGCCAAAAAGAAGGAAACAACTATTTTTTCTTAGAGGCAGATACTGTGTCTGATAAAAAAGTAAAAAAGAATATAAAGACTAGTAAGTTAAATGCTTTGGAAGTAATAAAAAAAATAAATCATAAAGAATATGAATGGAAAAATGGAAAAAGAGAAAAAGTCCAAGTAGGATATATTGCTCAAGAACTTGAAAAAATAGATAACAATCTTGTTAATGTGCATGAAATAAAAACTGATAATGGAACAATCAAAGATTATACTTTAAATAGAACTAATATTTTATCATTATCAACTAAAGCAATTCAGGAACAACAAGAATTTATAGAAAAACAGGGAAAACTTATTAATGAATTACAAGAAAAAGTAATAAACATAGAAGAAAAGTTAAAGAATTATGAAATGGATAAAGAAAATAGTAAAAAAGCTAATCAAAATAGTGATTAGTTTTTTTATTTTGTGGTTTTTATATTTGATTAAGTGAGGTGAAAAAATGGAAGATGAGGAAGTGTACATAGAGTTTAAAAATGGACAGGAACCATGTTTAAATGACACAAATTTAAATCAAATGCAAAAATTGATTAAAGCTGATGTAAAAGAAAAACAATCATTCAAATATGCATTAGAAATTACAGCAGACAAAACCGCAGGACAAGAAATAACATTACCTTGCTATTATAAAGTAGGAGAAGAAGTCCTTGATGTATATTTAAACGGAGAAAGACTTTTAAAAAGTTCTGATGATGCAGGAACAGATGGACATTATCGAGAGATAGGAGATACAGGAAGTATAAGCAACAAAATAAAGACAACATCTGATTGGAACTTAGAAGAAGGAGATGTTTTAGATTTAGTAGTAAGGGGGGAATATAATGCAACCTAACTTAAAAATAAAATGTGGAAGTAAAGAACCACAAGAAAATGTAGATATATGGTTTAAACATGGTAAAAATCTTTATATGGGACAAGCTATTAAAAATGGTAAATGGTTTGTCGGAGATAAAATAGGATATAATGGAAGTCGGTTGGTATGTAATAGTACCAATTAAAGGAGGAGAAACATATACAATATCTAGAAAAAATGGAAAAAGTGAAAGTAGTCAATTAAGGTTATCTGTTGCAACAATAGAAGAATCGCCAGATGAAGATGTTACTTTATTAGATAAGGTTGTGACAGATTCTTCTAATCACAAAAAAGTTACAATGCATACAAGTACAAATGCTAATTATTTGTTTGTTGGACTTGCAGCAGGAAATACAACAGAAGTAACAGAAGAGATACAAGCTTTAGCAGTAGAAGAATTACAAGTAGAAATTGGAGATAGTGCAACAGAATATGAACCACATGTGGAAAATGACATCTTAGTAAAAGTAAACGGAGGATATATTAGTATGTTTTCTGAATTAAGAGAAAGTATAAAGGAGTAGTGAGAAATATGAAGATAAACCATACAACCCTTACGGCTGTACACACACACACACACTTATAATTTAAAAAAGAAAAGAGGTGTCATAAATGATACCTCATTTTAAACAAAAATATAGCAAAACATTCACAATTCCTGAATTTCCAGGAGTAGATTTTTCATTAAATAAAAATGGAAATATAGTTGAAATCAATGCATGGATAAATACAAGAACTTTTTCTAAAAATTTATCAGGATGGAGTTTTGACGATTCTTTTAAATCATCAATAAAAGTTCCAAACCCAATAAGTGCATCTTCACAACTATTTATGCCAGATGGAACAGGCAGAGTAATAAGTGAAAGACGATATTTTCAAATTAACAATGGCTATTTTTATTTATATAACAGAAGTAATGAGAATATAAATAATATCCTTCAAGGGGGATTTCATTATGTATACATAACAGATGAATAATTTCAAATTAATATAAAAGGAGTTGAAAGAGATGAGAAATCACAAAAGCCTTGATACTCTAAGAGAGAGAGAGAGAGAGA
>CASEIV010000006.1:0-74060 GCA_949288175.1 uncultured Eubacteriales bacterium | reverse complement strand
GAGAGAGAGAGAGCTACACTTTACTAAAATAAAAGGCAAGGAGGTGTTGAGATGATACCTTTTTGCAAACAAAATAAAGTAGTCGTAACAGACATAAGCAATACAAAAACAGATAAAGTTACGAAATTAACTAGAGCAATAGATAGTATATATGGAAAATTTCATTTTTTAAATATAGTGTGTAACGTAAGTGATACTGCTCCTACCACGCCTATATTTGAGACTAATTTAAAGCCTGGTTTTACCACGAATCTGAATGCTTGTTCAGATACTGGAGAAGTTTATAGATGTTTGATGGATATGTCAGGAAAAATCTTTATTATGGATAAATATATTTCAAACAACTCATTAATTGGAATTAATGGTGTAGTAATATCATAACAGGAAGAACAATAAAATATGAAGAATTTACTAAAAATAATATTAAAGATAATAGCATACATGTTGCTATTATTTTTTTAGACTGTCTATAGGAGGAAAAAATGCAAGAAAATCAATTTTTAGAAAGACTTGTAGCAGTAGAAGAAAGAAGTAAGTCAAATACAAAAAGAATAGATGAAGTAGAAGGAAGATTAGATGAAAACGAAAGAATTTTAAATAATGTAGACAAGTCTCTTTCTGTAACAGTAGAACAAATTAAAAATATTGCAGAAGATTTAAAAACAACAAGTATAAACTTTAAAGAAGCAATAATGAGAAGTAATACAGCAAACAGTAAAGAAACTGAAATGTTAAAAGAAAAATATAACGAACTAGAAAGAAAATATGAAAAGTTAGATTCTAAACTTGAACAAGAAACGGTTGGCAAAGATGCTGAACAATTTAGAACATCAAAGAAACAAATAATATCTTGGTTAATTGCTACTGTTCTTGGAATTGTAGCTTTATATTTTGGATTAAATTGATGAAGGGAGGGATAAGCTATGGAAATAACTTATGTAATAGTAATAGCAATAATTGCTTACATATTTGGAGCGATAACAAAGATTTTTGTGGACAGTATACCAAATAAATACATACCAATCCAAAATGTTGTAATTGGTATAATAAGTGCAGTTGTATGTTATTTTACAGGAATTGAACCAGACTTTTTACAAGCAATAGTGTTATGTATTGTAGCTTGTATGGGAGCTGGTGGTGTAGCAGATTTAATTAATATTAAGAACAAGGAGGAGTAAAATGGAAGAAGATAATATTTTTGAAGAAACAGTAGAGTTTTCTGAAGAATTGTATCAGAAAAATATAGCAGAAAATACATTTGAAGTTGAGTATGAGGCAGGTGAAGACAATGCAAATAACTAATGTAACATGCCCAACATCCAAGTATTCTATAAAATGTCCAGACATAACAAGTAAAGATGGAATTTGCGTACACAACACAGCAAATGATGCATCAGCTATGTCAGAAATTTCTTATATGTTGGGGAATAATAATAAAGTTTCTTTTCATGCTGCAGTAGACAATGAAAGAGTTGTAACAGGATTACCATTTGATAGGAGTTGCTATGCTGCAGGTGATGGAAGATATGGAAGTGGAAATGCCCATAAAATAAATATAGAAATTTGCTATTCTAAATCTGGTGGAGAACGTTTTGATGAAGCTGAAAATTTAGCAGCTTGTTATATAGCATATTTATTAAAACAATATGGTTGGGGAATAGAGAAAGTTTCTAAACACCAAGACTACAGTAATAAATATTGCCCACATAGAACACTAGATTTAGGTTGGGAAAGATTTCTAAATAAAATAAGAGAACAATTAGGATTACAAACAAAGCCAATAGAAGATAATAAAGATTATAGTGGAGGAAGTGATGAACCAGTGAGAACATATGTAAACGGTAGTACAATAGAAAATATTTATGCAGATACATCTTTGACAAAAAAGATAGGATATTTAAACCCTAGAGAAAGTTGTGATTGTTTTGGAATATTTAATGGAAGACCTATGGTAAGATATAAAGTAGATGGATCTAATAATTACAAAATAGGTTTTGCTAAATGGACAGGTGGAGTAAAATAAAATAAAAGAGCTAGATTAATTTCTGATCTAGCTCTTTTTTTTGCGTTTAAATAGAAATAAAGAGCAAAGATTTTTTCTCTCTACTCTTTATTTCAATCTCATATTGGACAATAATATATTCTATTTCTATTATAATAAACTATTTTTAAAAATATGTCAATAATTTATATTTAATTCTTCTTTTATAGCTTTTTGTAATAATTTAGAAAAATTTATATCGTTTTTTTCAGCAACAGTATTTAACCAAGTAGGAATGCTTAAAGTTTTCTTTACAGCTATATTGCTATGTTTTTTCATATATTCATGCATATCTATTTCTACTAATGAAATAAATTGATTTTTATTTAATTTGATATTATTATATGGGACAGTAGGTTTAGGGAAATTATCTAAGTCAGACAAATATAAACCTAATGCATCTTGAGCCATTAAGTATGCTTCGTCAATAGAATTTCCAAAAGTGGAACAACCTTTTAAATCAATAAAGTCAACCATATAACACTTATCATTCTCATCATAAGTAAATATAGCTGGATAAAAATAAATATTCATAAGAACCCCTTCCTTATAATATATATTCTCTTTAGTGTATAATATATTCGATTTTGAGAACGAAGGGACTATTTTTTTAGTCCCGTTCTCTTTAAAATGGTGGCTACTAGACCTTTCGGTATATCCTTGTTATGTACAGGAACTATTTCCATCTGGTTTCCGTTTCCTCATTTTTACATGAGATCCAGATTGAGAAACTTTATACCAACCATTTTTTTCTAGTAGCTTTATCAATTCTTTTGGATACATATTGTATCTCCTTTCTTCTTAAGTGCTTCTGAAAGCTACTATCGAATATATTATGTCCTTCGACATTATTATTATACTACGTATTAATACGTATGTCAATAGCTTTTTCCAAAAAAAACTGAAAAATTTTAAAAATCCTTAAAAATATCTAAAAATCAAGGTATGTAAGTATATTAATCAAAAATAAAAACGTCTTAAAACCTAAAATAAAAGGTCGATTTTTACTTGATATTTCTAAGAAAAATATGATTTTAAAAATTTGCATTTTGTGAAAATTTATGGTATAATATTGACAGAAAGTAAAATAAATGTTACAATTCTGTTACACATAAATTAACATTTGATTACAAATGTTGACATTGTGATTGTTTATTTATAAAATTACACTAAAGAAAAATGATAATATAATGTTATCATTTATTTTTATAATTAAGTTTGCAACTATGCATATTGCTTATGTAGTTTGCATATATTATAAAAGGTTAATTGAGGATAGAAAGTGGCAGCTATCACGCCAGAGATGGTCTTAAAAGTAGATGTAGGGTACGCCGTCCTACCGATTAACCAAACTTAAAAGGGAGATACTGCAGTATCTCCTAAAATTATTTTTTTGGAAAACATATCAATTTTCCACTTTTTATAGAATTATTAAGTTTTATTTCCGAAATAGGAAATATTGTTCTAAATAATAAATTTCCATTTCCTTTTAATATTTGAATACCAACCAAGGAAATATCATCTAATTTTTTTACATATTGAATGTTCCCATTTTTATGTAATCCAACATAGTCAGGTTCTTCTAATATTAGAGGTATAGATTTTACAGCTTGATTATATGCGGTAGGACTTGAATAATCTTGCTTATGTTTTTCACAATGTTCTTGTATTCTTGTAGACCATATATTTATATTTTGAGGTTTTAAGTCCAAATGTAATATATCAATAACTTCTTTAGATAGCTCACCAATTTTTATATTTTTACTTTTCCCTTTACTTAACTTATTTATATCTAATTCTTCCAAAATGAATCTCCTCTTATAATCAACATTAAAATGAATTATATAAAAAAACAAATACAAAGTCAATATTGTAATTCGACAAATTACAACAAACAAAATAAACATAATATGTTATACTGAAAAGGGGTGCTAAATATGAAGGAAGCATATTTAAAATCCTTACAAATGATAAAAAGATTAAATATACAAAAAGAAGAAGAATATAATAAACTACTACATAACTACTTAATATTAAATGTAGAAAGTTTAAAATACATAAGCCAAACAAGAAGTTTTAAGAAAATTATTAAGATAGCCAAAGAAGTCGCATAGACTTCTTCTATTTTAATTAAAATGAATATAATATATTCAAACCAATATGTCATATTATCAATTAGAGTTGATAAAAATTTTCATATAAGAAAATAGCACTTTTCCACCATAGTGAACGAAATGTATGTTATATAGAAATCTGGACATACTAATACAAAGGTGGAAATGTATGAGGATAGAGATTTTACTAAGGCAAATTAGAAAAGAAAAACGGATATAGTTTAGAACAATTAGCAAAAATGACAGGAATTTCAAAATCACATCTTAATTATATCGAAAAAGGAGAAAAAGCACCGTCTTTGTCGATGGCTGTAAGGATAGCACAAGTATTAAATATAAAAATAGAAGAATTATATAAAGTAATACCATAGCACAATTTTAGTGCTATTTTATTTTTTGTAAAAGAAAATGGCACTTTCGTAAAATTTTTTGCAATTTCCACCATAGTGAACAAGGTTTACTATATATATGACTTAAAGTCAAATGTAAGGAGATATGGATATGAAAGATGTAGTATTAAATGAAGTAAAAAAAGAATTAAATTGGAAAGAAAGGATTATAGTAAAAATATTTAGTAATTTATTTTATTATGTTTATAGAAAAGGTATGATGGATTGTTTTAAATATTACAATAAATAGTATTTTTTTCCATTAACATCTGGTAAAGTAATATCTAAATCGAATTGTTTTCCTCCAGATATAACTCCATCAACATCTAAAATTTGACATGGTTTTTTGTTATATTCCATTTTAAAATCACCCTTTCTAAAACAACTTAAGTTGTTTTATATATTATATGAAGAGTTTTGTCGAAAGTGAAAGAAATAGAACAAAAAACAAAAAATAAAAAAAAAGTTTACAATATGTTTTTTTATGATATAATATAAAAGACTATAGTGAACAAAATCAAATGTACAATAAAAGAATGGATACTAGGAGGAACGAAAGATGGGAAATAGACAAGAGAGAGTAAATAAAATAGCAAATAGGTTAATAAGAGAAGCGGAAAGAAAAAGAGGAGAAAAATTATCGAATGAAGAAATCGTAAAAAAATTTCAAGAAGCAGAAAAAAAAGAAAAAGAAACAAGAAGAAAAGAAAGAAGAGATAAAAAAAGAGAAAACAAAATGAAAAAAATAAAAAGAAAAATTGTTACAATTTTAGCAACATTAGGAATAACTGTTGGTGGTGCTACTGCACTGTTAAATTCAGGAGAAGAACCTGAACAAGAGCCAGTAGGACAAGAAACAGATATAAATGAGGGTAAAGATAATATAACACCTAAAACAGAAAGAGAAAAATATTTAGAAGAACTTCGAGAAGGTGTAGATGAAAATTCAAATAAAGCAGAAGAAAAATTAGACAACATAATTGATGAAATTTTAGAAAAATATAATGAGGATTTATCAGAACAAGCCCAAATTGATAAAGATGATTTAGGAATTATTAGCCAATCTGGTGAAAGTATAGGACAAATTACTAAAAATGCATCAGGAGAATATATAAAAGCGCCAATACAAGTTGATCAATTAGAAGAAGGACAAGTATATGTTGACAAAGAACACAGAGGAGGCTATTGTTTAGTAAATAATAATAATAATGAAACAGTTGCAGGTATAATTGAAACAGAAGATGGCTATCATGAACTTAGAGTAGATTATGTAAGTATAAAAGATGCCAATGGTAGTGAGACTGTATATACACGAAATCCAGATACCTATGTTGAACTAGAAGAATTATTTAATGACCAAATAGTTAGTGGAGAAATAGATTGGAAAACAATTGGAGACTCTTTTGAAAATTATTATGAGGAAAGGCTATCAAATTTGACAAATGAAAGAAACCATGACGGTTTTGAACATTAAAACATAACAGAAGAGTATAAAAAATCCACTCTTTGCAAACAATATGTGTAAAACATATTTGCAAGGAGTGGAATTTTTTTGAAAACAAATAAAATATTAAAAATTGATGGAACCATATTAGACAAAAAGCAATTAGAAAATCATTTACAAAAAATTGCGTCAAATCATAATTTAGTCAATAAACCATCTAAAGAAACATATCCGATTCCTCAATTAATAGAAAATTATGAAACAATAAAAATGGTATATAATTTATTAAATGAACATGTCAAATTAGGAATGACAACACATCCAGCAGGGGAGTGGTTACTAGATAATTTTTATATCATAGAAGAAACCGTAAAACAAATCCAAAAAGAATTAACACTAAAAAAATATATGAATTTTCTAGGGATTGCGAACGGAAGATACAAAGGATTTGCCAGAATATATGTATTAGCAGCAGAGATTGTAGCTTATACAGATAATAAGATTGAAAAAGAAGACTTAGAAGATTATCTAGCAAGTTATCAAGAAAAAAAGACATTAAGCATGGAAGAAATTTGGAATATTGGTTTGTTTCTTCAAATAGCCATTATTGAAAATATTAGGGAAATCTGTGAAAAAATATATAGTAGTCAAATACAAAAAATGAAAGCAGAAAATATTGTAAAAAAATTGATAGAAACACCACAAGAAAATAAAGAAAATCATATATATCATTTGAAAAATATCAAAAAAGATATGTTAAATGATGTGAAATATCCATTTATTGAATATATGTCCTATATCCTAAAACGATATGGGAAAAAAGGCTATCGTTATTTAAAAATATTAGATGAAATTGTAGAAATGACAGGAACAACGGTACAAGAAGTCATCAAAAAAGAACATTTTGATATTGCGGTTAAAAAAGTATCGATTGGAAATAGCATTACAAGCATAAAGAACATACAAAGAATTAATTTCTTGGAAATTTTTGAAAAAATAAATGGTGTAGAAGAAATTCTAAAACAGGACCCTGCAGATGTCTATTCGAAAATGGATAACGATACCAAAGACTGTTATAGAAACATCATTAAAGAAATATCGAAAAAAACAAAAATATCAGAAATATATATAGCCAAAAAAATATTACAATTAGCAAAAGATAACAAAGATAATGGAAAAAAGGCACATATTGGATATTATATCATCGATAAAGGAATTGAAAAAGTTTATCAAGAATTACAATGTAAAGTACCGAAACATTTGCATGAAAAAACAAAACAAAAACTATATATAGCAACAAATATCATTTTATCTATTATTTTATCCATTGCATTTAGTAGCATTTTAAATGTATATATTCAAAATGTGGGGGTATATATCATTAGTTTTCTAATTCTATTCATTCCTTCATCAGAAATTGTGACACAAATGATACAATATATATTCAGCAAAATGGTAAAACCAAAACCAATTCCCAAAATAGATTTTTCAAAAGGAATTGATGAAGAAAATGCATGTATGGTAGTCATTCCAACCATTTTGAAAAACAAAGAAAAAGTAAAAGAATTGATGCATAAATTAGAGGTATATTATATTGCCAATCAATCCAAAAATGTATATTTTACTTTATTAGGGGATTGCTCAGAAAGTAGCATGAAAGAAGAAAAAAATGATAATGAAGTGATTGAAGCAGGAATACAATTAGCAGAAAACTTAAATAAAAAATATTCTAAAGAAAATGATTTTCCCATTTTTCATTTTATCTACAGAAAAAGAGAATGGAATGAAAAAGAAAATTGCTATTTAGGTTGGGAAAGAAAAAGGGGAATGCTGACACAATTTAATGAATATTTGCTAGGAAATGAAGAAAATGCATTTCGTACCAATACCATAGAAACATATAAAGATTGTATTCCAAAGATACAATATGTGATAACTTTAGATGCAGATACAGATTTAATTTTAAATTCTGCCTTTGAATTGGTGGGGGCAATGGCACATATCTTGAATAAACCAGTCATAGATGAAGAAAAAAATGTTGTTGTAGAAGGTCATGGAATGATTCAGCCTAGAATTGGAATCAACTTAGATATTTCCTATAAAACGATATTTACACAAATATTTGCAGGAGCAGGGGGAATGGATTCTTATACAAATGCCATTTCTGATTTCTACCAAGATAATTTTGGAGAAGGTATTTTTACAGGAAAAGGAATCTATGATGTAAAGGTATTTTCAAGAGTATTAAAAAATGCGATACCAGAAAATACAGTATTAAGCCATGATTTATTAGAAGGCTGTTATTTACGTTGTGGGTTGGCAACAGACATTATGCTAATGGATGGATATCCTACAAAATACAATAGTTTTATGAACCGATTGTCTAGATGGATAAGAGGAGATTGGCAAATTATTAGTTGGCTGAAAGGTAGAATAAATAGCAAAATAGGAAACATACAAAATCCATTAAACTGTCTTTCAAAATATAAGATTTTTGATAATTTAAGAAGAAGTTTGATTGAAATCATGGTTATTATTTCTTTCATTCTGTTTGTTATTCTAGGAAAAGTATATCAATTGGAAACATATCCATTTATAATAATAGGTCTTATAGCAGTAACGATGCCTTATTTATTAGAACTCTTTAATACCATGTTAGTAAAAAAAGAAGGGGAGCATAAACAAAAGAAATTTTCTCCTAGGATATCAGGATATAAAGGAATTGGCTTAAGAATATGGATAACCATAGGCGTATTACCTTATAAAGCCTATGTATCTTTTGTAGCCATCATAAAAACATTGTATCGAAAATGGGTAAGCCACAAAAAACTATTAGAATGGATGACATCAGAAGAAGCAGAAAAACAAGCCAAAAATAATGTAATATCCTATATAAAACAAATGTGGTTTAATATCGGTTTGGGGATTTTAACCATAGGACTTGCAATAACGAACAAAGGATTTGGAGATTTTATCATTCAAATGATATTAGGTATTTTGTGGACGATTACACCTTTTATGATGTGGTATATTAGTAAAGAGAAAAAAGAAGTAAAAGCAGTTGAAACATTAGATAAATCAGAAATAGAATATGTCTTAGAAATCGGAAGAAAAACATGGCAATTCTTTAAGAGATATATCAATCAAGAAAATCATTATCTTGTGCCAGATAATTATCAAGAAGATAGAAAACAAAAAATTGTGACAAGAACATCTTCAACCAATATAGGATTATCGATTTTGGCGATTGTTTCAAGTTATGATTTACAATATGAAACTTTACCAGATACGATTGATTTATTGTATAAAGTGTTAACTTCAGTCGATAGTCTGCAAAAATGGAATGGACATTTATACAATTGGTATGATACCAAAACGAAAGAACCATTAAGACCGAGATATATTTCAACAGTGGATAGTGGAAATTTTGTTGGATATTTGTATGTAACAAAAGCATTTTTAGAAGAAATACAGGAAATGTTGCAAAATCATGATAACTGGCATTTTGAACAAAGTATAGGACATGAGAGAAATAGAGAAGAATATGAGACAGCATCAAAAGGAAACACAGTATCAAAAGAACAAAGAAATGAACCAATAGAAACAAAAAGAACAATAGATATAGAAAATGAAGAAGAAATGATAAGGTTACAAAATCAAATAAAAGAAATGCTAGAAATCATTGAAAGAATCATTGACCAAACAGACTTTACCTATTTATATAGTCAAGAACATCAAATCTTTTCCATCGGATATAATATTGAGGAAAATAAACTAACAGATTCATATTATGATTTGCTAGCAACAGAGGCAAGACAGGCAAGTTTGGTTGCCATTGCCAAAAAAGATATTCCATCAAAACATTGGAATCATTTAAGTAGAACATTAACGATTTTAGGAAAATATAAAGGATTGATTTCTTGGTCAGGAACAGCATTTGAATATTTAATGCCAAATATTAATATTCCGAAATACAAAGGGAGCCTATTAGATGAATCTTGTAAATTTATGATGATGAGTCAAATGAAATATGCAGAAGAAATGCATTTACCATTTGGTGTATCAGAAGCAGCATTTAATTTAAAAGATTTACAATCTAATTATCAATATAAAGCATTTGGAATCCCATGGTTAGGACTAAAAAGAGGACTGGCAGATGAAATGGTGGTATCTTCTTATGGCAGTATTTTAGCCATTACAGATATTCCAAAAGAAGTGGTGAAAAATTTAAAAGTATTAGAACAATATGGTATGTATAACCAATATGGATTTTATGAATCTTTAGATTTTACACCAGAAAGAGTGAAAAAAGGAAAACAAGCAGAAGTCGTGAAAACCTATATGGCACATCATCAAGGATTAATTTTATTAGCAATCAATAATTTAATCAATCAACTCATTTTGCAAAAACGATTTACGAAAAATCCAGAAATACAAGCAGTTACTATCTTACTTCAAGAGACAATGCCAGAAAAAGCTATTATCACAAAAGAAGATAAGGAAAAGGTAGAAAAATTAAAATATAAAGATTATGAAGATTATATTGTAAGAACATATACCAAAATAGATGAAAGATTGATGACGGGAAATGTTATTTCTAATGAAAATTATATGATAGCGATGAATCAAAAAGGAGAAGGCGTTAGCAAATATAAAAATATGTATATCAATCATTTTAAACGTACAGATGACTATACACAAGGAATGATATTTTATATCAAAAGTATCAAAAATAAACAAATCATGAGTTCTAGTTATTCACAAAATATCAAAAATGAAAATCAATACCAAATTCGATTTATGCCAGATAAAAATGAACAAGAGATAGTGAGTGGAAATATAAAAGCAATGATAAAAACAACCGTTGCTTCAAATGAACCAGTAGAATTAAGAAGAATGATAATAGAAAACTTGGGAAATGAAGAAGAAATTATAGAATTGACAGGATATTTTGAACCAATCTTAACACCAAAAGAGCAATATTATGCCCACCCATCCTTTAATAATCTATTTTTAGTGTATGGATATGACGAAAAAAATGAAGCATTACTTGTCAAAAGAAAGAAAAGAGAATTGGGAGTAAAAGAAGTTTATTTAGCAACCACATTACATGCAAGTAGAGAAGATAGAATTGGTGATTTAGAATATGAAATAGAAGAGGAAAAATTTATTGGAAGAGGTAATTTAACAATACCCAAAATGGTAAAAGATTCTTTGCCATTTTCTAAAAAAATAGGACTGGTGACAGAACCAGTAATCGCCATGAAAAGAACCATCAAAATAAAGAGACAGGAAAAAGTCGTGATTGATTTTATATTATCTGTAGAAGAAGAAAAAGAACAAGCCATTCAAAACTTAGAAAAATATACATCATTTGAAAATGTAAAAAATGAATTTGAATTGTCAAAAGCAAGAGTAGAAGCAGAAACACGATATTTAAATATGAAGGGAAAAGACATTGAAATGTATCAAAAGATGTTATCTTATATTGTATTTGATGATTCTATGAAAAGTGTAGAAAAAGAGAAAATCCATCAAACACAAACTTATAAACAAAGTGATTTATGGAAATATGGAATATCAGGAGACTTACCAATTATTTTGGTAAAAATGAAAAATGCAAATGATGTACAAGGTCTAAAAGAAGTATTAAAGGCTTATGAATATTTTAGAACCAAGAATGTAGAAACAGAAATTGTCATTATGGATGAAGAAAAATATAGTTATGAAAATTATGTAAGAGAAGAAATTGATTCTACCATATTAAATCAACATATGGGATATTTAAAAAATATAAAAGGTGGCATTTTTATCTTAAATGAAGAAGAAATGGATAAAAAAGATATTACATTTCTAGAATTTATATCTGTTATCACAATTGACTGTGCAAAAGGAAATTTAGAAAATAATCTAAAAGAAATAGAAGAAACCTATCTAGAAAACTATAAAGAAATTAGTGAAGAAGAAACTGTAAATCAATTTGTTGAAGAAAATACAGAAGATGTGGATATTTTAAAAGATACAGAAAATTTAAAATACTACAATGAATATGGGGCTTTTTCAGAAGATGGAAAAGAGTATTGGATACGTACCAATAAAGAAAATCGATTGCCAACAGTATGGTCACATATTATGGCAAATGAAAAATTTGGAACCATTGTCACAGAAAATATGGGAGGATATAGTTGGTATAAAAATAGTCGATTAAATCGATTAACTAGTTGGAATAATAATCCAAGTTTTGATATTCCGTCAGAAGTTATCTATATAAAAGATATGGATACAAAGAAAAGCTGGTCTTTAGGGTTAAACCCAATGCCAGATAATCGAAATTATAATGTCATCTATGGTTTTGGCTATTGTAAATATATCCATAGCAATCTAGGAATGGAACAAGAATTAGAAATCTTTGTTCCAAGAGAAGATAGTTGTAAAATTGGTATTTTAAATTTAAGTAATAAAACACCAAATCGAAAACATCTAAAATTATATTATTATATCAAACCAGTGATGGGAGAAGATGAATTTAAAACATCTGGCAATATTAGTATCAAATTTGATAGAAATAGTAATATATTAACAGCATGTAATGTATATGCTAGTGAAATAGAGAATACCAAATTATATGTGTCAGCTAGTGAAAAAATAAAAAGCTATACAGGAGATAAGAAATTCTTCTTAGGAAAACATGGATTATCCAATCCAGATGGTATCAAAAAAATTAGACTAAATAATAGTAATGCAATTGGTAGAGATGCCTGTATTGTATTAGAAATCGAAGTAGACATTGAAAGTTTTTCAAATAAAGAAATTTCTTTTGTTTTAGGCGCAGAAGAAACCAATATTGATTGTAAAAATATGTCATATAAATATAGTAAATTACAGAATTGTAGGCAAGAATTGGAACGTGTAAAAAATTATTGGAAAGACCTATTAGGAAAACTTCAAATATATACACCATTAGAATCAACCAATATTTTACTAAATGGTTGGTGTATTTATCAAACATTAGAAAGTAGACTTTTAGGAAGAAGTGGATATTATCAATCAGGAGGTGCTTTTGGTTTTAGAGATCAATTACAAGATACCATTGCTTTAAAATATATTTCACCAGAATTTTTGAAACAGCAAATTATCAAGCATAGTAAACATCAATTTGAAGAAGGAGATGTAGAACATTGGTGGCATGAAGAAACGGGTAGAGGGATTCGAACAAGATTTTCAGATGATTTATTATGGTTACCATATCTTGTACTACAATATATCCATTTTACAGGAGATACTAGTATTTTAGAAATTGAAACACCATATTTAAAAGGTGCTATACTAGAAGAAGGTGTAGATGAAAGATATGACCAATATCCACAAAGTGAAAAGCAAGAAAGTATGTATTTACATTGTATTAGAGCAATAGAAAAGAGTTTCAATTTTGGAGAAAATGGATTACCGAAAATTGGTAGTGGAGATTGGAATGATGGATTTAGCACAGTAGGAAATAAAGGACGAGGAGAAAGTGTCTGGTTAGGATTTTTCTTATACAATATTTTAGATGAATTTATTCCTATATGTGAAATGATGGAATCCAAAAAAGAACAACATTTACCAGAAAACCTTAATTTAGAGAAAAATCAGCAAGGATTCAATCTTGTAAATAAACAAATCAATTTGGAAGAAAAAGAGACAGAAGGAAAAGGGCAAATTAACAGTATACACAAAGAAGAAATAGAAAATAGAGATAAATATGGCGAAAAAGATGATGATAAAGAAGAGAAAAGTCGAGTGAAAAAATGGAAAGAAATCAAAATTCAACTAAAAAAAGCATTAAATACAAATGGTTGGGATGGCAGATGGTATAAAAGGGCTTTTATGGATGATGGCAATGTATTAGGAAGTATGGAAAATGATGAATGTAGAATTGATAGTATTGCACAAAGTTGGAGTATTATATCAAAAGCAGGAGATAATGATAAAAAATATATTTCGATGGAAAGTTTAGAAAATCATTTAGTCGATAAAGAAAATGGGATTATTAAATTATTAGACCCACCATTTGAAAAAGGCCATTTAGAGCCAGGATATATCAAAGCTTATTTACCAGGTGTTAGAGAAAATGGAGGACAATATACACATAGCAGTTGTTGGGCAATTATTGCAGAAGCATTATTAGGATTTGGTGATAAATCCTTAGAATTTTATCGAATGATTAATCCAATCGAACATGCAAGAACGAAAGATGCGAGTAGTAAATATAAGGTAGAACCATATGCCATTGCAGCAGATATTTATGGAGCTGGTAATTTAGCTGGAAGAGGAGGTTGGACTTGGTATACTGGTTCAAGTAGTTGGTATTATACTGCAGGAATCGAATATATATTAGGTCTAAAAGTAAAAGAAGGATATCTAACGATAGCTCCATGCATTCCAAAAGATTGGAAGGAATATTTAATGAGATATAAATGGAAGGATAGTATTTATAATATAAAAGTTATCAATACTAATCAAAAAAATACAGGAGTAGAAAAAGTATTATTAAATGGAGAAGAGGTTGAGAATAAGATTAAATTAGATGGAAGTAATAGAGTGTGTAATATTGAAGTTTATATGTAATGAAATAATATGAATAATAAAGTAACAAAAAAATAATTCTCTCATATATATAGTAATAAAAGCTATAAAGGGAGGATTATTTTTATGGCAAAAATATTAGTGTTTAATAATGACACAGATAGGATGGAAACTTATTATAGAAATGAGGCTGACCCAATGCCATATAATACAAATGGAACATTAAGAGTAAGGGAATTTAGAGGTTCAAGTAAAAGTAATATTTTATGGACGACAAAAAGATGTATGCAAAGTTGGAATAGTCAAAGATATATATATGGAGGACCAATACCAGTAGGATTTGCTTTTAAAAGACCATATGAAGGTGGACATGGAAATCAAAGTCAACATTATGCAGGAGTAGCTTTTGACGTTGGGCAAACTTTGTCAGCAGAGAGAAGAAGAGTGCTTTGGAATAGTGCCAACAATTCAGGGGTATGGACATATGTAGAACCGATTTCTTTAACACCAACATGGGTACATTTTGATAAGAGATTTGGTTCTCCAGCTTGTAGTACAGGAGGATTTCCACAGCTAAAGAGAGGAAGTTTAAGCAATTATGTATTAATTGCACAAGATGACTTAAATACTTTGGGATATCGTACGAATGGATTAGATGGTATATTTGGTCCAGCAACACAAAATGCTGTAAGGGAATATCAACGAACAAGAGGATTGGCTGTTGATGGAATTGTTGGTTGTAATACATGGCGTTCACTTCAAGAAGAAGTGGTGGGAGCAGGAGCAACAAGTACAACAATTAATTAATCAAAGAAGGTAACAGAAGCGTTACAAGAAATATTTCTTATGATAAAAACGAAAAAGAAGTGTTCAACATTAAAGTGAACACTTTCTTTTCATGTTAAGCATCCTTATAATTACCACTTTTTTCTTCTTGCATTTTCACAAGTTGTGTGGTTAATAAATAAACAACTTCTTTATTATAATTATTCAATTTTAGATAAGCTTCTAAAAACTTATCATCTACTAAATCATTAAAAGAGGAAGCATCATTATCGATTAAATCATCAAAAAGAAAATTAGAACTAATATTTAGTGCTTTACAAAGATTGATGATAGTTGTTGCACTTCCAAAAGCAATACCTCTTTCTAATTGACTGATATATCTTGTTGATAAAGAAAGTTTTTCTGCTAATTTTTCTTGCGTATAATTTGTTCTAGATCTAGCTAGTTTAATTTTTTTACCAATATTTTTTCTTAAATACTTTTCATTACTATCCATAAACTTTCCTCCATACTAATTTAACAAAAGTATATCAATTAGAAAAATAAAATAGAACGAACTCATAATTAGAGAAAAATGATAGCTAAGAACTAACTATTCGTAAAAAAATAAATAAAAAATTCAAAAAAATGAAAAAAATATAAAAAAATTTGAAAAAACTATTGCAAAATCAAAAAAGTTATATTAGAATTTAGGTGAAGTGGAGAGAAGTGGTACAAAGTGGTGGAAAAAGGAAATGAGGTGGAGGACCATTGCTAATTGGTGAATATGAGCATTCTCTAGACGCTAAAGGCAGATTAATCATGCCAGTAAAATTAAGACAAGATATGGGAGAAAAGTTCATCGTAACAAAAGGGTTAGATGGATGTCTATTTGCTTTTTCACAAGAAGAATGGTTAAACTTTGAAACAAAACTAAAAGCATTACCTCTTTCAGATAGAAATGCTAGAAACTTTGTAAGATTTTTCTTATCAGGTGCAACAGAATGTGAAATTGACAAGCAAGGAAGATTTTTAATACCAAACAACTTAAGAAATGCAGCAAATCTAGAAAAAGAAGTAGTTATCATCGGAGTGGGGACAAGATTAGAAATATGGAATAAAAACATTTGGGAAAAATGCGATGAAGATATATCAGCAGACGAAATTGCCGAAAATATGGCAAACTTAGGTATATAACTTGCAAAAGTTTATATAGATACAAAAGACAAAAATACAAAAGAAAAATACAAAATTTACAAAAGATAAAAATTAAAAAGAAAACAAAAGATAAGTATACAAAAGACAAACATACAAAAGCTTTAAAAAATACAAAAGATAAATTTTTTAAAGTACAAAAGATTCTAGGATACGAATCAAAAAATCGTAAGATACAAAAGCAAATATGAACAAAAGAATTCGTGAAAACAATTTGAAACCCAAAAGAAAAATTACAATATACAAAGATAAAGACAACTGGTAGTTTTCTAAATTACCAGTTGTTTAAGCATAATTAAAAAATTAAGAGGTGTAAAATTGAAATTTGAGCATAAACCAGTCATGCTCCAAGAATGTATAGAAGGATTACAAATAAAACCAAATGGGATTTATGTAGATGGCACTATGGGAGGAGCAGGACATAGCATAGAAATTGTAAAAAGATTATCAAGTGATGGAAGATTAATTGGTATTGACAGAGATGAAGAAGCTTTAAATGCTTCAAAAGAAAGATTAGCAGAATATAAAAATGTAACATATATCCATGATAATCATGACAATATAAAAGAAATATTACAAAAGCTTGGAATCAATCAAGTGGATGGGATTTTATTGGACTTAGGTGTTTCTTCATATCAATTAGATGAAAGAAATAGAGGATTTAGTTACTTAGGCGAAAATGAACTAGATATGAGAATGGATAAAAGCCAAGACTTAACAGCCAAAAGAGTTGTCAATTATTATCCTGAAAAAGAGTTAGCAAATATCATTTATGAATATGGAGAAGAACGATTTTCAAGACAGATTGCAAAAAATATTTGTAATTACAGAAAAGAAAAGACAATTAACACAACAAAGGAATTGGTAGATATTATTGAAAAATCTATTCCAAAATCAAAACAAAATGATGGTCATCCAGCCAAAAGAACATTTCAAGCAATTAGAATAGAAGTCAATAATGAAATTAAACCTTTATACAATACAGTAAAAGACTGTATTGATTGTTTAAAACCGAAAGGAAGATTATGTATTATTACATTTCATTCATTAGAAGACAGAGCAGTTAAAAATGCTTATATAGAAGCAAAAGGAAAATGCACTTGTCCGAGTGATTTACCATATTGTGTATGTGGAGCAAAAACACTAGGAAAAATTATTACGAAAAAACCAATGATTGCAACAGAAGAAGAACAAGAAGAAAATTCTAGAAGTAAAAGTGCAAAATTAAGAATTTTTGAGAAGATATAATAAACAAAAGTAAAGAGGAGGTGAGATAACCTATGGCAACGAGATATCAATATGAGACAAGTCCAAGAAAATTAGAACCAGACATTAGAAAAGAAAAGAAAAAACAAAATATTAAAGTTGTAAAGGACTTGCCAAAACAAGATGTCAAATTATCAAAAGAACAAAAGAAAAAGCATAGAAAAGCAACTTTATTAGTATTGGCTATATTTGCTGTACTATTTACCATAAGTTATCGAAATACTCAGATTAATGAAAAGTTTAATGAGATACAGAATTTAAGAACACAGCTATCTTCACTACAAAAAGAAAATGAACAATTACAAGTAACTATAGAAAATAGTTTAAATTTAAGTAATATAGAAAAACAAGCTAAAGAAAAATTAGGTATGCAAAAATTAACCAATAAGCAAACAGTATATGTTAGTTTACCAAAGAAAGATTATATAGAATCTGCAACAGAAAAAGTAGAAATTAGTGACAATAATGAAAATTGGTTTCAAAAATTTGTAGATAAAATTTTTAATAGATAATTGTAAGAAAAGCAGTTATCTATTTTTATTTTGATTATAAATAAAAAATAATCTATATTTCCTAAGTTATACAAGTAAGAGTAATTGCAATTTTATGTAAATTATGATAAAATTACCTAAACTAATATAATGGAGGAAATAATGAAGAATAAAGAGGATGTGTATTCATTTTTAGCAGGTTTTAAGCAAGATAGTGCTTTTTTTATTAACAATTTCTTAAGAAAACATACACCAGAGCAATATAAAAAAGGAGAAATCTATGCATTTGATTTTGTAACTGGAGGATTGGATGATTGGGGAGATTCGAAACTTACATATCAAGTCCTAAAATATATGTCTCAAGCAAAACAATATATTAATTATTGGCCAATTCAACCAGGATATATGCAAAGAGTTATAAGTTTTGCTACATATATGTCAGAACAACCACCATTAAGTGATCCAATGGTAGTATATCGCGGATGCAATGACTTAGATGTTGATGGTGTAAATGGACTAGTTTCTACGTCAACAGATAAAAAAATTGCAGAACAATTTAATCGTGGGGTGTTATTAAAAATTAATTTGCCAAAAGGAATGAAAGTTGTAAGAGTTGATAAGTTAAATCCCAATAGAAAAAGTAAGGATATTGAACATGAAATAATTTTACCACCTTGTAGTTATACAGTAAAGTCACAAGAAGAAACGAATTTAAAAGGACCAAATAATCATACTGGAAAAACAAAAGTATTTGAGATAGATGTTCAGCCAAAAGATTTATTACGTGAGTTGGCTCTTGTAATGGATAATCCGATACAAGATTATATGGATGAAGTTTCCATGATTGGGAATAACGATGAATATCGAACAGCTTTTATGTATTTATTAATTATGTTAGAACAGCGCGCTATTGCAAATTGTGGTGCAAGTCAGCAAATAAAAGGAACAGGCTTGTATGGTGACACTGATGTAGTAAAAAGAAGAAAAATGGAATGTAATAAAAAAACAAATATGTATAAGACATTTTCGTTAATGAATTCAAACCAAGCATTACCAAATCATATGATACAATCTATGAGAGAAAGAGCAATTAATCATTTTGATTTACCTAATCAAATAACAACAAAACAATTTTTTGATTATATAAAAAATTCAAAAGGAAAACATATTTTTTATGAGTATGAAAATACGGAGGATCATAAATTACTTTACAAATGTGACTATCATGGGGTTAGACATGCTGATAATGTAACAATGTTTACATATTATATAGCCAGTAAAGAAGGATATTCTGACGATGCGATTAGAATTCTTATGGAAGCTGCACGTTATCATGATATAGGGCGTACGAATGCTTGGCAAGAAGGAGGACATGGATTGGCGGGGGCGAAAAAATATGCAGAAGAATTTAAAGGTCAAATACCAATATCTGAACAACAAATAGTAGGATTTTTAATTAGTGCTCATGATGCATTTAACCAAGACGCTATAAGAATGATGGCAAATAAAATGTTTGGAAAATATTGTAGTGAAGAAGATATTGATAAGATATGTGATATGGCAAATATTATAAGAGATGCTGATGCATTGGATAGAACTCGTTTTCCAATATATTCTCTAGATTATTTAAATAGTAGATTGTTAACACATGATTCATCAAGAGAATTGATTGAAGTTGCACAAACAATTAATTATAGAGAAAATATTCAATCAAAAAAGCAAAAGATAGATGAAAGAAAGGACAAAAAAAGTCCTATAGGTGAGGATAATGGGACAAGATAGTTTAATTATATAAATAAGAAAGAGAATTTACAGAAGAGATAGAAAAGAGAATATAGTTAAATGTTGTATAAGAATTAAAAGGAATAAAAATAAACACCTCTAATACATATTATTAGAGGTGTTTTTATGAATGAAATCAAACTATCAAGCAAGAAAAAAATGAGGAATGTTTTATTTATATCTTTTTTAATCATCATATGCTTAATTGTTAGAATTGGATATATACAATTAATACAAGGAAAAGAATTGGCTAAGCTCGCTTATGAACAACAAACACTAGACAGAAAAATTAATCCTAAAAGAGGGACAATTTATGATGCAACAGGAAAAAATATATTAGCCGTTAGTAGCACAGTAGAAACAGTTACAGTCAATCCAGGAAATATCGCTGCTGAAAATAAAGAAAAAGTTGCCAAAGCTTTGTCAGAAATATTTGATTTAGATTATGAAACTGTATTAAAAAAAGTAAAGAAAAGAAGTTCTATTGAAACCATTGTAAAAAAAGTAGAAAAGGAAAAAACAGATGAATTAAGAAAATGGATAGAAAAAAACAATATTACAAATGGAATTAATATTGATGAAGATACAAAAAGATATTATCCATATAACAATTTTGCATCACAAATCATCGGATTTTGTGGAAGTGATAATCAAGGCTTAGATGGAATAGAGGCAAAATACGAAGAAGAACTAAAAGGAGAACAAGGGGCCATTCAAAAACATACAGATGCAAAAGGAGGAGAAATCGGAGAAGAAGGAGAAAACTATGTACCTGCCATAGATGGAAATGATTTAGTATTAACCATTGATTTAACTATTCAATCCATAGTGGAAAAATATTTAGAAGAAGCTTGTATTGACAATGTTTGTACAGATGGTGGAAGTGTTATTGTCATGAATCCACAAAATGGAGATATTTTAGCTATGGCCAATTATCCAAATTATAACCTAAATGAGCCATATGAGCCATATACAGAGGAATTAAAATCAACATGGGATTCTCTGGAACAAGTAGAAAAGACAACACATTTACAAGCGGTTTGGAGAAACAAAGCTATTGCAGATACCTATGAACCAGGTTCTGTATTTAAATTAATTACGGCTTCAGCAGCACTTGAAGAAGGCATTACAGATACAGATAATGAAGGAGAATTTTCTTGCACAGGTGGTATTGAAGTTGCAGGTGTTAGAATAAAATGTTGGAGATATTATAGACCACATGGTTCAGAGAGTTTAAGGCAAGGATTAATGAATTCATGTAATCCAGTTTTTATTGGATTAGGACAAAAAATAGGGGTAACAAAATATTATGAATATCTGGAAAAATTTGGATTATTACAAACAACAGGGATTGATTTACCAGGAGAAGCTGGAAGCATATTTCTAGCCAAAGAAAAGGCAGGACCAGTTGAATTGGCAACGATTAGTTTTGGTCAAAGATTTGAAATTACACCAATTCAATTAGCAACAGCTGTATCTAGTATTGCTAATGGAGGAACCAGTATAAAACCAAGGGTTGTAAAACAAATCATTGATAGTGAAACAAAAGAAGTAACAGACATTCTGGTAGAAAAAGGCGATACCGTTATTTCCAAAGAAACTTCTGAAAAAGTATTAAGTATGATGGAAAGTGTTGTATCAGAAGGAACTGGTAAAAATGCAAAAGTGGTAGGATATAGAATCGGAGGGAAAACGGGAACTTCAGAAGATGGAGTTAATACAAATAAATATGTAACATCTTTTTGTGGAGTCGCACCAATTGATAATCCACAAGTAGTGGTATTGGTTACATTATATAATCCTACAGGAGAAGGTGGTCACCAAGGAGGAGGTGTGGCAGCACCTGTTGGTGGACAGATATTTAGTGAAATCTTGCCATATTTGGAAGTAAATAAACAAGTATTAGAAGAAGATGAAGAAGAAATCATTCATCAAATACAGGTACCAGATATTATGGGGAAAACATTAGAAGAAGCCAAACAGATTTTAAAAGAAAACAATTTAGAGATGTATTTAGAAAAGGAAGAAGTAGATATGGAAAATACCTATGTAAAAAATCAAATTCCAAGTTCAGGGATAACTGTAAATGAACAAAGTAAAGTAGTGATAGAATATTAAAAAAGTCATAAAAACTCTATACAAAAAATAATTTTCGTTATATAATATGAGAGATTAAATGGAATAATTTACAAAAATTCAAGTATTCATAATCGAAAGGATTGAAAGAAATGGAATTAAAACAAATATTAGTAGGTTTAGAAAATTTAAAAGTTAAAGGTGATTTAGATATTGAAATATCTGGAATTGAAAACAATTCCAAAAATGTAAAACCAGGATATTTATTTGTAGCTATACAAGGATTTTCAACAGATGGTCATCAATATGTGGAAAATGCCATAGAAAATGGGGCAGTAGCTATTATGATACAAGAAGGATGTAATCTAAAAGGAGCAAACATACCAGATAGTATAACAGTTGTTATGGCAAAAGATACAAGAGAAGGATTAGCCATTGTATCAGATAATTTTTATGACCACCCATCAAGAAAATTTAAATTAATTGGTGTTACAGGAACAAAAGGAAAAACAACAACTACTTTTATGATAAAAGAAATATTTGAAAAAGCAGGAAAAAAAGTAGGATTAATTGGAACCATTGCAACATATATCAATGGGAAAAAAATAAAAGATAGTGATAGAACGACACCTGAAAGTTTAGAATTACAACAAACATTTGATGAAATGGTAAAACAAGGCGTTGAAGTAGTAGTGATGGAAGTTTCATCACAAAGTTTAAAATTAAACAGAGTAGAAGGATGTGATTTTGATATTGTTGTATTCACAAACTTCTCAGAAGACCATATCAGTCCAAAAGAACACCCAGATATGGAGGACTATTTTAACTCAAAATTAAAATTATTTAAGATGTGTAAAACAGGAATCACAAATGCTGATGATTTGCATGGAGCAAAAATACCAAGATTATTCCCAGATAGCAATATCACAACATATGGAATCGACAACTATGCAAATCTTTTAGCAAAAGATATAACAATTACAAATTCTTATGTAGATTTTAAAGTAAAATTAAAAGATAGAAATGAAAGAGTAAAAACAGGAATACCTGGAAGGTTTAGTGTATATAATTCATTAGCGGCTATTTGTGTTGCACAAAAATTTGGAATTGCTCCTGAACCTATAAAAGAAGCTTTAACAGAGGTAAGAGTACCAGGAAGATCTGAATTAGTAGATAATAAAAGAGAAATACCAATCATGATAGATTATGCACATTCTCCAGAAAGTCTAGAAAATATATTGCAAGCAACCAAAAGTTATACAAGAGGAAAAGTCATATCTGTATTTGGTTGTGGTGGAGATAGAGACGCTGGAAAAAGACCAATTATGGGAGAAATATCAGGAAGAATTGCAGACTTTACAATTATTACATCTGATAATCCAAGAACAGAAGATCCTAAGAAGATAGTAGAACAAATAGAAGAAGGTATGAAAAAAACAAATGGAAAATATGAAGTGATTGTGGATAGAACAGAAGCTATCAAAGAAGCAATCAAAATGGCAACAAAGCGAGACATTGTTATTTTAGCAGGAAAAGGACATGAACCATATCAAGAAATTAATGGGAAAAAATATCCATTTGATGAGAGAGTGATTGTTAGAGAAATTATAGATGAATTAGAAAGTGAAGCAAAGAATAAGAAAAAATAAAACAAAAGAAAGGTTGGATTAAATTGATATTCGAGGCAAAAGTATTGATAATCGCATTTATCATATCGATTATCATGGGATTTATCATTATACCAATATTGAAAAAAAGAAAAGTAGGTCAAATAGAAAGAGATGATGGACCACAATCTCATTTAAAAAAACAAGGAACTCCAACAATGGGGGGAATTATTATCATCATTACCATGGTTTTGGTGGTAATAGGAACATATGCGTATTTATCCATAAATGGAGAAACAGATTTAGCCAATAAATTACTGCCAATATTATTATTAACGATTGGATTTGGTTTCATTGGATTTATAGATGATTTTAAAAAATTAGTATTAAAAAACACAGAAGGTTTGAAACCAAGTTATAAAATGATTGGATTACTGATTATTTCAGTAGCATATGTCGTTTATTTAGTATATGGATTGAAAATTGAAACACAAACATATATACCAATTATAAAAACATATATAGATATGCCAGCTTTTATTTATATACCATTTGCGATTGTTGTTATACTAGGAGCAACCAATGCAGTCAATTTGACAGATGGAATTGATGGCTTATCATCTAGTGTATGTGCAATTATTATTACTTGTTTAGCGATTATTGGAATTAGATTACAAGTATATGAAGTATCTATATTTGCAAGTATTGTAATAGGTGCAGTTCTAGGATTTTTAATGTTTAATATTCACCCAGCCAAAGTGTTTATGGGAGATACAGGGTCTCTTATGTTAGGAGGCGTTATATCAGGATTAGCGTTATACCTAGAAATGCCATTATTATTACTAGTTATTGCATTAATACCAGTAGTAGAAACGATATCTGTTATGATACAAGTGTTATATTTTAAAAAGACGGGAAAACGTTTTTTCAAAATGGCACCATTACATCACCATTTTGAATTATCAGGTTGGAAGGAAAACAAAGTAGTGGTTGTATTTAGTGTAGCAACATTATTATTATGTATCATTGGACTAAAGATAATATAAGGAAAGCATGCATAACGAAATCGAAGATTTCTAATCATGTAGCTTTTTTTCTTGAGAAAGGAATGATAAAAAAGAATGGCAAAAAAGAAAGGTAAGAGTTTTTCAAGCTTTCTAAAAAACCCAATTGATTTTACATTATTGATAACCATATTATTGTTGTTGTCAATAGGATTAATTATGGTACTTTCAGCAAGTTCGCCATCAGCACTTTCTGAAAGTGGAAATAGTTACTCATATTTTTTTAGACAGGCAATTTTTGCGGTAGCAGGATTGTTCATGATGTGGGTAATTTCTAACATTGATTATAGGTTTTATCAAAAATATTCTAAATTAGCATATATTGTAGCTTTTTTATTGTTATTAGCAGTACCTCTTATAGGTAGAGAAGTAAATGGTGCAAAAAGATGGATATATATTACAGAATCTCTGTCATTTCAACCATCTGAAATCGTAAAATTATTAATGATATTATTTTATGCAGGAATGTTAGTAAAAAATAGAGATGAATTAGATAAATATGGAAAAGGCTTTTTAAAACATATCATGATGATAGCACCAATTATTGTTTTATTATTAATACAACCACATTTTAGTGCATCAATAGTAATTATTGGAATTGTAGCAATTATGATGATTATTGCAGGATGTAAATTCTGGCATTTTCTTGTAACAGGTTCAGTTGTGGGAGTGCCATTAGGAATAGGATTAATTGTAACATCACCATATCGTTTGCAAAGGGTTACAACATTTTTAGATCCATGGAAAGATGCAACAGATACAGGTTGGCAAGTTATCCAAAGCTTATATGCGATTGGTTCAGGAGGATTATTTGGAGCAGGATTAGGAGAAAGTAAACAGAAATATTTGTATATTCCAGAACCACATAATGACTTTATTTTCTCAATACTAGCAGAGGAATTAGGATTCATAGGATGTGCAGTAGTTATCATATTATTTGCCATATTTATATGGAGAGGAATTTTAATTGCTATGAAATCACCAGATATGTTTGGAAGTTTAATAGCGATAGGAATTACAGCACAAGTAGCAATACAAGTGATTATCAATATAGCAGTTGTTACTTCATCAATGCCAGCAACAGGAATGCCATTACCATTCTTTAGTTATGGAGGAACATCATTATTTATATTACTCTGCGAGATGGGAATACTCTTAAATATTTCAAAAGCAGGAGCCAAAAAGGAATAGAGGTTGCCAAAGGGGACGGGGTGATGATTTTGGGGACGGAGCAAAAAATCATCATTTATAGAAATATTTCATTTAATATTTTTTGAAGAACAATATGATGATTTTTTGCTCCGTCCCCAAAATCATCACCCCGTCCCCTTTTGCAAGCAAATAGAAATTAAGAAAGGAAGAAAAGATGAAAGTAGTTATTGCAGCAGCAGGGACAGCAGGTCATATCAATCCAGGATTAGCCATAGCCAAAAAAATACAAGAAGAACAAAAAGATTCAAAAATCATTTTTATAGGAACAACAAGAGGATTGGAAAATGATTTGGTTCCAAGAGCTGGATATGAATTAAAAACAATTGATGCATATGGATTAAGTAAAAAAATATCTATTGATAATATAAAAAAGATGATAAAAACATTAAAAGGATTTGGAGAAGCAAAAAAATTATTAAAAGAAATCAATCCAGACATTGTTATAGGAACTGGGGGATATATTTGTGGTGCAACCATTTCAGCAGCACATCGATTAAAAATTCCAACAATATTACATGAAAGTAATGCTTTTCCTGGAAAAGCAGTAAAAATGTTAGCCAAAAAAACAGATACGATTTTAGTATCTTTTAAAGATGCAATGGGAAGAATAAAACATGCAAAAAAAATTGTATATACAGGAACACCTGTAAAAATAAAAAAACAAAATTATACAGAAGAACAAAAAGAGAAAATGATAAAAAAAGTTGGATTAAATAAACAGATGCCAATTGCTTTAGTATTTGGAGGAAGTCAAGGAGCAAGAAGAATTAATCAAGCAATCATGGAAATGATAAAATCAGAGTTAAATGAAAATTATCAAATGATTTGGGCAACAGGCCCAAAGCAGTATGATATTGTAAAAGAAGAATTAGAAAATGAGAATAAAAATATTAACCATATAAAAAATATGAAAATTCTTCCATATATATATAATATGGAGGAAATTATGAATATTGTAGATGTCATTGTAGCAAGAAGTGGAGCAATGACCATTACAGAAATTGCAAATTTAGGAAAACCATCTATATTAGTCCCATTACCAAATGTTAGTCATGACCATCAATTATATAATGCAAAAGTATTACAAAATGTTGGAGCAGCAGATATTATATTAGATAATGAATTGACTGGAAAAAAATTAAATGAGAATATAGAAAAAATTGTATTAGACAAAGATAAGTGTAAAAGTATGGGAGAAAAAGCGTTAACTGTTGCAACAGATGATGTAGAAAACAAAATATATGCACAAATTGTGGAAACCATAAGAGAACAACAGAAGCATGATTAAAATATTTGAAGATGTTTCTATAACAGAATAGAAATAGATGAGAGGGAAAAGAATGTTTAGAAGTATTCAACTAAAAATAATTATTGTATTTTTTTTAATAGGTATTATTGTGATTACAGGATTAGGACTTGTATATATACAATCAATCAATAATTTGGAAATTAATCTTAGTAATAGAGAAATTGGGGATATAGAAGAATTAGCTCAATTTATACAACAAATGCGAAATACCAATATTACAGCATTAATTGTAGCAGGAGTCGTATTTTTAGTAAGTGGTATTTTAATAGCTATTGTTTTATCAAGATTTGTTATTTATCCGATTAATAAATTAATCAAAAGTGCAGAAAAGATAACAGAAGAAGAAAAGAAAAAAGATAAAACCAATTCACCTAAAGAAGAAGTAAAAAAAGTTAAAGGCAAAAAAGATATGTCTAATATAGAAAATGTATTAGGTGCTATGACGACAGAATTAAAAGAAAAATTAAGTGAAGTTTCTACACAAAAAAATCAAATAGAAACGATTCTTTTACATATGACAGATGGAATTATTGCTTTTAATATGGAGGGAGAGATTATCTTAATCAATCCAGCTGCAAAAAAATTTTTAAGTATTGGACCAGAAGATATTACTTTTGATGATATTTTTGCAAAATTTAAATTAGGAATTAACATGGAGAAAATTATTTATCTAGAAAACTGGACATCAACAGAACAAAGGATTCAAGTAGAAGATAAATATATGAATGTATTTTTTGCTCCTTTTAAAAATGAATCAGATAGACCAAATGGTGTGATAGCGGTTATCCAAGATATAACAGAACATGTGAAATTAGATAATATGCAAAAAGAATTTGTGGCAGATGTATCACATGAATTAAAAACCCCAATTACATCTATTATGGGATATGCAGATACTTTGCTAGAGGGAGAATATGATAAAGAAACACAGGACAAGTTCTTAAATGTAATTGCATCAGAAGCACGAAGAATGGCAAGACTTGTTACTGACTTATTAACTTTATCAAGATATGATAATAATAAAAATAGAGCGAAAAAAGTATCATTTGATTTAGGAGAACTAGTAAAAAAATGTCAAGATAAATTGGCTATTGAAATTAAAAAGAAAAATCATACAGTAAACTCTTTTGTAACGGCAGATGTTCCACCTGTTTATGCAGATAAAGATGATATTGAAAGAGTCATTTTAAATATTTTAACAAATAGTATTAAATACACACCAGAAGGTGGGGAAATTAAAATATATGTAGGTTTTGTATATAATGATGCTTATATAAAAATCTTTGATAATGGAATTGGAATACCAGAAGAAGATTTGTCTAGAATATTTGAGAGATTTTATCGAGTGGATAAAGCTCGTACAAGAGAAATGGGAGGAACTGGTCTAGGACTTTCTATTGCAAAAGAAATACTTGATAAAAATGGGGGTAGCATTGATATTAAAAGTACAGTAGGACAAGGTACAGAAGTAGTCATAAGAATCCCAACTAAAAATTAGTTTGCTAGAGAATTATAAAAAAATACTAATTGGAATTGAAAAATAAAAGCAATTCATGTATAATAAATTAGATTTTTAAAAGTTAAAGGAGAGAGAAAGTTGAATCCAAAGATAAAAGAAATATTAGAATGGGTATATTGTATTATTATAGCAATTGTGTTAGCATTATTATTTAGATATTTTATAGGAACGCCAACGATTGTTCAGCAAGTATCAATGAAGCCAACATTAGAGGAGGGCCAGAGATTATGGCTAAATAGATGGTCTAGAACTACGAAAACTTTACCAGAAAGAGGAGAAATTATTACATTTGAAGCACCAAGTAAAAAGTTTTTTACAAGTTCAGAAATTGATACAAAGAACCCAGTTGCTAAATATGAAAATGAACCAACCAATATATTTAGTAAGTTTGTAAAATATGTCTTAGAAATAGGAAAAGAAAGTTATATAAAAAGAGTAATTGCACTCCCAGGAGAACATGTAGAAATTAAAGAAGGAAAAGTGTATATAAATGGTAAAGAACTAGATGAACCATATCTACAAGACGGTGTTGTAACAGATATTGAAGGACCAGGTTTTTCTGATTTTATCGTTCCAGAAAATACAGTATTTGCTATGGGAGATAATAGAACACATAGTACAGATTGTAGAGCTTTTGGGTGTATACCTTTAGAAAAAATAGAAAGTACAGTGGCAATAAGAATATGGCCATTAGATAAATGGGGACATGTAGATTAAAAGATAGAGATTTTAGATCTCTATTTTTTGCTTTTAAATCCATATTATTCAAGTTCCGATTTTTTCAAGTTGAGGGGCGGGGATGTTTATATTTTTTATGATTTCCTCGGTTTGCTCCATAGATGATAACTTCTAAATTTTCAATAAACGAGCCTCTCGCTGTTCGCGCTTCCTCATTTATTGAAAATTAAGAATTTATACATCTATTCCATGGCACATTCGTCAATACATTAAAAAATATAAACATCCCCGCCCCTCAACTTGAAAAAACCGAAACTTAAGATATTTTCTGTTGAAAAATCAATTGTTTTAGTATATAATAATAAAGGTAGAGAAAAGGAGCGAAAGCATTAATGTTCGATGAAATAATTGGAAATGAGCCAATAAAGAATGAATTGAAAAGAGCAGTTGATGAAAATAAGGTATCACATAGCTATATGTTTGTGGGAAAAGAAGGCATAGGAAAACAAATGATAGCTAAAGAGTTTGCTCAAATTGTATTATGTACAAATGAAGAAGAAAAAGGATGTCATCAATGTAAATCTTGTGTTGAATTTATGTCTCATAATCATCCGGATTTTTTATACTTAGAGCCAGATGGAAGTAGTATAAAAATTGAACAAATTCGATATTTACAAAGAAAGATACAAGAAAAGCCAATTATTTCAAATAAAAAAGTATATATTATCAATGATGCTGACAAAATGACAGCTGAGGCACAAAACTGTTTATTAAAAACATTAGAAGAACCACCAGAATATAGTACAATTATATTGGTAGGTAGTAATGAAAATGCTTTTTTAAATACCATAAAATCAAGATGTATGAAGATTTCATTTCAACCGATTGAGACAAAATATATAAAACAATATATGGAAGAAACATATGGAATGACAAATATTAGTCAAAATATGTTAGATGCCTTTCAAGGTAGTATTGGAAAAGCTATCATATTAAAAGATAAAAAAGAACAATATGAAAGTATAGAAGACATGATAGAAAAGTTAGATAAAACAGATATGACAGAATTAATAAAATTAGGGGAACCACTATATCAATCAAAAGACGAAATTATAAATATATTAGACTATATAAATATAATATTATTGAAATTATCAAAAGAAAACGCACAATATGCAAATTGTATTGATATCATAGAAAATACAAAAAAAAGATTGAATCAAAATGCAAATTATGATATGTGTATAGATAACATGATATTTAATATGTGGGAGGAAGTAAATTGAAAGATATTGTAGGAGTTAGGTTTAAAAAATTAGGAAAAATCTATTTCTTTAACCCAAAAAAATGGAGATTGAAAAAAGGAGATAAAGTTATTGTAGAAACAGCACAAGGAGAAGAACTTGGAGAAGTCATGATTCCGAATAGAGCTGTTCCAGAGGATAAGATTGTAGAACCTTTAAAGGTGGTTATTAGAATTGCCAATGGAAAAGATTATAAGCGTTATGACGAATGTAAAGCATTAGAGAAGAAGGCTTTTGAAGTATGTAAAAAGAAAATAAAAGAACATGGATTGGAAATGACATTAACAGATGTAGAAGTGAAATTTGATAATAGTAAAATCTTATTCTATTTTACAGCAGATGGAAGAATTGACTTTAGAGAATTAGTAAAAGACTTAGCAGCTATATATAAAACAAGAATAGAACTAAGACAAATTGGTGTAAGAGATGAAGTTAGAAAAATTGGTGGAAATGGTGTATGTGGAAGAGAATTATGCTGTTGTACATTTTTAAATGATTTCGAAGCTGTATCTATTAAAATGGCAAAAGAACAAAATATTTCTTTAAATCCTTCAAAAATATCAGGTAATTGTGGAAGACTAATGTGTTGTTTAAAATATGAGAGCGAAGTTTATGAAGAAAAATTAAAAAAATTACCACATATAGGAGCCATTGTAAAAACAGAAGAAGGAGAGGGAGAAGTAGATTCTATTGAAACTCTTAAAGAAAGAGTAAGAGTAAAAATTAAAGATGGAGATACATATATTTATAGAAGATATGATGTAAAAGATATTCAAGTTATAAAAGATGCAGAAAAAGAAAGATTAGATCAAGAAGAAATTGAACATCAAAAAGAATTAGAGGAATTAGAAAAATTGGAAAAAGAAGATGAAGGAATGAGAGAAAAATAAGAAATCTCATATATGCTCAAGATAAAAGTGGATTTTTCTTTTGAAAATAAAATATGAAATTTTTATTTTCACTTTGAGCCAAAGTAACTTAAAGTTTCATATGGTTTCCTATACAATAAAAAACAAAAATAATAAAGTAATAAATTAAAGGAGGTGAATATAATGGCATATAAAATAACAGATAAATGTATATCATGTGGTGCTTGTGCAGCTGAATGTCCAGTTGGATGTATATCACAAGGAGATGATAAATTTGTAATTGATCAATCAGCTTGTATAAGCTGTGGGACTTGTGCAGGTGTTTGCCCAGTAGAAGCTCCAGAAGAAGAATAAGATTACATATACTAGAAAAAGTATAAAACCATGATATATTCCTATATAGAATCTGTCATGGCTTTTATATTATATAGGAAACAGCTTATATATGTTTCAATGTAATGTAGAGTTTTTTATATGAAAAAATTGTTATAGAGATAGGAGAAATAAAATGGAAACATTAATCGTATCAGGTGGAGATATTCATATTGAAGAATTAAAAATATATTGTGAAAAACATGTACGGTCAAAATATAATTGCAGGCGATAGAGGATTAGAGGCATTATATAAATTAAAAATAATACCAAATCATGTAGTAGGAGATTTTGATTCTGTTTCTGCTGAAATTCTAGAATTCTATAAAAAGCAATCTCAAATTACTTTTCATACATTTAATGCAGAAAAAGATAATACAGATACAGATATTGCTTTACAACTAGCCATTGGTTTAAAAAGTTCTAGGATTACAATAATGGGTGCGTTAGGGAAGAGAATGGACCATGCTCTAGCGAATATTCATATATTAAAAGATGCATTAGAGGCCAATATTCCTTGTCAAATTTTGGACGAGCATAATCGAATTTACTTAATAAATAAAGAAATGACTTTAGAGAAAAATAAAGTTTATGGAAAATACGTATCTTTAATTCCTTTGACTAGCATAGTAGAGGGATTAACTTTAACAGGTTTTAAATATTCTTTAAATCATTATACTTTACCAATAGGAACCAGTTTAGGTATTAGTAATGAAATCATAACAGATACAGCACGTATTGAGATGAAAAAAGGCATTTTGATTGTGATAGAGAGTAAAGATTAAAAAAAGGGAATTTTGAGTCCGTCCCCAAAATCCCTTTTTTATTATTTATTTTTATTTGTGACTTCTTCTAAGTCTAATAATTCTTGCCATCTTTCATCAACAATTCTTTGGAAATCTTCTATCATCCACTCATTACCAGGTTTAAACATATGTCTAAATCTTTTTTGTGGTTTTAAGAATTCTTCAATTGGTAATTTTTTAGCTGGTTTATATGAAATATGATATACACCATTAACCACTTCATATAAAGGCCAATAACATGTTTCAACAGCAAGTTTATTAATTTTCATCAAATCCTCAGTTGGATATCCCCAGCCTCTAGGACATGGTGATAATACATTTAAAAATGCAGGTCCTTCTGTATAAATTGCTTTTTCAGCTTTTTCATATAAATCTTTGAAATTCATATAGGCAATGGTTTGACCAACATAAGGAATGTGATGTCCCACCATAATTTTACTTAAATCTTTTCTACATTGTGTTTTTCCAGGAATAACGGTTCCTGCAGGAGAGGTAGTTGTATCAGCAAATTTTGGTGTTGCAGAAGAACGTTGAATACCTGTATTCATGTATGCACCATTATCATAACATACATATACCATATCATGTCCTCTTTCCATAGCACCTGATAAAGATTGTAAACCGATATCATATGTTCCACCATCTCCACCAAAGGCGATGAATTTTGTATCTCCATCAGCTGGTAATTTTCCTTGTTTTTTCATAGAAACATAAGCTGCTTCTGCTCCGGCAAGTGTAGCACCTGCACATTCAAAAGCTGTATGTATAAATGAATCTGTCCAAGCAGTATATGGATAGATAAAAGTAGAAACTTCCATACATCCAGTGGCATTGGCAACAACTGCATGATCTTCTGGTTTTAAAGCTCTCATAATATGTCTTGCAACAGGAGGAGCTCCACAACCAGCACACATTCTGTGTCCAGCAGTAAATCTTGAAGGTTTATTCGCAACGATTTCTTTTACATTATAAGGCATTATTTGTCACCTTCCTTTCTTAATCCTAAATAACGATAAGGATTATCTATTTTTCCAGTTTTTACGATTTCTGATAAATCTGTATATACACTTTCGATGTCATCAGCTTTTGTATCTCTACCACCAATACCATATACATAGTTAACTGCAGGTACATGAATGTTGTTTACATACATAGCAGATGTAACATCTTCAAACAAAGCACCACCAGCAGCATTTAAAGAATCTGCTTTATCTAATACAGCAATGGCTTTTAGATGTGATAATGCTTTTGCGATTTCTTCAACAGGGAATGGTCTAAATACACGAAGTTTTAATAAACCTGCTTTTACACCTTGTTCTCTTAATTTGTCAACAACAAATTTGGTTGTACCAGCTGTTGAGTTCATACAAACAATCGCAATTTCTGCATCATCTAATTTATATTCTTCAAAAAGACTATATTTTCTACCAGTCATTTTTTCGAAATCTTTTGCTACATCTAAAATCACTTGTTTTGCATTCTTCATAGCTTCTGCTTGTTGTGCCTTATGTTCAAATAGATAAGCTTGTAAATCTAATGGACCAACAGCAATTGGTTCATTTTTATTTAATAAATAATGTTCTGGTTTATATGTTCCAACAAATTCTTTTACTTTATCATCTTCAACCAATTCTATATTTTCAATAGAATGAGAAGTAATAAATCCATCTTGACATACCATTAATGGAAGCATAACATTTTTATTTTCTGCAATTTTATGTGCCATTAAAAGGTTATCATAAGCTTCTTGGTTGTTTTCTGAAAATAACATAATCCAACCAGCATCTCTAACACCCATAGCATCTGAATGGTCATTATGAATGTTTAAAGGCCCTGATACAGCTCTGTTTACTAAAGACATAACAATAGGTAAACGTAAACTAGAAGCGATATAGATCATTTCCCACATTAAAGATAATCCATTGGCAGATGTAGCTGTCATAGCTCTTGCTCCAGCAGCTTCTGCACCAATACAAGCACTCATAGCACTATGTTCACTTTCAACAGCAACAAATTCTGTATCCACAAGACCATTATCAACAAAAGTTGAAAAGTATTGTGGAATTTCTGTTGAAGGTGTAATAGGGAAGGCTGCGACAACATCTGGATTAATTTGTTTCATAGCAGTTGCTGCTGCTTCATTACCACTTAATCTTTCTCTAATACTCATATTATTCAACACCTTCCTCTCTCATTTCAATAGCACCGAAAGGGCATACTTTGGCACATACACCACAACCTTTGCAGTAATCATAATTGAAATCTTTTCTTTTTAAATCTTCTTTTCCTACTGGAATGGCATCTTCTGGGCAAACTGGGAAGCATAAACCACATTGTTTACATTTATCAGATAAAAATACAGGGTAAGAACTTCTCCAGTCGCCTGTCTTAAAATCTCTTGCATTTCCAGCAGTATAAATATCTCCACCAGGAGTTAATTTCTCCATAGGTGTGTTTGCATTTATATCTGTCATTTTTAACATCATTCCTTTCTTAAATTGATTGAAAAATAATTACAATTTTAGCTTTGTCAAAATTCATTTTAAACGCGGTTACATACAAAAAGTATGCGCCCTTGTCTTTAAAATCAATTTTTTCGTGCTAAAATTTAATTCTTTTCCAATCTATCGTAATCTAGTAATTGTTTTATTATTATTGAATTTTCTTAACTTCCTTTAAAGCCATTTCTAAAGCCTTCATATTTCCGTCTATAACCTCAGGCTTTTTAGCAAATTTATGTTTAAAAGAACCTTTCATATCTTCTAATAATTCATCATCAGTCATAATTTTACTTACTTTTACAATTGCTGCTAACATAGGGGTGTTTGGAAAATATTTTCCTAAAGCTTCCTCTGAAATTTTTCTAGCGTCAATTGTGTAAATTTCACCAGAATATCCTTTTAACGCTTTTTTTAGATATTCAGCGGATTTTGTTGTATTAATAACAATAGCTCCTGTTTCTTTTAAACCAGAAGTCACATCAACTGATTCTAAAAGCGTGTCATCGACAACTACCACATAATCAGGTTCATAAATATTACTATGAATTGTGATAGGTGTTTCACTAATTCTGTTGTATGCAGTGATAGGGGCACCCATTCTTTCAGGACCATATTCAGGAAATCCTTGAATATACTTGCCAGTATTAAAAGCTGCATCAGCTAATAATAAAGAAGCTGTTTTGGCACCTTGTCCACCTCTACCATGCCATCTAATTTCTATCATGTTATCCATTCTTAATTGCCTCCTTTTTATTAAAATTTTACGACTTTAGTATATGCCTAAATACTCTTAATGTCAATAGATTTGACTAAAAGGACAAGCGAAACGTTGGGGACGTGCCTTTTTGGCAACTTTTTAAATAAAGTTTGTTTTTCATTTCAAAATATTTTTTCGGAAAAGTTGCCAAAAAGGCACGTCCCCTTTGGCAACTTTCGGAATGATTTGGCATGTCTCCAACAAAGAATTTTTAACAAATTACTTGTATAATGAAAATAATTATGATATAAATATAGTATAAAAATTAAGCTAAGGAAGAAAGGCGGAGTTTTTGTGGAAGAAGAAATAGATAGAGAACAAAAAACAATTTTAATTGTTGATGATGAACAACCGATAAGAGAAATATTAGTATATAATTTAAAAAAAGAAGGATATAATGTCATTGAAGCAAGTGATGGAGTAACAGCACTAAATATTGCTTTAGAGCAATACCCAGACTTAATCTTACTAGATATTATGCTTCCAAAAATGGACGGATTATCTGTATGTAAAAGAATCAAAAATTCATATAATGTACCAATCTTAATGTTAACAGCAAAAGATAGTGAAATTGATAAAATATTAGGACTAGAATTAGGTGCAGATGACTATATCACAAAACCATTTAGTGTTAGAGAATTAATTGCAAGAGTAAAAGCAAATTTAAGAAAAGTAGAAAATCTTGCAGTAGCTAGAATGGATAATGATAATTCGAAAAAGAAAGAAAATAAGATTATTGTTAATGACTTAGAGCTAGACTTAGATAAATTTGAAGTAAAAATTAGAGGAGAAATAATAGATTTAACAGTAAGAGAATTTGAGGTTATTAAATTTTTAGCATCACAACCAGGACAAGTGATTACAAGAGAAACATTATTAGAAAAAGTTTGGGGATATGAATATTATGGAGACATTAGAACAGTAGATGTAACTGTAAGAAGAATTAGAGAAAAAATTGAAAAAGATACATCATCACCAAAAATATTAATAACCAAAAGAGGAGTCGGATATTATATAGCTTCAAAATAAAGAAATTTAAGGAAAACTTGGAAATATCCATGTTTTCCTTTTTGGGCTCAAAAGAAAATGTCGCATAGACAAACGATCCCAATGCGACAAAAACAAGAAAATGTCGCATAGACAAACGAACCTAATGCGACAAAAGGAAGGAATAGAAAATGGATAGAACAAAAACAAAAAAAGTTATGGTAGGAAATGTACAAATAGGTGGACAGAATAAAGTGGTTATTCAATCTATGTGTAATACAAAAACAAAAGATGTAGATGCAACTGTAAAGCAAATATTAGATTTGGAAAAAGCAGGATGTGAAATTATTAGAGTTGCAGCATTAGATATGGAAGATGCGAAAGCTATAAAAGAGATTAAAAAACAAATTCATATTCCAATTGTTGCAGATATACATTTTGATTATAAGATTGCACTAGAGGCGATAAAAGCTGGTGTTGACAAAGTTAGAATTAATCCAGGAAATATTGGAAGTGAAGATAAAGTAAAAGCTGTTGTAGACCAATGTAAGGAACAGCATATTCCTATTAGAATTGGTGTAAATGCAGGCTCTCTAGAAAAAGATTTGTTAGAGAAATATGGAAAGCCAACAGCAAAGGCAATGGTAGAAAGTGCAAGAAGACATATAGTAATATTAGAAAAATTAGATTTTAAAGAGTATTTAATTTCTTTAAAAGCTTCTAACTTAGATTTATGTATAGAAAGTTATGAAGAAGCAGCAAAATCTTTTGATTGTCCATTACATTTGGGAATTACAGAAAGTGGAACAGAATTTAGTGGAACAGTAAAATCTAGTATTGGGTTAGGTTATATGTTAAGAAATGGAATAGGAGATACTATGAGAGTTTCTCTTTCAGATGACCCAGTAAAAGAAATTAAAGTAGCTAAAGAAATATTAAAAGATTGTAATTTATATCATAAAGTACCAACATTAGTGGCTTGTCCTACTTGTGGAAGAACACAGATTGATTTAATTCCAATAGCGAAAGAAGTAGAGGATTTTTTAAGTACGATAGAATCAGATATTACAGTTGCTGTCATGGGATGTGCAGTCAATGGACCAGGAGAAGCAAGAGAATCAGATATTGGAATAGCAGGTGGTGTAAAAGAAGGACTATTATTTAAAAAAGGTGAAATTATAAAAAAAGTGCCACAAGAAAAAATTGTAGAAGTGCTAAAACAAGAAATTTTAGAGATGGTAAAATAAGAGGACTAACCTTGTTGCATACGAAAAAATCTATATAAAGCTAAAATAAAAGTCGATTTTTTCTATACAATAAACTAGATATCGTAGAATGGAGAGAAAGAGAATATGGAATTAATAGTGGGAAAGACAGCTGGATTTTGTTATGGTGTAAAAAGAGCAGTAGACGGTGCAAAGGAAGAACTAAAGAAAGATGAAACAATATATGGTTTAGGAGAAATTGTGCATAATCTAGAAGTAATTAAAGAATTAGAGAATTTGGGAATGCAATTTATTGAAAATATTGAAGAGGCTAAAGGAGAGACAATTATTCGTGCACATGGAATACAAAAAGAGATTTATGAAAAAGCAAAAGAAAAACAGATTGAATTAGTGGACTATACTTGTCCAAAGGTATTGAAAATTCATCAGATTGCAGAAGAATATGCCAATAAAGGATATTATATCTTCCTTTTAGGAAATAAAAAGCATCCAGAAATTATAGGAACACTAAGTTATTGTGGAGAAAACAAATTTGTTATAGAAAAAGAAGATTATACAATAAAAGCTTTAGAAGCACTTGAGAAGTCAGAAATAAAAAAATTATTAGTCATTTCACAAACGACATATAGTTTAGAAAAATTTTATATCATAGAAGAAATTATAAAAAATGAAATACAAAGAGATATAGAATTAGTTATAAAAAATACCATATGCCAAGCAACAGAAATCAGACAAAAAGAAACAGAGGAGATGGCCAAAAAAGTAGATTCTATGATTGTTATTGGAGGAAAAAGTAGTTCAAATACTAAAAAACTATATGAAATTGCAAAACAATATTGTAAAACAGTTTTATTAATAGAAAATGAAACAGAATTAGTGTTTGGCAAAATTCAATCAACCGATAGAGTTGGGATTATGGCAGGAGCTTCAACACCAAAAGAAAGCATAAAAAAAGTGGTTGAAAAACTAGAAAAAGCTTATCCTTAACTGTAAGGTGATAAGGAAATACGATATTTGTCGAATTTTGCGATGAAAAGTAAAAAAATATAGAAAGAACTTGTTGACAAGTTCTTTTTTTGTCAGTATACTGGAAGAAATTATATAATTTTTATTCAATAGAAATTTCTATTTATCAGTTAATTTATGAATTATCAATTATCAATTTTACTTATATTTTATTAAGTTTGAATTTTTATCCAATAAAAATCCATCATTGGTCATAAAAATATTAATCAAAAATCCCGAATTTCGAAAGAAATATGAAAAGGAGGTTAATTTTAGTGCACTAAAATTATGTATATGAATCGAAAATTTGTGTCAAAAAGTAATTTTGTACTAAGGAGAGTTTTAAATACAGAAGAAAATGTAGATATATTGAAAGAATTTATAGAGGTGATGCTAAATTTAGAAATAAAAGAAGCAAAAATTAATCCATACTTAGAAAAAATGAAAGAACATTTACCAGCTGAAGAAAATTTTGGTATTGCAGATTTAAGAATCAAAACAACTGAGAATGAAGAGCGAAATGTAGGTATACAAATTATTGATGGAGACCATGTTTTAATAAAGATGCTATTGTATTATGTACAAATTCATGCAAATCAATTAGAATATGATGAATATAGAGAATGTGTAAAAACAAATACGATTAATATATTAGATTTTGTATTAAATAAAGAATTAGATTATCATAGTAAAATGGTAGTGAAAGAAGAAAACATGACAAACATTATCAATGATTATCCAGAAATTCATATTTTACAATTACCAAAATTTAAAATTGAAAACAGTAAAGACATGACATTGAAACAAGCATGGATAAGTTATTTTAAAGGAGAAAATATAGAGGATGCTATCAAGAAAAGTGAAAAGATTAAAAAATTAGATCAGCTACTTGAAAAGTATTGGAGGGAGGAGGTAATGGAATAAAAAAACGTGCGCCAAAATCTTTGATTTTGCTTACGCACGTTTTTGCATATATTAATGAGCATCTGTTAAAGTTGGTTTTAAGTTTACGCTAATAATGGTTCCTTCTTGGACAAGTTCACCTGCTGTATAGTCTTGAGTTGTTACAATTCCTGAGCCAGTAACACTAATATTTAAGTTTTTGGCTTTTAAAGCATTAGTTGCCTGTGATAAATTCATATTAGATAAATCAGGAACTTCAACAGAGGTAGCAACTGTATCACCTTCGCCATATAACATGATAATAGAATTAGCAGCTAACTTAGCACCTGGTTTTGGATTTTGGTCTGCAACTAATGTTGAATTTGCATCACCAGAAGAAACAATTTCACAATCAAATCCAGCATCGGTAAGCACTTTTTTTGCTTCAGTAAGTGTTTTATTTCTAACATCAGGAACAGTAATCAAGTTTTCAGAACTATTATCTTCTTCTGTTGTATCAGAAGGAACACCTAAATATGGTAATATTTCAGATAACATTTGTGAGACAACAGGAGCGGCAACAGAACCACCTTGATATCCATATTGTTTGTTTTGAGGATCATATAAAGTAAGTAAGATGACAACTTGTGTATCTTCAATAGGAGAGATAGCAACAAATGATGAAACATATCCGTCATCTACATTTGCTTCTGTAGGTTCAGATGTTCCAGATTTTCCTCCAATAGAATATCCAGAAACTTGAACATTTTTACCAGTTCCTTCTAATACAACAGATTCCATCATAGATTTTACTTCTGAAGCTGTTTTTTGAGATAAGACTTGTCTTACTTCTGTAGGTTGAGTTTCAGTAATAGCACCAGTATCTGTATTGGTAATAGATTTAATAATGTTTGGCTTCATCAAAACACCATCATTTGCAACACAAGAAATAGCGGTTATCATTTGAAGTGGTGTTACTTGGAATCTTTGACCAAATGCATATGTTGCAAGTTCAACAGGTCCAACTTCATCTAAATCATGGAAAATACTGGTTTGTTCTCCATATAATCCAGAATTTGTTGATTCAAATAATCCAAAAGCTTGGTAATATTTATATAAAGTAGAAGCCCCAATTCTTTGTGCTAATTGGATAAAAGCAGGGTTGCATGAATTTTCTAAAGCATTTGTCAAGGTTTGAGAGCCATGAGGATTATAATGTCTCCAACATTTGATTTCTCTGTCTTCAACAATTTGAGAGCCTGAACAGTAGAAATCTCCTGCCTTATTTGGTGTTGTAATACCTTCTTCTAAAGCAACACTAGCAGTGATGATTTTAAAGGTAGAACCAGGTTCGTAACTCTCTGAAACAGATTTATTAGACCACATCTTGTATAAAGCTTCATTTTTTTCTTCAGTAGATAAAGAATCATATGTTTTTGCTAATGTGGAATTTGGTGTATAAGGTGAATTTAAGTCATAGTCTGGATAACAAGCCATTCCTAATATATCACCAGTTTGTGGGTTCATGACAATAACATTTCCGCCATCTTCACATTCATATTTTTCAACAGCTTGTTCTAAGTATTTTTCAATAGTAGATTGAATATTTAAATCAATTGTCAAAGCAATATCACTGCCATTTTCAGCAGATATATAGGTTTCTTCCGCGTTTGGAATTTCCTTTTGACTACTATCTTGTGAACTAACAATTTTTCCAGGAGTACCAGTTAAAACAGAATCCCATTTAGATTCAATTCCACTTAATCCTTGATTGTCATTTCCACAAAAACCAATGACACTAGAAGCAAGTTCACCATAAGGATAATATCGCTTCGTATCTTCATCTATGTTGATTCCCACAGATATATCATTTTCATCCATCCAAGTTTCTAATTCATCTACTTTGTCTTGTTCTACTTTTTTGATAATGGTTTCTACCTGTGAGTTGCTATTTACTTTTTCTAAAGTTTCATTGTAATCTAATGCGAATATATCAGAAAGACCTTTAGCAACTGTTTCTTTTAAAGTTTTGGTTTCTTCATCAGTATCACCAACAATTCTAGTAGGATTAATGGTTATCGTATCTACTTGGGCACTAATGGCTAGAGCCTTTCCAGTAGAGTCATAAATATTTCCTCTTTTAGGACTAAGAATTTGGTTAATGGCTTGTTGTTGATAAGCCATTTCTGTTAAATAAGCACCATCCACAAATTGTAAATAGCCAATTCTCCCCAAAAGTAAAATAAAAATGATAATAATGACAATAAATGTATTACGTAATTTTGGTGTATAAATCAGATTTTTAGAATCAAATTTACGGTTTAAACTAATGACATTTGAATCTTTTTCTTTTTTTATTTTGGTCATACTTTTTTCTTTTTCATTTTTGATGATGGTCATACTTTTGTTTTTTTCGTTATTACTTTTAACTATATTTTTATTTTTTTCGATATTTGTTGTATTTTTATCTTTATGTTTTTTGTTTTTTATCATGTTTTTACCGCTTTTTATATCATTTTTTGTTGATACACCGATATAAATATTTTTGTATTGTCTATCGTTCTTATTCTTTTTATTTTTCTTATTTGTCTTATTTTTTTTATTTGTATCCATAGCTTCGCCTCTTTTGTTAAAAATTTGCAATTTTATTGTATCTTAAAAACAGATAAAAAGCAACAAAGACACAGAAATTTTACAAAAAGGTCTATTAGGACCTAGTCTGTTTAGGGTGCCCGTTTGAGTCCATTAGGACCAAGCCCCAATAGACCCAATGCCCTAAACAAAGAAATTTATGTAAAAGATTGAAAAAGATAGAGATTTACCATATAATATGTATTGTAAAAAATTGAAAGGAAATAAAAAGATGAGTGATATTTTAGAAGATACCCAATTTATTATGAAAAAATATAAAATTCGAGCAAATAAAGCATTAGGACAAAATTTTCTAATTAATCAAAATGTAGTGGATAAAATTGTGGAAAGTAGTGATATTACTAAGGAAGATTTAGTCATTGAAATCGGACCAGGATTGGGAACGCTAACAAAGGAATTGTTAGAAAAAGCAAGAAAAGTGATTTGCATTGAACTTGACAAAAAAATGATAAAAATATTAACGGATAGATTTTCTCTATATGAAAATTTTGAGGTTATTCATGGAGATGTATTACAAATCAGATTAAATAAAATAATAAAAGAAGAAAAAGAAAAAAATGGTTTTAAATCTGCTAAAATCGTAGCAAACTTACCATATTATATAACTACACCTATTATTATGAAATTATTAGAAGATAGATTAGATTTAGAAAGTATCACGGTCATGATACAAAAAGAAGTAGCAGATAGATTAATTGCAATTCCAGGAGAAAAGGAAACTGGAGCAATTACCTATTCTGTATATTATTATGCAACATCTGAAGGGATTATGGAAGTACCAAATGATTCATTTATACCAGAGCCAGAGGTAACTTCAAAAGTAATCAAATTAACATTAAGAAAAGAACCACCAGTAGAAGTAAAAAGCAGAGGTGTTATGTTTAAGATTATCAAAAGTGCGTTTATGCAAAGAAGAAAGACTTTGTTAAATGCATTAACTAATACAAAAGTATTTATGTCTAAAGAAGAAGGATTAAGAATTTTGAAAAAATTACAGTTAGATGAAAATGTAAGAGCAGAAAAATTAACATTAAACGATTTTGCTGAGATAACCAATAAAATATTGGTTGATGAATAAAGAAACTAGCAGAATGCGTGAAAAAACAAGAGTTGGAGGAAATATGGAGGAAAGAGACTTTGTAGACAAAAACAGAAAACCAATGGGAGAAACAACAACAGAAGAAAGCAAGATAACAGAAGGAAAATATATCCAAATTGTTATTATCTGTATGGAAAATCATAAAAAAGAATTTCTAATACAAAAAAGAGCACAAAAGAAAAATGGAAAATGGGCTTTAACAGGTGGTCATGTTATTTCAGGAGAAGAAAGTGTACATGCCATTTTAAGAGAAGTACAAGAAGAATTAGGCTTACAATTAGAAGAAGAAAAAATAGAATTTGTATTTTCTAAAAGAGCATATGATTGTTTTGTAGATATCTATTATACAAAAAAAGAGGTAGAAATATTAAATTTGAAATTAGAAAAAGAAGAAGTAGAAACTGTAAAATGGATGAGTTTAGAAGAAATTAAAACTTGGAGAGAAAAGAATTTATTTTTAGATTATCATTATGATTGTTTACAAGAGTGTATATATTTTTTAGAAAAGATAGCAGAAGGAGAGAAAGAAAATGTATAAATTAGTAGCGATAGATTTTGATGGAACATTGGTGACAGATGAAAAAGAATTAACAAAGAAAACAATAGAAGTGATTAAAGAAGCTTCAAAAAAAGGTGTAAAAATCATGATTTCAAGTGGAAGGTCATTTTATCGATTAGAGAAATATATAGATGCATTAGATTTAAGAAAAGAAAATCAATGCACCATTTGCTTTAATGGGGGAGTGATTGTAGAAAATACAACAAAAGAAATGGCATATTCTAAAAATTTAGATGTACAAGAAGTAAATGAATTAATACAATTGGGTAAATCATTAGATTTACCAATCATGTTATATGCGAAATATACACAGTATGTTGAAAAAGTACCAGAAGTTGTACAAAAAAACACAAAGAATTTAAAAGGAATGCATTTGGAAATAATAAATTTTAGTGAGTTGAATTTTAATAAAAAAGAGAATCATATTTATAAAATTTGTTTTATTGATAAACCAGAGATTATCATAGAAAAAAGAAACGAAATTCCAAAAGAAATTGTGGAAAAATATGAAATAACGAGTAGTGTTCCAGAATATATAGAAATTGTAAAAAAAGGAATCAAAAAATCAGAAGCAATCAAAGTGGTTATGGAAAAATATCATATAAAACAAGAAGAAGTGATGGCAATAGGAGATGGAGAAAATGATGTAGAAATGCTAGAGTTTGCGGGGTTAGGAATTGCAATGGAAAATGCAAATGAATATGTAAAGAGTTTTGCAAATGATGTAACAACTTCTAATAATCATGATGGTGTTGCTAATGCCATTGAAAAGTATATTTTGAGAGGAGAATAAGGATGAATGAAGATTTTAAAAAATTGATAGAAGAAGCAAAGAAGATAGCTATAAAGAAAAAGTTAAGTGAATATGCATCTTGTGGTCATGTGGGTTGTGCATTAATGACAGCAAAAGGAAATATTTATACAGGAATTTGTTTAGATTTAAATTGTGGATTAGGAAAGTGTGCAGAATATGCAGCGATTGCTGAAATGATAAAACATGATGAAAGTGAAATAAAAAGGATTGTTTCTTATTCAGCTAAGGGTGTTATCTATGCTCCTTGCGGAAGTTGTAGAGAATTGATTCGTATGGTGGATGATAAAAATCTAGAAACAGAGGTTATGGTTAGAGAAGATAAAGTTTGCAAGTTAAAAGAATTGTTACCAGAGATGTATATAACGAAACAATAAATTTGTCTAGAAAGGAATGAAAATGATGAAAATAGAATTGGACCATATATATTTTTTTGTGGAAGATATCGAAAAAGCAGTTAATTTTTATGAAACATTTTTAGATACAAAGGCAACACATAGAGAAGGAGATAGATGGGCTGATTTTGAAATTGAAGGACAAAATGGTATGTATTTTGGTTTATTAAATAAAAAAGCAATAGATGAAAATATAGTAGTAGGAAACAATGCTGTGCTAGGAATTTATACAGAAGATATCCAAAAAGCATTTGAAAAGGCCAAAATCTTAGGAGCTACTATCTTATATGAACCAAGTTATGTGCCAGACAGTCCATATAAATATAGTTGTTTTGGGATGTTAGATTTAGATGGGAATATGATAGAAGTTGCAAATTATGAGAGATAAATTAGGAGGCTTATATGATACCAGATAAATTAAAAATAGGAGATACCATAGGAATAGTATCTCCTTCAACACCAACTATGGAGGATAGAGAACAAGCATTAAATAAAGGAAGAGAATTATTAAAAGAAATAGGAATTAATAGTATAAAAGGAAACTATGTTAATAAAAACACATTAGGATATTCTGCAACGAAAGAGGAAAAAGCAGAAGATATAAATAATATGTTCTCTGATAAAAACATAAAAGGTGTTTTTTCTTCAAAAGGAGGAGAAAATAGTTTTACTTGCTTAGGATTAATTGATTATGAAAATATTAAGAAAAATCCCAAAATTGTCTATGGAATTAGTGATGCAACCAATTATCTAAATGCCATATATGCTAAAACAGGTCTAATTACATTTCATCAATCAGATGTAAAAAGTTTTTCTTTTATAGATAAAAATAGTTTTGAATTTCAAGATTTTAAACGAAGATTAGTTGATGGAGAAATAGGAAAGATACATAAAAATTCTGAATGGAAGTGTATAAGAGAAGGTACGACGGAAGGAATTATTGTTGGAGGAAATTTAAAATCATTAATGAATTTATTAAATACAGAATACATGCCAGATGTAACAAATAAAATTCTATTTTTAGAAGCATATGCTAGTTCTACACCATTAGAATTAGTGGACTGTTATGTATCTGTCTTAAAATATCATAAAGTATTTGATAAAATAAAAGGACTATGGATAGGACATTATCATGGAGATACAGAAACTGTAAAATTTGAAGATGTTGTTATGAACAATTTAAAAGAATACAAATTTCCGATATTAAAATGTGATGATTTTGGACATGATTGTGAAGACATAGTGATTCCAATTGGTGGAAAAATTAGATTAGATGCAACAAATTGTGAAGTAGAAATATTAGAAAAGATTGTAAATTAAGAAATAGAATAGGAAAATGATTATATGATAAAATCAATATTATTTGATTCAGGTAGGGTATTAAATAGACCTTTAACAGGGCATTGGTTTATATCTCCAAATTTTTTTAAATATGTTAATAAAGAAAAATTCTTATCAATAGAAAAAGAAAGAATCAATAATGCTTTTTCAAGTGCACAAAAATATTTATTTAATGAAAAACTAATAAAAAATAGAGAAGAAGAGCTAATACACTTTTCTAATTTTTACAAATTAGTTTCAGAAAATTTGCCAGAATTACAAATAAATAATATAGAAGATTTAGCTAAGGATATGATATATAATACAAGTAAATATGTTTTTTATGAAGATGTTAAAGAAGTAATACCTAGATTAAAAAATAAATATAAAATGGCAGTAGTATCTGATGCATGGCCATCATTAGAGAATGTATTTATAGATGCAGATATGAAAAAATATAAAGAAAAAAATAAAACTATGCCAGTAGTAAAAGATTTGTACGATTTAGAACAAATGTTACAAAGTGAAAAAATATAAAGGTGGTAAAATTATTAATGTATAAATTTAGCTAAAATATATATGAAAATAGAAATGGACAAATTTTTAATTAAGAGACCTATTGAGTGCAAAATATCATCGCAGATACAGAAATATATCCATACTGGATTATTTGGAGATAAAATTGGAATTAATAAGAGAGATAATTAAAAGATATAGATAAATGTACGTGATAGACATTTTTATAAATTAATAACATATTTAGAGCAAAAAAACTATTTGAAAAATGAAAATGAGGATAAATTATGATAGGTGCTAATAATGAAAAAAGAGATAATTAAAGATAGGAGAATTAAAATGTTAGAATATGTAAATGATAATAATAACAATATTAAAGCTAGTAGCAAATTCATTCTAATTATATCAACACTGCTTTTGGTTATGTTTCTCATAATTGGATATTTAGATAAATCCTTATCAAAAGAATCATTATTATTTAATATTACACTATTTTTTGGCATAAATATTATCGCATTATTTTTCTATGTAATATTATTTTGTATGAATTTGTATTTAAAGAATGCAAATAATAAAATAATGAAAATGGGGGAAAAAAAGCAAGGATATATATTTTCAACAGGGCAAATGCCTTATTACAAAACAGGATTTATACCAGAAAATTACTTATTGATAAGTGTAGAGAATAAAACATATAAGATTGAACATTTAGCAACAAACAATGCATATAGATTATTAGAAAAGTATTTTATGAAAAAGTATAGAAAATCAGATTCTACAAATTGGAAGAACTATGATACTAATTTCAATGAAAATATACCTATTGATGTGTATATGTATAAGAATAAAATATATGCACATTTAAAAAGTGTAAATATTAATTTTTTGACATAATGTTAATGCCGAAAGTTAATATTGAAAAAAGTAAATTATGTAGTAGATTCAGAAGATACAATTATTATTAAAGGAGTTCCAGCAAGAGTATGCACACAATGTGGAGAACAATACTTTGACGATGAAACAGCAGAAAACAATGAAACAATAAGAACAATATAGGATAAAGATGAAGAAAAATATTATATTAGTATAGTAGATATTGTTGGTGTAATATCAGGAAGCAAAAGACCAAGAAAGTATTGGAGTGATTTGAAAAAGAATTTAATAAAAGATGGATTTGAAGTGTCCGAAAAAATCGGACAGTTGAAATTAAAATCTCAAGATGGAAAATATCGTATGACAGATGTATGTGATAATGAAGGAATGTTTCATATAATAGAATCAATTCCTTCAAAAAATGCTGAACCAATAAAACAATGGTTAGCACATTTAGGAAAAAGAAAAAGTTGATGAAACTTTTGATCCATCAATAGCATTACAAAGGGCTTATGTTTTTAACAAATATAATAAAAATAATTGCATAAATCATGTGTTTTATGCTAAAATAAATTAGGAGGAGAAAATTTGAACGAAGAATTGTTAAATATTGAAATTATAAGAGAATATATAGCAAAAAGAAAAATAGATTGGACAAAACATTGCTTAAACAGATTAAATCAAAGAAATATTTTAATATCTGATGTGAAAACTGCAATTAATAATGGAAAGATAATAGAATATTATTATGATGATTATCCATATCCAAGTTGCTTGATATTAGGATATAATACAAATAATAAGATAATACATATAGTATGTGGAGTAAGTGAAGACACTGTTCATATGATAACGGCATATTATCCAAATACAGATAAATGGGAAGAAGATATGAAAACAAGGAGGGGAAAATAATGAATTGTTTTATGTGTAAAGGAAATCTAAAAGAAAAGAAAGTAAATTATGTAGTTGATTTAGAAGATACAATCATTATTATTAAAGGAGTTCCAGCAAAAGTATGCACTCAATGTGGAGAACAATACTTTGATGATGAAACAGCAGAAAACATTGAAAAAATTGTAAATCAATTAAAACAATTAGCAACAGAAGTAACAATTGTAAATTATAAAGAAAAGGTTGCATAATATTAAAAATAAAAAATTATTTGATTTTGATTGTATAATATAGTATACTAATAATAGCTTTAAAGTAAATGTACTGTTTAAGTCAGCAGTATCATATAAACTAAGAATTAGGTGCGGTGAACCCTAATTCTTATTTTTTGCATAAAAAATAGAACATATACGCACACCTTTTATGTAAAGAAAACATAAAATATAACAAAAACATAAAAGGAGGAAAGAAAATGTCTAGCTACATAATACAAGGGGGAAATAAGCTAGAAGGAACGGTAAAAATATCAGGTTCGAAAAATTCTAGTTTACCAATTATAGCAGCAACCATATTAAATGGAGGAGAAACCACATTATATAATGTACCTAATATTCATGACACACAAATGATGTTTGAAATCTTAAGACAAATAGGAGGGAAAGTAACCAAAAAGAAGAATAAAGTAATTATTAACACGAAAGACATTCATAAATATGAAATACCAGAAGAACTAATGAGACAAATGCGCTCTTCTGTGATTTTTGCAGGAAGCTTATTGGGAAAGTATAGAAAATGCACGTTATCATATCCAGGGGGATGTGATATTGGAACACGACCAATCGACTTACATTTAAAAGCATTTGAAAAATTAGGAATAAATATTGACAAAAACTATGGAAAAATAGCATGCAGTTGTGATAAAATAAACGGGGAAAAAATAGACTTTGAATTTCCAAGTGTCGGAGCCACTGAAAATGCGATACTTGCAAGTTGCTTAGGAGAAGGAATAACCATCATTACCAATGCAGCAAGAGAACCAGAAATTATCGATTTACAAAACTTTTTAAATAAAATGGGAGCAAAAGTAAGAGGAGCAGGATCTAATAAAATTGAAGTAATTGGTGTAAAACATTTAAAAGATATTAGTTACAACATTATGCCAGACAGAATTGAAACAGGCACATTTTTATGTATGGCAGCAATGACAAATGGAAATTTAATTTTAGAAAATATTAATAGTTCTCATATTGTGCCAATTGTCAATAAATTGGAGGAATGCGGTTGTAAAATAGATGTTCAGGAAAATACCTTAGAGATAAATGCACCAAAGCGATTAAAAGCAACCGACATAAAAACAATGCCATATCCAGGATTCCCAACAGATATGCAATCTATATTTGCGACAGCATTAACGATTGCCAAAGGAACATCAGTCATTGTAGAAAATATATTTGAAAATAGATATAAATATACACAAGAATTAGTTCGAATGGGAGCTAAGATTACAGTAGAAGGAAGAACTGCCATTATAAAAGGAGTTAGAAGACTATATAGTGCAAATGTAAAAGCAACAGATTTAAGAGGTGGAGCAGCCTTGGTTATGGCAGCATTATCCACAAAAGGGGAATCAAAAGTGGAAAATATTGAGTATATATTAAGAGGATATGACAATTTTGAAAATAAAATACAAAATATTAATGGAAATATGATAAGGCATATAGATTACAATGGATGATGATTTTGGGGACGGAGCAAAAAATCATCATTCTATATTCTATAATTCTTAAAATTATATCATAAATTAATTTTCACCAATGATGATTTTTTGCTCCGTCCCCAAAATCACCAATGGAGCAAAAAACAAATGAAAAAAGGAGGTATCAAGTTGTCAAAAAAGCAAAAAGTAAAGAAAGAACAAGAAGTAAATTTATATTATTTTGATAATGGACAAGAACAGAATGAAACAATTGATGACAACATGAAAAGAAAAAAAGCAAAGGAAAGAGAAAAAAGAATAGAAGAAAGAAAGAAACAAGATTTTGATGATAAGTTTGACTTTGATACAGAAACGGTTATTGGAATGACGAATAAAAATAAAATAAAGCAAGAAGAGCAAAAGAGAAAAGAATTTACAAAACAACAAAGAAAAAGAAATCGTTTAATAAAAAGAGTCAAAAAAATTGTAAAATTTACTTTGTTATTAGGCATTATTATAGGAGCAATTGTGTTTGCAACATGTTCACCAATCTTTAATATAACAGACATAGAAGTGTTAAATAATAATAGAGTATCTAGTGATACTGTCATTAGTTTGTCAGGAATCAGTACGAACGAGAATATATTTCGATTTATAGCAACAAAAGCAATTAATAGTATGAAACAAAATGCATATATAGAAGATGCAAAGATTAGAAGAGTATTACCAAATAAAGTACAAATAGAAGTGACAGAAAGAGAACCTAAATTTAGTATACCAGTACTTGGGGAATTTGCATATATGAGCACACAAGGATATATATTAGAAATTGCACAGAATGAATTAAATTTACCAATCCTATATGGATTACAAACAGCAGAAGAAAATATTGTGGTAGGAAATAGAATTGCAGAAGTAGATTTAACATCATTAGAAACAATATTAAGAATCATGAATGCAATCAATGATTCTGGATTGTCTGAAAAGGTTACAAGTATTGACATCAGTAATAAAAATGATTATATTATATATATGCAAGAAGAGAGAAAAACAATCCATTTGGGAGATGGTTCAAATTTAAGTAATAAAATGCTATATGTTATGGCAATATTAGAAGAAGAAAAAGATGTGGCAGGAGAAATTTTTGCAAATGGAGACTTGAATAGTGACTTTAGAGTATATTTTAGAGAAGACGTATAATACATAAAAAGATTCAAGGTTTATAGGTAAAACCTAATAAAAAAACCTAAATATCGTATACAAGGAATGAAAATTTACTATGCCAAATAAAAAGTTAATTAGCATCATTTTAGGAGTTATGTGTTTTGCTTTAACATTAGGAATTGTTGTACAAGTTAAAACAATTCAAAGTACAAATTCTACAATTAGTCAGAATCAAGAAGCAAATGAATTAAGAGATGAAATATTAAGATATAAAGAACGATATGACAATCGTTTTGCAGAATTAGAAGAAGCAGAAAAAGAACTGGAGAGACAAAGAGAAGAAGCTACTAAAAATAATTCGGAGTTAGAACAAGCACAACAACAAATTATAGAAGGAAATAAATTAACAGGAATGACAGAAGTAACAGGACCAGGTGTGATTATTACATTAACAGATGGAACAGGAATTGCAACATCTACATTAAATCCAAGTCAATTAATTGTGCATGATTTAGATATTTTAAGTGTTGTCAATGAATTGATTAATGCAGGAGCTGAAGCAATATCTATCAATGACCAAAGATGGGTATCCACAACTGCAATTTCTTGTAGAGGAAATACAATTGATATTAATGGAGAACGAATAGGGGCACCATTTGTTATAAAAGCAATAGGACTTCCTGAATATTTAGCAGGATTAGAAAGAGTAGGCGGATATTTAGAATTGATGAGAGGTCAAGGAGTAGGTGTTAATTTAGAAAAATCAAATAGTATTACGATACCAAAATATTCAGGAGTTATTCATTTTGAATATTTACAAATGTCGCATTAGGTTCGTTTGTCAATGCGACATTCACAAAATGTCTCACAGACAAACGAACTCAATGGGACAAAACGAAGTCAATGCTCAATTGTCCTTCAATTGGATAGCCAATTTGGACTAAAGAAAGGAATGAAAAAGATGAAAAAAGGTAAAATTGCTATGACAATTACAATAGGGATTGCCTGTTTTGCATTAGTAACCGTTATGATGATGCAGTTTAAAGTAGTAAATGAGACAGATATAACTGCAATTGAAGAGATGCAGGAATCAGAATTAAAGACAGAATTAGCAAATTGGAAAACAAGATATGAAGAGATTGATGCACAATATCAAGAAGTAACACAAAGAATTGAAGAATATAAAAATGATGAGAAATCAAGTAATGAAGCCAGCCAATTAGTGCAAGAAGAATTAGAACAAACCAACACATTGTTAGGATTAACAGATGTGCATGGAGAAGGAATCATTATGACTTTAAAAAGTGGTGAAAATATGGCATCTATTACAGCTGATGATTTATTAGTTATAGTAAATGCACTAAAATTTGCAGGAGCAGAGGCAATATCGATTAATGATGAAAGAATTGTAAATACAACAGATATCGTATATATTACATCAGGTTCTTTTATAAAAGTCAATGGACAAAGAATATTAGAACCTTATGTAATAAAAGTGATAGGAAATCAATCTCATATGGAGAGTGCAGTAACAGGAACTGGAGGTAAAGTAGAAGAATTACAAACTTTAGGACATACAGTAACCATTGAAAAAGATAATGATATAACAATCGGAAAATATAAAGGAGAGATTGAAACGAGATATATAGAATAAATGTCGCATTAGGTTCGTTTGTCAATGAGACATTCACAGCCAAAATGTCGCATAGACAAACGATCCCAATGAGACATAGAAAGAAAGGAATGGGAAGAACATGATATTTATTGCAATATTAATAGGGTGTGTTTTAGGAGCAATTTTAGGCCTAAATGCACCAATAATTTCTTATACGTATTCAAGTTATTTAGCGATTGCTATTATAGCAGCATTGGATTCTGTATTTGGAGGAATTGCTTCTGTTATCAAAAAGAATTTTGATTTAAAAATATTCATATCAGGATTTTTTGGAAATGCAATTTTAGCTATATTATTGACTATTTTAGGTCAAAAATTAAATGTGGATATTTATTTAGCTGCCATTGTTGTTTTTGTTTGGAGAATGTTTATGAATCTAGGAACCATTAGAAGATATTATGTAGAAAAATGGTCAGATATGATAAAAGAAAAAGCATCTAAAAAGGAAAAAGCATCTGAAAAAGATAATAAAGAAGATAAACAAGAAGCTTAATATGGATATATAAAAAACTCCATATAGGGAAAAATAGAAGCTAGAAGCGAAGATTGTGTTATAATCAGAAAAACATAGGTTAATATAAAAATAAATAAGAGTTTGTCTTAAAATTAACAATATGGTCCATAAAAAGAGGGTTAAGATTAACTCTTATTTAAATGAAAAAATACAATAAAAATCAGGAAAAAAACAAAATAAGAAAAGAAAAATAACTTTTTTAAGTGTTACAACATTATTGCAAAAATGTTACAAAAATATTACAATTACTATTGACATTTTTTTTAAAATGTAATATATATACACTTAGAAAAAATATACTAATAAATGGAGGAATTAACTTGGCAATCGGTGATATCATAGTAGGTATTGACATAGGCACAAGTAAGGTTTGTACCGTTGTAGGGGAAGTCAACAATTTTGGTCAAATTGAGATTATTAGCAATACCTCATATAAATGTAGTGGACTAAAAAAATGCAAAATTATTAATGAAGACGAAATAAGCTTAAGTATAGCCAAAACAATAAAAGATGCTGAAGAAGAAACCAACTTAAAAATCAATTCAGCATATGTAACGATTCCAGGAAAATATGTAACAATTGTCCAAAATTCGATAACCAAAGAGGTAAAGGACAAGTATTCTGGAGTATCTGTAAGAGATGTACAAAATGCCATTATGCAAGTAAAAGACATTGAAATACCAGATGGAAAGACATTAATTGATATTGTTCCAGATAAAATTACATTAGATAATGGAACAGTCGTAACAGATCCAGTAGGAAACTTAAGTTCAAGTTTTACCATTAGTGCTCAAATTATATTAGCAGATAAAGATTATGTAAGACAACTACACAATATATTTAAAAAAGCAGATTTAGAAATTGATGGAATTGTACCAATCACATTAGCAGAAAGAAACTTAATATTAGATAGTAATGAATTACATGATAACATCATGTTATTAGATATAGGTGCAGGGAATATTGATATAGGTGTTTTTGAAGGTAGTAGTTTTATATACACTAATTCCATCCCATTGGGAGGAGACAATATCACAAATGATATTGCAGTCGTATTAAATATTTCAGAAGAAGAAGCAGACAAATTAAAAAGACAATATGGATTGGCATTAAAATCTTTTATTGATAATGATAATGACATTATATTAAATACATCAAAAGATGAAAACAAAAATAGGATTATCAAAAGTTCTGAATTAATAGAAATTATTGAAGCAAGAATAGAAGAAATGTTTTCAATTATTAATAAGGATATAACCAATAATGGATTAAAACATAAAATTAATAATGTTGTTTTAACAGGACAAGGCATTGTTAATATCAATAAAAGTGATGTAGCAGGAAAAATCAATTTAAATATTCCAGTCAAAATTTCAACAGGAAGAGCAATCAGTACTGTAAAACCAACATATAGGACAAGTTATGCATTAGTTAGATATATAGCAGCAAGACCATTTGCAAAAACTGTTTCAAGCAGTATAGATACACAAAACAATGAAAATGTATTTAAAACGATTTTAGAAAAAATAAAAGAGTTTTTTTATACATAAGATATTAATTTTAAAATATAAAAAAGATAAGGGAGGAAAAACTAAATGATGGATTACAATGATGATAATAATATTACAATGATGGATGGAACAGCAACAATAAAGGTTATAGGTGTTGGAGGAGCAGGAAACAATGCCGTTAATAGAATGATAGATGCAGGAATTAAAGGAGTAGACTTTATTGCTGTTAATACAGATAGACAAGCACTTCAAACTTCAAAAGCAAATACAAAAATTCAAATAGGGGAAAAAATTACAAGAGGATTAGGAGCAGGAGCAAACCCTGATATTGGAGCACAATCAGCAGAAGAAAGCAAAGGAGAATTAGCAGAAGTATTAAGAGGAGCAGATATGGTATTTGTTACAGCTGGAATGGGTGGAGGAACAGGTACAGGAGCTGCACCAGTTGTTGCACAAGCTGCAAAAGAAATGGGAATCTTAACCATTGGTGTTGTTACAAAACCATTTACATTTGAAGGAAAGAAAAGACTTTCACAAGCAGAAAGAGGAATTGAAAGTTTAAAAGGAAAAGTAGATACATTAGTTGTTATACCAAATGATAAACTATTACAAATTATTGATAGAAAAACATCAATCATAGAAGCATTCAAAATGGCTGATGATGTATTAAGACAAGGTGTACAAGGTATATCAGACTTAATCGCTATTCCAGGACTTGTAAACTTAGACTTTGCTGATGTAAAAACAATCATGTTAAATCAAGGTATGGCACATATGGGTGTTGGTAGAGCAGGAGGAGAAAACAGAGCAGAAGATGCAGCAAAAGAAGCTATCCAAAGTCCATTACTAGAAACATCAATTGAAGGAGCAAAAGGTGTTATCATCAATATTACTGGTGGAGAAGACTTAGGATTACATGAAGTAAATACAGCAGCAGAATTAGTTCAACGCAGTGTTGACCCAGAAGCAAATATTATCTTTGGTACAGTAACAGATCCTACAATGGAAGATGAAATTCAAATCACCGTTATTGCAACAGGATTTGAAAAAAATGAACCAATCTCAAGTATTGGAGTAGATAATATTGTATCAAAAACTTGGGAAAAGAAAATTAATTCTATTCCAGCAAGTTCAGAAGTAAACAATTCACAAAATGATTTAGATATACCATCTTTCTTGAGAAAGAATAAAAATAAAAATATGTAATGAAATATCAAATCATACAGAAAAAACTCTATAAACATAAAGAAGTAATCGAAATTTATCGATTATTTCTTTTTTTTTACAATAAGAAAGGACAGTTTTTTTAATAAATAGGTAGTAGAATAGATAAGCAGGTGATTAACAGATGACAATATATATAGATGTTGTATTCATAGAAAATTTGTTAATGAATTATATTATTTTATTTGCTACAGGTGTTATTTTAAAAATACAAATAAAACATACACGATTAATTTTAGCAAGTCTAGTAGGAGCAATATATACCATTATTGCTTATATTTCAGCTTTAAAAATATATTCGAATATATTTTTAAAATTTGTATTATCTCTGATGATTATCTACATAGCATTTAATCCGAAGAGTGTCAAAAAATTATTCAAATTTACATTAATATTTTATTTAACCTCTTTTGTTTTTGGGGGAGCAGCTTTTGCGTTAATTTATATTGTAAAGCCACAAGAAATATTAAGAAATAATGGATTAGTATTAAATGCTAATTCCTTGAAGGTCATTTTTATATCAGCCATCATTGCATTTGTCATTATTACTATTGGTTTTAAGGTGGTAAAAAATAAAATATCTGCAAAAGATATGTATTGCCATATCAAGATAAAATTAAACCATAAAGAAATAGAAACAAAAGCAATGATGGATACAGGAAATTTTTTAAAAGAACCAATTACCAATACACCTGTTATTGTAGTAGAACACACACTGTTATATGATTGTATACCAAAAGAAATATTAAATCATCTAGAAAATATTTTAGGAGGTGATTTCAGTGAAATACCTAAAAATATCAAAGAAGAATATATGCCCAAATTAAAAGTGATTCCATTTTCATCACTTGGAAAACAAAATGGAATGTTACTAGGAATAAAAGCGGAGAAAGTTGTTATAGAGAATGAAGAAGAGAGGAAAACAAAGGAAAATGTCATCATTGGGATTTATAACAAATCATTAACAAAAAGGGGAGAGTATAGGGCTTTATTAGGAATTGAATTAATGTAGTGTCGCATTGGGTTCGTTTTTGTTTGCGACATCAATGTGACAAAACAAAAATGTCGCGTAGACAAACGAACCCAACGAGACAAAAAATGTCGCGTAGACAAACGAACCTAATGCGACAAAAAGGAGTTGATTAAAATGAAAATAATTGATTTTGTGAAAAATAGTATCCATACCATATGTGCCAAATATTTGAATGATGATGATGAGATAGAATATTTGCCGATATTTTACATAGCAGGTAGCCAAACACTCCCACCACCATTACCACTAGAAGAGGAAGAATTTTATATAAAAAAATTATCAGAAGAAAATAATTTAGAAGCAAGACAGGTGTTAGTGGAAAGAAATTTGAGATTGGTTGTATATATTGCCAAAAAATTTGAAAATACAGGGATTGGTATTGAAGATTTGATATCTATTGGAACTATTGGCCTTATGAAAGGGGTAAATACCTTTAATAATGAAAAGAAAATAAAATTGGCAACATATGCTTCTAGATGTATAGAAAATGAAATTTTGATGCATTTGAGAAAAAGCAATAAAATTAAAGGTGAAATTTCTATAGATGAACCATTAAATAAAGATGGTGATGGAAACGAGCTATTACTTTCAGATATATTAGGAACAGAGCCAGATATTACATCTAGAAATTTAGAAGATGAAGTAGATAAAACTTTACTTCGAGCAGCTGTCTTAAAATTAAATGATAGAGAAAAAAATATCATGGAAATGCGATTTGGATTTAAAACAGGTAAAGAAAAAACGCAAAAAGAAGTAGCAGATGAACTTGGCATTTCGCAAAGTTATATATCAAGATTAGAAAAGAAAATTATTAATAAGATGAAAAAAGATATTGTGAGTAAAATTGGATAAACGAATAGAAATCTCTTTTTAGGAAATACTGATAGTAAGTATTTTTAAAAGGAGGTTTTCTTTTTGCTAAATAAAGTTGAAATCTGTGGAGTAAATACATCAAATTTACCATTACTAAGTAAAGAAGAAAAGGAAGCACTTTTTGTAAAAATAAAAGCAGGAGATGAAGAAGCAAGAAATACATTTATCAATGGAAATTTAAGATTAGTATTAAGCGTCATACAAAGATTTTACGGAAGAGGAGAAAATGCAGATGACTTATTTCAAGTAGGATGTGTGGGATTGATTAAAGCAATTGACAATTTTGACTTAAGTCAAAATGTACAATTTAGCACATATGCAGTACCTATGATTATTGGAGAAGTAAAACGATATTTACGAGACAATAATAGTATAAGAGTCAGTAGATCAGTAAGAGATTTAGCGTATAAAGTGATACAATTTAAAGAACGATATACAAAAGAACATGGAAAAGAGCCAAATGTAGAGGAAATTGCCAAAGAATTGGAAGTAACAAAAGAAGATATTGCCTTTAGTTTGGATGCCATACAAGACCCTGTTTCTTTACAAGAGCCAGTATATAATGATGGTTCAGAAAGTATCTATATCATGGACCAAGTAAAAGATAGTAAAAATACGGATGAATTATGGGCAGAAAAAATTACAATAAAAGGAGCAATGGAAAAATTAAATGAAAAAGAAAGAATGATTATCAATAAACGATTTTTTGACGGTAGAACCCAAATGGAAGTAGCAGAAGAAATCGGCATATCACAAGCACAAGTATCAAGACTAGAAAAAACAGCTATACAACACATCAAAAGATTATATAAGTGAACGATAGGGACAGGCCAAAACGTTCAAAAATTGAACGTTTTTACCTGCACTCAATGTTACTCAATGTTAAAAAACTGAACAAAAGGGACAGACCTAAAGGAATGGTTTGTTTCTTTTTGGTTTTCTAAGAGTGAACTTTAGAAATAATATTTAAAGAGGCTCCATATCGAAAGATAAACTAAGAAAGAAAATACAATGTCAATTTTTATAAATTTATGAATATATTATTATAAATAATGAAATTTTGACCGATAAAAGGAGGTACATAATGCAAGAAAAAGGATTAGACTTTAAACATAAAGAAGTCATCAATATTACTGATGGAAGAAGGTTAGGATATGTACAAGATGTATGTGCAGATTTAGAAACAGGTAATATTACACATATTATTGTTCCAGGATCAGGAAAAAAATTAATGAATATATTTAAAACGAATAATGAAATATCCATTCCGTGGAAAAATGTAAAATGTATAGGAGAAGATTTAATTTTAGTAGAAATGTGAAACAGACCCAAACGGACTAGGTCCCAACGGACCCTTGATTTTTTTTCATAAATACAGTATAATGCTAATGTTATTATATAAAATGTCGCATAGACAAACGAACCCAATGCGACATGACCAAAAATGTCGCACAGACAAACGAACCTAATGCGACAAAAGAAGGGAAGAATTTTAAATGAAAGCAATTGAAATTAGAAACAAATATTTAGATTTTTTTAAAAAGCATGGACATGCAGTTATTCCATCAGCTTCATTGATACCAGAAAATGATCCATCTGTTTTGTTTACAACTGCTGGTATGCAACCATTAGTGCCTTATTTATTAGGTGAGAAACACCCAGAGGGTACAAGATTAACAGATTATCAAAAATGTGTAAGAACAAATGATATTGATGAGGTTGGTGATAATAGACATTTAACATATTTTGAGATGCTTGGAAATTGGTCTTTAGGAGATTATTTCAAAGAAGAGTCTATTAAAATGAGTTTTGAGTTTTTGACGAAAGAGCTACAAATACCAGTAGAAAAGTTATCTGTTACTTGTTTTGCAGGAGATGAGGATTGCCCAAGAGATGAGGTTTCAGCAAAAGTATGGAAAGAGGCTGGAATCTTAGATGGTCATATTTATTTTTATGGAAAAGATGACAACTGGTGGATTGCAGGAGAAGAAGGACCATGTGGACCAGATACAGAAATGTTCTATGATACAGGTAAGCCAGCATGTGGACCAGATTGCCAACCTTCTTGCGATTGTGGTAAATATGTAGAAATTTGGAATAATGTGTTTATGGAATATTACAAAGATAAAAATGGATATTCTAAATTAAAACAACAAAATGTCGATACTGGTTTAGGGTTAGAAAGAATGACCATGTTATTACAAGGTAAAGAAACACCATTTGATACAGAATTATTCTTACCAGTTATGGAAAAAGTACAAGAACTACAAAAAGTAGATAATATAGAAAGTAGAAGAATTATTGCAGAACACTTACGTTCAAGCATGATGATTATTGCTGATGGTGGAAGACCAAGTAATATTGATAGAGGATATGTTTTAAGAAGATTAATTCGTAGAATGATAAGACATATGAATAAATTACAAATTGATTTATCAGAATTATCAAATTTAATAGATATCAATGTAGATAATTTAAAAGAAATGTATCCAGAGCTAGAACAAAATAGAGAAACAATCAAAAATGTCATCAATGAAGAAAAAGACAAGTTTGTAAAAACATTAACACATGGAGAAAGAGAATTTCAAAAAGAAATGCAAAAAGCAAAAGAAAACGGAAACACAGAAATTGATGCAAAAGTTGTATTTAGATTATATGACACCTATGGATTCCCACCAGAGGTAACAAAGGAATTGGCAGATGAAAATGATATGACAGTAGATTTAAAAGGATTTGAAAAATTATTTAAGGAACATCAAGAAAAATCAAGACAAGGAAGTACACAAAAATTCAAAGGTGGACTTGCTGACCAAAATGAAAAAACGATTGCATATCATACAGCAACTCATTTATTACATCAAGCATTAAGAACAGTTTTAGGTGACCATGTAAAACAAAGTGGTTCTAATATTACAGAGGAAAGATTACGTTTTGACTTTACACATCCACAAAAAATGACAAAAGAAGAAATTCAACAAGTAGAAGATTTAGTAAATGAACAAATTCAAAGAGATTTACAAGTTACTTGCGAAGAAATGAGTTATGAAGATGCTAAAAATTTAGGTGCTATTGGTTTATTTACAGATAAATATGGAGACAAAGTAAAGGTATATACCATTGGTGATTTTAGTAAAGAAATTTGTGGAGGACCTCACGTAACGCATACAGGAGATATGGGAAGATTTAAGATTAAAAAAGAGGAATCAAGTTCTTCAGGAATTAGAAGAATTAAAGCTGTTTTAATAAAGGAATAGTGTGAAGCATTTGCGTTTCAGATATATTGGTAAATAAAGAAAAATATACCAATAAATGGCAAAAAATGAAAAATGATAAAAAAGCCTTGATTAACAAGGCTTTTTATGTTATAATATTAATTGTAAAGTTATTTTTAATAAAAGAGGTGAAAATCTTAGAAAGGATTCTAAGTTAGAATATGAAAAGTAATTTAGGAACACAACCAGTAAATGGTGTAGGAATAAGAGATGTAATAGTTACCTTATTTAGTATAATAGGTGGTTCTCCTGTGAATGCAGAACAGAGTAAGATAAATGCAGGAGTAAAAAAAGTTGAAAAAAGCCAGGATGAAGAATATATTAAAAAATTAACAGAAATGGTGACTTCATATAAGACAGGAAAAGTTAAACCAAGCAAAAAGATTGTGCAAGAATATAAAGATGGAAAACTTAAAGTAGAAAAAGGACAAAAAATGAAAAAAGCAGAAATGAAAACACAAAATGTAGAGAAAGGACCAAAAAAAGCAAGAAGGCAAACAAATAAAAAGGAAAGTAAAGAAAGAGAAGAAAGATAAAATTGGCATAAAATAACAAAAAAATGCATTAAATAATCATTAGAGGGCATAAAAATACAAGAATTTTGAAATTCTTGTATTTTTTACTTGACAAAAGGAAAAACTACCAGTATAATATTACTTGCTAACTAGCAAACAGGTTAGCAAAATAAAATATAAATATGGCGAAGTAGCTCAGTTGGCTAGAGCATTCGGTTCATACCCGAAGGGTCATGTGTTCGAATCACATCTTCGCTACCAAAAAATACTCCTATAAAAAGGAGTATTTTTTTTGAATAGAAAAAATCGTAACCATACGCTGAAAATATAATCTTAAAAAATCATTTAATTTTAAAAATTTACTTGTTATTTCATTCACTTTATAGTATAGTATGCATAGGAAATAAGAAAAAATACAAAAAATGAATAACACGTATCACAGTAATACCAACAGTTACACAAATTTGGGAAATTATAATCACGAGTAATACGAAACCTTGAACAAAAGAAAGGGGAACGAAAATGAATCTAACAGAAATATTAATTATTAGTGTAAACATAGCAATACTTATACTACCACTTATCATGTTAATAGAAAATTTACTAAAAAGAAATTATAAGATATTGAATATATGTATGCTTATCAATGTATTTGTGTGGATATATTTGTCATATTTATGGAATGTAAGAAATCCAGGGTTCTGGATAAAATGTGATACGAGGATACTAAATCTAATTGCTAGTATCATATTAATTGCATCAGTAATCACATTTATATTGCAAATCAAACACAAGAAAAGTAATAAACTGTTAATTATGATAGCCATCATATTTGTATTTTATATTGTTATGACAAATGATACGACATATCAAGAAAGAACAAGGGTAGATATGGTTTCAGAAAAAACACTTAGAGAATATGTTTTAGAAGAACACATTCCATATATTGCATTTTTAAGCATAGAACTAGAACTTTTTGTTAATTTATTAGATAGTCATAAGTTAGGAAGGGAAAAGAAAAAAACAACAAAACAAGGGGAAAAACAAGCAAAAAAAGAAGAAAAAGAAGAAATAAGTGAGAAAGAAAAAATTTAAAAATAAAAAGATAGAGAAACAACAAACAGAATGATAATGTAACAAGTAAATAACAATTCAAAAGAAAAAAATATACATTCATAAAAATTTACAAAATGTAACAAAAATGTAATAAAAACGTAAAATAAATATGGTCAAAAATTGTTGACAATGAAAATTTTAGATAGTAAAATAAAGTAAAATTAATAATAATCGTGAATGTTGTAAAGGAGAAACAATGGGAAAAAGTAAGAAAAACAAGAAAAAATCAGAGATGAATGCAATGTTTTTTATCATATTATTCGCTTTAGTAATATTTATTATATCAACCTATGCATGGTTTTCAACGCAAAGAAATGTATCTATTACAAACTTAAATGGTACAGTAGAAGTTGCAGAAGGGTTGGAAATTTCACTTGATGCTCAAAACTGGTCAAATGGTTTGGTATTAGGAGAAGAAGAAGGACAATTAGATATTATAGATGATGCTTATGAAGGAAATCATAATATAAAACCTACAGAAATGTTACCAGTATCAACATTAGGATTGGTAGGTTCAAATCGAACAGACTTACTAATGCTTAGAGGAACACTTAACAATTCTATTCAACTAAATAATATTCAACAAATGGATGAAGAGGAAACCAATTCAGAGATTACAACATATCCAGGATATTTTGCGTTTGACGTATTCTTAAAGAACTCATCAAGACAAGATGATATAGATGATATATTACAGTTAAATTATGATTCTTCATTAGAAATAATGGAAACAGAAAATAGTGCAACAGGATTACAAAATACAGCAAGAGTTGCATTTGCAAAATATGCTGGAACATCAGATACTATGGCAGACCAAGCAACTATTTTAAAAGAAACGGCAGGAATTGGTGTGGGAAGTAGCCCAGTATATATTACTGATGTTGCTATTTGGGAACCAAACTCTAATGACCACGTAGAGTATGTTGTACAAAACAACAATAAAATTACAGGACCAGGTTCGAATTTTAATGCGACAACCCAAATGGATACTTATGTATTAGCAGATAATTCTCTAGGACAATCTATTGCAAATATATATAAATGGGATGGTTCAGAGAATCTTCTAAAAAAACAAAATGTATTACAAACAACAAAAACATCAACAGAAGATTACTCAATTGCTGAAGGTGTTCAAAATCTAGTAAGTACAACTGATGGTACAACAGATTTTGGAATTACACCAAATAAAATTTCTAGAATTAGAATATATTTATGGCTAGAAGGACAAGATGTTGACTGTATTAACTATGCTTCACATGGTGGAGGTGTTAAAGTCAATATAGGATTAGTAAAAGGATCAGAAGAAGGCTCACATGAATTAACAGGTGACTAATAAAACAAATAATATGTCATAAAACTTGTAAATATACAGGTTTTATGACATATGTAAATTGTATGAAATTATGTACAACATTAATGTAATTAGGATAAAATATAAAGTTAAAAATACGAAAGATTGGAGGGTAAAATGGCAAGGAAATTATTAGAAGACACAAAAGAAGTTCGAACAAGAAAAAGAACACAAAAAAATTCGGAAGATGATATCTATAAATTTGACTTTGAACCAATGGAAGAACAAGAAAATGTAGTCCAACACCCACCAAAAAGCAAAAGAGGAAGAAAGAAAAAAGAAGAAAAAACATTTGAATTTGATGATGCTAGAAAAAATGAAATGATTGCTAGCATAGATTCGATGAGACAAAAAATAGAACAAGGTCAAAAAATCATAAATGAACTTACAGAAACAGAAATAAAAAAAGACAAAAAGAAAGCATTAAATGCAGAATTGAACATAGAAACGTTAAACGAGGATGACGAAAATAAGGAGAAAAAAACTAGAAAAAAAGCTAAAGAAGAAACAGATACAAGTGTTTTTGCGGAAATTTTGAAAAAAGAAACAAAAACGAGAAAAAGAAGAACAAAAAAAGTAGAAGAACCAAAAGATATTAATGAAGGAATTAAAATAAATGCAAAAGATGGCGTTACAGATGTCTTTTTAGAAGAAAATCAATATAGAATTGAAATGCAAAAAACAGAGTACAACCTATATACAAAAAATAGTGGTTCATCCTATATTATTGTTAGAGATACTGAAATTAGAGTCATTAGTGATGATGTATATTTAGTATTACACAGAGACCATCAAGACTATGAAATTATTACGAATCAAGATTTTAAAATTAATTATGTGATTGATAATCTTGAAAGAAAAGATAATGTCGTGAATTTTAAATTAACTAACTTAACAGAAATTGTCGCAAATGAAGAAGGATTAAACTTTATTATTGATGAAGAAAAAGTAATTGAAAACAACTTGGAAGACAATAAAACACTGATAATTTCAGAAGAAGATGGTAAAGTGTATTTACCATACACAAAAGCAGAAATAAAAAACGAAATATTAGAACACAAAGGTACAAAAATTTCGGATTTGATAGAAGAAAAGTATATATGTCCATTAGATAAATATAAAAATGCCATTAGAGCTAGATTTAAAGAAGGTTATAACTTAATGTATAAAAAAGAAGGAAAATCTAGAAGAAGTGCTATTTTATTAGGGATTGAATTAATGTTTGAAACAAATTTACATCCAGCAGTCATATCTGCATGTAAAAATTTGGAAGAATTAGACATTTATTTAGATTGTTTGGAAGACAACGAATTAGAAAAATTCTCATGTTTTAAGATTATATACAAAAGTTTACCGATGCTTCATAAGAAAAATAGGGTTCAGGAATTTTAAATGTCGCATTAGGTTCGTTTGTTAATGCGACATTGCATTGACAAAACGAACTCAATGGGACAAAATGATTGAATGCTAATAGTTGGGGTGGAAAACAGTGAAAGTTTCTGTCTCAGCTTTTTTATTGTATAGAAAAAACAACGTTGTACCAAAAAGACCAAGAAGGACCAGGTCTCAATGAACCCAATGTCGCATTGGGATAATGTCGCATTGGGATCAGATCCTGATGCGACAAAACAAAGTTGCACGTCGGAATGTCGCATAGACAAACGAACCTAATGCGACAAGTCTAAAAAAGCGCTAAAAATAGCGCTTTTTAAACTGTAAAGAAATCAACAAAAAAACTCGAAAATTGTTGAAAAAAACCATATGTTGTGATATAAATATAAGAGGAAAAAATAGGCAAAAAAATAAATAAAATATAAAAAATAAACATGAGAAATACAAAAAAATATACGAAAAAAACGGAGGAAAAACATGTTAAAAAATAAATTAATCGTCAAAAAAATAAGAAATATCGTTATATTCATTATGGCAATTGCTATTTTAATTGGTACATATACATATGTCAGAAGATCACGAGCAGAAAATGTCATACAAGTTGAACTAGAAATTTCTGATAAAAGTGAAACATTAGAGCTACAAAAAATAACAGTGGATGCTACTGAAACACAAGATGGAAACTATCTGCTTGATTTGCCAACAGCAGTAAATGGAAATATTGTAACGAAATATTATACAACTGATGGTGCAGAAGTGGTAATGAATGACGAAAATGCTGATAAAACACTTACATTAACACAAACTGAAGTGGACGATTTAAAAGTACAATTACAAACAGATTATGATAAAAAAGAAATAGAGACAGAAGATGGTCAAATCATTACACTTTACAACAAAGAATTATTAGCTGAAAAGAAAACGGAAGAGGAAACATCAGAAGAAACAATAACAGAGGAAGGGAAAACAAATCAAGAAACAAAAGAGCAAAATTCAACAAATGAAATAACAGAAAACGAAACAACAGAAAACGAAACAACGGAAAACGAAACAATGGAAAACGAATTAACAGAAAGCAAAACAATACAAAATGAAACAACAGAAAATGAAACAACAGAAGGTGAAACAACAGAAGAAAAAGTAGAGTTCGATGACACTGTTATTGTAACAGGATATATGCCACTAGAAGCACAAGTGGATATTAAAGAGATAGATTTATCAACATTATCAGAAATTCAGTTACCAAGTGATACACAAACTATGCAAAAAGCATATGAAGTATCTGTATATCAAATTGTTAGAAGAACTTTTGATGTAGATGGCAATCTTATATCAGAAAAAACTGTAATGTCACAAAACTTAATAAGTGATGTAGCGAACAATGAGGAAGAAGATACAGCAGTAGAAAATGAAACAGAAGGAAATGAAATTGCAGAAAATGAAAATACAAACATACAAGAAAATAGCATTATAGAAGATATCAATGCAAAAAATGCAAAAGAAAATGAAAATGTAGAAAGTATAACAGAAGGTACGACACCAGACAATACAACGATAACAACCATTATGCTAAAAGATGGAACACGCATTGAAGAAGAAAAAATGGAATATGATCCAAGTATATATAATGAGTCAATTGTAATAAAAACAAAAAATACAGAAGAAAATACACTTGCAACGATATACACCATACAAGAAGATAACCAAATTGTTGCAATGGAAAGTACAGTGAATAAAGAATACATCTATACAACTTTCTCAAAAAATAATCAAACAATAAGATATATATTGGCAGTAGAACCAAATGAATTACCAAATGAAGAAATAGAAAATGATATACCAAGTAGTTCTGGAATAGAAACAATGGCTATTACTGATGGAAATATGTTAAGAAGTACAAGTACAGAAATAAATGGTACTACTTTTTTAGGAAATACAACTATTCAAAGAGAAAAAATAGATAATGTAACATTTGTAGATAACATACCTGAAGATGTATATGATGCTTCAACAAATACCTATATAAATAATAAAGCATGGGATGTATCAGCAGAGGAAGATAATTCTATTATTGCGTGGTATGAAAATAATGGTAATGGATCGGTAAAGGTGTATATAGGTAGTAATGAAAAAATCTATGCTAATACAGATTCAAGTTATTTATTTTCATATATAGGGTTCTCATCTTATTGTAAATCAACAGAAACAATAACAAATATTGAACTATTAGATACTAGCCATGTAACGAACATGAGTTATATGTTTTCTAGTACAGGTGAAAGTGCAATGACAAGCTTGGACCTGGGGGGGAATTTCGATACAAGTAATGTAACAGATATGAATCATATGTTTATGAGGACTGGATTTTATTCAATGACTAATTTAGACTTAGGAGAAAAGTTTAATACAAGTAAAGTAACAGATATGAGTTATATGTTCCTTTCAACAGGTAGCAGTGCAATGACTAGTTTAGACTTGGGAGAAAAATTTGATACAAGAAATGTAATAAATATGCAAAATATGTTTGACAATACAGGGTATAGATCGATGAAAACTTTAGATTTAGGAGAAAAATTTGATACGAGTAATGTAACTAATATGAACTATATGTTTAGTAGCACGGGTGCAAGTGCAATGACAAGTTTAAATTTAGGGTCAGCTTTTACAAAAATATCAGAAGACAATATAAACATGTTTTTAAGTACAGGTAAATCTAAAGAAATTGTTATCCAAGTTCCAGAAGAAATCTACCAAAATAGTACACATTTTAAGTTGAATGCAAACTCAAATGAAACCATAGAATTTACGAGAGGAACAATCATTTTACGAAACATGTTGAAAAGTACAAGTACAGAAACAAATAAAACAAGTACTTTTCTAGGAAATACCAATATACAAAGAGAAAAAGTAGATAACGTCACATTTATGGATTATATACCAGAAGATGTATATGATGCTTCAACTGATACATATATAAATAGTACAGCATGGGATGTAACAGCAGGGGAAAATAAGTCAATATTAGCATGGTATGAAACAAATGAAAATGGAAGTGTAAAAGTATATATAGGTAGTAATGAAACAATATATGCAAATATGGATTCAAGTTATTTGTTTGCATGGCTAGGAGAATATTTAGGTAGAGCAGCAGAAACGATTACCAACATAGGATTACTGAATACAAGCAAAGTAACTAATATGAGTCATATGTTTTATGGGACAGGTAGTAAATCCATGACAAGGTTGGATTTGGGAAATAATTTTGATACAAGTAATGTAACAGATATGCGTAATATGTTTGAAAGTACAGGACTTACATATATGACAAGTTTAGATTTAGGGGATAAATTTGATACAAGTAATGTAACAGATATGAGTAATATGTTTTCATTTACAGGATATGGTAGAATGGATAGTCTAGAACTAGGAGACAAATTTGATACAAGTAGCGTAACAAATATGAGCTATATGTTTTACAGAACAGGATTTAGTTCAGAGAAGATAGATTTATATTTAGGAGATAAATTCGACACAAGTAAGGTAACAGATATGAGCTATATGTTCATGGGTACAGGATATAATTCAATGACGAGTTTGGATTTAGGAGATAAATTTGATACAAGTAATGTAACCAATATGAGTTATATGTTTTCTTATACAGGATATAATTCAATGACGAGTTTGAATCTGGGAGAAAACTTTGATACAAGTAATGTAACCAATATGAGTTATATGTTTTCTTATACAGGATATAAGTCAATGACGAGTTTGGATTTAGGAGAAAAATTTGACACAAGCAAAGTAACCAATATGAGTCATATGTTCGAGATGACAGGAAGTCAAAAAATGATAAGTTTAGTTTTAGGAGATAAGTTTTTCACAGATAATGTGACTGATATGACTTCAATGTTTTCTACGTCTTCTGAACAAAGAATAAAAACTTTAAATTTGGGACCAGCTTTTACAAAGATAGCGGACATAAACACGGGGATATTCGATTATTCAGGTATTTTTATTATATTAGCACCAGAAACTATCTATAGTGATAATACAAATTTTAAATTAAATGCTAATTCAAGTACAACAATCAAGCTTTTGGAAGGAAATATTACTCCAAAATACAGAACAGAATGGTTGAAAGAATCAACACAAATAGATGAAACAGATATAAATAATCCAAAAATGAATATTACCTTAAGAGGAACCACAAATACAGAAGTAGCAAGTAATGAATATATTAGTGATGTCACCAGTTCATTAACAACAAATGATATCAAAGTATATATAGATGATACAGAAATCACCGATATTGTTACAAAAGAAGTCGGAACTGCAACACAAATAGCAAATACAAGAACAGGAGCACAAGATGTATTACAAGTTGTAACTCTATCAAATTTTGAAGAAGCAACGAGAAGAACAGGAAAAGACTACAAAGAGTGGAGTGGAAATATTCGAATAGAAGTAGAACAAGGAACTTTAACAGATACAACCTATGGTAATAGCAATATGGACATAGAGAAAAATGGAAGTAGAACAGATAGCCAGATAGAAGATGCAACAAAAGTAGATAAAAATACAACAAATGCAATGTTTATCGATTACATAGAACCAGAATTTACATATCAGTATTCATCAACAGATATCAATCATGAAGAAAAAACATTAACGGTAGATTTTTCAGTAACAGATAAATATTTTGAAAGTTCGGAAGTGTTAGCAAATGCAGAGAACATAACCGTAAAAATGTTAGATACAAATGTAGTACCTGAAAACTTAACCAAAACTTTAAGAAAGGTGCAAGATATTACAGAAACAAGAGATGGAACAGAGGTAAAAATAGGAGAAAAATACAGATTCGTTATTAGTGGATTTGAAAAAGCAAGTATTGACAATGGAAAATACAAAGAATACAGTGGACCAGTTAGTATTGTGTTCCCAGCAGGAATGGTAAGTGATAAATCTGGAAATACAAATGTTCAAAAAAATATCACAGTGGGAATTGATGAACCCGATGGCACAGGAGACGAAGAAATTGTCGATTTTATAAAACCAGAAATTGAGAAAATCGATTCATCAGTAAATGTAAAAGAAAAAACGGCAACACTGAAATTTGTTGTAACAGATAAATATTTAACAAATAGTACATTGACAACTTCAAATATACAAGTTCTTGTAAATGGAAGTGTAAACACCACCATAGAAAAACAATTAACAAGTACAGTTCTAAATGAACAAAGAGTTGTAGATGGAGTAAATTCAACTGCACAATATGGTACGGAATATACATTAACACTTTCAGGAATTGACACAACAGTAAATCAAATAAAGGTTAGAATACCAGAAGGTACGTTATTAGATACATCAGGAAATGGGAATAAAGAAAAAGATTTTATTGTGTTTAATACATTGAGAAGTACGAGTACAGAAACAGAAGCTAATAGTGGATTCTTAGGAAATACAAATATTGAAAGACAAAATATAACCAATGTTACATTTGTATCAAATACATCAGGAGCCAATAGTACAGCATGGGATGTATCAGCAATGGGAGATCATTCGATTATTGCATGGTATGAAGATAGATATATAGGAGATGGTATAGTAAAAGTATATATTGGAAGTAATGATGACATATTTGGAAATATAGATTCAAGCTATTTGTTTAGTTGGATAGGTGCACGAGATTTTACGACGTTAGAAATCATAACAAATATTGAATTATTAAATACGGGAAATGTGCAAAATATGAGTCATATGTTTGAGTATGCTGGTACGGAAACAATGAGAAGTTTATATTTAGGAAGTAATTTTGATACCAGTAATGTAACAGATATGAGTTATATGTTTAATGCAACAGGTAGAATGTTAATGACAAATTTTGCGATGGGAAGTAATTTTGATACCAGTAATGTAACGAATATGAGTAATATGTTTGCCAATATGGGATATGAAAAATTATCATTTTTATCCTTAGGAAGTAAATTTGATACAAGTAAAGTAACAGACATGAGTTATATGTTTGCAAATACAGGTGTAGAAGTAATGACTGACTTAGATTTAGGAGATAAATTTGATACTAGTAATGTGGAATATATGACTTGGATGTTCTATGGTACAGGTGCTAATAACATGCGAAGTTTAGATTTAGGAGATAAATTCAATACAAATAAGGTAACAGATATGAGCAGTATGTTTAATTATACAGGAGAAAAAGAAATGACAAATCTAGATCTTGGACCAGCTTTTACAAATATAGCGTCAATGAGTTTAAATATATTTGGTGGTACAGGTAAATCTGGATCTATTATCATCCAAGCACCAGAAGCTATCTATATAGACAAAACACACTTCGAAGTATTTTCAATGAATGGAGATCCGTATATAGGATTTACTAGAGGAAAGATTGAACCCAAATACAGAACTGAATGGATAAAAGAAGAAGCAAGTTTAGATGAAACAGAAACAAATAATCCCAAAATCAACATTACATTAAGAGGAACTACCAACCAAGAAGTAAGTCCAGATGAATATATTAGTGATGTGACTAGTTCCTTAACACCAAATGATATCAAAGTATTTATAGATAATATAGAAATTACAGATGTTGTGACAAAAGAAGTAGGAAGTGCAACACAAACAGACAATGCTAGAACAGGTGCAAAAGATGTATTGCAAGTCGTAACACTATCAAATTTTGAAGAGGCAACAATAAGAATAGGAAAATCATACAAAGAGTGGAGTGGAAATATTCGAATTGAAGTCGCACAAAGAACTTATGATCAAGGAACTTTATCAGATACTACGTATGGAAATAGCAATATGGAAGTTGCAAGTAGTGACACATATACAGGAGCAGAAACAGGAGCAGGTGCTGTATCAGATTTTGGAGCAAGAATAGACAATATTGTACAAGACAAAGTAAAAGTAGACCAAAATACAGAAGATGTTATGTTTGCAGACTTTATCAAACCAGAATTTGTATATAATTATTCATCAACAGATATCAATTATGAAGAAAAAACACTAACAGTAGACTTTTCAGTAACAGACAAATATTATGATGTTTCAACAGTATTAACCAATCAGGATAATATTACTGTAAAAATGTTAGATACTAATGCAGTACCAGAAAACATCACAAAGACATTAACAAAAGTGGAAGATATTACAGAAACAAGAGAGGGAGCAGATGTAAAAGTAGGAGAAAAATATAGATTAGTCATTAGTGGATTTGAACAAGCAAGTAAAGCAGAAGACGGAAAATACAAAGAATATAGTGGACCAGTAAGTATCCTGTTCCCAGCAGGAATGGCAAGTGATAAATCAGGAAATACGAATGTTCAAAAAAATATCACC
>CASEIV010000005.1 GCA_949288175.1 uncultured Eubacteriales bacterium | reverse complement strand
CTGACCAATACTAATAAATCGAGGGCTTAACCACAATTTTAATAAAAGAGAAAAAAATCTTAAAACTTATTTTTCATCTATGTATTTTTGAGTGTGCTATGCATACAATAATTTTCTAGTGACGATGACATTTAGGGTAATACCTGTTCCCATTCCGAACACAGAAGTCAAGCCTAAGTGTGCCGAAAATACTTGTGGGTTACCCTGCTGGGAAGATAGGTTGTTGCTAGATTTTTTTATTTAATATATAAAAGTTAGAAATTAGTATATTTGTATAGTATATTAATTTCTAATTTTTTGCTTTTTATGGGAAAATATGGTATAATGAAAAAGATGGTTTTTAGTGAGGGTAATAATATAAAATGAGGAAAATAAATAGAGAAAGAAGGAAAGGAATGATATTATGAGAGAAAAAAGAAATGCATATGAGATATTAGGAACTAATAAAATAGCGGTGGATAGAAAAAGAGCATTTGATAAAAAGGAAGAGGGGGATAAGACAAAAGATGAAATACAACAACAAAATGAAATAAAAAAAGATAGTTTTATTCGTGAAAAGAAAGATGAAAAAATTAAAAAATTATCCATAAAAATAGAAATAATAAAGAAAAAAATAATGATGCCTGGAAGTGATACTGAAAAGAAAAAACTGCGAGTAGATTTGGTAGATTTAGAAAGAAAAATAGAACTTGTAGAAAATGCATATAGAAAAATATCTGATAAAGAACACAGAGACAAATATAATGCATATTTAGAAATGTTAGATAAAATGGGAGAAACAGAATATGGAAACCTGAGTGGAATTGCAGAAAATCAACAACGAAGTAAATCTAGGACAGCATATGAGATTTTAGGAATTTCACAAGAAAAATGTGACGATACTAGAAGAACAACAGAACGTATTGATAGAGATTTATTAGAAGCAAGGGATGGGTTAATTGAAATAGCAAAAGCGAGATATGAAGAAAATCTAAAAGCAAAAAGAAAAAAAGCATTTGCAGCACAACAAAAGCTAGATTTGCAAATTGGAATCATAAAAGAAGCATATGAAAAAATTGCAACAAGAAGAAAAAGAGAAAGATATAATGCAGAATTAAAAGAAAAAGAAAGACAAGAACAAAAAGAAATCGAACAAAAACAATTCGAGCGAATATATAATAAAAGAAATATATATGATCCAACAAGTATTGTTACATTAGAACACCAAGACGTGACAGAAGATAATGAAGGAACAAATTTATTAGGCGTTACTATGGTAAAAGAGAATGGACAAAAAATTTTCCTTCAACAAGTAGGAAAAATAAAATATGGGGATTCTTTTGGATTACAAGGAGAAGTTGGAGAATATGAAATTACTAGAGTAGTTGGAAGTAGAGTAAAAACAGATAAGGTATATATCACGGGCTTAGATATGTCAGAGTTAAGCATAGATGAAAATACAGGAAAATTAAAAGATGAAGCATATTATCAATTTATTGCAAATGAAATGTTATCAGAAGGAAGTACAGAGCAGTGTTTAAAATATAATAATGGATATTTAGGAGAAATTATATATGATGAGAATAATGGTAAATATTTTAGATTTTTAGATGGAAGAGAAGATTTATCAGCAGTTATGAAATATTATGAAGAAAAAAATAAAGGACAAGGAAGTTTAGGAGAGAATGAAGGAGAATCATATGAACAATAAAGTAACATGGAAACCAGGAACCTTTTTATATCCTTTACCAGTTGTGATGGTAAGTTGTGGGACAATGGAAAAATCAAATATTATTACAGTTGCTTGGACAGGTATCTTAAATACCAATCCAGCAACTGTATATATTGCAGTTAGACCTACTAGATATTCTTATCAATTCATAAAAGAACAAGGAGAATTTGTTATCAATTTAACGAATAAAAATCTAGTAAGAGCAACAGATTGGTGTGGTGTAAAAACAGGTAGTCAAGTAGATAAATTTAAAGAAATGAAATTGACTAAAGAAAAAGCAAATTTCGTGAAATGTCCAATGATAAAAGAAAGCCCTGTTTCTGTAGAATGTAAAGTAAGAGATATACAGGAAATGGGAAGTCATCATGTATTTGTAGCAGATGTTTTAGCAATTAATGTAGATAAACAATACATAGACGAAAGAGGTGCTTTTGATATTTCTAAATGTGATTTAATCGCTTATGCAAATGGTCATTATTATGCATTAGGCAAAAAACTTGGGAAATTCGGCTTTTCTGTTCAAAAAAAGAAGAAAAATAGAAGAAAAAAGAAATAATTTGAAAAGAAGAAAGAAAAAATTTCTTCTTTTTTCTTCATCAATTTGAATTTTAAGAATAATCAAAAAACTTTTGCTCTAAGCAGTAAGCAAAAGTTTGAAAAATTCTCTAAAAAAGTGGAAAAATTCATTGACATATCAGGGAAAAGGTGGTAAAATATTTAAGCGTATGTATATTACGGACATACGTTCACATCGTTTAAAAAAAGTAATGTAAAATTCGGAGGTGTATTTAAATGGCAGCAAAAGGTCCAAGAGAAAATATAACATTAGAGTGTACAGAATGTAAAAGAAGAAATTATACAACAACAAAAAACAAGAGAAACAATACAGATAGATTAGAATTAGTTAAATATTGTAAATTCTGTAAAAAACGTACTACACATAAAGAAACTAAATAGTTAACAAGCTATTTTAAGGAGGATATAAAATGGCTAAAAAAGAAAAAAAAGTTACGAATAAAGAAAATAATAACAAGGATAACAAAAACAAAAAAAGTTTTTTTAAAGGTTTAAAAGCAGAATTAAAAAAAGTAATTTGGCCAACACCAAAACAATTGGTTAATAATACAATAGCTGTTATTACAATAGTGCTAATTACAACATTAATTGTATTTGTTTTAGATTTAGCTTTTGAATCATTAAATAAATATGGAATAGATAAAATAAAAGAATCTATACAAACAATAGAATCTACAAATAATGAAGATAGTAGTAATACAACTGAAAATACAGTAAATGAAACAACAGATAGTGAAAACAATGCAACTACTGAAGAGACAACAGATACCAATACAGCAGATGAAACAGTAGATGAAAATCAAGCTACTACTGAAAATAATGTAGAATAATTTTATTAAGGAGGCTTATATATATGTCTCAAAAGGATTATGATATGAAGCCTAGATGGTATGTTGTACATACATATTCAGGCTATGAAAACAAAGTAAAAAAAGATTTAGAAAAGACAATAAAAAATAGAGAACTTGAGGACTATTTCTTTGATATCATTGTTCCAATGGAAGAACAAATTGAAATAAAAGATGGAAAAAGAAAAGTAAATCTAAAAAAAGTTTTTCCAGGATATGTACTAATTAAAATGATTGTAACAGAGCAATCTTGGTATATTGTTAGAAATACAAGAGGGGTTACAGGATTTGTAGGTTCAGGAACAGATCCAATTCCATTAACAGAAGAAGAAATTCGTAATATGGGATTTGAAGATGTTTCTATCAATGTTGATTATGATGTTGATGAACAAGTACAAGTTATGAATGGTCCTTTCGAAGGATTTACAGGAACGGTAAAAGAAATTAATAAAGAAAAGCACAAGGTAAAAGTTTTAGTTTCAATGTTTGGAAGAGAAACACCAGTTGAACTAGAATTTTCACAAGTTCAAAAAATAAAATAAGGAGGTGCCATTACAATGGCAGAAAAAGAAGTTACAAATATTATTAAATTACAAATAGAGGCAGGAAAAGCAACACCAGCTCCACCAGTAGGTCCAGCTTTAGGTTCAAGTGGTGTTAATATCATGCAATTTGTTAAAGAGTTTAATGATAGAACTGCAAATCAACCTGGAATGATTATACCAGTAGTTATAACAGTATATAAAGATAAATCTTTTGATTTTATAACAAAAGTACCACCAGTTGCAGTTTTAATCAAAAAAGCAATAAAAATTCAAAAAGGTTCAGGAAAACCAAATAAAGAAAAAGTTGCTAAAATAACAAAAGCACAAGTAAAAGAAATTGCTGAACAAAAAATGCCAGACTTAAATGCTGCATCATTAGAAACAGCTATGAGTATGGTTGAAGGTACTGCTAGGTCTATGGGGGTAGTAGTTACAGACTAAAACAAATGAAAATCAGCATCTTGCACATTTTTGTACAATTTGTCAAACTTCGACGTACCATCGTACGCCTTCATCTTGACAAATCATACAAAAAGTGCACAATATACTAATTTTGATTTGTTTTGAAATATAAAGTTTTTAATAAAAATAAAATAAATTAATTGGGAGAGCATAGCTCGCTAATACCAAAGGAGGTTAAAAAAATGAAAATGTCAAAAAGATATGCAGAAAGTGTAAAATTAGTTGACAGAACAAAAGAATATGATATCAAAGAAGCATTAGATATCATTGAAAAAATGCCAAAAGCAAAATTTGATGAAACAGTTGAACTACATGTTAAATTAGGTGTTGATTCAAAACATGCTGACCAACAAGTAAGAGGTACAGTTGTACTTCCAAATGGTACAGGTAAAACACAAAAAGTATTAGTATTTGCAAAAGGACCAAAAGCAGAAGAAGCTGAAAAAGCAGGTGCTGATTATGTTGGAGCAGAAGAATTAATACCAAAAATCCAAAATGATAACTGGTTTGATTATGATGTAGTTGTTGCAACTCCAGATATGATGGGTGTTGTAGGAAGATTAGGAAAAGTATTAGGACCAAAAGGATTAATGCCTAACCCTAAATCAGGAACAGTTACAATGGATGTAACAAAAGCAATTAATGAAATTAAATCAGGAAAAGTAGAATATAGATTAGATAAAACGAATATTATTCACTTAGGTTTTGGAAAAGTTTCATTTGGTGCTGATAAATTAGCTGAAAACTATGAAACAGTTATGAATGCAATTATTAAAGCGAAACCAGCAGCAGCAAAAGGTCAATACATTAGAAGTGTAGCAATCGCTAAAACAATGGGACCAAGCTTATTTATTAATCAAAAATAAATTAACCTTGTTGTATAAGAAAAAAATCCATATAGGATTAAGCTAAAAGCAGATTTTTCTATACAATAATTATAATAATTGTTAGCCAAAGACAGTAGGCAAGAATAATAAGTCCTACCGAGGTTATGATAAAGAAGTATATATATGAATATATGCACGCTTTATGTCCTCGGTATGGATATGAGCGTGTTATTTATTTTTATTTATAATATAAATAATCTAATAGGAGGTGAAAATAAATGGCAAGTGAAAAAATACTAAATCAAAAGAAAGAAGAAGTATCAAAATTAGCAGCAGAAATGAAAGAAGCTAAAATTATACTTTTAACAGATTACAGAGGAATCAATGTAACTGATGTAACAAACTTAAGAACAGATTTAAGAAATGTAAATGCAAAATATACAGTTATCAAAAATAATATTACAAGAAGAGCATTAGCTGAATGTGGTATCGAAGGTTTAGAAGATAAACTAGTAGGACCAACAGCAGTTATCATGAGTAATGAAGATTACTTAGAACCAGCAAAAGCAATTTACAATTTTACAAAAAATAATGATTACTACAAAATCAAAGGTGGTGTTATTGAAGGTAAAGTAATGACAGCAGAGGAAATTATTACATTAGCAAAATTACCATCAAGAGAAACATTATTATCAATGCTTGCTGGAGCTTTACTTGGAAATATTTCAAAAGTTGCAGTTGCACTTGATCAAGTAAGAATCAAAAAAGAAGCAGGAGCTGAAAGTGCAGAAGCACCAGCTGAAGCTTAAGGAATTATAAAACATATTAAAATAAGAGTGGTGAACTTATATCACTAAAAAAATATTTAGGAGGATTTTAAAATGGAAAAAATAGAAAAATTAATTGAAGAAATCGACAGCTTAACAGTTGTTGAATTAGCTGATTTAGTAAAAGCTATAGAAGAAAAATATGGAGTATCTGCAGTAGCAGCAGCTGCACCAGCAGCTGGAGCAGTAGCTGGAGGAGATGCAGCAGCTGAAAAATCATCATATGATGTTGTTTTAGCAGAAGCTGGAGATCAAAAAATCAAAGTTATCAAAGTTGTTAGAGATGCTACAGGATTAGGATTAAAAGAAGCTAAAGAATTAGTTGATGGAGCTCCAAAAACAGTTAAAGAAGGAGTTTCTAAAGAAGAAGCAGAAGATTTAAAAGCTAAATTTGCAGAAGTTGGAGCAGTTGTTGAATTAAAATAATTTGTTTCAATATATATAGCGTATTATTATAAACATAATAATGCGCTTTTTTTTGTTTTAGACTAGAAAAAAAGATAAAAGTATAATATAATGTCAGTATAAAAAACGTAAACTTGTTGTATAAAAGTTTGTATATATAACAAGAAGGATTGAAATATTGAAGAAAGGAGGAATATCCATGAAGTATATTGGTATTGTTGTTGCTATGGATGAAGAAAGGCAAGAAATACTAGATTTAATGACAGAAACACAAGTAAAACAAATTTACAATTTACGATTTATAACAGGGAAAATACAAAAGAGAGATTGTGTATTAATAAAAAGTGGAATAGGAAAAGTAAATGCAGCAAGAACAACACAAATTTTAGTCGACAATTTCGATTTAGATTTTGTTATTAATGCAGGAGCAGCAGGAGCTGTGAACTATTTACTAAATATAGGTGATGTTGTCATTGCAAAACATGTTGTTCAACATGATTTCGATATAACAGCATTTGGGCATAGTAAGGGATATATTACAGGTGTAGGTGATAAAATCATATGTGATAGAGGATTGGTATCTGCGTTTGAAAATATGATAAAAAATATGGAAGAGAGAATGTATCATATAAAAATGGGAATTGTTGCATCTGGTGATATATTTTGTACACAAATAGAAATGAAAAATAAGATTAATGCCAAATTTAATGCAGATGTTGTGGATATGGAATGTGCTTCTGTGGGACAAGTATGTTATTTAGATGATATTCCTTTTATTAGTATTCGATGTATATCTGACATTCCTAATGGTGCAAATGAAACAACATTTGATGAAAACTTAAAATTGGCTTCAAAGAGATGTGCAAATATCATAAATGAATTTTGTTCTTAAATAGAAAAAGATTTGCAAATGAGATTTCTGGAGATTTGTCATCATAAATCTATAAATAACTTGTATAATTATTACAGGAAGCGTAAATAATGTATATGAATAGAAAGGAGTGATTTTTTTGGATAGAAAGATCAGAGTACTACAATATGGTACAGGAAAAATGAGTATATATACAATGAGATATGTATATGAGAAAGGGGCAGAAATTGTAGGTGCAATTGATGTGAATCCAGATGTAATAGGAAAAGACATTGGAGAGATTATGGGGTGTGAAAATAAAGGTGTAAAAGTAGTTAGCTTAGAAGATGCTGAAAATATGATAAAAGAAGCAAAGCCAGATATAGCAATTGTGACAACAATGAGTTTAATTACTGATGTAGAAGAAGCCCTAATGTTATGTGCAAAACATGGAATAAATGCAATAACAACTTGTGAAGAAGCATTTTATCCTGAAAATTCAAATCCAGGTGTAACGCAAAAATTAGATGAAATGGCAAAAAGTACAAATTGTACGATAACAGGAAGTGGATATCAAGATATTTATTGGGGACAATTAATTTCAAGTATTGCTGGTTCAACACATAAAATAACAAAAATAAAGGGAAGTTCAAGCTATAATGTAGAAGATTATGGTATTGCATTAGCAAAAGCACATGGAGCAGGCTTAAAATTAGAAGAATTTGATAAACAAGTGGCATCTTTAGATAGAATCTCAGATGAACAAAGAAAAGAAGTAATTAATAAAGGAGAATATTTACCTTCATATATGTGGAATGTCAATGGTTGGTTATGTGCAAAATTAGGATTAACAGTAAAATCACAAACGCAAAGAACAGTACCACAAACTTATACAGAAGATATTGAATCTTCAACATTAGGAATGACAGTAAAAGCTGGAACAGCAACAGGAATGAGTGCTGTTGTAACAACAGAAACAGAAGAGGGAATTACATTAGAAACACAATGTATAGGAAAAGTATATTCTAAAGAAGATTTCGACAAAAATGAATGGACAATTGAAGGAGAACCAAACACAACATTAATCATTAATAGACCATCTACAGTAGAATTAACCTGTGCTTCTGTTGTAAATAGAATACCAGATGTCATAAATGCAAAAGCAGGATATGTACCAACAGAAGAAATGGGAGAACTAAATTATAGAGTAAAACCTTTAAATGAATATGTAAAATAGTTCCAAAATTCCCTAATTGCAAAAAAATGAAAAACTATATACTTTTTTTCTATTTTATGTTATAATATATGTAGTGATAATTTTAGTATTTTACGGAGGTAAAAGATATGTTTGAAAGTAAATATAGTAAATTATTAACTGTCATATTGGTAGTAGTTATTATTGCAATATTAGGTTTACTAGGATTTTTGGGATATGATTGGTATCAAAAATATTTCTTAGAAAATGATGCATTAGCTTTTGTTGAGAATTATACAAACGAAGTAGATGAAAAAAATGATAATAATACAACTTCTGATGATAATTCAACAGCAACAAACCCAATCGATGGTATCGAAAAAACAAATACAGTATCAGGTAGTTCTGGAAATGAGATGCCAACATATAAAGGATTTAATGTAGTAGGAACAATTGAAATACCAGCAATTGACTTAAATTATCCAATATTAGAAAAAGTAAATAAAAGTACATTAGAAACCTCAGTAGGATTTTTATATGGTGCTGGAATCAACCAAGTTGGAAATTCAGTTATTGCAGGACATAACTATAGAAATGGATTATTCTTCTCTAATAATAAAAGATTAAATATTGGAGATACTATTTATATAACAGATAACTCAAAAAATAGATTAACTTATAAAATTTATGATAAATTTGAAACAACTCCAGAAGATGCAAGTTTCTATTCTAGAGATACTGGTGGAGTACCAGAAGTTACTTTATCAACTTGTAATGATGATAGTAGTAAAAGACTAATTATATTTGCTAGAGCAGAATAATAAAATAAGATAGAAAAAATTTTTATAAAAAGAACATCAGATTTTTATCTAATGTTCTTTTTTGTCAATTATTGCATTGATTGATTTCCAGGAAGGAAATAATCAACAACACCATAAATTAATGCACCTATTATAGCGGCAATCCAAGAAATTGAATAACCAGCTACAAAAAATTGTGTGACATATAAAGTAATTGCAGCTAATGCAAAGCCTACAAAGCCTTTACCAAAAGGACTAGCATGTAACCCAGTAAACTTAACAATTAAATAGTCTATAATACTTAAAACTACTGCTGCTATAATAAGTGTCGCAAAATTATTAATACTAAAACCTGGAGTAAAAAAAGCTGTGACAGCTAATACGATAGCAGCTGTTATTAATCTACCAACTATCTGCCAAACTGTTGATGTACCTGTTTTAGCATTGGTTCCTCTTGCTTCTGACATAATAGATAACCTCCTTAGTCTTTTTACATTGTATAAAAATATCATTTATATAATGTAAAACAATATTGTTCATAATGCATTTTTTCAGGTTCTAAAAATAGTATTTACAAAAAAAAAATAATTATTCAAAACGAAGTATAAAAGTACTAAGAAATGTAAAAAATAAACATATGAATAAAAAATGAAGGTGTTTGTATGTTAATAACTTTTTTTAGATCAATTGTTTTGTACATAATTGTATTAATTGTGATGAGACTAATGGGAAAAAGAGAAATTAGTCAAATGCAACCATTTGAGTTAGCTATTTCCATTATGATTGCAGATTTGGCTTCTATTCCTATGACAGAAATTGGAATCCCTATATTTAATGGAATCGTACCAATCTTGGGATTATTGTTAATGCATTTAGTTATTTCTGTTATTAATATAAAAAGTATTCGTTTAAGAAAATTTATTTGTGGAAAACCAAGCATACTAATTTATAGAGGTAAAATTGATGAAAAAGTTTTAAAAAAAGAAAGATTTACCATCAATGAATTACAAGAAAGATTAAGGCGAAATAATATTTTTAATTTAGGAGATGTAGAATATGCAATATTAGAAACGAGTGGAGAAGTAACAGTGATTCAAAAACCAGAAAAAAGAGGTACGACACCAGAAGATTTTCAAATTATACCAGAATATGAAGGAATACCCTATGATTTAGTGATTGATGGAAAAATATTGCATGAAAATTTAGAAAAGTTAGGTAAAAATGAGAAATGGTTAGAAAAGCAATTAGTTCCTTTTAAAATGAAACCAGAAGAGGCATTAGTTGTTACAATTGATGGAAAAAATCAAATCTTTTGTCAAAAGAAGGAAGGAAAAAAAGGGTAAGATGGTGAAGGAATTTTTAATTTGTACAATTATACTTATTTTAATATTCATAGGAAATGGCATTACACAGGGATATAGTAGGAGTTCAATAGAAAATATTAATGAAAAATTAGCTAATCTAAGAGAAGAAATGAATAAAGAAGAAATCAATGGGGAAGAGGTAGTAAAGAAAGAAGAGGAGATAGATGCACAATGGCAAGAGATGTTTTCAAGATTGGCTTATTATATAGAACATGAAGAACTGGAAAAAGTTTCAAGAAATCTAGAAAATGCAAAGACCTATATAAACTTAAAAGAGTATGATAATGCAACAAAAGAAATTAATGAAGGAATTTATATATTAAATCATATTGAAGATAAATATTCTTTTAATTTACAAAATATTTTTTAATGTTCAATTGAGGGATTTTGGGGACGGACTCATTTTTCCTTTTTTAAAATTGATAATTCAAAAAATATAGAATATAAAACCATTACACAATTTTGTATAAGCTAAATTTCTAATTTCAAATTTAGATACGCAAAATCGTTTCATTTTTTTATATTCTATATTTTTTCTTATTTAATCTTCTAAAAAGGGAAAAATGAGTCCGTCCCAAAATCCCTCAATTGAACAATTTATTTTTCACTAGGAGAATCAATTCTAGCATATGATTTTAATTTTTTATAAACTAAATCATTAATAGTACCAGCAGGGAATTTTCCATTTTTATCTTTCTTACCAGCTGGGACCCCTGTCAAAATTTCGATACCTTCTTCAATAGTAGAAATAGCATAAATATGAAATTGTTTATTTTTTACAGCTTCAATAATTTCATCTGATAATTGTAGATTATCTACATTTTGAATTGGTATCATAACACCATGTTCTCCAGTTAAACCACGCATTTTACAGATTTGGAAAAATCCTTCTATTTTTTCATTAACACCACCAATCGGTTGAATTTGACCTTTTTGGTTTACAGAACCTGTAACAGCAATAGATTGATTAATTGGAATACCAGAAAGGCTAGAAAGTAATCCATATAATTCTGTACTAGAAGCACTATCTCCATCTACACCATTGTATAATTGTTCAAAACAAATACTAGCGGTTAAACATAAAGGAATATCTTGTGCAAACATTTCACCTAAATATCCTGTAAGAATTAGAACACCTTTAGAATGAGAAGGACCAGAGATTTCAACTTCTCTCTCAATATTGACAACACCATTTTTTCCTGTATAGGTATTAACGGTTATTTTAGCAGGTTTTCCAAAGCTATAATCTCCAATGTTCATAATGGTTAATCCATTTAAGGTACCGATTTCAAATCCTGATGTATTAATCAGTAAAGAATTTTCTTTTATCATTTCTATATATTTGGCATCATATTTTTTAACTCTATTAATTCTTTCATCTAAAGCCTTTTGTACAAATTTTTCTGTGACAACCTTTGATTTAGATAATTTAGCCCATGTTGCAGATTCACCAACAACTTGCATTAAATCATCAAAACGAGTAGAAAGCTTATGATGGCTACCAGCAAGTTTGGAAGCATATTCAACAAGTCTTGCCATAGCAGTTCTATCTAAATGTGGTAATTCTTCATAAGTACAAAATCCATGAACAATTTTTGCTAATTTATTGACATTCTCTTCTGTAATAGGAGCATCATCTTCAAATTCTACTTTTATTTTAAATAGTTTCCTAAAATCTGAATCCATAGCTAATAAGGTTTGATAAATATTAGCATTTCCTATTAAAATAACTTTTAAATTTAATGGAATAGGCTCAGGTTTTAAAGAAACTAACACCATAGAAGAACGTTGATCAACAGTATTTTCTATACCTATATTTTTTACTCTTAAAGCCTTTTTTAAAGCCTCATAACACATTCCGTTTGCAAGAATATCTTTGGCTTGGAATATAATATATCCACCATTTGCTTTTTGCATTAATCCTGCTTTTAACATAGTATGGTCGGTTTTTAAAGAACCATAATAGTTTTCATACTCTAAGGAACCAAAAATATTATGATAAGAATAATTAGTATCCATAATAACAGGTGCACCTTCACGAGTAGAATTATCAACAAATAAATTTACGCGATAATTTAAAGTAGGGTCTGGCTTTTTCATAGTTGGATTTTGTTGTGCAGAAGGATTATGTTGGTTCGAGTCATCTTCTAAAAAGGTAGATATATTTTTCAAAACATCTTGTTTGACATCTGTTAAAAATTTATTTATCTTTTTGTTTCTTTTATATTTAGATTTTAAGTAATTGATATGCACATTAACAGTTAAAAGAGCAACATTAGATTGCCATTCAGATATTTTTTTATCAGATTGTCTTTCAATTTCTTTGATTTGTCCAATGACATTCATAATTTGTTCTTGCACAATTAAAGAGTTTTGTTCATATTCTTGTCTAATCGCTTCGTCTAATTTATCAAATTCTTCTTCTTCTATAGGCTTACCATCTACGATAGGGGTCATATATATACCATTTTGTGCAGATTTTACAGCAAAATTATATTTTCCTGCATCTGTATTTAACTTTTCTAGTAAAGCAGTTCTTTTGGTCTCATATTCTTGTTTAATTAAAGCTTTTTCCTTTTCAAAGTCATCAGCATTAAATGTTTTTTGAATATCTTTTTTGATTTCTTTAATAAATCCATCCATGGCTTCTTTAAATTCTTTTCCTTGTCCTGCTGGTAATTCAACAGCTATTGGCTCATTTGGATTTTCAAAATTATATATATAACACCAATCAGATGGTACTTTCTTTTTAGCTGCGACTTTTTCTAAATAGTTTTTGGTATACATGGTTTTTCCAACACCACTAGGTCCTTCTAGATATAGGTTATATCCTTTTACATCAACTTGGATTCCAAATTCCAAAGCTTTGATTCCTCTATCTTGTCCAATACCTTCTTGAATAGATTCTAATTCTTCAGTAGTTTCAAATTTGAAAACATCTGGATTGCAAGAAAATTTTAAATCTTTATAATTTAACTCATTTACATTTTTCATTTGTTACCTCCGAAATTTTTTCTTAGTGTTACCATTTTTTACTTTTTTTATGATATAAAAAGTGATTTTTTCACAAACTTATTGTATATTAGTTGCAGGAATTTGTAAATAAAAAACAGATAAAATTTACAAAATTTTTTAAAAACTATTGACAAGAAAAATAAAAAACAGTATAATTTATAAATGTTAAGGGTCATGCAGGTGTAGTTCAATGGTAGAACCTCAGCCTTCCAAGCTGATGACGTGGGTTCGATTCCCACTACCTGCTCCAAAAATTACTCCCACGAAATTCTAAAATTCTTTAGATTAAACAGTTTCAGAATTTTGTGGGAGTATTTTTTATTTTACATGAAAAAATTAACTTTTTATAGAATTTTTTTTAAAATACTATGTACATATATTTAATTGTAGTGCATATATTTTAAATAAGCATCATATACTATTAATGTCAAATTTTATTTGACAAGTTAAATATTATATGTTAAAATATATTTAACTTAACCCTCTACTACGTTTGTAGTAAGACGGGAGCCTAAATGATTTTGGAGAGTTCACAAGCAACTCTCCTTTTTTAATACAAAAATCACTTTGTGAAAGATTTGATAATCTGTTTATCAATCAAATCAAGAGATTTACTGGATATTTTTACATTTCTTCTTACAGTATCTTTAAAAATTCTTTGTTTACTAATCGTTGTTATTTGATTAATTAATGCAATACTATCTTTTTGCATTTTGCAAATTTCTTTCTCCATTTTTTCAATATATTTTTGTTCCTTTTCTATGATATTTTGAATGTTAATAGAGATATCTTCTATTTTTTCTAATTCACTTAATATTTGTTGCAATTTCTGTTTTTCCTTTTCAATTTTTTCTTGAAAAACATTATAGAGTTCCTTTCCAAGATTGACAGAAGAAGAGTCATATTTTTTATTATCTTTTCTAGATGTTAACGGAATAACATTTAAAGCTCCATTTCTAGTATTATCATATTTGTTTAGTACAATACAATAATGTAATCCTCCTAATTCATTTCCAATATTAAAACCTAAGTTTACTTTTATTACATCACCACGAGAATACATACCAGACTTGGCAATATTGAATCTCCTTTCTTCATCGTGATATTCAGCAAAGTCATGTATCCAATATGCTAATAAATCACTCTTTTTGTATTCATTTAATTCTATATGTTTAAGAAAAGATAAATCTAATCTAGTTAAGGAATTATCTTTATGTATAATCGCATTATTCTTCAATTCAATTTCAATTTTGTTCATAATATCCACTCCTTATATTTTTGTATTATATCAAACATTTGTTTATCTTGCAATAGCTATTGAAAAACTTATACACTTTGAAATACATCATAGACAGATCAACATAAATATGCTATAATATTTTAAGTAACCATTTGTAGGAAAAGATGCAATTATGCATTTATTTTCGGCTTCAATAATCACGTGAATATTGAAGTTTAGCAAATGCTTGTTATGATGTAACACGAAAACATTTCATTCAAAGAAAAAATAGGAGGACAAAAAATGTTAGTAAGTGAAAATGGAAAGCTGATTGAATTACCAGATGATATGCGGGCGATAGACAAATATAAGATCTATGAGAATACGCTGGTAGTTTACTATGCAGAGAAAGGAACGTATAGTTTCTACGTTCAGCAAGCTGCTGGATTAAAAAAGGAAGCAGAAAATTTGAAAAAGGAACCAAGATTTTTTGAATCGGGATTTATCTGGTTTGAAGAGTCTAACGGAGAAGAGGTGTTATACAACACAAAATGCGGGGAATGTGTGGCTGTTGGAAATTTTAGAATCAATGAATACGAAAATCCTGATGTATGTGAAGGAAACTCATTTAGAGCTGTTGTGCTCAAATTCTATGAAGATGGCATAGATACATATAGAGTTTTCGATGATAGGGGAAACGAAGTTCTTGACTCTAAATATGTAGGCTATGGAAAAAAAGTCGAATTATTAGACTATGACGGCTTAGGCAATATAATGCCGTTAAGATTCAGAAAAGATAGATTTGATTCTAATCGTTCTGGCATTTTACATATTGTGTTTTGGGAAGATGGCACTTCTGAGGTTATTGAAGTGATTCCACCCCAAGATGGTAAAATAATCTTAAACATGAGGATAGGTGTTAAAGATTATTACGGTAATCTGCATCATCCTACATACATGGTAGAGAAATGTGATAAAGAAGTTTATTTTACTATCACGGGTAAAAGAATTAGGCTTCCTAAGTAAATCAGACTTCCGAAGTGATTGTAACAAGAAAAAAGAGTTTTGCAAGCAAGTATTACCTGCTTGCAGAACTCTTTTACATTTTTATTAGAGTATGATATAATACTTACATAATTAAATTAACTTGCAAGTCGCAAGTTTTATGAACTATTAACAATAAGTACTGTAATAGGAGGGATATTAAGAATGCAAATTTACTAAGAACTCGTAAATAGAATTGTTAAGGAGGAAAAGAAAGATGGCTGAATGGGAAAGTAGTTATGGAGGTATGTTTCTTCATAATGCAAGGATACTTACAAGTGATGAGATTGCACAAAGATATCCACTTGAAAGTGATTCGTGTATGGCTCGATTGACTCGAGAAGCTGTAGAGAAAGGATGGGAGATACTTTACGGTGAAAATCCCAATCTTAACTGGGATAATTGTATTGGCTATGATTGGTCAAAAGATGTTGCTGTAACAGCTGCATATCTTTATGGAACGCAACCAGATAGAATTAACATAGGAGTCTATACGGATATGTCAGAAGTGAAAGCAATTTATGTGGCAGTAAAAGTAAGTTAATCAGTTATCCGAAAATTTCAAAAAAAGTATGATGGTGTCCTATTTTAGGATACTATCATACTTTTTGGTTTTAAAATCATAATCAATTCGTTATACTTTTCTCAATTTAGCCACAAAAAAACCTTCATACAAATTAGATGGGCAAATACATAAAGTTCCATCAATAGAAGTCGGTAACAAGACAGCATCAGTGAAAACAGATACATCGATGGGTAAGATTTCAATTTGTTTTAAATCTATAAATTTTCGTAAAACATTTTCATTTTCTTTAGATAAAATAGAGCAAGTAGAATATACCATTTCATGACCAGGTTTTAATAAAGTAATGGCTTTTCTTAATAAATCAGCTTGAACTTTTGAAGAACGATTTACTAAATCTTCTGTAAAAGTAGTTTCTAATTTTTTATCAAATATAGAAATTGTCCCACTACCACTACATGGAGCATCTAAAAGAATTTTATCAAAAGAAAAGAAATCATCTAATTGTCTTGCATCTTTTATCATAACATTTACTCTATTAGCACCTTGCTTGTTTAGATTATATTGTAATCTTTCTGCTCGAATTTTATTTTTTTCACAAGCTGTAATAAAAGATTTATTCTGAGAAAGTGCTAACATTTGTGTTGTCTTACCCCCAGGAGCCGCAGCCATATCTAAAATATTTTCACTTTCTTTAGGAGATAAGACAAGTGGTGGTATCATAGAAGATAAACTTTGTAAATAGATTTCACCGTTTTTGTAAATATCTAAATTTTTAATTTGTTCTTCAGATGTGTTTTCTAAAATTAAAGCATCTTTATACCAACAGACTTCTTGATATGAAATATCTAAATTATCAAAAACAGTTTTCACATCATCTATGTTTGATTTTAAAGTATTGGCTCTCAAAGTTAAAGGCCTTTTTTGAGAATAACCTTCCAAGATAGTATTTGTTAGAGCTTCTCCATATTGTTCTATTAATAGGTTATATAAAAAATCAGGTATCTTGTTTATCATCATTTCCTCCAAAAAATCATTTATTATTAAAAAATATATGAATATCATACTATACAATATAGAAAAAAGCAAAGGACTTAGAATAATAATCATAGATTTTTGCTATTTATAGTAAGATTGTGTAAAAAAATGTAAGATAAGCATATAGTTTTTTCGTGATTATTACTAAAAACAGTTGATATTTTTTCCAATTTAATATAAAATCTATAAAGACTAACAATAAGGAGGTTATGAATGATTACTTTAGAAGATGTTAGAAAAAATGAAGAGGTGGAAGCCTTAATACAAGGTGCACAAAAGCAATTAGATGGTCTTCGGATACACAGAACATAGTCATAGACATATTTCTATCGTTTCAAAAAGAGCAGGAGATATTTTAGAAAAGTTAGGATATCCAGAAAGAACAGTAGAACTTGCAAAAATTGCAGGCTATTTACATGATATTGGAAATTGTGTAAATCGAGTGGACCATGCACATAGTGGAGCGATTATGGCATTTAATATTTTAAAAGATATGGGAATGCCAGTAGAAGAAAGAACAGAAATTATGATGGCTATTGGAAACCATGATGAAAAGACAGGAACAGCAGTTAGTGATATATCAGCAGCTTTGATACTGGCAGATAAATCAGATGTACACAGAGATAGGGTTACCAACCAGAATTTATCAACTTTTGATATCCATGATAGAGTAAATTATGCGGTAACCAATGCTAATTTGGAATTAAATAGTGAAGAAAGAAAAGTAAAATTAAATTTAACAATAGATACAAAATTATGTCCAGTTTTAGATTATTTTGAAATCTTTATGGATAGAACTATGATGAGTAAATATGCAGCAAAATATTTGAAAATCTGGTTTGAATTGGTTATTAACAATACAAAATTGTTGTAAGACATAGGAAAAAATCATTTAAAGCCAAAATAGAAGTAGATTTCTTCTATAAAGAATAATAGTAAGAAATATTTAGTTTTATAATGTAACATAAATATGCAATTTTTTAATAAGGAAAGGGAAGAGAACAATGAAAAAAGTAAAAATAATCACAATGATTGTATTAATTATCTTAATAACAATGGTTTCATTTTTGGGAGTGTACACACAAGTACAAAATAGAATGGAAAATCAAGTAAAAGAATATGCATTAGATATGGATTTAGCAGGTGCTAGATATGTAAGATTATCTGTAAATAGAGAAAGTACAGATGTTATAAAAGATGCTAACGGTAATGAAGTAGAAACAGAGGAAGAAATGACAGATGAACAATTAGCAGAAAAAGGGTATACAAAAGAAAGTGTACCAAACAATAGTGAAGAGGTTCTAACAGTAGAAAATTATGAGAAGTCTAAAAAAATTATAGGAGAAAGATTAGAAGCACAAGGGGTAGGAGAATATGAAATATCTGTAGATAATGAAACAGGAGATATTTTAATTCAAATACCAGAAAATAAAATTACGGATAAATTTGTAAGTAATATGAATACAGTGGGAAAATTTGAAATCATTGATGCAGATACAAAAGAAGTATTAATGGATAATAATGATATTAAAAAAGTAAATGTTATGTATGGCTCAGCTTCTACAACAGCAACTGGAACCACAGTATATTTAGATATAGAATTTAATAAACAAGGTACTGAAAAGTTAGAAAATATTAGTAACACATATGTAGAATCAACAGATACTACAAATACAACATCAGAAGATACAAATACAACTACTGAAAATACAACAAATACAGAGACAGATAACACAACAACAGATAATACAACAAATGATACAACTTCAACAGAGACAGAGGACACAGCAAAAGAAATAACATTAAAAATAGACGATGAAGAAATTATGACAAGCAGTTTTGATGAACCAATAGAAAATGGTAGATTACAATTATCAATGGGAAGTGCTGCAACAGATGTAGAGACTTTACAAGACAATATATCACAAGCTTCTTCAATAGCAAGTGTACTAGATTCAGGAAAATTGCCAATACAATATGATGTTAATACAAATGAATATATATTATCAGACATAACTAATACACATATTGTATATTTAGCATTAGCTGTTGGAATTGTTCTTTTAATAGGATTGATTATATTTATCGTTAGATATAGAGTGAATGGATTGTTATCAGCGATTGCTTTTATTGGATTAATTAGTATATATTTATTAGTGATTCGATATACAAATGTCAGTGTATCTATCCAAGGAATTGTAGGAATTATTGTAACGATTATCTTAAACTATATATTTATTAATAAAATATTATCAACAATTAAGAAAAGTGAAGATAGTAAAAAATTAGAAAATGTAAAAGAAGGAATAAAAGAAAGCTACAAGGAATTTTTTATAAAATTAGTACCAATTTGCATTTCAGTGATTGCATTTTGTTTTGCAAGTTGGACGACAATCAGTAGTTTTGGAATGGTAATGTTCTGGGGAATTGCTTTAATTGCCTTATATAATTATTTAATTACAGCAACAATGTTAAAAGTAAAAGCAGAAAAATAGGAGGTATTTACAGATGAAACAATTCATAAAAAGTAAGCAACTAAAAATTATATTAATTGCATTGGTAATCATAGCAGGAATTGTCATGATTGCTGTAAAAGGATTTAATTTTGATTTAAAATATCAAGACACACAAAGAGTAGAATTATATCTAAAAACAGAATTTAATATATCTGATATGAGACAAATCACAGATGAAGTATTTGGAAACCAAAAAGTTATGATACAAAAAGTAGAAGTTTTTGAAGATTCTGTTTCTATTACAACAACTTCTATATCAGATGAACAAAAAAATAACTTAATAACCAAAATTAATGAAAAATATGGAACAGAATTAACTGCAGAGGATACAACAGTAGAAGATATTGGACATACAAGAGGAAGAGATATCATAAAACCATATATCGTTCCATTTGCAATTGCTGTTATTGTTGTATTAATTTATTTGGGAATCCGCTATCACAAATTAAGCATAGCCAAAGTAATTGCAAAAAGTATAGGAATTATGGCCTTAGCACAAGTATTATTATTTAGTGTTATAGCAATTACAAGAATCCCAATTGGAAGATTGACAATTCCAATGGTAATATTAGTATATTTATTAACCTTATTTGGAATTACCAATATGTTTGAAAAGAATTTATCTAAAAAGAATTTAGAAGAAAATAAAGATAAAAGTAAAAAGAAATAAAGTATAATTATCTTTTATCAGAATCATAGTTTGAATTTATTTATTAAACAAGCGAATAGTGTAAATAATTTTTGAAATTCTCGGCTACCCTACATTACGTTTAATAAATTCTAAAAAGAAAACCATAACAATACCCGGAAACAGGACCCTTTATGGTTTTCTTTTAAGAATTTATAAAACTATTTCGGTCGCATTCGAATTGTTCAAAAATTATTTATACTATTCGCTTGTTTATTGAATAGAAAAGTCAAATTTCAAATTAACCATATATAAAATTTTTTTGTATCTATAGATAATTATTTTAATGTCACAACTGTTACACCCATTTCACCTTCACCAAAAGTACCTAAGCGGAAAGATTTTACATGAGAATTGTTTTTTAAAAATTGGTGAATACCATTTTTTAATTTTCCAGTACCTTTTCCGTGAATAATTCTAACAGTCTCTAATTTTGCTAAAGAACAATCATCTAGAAATTTATCAATGACAAAATTAGCTTCTTCTACGTTCATACCAATAACATTAATTTCTGGTTTCATATTTCTACTTTTAGAAATGTGGGAAGATGTCTGCATACTTTTAGAAGAGTTAGAATTATGAGTTTTAGGATTTTGCAAAACATCCAATTTTACATTCATTTTCATACTGCCAATTTGTACTTGAACTTCATTATTTTTAGAAACATGGGAAAGAATCATTCCATTTTGATTGAATGAAGTAACAAATACTTCTTTTCCAGGTTGAACTTCTTCTTTAGAAAGAGAAGAGGTGTTAGAAGTATTTTTAGAAACATTTGGTTCTAATTGAATATCCTTAATTTTTTTATTGAAAGAGTTTCTTAAAGTATTTATTTCCTTAGAATCCTTTATATTTGACAATTCTTTAATCATTTCATTGGCATCTTCTTTGGCTTCTAGTAAAATATTTCTAGCTTTTACTTTCGCATTATTTATGATTTCCTTTTCTTGTTTTTCTTTTTCAAGATTTTCTCTTTGTAATTTTTCTTTTAAGTTATTGATTTGTTCAGAGTCTGCTAAGATTTTCTCTTTCTCTTTTTCAATTAATTGTTTATCATCATAGATATTTTTTAAAAGTTCTTCAAAAGTGATATCATTTGAAGACATAAGGTCTTTTGCTTTTTGAATAATAGAGATATCTAGACCTAATTTTTGGCTAATTTCAAAAGCATTACTTTTTCCAGGAACGCCAATCAATAACTTATATGTTGGAGATAAGGTTTCAACATCAAATTCGACAGATGCATTTTCAAATCCAGAAGTGGTCATAGCATATTTTTTTAATTCCTGATAATGAGTAGTGGCAATCGTAAGAGAACCGATTGTTTTAAAATAGTCTAATATAGAAATAGCTAAATTGGCACCTTCTACTGGGTCAGTTCCAGAACCTAATTCATCTACTAAAATTAAGGAATTTTCATTGGCATGTTTGGTAATATCTACAATATTGGTCATATGAGAAGAAAAGGTACTTAAAGAATCTGCAATACTTTGGTCATCACCAATATCTGCAAAGATATGTTCAAATACAAATATACTAGACTTTTCATCAGCTGGAATATTTAATCCACTACAAGCCATACAAGTAAGAAGTCCCACTGTTTTTAATGTAACTGTTTTCCCGCCTGTATTTGGACCAGTAATTAATAAAGTAGAAAAATCTTTTCCTAGTTCTATAGAAATGGGAACCCCTTTATTTTTATCAATTAAAGGGTGTCTAGCATTGATTAAATGAATTTCCTTATTGATATTAATAATTGGTGTAATTCCTGAAATGGCTTTTGAATATTTGGCTTTTGCAAATATAAAATCTAATCTACCAATCACTTCGACATCTGTTTTTAATTCTTCTATATATGGATAGAATAGGGAAGTTAGCTGTTGTAATATTTTTTCGATTTCTACTTCTTCCTCTAATCGTAATTGATTAATTTCATTGTTTAACTCAAATATAGAGATAGGTTCTATAAATAGAGTAGAACCAGCATTGGATACATCATGTACAAATCCTTTTACTTGAGTTCTATATTCTTCTTTGATAGGAATTACAAATCTATCATTTCGAATGGTTACTACATTTTCTTGTATATATTTAGAGAAAGAAGAAGAGTGAATCATGTCATTTAATTTAGAGCGAATATCTTGTTCTAAGTTCTTGATTTTCTTTCTGATTTTTTGTAATTCTGGTGAAGCTTTATCATCTATGGTATTTTCATCAATGATAGAAGAGGAAATTTTAGAGATAACCCCTTCATTGATATATAAACTAGAGAACAATCCTTCAAGAATTGGAAAATCTTCTTTATGAATATAGTCTTTTGAAAAGTAAGATTTTAAATTTCTAGCACAAATAAAAATGGTATTCAGGTCTAACAAGGCTTTCATTGTTAAACTTTGAGAGCTTTCTAATTTCATCAAATAGATATGAATATCTTGAATATCAGAAAAAGAAGGAACTGAATTTTTATAAATTACATTTACAGCTTCCTCTGTTTCAGCTAATTTTTGCTTTACGATATTCACATCATGATATATTTGTAAATTTAAAGCAACTTCTTTTCCTAAATAAGTAGAACAATATGTACTTAAATTTTCTAATACTTTATGAAATTCTAGTTTTGAAATATAGTGAGTATTCATATAGATAAATTCCTTTCATGATATATATAATTAAAATAAACATAATATATATCATTATACAAAGATACTTAAAGATAGTCAATGATAAGCATATGAAAATAGAGGTTTACCATAAAAAAAGAAGAAGTTAATTTTCTTCTTCTTTTTTATCTTTTTTTTCTTTTGGTATAACAATATTTTTAGGTTTTTTATCATCTGTGCTTTTTGGTCTCATAGGACTAATATGGTCATGTACAGGAGATATTTCTAAATCATTTTCGTCACCTGATACAATTTCTATTTTTTTATCTTCATTCATAGGAATTACCTCCTTAAGATTTTTAAATTTATTGCTTGCTATATTTGGCGATAAATTTTGTTAAATTATCATTTTGATATGGTGGTACATTCTGATCTAATCTTACACTTAAATGATGAGTCTTTCCATCATTTGTTTTTATTGTAATGCTTTTGGTTTTTGTGTTAAAAATACTATAATTTTTAACTGTAATTTTTTTTATGTTTTCATTTGGAATAAAGAAGTATGAATTTGGCATTATTTTTAAATCTTCAAGTTTTAGTTTTAATGTAAATTTGTCAAGATTAAGATAAAACATACCTAACCCGTTTTCTGTTTCATTAATTAAAAGCCCCCAATAAGGATATTCCATTCCTCCAACTAATCCACTTTTAGCTCTAGCATTATCTTTTAATGCTAAAAAATAACAATTTTCAGTTCCTTCACATCCAGCATTTTTAAATAATTCTTTTACTTTTTCTAAAGTATCAAATTCTTCCATGTTTTCCTCCTTTAAATTTGATTTTCGTTATTTGCAAAAATTTGAAAGCATTGCAAATATTTTTATAAGAGTCTTTGTTTTTTAGAAGTTATAATTATATTATTTTTTATCATATTTTATCACAAAAAAAATGATTTGACAATTCATTCATTATAAATAAAATATGCTTTTCGTAATAATAGTTACAATTTTATATAATAAACAATTTTTTAAAAACAAAAAATGCTTGCCTATAAGTAGGAAAATGATTGTTTATAAAATCATGTAAAATTCCGTAAAAGCCTTGACATAGCAAGCTTTTTTTGACATAATATATAATAAATTCAATAAAGAAAAGTAGGGAATGAAATGGAATTAGAAAAAACAAAAGCAATAATTGAAGCCATACTATTCGCGGCAGGAAGAATTGTAAAAATAAATGAATTGATATTGGTTTTGGAAAAGAATGAAGAAGAAATCCATACAATTATCAAAAGTATGCAAGAAGACTATAAAGTAAATAATCGAGGAATCGAAATGATTCAAGTAGAAGATGGTTTTCAATTAGCAACCAAAAAAGAATTATATGAATATATATATCCAATTCTAGATAAGAGAACAAAGCCAAACTTATCTACAGCAGCATTAGAAACTTTATCAATTATTGCATATAATCCTAGAATTACAAGAGCAGAAATTGAAGCAATAAGGGGCGTATCAGCAGATGCTTGTGTATATAAATTGTTAGAATATGGATTAGTAGAAGAGGCAGGAAAAACAGACCTACCAGGAAAACCAATGTCATATAAAACAACAGATGAATTTTTGAAGATGTTTGGATATAGTTCATTAAAGGATTTACCAGAATTACCAAGATACAAATTAGATAGCAATCAACAAATTGTGATTGATGATTTAGTAGAAAATGAAGAAAATACCAATAATGAAGGTGAAAATCTTGGCAATGAGAATGCTAGTACTGAAACTGGTGATATGGAAACTATAGATATAGTAAATACAGAAGAAATCAATGAACCTCATAGCAAACAAGAGGCTCCAATGCCCGAAAGGGAGGGAAAAGAATAATTTAAAAAATAAAATTTTAATATGAGGAGAGATTTGAATTATGAAAAATGATAAACAATTTGTAAAGGATATTACGAATATAGATGAAAATTTTCCACAATGGTATACAGACATTGTGTTGAAAGCAGAATTAGCAGATTATACAGATGTGAAAGGATTTGTTGCTATTAGACCTTATGGATATGCCATATGGGAAAATATCCAAAAATATGCTGATGAAAAATTTAAAGAACATGGTGTAAAAAATATTTCTATGCCAGTATTAATTCCAGAGAGTTTACTAAATAAGGAAAAAGACCATGTAGAAGGATTTGCACCAGAAGTTGCATGGGTAACGATTGGTGGAGGAGAAAAATTAGAAGAAAGATTATGTGTAAGACCTACTTCAGAAACCATTTTTTCTACGATGTATTCAAAATGGTTAAGTTCATGGAGAGATTTACCATTTTTGTATAATCAATGGTGTAGTGTGTTAAGATGGGAAAAAGAAACAAGACCATTTTTACGTTCAAGGGAATTTTTATGGCAAGAAGGACATACGATTCATGAAACTGCTGAAGAAGCAAAACAATTTACAATGGATATGTTAGAGGTATATGCAGATGTTATTGAAAATCTATTAGCAATACCAGTATTAAAAGGACAAAAAACAAAAAAAGAACAGTTTGCAGGAGCAGAAGCAACTTATACAGTAGAAACATTAATGCATGATGGTAGAGCTTTACAAGGTGGAACATCTCACTATTTTGGACAAAACTTTACAAAACCATTTGATGTAAAATTCCAAAATAAAAATGGAGAACAAGAATATGCATATCAAACATCATGGGGAATTAGTACAAGATTAATTGGAGCAGTTATTATGGCTCATGGAGATAACAGAGGATTAAAATTGCCACCACTTGTTGCACCAATTCAAGCAGTCATTGTACCAATTGCACAACAAAAAGAAGGTGTGTTAGAAGAAGCGAATAAATTAAAAGAAAAACTAAGTAAAAAATTCAGAATGAAATTAGACGATAGAGATAACTATTCAGTAGGATATAAATTTAATGATTGGGAAATGAGAGGGGTACCAGTTAGAATTGAAATGGGACCTAGAGATATAGAAAATGGAGAAGCACTTCTAGTTAGAAGAGATACTTCAGAAAAGATTTCTGTAAAATTAGAGGAAATTGAAGAGAAATTAGATCAATTATTAAAAGATATTCAAACATCTATGTATGATGTATGTAAAAAGAGAATGGAAGAAAAAACAACAATTGCACACAATATGGAAGAATTAAAGAAAAACTTAGAAGAAAATCAAGGATTTGTAAAAACCATGTGGTGTGGAAGCCAAGAATGTGAAGATAAAGTAAAAGAAGAAACAGGAGCTCCATCAAGATGTATGCCTTTTGAACAGGAACATTTAGGAGATACTTGTGTATGTTGTGGTAAACCAGCAACGAAAATGGTGGTTTGGGGAAGACAATATTAAAATGGAATATATAATAAAAAGACGATAACGATTTAATTTAAATAGTATAAAAAATCTCTAATAGATTTCTATTAGAGATTTTTGGTTTCTATTTAAAATTCACAATTTTTAGGTGTTCTAGGGAATGGAATGACATCACGAATATTTTGCATACCAGTTAAATACATAATGGCTCTTTCAAAACCTAGACCAAAACCAGCATGGTCACAACTACCATATTTTCTTAAATCCAAATACCAGTTGTAACTATCTATATCCATGTTTAGTTCTTTCATTCTAGCTACCAATTTATCATAATCTTCTTCTCTTTGGCTGCCACCAATGATTTCTCCAATTCCAGGAGCTAGCAAGTCAGCAGCTGCAACCGTTTTTCCATCTGGATTTTGTTTCATATAAAAAGCTTTAATATCCATTGGATAATCTGTTACAAAAACAGGCTTTTTGAAAACTTGCTCACAAAGATATCTTTCATGTTCTGTTTGTAAATCAACACCCCAAGATACTTTAAATTCAAATTTGTCATTTGCTTTTTCTAATTCTTTAATTGCATCTGTATAAGAAATTCTAGCAAAGTCAGAATGAATGACATTATTTAATCTCTCTAATAATCCTTTATCAACAAAGTTATTAAAGAATGCCATTTCTTCTTTGCAATGTTCTAAAACATAAGAAAACGTATATTTAAGCATTTCTTCTGCTAAATCCATATCATCATTTAAATCAGCAAAACAAATTTCTGGTTCAATCATCCAAAATTCAGCAGCATGTTTTACCGTATTTGAATTTTCTGCTCTAAATGTTGGACCAAAGGTATATACATTTCTAAAAGCAGTTGCATAAGTTTCTGCATTTAATTGACCACTTACAGTTAAATGTGCAGGCTTTCCAAAAAAGTCTTTAGAATAATCTACTTGTCCATCTTCTGTTTTTGGTACATCTGTAAGGTCAAAAGAATTGACATTAAACATTTCTCCTGCACCTTCTGCATCACTAGAAGTCAAAATAGGAGTATGTACATAGACAAATCCTCTTTCTTGAAAAAATTTATGAATAGCATATGCAAATACACTTCTTACTCTAAAGACAGCATTAAAAGTATTGGTTCTAGGACGAAGATGTGAAATGGTTCTTAAATATTCAAAAGAATGTCTTTTCTTTTGAAGAGGATATTCTAAATCACATAAATTTAAAATTTCTATTTTGCTGGCTTGTATTTCAAAAGGTTGCTTTGCATTTTCGGTTATGATAAAAGTACCAGTTACTTTGATAGAAGAACTGATAGATAATTTAGCAATCTCAGCAAAGTTATCTAATTTATCACTAAATACAATTTGTACATTTTTGAAAAAAGAACCATCATTTAATTCAATAAATCCAAAAGTTTTAGAATCACGAATCGTTCTTACCCATCCTTCTAGTGTGATTTCTTTATCTTTATATTCATTTGTGTTTTTATATAAATCTTTAATTACTAGTTTTTTCATAAAAATCCTCCATTTGAAATATGTTTTTAAACATTTTAAAATTAAAATCAAAATTAACAAAGTAATTATATCCTAAAATGCTTAGAAATACAACAGTTTTTGAAAATTTGTTCATTGGGTGATGATTTTGGGGACGGAGTGATTTGAGGTGATTTTGGGGACGGAGTAAAAAGTCATCATTTTATTTAATAATTCAATTAAATAAATATTTTTAATCATAATGATGACTTTTTACTCCGTCCCCAAAATCACCTCAAATCACTCCGTCCTCAAAATCATCACCTAATGAACATTGGAAATTTCTTCTTTTTCAAAATTTAATAAAAATATCAAAAAGAGACATACTAATAATACAAAATGAAAAGGAGGAAATTAAAAAAATGAAAAAAATATTTAATACAATACTTATTTTATCAATATTATTTACTTTTATACTAGTATTCAATCCAAATCCAGCACAAGCAGCAGCATTAGATGATATAGAAATAGCTACCAATAAAGATACAGTAAATCCAGGAGATACCATAACTCTTACCATTACCTTTGGAAAGCCATTAGGAGCATATACCTTTGATATCGCATATGATAACAATTTGTTAGAATATGTAGAAACAGATGGTGGAACACCAAATGATAATGGAACAAGAGTAAGAGTTGTTTTTTATGATTCAACAGGAGGAACAAATCCAAAAGAAAGTATGAGCATCACTTTTAGAGCAAAAGAAGGAATTATGACATCTAATCCAACAGATTTAGCAGTAACTGCAGAAGGATTAGCAAATCCAGATGCTAGTGAAAATTATGATGATATTACGATTGCTTTGGAGAAAAATATTGTGGTAGAGCCAAGATATGAAGATTACAAATTTGATTTATCTTACACAGGTGGACCAATTATAAACGAAGAAAAAGAAATGATACTTTCATTAACATCTGCTATGGGAAAAAATTATGACCATGCTAGAATTATAGCAGAAGCAACAACTCCTGATGGAGGAAATGTACAATTAAAAGGAACAGATGAAACACAGACAGAATATGACATAATAGATAGTGGTTGGGGTGACCCATCTGGTTATGCAATTGGTGGACAAAATGTCAATAAAATATTAAGTCTTAGAGGTATTTTTGATAAAGCAGGAGAATATACACTTACTTTTAAACTAATTGATAGAGATAATTCAGATGCAGTTATTGCAGAAAATACATTTACGGTTACTGTAATAGATACAGAAACGACACCACCAGAAGAGGAAATACCAGAAAATGAACCAGAAGGAACAGTAGAAGAAAATATGACAAATACAATAGAAGAAAACTTACCAACACAATTGCCAAAAACAGGTATCAATTTATATATTCCAATAGTTGTCATTGTGATAGCTATTATGAGTACTTCTTTATATATTAGTATGAACAAAAAGAATAAATAGAAGGAATTTAAGTTGCAAACAAAAGATAGAAAAGATAGAAAAAACAGAATAATTTTAATCATGCTTGCTATCTTCTTAATCATTATCATTTTTATAGTTACTAAACAATGGATAGCAGAGAAAGAAACAAAAAATGGAGATGAGCAACCACAAATAAGTTTTGTAAGTACAGAGAATGTAAATACAAGAAATAGGATACAAGAAGAAAATACAATTTTGGATGATGAAAATACTACACAAGATACAAGTTTCGACCAGAGTGAAGATAGCATTTTGGCAACATATAAAGGATATCCTGTGATTGCCAAATTAAAAATACCCAAAATAGACTTGGAAACCTATGTTATTTCTGAATATAGCAATCAAGCATTAGGTGTATCTGTGACGAAATTTTATGGAGGAAATCCTAATGAGGTAGGGAATTTCTGCATAGCGGGACACAATTATATAACAAACAATATGTTTCATGATTTAAAAAAATTATCTATTGGAGATACCTTTACATTGATAGATAATAATGGACATGAAGGTATTTACAAAGTATATTTAGTGGAAACTGTAGAACCAGATGAAACACAATGTTTATCACAAAAAACAAATGGAAGAATAGAAGTGACTTTAATTACCTGTACGACAGATTCTTCTAAAAGAATTATTGTAAAGGCAGTTAAAATATAAAATAATTTGTTATAAAAAAATCAAAGATTTTCCTATAACATCAAAAATTTGCACACAATTTTACTAGGTAAAATTGGAACCGAGCAATAACGAGGGATTTAAAGTGTAATGAATAGAGAAAATGCTCAAAAAATCCCTCTATTGTTCTTATAAGAAAGGCTACAAGTACTCGAATCACATCGTCATTTATTCGAAAGGAATATATAAACTTTTAACCTTTAATTCATAAAGATAAATAATCATTACATAAAAGGAGCAGTTTATGATAAAGAAGATTTTTGGATATAGTATATGTATTATTTTCGTTATTCTTCTAACGATATATGCATTTAGTAAAAAAAATGTACAAGCTGTGAATATAGTAGATGGGATTGAAAACTTTCCGAAAAGTTATCAGCCGTATTTAGAAGAGTTGAAAAAGAATCATCCGAATTGGACATTTACTGCTTTGTATACAAATTTAGATTGGGATTATGTGATTCAAAATGAAAATATATTTGGAAAAAATTTAGTACCCAAATCTTATCATGATAGATGGAAAAATACCAATCCAGGAGAATACAATGTAGAGGTAGATGCAGGTTGGGTAGATTGTTCAAAACAATCATTACTCTACACAATGGATCCACGAAATTTTTTAAATGAGTCAAGAATTTTTCAATTTGAAGAATTATCTTTTAATAGTAGTAGCAATTCAGTAGATGGAATTGAAAAAATACTATATGGTACAGAATTTTATAATCAAATTGTTAGTTACTTAACTTCAAATGGAAGTACTGTAACGATGAATAAAAAATATTCAGATTTAATATATAATGCAGGTATTCAGTCAAAAGTAAGTTCTTATCACTTGGCTTCTAGAATTAAGCAGGAAGTGGGACCATTTTTATCTCATAGTTCCATCAGTGGAAAAGTAGTAGGATATGAAGGATTATATAATTTCTATAATATAGGAGCCACCAGTTCTTCAGAACCGATGGGAGCGATTATCAATGGACTAAAATATGCAAGAGATGGAAAGGGAGCAAGTGAAGCCACTAAAACAAAATATTTAATTCCTTGGAATACGAAAGAAAGAGCCATTACTGGCGGAGGTATTTTTATTGGCTCAAGTTATATCAATATTGGACAAAACACAATTTACTTACAAAAATTCCATGTCCATGATACAAATAATGGAGAATTATTTTGGCATCAATATATGACAAATGTATTAGCACCATATAGTGAATCTAATATCATCTATAAAGGATATGCCAATAGTAATTTACTAGATTTAAATATTAATTTTATTATCCCTGTATATGATAGCATGCCTGAAATACAAGAAGAAAGTCCAGCAATTAATCCGTCAGACTATGAGGAAGATAATACTAAGGTGTATGCGAATGTAGAAACCACTTTAAATGTAAGAAGTGGTCCGAGTACAAGTTATGAAAAAATAACGAATGTTTCTAAAAATGAAACGATGACAAGAATTGCAAAAGGAAAGCAAAATGGAGAATTATGGGATAGAGTGATTTTAGAAAATGGAATCGTAGGGTATGTTTTTCAAAATTATGTAGAAGAATTACCAGAAATTGAGGTAGAAGAAATAAAAGTGTCAGTTGACAATCCTGTTATTCAAAAAAATGAAATTGGTAAATTAAAGATAGAAATTTATCCAAAAGAAGCAGAAGACCAGAGGGTAGAATATAGTTCTAGTAATGAGAAAATTGTAAAAGTAGATAGTAAGGGAAATCTATATGGTGTATCTTCTGGAAAAGCAACCATTACTGTGCGAGCTATCTCAAATGGTGTACAGTCCAGTATAGATATAGAAGTATATAGTAAAGTTACAGGAATAGAAGTAAATGTAGAAACAATTACTTTGCAAGAAGGAGAACAATATCAAATTGTTGCCAATATTGAACCAGATGATGCCAATAATAAAATAGTACAATATGTATCTGAAAATACTAATGTTGTGAGCGTTGATGAAAATGGTCTCATGACAGCACTTCAAACAGGAAATACGAATATACAGGTTTTTTCAGAGGAAGATGAAGATATTAGCCAGTCAATACAAGTAAATGTCATAGAAAAAATAGCAGAAGAGGACTTAAAGTTTACTGGAAATATACGAGTGAATGGAAATGAAATCAGTGGTATTGAAGAAGAAAATAGAATAGCAGAAAAATTATTAGAAAATATTTTTGTGAGTGAGAAATATCAAGTACAAATTGTAGATAAGTCAGGAAATATATTACAAAATCAAAATTTGGTAGGAACTGGTTCAAAAGTTCAGATTTATACAAATACAGACAATCAAATCTTAGTCGCAGAATTTGAAATTATCATTTATGGAGATGTTGATGGAAATGGAAAAATCAATAGTGTAGACTTATTAAAATTACAAAGACATATATTAGAATTAGAGGAATTAGATTTTCTATCTCAAAAAGCGGGAAATATTAACAAAAATGGAAAAAAACCAACATCAGTGGATTTGTTGCTAATTCAAAGACATATACTTGGATTAAAGCAGATTGTACAATGATTGTAGAAATTTTACAACTAAAAAAAGAAATTATGGGGAGGATATATTTTGAAAAAAATAGTTTTTTGTTTGGTATTTTTACTAATCCTTTTAGGAAATTGTATAAAAAGTTTTGCCATGCAAAATGAAAATCAAGACAGTATATATTTGAATGTGTCAAATACAGAAATAAAAAATGGAGAAGAATTTAGTTTTACAATCAATTTAGCAAATATTGATGTAGCAGCATTTGATATTCAGATATATTTTAATAATGAATTATTAGAATATGTTTCAGGACCAGAAAATACCAATGTGGTTGGAAATAAAATGATAACTGTTTGGTATGATGAAACAGGAGGAGAAAAGCCAAAACAAAATTGTGAATTAGTGAAATACACATTTAAGGTAAAAGAAATTGAAAGTGAATATATAGCCATCCAAGGAGAGTTTTATAATGCTGAAGGTACGAAAATACAGAGTTTTACAGACGGAATTGAAATCATAGCAAATGAAGAAACACAAACAGAAACGATTGAAATCTCAGAAGAAAGTGAAGTAACCAGTAATAATTCTAAATTAAAAAACTTACGATTAAATCACGAGGGAATGACACCTGTATTTTCACCAGATGTAACAGAATATTACTTTCTAACAGAAGATTTATCAGCTTTAGAAGTGACAGCTATTCCAGAAAATGCAAATGCTGATGTAATGATTAGTGGGAATACAAATTTTAAAGAAGGGTTAAATACAATCGTTATCGAGGTTACCTCACCAGATAAAACAAGTAAAACACAATATACCATTTCTGTTACGAAAACAAAAGAGTTGGAAAAAGCAAATACCAATTTAGAAACGCTAGCAATTGAAAATGTAACGTTAGAACCAGAATTTGCAAATGATATATACCAATATCATGCCACTGTTTCCAATACAACTGAAAATCTAAATATTTTAGCAATACCAGAAAAGCAAAATGCAAAAGTAGAAGTAACAGGTGGAGAAAATCTACAATATGGAAATAATGTAGTAAATATTCAGGTAATGGCTGAAAATGGATATACGACAAAACAATATAAAATAAATGTTTATAAAAGAAATGAAGAAGAACAAAAAATAGCAGATGAAGAACAAAAAGTAAATATTCAAAAATTAAATGCAATATTAGAAGAACAAGAAGAAGGAGATGAGGAACAAAAACAAAGTAATCATAATATCATTGAAAATATGAAAGAAAATGTATGGTTTGTTGTGATTTATATTATTTTTTCTATTATCATTGTAATTATTGTGATTTATAGAATAAAAAAAGAAAAAACGGATAAAAATAAGAAAAGCGTGCGTTAGCGAAATCAAAGATTTCGACGCACAGATGTGAAGACTGCTATGCAGTACTTCACGGATATAAGAAGCTTAACCTTGTTGTATACGAAAAAATCTATATAAAGCCAAGATAAAAGCAGATTTTTTCTATACAATAAAGAAAAATCAAAAGAAAAACAAATAAATTATAAAAAACTATTTACGAATTGTTATTTAGTTGGTATAATGCTGGTATAAATACGGAGGTGATAAGGATGAAATATAGATGTATGGCATGTGGATATATTTATGATGATGAAGCAGAAGGTGTAAAATTTGAAGATTTACCAGAGGATTGGGTTTGTCCTTTATGTGGAGTTGGAAAAGATATGTTTGAAAAAGTAGAAGAATAGTTGCAATGTTATTGCAATTATTTTTTCTATACAACAAAAACAACGTTACACAGAAAAAACTTGTATGCAAAATGTATACAAGTTTTATTGTCTAATTTATTAAATAAAATGGGCTAATTAATTAAGCCCATATAAATTTCCATCAACTAAAAGTTTGGCTCTCTTAGCTGTCTTTTCATCAGCATGTAATGCATTTTCTAAGAAATCAGGATGATTGATTAAAAATTGTTTCATTGTTTCATCAGGATTTTCAAAGAATTTTTCTAACATTTCCAATTGATTTTCATTAATAATCTTATTTTTATAAGCTGTTTCAAATAAAGTATTATCAACATTAACTAAAGAAAAAGCTTTTACTCCTTGTGCTTCAATTTTTTCTTTTCCGCCTTGCATACGGTCAACAACCACACAAGACCAGCACATTTGCCCACCGATATTTTTAATAGCAGGTATCCAAGCTCTAATATAGCTAGAAGCAATAGTTACTAAATCAGCAATATGTAATACTTTTTTACCTTCAAGGTTGGTTACTGTTTCTGAGTTTTCAAATTTACTATCACTAACAACACTTGATAAATCTTTATAAATAGAAATATGAGGTTTATCTAAAAGATAAGCAAGCATATTTGAGAAGAACCAATCTCTTCTTTCTCCACCAGAAATATAATCTATTTCTGAAACATTTATATTTTTGGTAATATAATCTTTCATTGTATCAATAACATTATGGTAAATTTCATTTTCATTATATTGTTTTAATACTTTTTGGAATACTTTTTCTGGTAAGGTAGATTTATCTTGTAAACATTCGTCAATAAAAGCTAATAGTTCACTTGCATCTTTTTCACTTCCATAAACAAAATGTGTATTGATAAAATATGGACCTATTTTACCAGAGGTATACCAAAAAGGTTTGCTTTCTTCACAAAATCTTACTGCTTTTGTTTCAAATAAATATGACATAATATCAGACATAAAAAATTCCTCCTTAAATTTATTAGAAATATCATAATATAAAAAGGAGAATAAGTCAATTGGTAAAGCACTAAAAAATGCAATATTTTAACATTTTTCATGCTTTTTCATTGACTTTTAAGGTATTTTTCTGTATAGTATTAAGAGATTAAATTAAAGGAGGAAAACATGAAACATTTAATTGATATCAAAGATTTATCAACAAATGAAATTGACGAATTGATAGATGTGGCAAAAGACATTATGACGAATAAAGAAAAATACGCAAAAAAATGTGAAGGTAAAAAATTAGCAACTTTATTTTATGAACCAAGTACAAGAACAAGATTAAGTTTTGAAGCGGCAATGATGGAATTAGGAGGGAATGTATTAGGATTTTCTTCTGCAAAATCTAGTTCTGCTGCAAAAGGAGAGAGTGTAGCAGATACAGTAAGAGTAATTGGCGGATATGCAGATATTATTGCCATGAGACACCCAAAAGAAGGGGCACCATTAGTTGCTTCTATGAAAGCAGAAGTACCAATTATTAATGCTGGTGATGGAGGTCATTGTCATCCAACACAAACATTAACAGATTTATTAACCATTCAATGTGAAAAACACAGATTATCTAATTTAACAATAGGAATCTGTGGTGATTTAAAATTCGGAAGAACTGTTCATTCTTTAATTACAGCTATGTCAAGATATAGCAATATTAAAATCGTTTTAATTTCACCAGATGAACTAAAATTGCCAGATTATGTGAAGACAGATGTATTAGAAAAAAATCATATGGAATATGTAGAAACAAATAATATGGAAGAATATATGTCAGAGTTAGATATTTTATATATGACAAGGGTACAACAAGAAAGATTTTTTAATGAAGAGGATTATATCAGATTAAAAGATTATTATATCTTAAATAAGGAAAAATTAGAAAATGCTAAAACAGATTTATGTATTATGCACCCATTACCAAGAGTCAACGAAATAGCAGTAGAAGTGGATGATGACCCAAGAGCATGTTATTTCAAACAAGCAAAATATGGTAAATTTATTAGAATGGCATTAATATTAAAGTTACTAGAGATAAAATAACAAGACGAAATTTAGTTATATGAAATTTGTTATATAAAAGTTTTAAAAATTGATTTTGAAAAAGAAAGGAAAAGAAGTCAATGAATATAGATAGTATAAAAAATGGATATGTAATAGACCATATAGAACCAGGGAAAAGTTTTGAGATATATAATTACTTAAATTTAGGAGAATTAGATACATCTGTTGCGATTATCAAAAATGCAAAAAGTAATAAAACAGGGAAAAAAGACATTATAAAAATTGATGAAAACTTAGATATCAATTTAGATATATTAGGATATTTGGATCCAAAGATTACAGTAAATAAAATAAAGGATGGAAAGATTATAGAAAAATTCCATCCAGAACTTCCAGAAAAATTAGTAAATGTTGTGAAATGTAAAAATCCAAGATGTATTACATCAATAGAACAAGAATTACCACATATTTGTGAATTAACAGATAGAGAAAATGTAGTATATAGATGTAAATATTGTGAGGAACAAGTAAATAGATAAAAACAACGTGCGTTAGCAAAATAAAAGCCAGATTTTTCTATGTAATAAGAAATAAAAAGTTGGAAAGGAAGATATGTAAATGAAATTATTATTAAAGAATGGACATGTAATAGATTATAAAAATAAACTAGATGACAAATATGATATCTTAATAGAAGATGATAAAATTGTAAAAGTGGAAAAAAATATAAACGAAACTGTAGATAAAGAAATAGACTGTACAAATTTAAACATCATACCAGGTATGATAGATATACATTGCCACTTAAGAGAGCCAGGAGGAGAACATAAAGAAACAATAGAGACTGGTTCAAAAAGTGCTGTTGCAGGTGGATTTACAACCATTTGTCCTATGCCAAATACAAAACCTACACCAGACAATGTAGAAACATTAACATATATCATAAATGAAGCTAAAAGGGTAAATCTATGTAATGTGTTACCATATGCATCTGTTAGTAAAGGAGAAAAAGGAGAAGAATTAGTTAACTTCGAAGAATTAAAAAAAGCAGGAGCCATTGCATTTTCTGATGATGGGATGCCAGTTGTGAATAGCAGAATGATGAGACAAGCCATGATAGAAGCAGATAAATTAGGAACATTTGTAGCATCACATTGTGAGGAAAAATCTGTATCTGCAGGTGCAATAAATGCAGGACCAGTAGCAGACCAATTAGGAGTACAAGGTGTATTACCAGAAGCAGAAGAAATGATGGCAGCAAGAGAAATCGTTATATCAGAAACAAATGGAGTAAGAGGACATATCTGTCATATTAGTACAAAAACCAGTAAAGATATGATAAGAGATGCCAAAAAAAGAGGTGTCAAAATCACTTGTGAAACTTGCCCACATTATTTCACATTCACAGTGGATGAAGTACTAAAATCAGGTACCAATGCAAAAATGAATCCACCTTTAAGAGAAGAGAAAGATAAACAAGCCATTATCGAAGGATTAAAAGAAGGAACCATTGATTGTATCATTACAGACCATGCACCACATGCAGAATCAGAAAAAAATGTAGAATTATCAAAAGCACCAAATGGAATTATTGGATTTGAAACAGCACTTTCAGCTGAAATTATGAATCTAATAGACCCAGGACATATTGATTATTTAAATCTAGTAAGACTTACTTCATATACACCATCTAAATTATTACATATTGATAATGAAAGAGGAAGTATAGAAACAGGAAAAATGGCAGATATCACGATATTTGACCCAAATGAAGAATATGCATATACAAAAGAAATGATCGTTTCTAAATCAAAAAATAGTCCATTTATCGGAAAAACACTAAAAGGAAAAGTAAAATACACAATCGTAAATGGAAAAGTGGTATATGAGGGGTGAAACGTTGGGGACGTGCCAAATCGTTCAAAAATTGAACGATTTGACCTGTCCCCAATGTTCAAAAAATGAACAAAAGGGACAGACCTATTTGAAAAATTTGATTTGTATTTAATATAAAAGAAAAGGAGAGAGAACCTTGGAATCAATGTTTATACAATATCCAAAATGTTCTACTTGTAAAAAAGCAAAACAATGGTTAGAAAAAAACAATATCCCATTCCAAGATAGAAATATTGTTTCAGAAACACCGACAGAAAAAGAATTAGAAACATGGATAAAAGAAAGTGGATATGAAATAAAGAAATTTTTTAACACAAGTCGGGTTAAAATATAAAGAATTAAATTTAAAGGAAAAATTACTAACCATGTCTGATAAAGAAAAAATAACATTATTGGCATCTGATGGGATGCTAATTAAAAGACCATTATTGACAACACAAGAAAAAATATATGTTGGATTCAAAGAGAAAGAATGGGAAGAATTGTTAATAAAATAGTTATTTTATATAATAAAAATATAAAATAACATTAGGATATAGATAGAAAGGGATGAAATAAAGAATGATAAATGCAATGGACAAATTAATTGATAAAATTAAAGAAACCAATAATCCAACCGTTATGGGGTTGGATCCAAGATATGAAATGATACCAGAATGCATTAGAAATAAATATGAAGAAAACTTAGAAGGAGTAGCGAAAGCAATTGTAGAATTTAATAAAGCATTAATTGATGCAACATGTGATATTATACCAGCAGTAAAACCACAAATTGCATTTTATGAAATGTATGGATTAGAAGGAATGAAGGCTTTTGAAGAAACTTGTAAATATGCAAAAGAAAAAGGAATGGTTGTCATAGCAGATATCAAAAGAGGAGATATTGGAAGTACTGCAAAAGCGTATTCAAATGCTTTCTTAGGAAAAACAAAAATAGGAGAAAAAGAAGAAAGTATTTATGATGTGGATTTTGTAACAGTAAATCCATATTTAGGAATTGATGGAGTGAAGCCATTTATAGAGGATGCACAAAAATATGGAAAAGGTGTATTTATACTTGATAAAACATCAAATCCATCATCTGGAGAATTACAAGATTTGAAACTAGAAACAGGAGAAGAAGTATACACAAAAGTTGCAAAACTTGTGGAAGAATGGGGAAAAGATTTGAGAGGAGAATATGGATATAGTAGCATTTCAACTGTGGTAGGTGCAACATATCCAAAACAATTGCAAGAATTAAGAAAAACAGCACCACATACCTTTTTCTTAATACCAGGTTATGGGGCACAAGGTGGAAAAGCAGAGGATATTGCTTTAGGATTTGATGAAAATGGAATTGGTGGAATTGTTAACAGTTCTAGAGGATTAATGTGTGCATATAAATCTGATTTATGGAAAGATAAGTATGCAGAAGAGGATTTTGCAAAAGCAACCAGAGCAGAAGCCATTAGAATGAGAGATGAATTAAATCAAGCTATAAAATAGAAAAGAGTACAACGATTATCACAGAAAGAAGTGAGAAACATGAAACCAGGTAAAGATTATATAGGTGTAGGTTGTCGGAGCATTTATCATGAATGAAAAAGGGCAATTATTATTACAACAAAGAAATAAAGAACCAGAAAAAGGCTATTGGAGTATACCAGGTGGAAAATTAGAATGGATGGAAACTTTTGAAGATGCAGTCAAAAGAGAAGTAAAAGAAGAATGTGGAGTGGATATAAAAGTAGAAAAACTATTAGGAATTTGTGATCATATTGTAAAAAATGAAAATCAACATTGGGTATCTCCAAGCTTTTTATGTACAATCACAAAAGGAGAACCTAAAATCATGGAACCAACTAAACACACAGACATGCAATGGTTTGACTTACATACATTACCAGAAAATTTAACAATCACAACGAAACATGCAGTGAGAGCTTATACAAAAACACATGTTAATGAGAAACAAAAATAGATTAAAGGAGGTAAAATATGCCAAAGCAAGTATTAGCAAAATTGGTAGAAAAAGAAGAAATTATTAAAGGAATTTACAAACTTAGTGTCAAAGCAAGTGAAATTGTAGAAGATGCAAAACCAGGAAATTTTATTGAAATTAGAGTAACAGACCAAGTAGAACCATTTTTAAGAAGACCAATTAGTATCTATAATTTGGATAGAAAAAATGGAATACTAGAATTTATTTTCCAAGTAAAAGGCAAAGGAACAGAGATATTGTCTAGAAAAGAAATTGGAGATAACATTGATATCATAGGACCATTAGGATATGGAACATTTAAAACAGATAAATATAATAAAATAGCAGTTATCGGTGGAGGAATTGGAATATTCCCATTATATGAACTTTCTAAAGAAGCAAAAGAAGATAAAAAGGAAGTACATTGCTATTTAGGATTTAGAAATAAAGATTTTGTTATGCTAGAGAAAGAATTTGAGGAAGTAACAGATAATTTAGTTATTACAACAGATGATGGAAGTTATAAAAATAAAGGATTTGCCATTGACTATTTGATGGAAGATATGAAAAAAGAACAATATGATTGTATATATGCTTGTGGACCACTTCCTATGTTAAAAGCTATTCAAAAATATGCAAATGAAAATAACATCGAATGTCAAATATCTCTAGAAGAAAAAATGGGATGTGGATTAGGTGTATGTTTAGGTTGTGCAGTAAAAACGGCTAAAAGTCCAAAAGATGCACCAGAATATTTCCATGTTTGTAAAGGTGGACCAGTATTCAATAGCAGAGATGTAGAGATTTAGCTTCCTAATAATTGTATAAAACATAAAATTTTAGGTTTAGACAAAATATAAAATTCATAAAGCTTAAGTGAAAGAGGAAAAAATGAAATGCCAGGATTTACAATACATATTGCCATAGCAAAAGAATATGCAAAAAAGCATGAAAAAGAAATAAAAAACATAGATGAATTTATAGAAGGGACGATTGCTCCAGACTATATTCCAATAGAATCTCAATATATTAGCAAGAGTGAAACACATTATGGAGAATGGGGAGATTGGACAAGAGATGATCAAATTATTTATTTAGATAAATTTTTGAAAGATAAAAAAGAAGATTTAAATACAGATTATTGGAAAGGATATTTTATCCATTTATTAGTTGATGATTATTTTGATAGAATTTATTTTAGACAAGAGGCAAAACAAGCAAAAGCAAATCATGATACATTTCATAATGATTATGATTCTTTAAATACAGAAATTATAAAAAGATATCATTTAGAACCTATGGAAAAAATAAAAAAATACATGAACCAAATAGAAGACAAACCTAAATATTTGCAACTAGAAAAAATCATACAATTTATTGAAGAAATGTCAGATATAAATCTAACACATCAAGTAGAAATGATAAAACAAAAATAATGGAAGAGCTTATAAAAACTCTTTTCCGAATAGATAAGAAAGGAATGAAAAGTATGAATACGAAAGTAAATTTTGCAGGAATTGAAATGAAAAATCCAGTAACAGTTGCATCTGGTACTTTTGGATATGGGAGAGAATATGCAGACTTTTTCGATTTGGGAAAATTAGGAGCCATCATCACAAAAGGAACATCTTTAAGACCAAAAAGTGGAAATAAACCATCAAGAGTATGTGAAACACCAAGTGGAATGTTAAATAGTATAGGACTTCAAAATCCAGGAGTAGAATATTTTGCAAATAATGATTTACCATATTTAAGAAAGTTTGATACAAAAATCATTGTTAATGCTTGTGGAAGTTCAATTGATGAATATGTAGAATTGTGTAAGATATTAAATAACCTAGATATTGATGGTGTAGAATTAAACTTATCTTGCCCAAACGTAAAAGAAGGTTGTATGGCTTTTGGAAATACATATGAAGGTGTAAAAAAAGTAACAAGCGAAGTAAGGAAAGTATTAGATAAACCATTAATTGTAAAACTAACGCCAAATGTAACAGATATTGCAGGAATTGCAAAAGGTGTAGAAGATGGAGGAGCAGATGCAGTTTCTTTAATCAATACATTATTAGCTATGAAAATTGATATTTATAAAAGAAAACCAGTTCTTGCTAATAATACAGGTGGACTATCAGGACCAGCTATCAGACCAGTAGCTGTTAGAATGGTATACCAAGTAGCACAAGCAGTCAATATTCCGATTATGGGATTAGGTGGAATTGTATCTGGAGAAGATGCTATCGAATTTATGCTAGCAGGTGCAACAACCGTTTCAATCGGTGCTGGAAACTTTATAGACCCATATACAAGTGTAGATGAATTAGAAAAAATAGGAAAAAACGAAAAGAATACTTGAAAAGTATTCTTTTTTGGTATAGAATAAGAAAGGTCGAGAGAGACTAAAAAATAAAAGTCAAAGACTTTTAAATATAAAGGAGGAATTATTATGTCAGTAAAACTAGGAATTAATGGTTTTGGAAGAATTGGAAAATTATCATTCCAAGCAGCATTAGCTAAAGAAGGAGTAGAGGTTGTAGCAGTTAACGATCCATTTGTTACAGCAGACTACATGGCATATATGACAAAATATGATACAGTACACGGAAGATTTAATGGAACAATAGAAGAAAAAAATGGAAATCTAGAAGTAAATGGAAAAGAAATAAAAGTATATAATGAAATGGACCCACACAATATCCCATGGGGAGAATTAGGTGTTGAATATGTATTAGAATGTTCAGGAGTATTTACAACAATGGAAAAAGCACAAGCACACATAGATGCTGGAGCAAAACAAGTTGTTATTAGTGCTCCATCAAAAGATGCTCCAATGTTTGTTATGGGAGTTAACAATACAGAATATAAACCAGAAATGAACATTGTATCAAATGCATCATGTACAACAAACTGTTTAGCACCACTTGCTAAAGTTATCAATGATAAATTTGGTATTACAGAAGGATTAATGACAACTGTACATGCTACAACAGCAACACAAAAAACAGTTGACGGTGCTTCTAAAAAAGATTGGAGAGGTGGTAGAGCAGCAGCAGCTAATATTATCCCATCTTCAACAGGTGCAGCAAAAGCAGTTGGAAAAGTTATTCCATCATTAAATGGAAAATTAACAGGTATGTCATTCAGAGTACCAACAGTTGATGTTTCAGTTGTTGACTTAACATGTAATTTAGCAAAACCAACAACATATGAAGAAATTTGTAAAGCTATGAAAGAAGCTTCTGAAAATGAATTTAAAGGAATCATCGAATATACAGATGAACCAGTTGTTTCTTCAGACTTCATTTCAGATCCACATACATCAATTTTTGATGCTTCAGCTGGAATCATGTTAACAGATACATTTGTAAAATTAGTAGCTTGGTATGACAACGAATGGGGATATTCAAACAAATTAGTAGATTTAGCTTGCTATATTGCATCTGTAAAATAATAAAAATGCAAATTGGTCAATATTGATATATTGGTTAGTATTCATGTAATACAAAGGAACTATAAAAAGACTAGGAACGGCAATTCCTAGTCTTTTACGATTTTATTTATCAATATAAAAATTCAAATAAAATATAATTTTTTACTTGAAAACTGGAAAAAAATGCTATACAATAGAACTGCTCAAGAAAGAGAACTGCATATGATTGGTTGCAGTAAAGAAAGGGAGGATTCATTATGAATAAGAAAACAGTAAAAGACATTGATTTGAAAGGAAAAAAAGTATTTGTAAGATGTGACTTCAATGTACCAATGGATGAAAATCAAAATATAACAGACAATACAAGAATTGTAGCAGCATTACCAACCATTAAATATTTATTAGAACAAAACTGTAAATTAGTACTAGCATCACATTTAGGAAGACCAAAAGGAGAATTTAAACCAGAATTTTCATTAGCACCTGTTGCAAAAGAATTATCAAAATTATTAGGACAAGAAGTTATCATGGCAAAAGATGTTATTGGTGAAGACGCAACGACAAAAGCAGCTAACTTAAAAGAAGGGGAAATCTTATTACTTGAAAATGTAAGATTCCATAAAGAAGAAACAGATAATGACCCAGAATTTTGTAAAAAATTAGCATCAATGGCAGAAGTATATGTAAATGATGCTTTCGGAACAGCTCATAGAGCACATGCTTCAACAACAGGAGTTGCAAGCTATTTACCAGCAGTATCAGGATTCTTAATTGAAAAAGAATTACAATTCTTAGGAAATGCTGTTAACAATCCAGAAAGACCATTTGTTGCTATTTTAGGTGGTGCAAAAGTTTCTGACAAAATTGGTGTTATTGATAGTTTATTAGAAAAAGTAGATACATTAATGATTGGTGGAGGAATGGCATATACATTCTTCAAAGCACAAGGATATGAAGTTGGAAATTCAATTTGCGAAATGGACAAACTAGATTTAGCAAAAGAAGCTATGGAAAAAGCAAAACAAAAAGGTGTTAAATTTATGCTTCCAGTAGATACAAAAGTTGGTAAAGAATTTAAACCAGATACAGAGAGCAAAATTGTAAGTTACAAAGAAATTCCAGCAGAGTGGGAAGGATTTGATATTGGACCAGAAACTATCAAAATGTTTGAAGAAGAATTAAGAAATGCAAAAACAGTTGTATGGAATGGACCTTTAGGATTATTTGAATTTGATCAATTTGCTATTGGAACAAATGCAATTGCAAAAGTATTATCAGAAATTGATGCTACAACGATTATCGGTGGGGGAGATTCAGCAGCTGCTGTTAAGAAAGCTGGATTAGAAGATAAAATGACACATATTTCAACAGGTGGAGGAGCTTCTCTAGAATTTTTAGAAGGAAAGAAATTACCAGGAATTGAAGCTTTAATGGATAAATAAAAAAAGATATGTCGCATAGAGTTCGTTTGTCTATGCGACATTTTGGTCTAAACTGTAACGAAATAATATGAAAAAACTAAGAGAATACTTGAAAAGTATTCTCTTTTGTTATACAATGGTACTGTCCGTAGTGGCGTGTAATAATGTTGAGTCACGAAAAAATGAATTTAACATTATTATATATAAAATAATTAGAGCGTATAACGCGCGAATGGAGGAATTTTTATGAGAAGAAAAGTAATTGCAGGAAATTGGAAAATGAATATGCTTCCAGATGAGACAATTAAATATATTGAGGAATTATCAAAATTAGTAGGTGAAACACAAAATGAGGTTATTTTATGTGTTCCATTTACTGATTTATTTTATGCCTTATTAACTGCACAAAATACGAATATAAAAATTGGTGCACAAAACATGCATTTTGAAGAAAAAGGTGCTTACACAGGAGAAGTATCAGCAAAAATGCTAAAATCAATTAATGTAGAATATGTGATTATTGGACATTCAGAAAGAAGACAATATTTTAACGAAACAGATGAAAGTGTCAATAAAAAGATAAAAGCAGCATTTGCAAATGGATTAAAACCAATTGTATGTGTTGGAGAAACATTGGAACAAAGAGAAGCTGGAAAAACAGCAGAAGTCATCACAAAACAAACAGAACTAGCATTAGAAGGATTAACAAATGAACAAGTAGAAAATACCATTATTGCTTATGAACCAATTTGGGCAATTGGAACAGGAAAAACAGCAACAAGTGAAGATGCAAATAACTCAATCAAAGATATCCGTAAGAAAATTGCCGAAATTTATGGACAAAATGTAGCAGATAGAGTTATAATACAATATGGTGGAAGTGTAAAATCTAAAAATGCAAAAGAACTATTCACAATGTCTGATATAGACGGAGGATTAGTTGGAGGAGCAAGTTTAGATCCAGAAGAATTTTCAAAGATTGTTAACTTTGATAAATAGGATTAACCTTGTTATATACGAAAAAATCTTATATAGGGTCAAGATAAAAGTGGATTTTTTCTATATAATAAATAGAACACTTTAAATCTTAGAGAGAAGGATGGTAGATTATGAAAGATAAATTAACAATGCTAATGATATTAGATGGATTTGGAGATAATCCAAATAAAGATGGAAATGCTATTAAATTAGCAAAAACACCAAATATTGATAGACTAATGAAAAAATATCCAAGTACAGAAATTTATACAAGTGGATTACATGTTGGATTACCAGAGGGACAAATGGGAAATTCAGAAGTAGGACATACAAATATTGGAGCAGGAAGAATCGTATACCAAGAATTAACGAGAATTACAAAATCAATAGAAGATGGAGATTTTTTCTCAAATCCAGAATTTATTGCAGCAATTGAAAATTGTAAGAAACACAACTCTAAATTACATATTTTAGGATTGGTATCAGATGGAGGAGTTCATAGCCATAATCGTCATCTATATGGATTATTAGAAATGGCTAAGAGAAGAGATTTTGAAAATGTATATGTACATTGTTTCTTAGATGGAAGAGATACACCACCAGCATCTGCAGAAAGCTACATTGTAAAATTAGAAGAAAAAATGAAAGAGAAAAAAGTAGGAAAAATTGCAAGTTTATCAGGTAGATTTTATGCAATGGATAGAGATAAAAGATGGGAAAGAGTTGAAAAATGCTATCAGGCACTTGTTAATGGTGAAGGCATAAAAGCAGGAAGTGCCGTAAAAGCAATTGAAGATTCTTATCAAAAAGAAGTATTTGATGAATTTGTTGAGCCAACAGTTATTTGCAATGGAGAAGAACCAATTGCAAAAATTGAGAAAAATGATTCTGTTATTTTCTTCAACTTTAGACCAGATAGAGCAAGAGAAATTACAAGAGCATTGGTAGATTCAGAATTTGATGGATTTGAAACCAAGAAAGATTTAAATCTATATTATGTATGTTTCACAAGTTATGATGAAACTATGCCAAATGTACATATTGCATTTAAGAAAGAAGCTTTACACAATACATTTGGAGAATATATAAGTAAATTAGGATATACACAATTAAGAATTGCAGAAACAGAAAAATATGCACATGTTACATTTTTCTTTAATGGAGGAGAAGAAAAACAATATCCAGGAGAAGATAGAATATTGGTACCATCTCCAAAAGTAGAAACATATGATATGAAACCTGAAATGAGTGCATATGAAGTAACTGATAAAGTAATAGAAGCTATTCAAAGTGATAAATATGATAGCATCATATTAAACTATGCCAATACAGATATGGTAGGACATACAGGAAGCTTAGAAGCAGCTGTAAGAGCTGTTGAAGCAGTAGACGAATGCGTAGGAAAAGTGGTAAGTTTAGTAGAAGAAAAACAAGGTAATTTAATTATTACAGCAGACCATGGAAATGCAGAACAGATGATAGACTACAAAACAGGAGAACCACACACAGCACATACAACAAATCCTGTACCAATTGTATTAGTAACACCAGATACAACACTAAAATTAAAAACAGGTGGAAAATTAGCAGATTTAGCGCCAACTATGCTTGATCTAATGCATCTAGACAAACCAGAGGAAATGACAGGAGAAAGTTTATTAGATAAGGAATAAAAGGATATGTTAAATCACACAAAACAGATAAAAGAAATGTATGAAGAAATACAAAGAAAATTACTATATATGATACCAGAAAAATGGGAATCGATATATTTATATAGTTCTGTCATAGAAGATGGTAAAAAAGAACCAACAGGAGAATTATTTTTCTATTATATTCCGAAAGGAATATTTAGAAAAAATCCTGTGAATGTCTATGAAGTTCCAAGTAAATTTAATATTGATGAAAAACAATATTTAGAGTTAGCTCAAAAATTATATGATGATATAAAACAATTAAGAGAGGAATTTAAAAGAACAACTCAAGGAGAAATGTGGAGTAATCTTACAATATCGATAACCAATATGAAGTTTCGAGCAGAATATAGTTATGAAGATTTGGTAAATAATGCTTTTAATAGTTATGAGCGTCATGTGATATGGAGATATAAATACTTAGGAATTGGACCAGAACAAGTTTCTAAAAAAGATAAAGACATATTATATCGATATTTTAATGGTGCAAGAAACTTGGCAGAAGTAGAAGAATACAATGCAGGTATCTATATAGAGCAAGATACAAAAAATATTATTGAATATAATACACAAGAAGATGAAATCGAAAATGATGGTTATATAAGAGAAGATGAAGTCCCAGACATTGGAATAGGAAAGAAATATAATCAAATTCAAAGTCATAAAATAGAAAACAATTGGGCTTCAAATGTTCGAAAAAAAGAAGAAACCATGTGGAGTCATGGTCATGAATCTATGGAACAATATATTATAAAAAATAGTAAGAATAGTAGAAATTATAAAAATAGACAAGGTAATGAAAAAATAAATAAACCACAAGATGGAAATAGAGTTACATTAAATTATGGAAAAACAGAAACAGTAGATAAAGCACAAAATGATATTACAAGAGAAAAAATGAAAAAAATACGAGAAGAATTCAACAAAGGAAAAAATAATAAAACCAAAACAACCAATGAGAATAAACCAATTAGAAATCAAATATTATTTTCAGAAGATGAAATAGATGAAGAGTAGAAAAGTTTTTAAATTTAGGTAGTTTTACCTAAAAACATATATACAAATAAAGTATTGAAAGGAGCAATGAAAATGATTTATTCAAAAGAATTAGAAGAAATGTGTGTTGTAAAAAAAGGAGTAGACCATGGACCAGCACCAATCCCAGAAGAAGGAAAATGGGTTAAAGCTAAAGAAATAAAAGATATATCAGGTTTAACACATGGTATTGGATGGTGTGCACCACAACAAGGCGCATGTAAATTAACTTTAAATGTAAAAGATGGTATCATTCAAGAAGCATTAATTGAAACAATTGGATGTTCAGGAATGACACATTCAGCTGCTATGGCAGGAGAAATTTTAACAGGAAAAACTTTATTAGAAGCATTAAATACAGACTTAGTTTGTGATGCTATCAATACTGCTATGAGAGAATTATTCTTACAAATCGTATATGGAAGAACACAAACAGCTTTCTCAGAAGGAGGACTTCCAGTAGGAGCAGGACTTGAAGATTTAGGAAAAGGTCATACATCACAAGTAGGAACAATTTATTCAAGTACATTAAAAGGACCTAGATATTTACAATTAACAGAAGGATATATTGTAGAATTAGGATTAGATAAAGATGACCAAATTATTGGATACAAATATGTTCATATGGGAAAAATGATGGATAACATCAAAAAAGGAATGGACCCAATGGAGGCTATTGAAAAGGCTTCTGGTACTTATGGAAGATTTGATGAGGCTGTTAAGAAGATTGACCCAAGACAAAATTAATTAAAATCAGCAATCTGCACATTTTTCATAAAATATCCAAACTTCGATGTACAAAAGTACACCTTCAGTTTGTCTATATTTATGAAAAATGCACATCTTACTAATTTTAATTAATTTTCGAGTAAAACGAATGAAAAGCGAGACTCTTTTGCTTTGATTTAGCATTGAAGACTAACTATTTTTAATAGGAGAAAATGTAATATGGAAAATATGGATAAAAAAGATATTGGTAATATTTGGATAACAGTAGGAGAAAGAGTAGATACCATTGCAAATAATAATGAAGAATTTAATGAGATAATAGATAGAATTATTGATTTTATTAATTCAGATGAATTTTCTTTTTCTGGATTAGAAGATGCACTTTATTTGGCTAGTAAAGCTAAAGATTAAATAAGAAAGGATAGTATAGTAGGATTATTTTTAGATAGGATAGCACCAGCAGTACATCGACTAAAACAAGAAAAAGATCCAGAACAAATAGATATATTATCCAAAACCATCGATATGCAAATAAGAAAAATTAGTGAACATTGTGATATAAGTAATTTTTCAATTTCACAATTTGTATCAAGTGAAATTTTGGACCAAATCGTTCCAAGAAAAGAAATCAATTTTCAAGCATTTTCTTCTGAAGCAATAGATATTGTAAGAAATAAAATAAATGAAATAAATAAAGCAAAAAATGAGGAAAGATAAAATGAAATTTGGTTTAGATGAAAAAGTTGTAAAAGATATTGTATCTATACTAGAAAAGTATAGTGAAGTGGAAAGTGCATGTATCTTTGGTTCAAGAGCAAGAGGAGATTATCGAAATGGGTCTGATATCGATATAGCTTTGTTTGGAGAAAATCTTACATTTCAAATAAATACAAAGATATATTTTGAAATCGATGATTTATATCTGCCATACAAAATAGACTTAATAAATTTTAATAGTCTTGGAGAAGATGATAAAATTAAAGATAGCATATTAAAAGAGGGAGTTGAAATATATGCTAGATAATGTAATACAAAGTTATGAAAATTTAAAAAAGGCTTTTTATAAATTAAAAGAATTTGTCGATACAGATAATGGTAGTGAGAAAGATAGAGGAGCCATCATAAATGCATATCAATATACTTTTGAATTATTTTTGAAAACCCTTCAAAAATATTTGAAACAACAAGAATTATTAGATGAGTTAGGACCAGGTTCAGTAATTAGAACAGCTTTTCAATATAATATTATCCAAGATGGCGAAACATATATGTATATGTTAAAAGATAGAAATTTAGTAACATATACATATAAAGAAGATGTAGCAGAAGAGATACACAATAGAATAAAGGAAGAATACATTACAGAATTAGAGAAATTTATAGAATATTTTGATAAAAAAATATAAGAATAGGGAGGAAATAAAATGGCAGTAACATTTGAAAGTTATGAAAGAAGAATCAATCAAATAAAACCAGTAATGGAAAAATACGGAATAAAGGATTTTGAAGATGCATTAAAAATATGTACAGATAAAGGATTTAATCCATATGAAATCGTAAAAGGAGTACAACCAATCTGTTTTGAAAATGCAGCTTGGGCATACACATTAGGGGCAGCAATCGCTGTTAAAAAAGGTTGCACAAAAGCAGCAGATGCAGCAAAAGCAATTGGAGAAGGATTACAAGCTTTCTGTATCCCAGGTTCAGTTGCAGATGATAGAAAAGTTGGATTAGGACATGGAAATTTAGCATCAATGTTATTATCAGAAGATACAAAATGTTTTGCATTCTTAGCAGGACATGAAAGCTTTGCAGCAGCTGAAGGAGCAATCGGAATTGCAAAATCAGCAAACAAAGTAAGAAAAGAACCATTAAGAGTTATCTTAAATGGATTAGGAAAAGATGCAGCACAAGTAATTTCAAGAATTAATGGATTTACATATGTAAAAACAGACTTTGATTTCTTCACAGGAAAAGTAAAAGTAGTAGAAGAAATTAAATACTCAGATGGAGAAAGAAGTAAAGTTAGATGTTATGGAGCAAATGATGTTAGAGAAGGTGTAGCTATCATGTGGATGGAAGATGTTGATGTATCAATTACAGGTAACTCAACAAACCCAACAAGATTCCAACATCCAGTTGCAGGAACATACAAAAAAGAAAGATTAGCAGAAGGAAAGAAATACTTCTCAGTAGCATCAGGTGGAGGAACAGGAAGAACATTACACCCAGACAATATGGCAGCAGGACCAGCTTCATATGGTATGACAGACACAATGGGAAGAATGCACTCAGATGCACAATTCGCAGGAAGCTCATCAGTACCAGCACATGTTGAAATGATGGGATTAATCGGAATGGGTAACAACCCAATGGTTGGAGCATCAGTTGCAGTAGCTGTTGCAGTAGAAGAAGCAATGAAATAATCCAATAGGGACGTGCCAAATCGTTCCAAAATGAAACAAAAGGGACAGACCTCAAAGAATAATTTCATGAAAGTTATTCTGAGGTCTGTTTTTTGTCTATTTTGAGTAAGAAGTTTAGGTACTTCTTGGTTTTAATTATATTTCGAATATTATCACAATTTAATGGAAATAATAATATAATAATATTGACAAATGTAATACAATGTAGTACAATAATTACAGAAGGGAGTTGATAGATATGACAATTTCAGTAAGATTAAATGAAGAAGACTCAAAATTAATAAGAGCATATGCAGACATGAACAATATTTCTTTATCTGATTTAATACGAAATGCTGTATTAGAAAAAATAGAAGACGAATATGACTTAAAATCTTATAATAAAGCAATAAAAGAATATAAGAAAAATCCTAAAACATACACAATGGATGAAGTAAAAAAGGAGTTGGGATTATAATGCAATATAAAGTAATATTTACAGAAAGAGCAAAGAAACAATTAAAAAAACTAGATAAACATATAGCAGCACTCATCATTGGATGGTTAGAAAAGAACATTCAAAATTGTGAAAATCCCAGACTTCATGGAAAAGGATTAGTAGAAAACAAGTCAGGACAATGGAGATATCGTATAGGAGATTATAGAGTTATATGTGAAATACAAGATAAAGAAATCATAGTGTTAGTATTGGAAGTAGGACATAAAAGAGAAATATATAGTTGAAAGAGAACGTCAAAAGATGTTTTCTTTTTTGTTGAATAGAAAACATGACCTTTTCCTATTTAACAAAAAAACAACGTTGCATACATTTCTATTTATAACACATACTAAAATATATAAATTATGAAAAAACAATAAATCAGGAGATAAGTTATGAATAGAAGATATAGAAAATTAAGACTAGAAAAAAGAAATCGACTTTTGGAGTTAGCATATATTGACCCGATAACAGGATTAGGAAACTATAATGCATATTTAGCAAGAACAAAAGAAAAATTAGAAATAAATAGTAAAAAGACTATCATTATATTGGATATAGATAAATTTAAAACATTTAATAAAAAACATGGGCATATGAAGGGAAATGAATTGTTAAAACGAGTAGGAGAAGAAATAGAACATTCCATCAGAAAAACAGATATTGTTTGCCGATTAGCAAATGATGTTTTTGGAATATTTTTGGTAGGAGAAGTAGATATAGAAAATATAACAAGAAGATTAAATAACAAGATATCACAAATTAAAATAGGGGACATATGGTATAATTTGCGAATCTCTATGGGAGTATATATATGTGACAAAGAGGAAAAAGATGTGCAAAGTATCATAGATAAAGCAATTATGGCACATGATAGTATAAAAGGAAAATATCATGTGCCATATGGTGTATTTACAGAAGAATTTGAACAAAAAATGATAAGAGAAAGTGAAATAGAAAACATGATGGAAGATGCTATTAAAAACAAAGAATTTGAAGTATATTATCAGCCACAAATTAGTACAAAAACAGAAAAAATGGAAGGGGCAGAAGCACTAGTTAGATGGAAAAAAGACGGAAACATAATATCACCAGGTGAGTTCATTCCTATATTTGAAAAAAATTATTTTATTATAAAATTAGAGGAATTTATCTATGAAAAGGTATGTGAGAATATACAAGAAATGAAGAAGCAATTTACAAATATTCCTAAAATTTCAGTAAATATATCTAAGGAAAGTTTATTAGAAAAAGATTTTTTAAAAAAGTATATGAAAATTGCAAAGAAATATGGAATATCTCCTAATAATATTGAAATAGAAATAACAGAAAGAACAACGGTAGATAGCAATATGGATATGAAAGAGATTTTAGAAAAAATAAAAAAGAAGGGATTTTCTATAGCAATTGATGATTTCGGTACAGGATATTCTTCTTTAAATATGTTAGAAATGTTACCAATAGATATGATAAAAATTGATAAATCTTTTATAGATCACATAGGAGAAAAAAATCATACAATAAATCTTTTAGAAATTATCTTTTTAATTACTAAAAAATTAAATCTGAAAACAGTAGCAGAGGGGGTAGAAAAAAGCGAACAAGTTTCATATTTAAAGAAAGTAAATTGCGATTTTATACAAGGTTATTTTTATGCAAAACCATTAGATTTTGATACTTTCAAAAGGTATATAAGAGAAAATTAATATAATCAGCAAAAACCTTGAAAATAGCGAAATATAAGCATTGAATAAAATGCGAACAAAAATTTTATATTTTTTCATAAAAAGTATTGACAAAGTAGAAAATAAAATATAAAATAAGAACAACAAAAGCGAACAACAATTTGCAAAACAAAAATTCAAAAATAGGAGTGATATTTATGTATAAAGTAAAAAGAGCAATTCGTGTAAAAAATAATATAAATACTACATTAGAAAGACATCCAGTACCAGTTTTGGGAATTGATTACAAAGTCAAAATTGTTTATAAAAATGTAAAAGTACCAGAATTAAATGTAGAAAATAAATTAATAAAAATATCACTTCCTAATCGTTATAAAAAAGATAACAATCAAGAAATTTTAGATTTAGCAATTGATAAAATGTACGAACAAATTGCAAAAGTAGAAGTGGAAAGAGCAATGGAAAAAACAAGAATCATGTTAGGATTTGCACCTGAAGACTATGAAATTAAAAATATGAAAAAAGAAATTGGAAGATGTGTGGAAGGAAAAATTACCATTAATCCTAAAATTGTTATGTTCCATAGAGATGTTATTGATTTTATTGTATTACATGAATATTGTCATTTAAAATATAAAACACATTCAAAATATTTTTACAGAATGATAGAAAATTATGAACCAAACTTTGAAAAATATGAAAAAATCTTAGGAGCTAGCTTGTTTCAATACTAGAAATACGATATAATAATCATATGATGAAAGAAATAATTGTAAATAAAAAATACCATGAAAAGAAATTAAATAAGGTTATATTAGAAGAACTATCCAATATAAATTATCCTACATTTTGTAAATTATTAAGAAAAAAAGATATAAAGATAAATGGAAAAAGGGTAAATAAAGATATACTTGTCTATGAAAATGATAAGATAGAAATATACCTTCCAAAGGAATTAGAGAATATAAAAATAAACTTAGATAAAGTATATGAAGATGAAAATATATTGGTAATCAATAAACCAGCAAACATTGAAGTAACAGGAACAAATTCTTTAACAGAGTTAATCAACAAACAGTATACAAATTGTGAATTTAAACCACAACCATGTCATAGAATTGATAGAAATACAACTGGATTGGTTATGTTTGCTAAAAATGAAGAGACATTAAGAATCTTATTAGAAAAATTTAAAAAACATGAAATTGAAAAACATTATCTGGCATTGATATATGGAATTCCCAATAAGAAAGAAGAAAGACTAGAGGCTTATTTGTTTAAAGATCAAAAAAAATCACAGGTATATATTAGTGATACATTTAAGAAAGGCTATCAGAAAATTATTACTAAATATACCATACTAGAAAAAAGAGAAGATAATACCGCTTTGTTAGATGTTGAAATTGAAACAGGAAGAACACATCAAATTAGAGCCCATTTATCTCATATAGGTTATCCCATTGTTGGTGATGGTAAATATGGAAAAAATGAAATTAATAAGCAATTCAGCAAAAAGCATCAGATGTTATGTAGTTATAAACTAAAATTTAATTTTCTAACAGAAAGTGGAATATTGTCATATTTAAAAGGAAAAGAAATTGAATTAAAAAATATAAACATGTAAAAGGTTATACAATATTTATGTATAATCTTTTTTACTTGTATAGTAAAAATTATAAAAATATAATATAATCTAAGAAATAGAAAAATAGAAAAGGAAGAAGAAAATGAATAAAAAAGAGATTTATATATCTGCTATATGTATCATATTTTCACTTATTATGGGAATTTTGTCAAATGATATTGTTATTGGTGGACTTATATTACTAACTGGACTATTAAATGGTTATTTTGCAGGAGAAGGAAAACGAATCAATTATATTTTAGGATTTATCAATTATGTATTAATGGCATATGTATCTTTTAAAAATCATTTATATGGAATGACAATATTTTATACCTGTATATTTGCTCCATTACAAATAAAAGGATTTTTAGAATGGAATAAAACATTAGATGAAGAAAAGAATGTAATTGTAAGAGAATTTACATTGAAAAATTCTATTATGATAACCATATCTTGTGTAATAGGAAGTTTCATTTTAGGATATTTGTTAAATCTAATACCAAATCAACAATTATCTTGGTTAGATGCAAGCTCTAATTGTATTAATTTATGTGGTATTATTTTAATGATTTTAAGATTTAAAGAAGCATGGTGGATATGGCCTACGAATAATATCATTGATTTGATAATTTGGATCATTCTTACAATTCATGGTGGAGAAGGAGCTATTATGATGTTAATGGTTTCTATAGGATATTTTCTATTAAATATATATGGAATTGTAAAATGGAATAAAAAGGCAAAAGAAAGTGACTATTAATGATTTAATAGTCACATCCTTTTTCTATCATAGCTTCATCAATTTGATTGACTCTTTTAATTAAAGATAATAAAAATTTAGACAAAATATATTTTGCATTCTTTAAATTAATATCTATATTTTTAGCTTTGCAAGCATTTTTTACTTCTGTCAAATCATTTTTAATGGCAGGAAGTAGTGATAGAGAAATACATACCATAACTTCAATTTCTTCAGTATTAACTTTGAAAAGTTTTAAAGGTGTACATAGTAATCTAATCGTTTTTGCTAAGTTTGCAACAGTTGTTGTTTGAGAATATATAAATGTTGTGTTGCAAACAATGAGCAATTTAATTCCTATCCATAAAGCAAATATAAAACTATCTAAGAAAAGATTAATGATAAATGTGAAAAGGACAAAAGGCACAATTTTTAATGTATTTAAAAATGCTTTTTTAATACTAAGTTTACACAATAATATAATGGCTAGATTTATGATAAAACATGCTAAAATGTATATATGATTAGGTAAGAAAAATATGGTAGTGGCATATATAATAAAGATTAAAAATTTAAGAACATCTTTCATATAGATTTCCTTATCTATCCAATTTTTCTTTAATGGCAGTCGTAAATTCTGCCACTGAAAAATCTTCAATACGCAAATCAATGCCTTCAGTTTTTAACTTTACTAAAATGTTAAGCAAAGTTGGAATTTTAATACCATATTTTTCTAGAATAGCATATTTATCAATTAATTCTTCTTTCTCTATTTCAGCTACAATTTCTCCATTATCTAAAATCAAAGTTCTATCAGCTAATAAAATTTCATCTGACAGATTGGTAATACAAATAATGGTATATCCTTTTTGTTTTAAATCTAAAATAATATCATGTATTTTTTCTTTTCCATAGCTATCAATCATAGTGGTTGGCTCATCTAAAATAATGTATTTTGGATTTTTAGCCAAAATTTCTGCAATCATAATTCTTTGTTTTTGCCCTAGTGATAAAGCATATAAATCTTTATCTTTAAAATCATACATATCTACTTGTTTCAAAGAAATAGATATTCGATTTTCAATTTCAGATGGTTCTAAACCTCTAAGAGAAAAAGAAAGCTCATCATAAATATTATTAAAGATAATTTGATTTTCAGGATTTTGAAAAACAATGCCTACTTTTTCTCTAATGGCTTTAATATCTTTAGATGTATTGACATCATCAATCGTTATGGTTCCTTCTTTTAATTTAGTAATGCCTGCAATCAACCTTCCAAGAGTGGATTTTCCCGAACCATTTTTCCCAACAATGGCAATGACTTCACCATTGTTTACGGAAAAGTTTATGTTTTTTAAGATATAATCACTATTTTTGTATTTAAAACATACATTTTCTACGTTAATCATCGTTATCGCTACTCCTTATATATTTATCAAAAGGTTTTCTTAATAGTTTTTCGATAAATAAAATAACAATTATTTGGATAGGTATCATGATAAGTTGTTTTGTAAGTCTAGGTAATAGTAATACCATAAAAGCTTTGCCAGTGATAATACTTGTCCATAAGGTGTTTAATCCTGTATGAATAACAAAGGTAACTAAAAGAACAGCAATGATTACTCGAATCGTATATTGTTTGTTTGTCAAAGAATCTGCTTCCTTTTTGTATAGTAATAATCCATAAATTAAACCAGTTAATCCTGCACTGATAGTATACCCAATAAAAAAGCTTCCTGATGGGAATAAAGTAGCACCAATTAAGTCTTCCACAACAGTGATAAGCACAGCCCATTTAGGACCAAGCCAAGTAGCACATAAGGCAATGGCTACAAAGGTAAAACTAATTTTCATAATAGGTGTTGAAATAATGAAAAACCTAGATAAAATAATCAATAAAGCTAATAAAATAGCTGCTAAAATAATTTTTTTGTTTTTACGCATAAAAAAATCTCCCTTCTATTTAATTTCCGCATTAAAAGAATAGGAGTCAATCCTTCAAATCTTTATTAGCGGAATGCGAAAATAGATACGCAAGTATCGAAATACTTTTGCCTTAGTAACAACTTCCCGTCTACTAAGTCTTAACGATTTATTTTCTACTCTAATAACTAAATATTTAATTACGTAACATATTATATCATGTTTTTACAATATTGTATATATTTTTACAAAATTCCTTAAAATTTTTATCAATTTCTTATTATTAAGCAGTACTCTATGAATTTATTTTCTTAAAACATATATTAGCCACTTGTTATTATTATCTCCACCATCTTTGTGAAAGTCTTCTATCTTGAATTTTGTTTTTTGAATAATATTGTCTAAATCGCTTTGAGAAAAATAATTATAATAACGTTCTGCTCCCATATGATATTCACCTTCAAAATCTACCCATTCATTGTCAACTTTTTTTGTTTCACGATTCATTGCATTAAAGATAAAGATTCCATTATCCTCAAGTGTATCATAAACTTTTTGCATTATTTTTAAAGCATCTTCTTTTGTGAAATGAACAAAAACTCTCCAACAAAAAATAGCCCAATATTTTTCTGGAAAGGAATTTTCTAGTGCATTAAACTTAATCGTTTTTAAACCTTGATTTTGAGTGGCTTTTATAAAGTCGTCAGCTGTATCACTTGCTGTTATATCAAACCCTAAACTTTGAATAAATTTTGCATTTGACCCATCTCCTGAACCAATTTCAAAAACTTTAGCATGTTCTGGTAAGGATAAAAAATTTGATGTAATTAATTTTTCTAATTTTACACGCTTTTGTTCTGCTCTTTTGGGATCAAGTTTATCATGTTCGAGACTGTTAGCTAAATACAAATGTGCTTTTTCCTTATATACTTCTAATGTTTTTTCATTTTCTTTGCTCATAATGAATCCTCCAAAAATTTTTTGTATTTACAAAATAAGAAAGTAAATACAATGATATGTTATCTAAATACAGTATATTTATAATCTGCTTAAAATTTTCTCTTTAAAATTATTTTCTAAAATTTGTTCAATTTCAAAATGATTATAACCATTTCTAATTAGAGCATTTTCTAATTTATCTTTTACATCATAATGCAAATACACATTAGCATTTTGATAATACTCTGGTTCAATATCATAATATTTCATGTCATCAGTGGCAATAGCAATATTTTCTGTATTACCTAATAAATTTCTAATATAATTAATATGTTTTAAATATTCTTGTTCGAAATCAATATTAGGGTTGCAAACATCTAGCGTATTTATACAAAATCTTTTAATTGATACAACGCCAATTACTCCATTTAATTTTTTGATGGCAATAATTTGTTCATCTGTTAAGTTTCTTGGAACATCACATAAAGTTCTAGCATTTGAATGAGAAGCAAACACGATAGGAGATTTTCCCTGTTTTTTCATATAATGACATATATCAATGATATCCCAAAATGTTGTTTGATTGGTATGTGACAAATCAATTGCAATATTTTTATTAATCAATTTTATGACTAAATTCTTTCCTAGTGATGATAAGCCGATATTATTATTAACTTTAGCACCACCACCAAATTTATTTTCATTATTCCAAACGATATTTGTTGATCTTAAACCTAATGAATATAAAATATCTATGTCATCAATGCTTTGCAAATAGTCTAAACCTTCAATGCCAAATATATAATTTATATCTTTTGAAAAAAGTTTATTCGATTCAATAAAGTGTTTTACTTCTGTAAGATTTTTAATTAAATGAATATCATTTTTTTCAATTCCAATTTCTTCTTTCATTTCTTTTGGATTCATATAAAAAAGATTGAATATTCCGCCAGTAATATTGTTTTGATTATATACTTTAGCACAATATTTTTTTAAAAAATCTACATCATGTTTTTTCATTAAAATGTATGCAAGTAAATCATAATGACAATCAAACATAAAAAAACTCCTAATTCCATGTGTTTTTAACACAAAGTAATACTTCCATAAAATTTTAAAATTATTAAAAATAAATATTTTAAAATTTTATGGAAATAAATGTTGGAGCGGGTAGTGGGAATCGAACCCACGCTATCAGGTCGGAAGCATGACATTCTACCACTAAATTATACCCGCATATATAATATTATATAATGAAAATGAAAAAAATTCAATAAAGATATTTTATTTTCATAAAATTCATGTTATAATGATATAGAAAGATTATTATAAAATGGAGAGGTTTATGAATCAAATATTAGTAACAAAGAAATTATACATAACACCTGAGTTAAAGAGAAAGAAAAAAGTATATAAAGTCAATTTCATATTATCTGTATTTTTCTTAATTGTTCTAATATCTGTATATATATATGCAGCATATGATAGAGATAAAGCAGAGGCTATGTCACAAGACATTTTAGCAAGTGCAGAAGCTGAACAAGAAGATAATACAGTGGCTGATAGTGATATATTAATTGCAGTATTAAATGATACAACTGATGATGGAACAGAAGCACCAGTAGTTGTATCTAATACAAATCAAAATAGTACAACCAAAACAAAACAACAATCACAATCAGGTTATACATATGTAACTGATGGAAAAATAGTGATTCCTAAGTTAGGTATAGAATATGGAATATTAGATGGAGAAACAGATTCAGAAGCAGAAACAGAAGCATTATTAAAAATGTCACCAGTAAAATTCCATGGGCCAGAAATTAATACAGTGGGAAATTATTGTATTGTAGGACATAATTATAGAAACTCAAGATTTTTTAGCAAAGTACCAACTTTGGTAAATGGAGATATTATACAAATAACAGATTTTGCAAATAATCGTACAGTAGAATATGAAGTATATGATAAATATACAGTTATACCAGAAGATGTAAGTTGTACTTCTCAAAACACAGATGGAAGAACAGAAATTACATTAATTACTTGTACAGATGATAGTAGTCAAAGAGTAATTGTAAAGGCAAGGGCAATTTAAATATATAAATAAACAATGAAAAAATATGGAAAACAAGTCATTTTGACTTGTTTTTTTAAGCTTTTCAGTATATAATAAAGACCAAATTAAATGTAGGAGTTGATGATATGCAAGTAAGTAAAGAGGAAATTTTGCACATTGCAAATTTAGCAAATTTAACATTGGAAGAAAATGAAGTTCAACAATATTTGGATAATTTACAAGAAATTTTAGATTTCGCAAATATCGTAAATAATGCCAATACAGATAATTTAGATATTACGATAGGAGCAAATGAAGCTAAAAATGTATTTAGAAAAGATGAAGTAGAGATATTTGAAGATAATCAAGCTTTATTTATGAATGCACCAAGTGAAGAACAAAATATGTTTAAAATACCAAAAGTTATCAATTAGGAGAAGGAAAATGAATATAGGAATTGATATAGATGATACAATTGCAAATACCTATGATGTACTATTTAATTATGCACAAAATTATACAATCAATGATATGAGAAAAGAGATAAAAGATGTCAATAGAAATATCATAACACATATGTATTGTACAAATTTTCATAATTGGAATAAAAAAGAAGACAAAGAATTCTTAGATAAATATTATGAAAAAACAGTTTTAAAAGTACAACCTAAAATGTATGCAGTAGAAAATATTAAAAAATTAAAAGAAGAGGGAAATCAGATTTATTTGATAACGGCGAGATTTCCATCAAATAAATTTAATATAGAGGAATTGACAAAAAATTGGTTAGAAAAATATAACATTCCATATGATAAATTAATCTTAAACTCTCAAAACAAAGTCATTGTAGCCAAAGAAAATGATATAGATATATTTGTAGATGATAGTATCAAAAATTGTATAGCAATGGCAAAGGCAGGAATCAAGACATATATGATGGACACCATTATCAATAAAGACTTTGAAAGTGAAAATATAGAAAGAGTGTATTCTTGGCCACATCTATATCAAAAAATAGAAAATTATAGAAAAGATTAAAATAGGAGGATTAACGCATGGAAATTACAGAATTAACGGTTCATGAATTACAAGAGAAGTTAAAAAGTAAAGAATTAACAATAAAAGAGATTGCAAAAGCATATACAGATAGAATTGCTGAAAAAGAAAAAGATGTACAAGCTTTTGTAACAGTATTAGCAGAAGAAGCTAATAAAAAAGCAGAAGAAATGCAAGAAAAAATAGATAAAGGTGAAATAAAGGGAGCTTTTGCAGGGATTCCAATAGGAATTAAAGATAATATTTGTACAAAAGGTGTAAAAACAACTTGCAGTTCAAAAATGTTAGAAAACTTTGTATCACCATATGATGCAACAGTTATGGAAAAAATAAATGATGAAAATATGATTAATCTTGGAAAATTAAATATGGACGAATTTGCTATGGGAGGTTCAACAGAATATTCATATTTTCATCCAACAAAAAATCCATGGAATTTAAATAAAGTACCAGGTGGTTCTTCAGGAGGAAGTGCAGCAGCTGTTGCAAGTAATATGGTACCTTGGGCATTAGGTAGTGATACAGGTGGTTCTATCAGAGAACCAGCAAGTTTTTGTGGTGTTGTAGGATTAAAACCAACTTATGGATTGGTATCAAGATATGGATTAGTTGCCTTTGCTTCATCATTAGACCAAATTGGTCCTATTACAAAAGATGTTAGAGATGCAGCCATGTTATTAAATATCATCGCAGGTCATGATAAAAAAGATACGACATCAGTAGACATAGGGGAAAAAGATTACACAGCATGTTTAAAAGGTGATGTAAAAGGATTAAAAATTGGTGTTCCAAAAGAATTTTATGCTGAAGGAATTAATGAAGAAGTAAAAGAAAAATTATATGAGGCAATTGACAGATATAAAAAATTAGGAGCAGAAATTGAAGAATTTTCATTAGATATTGCAAAATATTCTTTAGCATCCTATTACATTATTGCCTGTGCTGAAGCGAGTTCAAACTTAGGAAGATTTGATGGTATCAGATATACCTATAGAACAGGAGAATTTAAAAACTTAAAAGAATTATATAAAAAATCAAGAAGTGAAGGATTTGGACCAGAGGTTAAAAGAAGAATCATTCTTGGAACTTATGTATTATCATCAGGATATTATGATGCATATTACAAAAAAGCACAACAAGTACGTACATTAGTTATGAATGAATTTAATAAAGCTTTTGAGAAATATGATGTTATCTTAGCACCAACATCACCAACAGTAGCTTTTGATATTGGTTCTAAATCTAATAATCCATTGGAAATGTATTTAGCAGATATTTGTACGGTTTCAGTAAATATTGCAGGACTTCCAGGTATTTCTATTCCATGTGGCGTAGATAAAGAAGGTATGCCAGTAGGAATGCAATTAATTGGAAATAAATTCTGTGAGGAAACGATTTTAAATACAGCATATGCATTTGAGCAAGATTTTAAATTTAGAGAAAACTATAAACCAGAATTTAAGAAATAGAAAAGTATACAGGATAAGAAGAGGAGGAAGATAAATGTCTAGAGAAGATTATGAAGTGATTATAGGACTAGAAGTGCATGCAGAGTTATCAACAAAAACAAAAATATTTTGTTCATGTCCAACAAAATTTGGAGCAGCGCCTAACACACAAACTTGTCCAATCTGTATGGCAATGCCAGGAACATTACCAGTATTAAATGAAAAAGTAGTAGAATATGCTGTAAAAGCAGGACTAGCAACAAATTGTGAAATATCTAGAAATAGTAAAAATGATAGAAAAAACTATTTCTATCCAGATTTACCAAAAGCATATCAAATTTCACAATATGATAAGCCTTTATGTGAGCATGGATATGTGGAAATTGATACAAAAGAGGGAAAGAAAAAAATTAGATTAACTAGAATCCATATAGAAGAGGATGCTGGAAAATTAAATCATGATGAATTTGCAGGAGGAAGTCTAGTAGATTTAAATAGAGCAGGTGTACCACTAATTGAAATTGTTTCAGAACCAGATTTAAGGAGTAGTGAAGAAGCAGAAGCATATTTAAGAAAATTAAAATCTATATTAGAATATATTGAAGTTTCTGACTGTAAAATGCAAGAAGGTTCCTATAGAGCAGATGTCAATGTATCTGTTAGAAAAAAAGGAGATTCAAAGCTAGGAACACGTACAGAAATGAAAAATATGAACTCTTTTAGAAGTATTACAAGAGGAATTGAATATGAAATTGATAGACAAATAGATGTCATTGAAGAAGGTGGAGAAGTAGAGCAAGAAACATTGAGATGGGATGATGTATCAGGAAAAACCTTTTCTATGAGAGATAAAGAAGATGCACAAGATTACAGATATTTCCCAGACCCAGACTTAGTAGCAATTAAATTATCAGAAGAATATATTGAGAATATTAAAAAATCACTACCAGAATTACCAGAAAGTAGAAAAGAAAGATATCTAAAAGAATATGAATTATCAGAAAAAGATGCCAATATTATTACATCATCAAAATATCTATCAGATTTATTTGAAGGAGCTATCAAGGTATGTAATAATCCAAAAGCAGTTAGCAACTGGATAATCTCAGATATATCAAGAATCTTAAATGAAACAGAAATGGAACCAATTGAAATTCCATTCGATAGCAATCAATTAGGAAAATTAGTCATTTTAATTGACAAAGGAACGATAAGTTCAAGTATAGGTAAAAAAGTATTAGAAGAACTATTTGAAAATCCAAGAGACCCAGAAGAGATTATAAAAGAAAAAGGATGGATTCAAATATCAGATGAAGGGGCAATCAAAGAAGTCGTATTAAAAGTATTAGAAGCAAATTCACAATCTATTGCAGATTACAAAGCAGGAAAAGATAGAGCATTAGGATTCTTAGTAGGACAGGCAATGAAAGAGACAAAAGGAAAAGCAAATCCTAAAATGTTAAATGAAATGTTCTTAGAAGAATTGAAAAAGTAAAGGGAGAACAAGGGGATGAAAAAAAGTAATAAGATTTTATTAATTAGTCTACTAGTAGCATTATTAATATTGATATTTTTAGTAATAATCGTAATGAATGTTTTAAAAGATAACGAAAAAACAGAGCAAGAAAATGAAACATTATATGAAATCATTCCTACAGGATATTTTAAGATAGAGGATGATTTGAATAAAGCAAAGGAAGATAAAGTATTAGCGATTAGTGATAATGAAAAAGATAAAGAGAAAGGTATGCTTTCAGAAGAGGTGTATGGAAACCAATTTATATGGATTTCAGTAGAAAATATAGAGAAATATACCATACAAGAATATTCTAAATATGCAGGGTATCAACATGTGCCAATAGAATTAGAAGAAGCAGCAAGGCAAAGCATAGTAAGTGATTCGGATGTAGAAATTTATAAAAAAATGTGTGAAAGTGTGAAGGCATATGGTGGATTTTATCTTAGTCGATATAAAGCTGGAGAAGAAAAGGGAAAAGTAGTAGTAAAGAAGGGGGCAACAATCTATCATGATACAGACTGGAAAACTGCAAAACAAATAGCTAGACAATTTAGTACAGAAAATAAAATGATAGGATATACATCTTCTTTGTGTTATGAAAAACAATATGAAAATATTATAAATCAAAGCCAGAAATCTATGTGGAATTTGCAAGAAGAGAATACATTTGATGAGTGGATAATCGGAAATAGAAATCAACGAGTAACAACAATGAATATAGAATCAAAAAATTTATCAAGTAGACCTGCATTGGAAACAGAGCCAAGTATAGGATTTAGAATAATGATGTTTAAAAATATAGAATAATTTAAACAAAAAAAGTTGAAAAATGACAGACTTTGTAATAGTCTGTTATTTTTTTTAAATAATGTTTTAATAGAAATACTAGTAATAAATAAATTTTAGCAAACTAATTGCAAAAAATAGAAACTTGTGATATAAAAGATACAAGTATATTTATATAAATTTTGTATAAAACAAAAGGAAAACGAGGTGAAAACATGATAAAGGCTTATGCAAAATCGGATATAGGTAAAGTAAGAGAGATTAATCAAGATTACTATTATATATCCAATTCTTTAGATGAAGTTCAGTTATATATGTTAGCTGATGGTATGGGAGGATATAAAGGTGGAGAAATTGCTAGTAAACTTGCCATTCAATCAGCAAAAAGTTATATAGAAAATAATTTTAAAGAAATTCCAAAAGACAAGGAAAGTATTATTCAATTAGTAGGAAGTAGTATGGAATATGCCAATATGGTAGTATATGAAAAGTCAAAAGAAAATCCTGAATTAGAAGGAATGGGTACTACTTTAGAAGTTTGTTTAATATATAATAATAGAGCCTTTATCGGTCATGTTGGAGACAGTAGGATATATAGAATCAGAAAAGATTTTATGAGAAAATTAACACAAGACCATAGTTATGTACAAAAATTAGTAAAGGATGGAACAATTACACAAGAACAGGCAGAACATCATCCACAAAAAAATATGTTAATGAAGGCTTTAGGTTGTAATGCTTTTGTAGAACCAGATGTCATGATAAAAGGCTTTTTGAAAGATGATATATTCATTATAAATTCAGATGGTTTAACAAATTTGGTCTCAAAAGAAGAAATATTCAAATGGGCTAAAAAAGATATTGAACAAGCCCCAAAAGAATTGGTAAAATTGGCAAATGATTATGGTGGCTATGACAATATTACGGTTATTGTTATCAAAAATATATAAAAATCAAAAGCAATCTACATATTAAACATATTAAGGAGAGATAAATATGATTTTAGAAGGAAAAATATTAGGGAATAGGTACGAAATTATCGAAAAAGCTGGTAATGGAGGTATGGCTACAGTTTATAGAGCAGAGGATAAAGTATTAAAAAGAAATGTAGCTGTAAAAGTTTTAAAAGACGAATTTACAACAGATGAGGAGTTTATTAAACGATTTGAAATAGAAGCACAATCAGCAGCGAGACTTACTCATCCAAATATTGTATCTATTTATGATGTTGGTTCAGAGGATAATTTATATTATATTGTCATGGAATTGATAAGAGGAAAGACTCTTAAGGAAATTATTGTAGAAGAAAGAGGACCACTTCCATGGAAATGGTCAGTAAATGTAGCCATTCAAATTGCTTCAGCACTAGAAATGGCACATAAAAACAATATTATACATAGAGATATTAAACCACATAATATTATCATAACAGAAGATGGAATTGCAAAAGTTACAGATTTTGGAATCGCAAAAGCAGTTTCTAACTCTACTATTACAGCTTTTGGAACTACCATTGGCTCTGTACACTATTTTTCACCAGAACATGCAAGAGGTGGATTTACAGATGCCAAATCAGATTTATATTCTTTAGGTGTCGTTATGTATGAAATGGTGACAGGAAGAGTTCCATTTGATGCAGATACACCAGTTTCTGTTGCATTAAAACATATGCAAGAAGAACCTGAAGAACCAATAGAATTAAATCCAAATTTACCATCAGCAGTTAATAGAATTATTATGAAAGCATTAAAAAAAGATACAACTTTAAGATATCAAACAGCAACAGATATGTTGGCTGATTTAAGGCAAGCTTTAAAAAATCCTAATGGAGATTTTGTAGAAGATAGAGATTATGATGCAACAGCAAGAACACAAAAAATTAATACAGATTTATATGGTAATGTAGCAGAAGATGACAACAAGAAAAGAGGAAAGAAAGATAATAAATTTGTAGCATTTATTAAAAGACATAAAATATTAAGTACATTTATAGGCTTGATATTATTATTTGCTATCAGTTTAGGTGGAACACTAGCATTCTTAAATATAACAAATCCAGCAGAAGTGCAACTTCCAGAAGTAGTAGGAATGTCTAAAGAAGAAGCACAAAAAACAGTAGAGGATTTAAAACTTGTATTTGAAGTATCAAGTGAAGAATTTAATAAAGATGTTCCAGAAGGATATGTTATTTCTCAAGATCCTACTTATATTGCAGACTATCATGTAAAGGAAGGAAGTACTGTCAAAGTAGTTATTAGCAAGGGACAAGAAAAGACAACAGTACCTAATGTTGAAGGAGAAGAAAGAAGTGAAGCAATAAGAATGCTAGAAGATGCAAAATTGAAAGCAGAAGTAATAGAAGAAACAAGTAAAACGGTAAAAGAAGGGTATGTTATTTCTCAAGAAGTAGAAGCAGATTCTGAAGCATATGCAGGAGACACGATTAAAATTCATGTAAGTACAGGAACAGGAATAAAACAAGTTACAGTTCAAAATGTTGTAGGGCAAACAGAAGCAAATGCAAAATCAACATTAGAAGGTCAAGGATTAAAAGTGACAATTAATTATGTAGAAGCAACTTCTAATGATGGAAAAGTTACAGCACAAAGTGTGACAGGAGGAACAACAGTAGATGAGGGAACAACTGTTACATTAACTGTAAATAAAGTGGCTGAAAATAAAGATATAGTAGTAAATGTAAGTGTTAAAAAATTAGTAGAAAGCTATTTTGCAGAACAGAATGAAGAAACAGAAGGGACAACTAATAGAAACGTAAATGTAAAAGTTAACAATGAAACAAGGACAGTAAGCAGTACAACTGAAAATTGTCAAATAACACTTTCTGGAAAAGAAGGAGAATCTTTAGAGATAAATGTATCTATAACAGACCCAAACAATGGTGGTAACCAAATTTATAGTTCAAGTAGAACCATTACTTTAGGATCACAGGATACAATAACATTTTAATGAAAATAGATAATGATAAAATAATAAAAAGTTCAATTCAATAATTGCGAATTGGACTTTTTTCGTATATAATGGTAAAGGAAAGGGAAAAATGTCCCAAATGGATCTGATCCTAATGGACCCAAAAGGACAAAAATGGAGGAAATATGCGAGGATTAATTGTAGAAAATATATCGAATCTATATCAAGTAAAAGTAGAAGATGAAATATATGAAACAACAGCAAGAGGAAAATTTAAGAAAGAAGAAATTACACCAGTTGTTGGTGATATAGTGGATATAACGATTACAGATGAAAAAGAGAAAAAAGCTGTTATTGAGAATATATATGAAAGAAAAGTATATATAAAAAGACCGAAACTTGCTAATATCACACAAATTATATTTGTGGTTTCGAGTAAAGACCCAAAACCAGATTTATTAATGCTAGATAAGCAATTAGCTTTTGCAGAATTTGTGGGAGTTAACAGTATTATTTTATTAAATAAAACAGATTTAGACCAAAAAGAAGATTTTAGAAATATAAAACAAATATATAGTAAAATAGGATATACCGTTATATTGACAGATGCAAAACAAAGAAAAGGAATTGACAAATTAAAAGAATTATTAAAAAATAATATCAATGCATTTTCAGGAAATTCTGGGGTTGGAAAATCTACCTTAATTAATGGTATATTTGATAGAGATATCACACAAGAAGGAGAAATTAGTAAGAAAAATAAAAGAGGAAAAAATACAACAACAGCTATTAAATTATATGAAATAGATGAAGATACTTATATAGCAGATACACCAGGTTTTTCAACTTTTGATATATCAGAAATAGAAAGTAAAGAGTTATACCAGTATTTCAAAGAATTTGGACAATTTGAAGAGAATTGTGAATTTATAGGTTGTACACATATAAAAGAAGAAAACTGTGGAATCAAAAAAGCAGTAGAAAATGGAGAGATTGATAAAGCAAGATATGAAAGATTTTGCAAAATATATCAAGAATTAAAAGAAAAGGAGGAAAGAAAATGGTAGAAGTTTCAACATCAATTCTTTCAGTAAAAAAAGGAGAGGAGTCAAAAACATTTTTTGCATTAGAAGCATCTAAAACAGATTATTTTCACATAGATGTTATGGATGGTGAATTTGTGGAAAAAAACACATATAAAACTATGTTAGAATATGCTTCATATATTAGAAGAATATCTAATGCACCATTAGATGTTCACTTAATGGTAAATGATATCAAACAAGCAGTAGATGATTTTAGTGCAGTAGAGCCAAATATCATAACATTTCATTTAGAAGCTTGCAAAAATGAAGAAGAGGTATTTGAAATGATAAACTATATAAAACAATATAATTGTAAAGTAGGAATATCAGTAAAACCAAATACGAAGATAGAAGAAGTTTATAAATATTTACCATATATCCATATGTGTTTAGTTATGACAGTAGAACCAGGAAAAGGTGGACAAAGTTATTTAAGTGAAATGACAGAAAAGGTAAGAACATTAAAAAATTATATTGACAATAACCATTTAGAAATAGACATAGAAGTAGATGGCGGAATTAATTTAAAAACAGCACCAGAAGTCAAGAAAGCAGGTGCGAATATTTTAGTTGCAGGAACAGCGATTCTAAATGCAGTAGATTATAAGGTGATTATAGATGAATTGAAAAAAGAAGCGTAATTGACAAATCATAAATATAGCAAAAATGAAATTAGAAAAAGAAGGAATCTGACGATGCAGATTCCTTCTTTTGAAATATTTATTTAGAATTTTAATTATTATTTTTATCTGTTTTTTTATCTTTTACAGTTTTATCAGATTTATTTTTTTCTTTTGATTTATTAGATTTATTTTCTTTTTCCGTTTTAGATTCAACTTTTTCTTTTTTCTTTTCAGAATTTGAAATCTTTTTATTAGAATCTGAATTATTTTCATCAGTTTTCTCTTTTATTAAAATACTATAAGAAACATTACCAATTCCCCATATAATGGCGATTAGTGAAATAACCATACCAACATAAGGAATCAAGGTTAATAGCCAGAAGATGATAGTAGTAACAATTAGAAATCCTAATTTATATAAGTTTTGTGTAATTTTTAGTTTATTGCAAATCATAGTATTAACATTGATAATTGCAACAGATGTACTAACAAAGAACAAGATAACTAATACACAAAGTAATAACATTGTAAACTGGCTAGTGATAGGAATTAGTGAGATGATGACAGATAATAAAGCAATAACAATTGGAACAATTATTCCTAATCCTATGATTTGTAAAGCTTTTCTCAATGTTATAGGATAACTTGTGTTATGTAATAATTTTGGAGAAAGCCATAATCCAATTAACCATATAATAATTGCAGATACTAATATAGCACCTAGAGAGTAGATATAGTTTGAAATATTAACTGTATTATTTTTTAGTGCAGTAAAATGTGTTTCTCCAGAAACATGCCCATCTGGGATTGCAATTTCTTCATCAGAAAAATAATTTAAATCTCCTTGTATACTTCCATAAGATGTAATACTAGCTGTGTCTTCTGTACTTGGCTTTTCTTTAAAATTGATAGAAGAGCAGTTAACAAAAACATTTCTTCCAATCATACTATTAACATTAAGTGTATTACAGATAGTTCTAACATCTCTGTAGACAAATCCGTCAATGGTTAATGTATCACCAATAGAATAGATGTTGTAAGCAACACCTTTTACATGAATGGCATTGGCACATGCAAATAAGTTACTTAAAATGTATCCATTTTCTTCAATATTAATGGTATCAGCAAAGATAAATGCATCTCCACCAATTTGAGAATTAATTGTAACTGTATTTGCAATAATAAACAAATTTCCATCAACTGGCGTGTCGACAGTTACAGTATCTTGAAATAAATATTCGTCTCCTTCTTTTATCGTTACTGTTTCTTGCGTTTCACTTATAGGATTTACCTGATCAGTTGTTGTAGCTTCAACTTTAACTTCATTTTCAGCATTTACAATAGGTGTCAATAAAGAGATAAGCAATAAAATAATTAAAGAAATAATTTTTATTTTCTTTTTTAACATAATATCCTCCTTTTAAATTAATATTAATAGAAATATATAACGGAAAAAGGATTTTGTCAATAATTAAAAATGACCAACTGGGTAGTCCTAATAGTTGGTCATTGAGTTTTCTTTTCTGATTTATCAACAAAGTAAGCACATTCACTTGTTGTTGAAAAAATGGTAGGTGTGATACTAGAATAAGAACATTTACCATCTTTTTGATAAATACAATTTAGTGAACAATTAATATTTGTCAAAAAATCACCTCTACATACTAGTATGGAAGAAAGATGAATAAATATACAAAATATATGAATGTTATAAAAAGAAAAAAGGTCGTAAGATATAAGCTAACTTTAAAATATGATTGACAATTTACATAAAATGTAATATACTAGATATACCTAGATGGCTGATTTAAGTGTGTAAGGCTACAATGACTAATTTTTAGTAGGAGGGAAAAAATGACTATTGAAAAATATGTAAAAACACTTGATCCTAACCACTCATATTGGTTAGCTGACGACGGCGATATAGAACGGCTTAATGATGTAGAACCTACGGCCGAGAATTTATGCATCGTATTCGAATGCCATACCTGTCTGGGGGGATATCATGCGATACCGTATACCGATTTGAAAATTGATAATGACGGTGACTATCTCGTATTTTGCCCGGAAGGGGATTGGCAAACATGGATTTTCAGAGACGACGTACCGGAGGAATTACAGACGCTGTTTAATGAAACAGACTTCGAAAACTATGTGGAGCCTGAGGATGACGACGATGATGATGACGAGGAAGACGGCGACGCAGATGAAGAAGATGACTGTGACGAGGAAGACACCTGCTGAAAGAATGATAAAGTCTGGAGCAGGAGGAGTTATCAGAGCATAACCGTTAACCCGAAAGCCAAACACACAAAACTAGAATTAAACTAGGCAAAGAAGGAATCTTGCAATGCAGATTCCTTCTTTTGAAAATATAGATTTAAAATTTGTGTGTAGAAATCTCTAATTTTGTTAACGCACATTTTTCTTATAATGTTTACAATATGTCTTAACTGTACAATCATCACATTTCGGATTTCTAGCAATACAAGTATTTCTACCATGCCAAACAAATAAATGATTGATATCTTTTAAATATTCTTTTGGAAAAATCTTAATTAAATCTTGTTCGATTTTTTCAGGTTCTTTTTCATTAGATAAACCAATTAAATTAGAAATTCGTTTTGCATGAGTATCAACAGCAACGCCTTCTGCAATTCCAAACACTTCTAGTAAGACAACATTAGCTGTTTTTCTACCAACACCTGCTAAACTCATTAAATCTTCCATGGTATTTGGTACTTGCCCATCAAATTTTTCTAGTACTTGATTTGCACATAATTTAATATTTTTTGCTTTATTTTTGAAAAAACCACAAGGATGGATAAAATCTTCAAGTTCTTTTATATCTATATTTGCAAAATCTTCTACAGTTTTACATCTTTCAAAAAGGGCAGGTGTTGTTTTATTGACTCTTTCATCTGTACATTGTGCAGAAAGAATAACAGCAACAACTGCTTGAAAAGGTGTTTCAAAATCTAAACTACAAGTGGCATCTGGATAAGTTTGTTTTAAAATTTCTACCATTTTTACTGTGTCTTTTTTGTTCATATATCATCCCTTCTTATATAAGTATTTCTTTTTAAATTATTATATATTGTAAAGAAAAAATAAGGAAAAGTCAATGAATAGAGTAAAAGGCAACAAATCATTTGTAAGATTAATTATAAAAGTATAGAGTGATTTATAATAGTTTTTTTAAAAGAGTTACCATAAATGTAACATAAAGAAAAGTCGAGAATATAATATACAAAAGAGAATGGAGGTAATAACATGTTAAAATTATTTCGAAAAACACTGGCTATTTGCTTAATAGGTTTAGGCTTAGGTATATTATTAGTTTTATTACTTCCAATAACAGGCTGGTTATTTATGATAGGAGTAGTAGTGGTATGCGTTGGATTTATGTGGTTAGCATGCTAATATAAAAGGAGGGATACATAGATGACAATTGTAGTTAAAAAAGTTCCAAAATTCTTGAGAGGATTTGTAAAGTTGATATTTGGAATAAAAGATAAGAATTAGAAAAATTTCACAGATGATTAAGATAAACTCTAATTTTCTATACAATAAGAAAAGTAGAGTTCAAAAAGATTCATTGAACTCTACTTAACATGTATCAAAAAAAAGAGCTTATGCTCTCTTTACTTTTCCATCTCTTAAACATTTAGCACATACATAAATTCTCTTTGTTTCACCATTTTCTGTAACTTTAACACTTCTTAAATTTGGTTTCCATGTACGTGAAGATCTTTTACTAATGTGAGAACGTGTAATACTAAGTTTATTTCCATGATTAACTGATTTATCACATATTGCACATTTAGCCATTCTTAATTGCACCTCCTAATTTTTAAAATAAACTGACTATTAACAAGTTTAACACAAAAGTATGAAAAAAACAAGTATTTTTCAAAAAATATTTAAAAATCCTTGCAAATTAGGAAAAATGTGGTATAATAATTAAGCTATATGAATAAAGAAAGGATTGAATAATAATGGAATGTAAAGTAGAAAAAACAAAAAACGCAAATGAAGTAAAATTAAATGTAACAATAGAAGCTGAAAAATTTGATGAGGCTATCAAAAAAGTATATTTTAAAAGTGCGAAATATTTTAATATCCCTGGATTTAGAAAAGGTAAAGCACCAATGAATATTGTTGAAAAATATTATGGAAAAGAAATATTCTATGAAGATGCATTTAATGAAGTTGTTCCAGAAGAATTAGAAAAAGCAGTAGAAGAAAACAAATTAGAAGTAGTTAGTAGACCAGATATAGATGTAACACAAATTGGAAAAGGACAAGACTTAATTTTTACAGCTATATTCCAAACAAAACCAGAAGCAGAACTTGGGAAATATAAAGGTGTAGAAATCAAAAAAATAGAATATAAAGTAACAGATGAAGATGTAGAACATGAATTAGGACATATGCAAGAACATAATTCAAGATTAATATCAGTAGAAGATAGACCAGTAGAAAAAGGAGATATTGCAAATATTAATTTTGAAGGATTTGTAGATGGAGTTGCTTTTGAAGGTGGAAAAGCAGAAAACCATGACTTAGAAATTGGAAGCAATACATTTATCCCAGGATTTGAAGACCAAATTATTGGAATGAAAATCGATGAAGAAAAAGATATTCAAGTAAAATTCCCAGATGAATATTTCTCAAAAGATTTAGCTGGAAAAGATGCTACATTTAAAGTAAAAGTAAATGAAATCAAGAAAAAAGAATTACCAACATTAGATGATGAATTTGCAAAAGATGTTAGTGAATTTGATACATTAAAAGAATTAAAAGAAAGTATTAAAAAGAAACAACAAGAACAAAATGATGAAAGAGCAAAATATGAAACACAAGATGCTGTTATAAAAGCAGTATGTGAAAATGTAAAAGTAGATATTCCATCAGGAATGGTTGAAACAGAAACAGAAAATATGGTAAAAGATATGGAACAAAGATTATCATATCAAGGATTAAGATTAGACCAATATCTTCAAATGATGGGAAAAACAAGAGAAGAAATGCAAAAAGAATATGAGCCTCAAGCAATTGAAGCAATCAAATCTCGTTTAGCAATTGAAGCAGTTATTAAAGCTGAAAAAATAGAGGTAGCAGATATCGATATAGATGAAAAAATAAAAGAAATGGCTAAAAATTATGGTAGAGAAAATGATGAAGAATTCTTAAAAAATGAAAATGTAAGAAATTACATCAAACAAGGATTAGAATCAGAAAAAGCACTTGAATTTTTAGTAGAAAATGCAAAAATAAAATAAAATCGTAAAAGGTTGGGGTGTTAAATGTAATAGTTAAATTTTAACCCCAGCTTTTTTGACAATTAGATTTCGGTGACATATAGTAAGAATGATTGTCAAAAAGGAATAAGGAAAATAGTATTACAGATATTTAAATAAAAACAATAAAATTAGAATTTTATAAGAAAGATATGAATAGTTTAACAAGATGGCAATTTTTATATAAAAGTTTTAAAGGAGGAATTTTATATGTTAGAAAAAGCAAGTTTAGTACCTTATGTTATAGAACAAACAAGCAAAGGAGAAAGATCATATGATATTTTCTCAAGATTATTAAAAGACAGAATTATCTTTTTAGGAGAAGATGTTAATCCAACAACATCAAGTTTAGTCATTGCACAATTATTATTCTTAGAATCAGAAGACCCAGATAAAGATATCAATCTATACATTAATTCACCTGGAGGTTCTATTACAGATGGAATGGGAATTATTGATACAATGAATTATATAAAATGCCCAGTATCAACCATTTGTATAGGAATGGCAGCTAGTATGGGAGCAGCCCTTTTAGCCGCAGGAGAGAAAGGAAAGAGATTTGCAACACCAAATGCAGAAATCTTAATTCACCAACCATTAATCGGTGGTGGCGGACTTTCAGGTCAAGCAACAGAAATTAAAATTCATGCAGACCATTTAGTAAAAACAAGAGAAAAATTAAATAAATTCTTAAGTGAAAGAACAGGTCAAACAGTTGAACAAATCCAAAAAGATACAGAAAGAGATAATTATATGACAGCAGAAGAGGCTTTAAAATATGGATTAATTGATGGAATTATGGACAAAAGAAAATAAATAAAATCTTTTTATATAGAATGAACAGATAAAAATTAGTGTATAATAATTATTAAATTTAATATAATATAAGAGATTTTAAAAATTAAGGAGAGAATGAAATGGCAAAAAATGATGTACCAAAAAGTGTAAGATGTTCATTTTGTGGTAAGGCACAAGAAAATGTTAGAAAAATTGTTGCAGGGCCAGGCGTATATATTTGTGATGAATGTATTGACCTTTGCAATAGTATTATAGAAGCAGAGTTATATGATGATGATAAAGCAGGATATACATTAAATGAATTAAATGATATTCCAAGTCCAAGAGAAATCAAAAAAGTATTAGATGATTATGTCATTGGGCAAGAAGATGCCAAAAAAACATTATCTGTTGCAGTATATAACCATTATAAAAGAATTGCACATGAAGAATATGCAAGTAAAGATGATGATGTAGAAATACAAAAAAGTAACATTTTATTATTAGGACCAACAGGATGTGGAAAAACGTTACTTGCAAGAACATTGGCAAGAATTTTAGATGTTCCATTTGCAATCGCAGATGCAACAACACTTACAGAAGCTGGATATGTTGGAGAAGATGTTGAAAATATCTTATTAAAACTCATTCAAGCAGCAGATGGAGATGTACAAAAAGCAGAAAAAGGTATTATCTATATAGATGAAATTGATAAAATTACTAGAAAATCAGAAAATCCATCTATCACAAGAGATGTTAGTGGAGAAGGTGTACAACAAGCTTTATTAAAAATTATTGAAGGAACGATTGCATCAGTACCACCACAAGGAGGAAGAAAACATCCAAATCAAGAGCTAATTCAAATTAATACAGAAAATATATTAATTATCTGTGGAGGTGCATTTGAAGGATTAGAAAATATCATAAAAGATAGAACAGGAAAAAAATCTATTGGATTTGGTTCTAAAATAGAAAGTACAAAAGAAATTAGCAAATATGAAGTTTTTAAAGAATTGCTACCACAAGATTTATTAAAATTTGGTTTGATTCCAGAGTTTATAGGAAGATTACCAATTGTGGCGACATTGCAAGAACTAGATAGAAATGCTTTGATTACAATATTAAAAGAACCTAAAAATTCATTAATTAAGCAATATCAAAAATTATTTGAAATTGATGGTGTAGAATTAATATTTGAAGAAGAGGCATTAGGTGCAATTGTCGATAAAGCAATTGAAAGAAAAACAGGAGCAAGAGGATTGCGTTCAATTATTGAGGAAAGAATGAGAGATATCATGTTTGATATTCCATCAAATCCAAATATTGAAAAATGTATTATTACAAAACAAACCATATTAGACAATGAGGCACCAGATATTGTTGTAAATAACAACAAGCAAAAACAACAAAAAGGCAAGAAAAAAAGACAGGTGCCAGAGGGAGAAGAAAAAGAAACAGCATAATAACCAAAAGAATACGGATATAGATATATACCAGTATTCTTTTTTATGTGGTAAAAATAACAAAGTTTTGTCGCAGTTGAAAAATGAAAAGTCAGATTCTTATTTTAACTTGTTAAAACAATAAAACTTTGATATACTTAAGGACAAGAAAAGGAGAAAACATGGTAGCAGAAATCATTATTAATAGAGGAGCAAAAAAACTAAATAGAACCTTTGACTATAACATACCAAAGGAATTAGAAGAACTAATATTAGTAGGAAGTAAAGTATTAGTTCCTTTTGGTAAAGGTGGAAAACTAACAGAAGCATTTGTTGTAGGATTGAAGGAAACATCACAATTTGAAGTAAAAGATATCGCAAAACTAGAAGAAAATTTAACAGACAAACAAATTGCACTAGCTAAATGGATGGCAAAGAGATATTTCTGTAATGTATCAGATTGTATCAAATTAATGCTAACACCAGGAACAAGAAATAAAAATAAAGAAAAAAGAATTCAAGATAAAACGATTAATTGTGTATATTTAAAAAAAGATATAGAAGAAATCGAATTTGAAATACAGACTGAAAAGATTAAATCGGAAAAACAAAAAAGAGTATTGAACTTTATAAAAGACAATGAAGGAGCAACTGTACCAGAAATTGAAATGTTTACAGATTGTGCAAGAGGAATTGTTAATACTCTAGTAAAGAATGGCTATTTAGAAATGGTAGAAAAAAAGGTGGAAAGAAATCCCCTATTAGGGAGAGAGTGTGAAAAAACAGAGAAATTACATCTAACCGAAGAGCAAGAAAAAGCTTATAAAAGTGTGGAAGAAGCAATTGATAAAAAAGAATATAAGCAATTTCTATTGTATGGTGTCACAGGTTCTGGAAAGACAGAAGTGTATTTACAATTAATTGAAAAAGTATTACACACTGGTAGAAATGCGATTGTGCTAGTACCAGAGATATCATTAACACCACAGATGTTAGATAGATTTATTTCACGATTTGGGAAAGAAGAGATTGCTATTTTACATAGTAAATTATCGATTGGAGAAAGACATGATGAATGGGAAAGAATTCGAGAAAAAAAGGCAAGAATTGTTATAGGAGCAAGATCTGCTATATTTGCACCAATCGAAAATATTGGAATTATTATTATAGATGAAGAACATGATAGCTCATATAAATCAGAAAACAATCCAAGATATAATGCCAAAGAAATTGCAAAAGTTTTGGCAAAAGAAAATCAAGCACCATTGGTATTAGGAAGTGCAACACCTGATATGACAACTTTCTATAACGCGACAAATGAAGATGAGGTTGGAAATACAAAAATCAAATTATTAACACTTACCAAGAGAGCCAATCAATCTTCACTTCCAAAAGTAGAAATTATTGACTTAAAGCAAGAATTAGCCAATGGAAATCGTTCAATGCTTAGTATGGAGTTATATAATAGCATTGAAGAAAATCTAAAACAGAAAAGACAGACCATTTTATTTTTGAATAGAAGAGGGTATTCTACTTTTATTATGTGTAGAAATTGTGGATATACAGTAAAATGCCCAAACTGTAATATTAGTATGACATATCACAGTTATGAAAGAAAGCTAAAATGTCATTATTGTGGACATGAAGAAAATATTGTGACCATTTGTCCAGAATGTCATAGTGATAAAATTCGATATTTTGGAACAGGAACACAAAAACTAGAACAAGAAATCCACAAACAATTCCCAGAAGCATCCACCATTCGAATGGATATTGATACAGTAACAAAGAAAAATTCACATGAAATGATTTTAAATACATTTAAAAATGAGAATATTGATATTTTGATTGGGACACAAATGGTAGTAAAAGGACATCATTTTCCCAATGTAACTTTGGTAGGGGTTATTGCAGCAGATAGTTCTTTAAATATTGATGATTATCGAGCAAATGAAAGAACCTTCCAAATCTTAACACAAGTGGCTGGAAGAGCAGGTAGGGAAAATCTACCAGGAAAAGTAGTTATTCAAACATATAATCCAGATAATTTTAGCATTATTTGTGCACAAAAACAGAATTATGACTTGTTTTATGAAACAGAAATTGCACTTAGAGAACAGTTGAAATATCCACCATTTTGCGATATAATATTGATTGGACTAAATAGTTATCAAGAGGCAGAGATAAAAAAAGTATCTAGTAAAATATATCAGTATTTAGAACAAAGATTAAACAAAGAAGAATTTAAAGTGTTAAGACCAATGCCTTGTCCAATTGATAAAATTCAAAATAGATACAGATGGAGAATTATCATAAAAGGGAACATGACAGAAGAGGCAAATGAAGTTTTCAATACTTGTTTAAAAGAGATATATCAGGAAAATATAAAAGATACAAGGATTGCAATTGATATTAATCCAAACAATATGTCTTAAGAAAGGAATGTGAGAAAATATGGCAATTAGAAATCTAAGATATCAAGGAGATGACATTTTAAAGAAAAAATCAAGAGAAGTTCCAGAAGAGGATATTGCAAGTGAAAAAATACAATCTTTGATTGATGATATGATAGAAACGATGCATAAATATAATGGAGTAGGACTAGCTGCTGTTCAAGTGGGTGTGTTAAAAAGAATTGTGGTAATTGATTTATATGATAATCATGGACCAATTGTATTAATTAATCCAGTGATTATCAAAACAAAAGGAGAACAAGAAGTGGATGAAGGTTGTTTGAGTTTTCCAAATGAATTTGCAAAAGTAATCAGACCATCAGAAGTGGTAGCAGAATATATAGATAGAGAAGGAAAACGAATGAGAGTAAAGGCAAAAGAATTATTAGCACAAGCTATCTCACATGAACTTGACCACTTAGAAGGCGAGTTATTTATTGATAAAATTATTCCAGGAACGTTAGAGTATATTGAACCAGAAAAATAATAATTTTTTCTATACAATAAGAAAAGGAGAAATTTATGAAAATTGTATTTATGGGAACACCAGACTTTGCAGAAGAAAGCTTAAAAGCAATTTATGAAGCAGGACATGAAATTATAGGAGTTGTAACAAATCCAGATAGACCAAAAGGAAGAGGAATGAAAACGATTCCTAGCCCTGTAAAAGAATTTGCAATAGAAAAGAATTTAACAATTTACCAACCAGAAAAAGTTAAAAATAATGAAGAATTTATAAATGAGTTGAAAGCATTACAACCTGATGTTATCTGTGTAGTAGCTTATGGAAAAATCTTACCAAAAGAAATATTAGATATTCCGCCATATGGTTGTATTAATGTTCATGCATCATTATTACCTCAATATAGAGGTGCAGCACCTGTTCAATGGGCTGTATTAAATGGAGATAAAACAACTGGTGTGACAACCATGTATATGGATGTAGGAATGGATACAGGAGATATGATTTTAAAACAAGAAGTAGAAATTGGAGAAGAGGAAACAACAGGAGAATTATGGGATAGATTGAAAGTGATTGGTGGAGAGTTATTGGTAGAAACATTAAAACAAATTGAAAAAGGAACAGCTCCAAGAGAAAAACAAGGAGAAGATTATACAGTTGCACCAATGTTATCAAAAGATATGGCAAAAATTGATTGGAATCATAAAACAGCGGAAGAAATTAAAAATTTGGTCAGAGGATTAAATCCTATCATGGGAGCCTACACATTTTTAAATGAAAAAAAGATAAAGTTTTGGAAAGTAAAAGTCGCAGGAGAAGATGAAATATATGCAGAAAATTTAGGATTTTTAACAAATGGTACAGTGATTGTATCAGACCCTAAAGATGGCATATTTATCAAATGTAAGGAAGGCATATTAAAAGTTTTAGAAATACAAGGTGAAAATGCTAAAAGAATGACTATACAAGATTATTTAAGGGGAAATCCTATACAAGAATTTGATGTTTTTGAATAACTTCCAATGTTCAATTTCTTAAAAAAGTGTAAATATTGTGAAAATAGTTGTAAAATTCATAAAAAATTGATATACTTATATGGAAAAATAAGTATATCTTTTTTCTTTTTTAAGAAAAAAGAAAGGAGGAATTTATATGAGTGAAGAAAACAAAAATGTAGAAAATGGGGAAGTTGTAGAATTAGATGAAGAAATAAAAACAGAAAATGAAGGGATTCAAATATCAAGTGATGTTGTAGCTGTTATAGCAGGTGTGGCTGTTTCAGAAGTACAAGGTGTATCTGGAATGTCAGGAGGATTTGCAGGAGGAATTACAGAAGTATTAAGTGGAAAGAAAAATCTAGCAAAAGGAATTAAAGTAGAAATTGATGAAGATACAGCGAAGATAGATGTTAATATTATTGTAGAATATGGTTCAAGAATACCAGATGTTGCTTTTGAAATACAAAATAGAGTTAAAAAATCAGTAGAAAATATGACAGGATTAAAAGTAGAAGAAGTGAATGTACATGTTCAAGGTGTTAACACAGACACAGTTATGAATGAAAAAGAAGATAAGAAAGAAGTGACAGAAGAAAATAATTCTGATGAAAATTAAAAGCTTATAATGGGAAATTAATAACAAAAAAGAATTAACAATAAAAGTAGAAGAAAAAATTATATAAAAAATAAAGGAGAAGAAATGAAATGAAAATTTTAGAAAAGATTACATTAATTATATATTCATATGTCATGTTAATAATATCTATTTTAGCATGTCTATTAGTATTTGGATGGTTAGATGCAGAATTAGTTGGAGGAATTATAAATGGTGCGCTTACAAGTGATGTATGGAGCAAAGTTATATTAGGAGTTAGTGTTGTATTTATCTTACTTTCTATAAAATGTATATTCTTTGATTCAACTTCAAAAGAGCAAATCAAAGAAAGACAAGGCGTACTATTAGAAAATGAAAGTGGTAAATTAATGATTTCTAAAGAAACTATTGAAAATTTGGTAAACTCAGTAGCAAAAGGATTTGAAAGTACAGAAGATGTGACAACAAGAGTAGAACTAGACAAAGATAATAATGTAAAAGTATATGCAAATCTAATTGTGAGTTCAGAAGCAGTTATAAAAGATTTATCTGCAAAACTTCAAACAAGTATAAAAGATAAAATTAAAAAGGCAACAGATTTGGAAGTAAATGAAGTTAATATAACGGTTAAAAAAGTTGCCGACAAACCACAAGAGGCATAAAAAGGTGTGTAATAACGAAATCAAAGATTTTGACGCACATATAACAATTTTAGGTTTTGTGTAGAAAGGTTGTGAAAGCATGAACAATTTTAAAGATTTTTGGAATCAATATAGAGGAGCAATCATTGGAGTGATAATAGCAATTCTAATTTTAATTACTGGATTAGATAAATTAATATTAGCAATTGTTGTGTTATTTTTAGGTGCATTTATTGGGAATTATGTACAAAGAAATAAAGAAGATGTAAAAACAAAATTAAAAAGTTTTATAGATAAAATGTAGAAGGGAATTGATATGAATAGAACAGCAATTAGAGAAAGTGCTTTTAAATTAATTTATAGTTTAGAAATACAAAAACAGAATGATTTAAAAGAACAAATAAATGTATATTTTGAAAGTGAAAATATAGAAAATAAAGAAGCAAAGGAATATATAGAAGATGCAGTTTTAGGAATTGAAAATCACAAAGAAGAAATTTTAGGATTAATAGAGAAAAACTTAAAATCAGACTGGAAAATTGATAGAATTTCTAAAATTGATTTGTCTATATTAAAACTAGCTATTTATGAAATTCAATATAAAGATATCCCATTTAAAGTAGTTATTAATGAAGCAGTAGAATTGGCGAAAAAATACGGAGAAGATTCATCAAAAAACTTTGTAAATGGAATATTGGCAAGTATTGTCAACAAATAGTGTAAGGCAGGGATATTTTATATATCCCTAGTTTAAGTTAGAGGAAGTATGATATGAAATATGTGGAAATGGCAATTAGTGTAACAGATTTAAATAAATATATAAAAAATAAGATTGCAGATGATGAATATTTAAATAATATTTTAATAAAAGGTGAAATTTCTAATTTTAAACACCATTATACAGGACATTTGTATTTTACTTTAAAAGATGAAAATTCTTTAATCAAATGTATTATGTTTAAATCTTATGCACAAAAATTAAATTTTGAACCAAAAGATGGTATGAAAGTATATATATTAGGCTCTGTCTCTGTATTTGAAAGAGATGGTGTTTATCAAATTTATGCAAAAGTCATGGAAGAAGATGGATTAGGCGATTTATATACCAAATACCAAAAATTAAAAGAAGAATTAGAGAAAAAAGGATTATTTGATCAAACTCATAAACAAAAAATACCAATGATGCCAAAAGTAATTGGTGTATTAACTTCTCAGACAGGTTCAGTCATCAGAGATATTATTAATGTATCTACAAGAAGAAATCCAAGTGTGTATATTCGATTACTACCAGTACCTGTTCAGGGAGAAGGCGCAGCAGAAAAAATTGCAGAAGGTATTGAATATATGAATCAAAACCAGTTAGCAGATGTTATTATTTTAGCTAGAGGTGGTGGTTCTTTAGAAGATTTATGGCCATTTAACGAAGAAATTGTTGCACATAGTATTTATGAATCCAAAATTCCAATTATATCAGCAGTAGGACATGAAACAGATTTTTCAATATCTGATTTTGTGGCAGATTTGAGAGCACCAACGCCATCAGCTGCAGCAGAACTTGCCGTACCAGATATCTATGAGGTAAAACAAAAAATTAATACATATCAAAATCGATTAAAAATGGCATTAACTAAAAAACTAGAAATCATGAAATTACGATATGATAAATGCATGTCTAGTTCTGTTTTTAGAGAACCAACAAGAAAGATTCAAGAAAACTATATTAAAATCGATTCTTATGTGAAACAATTAGAAAATGTTATTAATAAGATAAAGGAAAAAAATAAGAATAAATATATTGAGTTAGTATCAAAATTAGATACATTAAGTCCATTAAAAACCTTAACAAGAGGATATTCTATCATTGAAAAAAATGGAAAAATTGTTAAGAGTGTAACAGATTTACAAACAGAAGATGAAATTTCAATTCGATTGAAAGATGGAGAAAAACAAGCAAAAATTATATAAGAATTATGAATGAAGGAGATAAGAAACAATGGGAATAAAAGAAAAAGTACTAATGACAATTACGATTATATTGTTAGTTATCATGATAGGAATGGCTTGTTATAGTCTATATAATAGACAAGAAGATACACGGAGATAATCAAAACATTATTAATGAAATAGATTTGAATCAAACAACCCAAACGAATACAGTAGAAGAAAATGAAACCAATGTAGAAAATGAGGCAGATACAGAAAATGTAGTAAATGAACCTGTGACTCCTAGCATACAACCAAATGTAACAGAAGAAGAAATGAACAGTGATTATGTAGGAAGTGAAGAACAACAAACAGTAAATACAGAACAAACAGAAGAAGAAAAAGTTATTGAACTTGTAAAAAATGAATATGGGACAGACCAAGGAGTAACCTTTAATATTGCAAATAAAGAAGGAACAATTTATCATGTATCTGTAAATGATGCAGAAACAACAGCAGTTTTGACATGGTATACAGTAGATATATCTACAAATACAGTTACACAATAGGAAAAGAAGATTAACTTTGTTGAATAGGAAAAATTTACATAGAATAGACAAAAGCTAATTGTTCTTTATAATAAAAAGATAGGAGATAAGAATGAAAAAGAGTTTTGAAGAACAAATTCAAGAATTAGAAAAAATTATTAATGAATTGGAAAATGGAAATTTAAATTTAGATGATTCTGTGGTAAAATTTGAAGAAGGAATGAAAATTTCAAAAGAATGTAATAAAATGTTAGAAAATGCAGAAAAGAAAATAACAATATTACTAACTGATGAAAACGGTGAAAAGAAAGAAGAAAACTTTGAAACCGAATAAAGTGTAAGGGGGAGTTTTTTAAGAATGAATGGATTTATGCAATTTATTCAGAATAAATATATATATGTACCACTGTTATTGTGGTTTTGTATACAATTATTCAAATTACTATATGATTTGGTAAAAACAAAGAAATTTAATTTTAAAAGAATTTTAGGTGCTGGAGGAATGCCTAGTTCACATTCAGCAGTTGTGACAAGTATAGCAACATTGATTGGAAAATATGAAGGTGTAGACACAGCTATCTTTGCTTTGTCATTTGTTGTTGCATTTGTGGTTATGTATGATGCCTGTGGAGTTAGAAGAGCAGCAGGAAAGCAAGCAGCTTTATTAAACAAATTAGTAGAAACACCAGGACTTACAGGTGTGCAAGTATCAGAAAGATTAGTGGAGGTTTTAGGTCATACACCAGTGCAAGTACTTGTTGGAGCATTAATCGGTATTGTAGCAGGATTGATTATATAAGATAATAAAAGAAGGTGTGAAATAATGGAAATAGAAGAGCAAGTAAATATGCTATATGAAAGTGGCAAAACACCAATTGAAATATCAAAAGCTTTAAAAATTTCTCGTCAGGAAGTTAGACGGTTATTTGAGAAAAAAAGAGAGAATTTTTACAGACAGAGAAAGAAATGCAATAGAACGAAGAAAAGATGTTAGACAAATGTATTTAGATGGAAAAACTCCAAATGAAATAGCAAGAATATTAGAAAGTGATATTGATACGATAAATAGAGATATAATATATTTAACTAACAAAGGAGAGATACAATACAAATACAGAGGAGAAACACAAAAAATGGAGGAGCGACTGAAAAATGTTAGAAGGCTATTATATATATATGAAAAGACACAAGTAGAAATAGCAAAAATACTGGGATGTCATATTTCAACAATAGAGAGGGATATTCAAAAACTTAATAAAGAAGGATTAACACAAGAATTTACGCCAAAAGAAATAGAGGAAAAATCCTATATGGATGAATGTAAGAGAAAAATAGAAGATGGTACGTTAGAAGAAAAAGAATTAGTATTCATGAAAAGAATTAGCGAAGAAACAAAAAGTTATTCCCATATGACTACATATGTAAGAGCATGTATTTTATTTGATGACATACAATCAGCTATAAGTGGAGTAAAAGTAGGAATAGAGAGCGAGCAATTTACACAAATACAAAAAGAAATATTTGAAGGGATATTAAATCAATTAGAAACACTAAAAAGAAAAAGGTTAGCAAAAGAAATGTTAAATCAAAAAGAAAATATAGAAGATATTATGCAAATTACTGGATTAACAGAAACAGAAATTAAAGACTTAAGCCAAGGAAAAGAGATACCGAATCCTTTTAAAGAAGGTAGATGAAAATATTTAAGATTTTATAAGAGAACATCTAGTAATAGGGATAATAGAAATTTATATATAGGAGTACAAAATGAAAAATTATATAAAAGATATGAGAGAAAAAATAGGACATAAACCAATTGTTGTGTCTGCAATAGGATTGATAATATGCAAAGACAATAAAATATTATTACAAAAACGAGCAGATGATGGGAATTGGGGCATACATGGAGGCGGAATGGAACTAGGAGAAACCTATATAGATGCATTAAATAGAGAGCTGAAAGAAGAAATGAATATAATTCCTATAAATCCAAAATTATATGGAATCTTTTCTGGCGAAAAAACATATCATGTATATCCTAATAAAGATGAAGTTTATATTGTGAATCATGTGTTTTTCTGTGAAGAATATGAAGGAACGATAAATTTTAATGACCATGAAGTAACAGAATGTAAATGGTTTGATGTACACAATTTACCAAATAACTTAATAAATTTAGATGTTCCAGTTTTAAGGCATTTAGATAAATACCTGGAAAATCAACAAGTCATTGTAGATTAAAAAGTAAAGGGGGAATGAAAACATTTTGCTCTAACAATTGCACACAATTTTACTTGCGTAAAATTATATCTTAAAAGGAATTTTGAAATAAATAATAAAAGGAGTGAAAAAAATGACAGATATTGAAATTGCAAGAAATACAAAATTAGACAATATTGTAGATGTTGCCAAAAAAGTAGATGTAGAAGAAGAGGATTTAGAATTATATGGAAAATATAAAGCAAAATTTTCTTCAGAGTTATATGAAAAAGTAAAAGATAGAAAAAATGGAAAGTTGATATTAGTAACGGCAATTAGTCCAACACCATTAGGAGAAGGAAAAACAACAATGTCTATTGCCATCGCTGATGGATTAAGAAAAATAAATAAGAAATCTATTTTAGCATTAAGAGAACCATCTTTAGGACCTGTGTTTGGAATCAAAGGTGGAGCAACAGGTGGAGGAAGAGTACAGGTAGCACCAATGGAAGATATTAATCTACATTTTACAGGAGATATTCATGCCATCACAGCTGCTAACAATCTATTAGCAAGTTTAATTGATAACCATATTTATTTTGGAAATGAACTAAAATTTAAAGAAGTGGTTTGGAAAAGATGTGTAGATTTAAATGATAGACAATTAAGAGTGGTAGATACTGGACTTTCAGGAGAAAGCAAAATTGTGCCAAGAAGAGATAAATTTGATATAACAGTAGCTTCTGAAATTATGGCTGTATTATGCTTATCAGAAAATATAAAAGATTTAAAAGAAAAATTAGGAAATATCTTAATTGGATATAATGAAGAAGATAAACCAATTTTTGCAAAAGACTTAAATGCACAAGGAGCAATGGCAGTATTATTAAAAGATGCCATCAAACCAAATTTGGTGCAAACTTTAGAACATACACCAGCAATTATTCACGGAGGACCATTTGCCAATATTGCACATGGATGTAATAGTATTGTAGCAACAAAACTTGCTTTAAAATTAGCAGACTATACAATTACAGAAGCAGGATTTGGAGCAGATTTAGGAGCAGAAAAATTCCTAGATATTAAATGTAGAAAAGCAGGAATTAGACCAGATGCAGTTGTGATTGTAGCAACCATAAAAGCATTAAAATATCATGGTGGAATTGAAAAAGATAAAATTCAAGAAGAAAATATCGAAGGTCTTGAAAAAGGATTAGACAACCTATATAGACATATTGCGAATATCAAAGATAAATTTGGATTAAATGTAATCGTAGCGATTAACAGATTTACTTCTGATACAGAAGCAGAAATTGAATGTTTAAGAAAACATTTAGAGGAAAAAGGTGTAGAATTAAGTTTAGTAGAAGGTTGGGCAAAAGGTGGAGAAGGTGCTATCGATATTGCTCAAAAATTAGTAGACTTAACAGAAAAAGACGAGAACTTCCAATATATGTATGAATTAAATGAAGGAATTAAAGAAAAAATAGAAAAAGTGGCAACAAAGATTTATGGGGCAAAAGGTGTTGTATTTGAAGAAGCAGCACAAAAAGAAATAGAAAGAATTGAAAAATTGGGATATGCAAATCTTCCAGTATGTATTGCAAAAACACAATATTCTTTCTCAGATGACCCTAAAAATTTAGAGTGTAAAGATGAATACAATATTACGATTAGAGATTTAGAATTAAAGACTGGCGCAGGATTTATTGTAGCACTTGCAGGAAAAATTATGACAATGCCAGGATTACCAAGAGTACCAGCAGCAGAAAGTATTGATATAGACGAAAATGGAGAAGTAGTAGGAATTTTCTAAAAGGAGTTCAATTTTGAACTTCTTTTTTTGAATTATTTAGTTACGGTTCAGACCCAAACGCAAGAAAAGTTATATATATTATTTTTCATATCTTGTGTGTCGCAACCACTCATGTTGAAAATTAAATTTTTAGCTAGTCTTAAATAAATTTAATCTTAGCTAAAAATTTAATTTTCAACGTGTGAAGGTTGCTCCAATCGCACTCGCTTTTGCTCGTTTGATCGCTTACGCGATATTTCAAAATAATATATATAACTTTTCCTGCGTTTGGGTCTGAACCGTAATGTTATTTATAATCAAATTTTATAAAACAACATATAATTATAGAAAAAAATATGGAAATATGATATACATATAGTAAATAGAAAAAGAAAAAGAGGAGAAAGTTATCATGAAAGAAAGACATGCTGTACGTTGCTTTTTAATTGAAAATGAAAAAGTTGTGGTAACAAAATATAAAGAGAAAAATCCAAAAGCAGGATATTATGAAATTCCAGGAGGAAAGATAGAAGAAAAGGAATATCCAAGAGATACAGCAATCAGAGAATTTAAAGAAGAAACAGGAATGGATATAAAAAATCTGACCTATAAAGGAAAAATGACACTAGAATATCCAGATAGAAAATTTTATTTTGATCTTTTTCGAACCAATACATATGAGGGAGTACCACAAGATTTTAAAGAAAACACTTCTCAATGGATAGAAATATCAGAATTATTAGGTAAAGAAAAACGATTAGCAATAATTCTTCTTTTAGAAAAGCCATATATTTCTTATCTATTAGATGATAAAAATAGAATAAATACATATGCAAAAGTAGATGAAGATGAAAATATATTAGAAACGAAATTTGAAACAATTGATGATGAAATAAATCCAGAATTAAAAACATATATAGAAACAGAAATTTTTCCTTTGTATACAAGAAATGAAGCATCTCATGGTATTAACCATATTCATACAGTTATTAACAGAAGTCTGAATATTGCAAAAGAATATGAAGTGAATAAAAATATGGTATATACTGTGGCAGCTTATCATGATTTGGGGCATTACATTAATCCAAAAATACACGAGAAATTATCAGCGGATATTTTTATGAAGGATAACCAAATAAAGAAATGGTTTATGGAAGAAGAAATCCAAATTATAAAAGAAGCCATTGAAGATCATAGAGCATCAAGTAATCATGAACCGAGAAGTATATATGGAAAGATTGTCAGTACTGCTGATAGAACTATAAAAAGTATAGATATTTCTATAAAAAGAGCATATACTTATTATATCAATAATTTTCCTAGCATCCCTAAAAAGAAACGAATACAAAAAGTATATGAACATCTAAATGAGAAATATGGACCAAATGGATATGCGAAAACTTATCTATATGATGAAGAATTTGAAATTGCAAAAAAGAAATTTATAAAAGCATTAAGTGATAAGGATACATTTATAAAAAGGATAGAAAAAGTAATAGAGAACATGGAGGAAAATTAATATGTATCTAAAAAAAGTGGATATAAAAGAATTTAAAAAAGTTATATTTAGAGAATATAAAAAAATATTTCCAAGACTGGAAAGAAAATTATATATGACTCTAAAAAAATCATATAATCATCACATTACAGATATCATTGAAATTATAGAAGAAGAGCATTTTGTTGGCTTTGTTATAACAAATTTTCAAAAAGATAATCCTTATGTGCAATTAGAGTATATTGCTATTTTATCGGAATATCGAAACAAGGGGTATGGCACAAATGCGATAAAATTGTTAAAAGAATTATATAAAGACTATGAAGGTATATTTATAGAAATTGAAAAGATTGGACAAGGTAAAAGTGATGAAGAAAATCAAGTTAGGCAAAAAAGAGCAAAATTTTATGAAAATTTAGGATTTCGTAAAATGGGATTTGATTTAGAATTATACAAAATTATATATTCACCATATATTTTACCATGTTCAAAAAATGAATTTTTAGATGAAAAAGCCATAAAATACTTTTTTGAAATATATAATGCAACATTAGGAAAACGAAGAGTAAAGAAAAATTACAAAATTATAAGATAAAACTATTGGAGAATGAAAGAGGAGGTATAATATGATTCTTTCCACCTTATGCTATATAGAAAAAGATGGTAAATACTTGATGTTACATAGAACGAAAAAGAAGAAAGATATTAATAAAAATAAATGGTTAGGTGTTGGTGGCAGATTCGAAGAAGGAGAAAGTCCAGAAGAATGTATTGTAAGAGAAGTGAAAGAAGAAACTGGACTTACACTAAAAAACTATCAATTAAGAGGAATTGTAACATATATATCTAACAAATGGGAAACAGAATATATGTATGTATTTACTGCAACTGAATTTGAAGGAAATATAATAGAATGTGATGAAGGTGACTTAGAATGGATAGAGAAAGAAAAAGTAAATACATTACCTACTTGGGCAGGAGATCATATTTTTATGGATAAATTACAAAAGAATAGCGGATTTTTCTCTGTAAAATTTGAATATGATGGAGAAAAATTGGTGAGATATCATTTGAAAGAATATTAAATAAATAAAATTTAAAATGAAAAATACTAAGTAATCAAAAGTGATACTTAGTATTTTTTGCTATATAATAAAATATTATAAAATAGCACTTAAAATGAGAATACCAATATTATCATTATAAATTTCATCAAACTGTGAAAGCGGAAGTGGGTTTTCTCCAATTCCTGCCTCAATGGTATATCCAGGTCGATTATAATTTTGAATAAACCAATCCTTGTATCCTGCAAAACTAGAATTGTATGGCGTCTCGGCAAGTCTATATCCACTTGCTTCGGCTAATCTTTGACCAATTTCTAAACTATTTGGTGGATTGAAATTTTGAAATTGCCAATAAATTTCTTGCCCTTGTGTATGATAAGCAAGTACTAATTTAAAATCATGCATTAGAGTAAAATTATAAATGGCTAAAGCCTCTGGCTCTGTTAAAGGACCAAAACCAACAAAATCACGAGGTGCAGGTTGAGTAAATCCTTGCACATATTTAATTTCTTTGGCTTGTTCCCAACCAGCAGGAAATTGCAGATTTAAGTCTACACCATTGATATTGGCTTTCCAACCAGAGGGAAATGGTATATCAGGAAAACGATTGCTAATGGAAACTGCATTTCGATAAGCAGTAGAATTTTGACTTATATTACCATTGACTAAATCAACACCATCAGGATTTACCATAGGCATGATATAAATAGAAGTACTGTTAAAAAGTTGTCTGATAGGATAACCATAAAGAGAACTATCAGTAACATAAGCATCACAATAATTTTCAATAAACTTCATCAATAGAACAGAAGTAATCCATTCATTGGCATGTATAGAAGCAGAATAAAAGACTTTATTTGGTCCATTTCCTAATTTTACAACATAGATAGGTTTACCTAATACACTATTTCCAACGACTTGGATATTTAAGAAAGGATATGTAAGATTTAATAAAATCAGATTTTGTCTTAATAGATAAGAATTGTATAAAACATTTGTAGGAACAATATTCATTTTCATCACCTAGAATATCATATGAATTTTCATAAAAATTGTTAAAACAGAATGATATATTTATATAATATATCTATCTTGAAATGAATCTATACAACTTTTAGAATAGATAAAAATTAGACACAGGAGTAAACAAAGTGGTTTCTTTCTAATATCTTATATGGGAGGAGATAAATTATGAATGAAATGAATCCAATTTTGTATACAATACGACCAGGAGATACATTGTATAAACTAGCAATGCAATATGGAACAACTGTACAAAGTATAATTGATAGCAATATGGCATTAAATCCATATAGTTTAAGAGTTGGTCAACAAATTTACATTTATCCTAATCAATAATATTGGGTTAGTATGAATCAAGTGCAATTAATAAAACAGATGAATTTGGTTTGGGAGCAACATATCATGTGGACACGAATGCTTTTAATTAGTATTGCAGAAAATTTAAAAGATTTGGAAGCAACTCAAACACGTTTGTTACGAAATCCTAAAGATATAGCAGATGTTTTTAGAAGATTTTATGGAAATGCCGTAGCGAATAGAATCCAGCAATTGCTAACAGAACATCTGGTAATTGGTAAAGAGTTAATTGTTGCTCTAAAAAATAAAAATCAAGAAGAAGCAACAAAGTTAAATACGAAATGGTATCAAAATGCAGATGAAATGGCGGAAGCATTTAGTAGTATAAATCCATTTTATCCAAAAGAAGAAATTAGAAATATGCTATATGAACATTTACGTCTGACAACAAATGAAGTTAATTACAGATTACAGGGGAATTACACAGAAGATATCAATAGTTATGATATGGTACAAAAAGAAATTTTAAAAATGTCTCAATTTTTTGTCAATGGTATTGTAAAACAATTTCCAAATCTATTTTAAAAGTAACATATAAGATGATAAAGTCTTGTAGTGATATAACTGCAAGATTTTATTTTTTTATTGAATAGGAAAAATTGATTTTTCCTATTCAATAAAAAAACAACGTTGCACAGAAAAATTGCTATGCAATTTTTCGCGTCGACAAATCTTTACGCTTCTTCGAGAACTTAAATAGATATTGTTAAATTAAAATAATATATTTTATTAAAAAATATTGACATTGTTCCGAAAATAGTATAATATAAAAACATAGAGTACATTATTCTAAAAACAGAATAATGCAAAAAGGAGAAGAGGGATGGGATACTTAACAGCAAAACAATTTTCCGAAATATGGGGAATCACAGAAAGAAGAATTATTAAATTATGTAAGGAAAATAGGATTCATGGAGCTATTAAAAATGGAATGGTGTGGGAAATTCCAGAAGATACATTAAAACCTTCAGACAGAAGAAGCAATATTTATAAATATATCCATATACCTAAAAAAATTATGATAGTCAATAGTAACAAGGATTGGAAAGCATATTTAGAAGAATGTATAGAAAAAGAGGGATATATTGTAGAGTATGAAGAAATTGAAGAAATACAAGATAATTTAGAAAGTTTATCGCAATATTATGAAGGGCTTATTTATTTTGCAAAACAACATATGAATAAAGAAGAAGAAAATTTTGTTATTGATTTTGCAGATAAATTACATTCAGAATCTAGTATTGTGATTGTTGATGATAATACTGATAAAAGAAATCCAATAGAAAAGAAATTAGCAGAGACATTTAGAAATGAGATAGGATTACGTATAAATACACTTCTTTTAGACATACCAAAAGATAAACAATGTATTGTAAATGAGCATGAAATTGTAGAAGATATTGTTGAAATATTGCTTAGATTAAAAAATACAACTGGTATGGCTATCAAAACAGATGGTGGAAAAATTGAATTTGGAGAAAATGGAAAAACAGAGAATTTAGAAATCGGAACATTTTATAAAGCATTAAATCATTGTTTTAGAAGATTAAATAAAGAATCGTACTTATGGTGTGCATCAACCATGTTAGAAGATGAATGGACAGAAGAACCACAAGAAATGAAGTTTAGACAAATTAATTTGGAAGTAGCCAATAGAGGGGTAAATGTAGAAAGAATTTTTATCTTTAGTAAAGATAAGATTAAAGAGTTTAAACAAAATAAAACATTAAAAATTTATATGCAAAGTAATATCAAAACATTATATGTAGATTATGATGAGATAAAAGAAAAAGAACCCAAATTATTAGAAATTGTTGGTGCAGGATGGGACGGAATTGATAAAGAAATTTTAATCGCAGATTTACCAGAAGGAATGAAAGAAAGAGGATACATTTCTAAAAATCAAAAAGAGGTTATGGAAGCATATACTTGTTTTCAAAAATTAAAAACATATTCTAAAAATTTAAAGGAGGTTTTAAAATGAATTTAGTGTATAAGAAGATTGAAGAAAAAGATAAGGAGCAATTATTTAAATTAATTGAAACCGTATTAGGAGGAGTAGAAGACAAAGAATATTTTATTCCTTATGAGCAATGGGAATATGACAGTATGTTTGATGAAAAAAATTATGCACCATTATATGGAGCTTATGATGGAGATAAGCTTGCTGGTATGGCACAATTATATGTTTCACAAGAGATGTTAGCAGACTTTAAAAAAGAATTTGGGCTTGAAGAATATCAAGTATGTGAATTAGGTGGAAACTTAGTTTTACCAGAATATAGAGGAAATGGTATTACCACAAAACTTCAAACAATAGAACTAAATTTGGCAAAAGAATTAGGATTTGATTATATTATCTCAATGGCACATCCAAACAATATAGGAAGTTGTAAAACACTTGAAAGAGTTGGATTAAAATTTGTAAGAGAAACCAGATTATCTAATGGATTTTTAAGAAAGTTATATATGTTAAAATTAAAATAATAAAAATATAATAAAGGTATAAAGGAGAATAAAAGTGGATTGGTCAATAACCTATATAGTATCACAAATATTTACAATTCTTACATATTTATTTTTAGCATTAACCTATTATGCTAAAAATAGAAAAAAGCTATTGATATTAAGTTTTTTATCAATAAGTGCTAATATCATAGCATATATTTTGTTAAGTGCATGGTCAGGAGTGGCTATGTGTATAATTGCATTGATTAGAAATGTTATCTTTTTTGTTGATGAAAAGAAAAATGGAAAAAGAGAAACAATAAATAAAACAGATATTATCATATTAATTGTTTTATATAGTATTTCTATAGTTTCAGCAATATTTACATATGAAGGACTTTATAGTCTATTATCTGTGTTTGCTGCAATGCTATATACATTTTCAGTATGGCAGAAGAAAACAAAAATGTATAAATTACTTGGAATGCCAGTAGAAACTTTATGGTTGTTGTATAATCTGTATATAATGTCTATATTTGGAGTGATATCAGAATCAATATTATTAATATGTGCTATTACGGGATATTGGCTGGAAATAAAAAAGAATCGTAAAAATGAATAAATAAGAGAAAAATAGATGCTAATAAGCAATCAATAAACTACCTGGATAAATTGAAATTATAAAAGTTATAGATGTGATATTAAATTCTATAACTTTTTTCTTGTGTGAAATTTGCATAAAATCTTAAAAAGAGATAAAATAATAATAGTTTATTTAAAAGAGGTAGATGAAGATATGAAAAATAAGAATGCTTTAAAAAGAGTAGAAGAATTGAAAAAAGAAACATATCCTTATGAAATGGAACAAATGGGAACGAGATTGATTATAGAGAAAAATGTATATCCAACAAGTGAAATTGCTGAACATCTTATAAAATCAATGAATATATTAGAAAAAGAAAATATAACCAATAAAAATATACTAGATTATGGTACAGGCTGTGGATTCTTAGCAATTCAAGCAGCTAAAAAAGGTGCAGAAGTGATTGCATTAGATAAAAATCCTTATGCAATAGAATGTGCTAGAAAGAATGCTGAAAGAAATCATGTTAAGGTAGAATTTAGATTAAGTGATTGTTTAAGTGCCATTAAGGATGAAAAGTTTGATATTATTTTAGCAGGAATGCCTTGGGATAATGACATTCCTGATAATTATATTGAAATGGCTTTGTTTGATAAAAATGGAGAAATGAAAGAAACATTATTTAAAAATGCAAATAAATTATTAAATAAAAATGGATATATTTTAATGACATATGCAAAATTTATGATGGATTTTCAACCAATTAAAGATTTAATAGGATCAAATATAGAATATGAAATTGTAAGCAGACCGATTATTGATCAGGATGAACATTATATTATTAAACTTTGGAATAAAGAGGCTTGAAAATTAGATGTTTACAAAAAGTTGTTATTGATAAAATCAACAAGATATTGTATAATAAGGAAGGTAAGAAAACTACATGGGGGTGTACTTGGTTTCGACATAATACTAGAAGGATAGATAGCAAGTAGTGGATTCTCGTTGGCCACTTAAAAAAACGGGAAACTAAATATAAACGCAGAAAATAATAATGAGTATGCTTTAGCTGCCTAGTTGCAGCTACGCTTTCCTAAATGTTCCTACGCATTTAGATAAAGTGTCATATTAGTAGGAAACAAAGCTACCTTTGCTTTGAAGGTAGTGGGTATTTTAAAAGCTATATCTAATTTAAACCTGTTTATTGGTGTAAGTTAGATGAATATAAAAAATAAACTAAACTTGTAGAAGTCTATTTGGAAGGTATTATGGACAGGAGTTCGACTCTCCTCACCTCCACCAATTTATAACAACTTACGAACTATAAAGTTTGTAGTTTTTTTATGAAACTAAAATATTCTCTTTCTGGAAAGGAGAATATTTTTTATGCTTGAATTTGAAATATTACAAGAATTACAGCCAAGTGCCGAAATATTAGAAATCATAAAAGACTATGAATATAAAGTAAATGAAATTGCTAGTAAAAATTTTTATATTAAAGAATATAATCAAAAGTATAACTTAAAAGAAATTAAACAAATTTAAGCAAATATATAGGAGGTAATATTTTATGAGATGTGGAATTTATGTAAGAGTTAGTACAGATGAACAAAGAGATAATGGCTATTCTATTGATTCACAGTAAGAATATTGTGAAAAGAACAATTATTACACAAAATCGAAATAATAGTTGCTATAAAAGTAAATTATGTAATAGATATGATAAAAGGTATGGATATAGAAAATAAATTAAGATTAGCAATATGTATGTGTGATAATTACAGTCATACAAATTTAGAATATGATAAAAAAGAAATGTATAAATATTTTGATAACTTGTTAAAAGAGATCAATATAGAATACCGAACAACAACTATCAGTTTTGCAAACTATCTTTATATAATTTTTGCTTCAGCTAAAATTATGGAAATGGATTCAGCACAGCAAAACAAAGTTGCATTATATCTTTTTAATAGTATAAATTTTAAAGCTAAAAATGGTAAAAATCTTGACAATCACAAACAAATGTTTTAAAATAAATATAAAACTATATAAGGTCGTGATATAAATGAAAAAAGAAATGATAAAAACAGAAATGAAAGTAAAAGATAATTTAGTTAGAGTAATGAGAGTTGGAGATATTGATTATATTTCTTTAACAGATTTAGCAAAATATCAAAATGAAGATGATCCATCAGGAGTTATTAGAAATTGGATGTCTAATAAAAACTCTTTTGATTTTTATAATCTTTAGGAAGAATTGCACAATGAAAATTTTAATTCCGTGGAATCACACAGAATTAAAATTGATGAAGTCGGATACAATCGTTTTACGATGACACCAAATAGATGGAAAAAGGATTTTAATGCTATTGGAATTATTCCAAGTAGTGGAAAGTACAGTATTGGAACATTTGCACATCCAGATATTGCATTTGAATTTGCTAGTTGGCTAAATACAGAATTTAAATTATATTTGATAACAGAATTTGAAAGATTAAAACAAAATGAAAGTTATCAAAATAAGATAAATTGGTCTGTAAGAAGAGAATTAGCAAAAACAAATTATAGAATACACACAGATAGTATAAAAGAAAATATAATACCAACTTTAACTGAAAAGCAAAAACAATATGTATGTGCAAACGAAGCAGATATATTAAATGTAGCTTTATTCAGTAAAACAGCAAAAGAATGGAAAGATGAAAATCCAAATTTAGATGGAAATATGCGAGATTATGCTAATATTCTTCAATTAGTAATTTTAATTAATTTGGAAAATTTAAATGCTGAAATGATAAATCAAGGCATAGAACAGAATAAAAGGCTTGAGAGATTAAATGAAGTAGCTAAAAAACAATATGCGATTTTACAAGATAGTAAAGGGATAAAGAAAATTGAAAGTTTAGATAATAAGAAACTCTTGGATAAATAGGATTTATAACATTTTGAGCTATTATAGATTAAAATTTTCTATTACTATTGCAATTATGGAATAAGTTATATATAATCATTTTATAATTTAGAAAGAGAATCAAGAGTTCGTAACCTGTAAGAATACCGCACCATATTATATATTAATATAAAAAAGGGGAAAAATATGAAGAAGAAAAGTAAAATAATATTGGGTATAATTTTATTAATTATTATTGCAATAATAGCTATTTTTATAATAAATTTACAAAAAAATAATGAAGGAATACAAAGTAAAAATTATAATGAAGCATACAATGAGGATTATTATACAATAACATATTCGACCAATTATGATAATGCAAAAATATTAGATGAAGAGCAAGAATATGAGGTAGTAACAGAACGAACAAGATTGGATGAAATCTTAGATAAAGTTCAGAGTAAAGATGAAAATTATAATTTTAATGATGATTTTTTTACGAATAAGAATTTACTGGTTATAGAAGCAGGAATCAATCCTGAAATCAATAAATTTAAAATTACGAATAAAAAAGTAGATATTATCATATATGGAGATGCTCCGTTAACAACTCCTGAAGATATATGGGATTTTAATGTATATCTTATTCCTATAAGTAAAACTGTAGAAGACATTAATATAGAACTACTCCCAAATCCAGATAAAGTATTTTAAAAATAGATTTATAAAAGCTGTTTTATAAAAGCAAAAGAATTTTATAAAATGTCAAAAAAGATTATAAGTAAAAATTATGTCTTATAATCTTTTTTTATATCAAATCGATAAATAGCAATTAATGCAGAAATTAATTCAATAATCGTAGAGATTAAACCAACATAAGCGAAAACTTTAATGTTATAAATAATATATAAAGAACAAGAAATGACTTCAACAATTCTTGTAACTTTTAAGTTGTTTTGCCATAGACTACAACTATATAATACACAAGCGATACAAGGCAGTAAGCTAATAGGCCCCACATAAGAAAATAAGGATAAAACAATCATAATGCAAATAATAAAAATTAAATAATAAATAGGAATCTGTTTACCATTATATTTTCTGAATAATAAGTTTCTTATGATACATGCAATATTTATTAAACAACCACTATATGCTTGTAAAAACAAATATTGTGCTGCAAAGAAAATACTAGAGCCAATTTGATATTTTAACAAAGATTGTTTTTCATTTTTTTGAAAACTTAAAACTAAGATAAATAAAGCAATGGCACCTAAAATTTGAGCGAATATAAACATAGTGAAATCCTCCAAGTTAATTAATATAACAAAGTATATAATAAAAACACAAGATAAGCAATAAATCTTCGTTAAGAATTCACCAAAAAATAACATAAATTACTTGTAAAAAACCACATATTGGTGTAAAATACTCATGTATTGCAAATATCTAGGAGGAAGAGAAAAACATGAGATTTGTAACAGATGAGAAATCAAAAGAAGAATATAAAAAATTTTTAGAAGGACATGAAAGATGTAACTTTCAACAATCATTAGAATGGGCAGAAGTAAAAAAGCCAAATTGGAAGCCAGAAGTCATATTAGCTGAAGATGAAAACAAAAACATCATTGGTTCATTATGTGTATGGATAAGAAAAATGCCTATATTTGGAAATATGATGTATTCATCAAGAGGTCCAGTTTGTGATATACATGATGAAAATGTTATGAAACAATTAACAGATGGAGCAAAAGAATTAGCAAAAAAATATAATGCATTTGTATTAAGAACAGAACCAGATATCGTAAGTGATGATCAAGAATTTAGAAAAGTAGTTACAGATTTAGGATATAAAATTAAAGACGATGCGAAAGATTTTAAAGATGAAATACAACCAAGATATGTATTTCGTTTAGATATAAAAGATAAAACAGAAGAAGAAATTATGGCAGGATTTCATCAAAAATGGAGATATAATATTCGATTAGCAGGAAGAAAAGGTGTCACTGTAAAAGATGGAACAAAAGAAGATTTAAAAGATTTCCACAGAATCATGGTGGAAACTGGGGAAAGAGACGGATTTATCATTAGACCATTGGAATACTTTGAAAAAATGTATGATTGTTTAGGACCAAAACATATGAAAGTTTTAATGGCATATTATGAAGGAGAACCAATATCAGGGGTTATACCAATTTTCTATGGTAATAAAACATGGTATTTGTATGGTGCAAGTAGTAACAAACATAGAAATTTAATGCCCAATTATTTATTACAATGGGAAATGATTAAAATGGCAATTGCAAGACATGATGATATTTATGATTTTAGAGGGGTATCAGGTGTTGTAGATGAAAGCCACCCACAATATGGACTATATAGATTTAAAAAAGGATTTGGTGCTAAGTTTACAGAATTTATAGGAGAAGTATATTATCCTTTTAAACCATTAAAATATAAATTGTATAAATTTTCAGAAAAAGCTTTTAGAACATTAAGACAATTAAAAAGAAAAAGTTTAAATCAAAAATAATTGGAACGATAGGGACAGGCCAAATCGTTTCAAAATGAAACGATTTGACACGTCCCTAATGTTTCATGAAAGGAAAAGAAATGAAAGCTTTAGTTATAGAAAAAAAAGATTTAGTGCATAATATAGAACAAATAAAGAAACATGCTGAAATAAATGGACCAGATGATAATGGTAGAAAAGTAAAAATCATAGCTGTTGTAAAAGGAAATGCATATGGTTTAGGACTAGTAGAATTTACAAAGTTGTTGATTGATAATGGGATTTCATTTTTTGCAGTATCTACAATAGAAGAGGCTTTACAATTAAGAGAAGCAGGCATTAAAGAAGACATTTTAATGTTATCTTCAACTGCAATCAAAGAAGATGTGAAAAAACTAGTAGATAATCATATTATCCTTACCATTGGTTCTAAAGAAGATATTAAAGTTGCAGAAGAAGTGGCGAAAGAAAAGAATCAAAAAATCAGAGCACATTTAAAAATTGATACTGGTTTTGGAAGATATGGTTTTATCTATTCAGATAGAGATTCTATGGTGGAAGCATTAAAAGGAATTAAAAATATAGAAATAGAAGGAACATTTTCACATTTTTCTGTTAGCTTTTTTGATGACAAATATACAAAGTTACAATTTGATAGATTTATGGATGTGATTGAAGTATTAAAGATGAATGATATAAAAACAGGAATGTTGCATATCTGTAATTCATCAGCATTTATTAAATTTCCAAATATGCATTTAAATGCCGTAAGAGTTGGTTCTGCTTTTTTAGGAAGAATTGCTTTTAGAAATAATCTAGGATTAAAAAGAATTGCACATTTAGAAGCAGAAGTTTCAGAGGTAAAAGAATTACCAAAAGGATTTAATATTGGATATTCCAATACATATACAACCAATAAAAATACAAAAATTGCTTTAATCCCAGTAGGATATATGGATGGTGTTAACATTGAAACAGGAAGAGATATGTTTCGATGGGTAGACAAGCTAAGATATATTGTAAGAGATATCAAAGATTTCTTCAAAAATCAAAATATGTATGTAAAAATTGGTGATAATAAGTGTAAAGTATTAGGAAGAATTGGAACATATCATGTTATTTGTGACATAACAGGAAAAGATGTTAAAATAGGAGAAAAAGCAATAGTTAATATCAATCCAAAATATGTAGATTCTAATATTAGAAGGGAGTATAGATAATGGCTTCAGAAGATAAAAAAAATACAATAGAAGAAAAGAAGGAAGAATATAAAGAATTAAAAGGACTAGGATTTTTTAAAAAAGTAAAATATTCTATTTTTAATATAGAGAAATATCCAGAATTGGCAACAGAAGGGATAGGAAAAGCTCTAACGTATATTGCAAAATTGGTAGTAATTTTAGCTGTTGTCTTAAGTGTATGGACATTGTATCAAACATATCAAATGATTGATGAAGGAACAAATTATCTTGAAAATGAGTTCCCTGATTTTTCATATAGTGATGGAACATTAACTGTAGATTCACAAGAGGCTCTTATTTTTGATAATGAACAATTTGGAAAAATTATTGTAGATACCAATACAGATTCAGAAGAAAACATTAATCAATATTTGAATCAAATTAATAAATATGGAATAGGGGCTTTGGTTTTAAAAAATAGAGTGGTTTTAAAAAATATCACAATGATTGGAGAGGTATCTTATAATTATCAGGAATCTTTCAACAGTGTAAATTTGACAGAATTTAATAAACAAGATGTTGTGAATTATGTACAAAATGGAGGAATTAATAGTTTATATTTTAGTGTATTTATCAGCTTATTTATTTATAGTTTTTCTATGTATTTTATCAATACCTTATGGTATGCAATGATTATTGGTATTGTTGGATATTTTACTATGTGGATATTGAAGATGAAAATGAGATATGTAGCTGTATTTAATATGGCTGTTTATGCATTAACACTTTCAACAATATTAAATATTCTTTATTTAATTGTAAATATTATATTTAATTTTACAATAGAGTATTTTAGTATTATGTATGTAACAGTTGCAACAATTTATTTATTAGCAGCGATATTTATATTAAAAACAGACTTAATGAAAAAACAAGCTGAAGTTATGAAGATAGTAGAAGCACAACAAATTGTAAAGAAAGAACTAGAGGAACAAGAAAAAGAAAAGAAGGAAGAAGAAGAGAAAAAAGAAAGACAAAAAAAGGATAAAAAAGATGAAAAAGAAGAAAAGAAAAATAGCAAAGGTAGTGTAAAACATGATGAACCAGAAGGCTCTAATGCGTAAAATAGAAGGGACTTGAGAAAGGAATGAGAAAAAAATATGGATAAAGATAAGAATAAAAATAATGAAAAAGAAAAAAGCAAAAAATTACTGATATCACTAATAGGACTAATTATTTTACTTGTTATAGTGATTGCAGGAATTATTATCTATAATCAAAAGAATAAAGAAGATGAAGATACATTAGCATATACAGACTTAATTAAAGAAATCTCTTATGGGAATGTTGAAAAAGTAGAGCTAACAACAGGAAGTAGAACTGCTAAAATAACCATTAGAAATGAAGAAGAAAAAACAGCTATTATTCCAGATACAGAAGCATTTATTACATTAATTCAAACAAAAGTGGCAGAAGGAAATGAAATAGAATTAATCCAAAAACCACAAAGCTTTTTTGCACAATTACCAGCTACATTGTTTTCTATTCTTCCAACAATCATTATGGTTGCTTTATTTATCATGATATTTAAAATGCAAGGACTTGGGGAAAAAGGAAAAGTATATGATGAAACAGAAAGAAAAACAAAAGTAAGATTTGATGATATTGCAGGATTAGAAGAAGAAAAAGGAGAATTAATCGAAATTGTTGATTTCTTAAAAAGACCAGAAAAATATACAAAAATGGGAGCAAGAGTTCCAAAAGGTGTCCTTTTATATGGTAAACCAGGAACAGGAAAAACATTGATTGCAAAAGCCATTGCAGGTGAAGCAGATGTACCATTTATTTCTATGAGTGGTTCAGAATTTATTGAAATGTTTGCAGGTCTAGGTGCTTCTCGTGTTAGGAAACTATTTGAGAAGGCTAGAAAATTAGCACCATGTATTGTATTTATAGATGAGATTGATGCGATTGGTTCAAGAAGAACATCAAATAATGGTGCAGAATCAGAAAATAACCAAACTTTAAATCAATTGTTAGTAGAGATGGATGGATTTGGTTCTGAAGAAACCATCATTGTTTTAGCTGCAACGAATAGACCTGAAATGTTAGATAAAGCATTATTAAGACCAGGAAGATTTGATAGACAAATTACCATACCAAATCCAGATTTAAAAGGCAGATTAGAAATTTTAAAACTTCATAGTAAAGATAAAAAATTATCAGATGATGTTAATTTAGAAAGTATTGCAGAAGATACTGCTGGATTTACAGGTGCAGAACTTGAAAATATCTTAAATGAAGCAGCAATTGTAGCTACGAAAAATAAACATGAAGAAATTGAAAATGATGATATTGAAGAGGCAGTAAAGAAAGTAACAGTGGGACTAGAAAAGAAAGAAAGAGTTATATCAGATAAAGATAAACGACTAACTGCTTATCATGAAGCTGGACATGCTGTTGTTAGTAGATATTTGCCAACACAAACTAATGTAAAAGAAGTATCTATTATACCTAGAGGTGTTGCTGGTGGATATACGATGTATAAATCAAATGAAGATAAATATTATATTTCCAAAACAGAAATGCAAGAAAAATTAATTGCTCTTCTAGGTGGTAGAGCTGCTGAAAGATTAGTATTAGATGATATCTCTACTGGAGCAAGTAATGATATTGAAGTGGCAACACAAATTGCAAGAGATATGGTAATGAAATATGGTATGAGTGATAAGCTAGGACCAATTGATTTCCAAGGTAAAGAGCCTTATGAAATGCAAATGTTTGGTGAAAATATTGGAGATAAAATTGGAGAAGAAGTAAAAACATTAATTGATACAGCATATAATGATGCCATTATTTTATTAAAAGAGCATAGAGACAAATTAGATAAAATTGCTGAAACTTTATTACAAAAAGAAAAGATTAATGAACAAGAATTTAATCAAATTTTTGAACAAGAATAATATAAGAGTAAAAAATATATATAAAATGAATAATAAGAAAACCCCCCTCTTGGCAGAACGCCTTGAGGGGTGCAGGAGTCTTTCTAGATAAATAAGTCACAAAAACGCTTCATAAATGCTGAAGCAGATTTAAGAGCAGAAGCATTTGAATTTTTTTTAAATGCTAAGGTGTTTCCGTAAACCTTAGCACCATATAATTGGGCATGGTAAATAATGTCTTTCCATTTTTCAGACAAACAATGTGTTTTTTGGAAACATGACATAATCATGCCAGTGTCAATTATAATCCAAGTGCCTTTTTGTGTAAGCTCGATAAAAAGCTTAAGATTATGAAAATCCTCTTTTGATGGAATGTCAATCTTAATTGAATCATTTTTATCGGACCAAATTCCATCCAATAACTTTACCTTCTCCTGAATCCAGGGAAGATTTTCTGACAAAGGTTGACAGATTTCATATGTCCGCCTTTCATCATTTTCATTGCATGTAATAATGATATTACTCATCGTGTTTTCCTCCTTTTATGCATATAATATTTATTTATATTGTCGATGGACATTTTAACATAAAAATATTGGTAAATCAACAATTACTAACCAGTCGATTCATAAAATATATTTAAATCATAACATAAAGGTATCAAATCATTTTATTTTCCTAATTCACAAATAGCTCTTGCATACACTTTACATGCAAATAGTAAATTATCAATAGAAATAAATTCATCTGTTTGATGACACATATCTTTTTGACCAGGAAGATTGGCACCAAAAGAAACACAATTATCAAAAGCTCTAGCATATGTGGCACCACCAATCGCAATTGGTTCTAAATAAGAATTTGCTTCTTCATTATAAATATCACAAAGTGTTTTGACTAAGTAATTATCCTTTGGAATATATAAAGCTGGTTTAGAGTCTACTTTTTTATAGGTGATATTTTTATAATCAGATAAACAATTTAAAAATGTATTTTCGATATCTTCAATAGAAGTATGAATTGGGATTCTTAAATTTAATCCTATTTTTAAAATGTTATTTTCAAGAATGATGTTTCCAACATTTAAAGTTAAGCCACCAGATTCATCTTTGTAATTTATTCCTAAGCTTATACCATCATATTCTGTATGAATGTATTTGGTAAAGAAATCAAATAATTCTAAAGAGATATCATAGATATTAAATACTTCATCTAACACAACAATCAATCGAGAAATAGCATTAACACCTAAATCAGGGTGAGCAGCATGAGCACCAACACCATGAGAAGTTAATTTTACTTCTTCATTATTTAATTTGTAAATATCAATATCAAAATCATATTTGTTCAAGATCTTTTTAATATTTTTTATAAAATCTTCCATGATAATACTAGAATCAATTTTTAAGATAGTACTACAAATTTTAGGAACCACATTAATAGCATTATGGTTACAATCAATTTCTTGTATGATAATTGGCGCATTTTGAGTAGAATAGTCCATTGAAAAATATGGTGTTAGAATAGATTTTTCAGCATAAATACAAGGAAAATCAGCATCTGGACTAAATCCAATAGTAGGAGATTCTTCGTGTGTTTTGTAATAATCGATACATTTCCAATCATTTTCTTCATTTAAGCCTAAAATTAATCGAACACGTTTATTTACTTTGCAATTATCCATTACATATTTCATCGCATACAAAGAAGCAATGACTGGTCCTTTATCATCAATAGCACCTCTACCATAAATTTTATTATCAAATATCGTGGCAGAAAAAGGAGGATAAGTCCAATTATCACCACTAGGAACAACATCTAAATGTCCAATAATGCCTAGCATCTCTTCACCTTCTCCAAACTCGATATAGCCACAATAGCCATCTATATTTTTTGTTCTAAAACCTAACTTGTTTCCTAGGTCTAACATATATTCTAATGCTTTATTGGCATTTTCTCCAAAAGGCATTAAGGGATTTTTAGATTCTGCATATACACTTGGAATTTGAATTAATTTTTGAAGATTTTGTATCATTTCTTCTTTCGTATTTTTAATATAATCATCTAACATAGGTACCTCCATATTATATATATAATTTTGGCAAAAAACACTCTTTTAATACTTATTATTTACCATTGTTTTTCAGAACTGTCAATGAAGAAAAGAAAAAAAGAAATTTAAAAGGATAATTATATAAAAAAGCTAGAAAAATCATTCATATCATGATATAGTATAAAAAGATAAAAAAGAGAGAGGTGTGTGTAATGAAAATAGGTGAGGTAAAAGAATTAGAAAACATGGCAAAAGAAGTAAGAAAGGGAATTATTGAAGCAGTATATAGTGCGCAATCTGGTCATCCAGGTGGATCATTATCAGTAGCAGATATTTTAACAGTATTATATTTCAACGAATTAAATATTGATGAAAAAAATCCAAAATGGGAAGATAGAGATAGAATGGTGTTATCAAAAGGACATTGTTCACCAGCTTTGTATAGTTGTTTAGCAAATAGAGGATTTTTTCCAGTAGAAGACTTAAAAACATTTAGAAAATTGGATAGCTATTTACAAGGACATCCTGATATGAATAAAATACCAGGTGTTGATATGACAACAGGTTCATTAGGACAAGGATTGTCAGCTGCTGTAGGAATGGCAATTACAGGAAAGATGGATAACAAAGATTATAGAGTATATTGTGTATTAGGAGACGGAGAAATCGAAGAAGGACAGATTTGGGAAGCTGCTATGTCAGCTAAAAAATATGCATTAGATAATCTTTGTGTCATTGTAGATAATAATAATTTACAAATTGATGGAACAGTTGAAGAAGTTATGAGTCCATATCCAATTGATGAGAAATTTAGAAGTTTTGGGTTTGAGATTATTAAAATTGATGGACATAATATGCAAGAAATATTAGATGCTTTTGAAGTGGCAAAAAATGTGAAAGGAAAACCAGTTTGTATTATTGCAAAAACCATAAAAGGAAAAGGGGTTTCTTTTATGGAAAATCAAGTTGGTTGGCATGGAAAAGCACCTAATGAGGAGCAATATAGAATGGCAATGGACGAGTTAGTTTAAAAAATAATCAGCATCTTAGTGTTCAATGAAGGTATATGTATTTTATTTTTCATACCTTGTGTGTCGCAACCAAAAAAATATTGTAGGTTGCTCCAATCGCACTCGCCTTTGGCTCGTTTGGTCGCTTACGCGGTATTGCAAAATAAAATACATATACCTTCATTGAATACTATGGATTGTGTTGCTAAAAGAATAGGAGATATAAATGGAATTAGTAGGAGAAGTAGGAGACATTATTTATTACAATGAAACCAATAGTTATATGATAGCAGAATTTGATACAGAAGAGGAGCAGACTACGATTGTAGGCTATTTGCCTTTTGTATCAAGTGCGGATAATTTGAAGATTATTGGGAATTTTGTGGAACATAAAAAATATGGAAGACAATTTAAAGTAGAAACATTTGAAAAGTTAATGCCACAAACAGTAAGTGCATTAGAAAAATATTTAGCAAATGGAAATATAAAAGGTGTGGGAGAAGCATTAGCAAAAAGAATTGTTAGTAGATTTGGAGAAGATACCATACAAGTTTTTAAAACAGAACCACAGCGTTTAGCAGAAGTGAAAGGAATTTCAAAACAGAAAGCACTAGATATCGCAGAAAATTTTTTAGAAAATTGGGAAGTTTGGCAAATTGTTGGCTTTTTAGAACGATTTGGGATTGGTGCAGAATTTGCAAAAAAAGTATATGAATTGTTGGGAATGAATGCTATTGAACAAATCGAACAAGATCCATATATCCTAATTGATATTGCAAGAGGTGTAGACTTTAAACAAATTGATAAAATGGCATTAGATTTAGGTATCAGTTATGATAATGATAAAAGAATTAGAAGTGGAATCAAATATGCTTTAATTCGAGCAACCTATAATGGGCATGCATGTGTCATAAAAGAAAATTTGATTCAATTTGTTATCTCTTTATTAGATGTGATGACAGAAAATATAGAAGATGGATTAATAGAATTAAGAGCCAATGATGAAATTGTGATAGAAGAAAGAAACGATGAAACTGGAACATGGATTTATCTATCTAATTTTTATTATACAGAACAAGAAATTGCTATTCGAATAAAACGATTACAAGAAGCTTCTAATGTGAAGAAAATAAAAAATATCCAAACTATTTTGAAAAAGATAGAAGCAAATTCAAATATAGAATTATCAGAAAAACAAAAAGAAGCCATTGAATTGGTTAATGAAAATAATGTCACCATCATTACTGGTGGACCAGGAACAGGAAAAACAACGATTATCAAAAGTATGATTGATATTTATGAACAAAAAGGAAATAAAGTAGTGTTATGTGCTCCAACAGGAAGAGCTGCTAAAAAGATGACAGAAACAACAGGGAAAGAAGCCTCAACTTTACATAGATTATTAGAAATTGGAAAAATAGATGAAAATAATTTTTACCAAACCAGCACAGAATATGAAGGTGCACCGATTGATGCAGATTTGATTATTGTCGATGAGCTATCAATGGTAGACATGTTTGTGATGAGTTATTTGTTAAAATGTATTTATAAAGGAACAAAATTAATCTTGGTAGGAGATTGTGACCAATTATCTTCAGTAGGTCCAGGAAATGTGTTAAAGGATTTGATAACATCTGAAAAAGTAGTGACAGTTCATTTAGATAAAATTTTTAGACAAGCTGCTAAATCAAAAATTATCTTAAATGCCCACAGAGTAAATAATGGAGAACCATTTATAACAAAAGGGGACGAAGACTATACAGAAGAAACCATGGAAGACTTTTTCTATATCAATGAATCCTCACAAGAAAAAATAGTAGAACAAGTATTATCTTTATGTACAGGAAGATTAAAAAACTATGGAGATTATGACTTTTTCCAAAGTATACAAGTACTAACACCTACTAAAAAAGGAATGTTAGGAACAAGAGAATTGAATAAGGCATTACAAGAAAGATTAAATCCTAATATATATGAATTACCTGAAAAAGCGAATGTGGGAGCAATCTATCGAGCAGGAGATAGAATTATGCAGGTTAAAAACAATTATGACATGGATTGGGAAAAGGAAACGAATGGAAATATAGAAGTAGGAAAAGGTGTATTTAATGGAGAAATTGGAACCATAACAGAAGTTAGTGAAAAAAATAAGATTATTGAAATCAAGTTTGATGATGAGAAAACAGCTTACTATGATTATACAGAGTTAGAGCAAATAGAACATAGTTATGCCATTACGATACATAAAGCACAACGGAAGTGAATTTGATGTTGTGATTATGGTGATCCCACCATCAGCACCAGTTTTATTAACTAGAAATTTATTATACACAGGAATTACGAGAGCAAAAAAATTGTTAATTGTTATCGGAAGTGAGAAAATTGTAAAATTTATGATACAAAATGTGGATAGTAAAAAAAGAAATACAGGATTAGAATATAAGTTAAAAAATTTGTAGTATTAAGAACATAGTTCATCCCAAGTCCTGGTATAATGATTTCTTATAAATTCCTCGGCTTGGGACGAACTGTATTCTTATAGGATTAAAATATATAAAAAATGGAATAAAGAAGAGGTGATAACAAGAATTATTAATATAACGAATATAATGGATTTGTTTTTTCCACCAATTTGTGGTATTTGTGGAAAATTGAATAAAGATGGACTATGTAATAAATGCAAAATACAATTAGAAAAAGTAGCAGAGAATGATATACTCAAGCAAGATTTAGAAGATATATATATTAAAGAATTAATATATATTTTTAAATACGAGGGAATCATAAGAAAATTAATTTTAGATTACAAATTTCATGAAAAGCCATATATGTATGTCTGTTTTGTGAATTTTGTTTTAAAAAATGAAAAAATCTTTGAAAAATTACAAAGTTATGATACAATAATTCCAGTTCCGATTAGTAAAAAAAGAATGAAGGAACGAGGATATAATCAGAGTTTATTAATAGCCAAAAAATTAAGTAGAGAAGTAAAAATACCATTGCAAGTAAATTGTCTATTGAAAACGAAAAATATTATAGAACAAAGTAAATTAAATAAAGAACAACGAAAACAGAATATACAAAATGTATATGAATTAAAAAATGGAGAAATACTAAACAAGAAACGAATTTTATTAATTGATGATATATATACAACTGGGAGTACAGTAAATGAATGTGCAAAAATATTACAACAAGCAAGACCCGAAAAAATTGATGTATTAGTATTAGCAAAAGATTAGAAACAAAGGAGAAAAAAATGGAAGATTTAGTTGAAAGCATTTTAGATTATATAAGGTCAGATTATACAGATTATGCCATTATGATAAATGGTGAATGGGGTTCACGGAAAAACACACTTTTGGAATCATAAAATTAGAAAAAAAATAGAATCTATGCAATTAAATGGAAGAAGATATACCACAATCTATATGTCTTTATATGGAATTTCTAATCTAGAAGATATTAGTAAAAAAATATTTATAGAAACTACCCAATTGATGGATAAAAATCTAAGAAGATATATGGATACCAATGAACAAACGACCATACCAGAATATGCAAAAACAGGAATTGATATGGCTAACTTTTTTGGTGTTACACAAAGTGGAAATAAAGTGGATTATGCAGAATTTTTTTCAACAGATGATAAAGTTCTTTGTTTTGATGACTTGGAGAGAGCAAATGTTGATGTTATCGATATATTAGGGTATATCAATAACTTTGTTGAACATGACCATATTAAAACCATTATCATTTGTAATGAAAAAGAATTATCAACAAAACTAAAAAGTTCTAATTTAGAAATGAAAACATTTATTGCAACTTACTTATTAGACAAACAAGATGAATTAAATAATACAGATAAACCAATTGTTGAAAAAATACAACAAAAAATAGAAAATGTATTTGATAAAGCAAATGATTATGAAAGAATAAAAGAAAAACTAATTGGTGAAACTTTTGAATATGCACCAAAATTTGATTATATTATCAATGGTATATTAATGCGTTATGAAAATAATGCAGATTTAATTCGTTTTTTAAGAGAGAATACAAGATTAATCATTTCAACATTTGAAAGAAGTGGAACCAGAAACTTAAGAATTTTGAAACATGCATTAAATGACTTTAAAAAAGTTTATGAAATGGTTAACAAATCTTATCCAAATACAAGTCATAGAGTTATGCAAACGATGTTAATATTCACAATTGCCATTTCATTTGAAATTAAAGCAGGAAAAGTAACGAAAGATAAATTTATGAATATTAAAGATAATGAAGAGTATAAATCTATATTAGTATCTTCTAGAATTTTAATGGATAACAGACAATTTTATATTAAAGAATTTGATAGTAATTATTATTATAACTTTAAAGCAGAATACAGATTTTTTAAATTTATAGAATATTATGTAAGAACCAGAATCTTTGATATGAAAATATTTAAAGAAAATATGGAAACTATCAGAAATACAATTGATACAGAAAATTTACCAGCATATAAAAGATTGCTTACAGAAGAATATTGGAAGATTTCTGATGATGAATTTGGAAAAGTGATTTCTGACATTCTAGAAGATGTAAAACAAGGGAATCTAAGATTAATTGATAATGTAAAAATCTATGCATATTTTAGCTATTTTTCTAAAAAAGGGTTAATTGATTATGATATAAAAACTATCAAAAGTGTATTTTTTAATGGTATGAATTTAGCATCACTAAAATCAGAATATTGTGCAAATGTAGATGAGGAATTAGGAAAAATAGCTATTGATGAAGTAGCAGAGGATATGGATGATATCTTAAAACACTTCCATACATTAAATGAACAGTTACATGATAAAATGTTTAAAGAAAAAGCTGAAGAAATCTTTAAATGTATCCCGATGAAAATGGAATTATTCTACGAAAAATTTGATAGGGAATGTATGAATATTCCAATATTTAAATATTATGATCCATATCAAATGTTCCAAAGAATTTCTTGTGCAAGTAATGAAGATATCGTCTTAATTAAAGAAAAATTGGTAAATAGAGCTAATAAATATGCAAAACAAATTGAACCAGAAATTAAAAATATGAAACAATTAAAACAAATTATTGATGATTATTTAAGTGGAAAAGATCCTTCAATAAAAATCGTTATGTTAAAAGAATTTTCAAGAGATTTAGGATATATTATTGATAAATATAAACCAACATTGTTTCCTAGAAAAGAAGAAAAAGTAGAAGAGTAAAATTAGGACTATCAAATAGGTACCTCTCAAAGTGAATTTGAGATTTTCCTGTTTGATAGTCTAATTTTTTTATATAAAGAATTAAACTTTTTATGACAAAAAATGAATAAAAAAGAAACAATAAGAAATAATAACAGTATAACAAAATTATAAAACAAAAGGGAGGAAGATTATGAAAGCAACAGGTGTCGTAAGAAGAATAGATGATTTAGGTAGAATTGTAATACCAAAAGAAATTAGAAAGGTGTTAAGAATAAAAGAAGGTGACCCATTAGAAGTTTTTACAGATAGAGAAGGACAAGTGATATTAAAGAAATATTCACCAATTGGAGAATTATCTGAATTTGCAGCAGGATATGCAGAAACTTTATCAAAAACAACAGGACATATTGCATGTATTACAGATAAAGATACAGTTATTGCTGTATCAGGAGGTTCTAAAAAAGAATTTTTAGAGCAGGATGTCAGTCCAGAATTAGAACAATTAATGGAAGATAAAGAAGTATATACAAGTAAAGAAAATAGTGATGTGGCAATGCCAATAACAAAAAATGATAATCAGGAAAGAAAATATAATGCACAAGTTGTCTATCCAATCATTTCTAATGGAGATACCATCGGGACAGTTATATTAATGTCTAAAGAAGCAAGCCAAAAAATGAATGATGTAGAAAAGAAAGTGGCACAATCAGCTGCTACATTTTTAGGAACACAAATGGAAATTTAGAGGTAAACGATAGGGACGTGCCAAATCGTTCGAAAATTGAACAGAAGGGACAGCTCTAATAGATATTGAGATACAAGATAATAGAATATATAAAAAAAGAAAAAATAAAAACAAGTTATATTTATCATTATGAAATAGGAATGAAAGTTAACTTGTTTTCTTTTCTTTAAAATTAAATAAACGAATTAGATTTCACAAGTATATCTTAACAAAAAAATAAAGAGCAAAAATATATACATAATAAATCATGTATAACACTAAAACATGATAAGTATTACATTTACATTACAAAGAAATAAAAGTATTGAAGACTAAGAATTAGTATGGTATACTTTTCTTATATACATAATATATCATGTGTATAATTGTACAGAAAGATAAATATATAAAAGAGAGGAGAAAATTATGAGAGGAAATTTAGAAAAAAGAAATAAAGGTATTACATTAATAGCATTAGTAATTACAATCATTGTTTTATTAATTTTAGCAGGAGTAAGTATCGCAACCCTAACAGGAGAAAATGGAATTTTAACAAGAGCAAGTGAAGCAAGTAAAAAAACGATACAGGCAAATGCAGAAGAACAAGTGCAATTAGAAGTAATAGCGAGTATTGGAACAGATGGAAATATTAATATAGAGGATTTAAATGATAATTTAGGAAATATAGACGGATTAACGCATGAAGGAGAGACAATAGAGAATAATCCAATAGACAGTTTACCATCAACAGTAGTAGTTGATGGAAATAATGTCATCATAAGAGAAGATGGAAGTGTAGTTGTATCAGAATGGACACAAACAGGATATGAAATCACAAATGGAAAAATAACGGTAAAAGTAGGGGATTATGTATTAAATTATGACGAAGGAACAGAAAGCACTCAAATAGATATGACAGAAAGTGGATATATAGAACAACAAACATTAACAACAGAAGATTTAGGATGGAGAATATTAGGAATAGGAGAAAATGGAGGATTAGAGCTAATAAGTGATAATCCAACAACAGCAACAGTGATACTATTAGGGGAAATAGGATATTTAAATGGAGAAGAAGTGTTAAATACAGCATGTAATGAATTATATGGAAAAGGAGAATATGCAAAAAGCGCAAGAAGTTTAAATGTAGAAGATATAGATAAACTAGCAGATTATGCCCCAGAGACATATAGTGGATATGGAGATTTATATAAATATAGATTTTCAACAGAAGAAGGATGTATGCAATATAGTACTTCGACAGACAAGGGACAAACATGGAAGAATTGGGAAAATATAACAATTGAAGATTTCCAAACATTCAGAATGCCAGGTTCATCAGAAATAATAAGTGTAGATAATCCAAAAGAAAGTGAAGAAATAGAGTCCACATTTTATTTTTATACTATATCATCTCAAATGGCAGATAATACTGACATAGCCAATATGATAACAAAGGGAACAGGGGATAGCAATGTGAGCCAATTGCTAGCTTCTCCCACGGTTATCTGTGGAGAATATACTGCTAGTTTTAATATGCGTGCTGTGTACGATGGCGGAGTGGACATGACTAGCATCATGTATAGCTCTGATACACGTTCGCTTAACTATGATTGGGCTATCCGTCCAGTAGTAACTCTAGAGTCTAATATCCAATTAGAAGGAAATTCAGAAGATGGTTGGACAATAAAATAAATAAAAAATTGAGTCTGAACTGTAACAATACGTCAGGATATTCTTAGAGAGGCAGCTAAGTATGCAGAAGAATATGACATAAAAACTAATGATGACGGAGAAAATCTAGAATTTGAATTGAATCTGGAGGATTAGATCTAATTGAAAAGTGAAAGAAGGAATCTCTTCATATAATGTTAGGAGGTTCTTTTTTTGATTATAATCCAAAAGGCTAAAACAAAAGAAATCGTTATTGTAAAATTTGACTTTTTTTCCATTTTATAGTAAAATATAACAAGTTGTTAGCTTATAGAAGCTAAAGGATGAGATTTTATTAAATAAATACTTTGTTAAAAGTGAACTAGAAAATGAGATAATAAAAGTAAATTGTTAGAAATGAGATTTTAGTAACAAATTTATAAAAATAAAGAGCCTATGTATTTAAGAGAAAAATATATAGGAAACGGTGTGTACAAAAGAAATATAAATATAAAAATAAGAGATATGTATATATTCCTATATTTCATATAGGAATAATATTCATTGTGGTTTTGATTAATATTGTTCTAGTTTTGTATCAATAAATTTGTTCGAAAAAATCCCAAGTATAAAATAAAAACAAAATGTATAAGTTTAGTAAAATTGAGAAAATATAAAGTAAAGGAAGAAAGGAGTTTTTATGACAGGAGAAATTTTAAAAAACAACGAAAAAATCGAGAAAAAAGAAAATACCAAAAAAGAAGGAGGAAGAACAAGAAGACCATATAATAGAAAGAAAAAAGAATTTAATAATGAAGCAAAAGAAATGAAAGTATCACAAGATAAAAATATGGTCGAGGCAAAAAAAGAAGAAAATAAAGAAGTAAAACCTATTAAAACAAGAAGGAAAAGAAAGAAAGAAACAGAAACAATTTTTAAGAAATCAAATTTAAAAATTATTCCATTAGGTGGATTGCATGAGATTGGCAAAAATATTACAGTTTTTGAATACGAGAATGAAATGATTGTAGTAGATTGTGGATTATCATTTCCAGATGACGATATGCTAGGAATTGATTTAGTAATACCAGATGTATCATATTTAGAGAAAAATGCGGATAAAATAAAGGGACTAGTGATTACACATGGGCATGAAGACCATATAGGTGCAGTTCCATATTTATTGAAAAAAATAAATATTCCAATTTATGCTACAAAATTAACAGCAGGATTAATAAGAAATAAATTAGAAGAACATAAATTACTTAGAAGTACAGAAATGCATGAAGTTGTACAAGGACAAACAATTTCTTTAGGAAAGAATTTTAAAGTAGAATTTATTAGAAGTTCTCATAGTATTCCAGATTCAGTAATGTTAGCAATTACAACGCCAGCAGGAACTGTTTTACACACAGGAGACTTTAAAGTAGACTATACACCAATTGATGGAAAAATTATGGATTTTGGAAGAATTGCTGAACTAGGAAATCAAGGCGTTTTAGCATTAATGTCTGATAGTACAAATGCAGAAAGAAAAGGATTTACAATGTCAGAAAGTTCTGTTGGAGAAGTATTTGATAAATTATTTTTGCATTGTACAAAAAGAATAGTGGTTGCAACTTTTGCTTCAAATGTACACAGAGTACAACAAATCGTAAATTCAGCAGTGAAGTATAACAGAAAAATTGCCGTATGTGGTAGAAGTATGATAAATATGATTGAAACCGCAAGAGAGTTAGGATATATTGAGTGTCCAGAAAATATATTTATTGATATTGATATGATAAACAATTATCCTGATGAAAACTTGGTCATTATTACAACTGGAAGTCAAGGGGAACCAATGTCAGCTTTAACAAGAATGGCTGCAGGTGATCACAGAAAAGTAAAAATCACACCAAATGATTTGGTAATTATATCTGCAACCCCAATTCCAGGAAATGAAAAATTTGTATCAAAAGTAATTGATGATTTAATGCAAATAGGTGCAGAAGTTGTATATAGTTCATTAGAAGCTATTCATGTTTCTGGACATGCTTGCCAGGAAGAGCAAAAATTAATTATTGCTTTAGCAAAACCAAAATATTTTATTCCTGTACATGGAGAATATAGACAATTAATTGCACATAGCGAAACAGCGCAAAGCATGGGAATTGATAAAAATCGTATTATTATGATGTCAAATGGAAGGATTTTGGAACTAAATGACCATCAAGCAGAATTTACAACAACAGTACCTTGTGGAAGGATTCTTGTGGATGGACTTGGTGTTGGAGATGTTGGAAGTATTGTTTTAAGAGACAGACAACATTTATCACAAGATGGATTAATCATTATTGTTTTAACAATGGATTCTGCAACAGGAGAAGTGGTAGCAGGACCAGATGTGATTTCAAGAGGATTTGTATATGTAAGAGAATCTGAAAACTTAATGGATGATGTGAAATCAGTTGTAAGACATGAAATTAAAAAATGTGAAGAAAGAGGTATTAGAGATTGGGGAACAATAAAATCAGCAACTAGAGAAAATTTAAGAGATTATATCTTTATGAAAACAAAAAGAAACCCAATGATTATACCAATTATTATGGAAATATAGGGACGTGTCAAATCGTTCAAAAATTAAACGAAAGGGACAGACTTCAAGATATTAAGAATGTTACTTTAATATTTGAAGAATGTTCTTTTTTTATTATCTTAAAATAATACTTTGATATATTTTGAATAAATTCGTTCATAATAACACTAAGAGGTGTTGGTGTGAAAGAAGAAGAGATTATACAAAAATGGAGAGCAGGATTGAGCAAGAATAAATTGGCAGAAATTTATCGAAGAGAATTTAATAGGCAAATACGAATTATAAGAAGTAATGTAAGACATAGACATGATGGTAAATTTATTACAAATTATGAAAGTTTAGCACATATAGAAAGTGTTATATACAAATATTTGAAAAAAATGCAAGTGCGAAATGAAAAAAATTGTAAAAACTGTTGACATCTATTGGCAATCATTGTATAATATATGAGCATGAATTGAGCGATGAAGCTGAATGTGGCTACATCCTTACAGAAAACAAGGATGGAGGGAACTTCGGTGGAGTATGTCATGGCAAAGACCAGGCGGTAAGTTTTTAAAATTTAAGCACTTATCCCAGAATTATCATGCATATTTTGGGTTTTTTTATAGGTAATATTCAAAACACCTGAGTGCGTTTTAACTTGCCACGGTAATTTCGATAGCAAAACCTTGTTATCACAATCAAAAAATTATTTTTAAGAAGGAGGGAAAATTACAATGGCAAACACAGTAGCAACAAGTGAAAAAATTAGAATAAGACTAAAAGCTTATGACCATGTAGTTTTAGATCAGTCTGCTGAAAAAATAGTAGAAACAGCTAAAAAAACAGGAGCAAAGGTATCAGGTCCTATTCCATTACCAACACAAAAGGAAATCGTAACAATTTTACGTTCTCCACATAAATACAAAGATTCAAGAGAACAATTCGAAATGAGAACACATAAAAGAGTTATCGATATTTTATATCCAACACAAAAAACAGTTGACAGCTTAATGAAATTAGAGTTACCAGCTGGTGTAGATATAGAAATTAAATTATAGTTAAATTTTAAACTACAATATTATAATGTAGCATCAAAACCAAGCTGGCAAGCCAGCCAATAGTTAGGAGGAAAGAAAATGAAAAAAGGAATAATCGGAAGAAAAATTGGAATGACACAAATCTTTGATGAAAAAGGAAATGTAATTCCAGTAACAGTTATAGAAGCTGGACCATGTGTTGTAGCACAAGTAAAAACAGTAGAAACAGATGGTTACAATGCAGTTCAATTAGGATTTGGAGATGTAAAAGATAAACACATCAACAAACCAGAAGCAGGACATTTTGCAAAAGCAAAATTAGCTAACAAAAAACATCTAAGAGAATTTAGATTAGATTCAATAGAAGGAATCAAAGTTGGAGACGAAGTAAAAGCAGATGTTTTTGAAGCAGGAGAGAAAATCGATGTTCAAGGAACATCAAAAGGAAAAGGATTCCAAGGTGTTATCAAAAGACATGGACAACACAGAGGACCAATGGGACATGGTTCTATGTACCATAGAAGACCAGGTTCAATGGGATCTACATCAACACCAGGTAGAGTATTTAAAGGTAAAAAACTACCAGGACATATGGGAAGAGTTACAGTTACAATACAAAACTTAGATGTTGTAAAAGTAGATATGGATAAAAATGTAATTTTAGTAAAAGGTAGTGTTCCAGGAGCAAAAGGAGCTATCTTAAAAGTAAAATCAGCTGTAAAGGCTACTAAATAGAAGGAAGGAGGAAGAACAAAATGCCAAAAGTAGACGTTTTAGATATGAAAGGTAAAAAAGTAAGTGATATAGAATTAGCTGATAGTGTATTTGGTATTGAACCAAACGAAGCTATTGTACATAGCGTTTTAGTTAACTATTTAGCTAATCAAAGACAAGGTACACAAAGTACAAAAACAAGAGCAGAAGTTTCAGGTGGTGGTAAAAAACCATGGAGACAAAAAGGAACAGGTAGAGCAAGACAAGGTTCAATTAGAGCTCCACAATGGATTAAAGGTGGTATTGCTTTAGGACCAAAACCTCGTTCATATAAATACACAGTAAATAAAAAAGAAAAAAGACTTGCTATAAAATCAGTATTAAGTTCTAAAGTATTAGAAAAAGAATTAACAGTTGTTGATAAATTAGAAGTAAAAGAAATCAAAACAAAGACAATGGTAAAAGCATTAGCAGATATGAAAGTTGAAGGAAAAACATTAATCATTCTTCCAGAGAATAATAAAAATGTTTTCATGTCATCAAGAAATATCGAAGGTGTTAAAACAATCGTTGCTAACAATATAAACATATTTGATTTATTAAAATATACAAATCTAATTTTACCAGTAGACACTGTTAAAAAATTAGAGGAGGTGTACGCATAATGTTACCAGAAGAAATTATAA
>CASEIV010000004.1 GCA_949288175.1 uncultured Eubacteriales bacterium | reverse complement strand
AGAAGATGATATAGATGATGCACCAGTATTGTTATCAATCGAGACAGGACAAGAAAGAATCTACTATGTATTAGGATTTACTGTATTAGGAACATTAGCTGGAGGATTAATTTTAATTAAGAAGTTTGTTATATAAAAACTTAACTTTGTTGTTATGAAAATAAAAGGGGTAAAATATTAGAAAAATAGGACATGAAAAAATGTCCTATTTTTGTTGTGCTAAAGTGAGAATTATATGGTAATTTTCTTTACAATTAAAATATGTTATGGTATAATTTTCCATGAAATAGACTAGTGAGGTGAAAATTATGAATCAAATTTTAGCAACAAGTAATCCAACATCAAAGAAATCAAAAATGAAAAGAAATAGTGGACCAGCAGATATAAAAACAGTTGTGAAAGTATTTGCAGTAGCTATGCTTGTATTTGGTGTATTTATGATAGGAACAGGATCTTATGCTATATATAAAGATAATGAAGCTAATCATTCAGAAATAACCAAACCAGTCATAACAGAATCACTTAATGAAGATAGTACAGCAGTTGTATTAACAGTTACACATGATAAAACAATAGACAGGATAGAATATAGTTGGAATGATGGTGAAGTACAAACCATAACAGGTAATGGAAGAAGATATATAGAACAAGAAATAGAAATACCTGGTGGAACGAATAAATTAAATGTAAGAGCAATTGATACACTAGGACAAGAAATTTCTACACAAAGAGAATTTACAGTAAAAGAAATTATCAATTTAACAATTTCAGAAAACCAAAAATTAAAAATAACTGCAGAAAGTGAAACAGAAATAGCTTATATGACATATAGATGGGACGAGGAAGAAGAGCAAAAAATTGATATTAATTCAACAACAGTTGATCAAGAAATTGATATTCCTATGGGAAAACATAATATAACTGTTATTTTAGTAGATGTTAATAATGAAACAACAACAAAAGAACAAACAGTAATGGGAACAACAAAACCAACAATCAATATAGAAACAGATGATGCAGGAGAATACTATTTAATTACGATTACAGATGAAACTGCATTAGAAAGAGTAGAATTAAATATTAGAGGGGAAGAAAAAACGATTACAGTTGAAGGTGGAAAAACAGAGTTAAAATACAAATTACAACTAAATGAAGGAGACGAAAATAGGCTAGAAATTACAGCATATAACGTAGATGGAATTGCTTCAGATACAAGAAGGGTAAGTGCACAAAAATAATTTGACAAAGTTTCCCTACATATAACAAGCATATGTAGGGAAATTAACTAAGGTATAGTAGGAAAGGAAAGCAAAATGGATAATACTTTTTTTCATATATTAACCTATTTTGTTATTTATTCATTTTTAGGATGGATTTTAGAAAGCATTGTAAGAACAATTTGCGAAAGAAAAATAATCAATACAGGATTTTTAATAGGACCATTTTGTCCGATATATGGATTTGGTGCTATTATTATGATATTATTTCTAGGTAGATTTAAAAATAATATTTTACTTTTGTTTTTTATTTCAGTTATTGTATTGAGTTTGTGGGAATATGTAGTAGGTGTACTGCTAGAAAAGTTTTTTTCCACAAAATATTGGGATTATTCAAACCATAAATTCAATTATAAAGGTAGAATTTGTTTAAGTAATTCTATAGCATGGGGAATTTTAGGTGTTTTATTTATCAACTATATACACCCATTTATCATACAAATATTAGACTATGTAGATTTTATGTATGTAGCGATGATAGCTAGTATCATAGCAATTATATTGTTAATTGATGCGATTATTAGTGTTATTAAAGTAAAAAATATAAAATCGACATTAGATAAAATAGAAGAAATTAATGAACAAATTAAGCAAAAATTACTAGAATTAAAAGGTAAAGAAAAAATGTCAGCCAGTGATAATATACAAAATCTAATAAACAATTTAAAAACACGAAGAGATAGAACAATGAAACATCTATATAAAAGAGCATATAGATTGAAAAAAGCATTCCCAGCAATTGATACAAAAGAATTTACAGAAATATTGAACAAAAAAATAGAATTTAAACATAAGAAAAAATCTAAATAAGGTCAAGGTATAAGAAGATTTTTTCCTATACAATAAAATAAAAAAGGGTGAATAGTATGATTCAAGAAATTTATATCATAGATGATGATGATTCATCTATTGTCATTTTTAGAGAATTATTCAAAGAAGATACAGAGTATAAATTTATTAGTGTAAAATCAGAACAAATTGATATTGCATTAAAAAATATTCCATCATTAATTATCATTAATGAAGATGCAATTGATAGAGATGTGGTAGGACTTTGTAAGCAAATCAGACGAGATGAGGATAACACAATCACACCAGTTATCGTTGTATCGTCTAACAGTGATAAAGAGCATAGAATGAAAATATTAAAGGAATCTATTGAATATTATATTAAGAAACCTGTTGATGAAGAATATTTATATTTCACAGTAAAAAATTTAAACAGATTACTTGCCAATAACAGAAGGGTAAGTCCATTAACAGGATTACCAGGAAATGTTCAAATACATGCTGAATTGAAAAAGAGAATATCTAATAATGAACCATTTTCTGTATTATATTTAGATTTAGACAATTTTAAAGCATATAATGATGTATATGGATTTGTAAAAGGTGATCAAATTATTGAATTTACAGCAGAAACAATAATAAAAGGTGTTCATAATGACCTTACAGAAGAAGCGTTTGTGGGACATATTGGAGGAGATGATTTTGTTGCCATCGTGCCATCAACGAATTGTGAAAAAATATGTCAAAACATATTAGCTATTTTTGATAATCATGTAAAGCAATTTTTTACAGAAAAAGATATAGAAAAAGGATATATAGAGGTGGAAAATAGAAAAGGTATCATAGAACAATTTCCTTTAACATCTCTTTCAATAGGTGTCGTAGTTGCAGACCCTGGAAGATTTCATAATATATTGGAAATAGGAGAAGTTGGTGCACAAGTAAAACATGCGGCTAAATCTGTGATGGGAAGTAGCTATGCAGTAGATAGAAGAAGATGAATCAGGAAAGATATGGATATTTTATCAAAATGTCTAACATAAAAAAATAAATAAATCATATATATATAATAAAAACTTTAGGAGTAAAGGTTGAAAAATAATTACAATTTTGGCATTGTCAAATTTCATTTGTGCCTTAAGGAAGGAATGTTAGTAAAAATGAAAAAATTTACTAAAAAAAGAGTTTTTATTATATTTTTTTGTATTTTTATGAGTGTCGCAGTGTATATTGGGCAAAACACGCAATTAAATGAAAGAACAGATAGAAATATAGGAGATGCAGTTCAAGTAACCTCATTACCTGTCTCAGGAAAAGTTGTGATATTAGATGCCGGACATGGTACACCAGATGAAGGAGCAGAAAGTAAAAATGGGACAACAGAAGCGCAAATCAATTTAGCGATTGTACTAAAAATACAACAACTTTTAGAGCAATCAGGTTGTACGGTAATTTTGACCAGGTCAGATGAAAATGCAATTTATGATTTAGATGCTAAAACATTGAAACAAAAAAAGATTTCAGACATACATAATCGTGTAAAAATCGGAAATGAATCTTCAGCAGATATATTTGTATCTATTCATTTAAACAAAATAAATGAGCAACAGTATTATGGATGGCAAACCTTTTATAATACGAATAATGAACGAAGTAAAGATTTAGCAGAACAAATACAAAGTAATTTAAATGAAAGCATGCAAAAAGAAAATCATAGAATAGCAATGAAATTAAATACAGTGTATATCATGAAACATGTAGAAATTCCTATATCCATTGTAGAATGTGGTTTTCTTTCTAATCCAGAAGAAGAACAACAATTACAGCAAGAGGAATATCAAAATCGATTGGCTTGGGGAATTTACAACGGAATCATCAGTTATTTTTCAATTTTGTCATAAAATAATGGTACTTTGTATTGAAATCAATTGCTTACTATTTAGACCTTCCACCAAAAAGGAACGATAGGTTATATTTTTAAGGTTCTCGGCTACCCTCCAATATTCGTTTAAGAAATTCTAATATCTAAATCGTAACAATACCTGGAAACAGGACCCTTTACGACTTAGATATAAGAATTTCTAATACGATTCCGGTCGCATTCGAACACTTAAAAATATAACCTATCGTTCCTTTTTGGTGGAATGTCTAAATTTGTAACCAATTCCGATTTTGAAAAGACGTAAGGTATTTACTTTTTCTGCCAAATGTGATATAGTAGGAACAATATTTATATAGAAAATACGGTATCATATAGAGAATTATGGTTATGATGATGTATATGGATTTTGAGGAGGTAAAAATACAAAATGAATTATTCTAAAGAAATTGATAAAAAATGGCAAGAAAAGTGGAAAAAAGAAGACGTGTATAAATATCATCCAGACAGTAAAAAAGAAAAATTTTATACAATGGAAATGTTTTCATATCCTTCAGGAGCAAAATTGCATTTAGGGCATTGGTTTAATTTCGGTCCTGCTGATTCTTTTGCTAGATTCAAAAAAATGCAAGGTTACAATGTATTTCATCCAATGGGATTTGATGCATTTGGGCTTCCAGCAGAAAATTATGCTATCAAAACAGGAATACATCCAGAAGATTCAACAAGAAAAAATATTGAAACAATGAAAAGACAATTAGAAGAAATGGGTGGATCATATGATTGGGATTATTCAGTTGAAACCTGTATGCCTGATTATTATAAATGGACACAATGGATATTCATACAATTATATAAAGCAGGGCTAGCATATAAGAAAAAAGCACCTGTTAATTGGTGTGATAGTTGTAAAACAGTGTTAGCAAATGAACAAGTTATTGATTGTAAATGTGAAAGATGTGGTACAGTTGTAAAAAGAAAAAAACTTGACCAATGGTTTTTCAAAATCACAGATTATGCTGAAGAATTGTTAGAAGGACTAAAAGATTTAGATTGGCCAGAATCAACAAAAAAAGTACAAGTGAATTGGATTGGAAAATCTAAAGGAACAGAAATTATATTTAAAAGCGAAAATAATGCATATCAGTTTAAGGTATTTACAACTAGACCAGACACTGTATTTGGTGTAACATATGTTGTTCTTGCACCTGAAAGTGCAATTGTTCAAAAAATAACCACAGAAGATCAAAAAGAGGCAGTTGAAAAATATATAGAAAATACACTAAAATTAAATGAAATAGATAGATTATCAACAGAAAGAGAAAAGACAGGTGTTTTCACAGGTGCATATGTCATTAATCCAGTAAATGGGGAAAAAGTTCCTGTTTGGATTGCAGATTATGTTTTAGAGGAATATGGAACTGGTGCTGTTATGGCCGTTCCAGCTCATGATGCAAGAGACTATGAATTTGCTAAAAAATACAATTTGCCTATTAAAGAAGTCGTTGTACCAAAAGACGAAGAAGAATATGAATTACCATATACCAATTATGGAATCTTGAAAAATAGTGACAAATATACGGGACTAGCTTCAGAAGAAGCGAAAAAGATGATTACAAAAGATTTAAGTGAAAAAAATGAAGGACAAGAAACAATCAATTACAGATTAAAAGATTGGTTAGTTTCTAGACAAAGATATTGGGGAGCCCCAATTCCAATCATTAACTGTGAAAAATGTGGTGCAGTTCCTGTACCAGAAAAAGATTTGCCAGTATTATTGCCATATGATGTTGAATTTACTCCAGATGGAGAATCTCCATTGAAAAAATCAAAAGAATTTATGGAATGTACTTGTCCTCATTGTGGAGGAAAGGCAACAAGAGAACCAGATACATTAGATACTTTTGTTTGTTCATCATGGTATGAACTAAGATATCCTGATGCTAAAAATTCAGAAAAAGCATTTGATAAACAAACCATTGACAAAATGGCTCCAGTAGATGTATATGTTGGAGGAAAAGAACATGCTGCAATGCATTTAATATATGTAAGATTTATGACAAAAGCATTACGTGATTTAGGATATTTAGGATTTGATGAACCATTTAAGAAATTAATTCATCAAGGAATGATTTTAGGTCCAGACGGAAACAAAATGAGTAAAAGTAAAGGAAATACCGTATCTCCTGATGAATATATTGACAAATATGGAGCAGATGTTTTTAGAATGTATCTTATGTTTGGATTTGATTACAGAAAAGGTGGACCATGGGATGATAAGGGCATAGATGCCATGTCAAAATATTTTTCTAGAATCGAAAGATTAGTAGAAAGTATAACAAATGAATTGAAAGATATGGAATCAACTGATGCGATTGGTTTGAAAGAAAAAGAATTATTAAGAATTAAAAATCAAACCATAAAATCAATGACAGAAGATATAGAAGATTTCCGATTTAATACAGCTATTGCAAGAAATATGGAGTTATTAAATAGTATTAATTCATATATGAGAGATAATGATAAGATTAATAAAAAACTATTAATAGAAGTAATAGAAGACTTTGTTAGACTTTTATCTCCATTAGCTCCTCATTTTGCAGAAGAATTATGGAATGGATTAGGAAAAACACAATCTGTTTATAAAGAAGAATGGCCAAAAGTAAATGAAGCACAATTAACTGGTGGAATCAAAGAAATTCCAGTACAGGTTAATGGAAAACTAAAGATGTGTGTTTCAGTGGATGCAGATGCAACGCCAGAAGAAATTCTAACTGCAATAAAATCAGATTCAAAAGTGAAAGAATTATTTAATAAATATGATGTAAAAAAAGAAATATATGTACCAGGAAGAATATATAATCTTGTCGTAAAGAGTTAATCAAAAATGTCGCATAGGGATCAGATCCTTATGCGACATTTTATTTTTTCGATACTGGTCTGAGTAATAAATTTAATATTTTGACATATATATAAAATATCAAAGAAAAAGAGGAGAACAGAAAATGTTTTTTATAGTAAGTAAGCAAAAAATATATACATATTTTATATCTATTATCATGGTTGTGCTATTATTTTGTATATCTGGAACATTCGTGAATAAAAAAGAGGCCATTGCAACTGCCTCCACAAATGAAAAATTTTTACCTATCTATAAGGTAGAAACAGAAGAAAATAAAATAGCACTAACTATGAATTGTGCATGGAATGCAGATGATATTGATAAAATATTAGAAATATTAGAAAAAAACAATGTAAAAATAACATTTTTCATGGTAGGAGATTGGATAGAAAAATATTCAGAGGCAGTTAAAAAAATATATGATGCTGGTCATGAAATTGGAACACATAGTGATACACATCCACATGTTAACAATCTAAGTTATGAAGAAAATATAAAACAATTAGAAAATAGTAATGACAAAATTGAGAAGATTACAGGAAATAGAACAAATTTATATCGAACACCATATGGGGAATATAATCAAACAGTCATAAAAGCAGCACAAGATAAGGGATATCATACAATACAATGGAGTTTAGATACATTAGACTATACAGGATTAACAGGAGAAGAAATGTGGAATCGAATTAAAGATAAAATTGGCTCAGGAGATATCATATTAATGCATAATGGAACAGAACATACAGCAGATAGTTTAGATGCCATCATAAAAAAGATAAAAGAAAAAAATTTAGAGGTAGTAAAAATTTCAGAATTGATATACAAAGAAAATTATACAATTGATGTTAATGGAACACAAAAAAGAAATTAAGGTATGTATAAATTTGGAAATGAAGGGAAAAATAAATATAGTTTTTTTAGGAGACAAAGAAAATGCATTTTATTGGTATTTTTTCAAATCATTCAGAATATGAAATTATAAAGCAAAATATAATAAAAATAGTAAATAGAAAAGATTTAGAATTGATTCATATAAGTTCTAAAAATATCCAAAATATGAAAAACATCGTATTTGAAACAATTGTATTGTGTCATCAAGAAAATATAAATGACGAACAAAAAAGTATACTAAATAAGCTTTGTAGCAATTGTATGTTTATTGTTGTAAATGCAGATGTATTTTGCAAAATAAAGATGATATGCAATAAAAAAACAAATTGTATTAGTTATGGATTAAATCAAAAATCGACGATAACGATATCTAGTATTCAAGAAGATAAAGCAATTTTATCTATACAAAGAAATATAAATAATTTAGAGCAAAAGACAATTGAAATGGGAGAAATAGGAGTAGATTTAAAGAAATATAAATCAAATCAGATAGAAAATCTATTAGCAATTTTTGCAATTTATCTTATATATAGTAAAGAAAATACTTGAAATACAAGGAATTTTTACAAAAAAAATACAAATTTAACTTTTTATGTAGACAAAACCAGCAAAATGTTGTATAATAGGTAATGTAGACTAAAAGAGGTAAAAAAATACAATTGATAAAATTAATTTTAAGGAGGAAAATAAATTGGATACAAATTATTTAGAAAACAACTATTTAACATTAGTTGGAAAAGTTACAGGAGAAAAGAAATTTAGTCATGAAATTTATGGAGAAAGATTTTATATTTTTAATTTAGAAATACCTCGTTTAAGTGGTGTAGCAGACATTATACCAATTACAATTTCAGAAAGACTAATTAGTGAAGAGACATTAACAGAAGGACAAAAATTGTTAGTAAAAGGACAATTTAGATCATATAATAGTTATGAAAGTGAAAAGAACAGATTAATTTTAACTGTATTTGCTAAAGATGTGAAAGTTATATCTGAGGAAGAACAAAGTGAAGAAGAAAATGAAATGACTAAAAAAGATGTAATTACCAATGAAGTTGTTTTAATTGGTTATATTTGCAAAAAACCAATTTATAGACAAACACCATTTGGTAGAGAAATTGCAGATATATTACTTGCAGTTAATAGAGCTTATAACAAATCAGACTATATTCCTTGTATTGCATGGGGAAGAAATGCAAGATTCTGTCAAAATCTTGAAGTTGGTTCTCAAATAAAATTAGTTGGTAGAGTTCAATCAAGAACTTATGAAAAGAAACATGAGGATGGAAGTGTTGAAACAAGAGTTGCTTATGAAGTTTCAGTAGGAAGTCTAGAAGTAATTGAAGAAAATGATAATGAAAGTACTGTTGATATAGAAAATCAAGAGGCTGTATAAGATATAAATAGAATTGAAATAAAAGTTTGGAAGGTCTAGTCTTTTCAAACTTTTTTTGATATAATGCAAAAGAAATCATTTTATTTGAAGTAAAATTCAAAATGTATTGTATATTATTTTTTTGCAATATCTTGTGTGTCGCAACCACTAATGTTGAAAGATAAATTTTTATCTAGTCTTAAATAAATTTAATCCTATCTAAAAATTTACTTTTCAACGTGTGAAGGTTGCTCCAATCGCACTCACTTTGTTCGTTTGCTCGCTTACGCGATATTGCAAAAATACTATATAGATAATACATTTTGAAAATAGAAATTTTTAGTATAAAAAATAAAAAATTGTGGAGGAGAAACATGTTTAAACACAAAGAAGAAAAAGAGAAAAAAGAAAACAATGAGAAAAATGAGAAGATAAAAGGGATTCTTCATTCTAAATGGTTTTTTGCAATTATAGCAGTTATATTAATTGCGATATTTTGTATTGCTATGACACCAGTGACATTACAAAATGATACATTCTATACGATAAAAATAGGTGAACAGATAACTAAAACAGGAATTGATATGCAAGATCATTTTTCTTGGCATGAAGGTTTAGCTTATACCTATCCACATTGGTTATATGATTTAATAACATATTATATATATGCAGGATTTGGTATGACAGGCATCTATGTAACAACTTGTATATTAACCGTTATATTAGGTATTTCTCTATATATAGTTAATACAAAAATTGCCAAAAATCAGTTAGTTTCTTTTATATTAACAGTAATTGTTATTTATATTATAAGAGGATATATTGCAGCAAGAGCACAATTGCTAACCTTTATTTTATTTGTATGGATTATCTATTGTATTGAAATGTTTCTGGAAAATAGAAAAATTCGATATGCAGTTGGACTAGTTCTCATTTCAACATTGATTGCAAATTTACATGTAGCCGTTTGGCCATTTATATTTGTTTTGTTCTTACCATATATAGCAGAATATATACTTGCATTGATAGCAGATATTGCAATATATAGAAAGATTAGCATAAAAATCTTAAATTTTAGAATTAAGTTATTAACAAAATCAGAAAAAAATGTTGATAAAAAATTAGAATTAGAAGAAAAATTAAAAGATATCATTGCAAAAAATGAAAGAATAAAAGTAAAAAGAGAAGAAGACCTAAAAAATCCATATAAAATTAAATTCAACAAAAATTCAAACGTAAAATGGTTAATATTGGTTATGATTATATGTGCTTTTACAGGTTTATTAACCCCATTAGGAGATACACCATATACGTATTTATATAAAACTATGCAAGGAAATACAACACAAAATATTAATGAACATTTACCAATGACCATTATTGATGAAACAGAGGCTTTATCAGCCATTGTAGTCATCTTAGCAATTTTAACATTTACCAAAACTAAAATTAAATTAAGTGATTTATTCATGATAGGTGGTTTATGTTGGTTAATGTTAGCATCAAGGAGACAAATTACTATGTTTTGTTTAATTGGTGTATTTATTGTCAATAAAATGATATGCGGACTTTTCGAATTATATACGAAAAATGGATTGGAAAAACTAACAAGAATAATGACAGGTAAAGTAGGATATATTATTATGATTGTTGTTATGCTAGCTTTAAGTTATCATTTTTATGAGCCAAAACAAGATGATGAATATATAGACGAATCTGATTATCCTGTTCAAGCATGTGATTATATCATACAAAACATAGACTTGGGAAAAGCGAGATTTTATAATGAATATAATTATGGAAGTTATATGATTTATAGAGGAATACCAGTATTTATTGATTCTAGAGCAGATTTATATGCACCAGAATTTAGCGGAAAAGAAGATGACATTTTTATGGATTTCATTGATACATCTAGTATAGGAGAATTTTATGGAGATACATTCGAAAAATATGATATCACACATGTCATTACCTATAAAAATTCAAAAATGAATATGATTATAAAAGAAACAAATGACCCAAATTATAAAGAACTATATGAAGATGATTATTTTACCATATACGAAAGATTAAATGTATAAAAAAGTGTGTGTGCTTGTAGATTATACAATAAAAAGAGAGGGATTTATGAAAAAAAAGGAAAAGAAAAAATTGTATCTGATACTAGCTATCATGATATTTCTTATCATATTTATAGACCAATTATCTAAAGTTCTTGTTATACATTATGGAGAAATAACATGGATATCTGATAAAATTGTACTAAAACCAACAGAAATGCAAAATAGTATGTATGATGAAACTTCTAGAGGAGTAACTATATTAACAAATTTAGTGATTGTAGCGATTATCTTCGGAATTATAAAAAGCGATAATCAATTTGTAACGAAAAAAACAAAAATATTGTTAAGTTTTGCTTTTGCTGGAGGTGTTAGTAACATCATTGACAGGCTATGTAGAGGAAGTGTGGTAGAATTTATTAATATTGGAAACTTTCCAGCATTTAATATGGCAGATGTTTGTATTTTAATTGGTTGGGTATCTTTTGTGGCTATATTTGCTTCTTTTTCAGCAAAAGAATTGACTAAAAAGAAATCAAAAACAGATGCAGAAGAGAAAACAGAAAATAAAGGTAATACCAATTTGTAGAGAAAAAGGAAAGAAAGGATAGAACAATAAATGAAGTATTTTGAAGTAGAAAGTGAAAACAAAAGAATTGATGCATATTTATCAGAAAAACTTGAAGATACATCAAGAGTTGCGATACAAAGATTAATTGCCAATGGAAAAGTATTGGTAAACGGCAAAGCTATAAAAGCATCCTACAAAGTACAAGCTGGTGATAAAATAGAAGTAGAAGAGGAGGTACCAGTAGAGGTATCTTTAAAAGCACAAGACATTCCCTTAGATATTATTTACGAAGATAAGGATATCATTGTTGTGAATAAACCAAAAGGGATGGTAGTACATCCTGCAAATGGAAATCCAGATGGAACATTGGTAAATGCTATTATGGCAATTTGTAAAGAGTCTTTATCAGGAATTGGAGGAGAAATTAGACCAGGAATTGTACATAGATTAGATAAAGATACATCGGGAATTATCGTCATAGCCAAGAATGATAAAGCACATATACATTTAAGTGAACAAATAAAAGAACATAAAGTCAAAAAGACATATATTGCTTTAGTAAGAGGATTGGTAAAAGAAAATGAAGCAACCATTAATATGCCAATTGGAAGAAGTGAAAAAGATAGAAAGAAAATGGCTGTTACCAAAAAAGGAAAAGAAGCCATTACGCATTTTAAGGTGTTAGAAAGATATGATAAATATACATTATTACAAGTAAACATAGAAACAGGAAGAACACATCAAATTAGAGTTCACTTATCACAAATTGGATATCCGATTGTTGGAGATGAAGTATATTCGAATGGAAAAAATGAATGGAATGTGAAAGGACAATGTTTACATGCAAAAAGCTTGGAATTTATACATCCAGTAACAGGAGAAAAGATGTATTTAGAAGCAGAATTGCCTCAATATTTCAAAAATATTTTAGAAGACCTAGAAGGCAGAAAAAGAATATAAGGATGGAGGAAGGATATGCAAGAACTTAGTGAACAACAATTACAAGCTATATTACAAGTGTCAGATAAGAAGAATATAGAAGGTGTAACGGAAAAATATCTCCAACCTATATTAGAAGTATTAGATAGAAAAAATATAAAAGGGATAAGATTATTAAAACAAGGCAATAGAGTGATGCTTTTAATAGATAAAAGTCAATTAAATGGTATGAATACAGATATATTACATGCTATGAATATGGTGTATCCCAATCATGTAGTTTGTATTGAGAATCCAGAAAATCCATTTGATTACGAAGAATTATATGAAGATATACCATCAAAAAGGAATAAGAAAGTAAGACCGTATCAGATATTTAATGAATACTGGACAACAGATATAAGTAGTTACAGAGAATACTATAAACGTTATCCATTTGCTGGAATAGAATTAGATACTAGAAAATTGGACCCAGTTATGCAATTAGGATATTTTTTAGAATTTGTAAATACATTGCAAACGCAAAATCCATTAGAACAAGAAGAGATAGAAATCAGAAAAGGTGTAGAGGTATATTCACCAGAAACTTTGAGAAGATATGATGAATATATTAAGCAAGGATGCCCGGATAAACAAGGAATAAGTCTTTGGATAATATATAATGAAACTATTCAAGATGATGTATCTAATGGATTAGAATTAAAAGGAGATCCCTATTTTAATAGAGAAGTTAGAATGTATTTTAATGCAGAAAAGGGGCTTACACGAAAACTTAGAATGGGACTTTCACCAAAAAGAATGAAAATGAATGTAGATAATTATATTGCAAGTAAACAGCATAAAGCCAATGAAGAACATGGTATACAAGGGGATGATATATTCGAAGCATCTGAAATACCAGAATCACCATCTATACCCGGAATACCAGAATTGTAATATAAAAAAGAAAGGAGCATCGTTTTTGGAAGAAATACGATTACAAAAATATCTAGCAGAAGCAGGAATTGCATCAAGAAGAAAAGCAGAAGAACTCATCTTGCAAGGAAAAGTTCAAGTAAATGGAAAAGTGGTAACAGAACTTGGAACAAAAGTACAACCTGGAAAAGATGAAGTGACATATGAAAATAAAATTGTACAAATCGAAAATAAGAAAATCTATATTTTGCTAAACAAACCAATTGGATATGTAACAACTGTAAAAGACCAATTTGACCGTGATTCTGTTTTTGACTTGGTAAAAGTAAAAGAAAGATTAGTACCAGTAGGCAGATTAGATATGTATACATCAGGAGCTTTAATTCTTACAAATGATGGAGATTTTGTGTATAAAGTGACACATCCCAAACATGAAATTAACAAAACCTATACCGTTACTTTAAAAGGAATTGTTAGTAAAGAAAAAGTAGAAGCTTTAAGAACAGGTGTGGATATTGGCGGATATATCACAAAGCCTGCTAAAGTAAAGATTTTAAAAACAGATGAAGAAAAACAAATAACAAGATTAGAAATTATTATTCATGAAGGAAAAAATAGACAAGTTAGAAAAATGTGTGAAGCGATTGGATATAAAGTACTTGCATTACATAGAAGTGCCATTGCAGGTATTGGAGTAAAAGATATAGAACTCGGAAAATGGAGATATTTGTCAAAAGAAGAAGTGAAAAAAATATCTAATTAAATTTCAAATAGAAAAAGGGTAAAAGGCTATTTCAGATGATGAATTGAAATAGCCTTTCATTACGTTTATTATACGAAAAAACATAAAATGCTTGAATTTTTTACATTTTTGTGATTTAATATACATAATTTAATTTATATATTTTTTTAATTTTATCATAAATTTTAATATCAAAAAATTTCCAAAAATCAGTTTAAAATTTAATTTGCAAGGAGGTGATAATGTCATATATCAGTTTACGTATAAAAATTATATTCAGTGTATCCATAATATTAAACAAAAAGATTATTTAGATTTACAAGAAGAAAGTGAAAAATATAGCATTTTAGTAGGAAATCATTGGGAAGCAAAATATAAAGGAATCATTGAATATTTATTTAAAGACAAAGAAAGAATCTGTGTTTTTCTTAATTCTTTTTCAAATTCTTATGGAAAAATAGAAAAAGAAAAATTAGTGTATATTGATTTTTACAAAAGTAAGAAAGGGATAAAAATTATATATAAACACTTAGATAAAAAAATATTTTATGTGATTATATATCAACAAGAAATTTCTACAGATTTACCGTATTCTATTTTACAGGAATGCATAAAAATTATTCAGAAGTGTAAGCAAGAAGATATCAGAAATATAAGTATTATTCCCATTGTGATATGTGTTAAAGAAAATACATATCATTATGGAAAAACAATGAAACAATGTTTTCAAATGACAACCTATGATAATCATATATTAGAATTAAAATATAATTTAATGAATGTATCAAAATTTTCAAAACTACCAAAAATGAAAAATACCATATTAGAGGATTTAATATATATAGAAAATTAGATATATTTTTATCTACTATAACAAGTGAATCCTAGATATATCATAATTATTTTTTTACACCTTGTGTGTCGCAACCACTAAATACAAATAATCGTTGGTTTCTCCAATCGCACTCGCTATCGCTCGTTTGGTCGCTTACGCGGTGTTTCAAAAATAATTATGATATATCTAGGATTCACTTGTTGTACTGCAATAATACACCATATCTGCTTGTTTTACATAAAATATATTAGTGGCGGAATACATGACAGATGTATCAAAAGATTAGAAAGGAATGAGACTAGATGAAAACCATATTAGAAATAAAAAATATTTGTAAAACTTATCAAAGTAAAGAAGGGGAAATTTTAGCACTAGATAATATTCATTTTAGAGTAAAAGAAGGAGAATTTGTATCTATTATAGGTCCTAGTGGATGTGGAAAATCTACTCTGTTATCTATCATTAGTGGATTAGAAGAAAAAACAAAAGGAGAAATCTACATAGAAAACAAAAAAGTAGAAGGTATTTCAGAAGAAGTGGGATATATGCTACAAAAAGATTGCTTGTTAGAATGGAGAAATATATGGAGTAATAGCATATTAGGGTTAGAACTAAAAAGAAAATTAGATGAAAAAAATAAAAACTATGTAGAGAATTTATTAAAAAAATATAATCTTTACGATTTTAAAAATAAATATCCGTCTGAGCTATCTGGAGGAATGAGACAGAGAGCAGCTTTAATTAGAACTTTAGCAACAAAACCCAAAATTTTATTATTAGATGAAGCCTTTTCGGCATTGGATTATCAAACAAGAATCATGGTAACAAATGATATTTATTCAATATTAAGAAAAGAAAATATGACAGCGATTATTGTCACACATGATATTTCAGAAGCCATAAGTATGTCTGATAGAGTTGTGGTATTAACCAAAAGACCAGGAAAAGTGAAAGATATATATACAATTAATTTTGAAATGGAAAATAGAAATCCTATCAATGTAAGGGAAAGTCCAAAATTTAGTGGATATTTTAACACTTTATGGAAGGAGTTGGGTGTTGATGAATAATGCTTTATCACAGGAAAGAAAACAATATATCAAACATAATCGAAAAAGAAAAATACTGGTATTTACAACACAGGTAGCAATATTCGTTGGCTTTTTAGCTATATGGGAAATATTAGCTGATATGAATGTGATTGATAGTTTTATCATGAGTCAGCCAAGTAGAATATGGGAAACACTAACTAACTTGGGCTCTAATGATTTATTAACACATATTGGTGTTACGGTTTATGAAACAGTTGTCGGATTTTTATTAGGAACCATTTTAGGAACGATTATCGCCATTATGTTATGGTGGTCTAGATTTCTTTCAGATGTGTTAGAACCTTATTTAGTTGTACTAAATAGTTTGCCAAAGGTTGCTTTAGGACCTGTGATTATTATATGGGTAGGAGCAGGAACACCAGCTATTATTGTGATGGCAGTGGCGATTTCATTAGTTGTTACCATATTAGAAAATCTAAATGGATTTATAAAAACAGATAAAGATTTAATCAAAATGGCAAAAACTTTTAAAGCTACGAAATTTCAAATACTAACGAAAATTGTTATACCAGCCAATATTTCTACTTTTATCAATTCTTTAAAAGTTAGTATTGGACTTTCTTTAGTAGGTGTCATCTCAGGAGAATTTTTAGTATCTAAAGCAGGTTTAGGATATTTGATTGTATATGGAGGGCAAGTGTTTAAACTAGATTTAGTTATGGCAAGTGTGATTATACTTGGTGTTGTGGCAGGATTGATGTATTTAGCTGTATTATTATTAGAAAAAATCATATTGAAATCTAAAAAATTTCAGTAAGCAAAAAACTACTAATTTATTTTAGTAGTTTTTTGTTTGCTATATCTATTATCCAAATTTACATAAAACAATAAAACTCAATTACTTGATTTTTCCATAAATTATGGTAAAATAGATATAGTATATGAAAAGGAGTAAATATGTTGCCACCAGTAAAAAGTTTAAAAGAAGTAGGAAACGAAATAGATGAACCAATAGGCGTCCAGAAAGAATTAAAGCCGAAAAATGGATATTTTCTCATGTATGATGGAAGAAGGACTGTTAGTCAACGTAAAGAAAAAGTATATGCGAGAATGACCTATAAGAGTCCAACAGACGCTTTAAAATTAGGAGAGTTTAAATCTGTAAGAGGATATAATTCTAAACTAAAAAACAATAAAGAATGTGCGAACCATTATGCAGAATATATAGCTTATTTGATTTTAAAGCAATTAGGAAAAGACGTATGTAAAGTCGATTTAGGGGAAATAGATATAAAAAATAAATATAGTAATAAAACAATAAGTGTAGAAGGTGTTTTAAGTTATTATGAACTTCAACCACAAGAAAATTTTAAAACATTAGCTGAACTTGTTGAGAGTTTTAGAGAAGAAAATCCTAAAAAATATAAAGAAATGACGGAAAGAGGTAAAACAAACTCAGAACTAAATTATGTGAATATTGAAATTATATTAAAAACTTTAGAAGAATATTATACCCAACAGGGACAAGGTGATAAAATTTCGCAGATGAGAAAACATTTTTTTGATATGTGTGTGTTTGATTTGATGTTTGCTAATAGAGATAGAAATGATGAAAATTTTGGTGTAAAAGTTAACCAACTTACAAATGAAATAGATTTTTATCCACTTTTTGATAATGAGCAAATCTTAGGTATGCAAGAAGATAAAAATGACGTTATAAAATATTTGTCAAGTGAAAAAGAATATGAAAAATTTAAGGGAAAAAGTTTGACATCTTATATGGGAATACCAGGACAAGTCAGCAATACAACACTATCTACGTTTTTAAGGTATTTATTAGAAAATTATACGGATGAAACAATGGATGCATTAGAAGATATTGGTAGATATAGTTTTCCGCATTTAGAAGAAGTTTTGGAAGTATGTCCTGGATTATCTGAAGAACATAAGCAATTGGCTAAAAAAATATTTTTAGAAAGACAACAAGAAATAGCAGATATTGTAAAAGAATTTAAAGATAGAAAAGAGCATGAGGGAATGGAAATAGAATAATGAGGTGGACAAATGGAGTATTTATATTTAAAATGGATAGATTATCGAACAAATAAAAAATATTTAATAGGTGCATTATTTAGAGATAAGGAAAAGGGAAAATACTATTTTAAAATGAGTAGGAAACATGTAGAAAAAGCAATTCAAGAAAAAGCAATTTCAAAAGCTTTATTGCCCTTTTACGACTTAGATAAGATTTATGAAAGTACTGAAATATTTGCTATATTTAAAGTAAGATTACCCAAAATTGAAAAATATACGAAAGAGGAGTTAAAAGAATTATTAGAAGAGTTAGAAATGGATGAATATGATGAGTTTGAGTATTTGAGAAAGACAAAAGGTATGTTAGTAACAGATAAATATATATTAGAAGAGGAGAAATAAAATGTTCAAATTTAGAAATATTGACAGATTTATACCACATCACTTTGAAAAAGTAGGAATGCTAAAAGGAAAAAGATGGTATATTGATACTAAAACATTTCAAAGAGGCTTGTTTAAACCACAAAGACAAGAACCTGGAAATAAAGATGTTTTTTGTGGCAATCATTATGGAGAGGTTATTGGTAGTGCTTTAGCTACTAATGCAGGAATACCCACTTGTAAAGCCGAGTTAGCTCATCTTAGTAAATATTATCCCGATATACATAAGGAAAGATACCATGGAACACCAATAGAAAAAGATGGGGGTATCATTTATAGTCAATTGAATCAAAATGATATATTAGAAACAGGAAAAGTTACAATAGAAAGGTTCGAAGAAAATAACCAAGATAGATATAGAGAATTTATAAAAGATGAGAGAAGAAAACAAGATGTAAATAATAATATAGAATTGGTATTATCTGCTGTTGCATTTAGAGTAGAAGATTTTTATAGAACTACTGGAAATTATTCAGAAGAATTTATACAATCCAAAATAGAACAAACTAGAAAAAGAATCATAGAAATGGTAGTTTATGATTGTCTATATGGAAACTATGATAGACATGATGAAAATTGGTCTATGCATATAAAAGCAAATCAAGATATCGATTTATATCCATTATATGATAATGAAAAAGTGTTAGGGCTTTATGAAAATCAAGACTTTATAGAAAAAGCACTAAGAAGTGAAAATATGGAAAATATAGCAGAAGAAACTTTCTTTTCTATAATGCATGTACCAGGGGAAACTAAGGAGCATTCAACATATAAAGATATGCTTACATATTTAATGAGGACATATCCACATGAGACTGAAGAAATATTAACAAAACAATTAAGTAAAAACACAGATGAACATATAAAAAGATATTTAGAAGATTGTGAAGGATTGCCTAGTGTATATATTAATTTTGGAACACAAATGTATGCGTATAGAAGAAATTTTGCAAGAGATTTATTAGAGCGTAAAAAAAATCAAGAATCTTTGGTAAGAGATGAGGGAAGATAAAATAGAAATATGATAACATTCAAAATAAACGAAAACAAATCAATATACGGTTTTTAGAAAAACGAAACATTTCACACATTCCAACAAGAAACATAAAATATAAGGAGAAAAATCAAGGAGGTGTGAAATGAGTAAAAAAGGAAAAATTGTGCTAGCATGCGTAATCTTAGTAATTGCAATTGTGATTGTTGTTGTGGTTATAAAAAGTCAAACAGGAAACAATCAAAATGCTTTACAAACCATCCATGTTAGTGAGGTAACACGTTCAGTCTTTTATGCACCACAATATGTTGCAATCAACAATGGATATTTTGAAGAAAAAGGATTAGAAATTGAATTATCTACTGGTCAAGGGGCAGATGCTGTTATGACAAGTGTATTAGCAAATCAAGTAGAAATTGGATTTGCAGGTCCAGAAGCATCTATCTATGTATATAATGAAGGAAAGGAAGACTATACAGAGGTATTTGCACAATTAACAAAAAAAGATGGTTCATTATTAGTTTCTAGAACAGATGAAGAAAATTTTAGTTGGGAAAACTTAAAAGGCAAAACGGTTATTCCAGGAAGAAAAGGTGGCGTACCATATATGACATTAGAATATGTCTTAAAAAAGAATGGAATTAATCCAGAAACAGATGTGGTATTAGATGACAGTATCAAATTTGACTTAATGGCAGGTGCGTTTGCAGCTGGAAATGCTGACTATGTAACCTTATTTGAGCCAACAGCTTCTTTAACAGAACAAGAAGGAAAAGGATATGTAGTGGCGTCAGTTGGAGAAGAGGCAGGAGAAATACCATATACAGCCTATTTTGCTAAAAAAAGCTATATTGAGGCAAATGAAGATATTATTCAAAGCTTTACAGATGCGATTTATAAAGGGCAAACTTGGGTAAAAGAACATACTGCAGAAGAAATTGCAACTGTTATACAAGACTTTTTCCCAGATACAAGTATTGAAATGTTAACAGAGGCAATACAAACATATAAAGATATTGATGCATGGAATGAAACGCCTGTATTGAAAGAAGAAAGTTTTAATAGGCTTCAAGAAGTTATGACATTGGCTGAAGAACTAGAGAATCCAGCACCTTATGACAAAGTTGTTAACAACACATATGCAATTCAAAGCATAGAAAATTAATTTTTACTATTATGTAAAAAAATGTATTGACAAATAAAACCTATAATGTTATATTTACCAATAAAGGAGAAGTGATAATATGAGTATAGATTTTTCTAATATTGGTAAAAGAATACAAGCTACAAGAATGGAAAATAAGATTAGTCAAAAAGAAATGGCAGATTTTTTAGGAATCTCTCTAAATTATATAAGTAGATTAGAAAATGGAAAGACGAAAATAGAATTGAAAACATTTATAAAAATATGTGATTTCTTAAATATTTCTATTTATGATGTTCTAAATGAAAAAAGCGATAATATAATTAGATATATGGATAAAGAATTGTATGAATTGATTATTAAATGTAATTTGGAAAAACAAAGATTCATATATAATATGGTAAAGTTATTGATAAAAAATCAAGTGGTATAATGGTATATGGTTTTGTTATGTTTTTACAGATATATTCAAAAAAAGTAGTATTATAAAATTTAACATATTTTGGAAAAAAGTCAAAAATTTGACTTTTTTTTAGATTTATAGTATACTATTTCGGTACTACTTTTTTAAAAATATAAAATATTTAAGGAGAAGGATTACAATGAAAAGTAAAATGAATATAAAAAGCATTTTTGTTATGGCAATTATATCATTAGCTAGTTTGCTTTTTATAAATATCAGCTTAGCAGCAAATACAGGAACAATCAATGTGGATGTTGCTAATTTAAGGGAGACGGCAGATGCTGAAAGTACAATCTTGGAACAAATTACTTTGAATCAAGAAGTCGAAATTGTAGGAGAAGAAGGTGACTGGTATCAAGTTACATATAATCATATTACAGGATATGTAAGTAAAGAACTAGTTACAGTAAATTCAAATCCAGAATCTACAGAAGATAACAATCAAGTAAGTGAAAATACAGCAGAAGAAAATAGTGAAAAAGTAGAAACTACAACAGAAGAAGGTACTGATACAAACGGTACAGAAGAAATAACATTGGGAGAATATAAAATTTCAGAGGATATAAGACTAAAATTAATACCATCAATTAATGCAACAGATGTGATAGAATTAAAAAAGGATGAAACAGTTACTGTCACAGAAGTGATGAATGGATGGGCATGTGTAGAAACACAAACAACAAAAGGTTGGTTAAGAAAAGATAAATTAAAGAAAGACGAGCCAGTGGAAGAAACTGTAGAAGAAGTGCCAGAAGAACCAGCTCAAGAAACATCAATCAAAACACAATATGTAAATTCTACAACAGTTAACGTAAGACAAGAAGCAAATACTTCTAGTACTATTGTAACGACTGTAGCTTTAAATACAGAAGTTCAAGTTTATAGTGAAGAAAATGGCTGGAGTAGAGTAAAGATTAATAATGTAGAAGGATACATTTCAACTTCATTATTATCAGACAGTAAACAAGAAACATCAAGAGGCCAAAGCACTTCTAGAAGAACAAGTAGTACAAAAACAACCACAAATACAGCAAGTCAAAAAGCAACAACAGAAACAACAACTGTACCATCATCTGGTAATGGTTCATCAATTGTGGCAACAGCGAAAAAATATTTAGGATATAACTATACTTATGGAGGAAGTTCACCAAGTACAGGATTTGATTGCTCAGGATTTACTTCATATGTATTTAAACAACATGGAATATCTTTAAATAGAACTGCTGCTGGACAATATAGTAATGGGGTTGCTGTTAGTAGAGCAAACTTACAACCAGGTGATTTAGTTATGTTTGGTAAATCTGGAATTAATCATGTGGCAATATATATCGGTGGAGGAAAGATTATCCACGCATCAACTCCATCAACAGGAGTCAGAATCGATTCTTTAAGCACAGGATATTATAATAATAATTATGTAGGTGCAAGAAGAGTACTATAATGAAAAGGAATGATAGCAAATTTGAAAAGACCAATTGTCGTTATAGTTATAGGATATATAATCGGAATTATATGGGGGCTATACTTAAATTTTAGTATAGTCCTTTTATATATCCTAATAGCTATACTGTTTTATAGAAAAAATCAAAAAAATTCAATTATGTCATTTTTGATTATGTTTTTAAAAAAATGTTTTAAAAGTAAAAACAATACATCATTTCAATTATTTTCAATTCATCGATATCTTCGATATATCAAATTAATTTTGACAAAACAAGTTATTTTTTTAATCATTATTAGTTCTATTATTTCCAATACAATTCTCATATTCCAAGAAAAACGATATGAAAATCTATATACTGAGGAAAATATAACAGTAGAAGGAATTATTATCAGTAATCAGGAAGAAAGAGAATATAAAAATCGATATACAGTAAAGGTATTAACAGTAAATGGTTCTGATAAATATCAATCTACACAAATTTATATAGAAGTAAAAAAAGAAATCAAATTTCAATATGGTGATAAAGTAAGATTACAAGGAGAGTTTCGAAAAGGAAGTGAACAAAGAAATACAGGAGGATTTGATTATCAGTTATATTTAAAATCTATCCATATATATGGTACATTAAAAGTTGAGAGCTATCAAAAAATATCTTCAGATAATGTAAATTGGATTGAAAAAAGTATCAATACAATCAAGTTAGTTATGACAGAAAATATTGAAAAAGTATTAGAAAAAGAAGAAGAGCAAATTGTAAAAGGGCTAATCTTAGGAGATACCACTGTTTTAGAAGAAGAGTTAAAAGAAAAATTTCAAATAGCAAATATTTCTCATGTTTTAGCAGTATCTGGTATGCATATTGTTTATATTGTTATGGGAATAGAAATTGTTTTTAAAAAGTGGTTAGGAAAAAGAAATGTCAAATATGTTGTCATTATTGGGTTGTTATTTTACATGTCTCTAACAGGATATACGAGTTCAATTGTAAGAGCAGGTATTATGGGAATGATGAATATAATCGCTTTCTTAGTATATAGAAAAAATGATATTTGGACATCAATTGCCATTTCGTTAGGAATAATATTAATACAAAATCCATATGCGATTACAAGTGTCGGATTGCAATTATCTTATTTAGGTACGATTGGAATTATTTTATTCAATAAAAATATAAAGCAATTTCTAGATAATATAAAATGGATAAAAAATAATATACAAATAAAAAGAAGTAAGCGAATTTCTAAGATTGTAGAAAATCTAAAAGATATGATATCTGTTACACTTTCTGCACAAATCATGATTCTTCCTATTATGCTTTATCATTTTAATATGATAGGAATCTATTTTGTGATAACCAATATTTTAGTCAGTATCATGATTGGTCCTATTATGTTTTTATCCATTATTTTTATCTTTAGTTCATTTATTCATTTACAAATTTCACAATTTATATCTGTTTTTTTATCAATAGGTATTAAATCTCTAATACAAATTTCTAATTTGGCTAGTTTACCTTTTTCAAAAATATATGTTCCCACACCAAGTATTTTATACATCATTATCTATTACATTGTGATGTTGGTAGGTAATCAGATATATATGATTTATACTACCAAATATGAAAATAGTACAAAAAGAAGAGTAAAAAATCTAATAGCACTTATGAAATATAAACTATATGAAAAAAAGAAGAAAAATTTCAAGATTTATCGAAAAATTTTAGAAGAAAGAAATGTAAAAGCATTTATTTTAAGAACGTATAAAGTAATTTTTTTAGTCCTTTTTTTTATAGGAATTTATCAATTTCCTAGAGATTTAGAAATACATTTTTTAGATGTAGGACAAGGAGATTCTTGCTTTATTGTAACACCAAATCATAAAACTATTTTAATTGATGGAGGAGGAAGTACATCTAACACATTTGATGTCGGAAAAGATACAGTTATCCCTTATTTATTGGATAAAGGGTATACAAAGCTAGATTATGTATTTATTTCCCATTTTGACCAAGATCATGTAGGTGGTATATTGCCTGTGTTAGAAGAATTTAAGGTAGGACAAATATTTATAACGAAACAGGGAGAAAAAAGTGAAAATTATGAAACATTTTTAGAAATAGTAGAACAAAAGAATTTAAAAGTACAGGAAGTAAAGATAGGTGACAAAATTACAATAGGAGATGTTGTTTTCCGTATATTATGGCCAATAGAGAAACAGATAGAAGAAAATATATTAAACAACAATGCCATGGTGATGAAATTACAGTATAAAGGTTTTGGTATGTTATTTACTGGTGATATAGAAGAAGTGGCAGAAAAGAAAATCTTAAGCGTATATAGCGATAACTTAGATAGTCTAAAGGCGACTGTATTAAAAGTTGCTCATCATGGTTCTAAAAGTTCATCGACAGAAGAATTTTTAGAAGCAGTAAATAGTAAAGTTGCTATCATTGGGGTAGGAGAAAATAATATGTTTGGACATCCAAGTAAAGCTGTTTTAGAAAGATTACAATCATTTCGGCATGCAGATTTTTAGGACAGATGAAATTGGAGAAATTCGTATCAAAGTTAATCACAAAGGAAAGATTCGTGTGAAAAAGTTTATAGAGAAATTTAGCGACTAAAAATAGTTGCAAAATATAAAAGAAGGGAGTATAATAAAATAAGTAAATTAGAAAAAGAAATAGAAAGATTAAAATCAAAACCAAAAGATTATACATATGAAGAAGCAAAATCATTATTAAATAAATTAGGATTTTATGAAAATAATAAAGGAAAGACTTCTGGTTCGAGAGTAGTGTTTATGAATGGAAATAATATAAAAATAGAACTACATAAACCACATCCAAGCAATATATTAAAGCCATATCAAGTACATAATTTGTTAAAAAAATTAAGTGAAATGGAGGAATTTTAATGAAAAATATTATGAAATATCGAGGATACTGGGCAGAAATTAAATATAGCGATGAAGATGAGTGTTTTTGTGGAGAAATAGAAGGATTAAAAAATGACAGTATTTCATTTGAGGGAGAAACAGTTAAGGAATTAAAGAAAGATTTTAAAGATGCCATAGACCATTATCTAAGTGTATGTAAAGCAAATAATTTAGAGCCTGAGAAGCAAGCAAAAGGATCTTTGAATGTGAGATTAGGTGTAGAGCTTCATAACAAAGCAAAAATGAAATCAATTGAAAAAAATATTTCTATTAATGAATTAATAAAACAAGCTGTTATTGCTTATTTAAAAGCGAATTAAAAATAAAAGAAAATGTATAAACTGTAAAAAAAGGTAAATAATACTATAAAAGGATATGAAAGGAATGTAAGAAAATGAAAAAAAGTATAATCATTTCAGCCATTATCGTATTATTTATCTTAGGAACAGTGATTGGTGTCATTTTAATAAAAAATATTTCGAGTGAAAAGACAGAAACAGAAATTGCTGAGCAAAACCAAGAAGAGATTTATGATGAGTGTACAGATGAATATGAAGAAATGGTCGAGAGCAATACATTAGTAGAGGAGACAAGCTCAGAAGGAGAAAAGATATCTCCTAATTGTTCAATTATATTTAGAAGACATTATAATGATTGTGGACATACGATTGAACAATATTCTAGTATCCCAACAGAATTAGTCAATAAAACAGAAGAGGATTTACAAGAACAATATGAAGGTTGGACAGCAGAAACATTTTCACGAAATCAGATTATTTTATATAGAGAATTTGATAGTGAATGTGGAGAACATTATGTGTTAAGAGAAAAAGAGGGAAAAGTGGTTGTATATCTAAAAACAGGTGATACAGAAGAATTAGTAGAAGAAACCGATATTGCAACAGAATTTTTGACAGAAACAGATAGAATTGAGCTACAAAATGGGATTGAAGCAAATGGAAGAGTGGAATTGAATCAGTTAATTGAAGATTATGAGTGAAACGATAATTTCAGTTTGATTTAATTATGTAAGTATAGTATAATATAAGAAGTAACCATTAAAAGTAAACCAAGCCCAAAGGGATATTTGGGCAGAAAGGAAAAAATGGGAAAAAAAGAATTTGTAATCCTCATTATATGGGGAATACAATTAATATGTGGACCATTAGGAGGATTTATAATCGTCCTAATGATTTACAAAAAAATAGGAATCGTCCTAGGATTGATTATCCTGACAATAATTTTCAGGATAATTATAGGTGGTACGATTATCACCTATATGCTAATGAAGAAAAAAACTGATACGTCACCTTAGGTGCGTATCAGTTTCTTTTTCTCTCTTTTTTATCAATCGTAACTTCTTTATTCAAATCTTGTTTGTCAATAAACCCTTTTTTATAAACATCTTTAATATACATCAATAAAGAAAATACAGTAGCAAATAAAGCTAAATAGAATAACCACAGGTCTAAATTAGACCAAATAGATTCTAAATTAAATTGATTGATTAATAATGAAAATACAATAGCAAGGTAGAAAAGGACTGTTGCTAATTTTCCATACCATTTGCTGTATACCACAACATCTTTACCATATAGAAAAGAAGCACCTGCAATCATAATTAATTCTTTTAATAGTACAATTGCTAATATCCAAATAGGAATGATATCCTTTAAAGTTAAAGAAGCAATGGTAGCAATTTGTGTTAATTTATCTGCTAAAGGATCCATTAGTTTTCCAAAATTAGATATCAAATTAAATTTTCTTGCAATACATCCATCAGCGATATCTGTTATACCAGATACCGTGAAGAATATAAAAGCAATGATAAAGTTTCCACTAAAAATGTTTATTACAATAAATGGTATTAATAAAAATCGAATAATGGTTAGTGCGTTTGGTACATGTTTTAACATAAAAATCTCCTATTTTACTTCAAATTTTAAATTTCCATCGACAAAATCAATATTAACAGTTTGTCCATCTAATAATTGTTGTCTTAAAATCATTTCAGACAATTCATCTTCAATATATCTTTGGATAGCTCTTCTTAATGGTCTAGCACCAAATTTAATATCTGTACCTTTTTCTAAGATATAGTTTTTAGCAGATTTTGTCATATTCATTTTAATATCTTTGTCTGACAAAGCTTTGACTGTATCATTTAACATTAAATCAACAATTTGTAATAATTGTTCATTGGTTAATGGATCAAAGGTAACAATTTCATCAACTCTATTTAAAAATTCAGGTCTAAACACATCTTTTAGACTATCCATGATTTTATTTTTATTTACCATAGAATTTCCAAATCCAATAGAATTGTTATTTAAGTTAGAACCTGCATTAGATGTCATAATAATAATAGTATTTGAAAAACTTACAGAATTTCCTTGGCTATCTGTTAAGATTCCATCATCTAATACTTGTAATAAAATATTAAATACATCTGGATGTGCTTTTTCAATTTCATCCAATAAAATGATAGAATATGGTTTTCTTTTAACTTTATCAGTTAATTGTCCTGCATCATCATAACCAACATATCCTGGAGGAGCACCAATTAATTTAGAAGTAGAGTGACTCTCCATATATTCTGACATGTCGATTCTGATAATAGAATCTTCAGAACCAAACATTTCATAAGCTAAACTTTTAGCAAGTTCTGTTTTACCAACACCAGTAGGACCAACAAAGATGAATGAAGGTGGTCTTTTAGTTGATTTTAATCCTGCTCTATTTCTACGAATCGCTCTTGATACAGCACTAACAGCTTCATCTTGACCAATAATTCTTTTATGAAGATTAGTTTCTAAGTTTAATAATTTTTGTGTTTCTGCTTCTGTAATTTTTTGTACAGGGATTTTTGTCCAACTTTCAATCACATTGGCAATATCTTGAATGGTTAATTGTCTAGGTTTCATGGTTTTATTTAATTTATCAATTTGTTCAATTAACTGACATTCACGTGTTTTTAAATCAGCTGCTTTTTGATAATCTTCTGTAGAATCAGCAGCAATCACTTCTTCTTTTTCAGCTTGGACTTGTTCTAATTCTTGTTTTAATTTTTCTAAAGTAAATAATTCTTTGTTTTCTAAATTAATTCTTGAACAAGCTTCATCTAAAATATCGATGGCTTTATCTGGTAGAAATCTATCATGAATATATTTCTCAGACATAATAACTGATTGTTTAATGACATCTAAAGAAATTTTTACTTTATGATATTCTTCATAATATTTTTTGATACCTTCCAAAATACCAATAGAATCATCAATGTTTGGTTCTTCTACTAGCACTTGTTGAAATCTTCTTTCTAAAGCAGAGTCTTTTTCAATATATTTTCTATATTCTTTTAAAGTTGTTGTACCAATTAATTGGATTTCTCCATTTGAAAGGGCAGGTTTTAAAATGTTAGCAGCATTCATAGAATGCTCACCATCACCAGCACCAATGATATTATGAATTTCGTCAATCACTAAAATGATATTTCCATATTCTTTACATTCATCAATAATCCCTTTCATTCTAGATTCAAATTGTCCTCTAAATTGTGTTCCTGCAATAACTGCTGTCATATCTAAAAGATAGACTTCTTTATTTAATAATTTTGCAGGTACATTTTGGTTAGCAATTCGAATGGCTAATCCTTGAGCAATAGCGGTTTTACCAACACCAGGTTCACCAATTAAGCAAGGATTATTCTTAGAACGTCTATTTAAGATTTGGATAATTCTTCTAATTTCATTATCTCTTCCAATAACGATATCTAATTCATTATTTTTGGCTTTTGCAGTCAAATTCGTACCATAAGTATCTAAGAATTTTTTCTTTTTATTTTGTTTTGTATTTTTCTTTTTTTCTACTTTTACTTTTTTTCTACCATTATTTAATTCTTGTTCATGATTACTATTGTTGTTATTTGAATTTCCTCCAAACATATTAGAAAATAATGAACTTAATGGAATGGCTGCACCTGCCACTTTACCAGTACCATCACCATTGTCATCACTATTATTTTCAAATGTGATGGCACCATCAATATTTTCAATATCTTCCAAATTAATATTTTCAGCTAAGTCTTTAAAAATGGTCTCAAATTGTTTTGTCATATCATTTAAATTTACATTATCTTTAGATAAAATTTCATTTTGTCTATATAATACTTCATTAGGGTTGATGCCTTTTGCTTTTGCACAATCATAACAATACCCTTCTAAAGATTCTTTGCCATTTTCAATTTTTTTATAAAAAAGGATAGCTGGGTTTTTATTACATTCTGAACATAACATACTTTAAACTCCTCATTTCTATATAAATATACAATATATATCATACCCCAAATTCCACGAATAGTCAATAAATTTAATCATATTCATGTTGAAATATTTATATGGAAATGCTATAATAAAATAAGATTATAATATAAGAGGTATTCAAATGAATGTGAATTTACCAAGGAAGGATAAAATTAGCACTAGAGCTGTCATTATATATACTGTTTCCATAATTTCATGTATTATAGCACTTATAATAATAGGACTGTCAATCTATTATGGAAGTGATGAATTAGATAGATTAATAACAGTTGGAGGTTCAAGTTTGTCACAAGAAGATGAACAATATCAATTGTTAGTTTCTAATTTTGATGACATATTTCAAAATCACTTAGAAGAATATACCACAGATGTCAATATAAAAAAAATAGATGAGGCACAAGAGTTAGTATATACATATTATACAAAAAATGAGAACAAAAAAAATAGCTATGATTTGAATTTAAATATTCCATATATCAATATAGATAATGAAACGATAGCAGCATATAATGAGGAAATTAAACAGACATATGAAGCAACGGCAGAAAGAATATTACAAACAGAAAATAAAAATATTATATATAGTATGCAATATGAAGCAACAATAGAAAATGATATTTTATCTCTCATTATTAGAGTTAATTTAAAAGAAGGATCAAACGCACAAAGATTAATTATTCAAACATTTAATTATGATTTAAAAAATAATAAAGAAATAAATTTAGAAGAGATGATAAATCTAAAACAATTAAATACAAATGATGTGCAAAATAAAATAAATGAAGAAATAAACTCAGAATATCAAAGAGTAGAAGACTTAAGAAGTTTAGGATATGAGATTTTTGAGAGAAATCCAGAAAATGAAATGTATAAAATAGAAAATTCACAAGAGTTTTTTGTGAAAGATAGAAATATTTATATTATATATGCTTATGGAAATGAAAATTTTACTAGTGAAATGGATTTAGTTATTGTATAAATTAGTCAAAAAAAGAGAGAAGCTTTGCAGCTTCTCTCTTCGAAAATAAAAGGGGATGTTTTTTTATTTCAATCAGTAGTGATTACTGATTATGTTTGTATTATAAACTGCAATTTTGTCCATTTTGTGAACTAGAAGTGAAAAAGAAGTAATTAATTTCTTAAGGTTTAATTTCTTAAGGTTGTTCACCCAATGTAATTGTTAAATCTTTTTCTTGACCATCTCTATTAACTGTAATTGTCATTTCATCACCAATATTATGAGAATTTTTAATTTCATTTAATTCATCCATTGTTTTAACATCTTTTCCATCAGCTTTAATGATGACATCACCGATTTTTATACCACCTTTTTCAGCAGCAGAAAATGTTTCGACATCTTTTACATATATACCTTCGACTAAATTATTTTTCTTAGCAGTTTCAGTATCTAAGTCCATTCCTGTAATACCAATATATGGTCTTCTTACCTTACTATATTGAATTAATTGAGAGGTAATATCTGTTGTTGAATTGATTGGTATAGCAAATCCCATACCTTCAACATCATTACCTGTTAATTTTAGAGTATTAACACCAATGACTTTTCCTTCACTATTTACTAAGGCACCACCACTATTACCAGCATTAATAGCTGCATCTGTTTGGATTAATGTATAGGTTTTACCATCTGTATCTGTAACTTCTCTGTTGACAGCACTAACAACACCACAAGTAATTGTACTTTGTAGACCTAAAGGACTACCAACAGCCATTGCAAATTCACCTACTTTAATAGAATCTGAATCAGCAAATTCTGCTTTTGTTAAACCAGTTGCATCAATTTTAATAACTGCTAAATCTGTTTCTTCATCAGTACCAATTATTTTTGCATCATATTTTGTATCATCATTAAATAAAGTAACAGTAACTTTTGTAGCTTCTGATACTTGATAATATGCTTCAGATTCACTAGAAGAAACAACATGATTGTTTGTTAAAATATATCCATCATCACTAATAATGATACCAGAACCTGTTGCAGTAGCAGTTGATGTTTGAGTTCCTCCAAACATAGAGAACATAGATGTCACATTATATTCAATTTGAATACCAACAATTGATGGTAAAATTTTATTGGCAGCATAGACAGCTGTATCAGAATAATTAGATAAAGAAACTTGATCAACATATCCTGTGGATTGCGTACTAGAAGAATGATTAGATGCGTTAGAATTTCCACTTCCTATCATTTGATTTCTAATTGCTGGAACTCCAAAACAAGTACCTAATACAACTGCACAACCAACAACACCACTAAAGAAAGGTAGAACAATATTTCTTCCAAAATTTGATTTCTTTTTAGGTTTATCATCAATTTCATAAACCGCCTTATAATTACCTGGATTTGAAACTGTTTTGAATTTTGAATGGTTTGTTTCATTTTCTTGATTATTGTTTTCCATTTATATTACCTCCTAATTATATATATATTAACCTATTCTGAACATATCATACAATACATTTGTGAAAATTTTGTGAAGAAAATAGGTTTTTTTATGGTATAGGAAAATGAATTTTTTCCTATTTATTATATAAAATTTATACAAAATAAAAAAGATTTTCAAATAAATTTTATTGAAAAAAATAAGATAAAAATATATAATGTAAATACCATTATTATATATGAAAAAATCCATATAGGTTTAGCTAAAAAAGTTTTCTATATAATAAGGCGATAATCAATAATTTAGTTATAATAGGAGTTTGATAAAATGAAAAAAAATGAGAATGGTATAACATTAGTGGTATTAACGATAACGATAATTATATTACTAATTTTAGCAGGAATAACTGTATATACAGGAAAAGATTCTATACAAAAGGCAAATTTAGAAGAATTAAAAACCAATATGTTATTGATTCAAACAAAAGCAAGAGAATATGTTGAAAATGCAAGTTTTGATTTGGGGATAGACCCGCAAAATGCAACAAATGAAATGAAAGCAAATGCACAAAATGAATTAATAGGAGAAGACAAGGGGACATTGGTTACTTCTAGTGATAGTATAACAGAGGCATTATTAAATATGGGAATCCGTCAAGAGGATATAGATAATGGAAGAGTATGTAAATTAACAACAGAGAATCTAAAAAAGATGGGAATTAATGATGTAGAATCAAACGATGAAGAAGGTTGGTATGTTATTGTATATAATATTGATGATACAACAGCAGAAATTTATCATACAATAGGATATCAAGGAAAACATACATTAACAGAAATTGAACAAATAGAGTTATAAGGAAAGAAGTGTGGAGACAATAAAAGAAAAAGAATTAGAACGATTAACCAACTTAAAAAGTATGGAAAAAGAACTTTATAATAAAGGATTTAAATATATTTGTGGAATAGATGAAGCAGGTAGAGGGCCATTAGCTGGTCCTGTTGTTGTTGCAGGAGTTATTATGCCAAAAGATTCGATGATAGAAGGTGTCAATGATTCTAAAAAGGTATCAGAAAAGAAAAGAGAAAAGTTATATGACATGATTTTAGAAGAAGCAATTAGTTATTCAGTTGCTATTATCGGACAAGATGTGATAGATGAAATTAATATCTTAAATGCAACAAAGCAAGGTGTCACAAAAGTAGTAGAAGAATTAGATGTAAAACCAAATTTAATATTAGTAGATGCTCTAACGCATATTAATACCAAAGGTATTCCTTATGATTCTATTATTAAAGGAGATGCCAAATGTTATAATATAGCAGCTGCATCGATTATTGCAAAAGTAACAAGGGATAGAATTATGCGTGAATGGGACGAAATTTATCCACAATATGGTTTTATTAATCATAAAGGATATGGAACAGCAAAACATATAGAAGCAATAAAAGAATATGGACCATGTCCAATACATAGAAGAACATTTATTAAAAATTTCATATAAAGAGATAGATAAATAAAAATTAAAAATTCTGTGTTTTGAGTATATAATCAAAAAAATTAAACTTGTATTTAAAAATACAGAAAGTGAGGGTGAAAAGTGAACATTTTAGAAATTATAGAAAAAAAGAGAGATAAGAAAGAATTATCAAAAGAAGAAATTGAATATTTTATAGAAGGATATACACATGATAAAATAGCAGATTATCAAGCTGCTGCATTCATTATGGCAATTTATTTAAATGGAATGACAAAACAAGAAACAACAGATTTAACAATTGCAATGGCAAATTCAGGAGAAAAATTAGATTTATCAAGTTTAAATGAAGTGATAGTTGATAAACATTCCACAGGAGGGGTTGGAGATAAAGTATCTCTAATCTTATTACCATTAGTTGCTTCTTTGGGTGTACCAGTTGCCAAAATGTCTGGAAGAGGATTAGGATTTACAGGAGGAACTGTTGATAAATTAGAATCTATACCAGGATATCAGACAGGTATCAATATCCACAAATTTGTAGAAAATGTGGAGAAAGTAGGAATTAGTATGATTTCTCAAACATTAAATTTAGCACCAGCAGATAAAAAGATATATAGTTTAAGAGATAGTATTTCTTGTGTAGAAAGTATTCCATTAATTGCTTCTAGTATTATGAGTAAAAAAATTGCAAGTGGTGCACAAAAAATCGTATTAGATGTTACTTGTGGTTCAGGTGCTTTTATGCAATCTAAAGAAAGAGCAGAAGAGTTAGCAAAGGAAATGATTGAAATTGGAAGATTAGCGAATAAAGAAACGGTATGTATATTAACAAATATGGATGAACCATTAGGCCATGCTGTAGGAAATTCTTTAGAAGTTATAGAAGCGATTCAATTTTTAAAAGGTGACATGCTAGAAGATGTAAGAGAAGTGGTATTAGAATTAGGTGCTTATATGGTAAAACTGGCAGGAAAGGGAGAAAATATTGAGGAAAACAAAGCAAGATTATTGGAAAATATCGAGAATGGAAAAGGATATGAAAAATTCATACAATTGGTAGAAAATCAAGGAGGAAATTCCTCATATATTAAAGATACCAATCAATTTACAAAAGCAAATTATATAGAAAATGTATATAGTCAAAAAAGTGGATATATACAAAGTATGAATGCAAAAGAAATCGGAAAGATTGTTTGTGATTTAGGCGCAGGAAGAATCAGAAAAGAAGACAATATTGATAATGCAGTAGGGATTATATTAAATAAAAAAGTTTCAGATAAAGTAGAAAAGGATGATTTGCTAGTTACTATATATGCAAATTCAAAAGAAAAATTAGAGGAAGCGAAAAAGAATTTATTAGAGGTTATAAAAATTGAAAATAAAGAAATAGAAAAGCCTAAAATGATATTAGAAATTATGAAATAATTTATGTATGTTATATGTTTCCTATTATTTTTATGATTAGATTGATTGATATATTATGTAAAATATGATATAATAAAATCTGTAATTGAAAAACAAAATATTTATGATATAATATATATAATTTAAGAAAGGAAGATGAACATGAAAAAGGAGAAAAAACAACAAGAACAAGTTAAAAAGGCAAAAAAATATGATAAAGGACAGATTTTTGTAAAAGTAATGGCTGGTATTTTAGCATTATTAATGATATTGGCAGCAGCTTCAACATTAATCTATTCACTAATGATATAATAAAAGAGGTAAAAATATGATAATTGATTTTGGAATAAATTGGGAAAATTTTTATACAGATAATATTGTAGGATATATAAAATCTTTGCAAGAAAATCCATTTGAATTAATTACATTAATTATTGATTTAGCAATTGTAATATTTTTAATATATTCCTTTTTAAAAATTGTGAAGGGATCTAGAGCATGGCAATTAATAAAAGGAATTGCATTATTAATTGTTATCACTTGGCTTAGTGGATTATTTAATTTGCAAATTTTAAATTGGATTTTAACAGGCATTATGAACTTAGGAGTGATTGCCATTATTGTTATATTCCAACCAGAGTTAAGAAGGGGACTTGAGCAATTAGGAACCAATAAATTCACAAAATTTTTTGGAATCGATAAAGATTTAGCGACCAAAACCAAAGAAGATATTTATAAAATTGTCATTGCAGCAGCAGAATTATCAAAAAATAAAACAGGTGCCTTAATTGTTATAGAAAGAGATATAAAAATACAAGATGTTATATCTGGTGGAATACCAATGAATGCAGATGTATCTCCACAGTTATTGGTTAATATCTTTGAACCAAAAACACCATTACATGATGGAGCAGTTATTATTTCAGGAAATAAAATAGCAGCTGCAGCTTGTGTATTACCACTTGCAGATGATAATGATATAGCGAAAGAATTAGGAACAAGACATAGGGCAGCGATTGGAATATCAAAAGAATCTGATAGTATTGTAGTTGTTGTCTCTGAGGAAACTGGAAAAATTTCTATTGCAAAAGATGGGACTTTAATTGCTGATGTTAGTGAAGAAGCTTTGAAAAAGATATTAATTACGAATGTAGTAACAAAAAGATTTGCTGTAGAGAAAAGAGAAAGAAGAAATAAAATAAGAGAAATAAGAGAAAAATTGCGTAAAGAAAAACAAGAAGAAAAAGCTAAAGAGGAAATTGAAGAAAAGAAAGAATAGAAAGTCGCTATAAGTGCGACTTTTATTGATTAACGAATCATTCTAATATATAGATATGAATTTAAGAAAAGGAATTAAAATTATGAGAAATATTAAATTAGTAATTGAATATGACGGAAAAGAATTTAATGGATGGCAAAAGCAACCAACTAAATTAAATATTCAAGGAGAAATTGAAAGAGCCATTAAACAAATAACAGGAGAAGAGGTAGATTTAACTGCTTCAGGTAGAACAGATGCTGGTGTTCATGCTCTTGGACAAGTGGCTAATTTTAAAACAAATTCAAATATACCAATTGAAAAAATCCCAATAGCATTAAATTCGAACTTAAAAAAATCTATTGTTATAAAATCAGCAGAAGAAGTGGAAGAGAGATTTCATAGTCGATTAAACTGTAAAAGAAAAACATATCGATATATTATTAATAATTCAAAATATGGAACAGCGATTTATAGAAACTTAGAAACCCATATACCAATGAAATTAGATATACAAAAAATGCAAGAGGCTGTGAAATATTTTGAAGGAGAACATGATTTTAAAGCATTTAAAGCAAGTGGAACAAGTAGTAAAAGTAGTGTAAGAACCATCTATAAGGCAGAAGTCATGGAAATCGGAAATGAAAGAATTTATATAGAGTTAACAGGAAATGGCTTCTTATATAATATGGTAAGAATTATTTCAGGAACCCTTGTAGAAGTGGGGTTGGGGAAAATAGAACCAAATGAAATAAAAACAATTATAGATTCTCAAAAAAGAGAAAATGCAGGAAAGACATTACCACCTCAAGGTCTATATTTAATCAAAGTAGAATATGAGTAATTGGCTCGCTTGGTCGCTTACGCGGTATTGCAAAATAAGATAACAGTATCTTTTCTTGTGTTCTTCTTTATAATATTAACAAAGTCAGTGGATTATGCATAAAATATAGTAAAAAAGAAAAAGGAGAAAGCATATGAATACAATTTTACTTATATTTTTTGCAATACCATTGGCTGTTATTATATTTTCTATAGCATTACAAAAATTATTAAAATGTCCGGGATTAGTTGCAGGAATTATCTTTGCGATAGGTATTATCATTACATTCATAATAGGAAATTTAATCTTTTTAGCAGCGACATTGGTATATACATTTATAAGCTATGTTACAGCATTAATTACTTGTTTGATTTGTAGATTCTTTAATAATGATAATCATCATGATAATTGTTGCAGAAGAAATCGTTGTTGGAATAACAACAATAATGAAAATGACTTATTAACCATAAGTAGTCGTTGTCAAAATAATGGAAATGGTGATTTATTGACAATTAATAGTAGTTGTGCAAATGGAAATACAAATAATTTACTGACAATTAGTAGTAATAACAATGGAAGAGGATGTTGTCGTAATAACGATAACAATGGTTGTGGATGTGAAAATAATAATGACCTAAATACAGCAAATACAATCAATGGTGTTATCAGAATTGTAGATAATAATGGAAATACTTGTTGTAATAATGATGAAATAACGACTAGAATTAATGTGGTTCCAAATACTGCAAATAATGGAAGAACAGGTTGCATTTGTGGAAGATTTAGAAGAAGATGATTAATTAAACAGATAATTTTGAGTAATTATTTTAGATTGCTTAAAATTATCTGTTTTTTATTGTATATCTAACCTTTCTGGCTTTTTTATCTGAACTGTAACTAACAAAAAAACAACGTTGTAAGTTAAGTTGAATTTTTGTAAAATTTATGGTAATATATATCATACGAAAAGGAGGAAAAAATGTTAGAAATATTAGAACATACCATTGAAGATAGTATAAAATTAATTCCTTTTTTATTTCTTACATATTTACTAATGGAATACATAGAGCATAAAACAAAAGAAAAAACAAAGGAAACTATAAAAAAATCAGGAAAATTTGGACCATTTTTTGGAGCGTTACTAGGTATTGTTCCTCAATGTGGATTTTCCGTTTCTGCTACCAATTTATATGCGGCGAGGGTAATTACTTTAGGTACGCTGATTGCTGTTTACTTATCTACTTCTGATGAAATGTTACCTATATTTTTATCAGAAGGTGTAGCGATTGATGTCATTATAAAAATATTAGCCATTAAATTGGTTATTGGTATGATAGCAGGATTTTTAATTGATTTGGTGATACGATTAAAGAATAAAGGAAAAGAAGAAGAAGAAAAAATCATAGATTTATGCGAAAAAGAGCATTGTCATTGTGAACATGGTATATGGAAGTCTGCATTAAAACATACTGTAAATATATTTGTTTTTATATTTCTTATAACATTTGTGATTAATTTAGCAATTCATTTTATAGGAGAAGAAACCATTGCTGGATTTATGTTAGATAGACCAATATTGGGACCAGTTATATCTGGAATTATCGGATTAATTCCAAACTGTGCTTCATCAGTTATTATTACGCAAATGTATTTAGAAAATATCATATCTGTTGGAACAATGATTGCTGGATTATTAGTTGGAGCAGGTGTGGGACTAGCTGTATTATTTAGAACGAATAAAGGTATTAAAGAAAATATAAAAATTACGGTTTTATTATATGCAATAGGTGTTATATCAGGTATTGCATTGGAATTAATTGGTCTGACAATATAAGAAACTTATCCTTTATTGCATATTTCCCAAATTTTATAAAAAGCAAGAAAAGAAGATGGCTTTTATGCAATGCAACAATAAAGACTTACGAAATGTAATCGTAAGTCTTATATTTTTATGTCTTAGACAACAAGGTTCTTATATTTTTATTTCTTTTCATTTCTTTTGAAATTAATAACAACAGCATCATCATTATCAAATAAATATCTAGAATCTGTGGTGTCTGTTTGAACAGGATTAATTTCATCTCTTTCATCTTTGAAATCTAGATTTTTTAAATCAAATTTCTTTTTTGCTGAAGAATCATCTTCTGTTGCTGTTGTAACACCATCAGAATATTTACCAAAATCAAAAGTTTTTATTTTTTGTTTTTCCTTATATTTTGACTCTAAGTATTTAAATCTACCTGGTCCAACTATTGGTTTTCCGTTAAGACCTTTTACTTTAAATGCTGCCATTGTATTTGTTAGCATTGACTGTAATTTTCCAGGCGTAAAATAATAAACATATGCCCATTTTGCATCACCATATTTAGAGCCATATTGTGTTTTCTCTGTATCAAAATCAACTTTGTAAGTCCATTCCCTGTGTTGCCCAAATTCATCACACCACCATTTTAGTTCATTTATTTCTGCACTTCCTGTAAAGACCTTGTTTGCACAGTTTGATAGAATAGTATTTCTGTAATTTTCTCTAGATTTTGGTGTTTCTAATTGTGCTAAGTTTTGCGCAGAGATAATTGTTCCAACACGATATTTTCTATACATTGTAAACATAGCTTCTGTTGCTTTACAAATAAAATCAGGGAACTCATCAACATATAGGAAATTAGGAACTCTTGAATTTTCTCCACCAGGTCTTCTTAAAACAGCATTTTGCATTGAAATTAAGAAGAATAATCCAAAAGCTTGATGTGTTGATGAACCTAAATCACCACGTCTTGTACATACAAAAGTAATATCTCCATTTGCAAGAGCTTTATCAAAATCGATATTATTAAATCGATTACATAAGATAGATTTAACACCAGGTAATCTTAAAAGATTATCTAATTGTGTAACTGCTGCATAAATATCTTTTTCAGTTTGAGCTCTGGCAGGTCCATCTTTATAGAAACATTTTTTAAAGTAAGAAAGTTGTATTGCATATTTTTCTTTTAATTCTTCATCATGTGCTAATATTTCACACATCTTTTCTACTAATTCAAAATTGGTGAACATTTTTAGCATATCTTCCATATTAGGAAGAGCACCTTCGTTCATTCTAGGATACATTTCTTTTAATATAATAGCTAAGTTTTCAATTGCTTGAATAATAAAGTCTTCTCTATAAGCATCTTCTACTTCTTCATGTGCATTACTGTACATAGCTTTTAGAGCAGAAGAAATCGTAACAGCTATTTTTGAAGGTTCATCATATATAAAAGGATTTAATCCCATTGAATTAGGATTTGATGGGTCAATCATATTATATTTAAATCCATAATTATCACAAACTTGTGTCATGTGGTCAATTAGTTCGTAATCTGGAGACATGATTTCTAATCCTAAATTTTTATATACATTTTCACCATTTAGTGGTCCTAAAATCATCTTTTTCATATAACCATTGAAAACAGCTTCTTTACCTTCAGTAGGCGTAAGCATTTCCAATTTAAAGTTTTGATTTAAATAATCATTATCATATGGTCTCTTTAAATGGGCAATACCTGTTTTTAAAGCGGTAAATCCCATTTCCTTAGAAACTTCTCTGAAAAAATATTTTTTCTCGATATCTCTAGCAATCATTGGCTCGAAAACTAGAGAAGTTTTTCCAGTTCCAGATCCACCACATACAAATAAAGATGAATATCTAGAAACTTCTGGAATGGTAATAACTGTTCCATAATCATGATCTGTACATAAAAAGACTTCACAAGTATATACACCTCTATCCTTTTTAGGATCAGATAAATCAATACCAGGATAATCCCAAATAGAACGGATTTGATCTAAGTTGTCATTAATACCCATGTATAACCACTTAAATACTGGGAATATAGTAACAAGTGGTAAATAAAGTGAAATACTAATAAATGCAGGTTTTACAATGTCAGAAAAATCAGTAATTAATTCTACGTAATTAGGGACAGATAATAATAATAGCCAAGCCCCCATGTTTAGCCATTGGGTAAACATAGAAACAGCAATGATATATAATCCAATGACATATACATAAAATATAGCAACTTTCTTCATGTTGGAAGTAGCAAATTCAGATTTTCCTGAAAATAGAAATGCGAAAATTGGACATGCTAAAGCTAGAGTATATTGTATAGGTCCCCAATAAGAATAAGATACACCAGTAAATATCATAAAAAGCATTTCTACAATTCTATCGACTGCTAAATATACGGTTAATAATGTTAAAATATATGTTGCAAACGTATTTCTATTGATATTCAGTTTCTTTAAAAATTTATCGATTAGCTTCATCTAAAATATCCTTTCAAAATTTAAAATCATACATATATATTATCCTACAAAATGGCTAAAAAAACAAGACTTTTAGCGAAATTTATTTAATTTCTCCAATTGGGTGTGCCATTTTAACCCGTCCCCTTTGGCACACCCAATTGAAGATTATGAGTATAAAAACAAAATAATTGAATATACTATTATGATAAAAGGCATAGGAGGAAAGTTATGGAAGATGGATATATGCAAGAAAGTGAAATAGAGAATATGGAGGAGAGGAAAAGAGAAATTGAACTTATTAAGAATATTATAAAAACAAGAAAAGAGTTAAAAAATGTTGATAAAAATTTTGAGTATGCACAAGATGATTTGGTAGATTATTATATTTATGAAATGAAAGCAAATCAAGCAAAGTTAAATTATTTAATTAAAATGGCTAAAATGAAAGGAATTACAGTAGATATGATTAATGATATTAAATATAGACTTTCTAGTGATGAAGAAGTAGGATAGGTCTATTTGTCCAATTGATAGCATAATAATGAGTAAGAGGTATATATGTTATCAATTGGAGGAGAAGGTTGAAAAATAATTACAATTTTGGCTGCGTCAAATTTCGTTTAAAACGCGGTTACATATAAACATATACTCCCTTGCCTTTTAAATAAAATTTTCCTTGCCAAAATTTAATTCTTTTCCAACCAGAATGTGCCTTCCGAAAGGAATGATTGCAGAAATGGATTTGAATATTATTACATATTTGGCTTGTATCTGTTTTATATTTATTATTGGAAGAATTTTTATTGTCCCATTAAAGAAGATATTGAAACTCATTATCAATTCAATATTTGGTGGGCTTATTATATATGTGATTAATTTAATAGGTGCCAATTTTGGATTTCATATAGGATTAAATATTGTCAATAGCATTATCATAGGATTACTAGGATTGCCTGGAGCGGTGTGCTTAATTATTGTAAAATTATTAATAGGATAACGTAAAAATATTACCACTATTGAAGTATGTCAAAAATTCTGATAGAATAAGGACATATGAGAAACAATAGGGGGAACAAAATAATGAAATATATAAATCATAAAGATAAATTAAAAGATATAAAACTAGATAAAAATAATTTTTATGTAGTGATTGATTTTGACAGAACAATAACAAAGGCTAAAAGTATTAGTGCATGGAGAGTATTATACTATTCAAAATTATTGGGAAAAGAATTTGAACAAAAATATGCAGAGATACATGATGAAACAGAATTAAGTGAAAGTGAGAGTAATGAAGTAAAACAAAAGGCTTTTGAACAAAGATTTATGGCATATATGGATTTATTAAGAGAATGTCAATTTAATAAAGATATATTAGAAAAATCGGTAGAAAAAACAGAATTAACATTGCGTGATGGTGCAAAAGAATTTTTTAGAAAAATGCATGAAAACAATATTCCAGTTATCATTATATCTAGTAGTATAAAAAATGTAATAGAAGAATATTTAAAACAAAATCATGCATATTACGATAATATTTACATATATGCTAATTATTTAGATATGAATGGAAAAAAAGAAAATGATGTAACAAATGTGACACCATATAATAAAGACAAAATAGAGTTTTCTAAAGAGTTAAATGAAATTATAAAAGATAAAAGGTATACTATATTATTAGGAGATATAACTGATGATGTTAATATGGTATCAAAAGAAAAGTTAAATCAGACTATAACGATAGGATTTTTAGATAAAAATATAGAATCTAATTTAGAGAAGTATAACAAAACTTTTGATATTGTACTAACAGGTGGAGAAAGTTTTAAAGAAGTTTTGAAAATAATAGATTTTTAAGTAGGAAGAAAATAAAAAGACAAAATCAATTTTTTGATTTTGTCTTTTTAGCTATTTATAAATATACTTTTCTTAATTTATTCAACTGTAACAGATTTTGCTAAGTTTCTTGGTTTATCCACATCTAATCCTTTTTCCTTTGAAATATAATAAGATAATAATTGTAAAGGAATAATTGATAAGATTGGAGAGATATATGTGCTAGTTTCAGGAATTTCTAATACAGTATCAAACATAGATTTATCAATTTTTTGATTAGTAATAATTAATGTTTTAGCTCCACGAGTAATGACTTCTTGAAGATTGCTAACCGTTTTTTCAACCAAAGTAGGCTCTGTCATAATTCCTACAACTGTTACATCTTTTTCAATTAAAGCGATTGGTCCGTGTTTTAATTCACCTGCTGCATAACTTTCTGAATGAATATATGAGATTTCTTTTAATTTTAAAGAACCTTCTTTAGCGACAGTTTCATCAATACCTCTACCAATAAAGAAAATATCTTTTTCCTGATAAATCCTTTTTGAAAATTGTTTAATAATATCTTCTAATTTTAAACATTCTTCTATTTTTCCTGGTAAGTTTAAAATTTCTTTTTTCAATTCATGTAATATTTTAGAATTTTTTTCTAGTATTTCTGCAAAGTAAATTGCTAATATAACAATTAAAACAACTTGTGAAGTATATGCTTTTGTAGAAGCAACTGCAATTTCTGGACCTGCATGTGTATAAATAGAATAATCTGCTTCTCTTGTAATAGAACTTCCTATAACATTAGAAATCGCAAGTGTTTTTGCACCTTTTTGCTTTGATAATTTTAATGCAGCAATGGTATCTGCGGTTTCTCCTGATTGAGAAATAAAGATACATAAGGTTTTATCATCAATTAATGGATCTCTATATCTAAATTCAGAAGCAATATCCACTTCAGTTGGAATCCTACAAAGTTTTTCGATAATATTTTTTCCTGCTAATCCAGCATGCATAGCTGTACCACAAGCGACAATGTAGATTTTATTTAAACTTGATAAATACTCTTTGGTGAAATTTAATTCATCAAATTCACATTTTGAGTTTTCACTGAACTTAGCTCCAATGGTTTCACGAATAGCGGTTGGTTGTTCATGAATTTCTTTTAGCATAAAATCTTCATAACCATTTTTTTCACTGCTAGCAGCATCCCATTCAATATTTTGTGTCTTTTTGTCTACTGTATTTAAATCTTTATCATAAAATTCAGCAGAATCTCTTGATAAAAATACATATTCAAAATCATTTAAAAGATAGAAGTTTCTAGTAAAAGACAAGATAGCAGGGATATCTGAAGAAATATAATTTTCATCAATTCCTTTTCCAATAACTAAAGGACTATCTTTTCTAACAACAATCATGTTATCAGGGAAGTCTTTACAAATAATTTCTAAAGCAAAACTTCCTTTTAAATCTGTACAAGCATTTTTTACTGCTGTTAAAAATTTCATTTTTCCTGTTTCGTTTTTCGCTTTTGCATAATAGTAATGAATTAGATTTGGAACAATTTCTGTATCTGTATCAGAATAAAATTTGTATCCATTATCCATTAAAAATTTTCTTAATTCATTATAATTTTCAATAATACCATTATGAACAACACTAAATGATTTTGTATTATCTTGATGAGGATGCGCATTTTCTTTAGATGGTTTTCCATGTGTTGCCCATCTTGTATGTGCAATACCAATGGTACCTTTTAAATCATCAATTCCTTTTAAATTATATAAATTTTTTACTCTTCCTTTATCTTTCATTACAACCAAACCTTCTGGTTCAATTGTTGAAATACCAGCAGAGTCATACCCTCTGTATTCCAATCTTAAAAGTCCATTGATTAAAATTGGACTTGCTTTTTGTTTTCCTATATAACCTACAATTCCACACATAATATAAATCCTCCTAAAATTTGTTTTTGGGAATTAAAGGTATGCAAATAAAACCTATATGTATTGACCTTTGTTACAATATTACTATTGCTCTTTTAATCAATACTTATGACCATAAGTCAAAGCCATCAGAGCACCCGCCGAATCTTTCGATAACTCTGAACCTCGTCAACACTATAAGATAGTGTCCAGGCGCTATATATGAACGAAATATTGTCCTCCTTTCTAAAAACTTTTTGCATACTTTTAATTTACTTTTATTATATTATACTAAAATGAAAAAATACGCAAGTCCTAGCTAAAAAATTTATTTTCTTGAAAAAATCTGGAAAAGATTGAAAATATAAGTAAAATCATATATAATATAGGTGTTTAAAATAAAACATACAAAAAGGGGATAGGCAACCAGAAAGTCTAAATAAGAAATAAGGGGAATGTGGTTGAAAAATATATTTTTTTCCAACCAAAATTGAGCCTTAGGAAAGGAAAACGTAAAAACATGAATGTATTAATTAATGAAGCAAGAATTGAAAAAAGATTAGATGAAATGGCAAGAGAAATAGACAAAGCATATGAAGGAAAAGAAATTATCTTAATTGGTATTTTAAAAGGTTCAGTTGTATTTATGGTAGAATTAGCCAAAAGACTAAAAACAAAAGTGCAATTTGAATTTATAGAAGTATCTAGCTATGAGGGAACGGAAAGCACAGGAAAAGTGAAGATTGTAAAAGATATTAAAAACAGTATTGAAGGAAAAGATGTATTGATTATAGAAGATATTATTGATACTGGAACAACTTTAGCATTCTTAAAGGACTATTTAAAATTAAAAAGACCAAATAGTTTAAAGATTGCAACTCTACTTAGCAAACCATCAAGAAGAACAAAGGAATTAGAAGTAGAATATATAGGATTTAGAATAGAAGATAAGTTTGTTGTAGGATATGGTTTAGATTATAACCAAAACTATAGAAATTTACCATATATTGGGTATGTAGAAAGTGTAGATGAGTTTTAAAAATAGTAGAAAAACTTTTTAGATTTTCAAGTTTAAAAAGAGATTGGTATATTATAAAAAAGATTCAAGAAAGACTTATAAATTCCGCCAGAAGATATAAGCCTTTCTTTTCATCATAAAGTATTTTACGATAAATGAATTTTAACAACAAATACTGCTAATGTATAATATCAATCTAGACAAAGGAATGGAATGAAATGTTTGATATAGAAGAAGAATTAAAAAAATTACCAGGAAAACCTGGTGTATATATTATGCATGATAAAGATGATAACATTATCTATGTTGGAAAAGCGATTTCATTAAAAAATAGAGTTAGACAATATTTCAGAAAAACGAATAAAACTGCTAGAATTGAAAAAATGGTTTCTTTAATTGATCATTTTGAATATATCGTGGTAGATAATGAGGCAGAAGCTTTAATTTTAGAATGTAATTTAATCAAAAAAAATAGACCTAAATTTAATGTGTTATTAAAAGATGATAAAACCTATCCATATATAAAAATTGATGTAAAATCAGAATATCCAGGAGTCTATTATACAAGAAGGGTGATAAATGATGGCTCAAAATATTTTGGACCATATGCCAATCCAGGTGCAGCAAAAGAAATGTTAGATTTTATTAAAGAAAGATATAAAATTCATCAATGTAGAACGTTAAAAGAAAGAACAAGACCCTGTTTAAATTACCACATAGGTAGATGCTTGGCGCCATGTATGGGAAATGTAGATAAAGAAGAATATCGAAAACAAGTGAATGAAATTATCGATTTATTAGAAGGAAAAACAGATAAAGTTTTAAAAGATTTAGATTTACAAATGCAAGAAGCATCTCAAAAAATGGAATATGAAAAAGCTGCTAATTTAAGAGATAGAAAACAAGCAATAGAAAGAGCTTCAGCAAAACAAAAGGTATCTAATATATCTGAAAATAGTATTGATGTTATCGGAATTGCAAAATCAGATTTAGAAGTTTGTGTAGAAATCTTTTTTGTAAGAGGAAGTAAAATGATAGGAAGAGAACAATACTTCTATAAAGATTTAAAAGATATGGAAGATAAAGAAATTCTTTCAGGATTTATCAAACAATACTATTTTGACAATCCAAACATTCCTAGTAAAATTATGATAAGAGAAGAAATAGAAGATAAAGAAGCAATTGAAAATTGGTTGTCCACAGAATTGGGAAAAAAAGTGGAAATCAAATCACCTAAAAAAGGTGAAAAATTGAGATTTGTAGAAATGGCAGAAAATAATGCAAGAGTAACACTTGATAATAAAGAAAAAGATAAAAGTGAAATTTTATTAGAATTAAAAGAAGTACTAAAAATGGATATCTTACCAAGAAAAATTGAAACATTTGATATATCAAATATATCAGGTGAATACATGGTAGCTGGAATGTGTGTGATGCAAGATGGTGTTATCAAAAAGAATTTATCTAGAAGATTTAAAATCAAAACAGTTTATGGACAAGATGATCCCAAATGTATGGAAGAGGTTATCACTAGAAGATTAAGACATTCTATTGAAAATCCAAATGGTGGATTTGGAAAACTTCCAGATGTCATATTTGCAGATGGTGGTATTACCCAAATACGAGCAACGAAACAAGCGATTGAAAATGTTCTAAATGAAGAAAAAGAAAAGATTATGCAGGAAGATATGACAGAGCAAGACAAAAAAGAAAAACTAGAAATGCTAAAAAAAGAATTAGATATTAAAGTATTTGGTATGGTTAAAAATGATAAACACCAAACAAGAGCTTTAATGGATGAAAACAGAAAAGAATTAACCATTTCAGAAAACTTAATGAAACTCATTACCAGATTCCAAGATACTGTTCATGATACAGCCATTACTTATCATAGAAAATTAAGAGACAAGGAAATCACAAAATCAGAATTAGATGATATCCAAGGAATTGGTAAAGTCAAAAAACAAGCTTTATTAAAACAATTTGGAAGTGTAGAAAAAATCAAACAAGCTTCAATAGAAGAACTAATGAAAGTAAAAGGAATTACAAAAGAGTTAGCAGAAGAATTGAAGAAATAAAAATAAATAGAGATAAAAAAAGTGGGGAAACCCCACTCCGGGCATATCAGATATGCCCTTTTTTGATTTGCCCCAAAAGGGCTAGACTAGGGTAGCGACCGGCTAACCCGTACTTTACCCTGTGAGCCTTAATAAGCTGGTAGAGAATCCCTCCAGCCACAAGACCAACAGGAATTAGTAAAAAAGCTTTTTTCATAATGTTTCCTCCTAAAGCATGAACAGAGATTTTTCTCTGTATAGATACTAAATACTATATCACAAATTTTATAGTATAGCAATTAATCGAGAAAAGTAAATCTAAACTCATAACATCAAGAAAGTTGAAAAATTGTTGAATTTGTAGTATAATTAAAGTATCAAATCAAAAGAGGAGGAGCATAAATGAAGAACACAAGAATTCGGGCGATTGTCCGAGCACTATGTTGGTGGGCAGGAACCACAGGGTTCCTGTTCATAAGTAACAACTGGGAGTTATTTTCCCAGTTTATAAAAGGGATGACCCCGGCATCCCTTGCAACACTGATATTACCTGCTGCCATCGGGGGTGCGGCAGGAATGTACTACTGGGTTCTGGCTGTGATAGAGTCAGAATCCAATGGGAAGAAAAAGGGGAGGAAAAAAGATTCCAAACCCTCTTCCCAGGAGAACAAGACCCAGTAGGGAGGAAAAAGGCTGCAGGCGAGAATTTCTTGCTTGTGGCTTTTTTGCATAGAAAATTGGATTTTAACTAATATCTATGTACATTCTCCGTATACAACAAAATCATGTTTCTATATTAGGAATAATTAAATAAAGAAATGCATATACATATATTAGGAGGGATGGATATGCAAAATACAAATGAAGGGATTTTTATATGTACATATGATAGTGAGGTATTGAGAATGAGAGAGAAAACAAAGAAAAATTGGAAGGACAAGTTATATACAAGTATAATAAAGCATAAATTTATATCATTAGTTATATTAGCATTTATTATGTTGTCTAGCATAAATGCAATCATGCTATATAATTTCTTTAAAATTTTACAAAACATTTGAATTTATGAAAAAAAGGAAGTATAATATATAACAAGAAAGACCAACTATAAAAAGTCAATAGTTTTTTGAAGAAAATTTCAAAAAATTTTTAATATAAAAAATGCCATCACAAATAAGCAAATTTTGGAAATAAAATTTGCTGGTAATATATGGCAAAAATAGCTATTACTTAGGTACTTGATATGGTTTGTCATTCTTTAAAACAGCATAAATAATATTACACAATTTTCTTGCAACAGCACCAACACAAGTTTTGTGATGTTTGCCTTCAGCTCGTTTCTTTTGGTAATAAGCTTTTAAAACTGAATCAGAATTAGAAGCAACCAAAGCAGCTTGAAATAAGGCTTTACGCAAATATGGTGAACCACGCTTAGACATCACATTGTGAGTACCTTCATATTCACCAGATTGAGAAACTGTTGCATCAATACTAGCATAAGCAACTAATTGAGAAGGTTTATCAAAGCGATTAATATCGCCAAATTCACTAAGAATTACAGCACCAAGAATAGTACCAATACCAGGAATTGTAGTAATTGGAGAATTAATTTTTTTCATTAATTCCTTGATTTTGGTTTCGCAATCTTTGATTTGACCTTCAATAAATTTAATTTGTTCGATTAATAATTTTAATTGAAAAGTAAAACTTTCTTTTGAGAAAGTAATGCCAAAAGAATTTTTGGCAGAATTGATAAGTTTTTCAGCAGTAGATTGCCCAACCTTTTTTCTACTAAGATTTTCAAGAGTTTCAGTTAGAAAATCAACAGAAAGTTCTTCAAAATCAGTAGGAGAAGAAAAGTCTAAAAGTAACTGCTTAGAGGTAGCCCCAAAAGTATTAGAAAAAATAGATTGATACTCAGGAAATACTTGGTCAAGAACGCAAATAATTTTACGTTTTAAATCGCCAGTAGACTGAACAAGATAATTACGCATACGACAAATATTTCTAAGAGAGAATAAATCCTCATTAGAAAGAGAAGTTTCCACAAAATCGCCGTAGCGAATAAGGTCAGCAATTAAGACAGAATCAATAATATCATTTTTACGTTTACGAATTTCAGTACCTTTACGCCAGCCATCAGTTTGAATAGGATTGATAATATGGATAGAATGAAAGTCATAATCGTAAAGGAAAGAATAAATAGAAAGCCAGTAATGACCAGTAGCTTCCATACCAACAGTAACATCGGAAAACTCAACATGTTTCTTGATAATTTCAAGTAAAGATTTTCCACCATCAATAGAATTAGAAAAAGAAAAACCTTTGAAAATGTTTTTACCTTTTTCATCAATTAAAGAAGCTACATGAGTATTTTTAGCAATATCAATACCTAAATAAAACATAAAAGAACACCTCAAAAATAAATATTTTAGATAGTGTAAATCCTCTACTCTTATACGCGTTACAACCTTGTTATATATACGGAGAGAAACTAAAAAAAGTAACCAACATCCAACTCATTCATAAACAGCCTATAAGAAAGAGGCGCTAGTCTTTCTAATCACGAAGATAAACTTCAAGGAGCTGTGAGCGACACTCTATCTAATTTCAATAATTATATAAAAATATAACTATTGAGGCAATAGGTTTATAGGTAAATCCTTTATTAAAAACCTAAATACATTATACAAGGAGCTAAAAATATGAGTATAAAATACAATGTTATGATACAAAAAGAAGAAGAATGGTATGTAGCAAAATGTTTAGATAATAATGTTGCATCACAAGGAAAAACAATAGAAGAAGCATGGCAAAACTTAAGAGAAGCATTAGAATTATATTTATAAATATAGAATTAGAAGAATTTTTAAAATCGTAAAATTTTTAAATCGTCAAATACCCTTGGAAAAATCAAAAAAATATGGTAAAATATAGCTATTCTAATAATAGGAGGAAGAGTAGTTTATTAATGCTACTTGAAAAAAATTATGAAAATAGCAAATGAATGGAAAGATTATAAAATATTAGACATGGCAGATGGACAAAAATTAGAAAAATGGGGAAATGTCATTTTATCTAGACCAGACCCACAAATTATTTGGAAAAATAAAAGTTTTCCAAACAAGTGGAAAGAAATGAATGCTGTATATAATAGAAGTAAAACAGGAGGAGGTTCTTGGGAATTTAAGAAAAAAGTACCTTCTCAATGGCAAATTAAATACAAAAACTTAACTTTTAATATTAAGCCAATGGGATTTAAACACACAGGCTTATTTCCTGAGCAAGCAGTTAATTGGGATTGGATGATACAAAAAATTAAAAGTGAAAAAAGACAAATAAAAGTATTAAACCTATTTGCCTATACAGGAGGAGCAACTGTTGCATGTTTATCAGCAGGAGCTTCTGTATGTCATGTGGATAGTTCAAAAGGAATGACCACTTGGGCAAAAGAAAATGTAACATCTTCAAAATTACAGGATAGACCAGTTCGATTTATCGTAGATGATGTTGTAAAATTTGTGAATCGAGAAATTAGAAGAGGAAATACCTATGATGCCATTATTATGGATCCACCATCATATGGAAGAGGTGCTAAAGGAGAAGTATGGCAATTTGAAAATAATATTTATGATTTAGTGGAATTATGTACAAAAGTATTATCAGATAATCCTTTATTCTTTTTAATTAATTCCTATACAACAGGAATATCCAGTAAAGTCTTAGAAGATATTTTACATTTAACTGTTTCAAAGAAATATAAAGGAAAAGTAGAATCAGGAGAAATTGGCCTTCCTATGGAAAATTCTAAGTTGGTTTTGCCTTGTGGAATTTATGGAAGATGGGAACTAGTTTAAAAGATAATCAGCATCTTGCGTCGTTAAACATCGTTTTAAATTTATTCGATGTGCAAAGAGCACACCTCGTAAATTTAAAACTCGTTTGCCTAGCAATATACTAATTCTTTTTTAAACTAGTATTGTAGAAAAAATCGAGAAATTAGAAGAGGAATGTAAATGAACAAACTAAAAATCATATATGAAGATAACCATATCATTGTCGTTGAAAAAATACCGAATATTCCTTCACAATCTGATAAAACAGGAGATATGGATATGCTAACACTTGTGAAGGAATATATAAAGGAAAAATACAATAAGCCAGGAAATGTATATTTGGGATTGGTGCATAGACTAGATAGACCTGTTGGCGGAGTTATGGTATTTGCAAAAACTTCAAAGGCAGCTTCAAGATTAAGTAATCAAGTAAGAGAAAAGGTTTTTAAAAAAGAATATTTAGCAGTTGTGGATGGAAAGATTGAAAATACAAAAGGAACTTTGGTCGATTATTTGTACAAAGACGAAAGAAATAATATGAGCAGGGTGGTTAACAAAGAAAAGAAAAATGCGAAAGAAGCTAAATTGGATTATGAAGTGTTAAAATATAATGAAGTAAAAGATTTATCTTTGGTGAAAATAAATTTACATACAGGGAGACATCATCAAATTCGAGTACAATTATCACATTTTGGACATAGTATCTTTGGAGACCAAAAGTATGGAACGAGAGGAAGAGGAAAGCAAATTGCTTTGTGGGCATATAAATTAACAATTGAACATCCAATAACAAAAGAAACATTAGAATTTAAAGACCTACCAGAACCAATCGGAACATGGTGTATATTAAAAAATGAACAAAATATGATTGAAGAAATATAGTTGATAATGAAATTCAACTATATTTTTTATATTATCTAAAATTCTTTTATAAAATAAATGGAAAGAAATTTTTATAAAAGAAAATGAACGTTTTACAAAATAAAATACATTTAGAAATCATAAGAGTGCTACAATCGAATTAGCAAGAAGAGGTGAAGAAAATGATAGATACAATCTGCACATTCTTGACTAATAGAATCAGAAAAGAAATGCCCGAAATAGATGATGAGAGAGCAGAGGTAATCAATTATGGATTACAAAATATAGTAGGAGAAATACCTAAAATTTTCTTATTGTTTATAATCGCATATATTCTGGGAATGTTAAAAGAAGTATTATTTATGTTTATTGTGCTAACACCATATAGAGGAGCATCTGGAGGATTTCATTTAAAAACACATTTAGGATGCATACTAGGAACAACTGCATTTTATTGTGGAATTGTACTTCTTTCGCAACATGTTATATTAGATGATATAACAAAATATATTTTAATAGGAATTAGTTGGATATTCGGAATGATTATGATAAAACTTTACGCACCAGCAGATACGGAAAATGTTCCTATATTATCCAAAAAAGATAGAAAAAAGAAACAAATGATAGCATATATTACATATTCAATAGGTCTTGTTGCTGCTTTATTGATTAAAGATAATGTGATTTCAAATATTTTATTATTTGGAAATCTTTTACAAACACTAACAATTACAAAATTGGCATATAGATTAACTAAAAATAAATATGGATATGAAGCGTATAGTAATGCTTCAGTTTAAAAAAGTTTGAAAAACATATACCGGTGTGTTTTTAAAAAATATATAATAAGGGGGAATCTATTATGTTCAAATTTTTATCTAAAGTAGCAGAAAAGTATGCTAAAGTAACAAATACATCTTGTTTAATGTTATTTGTATTCCATCAACCTAAAATGCCAGAAAGCATGATAAAAAAAGATTAATTACTTGGCAAAAATAGGACGAAAAATTATTTTTGCCACCCATATATAACTTAAAAAGTTATATATTTACAATCCAATACAAGACAGCTTTTAAAAGCTGTTTTTTTATTGAATAGGAAAAATTGCTTTTTCCTATTCAATAAAAAACAACGTTGCACAGAAAATAGATATGATTTGCTCATATCTATTGTATTCTGTTAATAATATATTTCAATTTGTTGAGAAAAATATTTTTCGTTTTTAGTAGTATGCAAGTTTAAATTTTTACTTTTATTTAAAATTTTTCTAACTTCCCATAAACCTAATCCAGTATGATTTTCTTTTCCAGTAAACCCTTTATTGAATATTTTTTCAGTATCAACATTTTTATCTTTATATGTATTTTCTACAACGATGAGTTGTCTATGATTTTTGGCATCATCTCTAAAAATGATATTCATTACTTTTTCATCACATTCACTGCTTGCATCGATTGCATTATCTAAAAGTATACCTAAAACTCGAGTAAAGTCATATATTTTCATATTGAGTTTGCTCAAATCAAGTAAAAGAGACATATTGACTTTGATTCCTTTTTCTTCAGCTTCATTGTATTTAGTAGTTAATAGACTATATGCACCAGGATTATTGACTAGTTTAGGATTTAAAACATATAAATTATTTACTTTTTGGCAATCATCTTCGAGCTGTACATAATATTTCTTCAATCCTTCCATATCATTTGTTTTTACATAGCCACCAATAGTGGTTACAATATTATCAAAATCATGTTTAAAACCTCTTACATTATCATGTAAAATACTCAATGTTTTATTATATTCTTCTGCATTTTGCAATTTTTGTGTTGTTGAAGCAAGTTTTATAACTCTAGTTAAACTATATAAGCTTATTGCAAAGTAAGATAGTAAAGTAATAAATGCTAAGAAAGTAATCCAAATTGGTAATTTATCTATATAAAATGCAGTTATAATCAATTGAATAATTATTGTTAAAAATCCTAGACAAAGATTAATTAATATGATATGTGAAGTTTTTTTAGATAAATTACTTAAATTATAAAAAGCATCTAATTTGAAATTATTATGTTTTAATATTAGTATCATCAAAAAAATACTTAGATATACAATTCCTAAATAAAAGATTCTATAAATAGGTATAGTTAATAAATCATCTAGCGTTATATTTAATATTGTTATATATGGATTAGAGATTAAACTACTTAGCAGAGCAAAAATAGAAGTAGGTAAAATAACTGCAATTAGAGTCTTTGTTTTACACATGGAAAATACTATATAAATAAGTATAAAGAGTGCTATATAGTTAAAAATTATATTGATAGGCTCTGGAATCAAAAAGTTGCTAAGAATTCCTATTAAAGAAGATACGGTTACGTAAATTATCTTCATTTTTCTGCTTATTTCTATTTTAAATATAGATAAAATTAAATACAAAATAAGTAGATTTTCAATAAAAAATAAAGGGATAGTCAAAAGAGAAGTTAGCGTTTCATTAGGCGTAGTCAACGCATTCCATACATTATTCAATAATTCCATGATTCTTTATAACCTCCATAAATTCCTTTTTATATTTTGGTCCAATACTGCAAAATGTATCATTATTAAAATACACAGTTAATGCAACAGGATCCACATTCTTGATATTGTTTAAATTAACAATATAGGATTTGTGACATCTTACAAAATTGTCAGGTAACTTATCCTGAATTTTGTTAAAAGAGCTATAAGATTCATAATCACGAGAAGAGGTATGAAAATTTAATTTCATACCATCTCTTTTAATATATTGAATTTGCGTTTCATCTACAAGTGTATCTTTATTATCAATTTTAATATATTTCTTTGGTAATCCATAAATATCATCGAAAAGCCTTTTTACTGTATCTTCTAATCTTTCATAAGTAATAGGCTTAGCTAAATAATCAAATGTTTTATATTTATAAGCCATCATTGCATATTCTAAATGACCAGTTGTAAATATTAAATAAACATTTTTATTTTTCTTTCTGATTTCTTCAGCTAAATCTAAACCAGTCTTTTGAGATTTTAAATTAATATCTAATAATAAAACATCGATTTGATTTTCATTGTCAAAACAAGCCAATAAATCTTCAAAGTTATTAAATTTGAAAGATACTTGACCTTCAAAATTATTTTTTGTAAATATATTTTCTAAAAGTTTTTCTAATCTATCTAAAATATTTACATTATCATCACAAATGACAAAATTTAACATATGCATATACCCCTTTTTATTTGATAAAATAATATATTTCGACAACAAAAAAATAATTACCTTATTTTTCCAGTAACAACAACAATATATTCTAAAAAAATCATCTTGTCAATACTCTTATAATAATTTTATATACAGATAAAAGTGTTAATACCAGTAAAAAATGGAAGTGAAATGAAAAAGATGATAAAAACGAATTTACAGTAATTAGGAATTGAAGAAATAGAGATAATGTGAAAAATAATGTACTATATAATAAAAATAAAAAATAGAAAATTTAGAAGATAATGTGAATGTCTATAAAAAATATAGTAATTTTCTAAAATTCATGATATACTAATAACTAATAAATAAAAAAAGTGGAGGAAAAAGATGATTGATTTTACAAATGCAATAGAAGAATTTAATAATTATAAAGGTTCAGAAAAAAAGAAAACTTTAATATATAACCATAAGAAATATTTAGTCAAATTTCCAGATCCAATTAAAGAAAAAAATAGAAATATATCATATATCAATAATGCTTTTTCTGAATATATTGGAAGTAATATATTTAAAATCGTAGGTTTTAAAACGCAAAATACAATTCTAGGAAAATATGAATATAACGGAAGAGAAAAGATAGTATGTGCATGTGAAGATTTTACAGATGAAGAACATGTTTTATATGAATTTGAAAACCTAGCATTAAGTACAAATCCTGACAAAAAAATAGAAACAGAATTAAAGGACATTATTGAGGTTATAGAAGAAAGTAAAATGATAAATCATGTAGAAACAAAAGAAAAGTTTTGGGATATGTTTATTATAGACAGTTTAATTGGAAACACTGATAGGCACAATGAAAATTGGGGATTCTTATTAAATAAAAGTACAGGAAAAGTTGAATTTTCTCCAATTTATGATTGTGGTTCATGTTTAAATCCAATGCTTGAAGATGAAGAAATTGAAAAGATTAATGAAACAGAATTAAAAAATTTAGCAATGAATTGTTATTCGTGCTTAAAAGAAAATGGTAAAAAAATTCATTATATGACATATATAAAGCAAAAAGAGAATGAAGAATGTAATCATGCTATAAAGAGATTATTTACACATATTAATATTGAAGAAATAAACAAGTTTATTGATAATATAGAATGCATGTCTAAGGTAAGAAAAGAGTTTTATAAAAAAATGATAGAGCAAAGGTATAATGTTTTGAAAAAAGTATATGAAAGTATGAAATAAAGTGCAAATATTTTGGTGAAAGTTGATATTATATCACCAAGATGAGGTTAATAAAAATTTTTATGAACTTATAATGAAAGGAATATATTAGCATGTTTTTTAAAAAGAAAAAGAGTAATGAAACTGAAAATAAAACATTAAAACAGGACTTAACACAAAAAGAAAAAAATGATAGAGTATTCATAATACACTTATTGATGAAAGAAAAATGTAAAATGCCACCTAAAGAAAAAATGTTATCAATAGCACAAAAACACTTAGGAGAAGAAACAGAATGCTTTTGCTATAATTCTAAAAGTGTAGGATTTGCACCACATAAATATAAAATACAATTTAAAGAGGGGGTAATACCACCACAATTATTGGTTATGGAATGTATGTCAATGGACTCATATAATATTGATGATTTAACTAAAAGTCAAATGTGGGATTGTAAAAATAGTGCTGAAATTTTGGCTGAATGTAAATATCATGTAATAGCTACAGATATTTTGGGAAGTACAATGGATTACAAAGAAAGAGCAGAAATGCTTATGAACTATATGGAAGCATTAATTGAAATGTATCCAGAATGTGAAGCTATCTTGTTCCAAACATCAGGGAAACTGTTTACAAGAGAGCAAATAAAAAATCATAAAATACCAAGAAATGAGAGGTTTATATATTTTGCAGTTAATATTAGATTTTTTAATATAGAAAATTCGAATGAAAAAATTATAGATACTTTAGGAATGAATATATTAGGACTTCCAGATTTGCAATATCATTTCCATGATTTCAATCCTAATTATATTGTAAATCATGCTTATGATACAGCTTATTATATTTTTGAAAATAATAACCTTATTAAAAATGGTGAAACAGTAGATGGAATAAGTGAAGGAGAATTTGATAGAAATGTTCAATGGGAATGTCATTATGAACAATCCTTAATACAACCTGTTAGAGAAGTGATAGATATTTGTATGAATGAATATGCAGGAGGAAAAAGAACATATTAGAAAGTTATAAAAAACAAGAATAGATAAAAATATATGTATTAGAGGTATCAAAATGATATCTCTTTTTTTTGTGGGATAGGAAAGATGTTTTTTTCTTATCTCACAAAAAACAACTTTGATGTTATTTATTAGACTCTAATAGTAGAGGAATAATTTAAAATATGATTCATAAAATTAAACAAAAGAAAACAAGAGGAGGAACATCGTCATATGATAAGAAAAAAACGAGTTAAAAATATAATGATAATGGTATTACTTATAGCAATGATATCATTCACGATTATACAAAGCCAGCAAGAAAAACTGATAAATACGAATGCAGAATCAGTTAGCACTAAAAAAATAGAATGGGGAATAAAAAGAAATGATAATCATGAACAACCAGATTTGGGAAGTGAGAATAGAAAAGTATTAGAAGAAAATAGTGGAATAGCTTTAGGAAATAGAGAATCAAAAACAATATATTTGACATTTGATGAAGGATATGAAGCAGGCTATACAAGTAAAATTTTAGAAATATTAAAAGAAAATGATATAAAGGCAACTTTTTTTCTAACAGCACATTATATTAATACGCAAGAAGAATTAGTAAAGCAAATGATTGAGGAAGGACACATAATAGGTAACCATACAGTCAATCATAAAAGTATGCCAAGTTTAACTGAAGAAGAGATGAAAAAAGAGGTAATGGATTTACACCAAAGCGTATATGAAAAATTTGGATATGAGATGAAATATATAAGACCACCAAAAGGAGAATTTAGTGAAAAGACACTACAAGTCACAAATTCATTAGGATATAAAACGGTTATGTGGTCATTTGCTTACGAAGATTGGAATGAAGAAAAACAACCAGACGAAAAAAAAGCAAAAGAAAAAATTTTGAATAATCTTCATAATGGAGAAATCATGTTATTACATGGAAATTCAAAAACAAATACCAATATTTTAGATAGTGCTATAAAAGAAGCAAAGAATATGGGATATGAATTTAAATCTCTTGATGAATTTGAAAAGTGATGATTTTGGGGACGGAGCGAAAAATCATCATTTTATCAGATTTTATTATCTGAATTTTAAAAAATGAGAATAAAATGATGATTTTTTGCTCCGTCCCCAAAATCACCCAAAATCATCAGAAAGGACAAATAATAAACATGAAAAAAAATAGAATGCGTAAATTAAATAAGATATTGGAAATTCCAGAGGAAGTATATTCTGATGTTCCTAAAATTTCATTGATAGGATTTGATGAAATGATTATAGAAAATTATAAAGGAATTTTAGAATATGAAGAATTTTTTATAAGAATTAGTACATATAAAGGTCTAATTAGTATTAATGGATATAATCTAAATTTAGAAACGATGACAAATGATGATATACGTGTAACGGGAAAAATTGAAAGTTTTGATTTTGAAAGAATAACAGATTAGATATTAAGAAAGAAAAATAAGGAGATATACATGATTATAAAAAAAATTATAAATTACATATATGGGTATTTACGAATTGGCGTAGAGGGATATTATATTGAAAGATTTATTAATATTTGTAGAAATCGAAACTATATGATGTGGAATATAAAAAAAGTAAATGATATAAATATAGCGTTAAATATAGAAATCAAACATTTTAGAGAAATCTGCAAAATCGCAAAAAAAACACAATGTAAAATATCTATTAAAGCCAAAAAAGGATTACCTTTCCTTCTTAATAAATATAAGAAGAGAAAATTGTTTGCAATATTTTTAATTCTAGTTCTTGGGATTATCTTTTTGAGTTCTCATTTTGTGTGGAATATAGAAATTATAGAAGAGAATGGATTAGCTATTGAAAACATTATGGAAGATATTCAAGAAGCAGGACTAAAAATTGGAACATTAAAAAATGATATAGATACAAAAGAAATTATTAATAAAGTAAGATTAGAAAGAGATGATATTGCATGGATAGGAATTGAATTAAAAGGAACCAATGCAATTGTCAGATTAGTAAAAGCAGAAGAAAAGCCAGAAATTATTGATGAAGAAGAATATTGTAATATTGTTTCAAATAAAAATGGTGTCATTACTAAAATTAATGCACAGGATGGAACAGCAAATGTGAAAGTAGGAGATACAGTAAGTGTGGGAGATGTATTAATTAATGGGTGGATGGAAGGAAAATATACTGGGATTCGATATGTTCATGCAAAAGGAGAAATAGAAGCAAGAGTCTGGTATACCATGAACAAGACAATCCCGTACACGACTACGGAAAAACAGGCTACAGGAAATATTGAAACAAGTTATGGGATAAAAATAAATAATTTTAAAATAAATTTTCCGAAAGGGGTTTCAAAATTTAAATTTTATGATACAATAGAAAATGAAAATAAAATAAAGTTATTTTCTAACTTCTATTTGCCGGTTTCCGTAGTAAAAACGACATATCAAGAATATGAAGAAATCGAAAAGAAATATTCTATTGAAGAAGCAAAAAAAATAGGAATACAAGAAATAGAAGCGGAATTGGAAAGCCAAATAGAAAATAAAGAAAATATTGTAAATAAAAATATAAATACTTATGAAAATGAAAATAGTATTGATATTTATGTTACATATGAAGTGCTAGAGACAATAGGGACAAATGAAAAAATTGTGTTTTGAAGGGATGATATAAATGGAAGAAAAAAGTTTGAGAATCACAGGAACAGATAAAACATTTTTTAATAAAATCACAAAAACATTAACGAAAATGTTAATACCAACCAAAATTGGAATTAATGGGATGTTGATTTCAATAAAAAGAAATAGTCTGTTAAAAGCATTTGAAGCATATGAAAATAGTGACGAAAATTATAATCAAAAAGAAGCAGAAGAAAAATATGATGTAGCATATGAAAGCTATTTAGAAGCATTAGATAAGTATGTTATGGATTCTATTTATAAAAAAGTAAAAAACAATACTGCATCAGATTTTGAAAAAGAAGCATTATCTAAATATTATGAAGTAACCAGTTTGAAAGAAAATGAATTTGTAGAATATAAAAATAGAAAGCAAAAATATTTATTAGAGTTAGATAATGAGGGGATTCAAATATCTAGAAAAGAGAAATTAATCGAAAGATATAATCAGTTTTATGTTTCAAAAATGGATACATTGTATAAAGGCATCTTAAAGAATTATTCAATAAAATTAGCAGATACGATGAATACTTATGAAGCTTCAAAAGAGTGGATATATACAAAAATATTCTATACATTAGAAGATTATATACAAAATATTCTATCATTGAAAATAAGAATTGGAAATGATAGTGTTGCAAAAGATGTCATAAAAGAATATGAGAATTATGAAACATATACAGTAGGAAAATTAGATACAAAAGATATGATAGAAAAAAATGTTTTATTATTAAGTATTAGTAGAAAATTATTTACACATAGTTTACCATTAATTGTTGCAATACAATGTTATGAAAAAGTTTTAAAAGATGCAAGAGTTTTAGTTCAAGACACTAAAATAGCTACAAAGAGAGAAAAAGCCTATGGAATGTTAATCAATTTATTAGAAGATTATCATGTAAAATTATTATCTACAAAAGTATATTGGGAAAACGCAAAAGAGAGAGAAGAATTTAAAAGCTTCTGGAACAAGTACAAAAAGGTAGGGGAATTAAAAGAAACTAACTTTATTGAGTATGTCAGAAAAAAAGAAATTTTATTTATAAAAAATGATATGAAGAAAATAAAAGAAAGTAATACAAAAACAGATTATAGTAAATTAATTACTTATTATAAAAGAAAATTAATTGATTATGGTGCATTGAGAGAGTTAAAAAATGTATGTATGTCAAAAGGAAAATATATAAAAAAATTAAAGGAAGTTGCATAAATGGAAATCTATGAAATTATATATAAAGATATTGAAGAAGTAGAAAATGGGGAAGAGATTGTAAAAAAGGTTTTTGGCAAATGTTTTGAAGAAGAAGGATTGCAAGATTCAAAATTATGTATTACAGTAACCTTTACAAATCCTGAAAATATCCAAAAAATAAATCAAGAATATAGGAATATAGACAAACCAACAGATGTGCTTTCTTTTCCTATGTTTCAGAAAGAAGAATTAGACAAAAAAATACAAGAAAAAGAATTTCAATATCAAGATATATTAGGAGATATTGTTATTTCTATACCAAAGGTAGAAGAACAAGCAAAAGAATATGGACATAGTTTCGAAAGAGAACTAAGCTATATGCTGGTCCATGGATTTTATCATTTGATGGGATATGATCATATGGAAGAAGAAGATAAAAAGGAAATGAGAACAAAAGAAGAAAAGATTTTAAAAACATTAAATATATTACGATAAAGAAAATTGGATTTGCATATTAGGAAAGGAATGTAAATAACAAATGGAAAAAGGTGGAGTAAAAATTTTAATAGCCATACTTGTTATTTTAATCATCATAGCAGGTGCTGGATTAGCCTATAAAATTATACAAGATAGAAATAATACAGAAACGATATCAGGTGAAGAAAATAAAGAACAAGTAGCAGTAGAAGAAGAAAAAACAGTACAAATATTTAGTGGGAATGATAGACCAATTGCAGTTATGATTGACAATCATAGTGATGCTTGGCCACAAGCAGGATTAAATCAAGCATATATGGTATACGAAATCATTGTTGAAGGTGGAGAAACTAGATTAATGGCTTTATTTAAAGGTGTTGATTTAGACAAGATAGGACCAGTTAGAAGTGCTAGACATTATTTCATAGATTATGCAATGGAAAATGATGCTATATATGTACATTTTGGACAAAGCCCACAAGCACAAAGTGATATCAAGAAATATGATATAGATGATATTAATGGTATAGCAGAAGATGGAACAACTTTCTGGAGAGTAAAAGATAAATATGCACCACATAATGCAGTGACAAGTACAGAAAAATTATTAGAATCAGCAAAAAGCAAAAACTATAGAACAACATCAACAGAAAAAAGTGTGTTAAATTATGTAACAGATGAAGTAAATTTAGAAGAGGGGCAAGTAGCAGATACAATCACAATACCACATTCAGATTTACAAACAGTTAAATATGAATATGATAAAGAAAATAAAGTATATGTCAGATATGCAAGAGGAGAAGAACAAACAGATTGGGAGACAGATGAACCTGTTACAACAAAAAATATTATCATTACTTTCTGCAATAATTATACTTTAACAGATTCAGAAAACAAAGGTAGACAAGGTTTGAAAAATATAGGAACCTTTGATGGATATTATATTACAAATGGAAGAGCAATTCAGATACAATGTATTAAAGATGCAAGAGATGAAAAAACAATTTATCAAGATATGAATGGAAAAGAAATTCAAGTAAATGACGGAAATACATTTGTCAATATATGTCCAACAAATGCAGATGTAAAAATCGAAGGAATAAAACAAGTAACAGAAACAACGAATACAGTAAGTGAATAGAAAGAAAGGATGTGTAAATCATGAATGTGTATGATACAGCAAATCAATTAGCAACAGAAATAAAACAATCAGAAGAATATACAAATTACAAAATGGCAAGAGAAGCATTGGCTTTAAATCCTGACCTAAAAAAGAAAATAGGAGAATTTGAAGTTGCAAGATATGATGCACAATTAACACAAATGCAAACAGGTAAAGAGGACCAAGATAAAACAAATAAAATGAAAGAATTATATGCAGAATTAATACAAATAGAGGATGCAAAAAAATATTTTGATGCTGAAATGAAATTTAATATTTTATTGACAGATGTTAATAAAATTATTGGTGAGGCAGTAAGAGATGTTATGTAGAAACATTATATTACGTACAATATATGTATAAGTTTAAAGTAAAGCTAATGTGTGTAAGATGATATAAAATCTTATATGTATTAGCTTTATAATGTATTTATTCTAGGTTTCTAAAATAGAATATATGTATCCTATTTTAGAAAAACTAAATTTTTGGATAATATAATTTGAAATTGAGACTAGAGGAAGGAATGAATAAAATGGAATTTGGAATTATTATCGTTTTTTTAGTTTGTGTAATAGTTGTTTTAAGAATATTATTTGGAAGTAGTAAAAAACAAATAGAAGCAATGGCTAAAGACGAAACTCTAGATGAAGTGGCAAAAAAATATCCAAGTAATGTAGAGATGTGTAAAGAATATTTAGAAATGTTACATAATGAAACCGTTATAGTAGAAGAAGATAAAAATGCAAGCAATTCACTATATATTGCAATATCTAATAAGATTATCATTGCAGATGTGAAAGAAAGTTTTACAAGGATACAAACAATTGCACATGAATGTTTGCATTCTATTCAAGAAAGAAAAATATTATTATTCAATTTTATATACTCAAATGTATATATTATATACTTTTTAGCCATATCTCTTTTGAAATTATTTAATATACTTCCATATGAAATGATGTTTTTAACTATCCTAATAATTGGAGGATTTATTTATTATTTTGTGAGAAGCTACTTGGAAAATGATGCAATGATAAAAGCAAGATTTTTGGCTAAAGAATATATGGAAAATAAAAAAATATCTTCACAAGAAGAAATTAATAAAATTGTACATCATTTTGATAAATTAAATGATATCGGAATCAAAAGTGTTAATTATGCATTGTTACTTAACGTTGTTATTGAAATTCTTGTTTTTTGTGTCATATGTATGATAAGATAAATTAGATTTTCTAGTATGCTTTCCAATCACATTCGTAACCGATAGTTTATAAATCATAACAACTTACAGGGACTGGTCAAAAACGAAATGTTTGAACAAGTAGTACAAAACGATAAAAAATATTGCAATATTCAGTGTTTATATATATAATATAGACATTGATATATCATGTTGAAAGGATGTTTAGAAAATGAATAAAACAAAACGAAAAATTTTTGAAACATCAATGAAATTGTTTGCTGAAAAGGGATATGATGCTACAAGTATTGAAGAAATTACTGCGACAGTGGGAGTAGCAAAAGGAACTTTGTATTATCATTTTTCAAGCAAAGAAGAAATCTTCAATTTTTTAATAGAAGAAGGTATGAAACTGTTGCAAAATAGTATTGATATCAAAACTGCAAAATATGAGAATTATATCGACAAAATAAAAGCGGTGGTATTAATACAAATTAAAATTGTTATGAAATATGAAGATTTGATAACGATTTTACTGAGTCAATTTTGGGGGAATGAAGTAAGAAACCAAAAATGTAAAAAACATGTTTATGATTATATTAATAAAATTGAAGAAATTGTAAAAGAAGGAATAGAGAAAAAACAAATAAAAGCAGGAAATCCAAAAGTGATTGCATCTGAAATATATGGATTAATTTGTTCAACATTGGTATATAAATTGAGAAATGAAAAAGAAATTGATATTATGAAATTGTACAAGGATTTTGAAAATACAGTTATTGAAGGATTGATTGAAAAATAATGATAAATTTAACAATATTGACCTTTGTAACAAGTAAAACTTTAATAAATTCAGCATTGCTGAAATTTAATTCTTTCCTATATAGGAACAAAAAAGAGAGGGGTTAAAATATGAGAGAGCCAATACATGATTTTATGAAATTTACTGATTTAAGAGATATGCTAGAAAAATCTGGTGAGCTTTATGGTAATAAACCAGCATATGTATTTAAGACAGAGGAAGAAGGAAAATTTAGAGAAATTACACATAAAGAATTTAGAGATGATGTAAAAGCACTAGGAACAAAATTTGTAAATATGGGACTAAAAGATAAAAGAATTGCTGTTATATCAGAAAACAGATATGAATGGGGAATTGTCTATTTAGCAACTGTTACTGGAACAGGTGTTATTGTTCCATTAGATAAGTCTTTACCAGAAAATGAAATAGAAAGTCTCATGATTCGTTCAGAAGTAGAGGCCATTGTATATTCTAAAAAATATAATGATATTATGAATAGAATAAAAAAAGAAAATAATACAAAGGTAAAATACTTTATTTCAATGGACTTAGAAAAAGAAGAAAATGGTATATATTCTGAATATGAATTGATAAAACAAGGAAAAGAATTGCTAGAAGCAGGAAATAAGGAATTTTTGGATGCAAAAATCGATGCAGAAAATATGGCTATTATGCTATTTACATCAGGAACAACTGCTATGTCAAAAGCAGTTATGTTATCACATAAAAATATATGTGCAAATTTAATGGATATTACATCTGTTTTAAGAATTTATGACACAGATAGATTTTTGTCTTTTCTACCATTACATCACACTTTTGAATGTACAACTGGATTTTTATATCCATTATCAAGAGGTTCTTCAATTGCATTTTGTGAAGGTATTAGACATATAGCAGATAACTTAAAAGAATATAAAGCAAGTGTAATGGTTTCAGTTCCAGTTCTATATGAAGGAATGTACAAAAAAGTAATGAAAACAATTGAGAAAAAAGGCAAATTGAAAACCGTACAAAAAGGAATCAAAATTAGTCAATTTTTATTAAAATTTGGAATAGATGTCAGAAAAAAATTATTTAAAGAAATTCATGACACATTAGGTGGAAATATAAGAATTTTTGTAGCCGGAGGGGCTGCTCTAGATCCAGAAACAGAAAAGGGATTTAATCAATTAGGATTTACATTATATCAAGGATATGGACTAACAGAAAGTTCACCAGTTATTGCTGTAGAAGATGATAAATATCAAAGATTAGGTTCTATTGGAAAAGCTTTTCCAAGTTTAGATGTAAAAATTGAAGATCCTAATGAAGAGGGCATCGGAGAATTGATGGTTAAAGGTCCATCTGTTATGCTTGGATATTATAACAATGAAGAAGCAACAAAAGAAACTTTAACAGAAGATGGTTGGTTACATACAGGAGATTTAGCAAAAATCGATAAAGATGATTTTATCTTTATTTCAGGAAGAAAGAAATTTGTGATTGTCTTAAAAAATGGAAAAAATATATATCCAGAAGAAATAGAAGCATTGATAAACAAAATTGAAGGTGTAAAAGAATCTTTTGTTTATGGAAAACCAGAAGATGATGGCGACTATAAAATATGTGCAAAAATTGTGTATGATGAAGAGCTAGTTGAAGCAGTATATGGAACAAAAGATCCTGAAGAATTAAAAGAAAAGATTTGGCAAGAAGTTAAGAAAATGAATAAAACAATGCCAGCATATAAATATGTAAGAGAAATTAGTGTAACAAATAAAGAATTAATAAAAACAACCACACAAAAAGTAAAAAGATTTGAAGAAATAAAGACAGTATTATAAACTTTAACCTTGTTGTATACAAAAAAAGCATACACTAGCAGAATAAAATGGACAAAGCAGAATGAAAATTCTGCTTTATGTATTTTTATTGAATAGAAAAAAGCATTTTTTCCGATTCAACCAAAAACAATGTTGCACAGAAAAATTACTACGGAGAAAAGAAAAAAGGGCAAAAATACGAAAAAAATAGAAAATGTTACAGAATTGTAACATTTTTGTAACAAAAACTTAAAAAAAAAATCTTCCGTTGGTATTGTAGTTTTTTGTAGGTTAATGTATAATTGTAATTGAATAAAATCATATGCTTAAGATAAAAGGAGGTAATTTACATGTCTAGATCTGGCATAGTAAATGTGAGAATGGTTATCACTGAGGAGAAAATATTATCAAATATAGATAAAGTACATAAACTTATCAACCCAAACAGCAAAAAACAAATTGTACAATTAGAGGATGATTCTTATTTTAAAGATTTAATAGAATCAATCAAAACATATTTAATTGAATATCCAAAAAAGAAGAACTTTCCAGCAAGTGTTTATAAAGCTGCTTATGGATTGGTTGAATATGCTACAAATCAATTTGAAGAAAATACAAAAAAGATAGAGGAACTAATTAGACAAAGAGAAGAAAATATAGCGTTATCAGGAAGATTAAAAGAATTAATTGATGTTGTAGATAACAAAGAAAAAAATTGGAAAGATCAAGTAAAAGAAGCAGAAGAAGAATTTCCAGAAGATATTATCGATACATTGAATATTGTTGGAAAATGCAAAGGAAAGAAATCTCAAAATTACCAAGATGCTATGAAATTATTAAATGCTAGAGTGACAAATCTAGAATCTAATCTACATATAGAAATTGATATGGAAAGGATAGAAGACAGATCAAAAGCATTAAGTTATATAGGAATTGAAGTAGCAGATGCATTAAAATCTATTCCAACACCAGTAGAAGAAGTAGCATCAGCAGAAGAACAAGTCCAAGTAGAACAAAATATAGAACAAGTAAATGTAGCTGAACAACAATATCAACAGGAAGTAACTTTTGAAGCAAAACCAAGTTTATGGCAAAGATTAAAAAATACGAAACTTGTAAGAGCTATTAGATATATTACAAAAATTAGAATTGTTGTACAATATCCAGCATTACCAGAAGGTAAAGGTTCTGATAATTAATAAAAGAAATTCATAAAAGGAGTTAGGTAACTAACTCCTTTAATAAGTATAAAAGAGAATTAAAAGGAAAATAGAAAGTTAAATGGATAATTAGCAAGAAATTATAGGAATTTAAAAAAATGTCTTGACAACTAAATGAAAATAGTTTATACTGTAACTTGCGTTAAGGAAAACGCTCCCTTAGCTCAGTTGGTCAGAGCAACCGGCTCATAACCGGTGGGTCCAAGGTTCGAATCCTTGAGGGAGCACCATTATACATATGGGTAGGTGGCCGAGTGGCTAAAGGCGGCAGACTGTGGTCTTTGGTTAATCAAAACCTAAACTTGCAGCTCATATAAGTGATTATATGATGAACACCGGGCTAATTCGGGGAACTCTTAACAGTTAGGCTGATGACAATCCCGAGCTAGGAAAGAAATTTCCGAGTGTAGAGACTTTATACCTGGTATCTTGAAAAAGATAAAGAGAAAGTCCAGACTACAAACATAATATATTTGTTATGGTAGTGAAAACTATAGTAGTAAGAAATCTGTTCTCATTTGAGTACGAAGGTTCGAATCCTTCCCTGCCCACCATAGAATACAAGGAAACTTGTATTTTATTTTTACATAAAAACAAACAAACGTTTTAAAAAAAGGAGAAATAATGAATTTTAAAAGCAATAAAGAAAAAGGAAATTCAGGTTTAGGAATGGCAATAGCATATTTTACAACCAAAGGAAAGGAATATAAAACAGTAGTAAATACAAATGTAGATTATATATTTATATTAGATGCAGAACAAAAAATGTATTTGTTACCTAAAAAAGATATTGTCAATAAAAGCACAATTAATTTGGGAAGAAGAACTGAAAAATATAGAGTGAATATTTAGAAAATATAAAAAATAACCTAAAATAGATAGCAAATGGAAACTAAAATAGTAAAATTATTTTATAAGAATTGAAAATTTATTGAAGGACTAAAGATTTAATGATATAATTTTGATGTAATTTGTTATTATAATTTTGAAATTAATAAAAAAGGACACAATAAATGTGCCTTAATAAGAATATAAAACATCTTCAATAATATCAGCAATTTCAGAAACGGAATGATCTGCTTGAATCAAGAAATTTGGATGTCCTTTAAATTCTCCATTGTAAATAGAAATCGTTATTTGACCAGTAACATTTCCAACTACTCTACTATCTTTGTCATGTAACTTTACAACATTCATGGATTTACCCCCTTTTCTTTGGTTAACAAAACTAATTATAACAAAGGGAAAAGTAGAAAGGTGTCGAAACATGTCATAAAATTAAAAAAATATAAAAAATGTGATAAAATATGTTAGAATAAAAAATAAGGAATATCCTAAAACAAAAATTGGGAGAAGAGTGCCAATGAAAAAATTGATTGTAATCATTATTATATTACTAATAATATTTGTAGGAATGTATATATATAGACAAAATAGAATTGTAAGTAATCAATTATCAGAAGTATCGGTTGATGAAATTAATCAGATTGAAACATATTTACAAAAAATATATATGTGGAGAGAAATTACAGGAGATGCATTACCAATATTTGATAATATTAATAATGCACCAGATGTTTGGGTATGGGAAGTGGTTAAGAAAAATTTGGAAGAATATGAATTAACTTATCAGCAATTGCAAGATAAAACAAAAGAAATCTTCGGAGAAGAATTGCAAAAAGAATTTCCAAGAGAAGGGTATGAATACATGGAATATAATGAAGAAACAGATACCTATTATGCGATTGGAAGTGGATTAGATAATCAAGAAGACGTATTTTTATTAGATAAAATACAAAAGCAAGATAATGGATATACGGTTCAAATTGTAGAATATTTAGAAGATTATTCAGAAGGTTATGAAACAAGTGAAGAAGATTATAATGTTCAAATAAAAAATTTAAAGGATGAAACAATAGGAGAAGTAAAAAGTACAGAATCAGAAACAAATATACAACAATTTGTAAAAGATAATATAGATAAATTTACCAAAAAAGAAGTCAATTTGAAAACAGATGAAAATGGAAATATATATGTAACAAGTGTACGAAATATTTAGAAAAGAGATAAAAAAGTCGTTACAAATTTTTTCGGGGGAAAATATAAAATTTTTCACGAATTTGTGAAGATTAAGGAAAAATTAAAATATAGCAATTGAGGGAGTAGAATGGATTTAACAAAATGTGAAATATGTCCACATAGATGTGGTGTTAATCGAACGAAAGGTGAAATTGGTAGATGCAAAAGTACAGATAAAATAAAAATAGGATTGTATTCTATTCATCATTTTGAAGAACCTTGCATAAGTGGAGAACACGGTTCAGGAACTGTGTTTTTTTCAAATTGTAATTTGAATTGTGTGTATTGCCAAAATTATGAAATTAGTCAACAAGGTAAGGGAAAAGAAATTTCAATAAAAGAATTGGCAAATATATTTATAGAGCAACAAAATAGACAAGCAGAAAATATAAATTTGGTAACACCAACTAGTTATGCACTTCAGATTATAGAGGCAATTAAAATAGCAAAGAAACAAGGACTAAAGATTCCAATTATATATAATACAAATGGATATGAAAATATCGAAATATTAAATCTATTAGAAGGATATATAGATGTATATTTACCAGATTTAAAATATTATGATAATGAAATTGGAAAAAAATATTCTAAAGTGGATAACTATTTTGAAATTGCCACAAGAGCAATTCAAGAAATGTATAGACAAGTAGGAAGTCCTAAATTTAATAACAAAGGTATGATACAAAAAGGTGTCATGATAAGACATTTGGTATTGCCAAATAACATAGAAAATAGTAAGAAAATTTTAAAATGGCTTAAAGAAAATATGGATGAACAAGTATATATTGATGTTATGGCACAATATTTTCCTACATATAAAGCAAAAGAAATGGAAGATTTAAATAGAAAATTAACAAAAGACGAGTATCAAGAAATTGAAAATTATGTGTTTGATTTAGATATCAAAAATGGATATATGCAAGAATTAGGAGAACATGAAGAGGAGTATGTTCCCAAATGGGATAATTGAAAAATGTTTGAGATATCATTGCGTTTGGGTTAGGCAGGCAAAGTTGTGGTTTGAGAAAGGGATGAGAAGAAAATGGACGTACAAGCATATATACAAAATCTATTAGAAGAAAAACCAAAAGTAAAAACAGAAAATCAATCTGTCGAAAAGATGAAAAGGATAATGGAAAAACTAGGAAATCCACAAGATAATTTAAAATATATACATGTAACAGGAACCAATGGAAAAGGTAGTGTTATTGAAATGCTAAATAGTATTTTGACAAAATCTAATCTAAAAGTTGGAAAATTTATTTCACCACATTTGGTTTGTTACAATGAAAGAATTAGTATCAATGGAGAATATATTAGAGATGAAGAAATACAAGAAATTTTTGGAGAAGTACAATCAATCATTGAAGACGAAAATATAGAATTGAATTTTTTTGAGTTCTTCACAATGATTGCATTTATATATTTTTATAAACAAAATGTAGACATTGTTTTAATGGAAGTAGGTTTTGGAGGTTTGTATGATAGTACAAATATCATTCATCCAATGATTTCAATTATCAGTTCTATTGGATATGATCATATGAAAATTCTTGGAAATACATTAGAAGAGATTGCTAGACAAAAAGCAGGGATTATTAAGGAAAATTCTGAGACAGTCTATATGGAGCAAGAGCCAAATATAAATCATATCATTGCAGAAACTTGTAAAGAAAAACATAATACATTACATAGGGTAAAACAATCAGAAATAAAGAATCAGAGATTGAAAAATGATAGAGAGATATTTTATTATAAACAATATCATGACATAGAAGTAAATTTAAAAGGAAAAAGACAAATACAAAATGCTGCATTAGTATTAGAGTGTTGTGACATATTAAATAAAAACGGATATTTTCTTTCAGAAGAAATGATAAAAAATGGATTAAAAACGGTTATTCATAAAGCAAGATTTGAAGTGATTCATCAAAATCCAACAATGATATTTGATGGGGGACATAATGAACAAGCGATAGAAAATCTTAAAGAAACAATAGATTTGTATTATAAAAATGCTAAGAAAATATATGTGATTTCTGTGTTAAAATCTAAAGATTATTACAAAATCATAGAAGATATTTTAGACAAAGATAATGTATACATTTTTACAGATGGAAATGATCAGAACTTATTTACAGATAAACATCTCATGTATGAATATGCTCAAAAACGAAATGATAAAGCAGAGATGTATGAAATGGAATTAGAAAAAGCAATACAATTTTGCAAAGAAAAAACAGATTGTGTTTCTTTTGTCGTTGGTTCATTTTATATTTATAGCGATATTAAAAATTTTTAAAGAATATATAAAATAAGGGCGGATATTTTCTTCTTTTTTATTGTTAAACTTATACAAATTATTAGTAAAAGAACTTGTAAAAAAATACAAAGTTTGATATAGTAAAAAAAATTATAGGAGGTAGAAATAAAATGAGAATTGTAGAACCATGGATAAAAGTGGAAAAAATTGATGGAAAAAAGATAATGAAAAGAATAGAAAGAGCTTGTAGAACTTGTTATCGTTCAGAAGGGAAAATTACAGAGGACAGTTATAAGAAATTATTAACAAATTGTATCACAAGAGGACATGAATCTGTATTAGAACATGAGAAGGTGACCGTTAGAATTTATAGTGATGTAGGCTCTTATAAAGATTTAACAAGACATAGATTTGCAAGCTTTTCAATAGAATCAACAAGATATTGTAGTTATGATAAAGACAAATATGGAAATGAAATTGCATTCATGAATCCTATATATATGGAAAATAAAGAAATGTATGAAATATGGAAAAAAACAATGCAAGAAATAGAAAATGGATATATAAAAATGAAAGAATTAGGAGCTACAACAGATATGTGTAGAGAAATATTACCACATTCAACAGCAGCTGAATATACAATGACAGCCAATATAAGAGAATGGAAACATATTCTAGCTTTAAGAACAACAAATCATGTACATCCATCTATTAGACAAGTATTAATTCCTTTATTAAAATATTTTAAAGAAGAAATGCCAGAAATATTTGGAGATGTAAAATATGATGAAGAATTTAAACCAGAATATTATGCTAAAATATCTGTAGAAGAAGAGGTGTAAAATTAATTTGATTGATTTACATATACATAGTACATATTCTGATGGTAGTTATACCGTAAAAGAAATTTTACAAGAAGCTGAAAATAAGAATTTAGAATACATATCGATTACAGACCATGATTGTGTGAATGCATATAAAGAATTAGAAAATATGAATATAAAAAATTACTATAAAGGGAATATTATCGTAGGATGTGAATTTAAGTGTTATTTAGAAGAATTTCATATACCTATTGAAATTTTAGGATATGGATTTGATTTAAATATAATCAAACAATATTTTGAAAACAATCATATCATGGGAGTGCAAAAGAACTATTTAGAATATTTAAAGAAACAAGGGAAAAAAGTAGGTTTGGTTTTTGATGAGAATTTAAAACTGATAGATAATCATAGTTATGCATCTGCTGTTTTTGAAACAGAATTATTAAAATATTCTGAAAATAAAGAAATAATGAGGAAACATCATATATCATTAGAACCGAATTTTTATAGAGCAGAACAATGTAATAAAAACAGTATATTTTATATAGATGAAAATAAAGACTTTATCGGTATACAAGGATTATTAGAAAAAATTCATGAAGCAAAAGGTCTTGCTTTTTTAGCACATCCATATATATATCCTATTGATAACGTAGAAAAAATGGTGGAATATATAGCTAATACATATCAATTAGATGGTATAGAATGTTATTATTCTACTTTTACAGAAGAACAGAAACGAACAATGATAAATTGCACAAAAAAGTATAATTTATATATATCAGGAGGAACAGATTTTCATGGAATTCCAAAACCAGATATAAAGATGGGAAACGGAAGAGGAAATTTGCAAATACCAAAAGAAGTAATATTAAATTGGATAAATAAAATAAATAAGGAATACAAGAATATATAGAAAATGAAGAAGAAGCATTTGTCATAGGTGGAGCAGTGATTTATAATTTGCTAATGCCATATGTTAAAAAAATGTATGTAACAGAGATAGATAAAGAATTTGATGGAGATGTGTTCTTTCCTAGAATAGATGAAGAAAAATGGAAAGAAATCAGTAGAGAAAAAGGACCAAAGGATGAAGAAAATGATTTTACATATACTTATGTAACATATGAAAAAAGATAAATAAAAAGTTCGCTTTCGGTTAAACTAAGTCATGAAAGGATGATTTAGATGTTTAAACCGAAGGCGATTTATTTTGAAAAAGATATTGTGAATTATCCATTAGGAAAAGAATTAATGGAAAAATATAAAGAAGTGCCAAAGATAGAAATAGAAAATCATAATCATATAGAAGAGATGCAAAAAAAATCCAATAAAGAATTTATGGATATGAAACGAAATTTAATTATTGGTATTAGGAAAACACATAAATTTGTTCCGAATCATAAAACTTCAGATTTTTTAGTTCCATATACTTCTTCAGGTTGTACAGCTGCCTGTATGTATTGTTATTTAGTATGTAATTATAACAAATGCGCCTATTTACGCCTATTTGTAAATAGAGAAAAGATGTTAGAAAAAATTATTAGAACCAGTGAAACTTCGGAAAAAGAATTAACCTTTGAAATTGGTAGTAACAGTGATTTAATATTAGAAAATACCATTACGAATAATTTAGTTTGGACAATTGAAAATTTTAAAAATGCAAAAAAAGGATTTCTAACATTACCAACGAAATTTTCTATGGTAGATGATATATTGGATTTGGATCATAGAGGAAAAGTCATTATTAGAATGAGTGTGAATCCAAAAGAAATCATTAATCGTGTTGAGTTTGGAACTTCAAGATTAGAAGAAAGGATTGAAGCAATTAATAAGTTAAGTGAAGCAGGATATAAAGTAGGAATATTAATTGCACCTGTGATTATGGTTGAAAATTGGAAAATATTATATAAAGAATTAATCATAGAATTAAATAGTAAATTATCTAAAAAAGCAAAGAAACAAGTATTTTTTGAAATTATTTTTATGACATATAGTTTTGTCCATACGAAAATTAATGAAGAAGCTTTTCCAAATGCAATTCAAATTTATGATAAAGAAAAAATGCAGGGAAGAGGAAAAGGAAAATATATGTATAAAACAGATTTAAGAGAAGAGGGAAAACAGTTTTTATTAGAAGAAATGCAGAAATATTTTAAGGATAATAGAATTGAATATATGGTGTGAACGAATCTCAAAGTTCACTTAAAATTTACATTTAAAATGGAAAAAATTTCTTCTACTTTTTATTTCAATATGATATAATGTCATTAGAAAAATAAATAATCATTTTTTGTAAATAAATTGCTATTACAGATAAAAATCTGAATAAATAACAAAATCTCTTAAAGAAGGGAGAGATTATATGGCATATATAGAATTTAAAAATGTTTGTAAAGAATACAAAATGGGAGAAATTATCATAAAAGCCTTAAATAATACAAACTTTTCAATAGAAAAAGGAGAATTAGTTGTTGTTGTCGGACCATCAGGAGCAGGAAAAACAACGGCCTTAAATATATTAGGAGGTATGGATAGTGTTACCTCAGGAGATGTCATTGTTGATGGAAAAAATGTAGCAAAATTAAAAAATAAACAATTAATTAAATATAGGAGAGAAGACATTGGATTTGTATTTCAGTTCTATAACTTAGTACAAAATCTAACAGCCATTGAAAATGTGGAATTAGCAACTCAAATTTGTAAAGATTCCTTAAGTCCAGATGAAGTTATGGAAAAAGTGGGATTAGCAGACAGAAAAAAGAATTTCCCATCTCAATTATCAGGAGGAGAACAACAAAGGGTGGCCATTGCAAGAGCCATTGCTAAAAATCCTAAATTGTTATTATGTGATGAACCAACAGGTGCTTTAGATTATAAAACAGGAAAACAAATTTTAAAATTACTGCAAGATACAGCAAGAAAAGAAAATATGACGGTTATTATCATAACCCATAATGCAGCTATTGCACCAATGGCAGATAAAATTATCAGATTTAAAAATGGAACAGCAGAAAGTATCGAAAGTAATCAAAATCCGATTCCAGTAGAAAATATAGAATGGTAGTGTTCCCAATTAGACAAAATTGAATATTGGAGGTGATGCGCGTGAAAATAAAAAAAGCATTACTAAAAGATACTTTTAAAGAAATCAAGAAATCCTATAAACGATTTATCTCCATTTTACTCATGGCTTTATTAGGTGTAGGTTTCTTTGCAGGATTAAGGGCATCTTCACCAGACATGGTAGATTCCATTGATACATATTACAAAAATCAGAATGTGTATGATATAGAAGTCATGTCGACACTTGGATTAACAGATAATGACTTAGAGGCATTGGCAAATATAGAAAATGTTGAAAATGTATATGGTACATATAGTAGAGATGGATTAATTAAAACAAATGAAAAAGAAATTGTTTCAAAAATTTTGTGTGTAGATAATGTAAATACACCTGTTTTGGTAGAAGGAAATATGCCAGAAAATATAGATGAATGTGTAGTTGAAAAAGATTTCTTAGAAGGAACAGGTAAAAAGATAGGAGATTATATTGAAATAGAGCCTGAAAAAATAGAAAATACAGGGACAACAGATGGAGAAGAGACGGCATATTTAAAAAATAAAACTCTAAAAATTGTAGGTGTGGTAGAAAGTCCTTTATACATATCAAGAGAAAGAGGAAGTACAAAATTAGGAACAGGTGTGATTGATTATTATATCTATGTCAATAGAGAAAATGTGAGTTCAGAAGCATATACAGAAATTTATATCACTTTAGAGAATCGTGATAAATATCAATCAGGAAGTAGTAAATATGAAGATTATGTAGAAGAAAGCAAAGACAAAATTGAAGAAATAAAAGAAGAAAGAGAAAATGCAAGATATCAAGAATTAATTGATGAAGCAAATGCCGAAATTACAAAAGCAGAAGAAGAGTTTAATACGGAAAAACAAAATGGAGAAACTGAGCTTCAAGATGCAGAAAATAAAATTAATGAAGGAAAAGCACAAATAGAATCTGGAGAAGCAGAAATTAATAGCAATGAACGTACAGCAAATCAAGAGTTTAAGAATGCTGAAGCAAAAATAGAATCGGCAAAAACGGAAGTGGCAGAAAATGCGCTTCGATTAAATAATGAAAAAATTGAGGCAGAAAAAGGATTTGAAGAAGCAGAAAATCAAAAGGCAGGTTTACAAAGCACATTAGAAAATATCAATAATGCGATTAAGATTACAGATAATGCTATAGCTGAAAAACAAGCACAATTAGAAAATGCAGAAACAGAAGAAGAAATTGTAGCTATCAATCAAGAAATTGCAAAGTTGCAAGCAACAAAACAGGTATATGAAACCAATAAACAATCAGTAGAATCAGGGATTATACAAATTGACAATCAAATTGCAAGTGGAAGACAGGAACTACAAAATGCAGAAGCACAAATCGATAGTGCAAGAAATCAAATTCAAAGTCAAGAAGCTACATTACAACAAACAAAAAATAGGACTTATGCACAAATTGCAAATGCTAGAAAAGAATTAGAAGCTTCAAAACAAGAAATTGAGAGTGCAGAAGCAGAACTAGAAGAAGCAAGAGCAGAATTTAATCGTAAAATAGAAGAAGCAGAAGGAAAGTTGATTGATGCCAGAGAAAAGGTTTCAGAAATAGAAAAAGCCAAGTGGTATATATTGGATAGACAACAAAATGCAGGATATAGTAGTTATATCCAAGATACACAAAGTATAGAAAATCTAAGTGTTGTATTCCCAATAGTATTTTTTGCAATTGCAGCCTTAGTTTCATTAACTTCTATGACAAGGATGGTAGAAGAAGAAAGACAAGAAATAGGAACATTGAAAGCATTAGGATATAATAAATTCCACATCATGCTAAAATATTTAATTTATTCTAGTTTGGCTTGTATCATTGGTGGCGTTATTGGAATGAATATTGGATTCCAGTTATTACCTAGAATTATATGGGATATGTATGAAATGATGTATACCTTACCAGAATTTATTGTATCATTTAATCATCAATATTCTTCAATGGGATTAGGATTGATTTATATATGTATTGTGGGAGCAACATTATATACCATCCTAAAAGAAGTGAAGGAAACACCAGCAACATTATTAAGACCAAAAGCACCAAAATATGGGAAAAGGGTATTGCTAGAAAGAGTAGGTTTTATTTGGAAACGATTAAAATTTTCACATAAAGTAACCGTAAGAAATATCTTTAGATATAAAAAGAGATTTTTAATGACCATTATTGGTATCATGGGGTGTACATCTTTGATATTAGCAGGATTTGGTATAAAAGATTCCATAGCTTCCATTTTACCAAATCAATATGAAGATATATGTCATTATGATATGTTAGTAAGTTTAAAAACAGCTTTAACAGAAGAACAAAAAAACACATATATAGAAAATTTAAAACAAAAAGAAGATATACAAGAAGTAGTAGAAACCTATATGGAATCTGGAACAGCAGGAAAAGATAACTATAATGAGACTGCTCAAATTGTGGTTCCAAGTAATAATCAAGAGATAGACAAAATGATTAAATTAAGAGATGTCAAAACAGAAGAACCATTTACATTATCAGAAGAAGGTATTATTATAACAGATAAACTAGCAGAGTTAATTAATGCAAAAGTAGGAGACATGATAAAGGTAACAACTGCTGATGATGTAGAAAAAGAAATCAAGGTAGCAGGGATAACAGAAAATTATATTAGCCATTATGTATATATGTCAAAAGAATTGTATCAACAAGTATTTGGAGAAACTTATCATACAAATGTATTATTGATTCAAGATAACAACTTAAGTGAAGAACAAGAAGAAGCAGTAATGCAGGAAATGGTAGCAAAAAATGAAGTGTCAACAGTTACCTTAACAACAACAACTATGAAGACATTAGATGATACAATGAATTCATTAAATTATGTTGTGGTTATTTTAATTGTATCTGCTGGATTATTGGCATTTGTTGTGTTATATAATTTGTCAAATATTAATATAGGCGAAAGAATTAGAGAATTAGCAACCATAAAGGTATTAGGATTTTATGATAGAGAAGTGTATGATTATGTGACAAGAGAAACTGTCATTTTAACGATTATTGGAATCCTATTAGGATTAGTTGCAGGATATTTCTTGAATTTCTATATTTTGGGAACTTGTGAAATTAATATCTTACGATTCGAAAAAGTTATTCATCCAATTAGTTATCTTTATGCAACAGTTATTACATTTGTATTTTCAATTATTGTCAATATTGTTACTTATTTTGCATTAAAGAAAATTGACATGATAGGAAGTTTGAAAAGTGTAGAATAATAAAAAATATGTCAAAAAGAAAGAAGAGAGGAAGGTATTCATAAATGATTTATTACTCGGCCCAATACGATATTTAAGAATTTGTAATATAATTTTTTGAGCCTCTTTCACTCAGACCCTCACTACGTGAGTACCGTGAACATCCCTCAAAAAATTATATAACAAATTCTAAAACATCTCCAATCGCATTCGTAATTAAAATCATTTATGAATACCTTCCACTTGTGAACGTAGGTCTGAACTGTAACATAAATTTTTAAAAATGTGAAACAAAATGTAAAAAGGGTTTCACATTTTCTATTTTTTATGATATGATATGCACAAAGTAAATACGTTCGATGAAAGGGATGAAAAAACAAATGGGAAATATCGTTTTATTAGATGATTTAACAATAAATAAAATTGCAGCTGGTGAGGTTATAGAAAGACCAGCATCTGTTATAAAAGAGATGGTAGAAAACTCAATTGATGCTGGAGCAACCAATATAACAGTAGAAATCAAAAATGGAGGAATTTCTTACATAAAGGTAAGCGACAATGGAAAAGGGATTGCACAAGATGATTTAGAAATTGCCTTTGAAAGACATGCAACGAGTAAAATAAGAAGTGCTGATGATTTAGATACAGTTACATCAATGGGGTTTAGAGGTGAGGCATTGGCAAGTATTGCAGCAATTGCCAATGTAGAATTGGTGTCAAAAACGCAAGAACAAGAAATCGGATACAGGGTAGTAGTAGAAGCAGGAAATGTTCTAGAAAAAGAAGAGACAGGGCGTAAAACAGGAACAACCATTACAGTTAGAAATTTATTTTTTAATACACCAGTTAGATATAAATTTTTGAAAAAGGATTACACAGAATCAGGATATATTGAAGATGTGATTACAAGAATTGCATTAGTAAATCCCAATATTGCTATCAAATTAATTAATACAGGAAAAACAGTTATTCAAACAAATGGTAGCGGAGATATCAAAAGTGTTATATATAGTATTTATGGAAAAGATATTGCAAATGGTGTTATGGAAGTTTCATATAAATACGAAGACATCAACATTGTAGGTGTTGCAGGAAAACCAGAGATTGCACGTTCTAATCGTTCCAATCAATTATTTTTTGTAAATAAGCGATATATAAAAGATAAAACCTTAACAGCAGCAACAGAGCAAGCATATAAAGGATTAATTCCAATCGGAAAATTTGGATTTGTGATATTAAATATCGAAATGAATCCAGCAAAAGTGGATGTAAATGTACACCCAGCAAAATTAGAGGTTCGATTTGAAGAAGAAAATAAGATATTTCAAGCAATCTATCATGCGATAAAAGATACGTTATTAAAAACAGAATTGGTAGCCAATTCAGAAAAGGCATTACATGAAGAAAAAATGGAAACAGCAAGAGAATTAACATTTGAAGAAAGATTAAGAAATCTAAAGGAAGAAAAACAACGAAAACAAGATATAGGAGGATTATTTTCTTTTAGAAAGCAACATGAGAAACAAATCGAAAACTATACAGAGGAAGAAAGTAAGATTAAAACAAATGTGATGGACGAAGTACATAGCAATTCTAATGAAGCAAGTGGTAATATTATAGAAGATGTTTATCAAGCTAAAAATGGAATAGAAAATAAAATAAATATTGGAGAACCAATTGATACTTCTGATATATTAGCGAAATTAAAACAAATGAAGGAAAATTTAGAAAAAGAGCTGAAAGAAAAAAATGTAAATACACCGATTGTACAGATTGAAGAAAAAACAGACAATCAAGCAGAAGAGAATACTCACATAGGAGAAACATTAGAAGAAGAAACAGAAGAATATAGTATCAAAGAAGAACGAGAAGAAAACAATCATGAAGAAAAAGAAAGTTCAGAAGAAACAAAAGTAGAAAATGAAGATGGCACAAATATCAATATGATAAATGAAATAGAGGAAAATCCAGAAAATCTGGAAAAACCAGAAATGCATTTAGAAAATTCTGAAGATGAAGATATTCAAGAATCCACAACAAGTGAACAAACAGTGGATAATACAGATGAAATTATTGAGAATATAGAAAATCCAGAAATTAAACAAGAATTTAAAGAAATCAAAGAAAAGATGCAACAACTAAATGATAATCCAAAAGTAGTAACAGATGATTTTAATGAGATGTATGCAAAATTGTTTGGAAGATTACCAATACAAGATGAAGAAGAAAAGACAGAAGAAAAAGAGAAAGGAAAAGACATTGATTTATTAAAAGATAATGTATCTGTATTTGAGGGAATAGAAGAATATCAAAAACCAGCATATAAATTTATTGGAATTGTATTTAAAACATATATCATTATAGAAATTGGACAAGAAATGTATATTTTAGATCAACATGCTGCACATGAAAGAATTATGTATGAAAAGGTAAAAGAAAATTATTATAGTGAATCAAGCAAAGACTCTCAAATGCTACTATTACCAGATGTGATTACATTAACACATAAAGAAATGGATATTGCAAAAGAAAATATGGAAATGTTTAGAAAAGCAGGATTTACATTAGAAGAATTTGGGGAAAATACAATTAAATTAACAGGAGTGCCAACAGTTTGTATTGACTTAGATACAAAAGAATTATTTTTAGAAACATTAGATGAAATTAATACAGTAGCAAGAACAGCAAAACAAGAAAAAGAAGAAAAATTTATAGCAACGGTAGCATGCAAGGCAGCAGTAAAAGCCAATATGGCATTAGATACAAAAGAAGTAGAAAGTTTGATGGATAAATTACTAGCTTTACCAAATCCATTTACTTGTCCACATGGTAGACCAACAGCTATTAAAATGACAAAATATGATATTGAAAGAAAATTTGCTAGAAAATAAAAAGGAGAATGAAATGACATTAATTATAATAGGAGCAATTTTGATTTTTTTGGTAAGTGTTATATGGATGTGGCATAATTTAGGAAATATAGAAAAACCAAGAAAGGTTGCATTTATTATTATTGGACTATTCATCATGTATATATTTACTATGATTTTATATCATTTTTCTAGTCCAAACAGTACTTATCCAAACGAAGAAATGCAAAAAACAGTATCTAATACATTAATATTGGTGTTTACAGGATTAAATGCATTAATTTTTCTTCCATATATTGCGAATTTATTTGATAAAATAGTAGAAGAAGAAATAGAAAAAACGCAAGCACAAAGGAAATTGATTATTTTATTAATTATATTTGTGATATGTATCGTTGTAGAAAAAGGATATATACAAAGTACACAAGAGGGAATTATCAATATATATAATGAGGTGCAAAATGCAGAAAAATAAAGTAATTGTTATATGTGGGCCAACAGCATCTGGAAAAACAGCATTGTCAATTGCATTAGCAAAACAAATAAATGGTGAAATTGTATCTTGTGATTCTATGCAGATTTATAAAGATATGAATATTGGAACAGCAAAGCCAACACAAGAAGAGATGCAGGGGATTAAACATTATTTGATAGGATATGTGTCACCAGAAGAGAGATATAGTGTAGCTGATTATAAAACAGATGCTAAAAAAGCGATAAAAGAAATTATAGAAAAAGGAAAAATGCCAATTGTTGTAGGTGGTACAGGCTTATATTTAGATAGCTTAATATATGAAATCGAATATCAAGATATCAAGTTAGATGAAGAATATAGAAAAAAATTAGAAGAAGAAGTGGAAGAAAAAGGCTTAGAAGTATTATATGAAAAAGCAAAACAGATTGATGCAAAAGCAATGGAAAAAATTAGTCCAAATGATAAAAAAAGAATATTAAGAATATTAGAAATCTATCATGCGACGGGAAAAACAAAGACAGAACAAGAGATAGAATCTAGAAAAAAAGAAGTAGAATATGATTACAAAGTCTATGCATTAGATTGGGACAGACAAAAATTATATGATAGAATTAATAAAAGAGTAGACATGATGATAGAACAAGGATTGATTGAAGAAGTAAAACAGATTATGGCTAAATATGATACATTTCCAACTGCTATGCAGGGATTGGGATATAAAGAAGTTGTAGAGTATTTAGAAGGAAAATTAACAAAAGAAGAAATGATAGAAAAAATAAAAATGGAAACAAGAAGATATGCCAAGAGACAACTAACTTGGTTTAGAAAAAATAAGCAAACAGTATGGATTGATGCAGAAGATACCATATCCAATAACATACATAGAATATTAAAAGATATATAGAGCATACATGCATAAGAAAACGCCTTGATGAAAGGAATGATAATAAAATTGAAACAACAGGAAAAAGAAATTTTAGAAGAAAAACAACAGGAAGAAAAAAACATCGAGAGAAAAATAAAATTTAATAAAAAAATCATTATTTATATCGCTATTTTTCTAGTAATGATATATGTTATCTATACGATATATTTATTAATCAAGCAACCAACAGATATATTTACTTTGGAAGAAGGAACTTTATATTCTCAAGAAACAGATATCGGCTATGTGATAAGAGATGAAGTGGTTGTACAAGGTGAAAATTATAAAAACGGAATGGAAAAAATAAAATCAGAAGGGGAAAAGGTTGCGGTTAATGAAGCTGTATTTCGATATTATACAAAAAATGAAGATTCTCTAAAAGAAAAGATTGCAGAATTAGATAGCAAAATACAAGAGGCAATGGTGAGTGGAACAGAATTACCTACAAGTGATATGAGATCATTAGAAACACAAATTGACAAAAAATTACTAGAAATTAGTAGTGTGAATGATACAACAAAATTAGAAGAATATAAAAAAGAGATTAATGAATTAATTACCAAGAAAGCCAATATTGCTGGAGAATTAAGCCCACAAGGTTCCTACTTGAAAGAACTAATTGAAGAAAGAAAAAATTATGAGAATGAATTAAATTCAGGAGCAGAATATGTAAATTCAAGCAAAAGTGGAGTTGTATCTTATAAAGTAGATGGATTAGAAGAGGTTTTAAAACCAACTGAAGAATGCTTTTCTTCACTAACAAAAGAATATTTGGAAAATCTCGATTTGAAAACAGGAAAGATTGTACCAACAAGTGAAGAAAGCGGAAAAATCATTGATAATACATATTGTTATATAGCAACAATTAGTCATTCAGAAGAAGCAAAAAATGCACAAGTAGGCGATAGAGTAAGAGTAAGATTACCAAGTGGATTAGAAGTTTCAGCAGAAATTACATATATTTTACAAGAGAATGATGAAAATGTATTAATACTAAAAATAGAAAAAGGTGTAGAAGAATTAATTAGTTATAGAAAAATTTCATTTGATTTGATTTGGTGGAGTGAAACAGGATTGAAAGTTCCGAATCAAGCAATTGTAAAAGAAAATGATTTAGCATATGTGGTAAGAAACAGAGCAGGATATTTAAATAAACTATTAGTAAAAGTGAAAAGAGAAGGAGAAAAATATTCTATTGTAGAACCGTATGATACAGAAGAATTAAAAGAATTAGGCTTTTCAAATGAAGAGATTATTTCTTACAAAAAAATTAGTTTATATGATGAAGTAATCATAAATCCAGACTTAACAAAAGTAGAAGAATAATATTACAAAAATATTACAAAAATATTAAAATAACATTACATTTTAAAAAACTATTGACAACATTGAAAAAAAAGTAGATACTTAGTACAAACGAATACAAATGAAGTAAATTAGGAGGTTTTTTTATGTCAGGAGCATTAATGGATAAAGTTTGGGGACTATTTGGAATGGACTCAGCTGAACCAGAAGAATATGAAGATGAGGACATCTATGATTATGAGAATGAACAAGAGGAAGAAGATAAAAAAATATTTGGGAGAAAAAATAATAGTAAAGTTGTTAATATGCAACAAGGACAACCAAATGCTATAAAAATGGTTATTTCTCAACCAACAACATTTGAGCAATCAGATGAAATATGTAGTTTTCTTAAAGAAAGAAAATCTGTTATAGTTAATCTAGAATATGTAAATAAAGATGTAGCTAGAAGAATTGTAGATTTTATTAGTGGTGGAGTGTATGCTTTAGATGGATATATTCAAAAAGTATCAAATTCTATTTTCTTAGTAGCACCATCAAATTATGAAATCACAAACGAAATGGCAAGAGAAGAAATTAAAAGTAAATTATCCGTTTCATGGTTAAAAAATAATGGAATTAATTAATTAGTATGGAAAATATCAAGGGGTCTTTGCGCCTTTTTATAAGGAGGAAATATGATTACACCATTAGATATCGAAAATAAAAAATTCTCTAAGCAGATGATGAATGGGTATAGTGTAGAAGAAGTTGATGATTTTTTAGATGATTTAACAGTGGATTATGGGAAAAACTATAAAGAAATAACGGAATTAAGAGCACAAGTCGAAGAATTAAATAAAAGTTTAGAACATTATAAAACAATCGAAACAACTCTACAAAATACTTTGGTTATGGCACAAACGACTGCAGAGGATATTAAAAATGTAGCAAAACAACAAGCAGAACAAATTATCAATGAAGCGAAAAGCTCAGCAAAACAACAAGCAGATGAATTGGAAAATCAAATCGTGTTAAAAACCAAAGAATTAGATGACATAAAAAAACAATTTGATATATATAAAGCAAAAATGGAATCATTATTAATTTCACAACTAGAATTGTTAAAAGATGTTAATAAAGAAGATTAATATATTTTTACAAAAGACTATCTACAATGTTGGATAGTTTTTTTGCATTATATATTTTTTATTGAATTACGTTATATGTATTTTATTTTCTTCTGTCTTGTGTGTCGCAACTACTAATGTTGAAAGATAAATCTTTCAACGAAAGAAAGTTGCTCCAATCGCACTCACTTTGTTCGTTTGGTCGCTTACGCGACATAAGAAAATAAAATACATATAACGTAATTCGATAATAACATAGATATATAAAAACTAAAGAAAAAAGTAGGAAATAAGAGAAAAATATTACAATTAGGGAAATATATTACAGAACTGTTAAATGTATGTTACATTTTTATGAATAGTATTGACTTTAAAATAAAAAGGGTTAAAATTAGAATAGTAAAGAAAGGTTAAGTTTAAAAAATAAGAAAAATGAGAATTGTAGCAGGAAAAGCAAGGGGAACAAAATTATATACATTAGAAGGACAAAATACAAGACCAACTTTAGATAGAGTAAAAGAATCACTATTTAATATTATCCAAAATGAAATTCAAGATTCTATTTTTTTAGATTTATTTTCTGGAAGTGGGGCAATAGGACTAGAAGCAGTAAGTAGAGGGGCTAAAAAAGCTATCTTGTGTGATAAATCGAAAGAAGCGTGTATGGTCATAAAAAAAAATATAGAAAAGACACATGCTTTAGAAAATATAGAATTATATCAAGCGGATTTTAAAGAGGTTTTAACAAATAGAATACACGAAAAGTTAGATATCATCTTTTTGGATCCACCATATGAAACCAATTTTGCAAGTGAAGCAGTAAAAATAGTATTAGAAAAAGACTTATTAAAAGAAAATGCTATGATGATAATAGAGACAGATGATGGTGATAGAGTACTAAAAAGTTTGGAAAATATAAATTGTGAAATAAAAGATATACGAAAGTATGGACGAGCATATCTTATATTCTTAAAAAGGATATAATAGTAGAAAGGGGCAAAAAAATGGAAATTTTTACATTATTAGAAACATTAGAGGATTTATTAGAAAGAAGTAGAAATTTACCTTTTTCTGCAAAAAGTGTTGTGGATAAGGAAGAAATGTTAGATTTAATAAAGGAAATTCGTTTAAAATTACCAGATGAATTAAAACAGGCAAAATGGGTTAAAGAAGAAAGACAAAGAATATTAGTGGAAGCACAAAAAGAAGCGGATGGAATTGTAAAAGAAGCCGAAAATAGGATTATTGCAATGATTGATGAGCATGAAATTACAAGAAAAGCCTATGATCAAAAAACAGAAATTATTGAAACAGCAAATGAGATGTCAAGAGAGATATCAAAAGGTACAAAAGAATATGCAGATAGCTTGTTAGGAAATACAGAGGATGTTATGAAAGAAACATTAGAAAAACTAGAAACTAATATGTCAGAAGCACTAAAATTAATGGAAATTTCATTACAAGATACTATAAAAACAATACAAAACAGTAGAAAAGAATTAAAATAGTAATCAGAAGTCAGATTCAGAAGTCAAAGAGAAATTAAGACTTTTGATTTCTGACTTTCATTATGTTAAAAAACTTGTTTTTTAACATAATGAAAGCTAGATTGCACAGAACAATTGCAAAGCAATTGTTCGCGACGACAAATCTTTACGCTTTTTCAAGAACTAAATTAAGTTTCACTAAATATAAAAATATAAAAATATACAATAAAGTTCTTTCAAAGCGAGATTTGTCCACATGTAAATAAAATTCTATAACTTAATGGAAACAACATTGCACAGAACAATTGCATAACGAGAAGGGATGATAGAAATGGCAAAAAAAAGAAGATATAAAAAAAGTAAAAAAACAGCTTCTAAATTAGATTTAGCAGTTGTAATTATCATTATGCTAAGTATTTTACTAGGTGTTTTAATATATACAAAATCTGGAATTATAGGAATCAAATTACATGAAATATTAGGTGGTATTTTTGGAATTATGCAATACATACTTCCAATTGGAGGATTTGCAATCGGAATAAAATTAGCAACTGATGATAAAGATATGATGATGTCAAAATTAATACAATATGCGATTTTCATTATCAGTTTGTCTGTTTTATTTAGTGTTGTTCAGATTTCAAGTGGAGAATTACAATCTAATAAAGAATTATCAGAAGTAGTTAAAGATGCCTATTATCTAGGAGAACAGGACAAAGGAGGAGGTGCATTAGGAGCAGTAGCAGCCGTTCCTCTTGCAAAATTATTAGGTGATATCGGTGCGGTTATTCTTTGTATAGGAATTGCCATTGTATTCCTAGTATTTACTTTTGGAATTAACATGTCTGATATAATTAATATGTTTGTCGAGAAAATTGAGAATAAAAGAGAAGAAAGACTAGAAGAAAAAGAAGAAAGAAATAAACAAGAAATTAAAGAAACTGCACAAGAAAGAAGAAAAAGAGAACGTGAAGAAAGAATGGCAGAAAAGGCTAGAATAAAAGCAGAAAAAATTGCAAAAGCGCAAAATAATAAAGAATTAATGGATAATCAAATAAAAATTAATTTTGGTGGTAGAATATTAGATGAACCAGAAAATACAAAGGGACTAAAAAAATATGACCATTCAAATGATGATTTAGAACCTTTAACAAGAGATAGTAAAAAAGAAATGCAACCAGACGTATTAGAAAATAATTTATTTAAGCAAGAAGAAGAAAAGAAAGAAGATAAGAGAAAAGAGGTACTTCAATTAGAACATGCTATGGTGGTAGAAGATGAACATTACGAATATCCACCAGTCGAATTATTAAGCAAAGGAAAAGCAAAAGCGTTAAAAGGAGGAGCAAAAGCATTAACAGATACAGCAACCAAATTACAAAAAACATTATATAGTTTTGGAGTATCTGCTAAAGTGGAAAATGTTTCAGTAGGACCAGCGATTACAAGATATGAATTAAAACCAGCAGAAGGAGTTCGTGTTAGTAAAATTGCAAACTTAGCAGATGATATTGCTTTAAATTTAGCAGCAGAAACGATAAGAATTGAAGCACCAATACCAGGAAAGCAAGCAGTTGGTATAGAAGTACCAAACAAAGAAAAGGAAACGGTGCACTTAAGAGAAGTATTGGAAAGCAAAGAATTTCAAGAAAATAAATCAAAATTAACAGTTGCATTAGGAAAAGATGTAGCAGGAAATACACAATTGGCAGATATCGCTAAAATGCCTCATGTTTTAATTGCAGGGTCAACAGGTTCTGGTAAGAGTGTATGTATTAATACAATTATTACGAGTATTATATATAATGCAAAACCTAGTGAAGTAAAAATGGTTATGGTAGACCCTAAAGTTGTAGAACTATCTGTATATAATGGAATACCACATTTATTAATCCCAGTTGTAACAGACCCTAAAAAAGCTGCAGGCGCATTGGCTTGGGCAGTTCAAGAAATGGATGATAGATATAACAAATTTGCTAGCAAAGGTGTAAGAGATTTGAAAGGTTATAATAAAGCGATTGAAAAAGAAGGTGGAGTTGGAAAACTTCCTCAAATTGTTATTATTGTAGATGAGTTAGCAGATTTAATGATGGTAGCAGCAAAAGATGTTGAGGAAGCTATTTGTAGACTAGCACAAAAAGCAAGAGCGGCAGGAATGCATTTAGTGATTGCAACACAAAGACCATCTGTTGATGTTATTACAGGATTAATCAAGGCAAATGTTCCTTCAAGAATTGCTTTTGCGGTATCATCACAAGTGGATTCAAGAACTATATTAGATACAGTGGGAGCAGAAAAGTTGTTAGGAAAAGGAGATATGTTATTCTTCCCATCAGGAGCTCCAAAACCATCAAGAGTGCAAGGAGCTTTTGTATCAGATGATGAGGTAGAAAAAATTGTAGACTTTGTAAAATCTAATGGAACAGCAACATATAGTGAAGATATTTTAGAAAGTATAGAAAATAATAATAAATCAGATAAAGAATTAGCACAAGAACAAACTGCAGATGATGATGCAGATCCATTTTTAATGGACGCAATTCAAACAGTTGTAGAGACGGGACAAGCGTCAACATCTTTTATTCAAAGAAGATTTAAAGTTGGATATGCAAGAGCAGGAAGAATTATTGACCAAATGGAAGAAAGAGGCGTTATTTCTGGATATCAAGGAAGTAAACCTAGAGAAGTATTAATGACTTTAGATAAATTAAATGAGTTAAAGATGGGAACAAATGATAATGATGTAGTTACACAATAAACGAAAGAAAGGAGAAGATTATGCAAAAGAAAAAAGAAAAGTTCTTAAATAAAATCGTAAAAAAAGATTATAATAATGAACTTGAAATGATATTAGAAAAAAAATCTTTTGACGAAAGTGCTAAAAATCTTCTTCTTAGTATATTGTACAAAATAGAAGCATCTTATAAAGATTATAAAAAAACCAAAAGAAATGTCATAGATAAAGAACAATATATCAAACGATTTATTCAAATGATACAAGAAAATTGCGATAATATGACGATATGTAAAATGAATTCTAAAGAAGTCAACATTTTAGGAGATAAAACATTTTTAATAGATAAGGAAAATAAGCGAATTATTTGTTATCCAATAGAAAGAAAATTATTGTACTGTATTGCAAAAATAAGTAAAAAAGATACCATTATAAAAAAAGATTATCCCATTATTGATGAGACATTATCAAATGCCATCAATATAGGAAATAATATTGAAACTGTAGAACCATTAAGAGATTTTAATGGATATTCATGGACAACTACTTGTAGTGAAATTGAAAGTGTTAGTTATAATCTCATCTATCAAAATCTAAGAATTTTATTAGGACAAGAATTTTTAGAAAAATGGATAAAAAATAAAGAATTTATTATTGACTATATGGAAATTTTGAAAAATAGATTAGAAGAAAAATATGGAGCAAAAAATCAAAAAGATATATTAAAAGTAATAGAAAAATTATCCGTTTTACTAGAAATGAAGTATAATCCAAAGAAAAAAGAAGAATTTGAAAAAGAAAAAAAAGAGATTGAAAAAATACTAAAGAAAATTGAAAACAAAGAAAAATATATTGAAATGATTACAAAACAGAAAAGAGAATTAACAAAAGAAATCAAAATTATTGATGCAACAGTGAATGATAAAACATTATTACAAGAAGAGTATATCAAACGAAATGAAAAGCTACCACTAAAGAAAAAGATATTTAGTGTAAGAGTGTTATCAAAAGTGATGAAAACAGAGAGAGATGAAAAACTGGAAGAATTAGAAAACTTAAATGGATTATTAAATCCTAAAAAATATGTTTCTTATAAAAAAGAAATGGAACAAAAATATGAATATTTAAAATTAGTAGAAATTAAGGATATCGAAAAAGAAATAGACAAGATGCTTGTAAAATTACAAAAGATGTTCCTAAAAGCATATCAATTAAAAATAAAAGAAATAAATGAAAAATCAGAAATAATGGATTGCATATATGAATTTAGATATTATACCATATTACCATTTAATGAAGAAATCAATATAGGTGAAGTAAAAGAGATTCAAAAAGAATTACAAGAAACTAGAAGACTATTATTAGATAAAGCACAAGAATTAAAAGTAATTATTGTGACTTCGAAAAATAAGGAAATAGATGAAGAAATACTAAAAAATATATTTACAATTCGTATAATCACATTGGAAGATGTGTATATAAAGTTGATAAAAGAAAAAGAAAAAGTATATATTCAGTTATTCGATGATGAAGTCTTTGAAGAAAAGATAGAACTAAAAGATTTTGGAAACATCAATAAAAAAGATTTAGAAATAAAAGTAAATAAAAAAATAAAAGTATTTAATTAAAGTTTGTTAGAGCATAAATTTGCTCGAATGGAGGTTTTTATGAAAATTACATTTTTGGGAGCAACTAGAACAGTAACAGGTTCCAACTTTTTGGTAGAAGGGGGAGGAAAAAAGTTTTTAGTGGATTGTGGAATGTGGCAAGGAAAAGCAGAACAAGAAATGGAAAATAGTCAAGAATTTGAATTTAATCCTTCAGAAATTGACTTTATGCTTTTGACACATGCGCATATAGACCATTCAGGAAGAATACCAAAATTATATAATGAAGGATTTAGAAACAAAGTATATGCACATAAAGCAACTTGTGATTTATGTACATTGATGTTACCAGATAGTGGACATATACAAGAGACAGAAGCAGAATGGAAGAATAAAAAAAGAAAAAGAAAAGGTGAAGAACCAATAGAACCAATTTATACTGCAGAAGATGCTGTAAGATGTTTAGAAATATTTGAACCAGTTCAATATGATCAAATTATTGAAATAACACCAGAAATTCATGTAAGATTTAATGATGCAGGACACATGTTAGGGTCTAGTATTATAGAAGTATGGGTTAAAGAAGGAGATAAAGAAACAAAAACTGTATTTACAGGAGATATTGGAAATAATGATATCCCATTATTAAGTCCACCAACGATGATAGAAGATACAGATTTTCTTGTTATGGAATCTACTTATGGAAGTAGACTTCATATGAGAAATGATGAAAAAGCCGAAATTTTCTTAGATGTTGTATCAGAAACATTAGACAATGGAGGAACGGTCGTCATTCCTTCTTTTGCGGTTGGTAGAACACAGGAAATTTTATATGAAATTAATAAATTAAAAGACGAATATGGTGATGATGAAGAATTTAGAAGAAAATATAAAACAATTATGAAAGCACCTGTATATGTAGACAGTCCTTTAGCCATATCTGCAACAGAAGTATTTAGAGAAAACACAGAGATATTTGATGAAGAAACAAAAGAAGAAATTATGAGGGGAGATAATCCACTAGAATTTCCAGGATTAAAATTCACAAGAACAGCAGATGAATCAAAAGTGTTAAATGAAGACCAAACACCAAGTATTATTATATCAGCAAGTGGTATGTGTGAAGTAGGAAGAATTAAACATCATTTAAAACATAATTTGTGGAATCCAAAAAGTACTATTCTTTTTGTTGGATATCAAGCGCCAGGAACATTAGGATATAGTATTGTTAATGGAGCGAAAACAGTTAAAATATTTGGAGAAGAAATTGCAGTCAATGCAAGAATAGAATATATAGAAGGATATTCTGGTCATGCTGACCAAGAATTATTAATGAATTGTATCTATTCTTATATAAAGAAACCAAAACATATCTTTTTAGTGCATGGTGAACCAGAATCACAAGATGTATTAGCAGATAAGATAGAAGAAGAAACAAAAATCGGTGTTACCATTCCTGAATTTGGAGAAACATATGAATTAAATGACGAAATTGTTATGACACATAAGATAGAAAGAAGAGTCAATAAAACAATTAAATCAGAAATTCTACAAAGATTAGGAAAATTAAAAGACGAATTAAAAGATATGGAAGTCTATGTTCATCAAGATTTGCAAGATGATAATTTAAGAGATGAAGATATCTTTAGAATTAATGAAAAGATAAAAGATTTAGAAAAACAAATTTTGAATGTCATAGAAGGATAAGTTTGGAAAAATAAAGGAGAAAATAGAAAATGGAAAATAAGTATTTTAATGAAGCAATCATAGGAAATAAAAAAATGCTTGCAACATATACTTCAAAAGGAGAATTACAAAGATTTTACTTTCCTTCAAGAGAAAATAGACAATATATAAACTTTTTTCATACAGGAGTAAAAGTAAATAATTCTGATTTAATTTACTTACATGATGATATCAATAATGTATATAAACAATACTATGATACAGATACCAATGTTTTAAATACAGAAGTTACCAATACATACTTTAATTTAACAATCCTTCAGACAGATTGTGCGTTAATAAAAGAAGATAATGTATTATTAAAGAAGTATACATTTATTAATGATAGCAAAATAGATTTAGATATCGAATTTTTTATACATGCAGAATTATTGTCAGATGAAAATAACCATGTTAGCTGTAAAGTAATAGATAATGGAATGTTTCAATATGCACATGATTTTGTAGTTTCTACATTTGCTAAAGATTACAAAATTAATAAACATCAAATTCATGGAAGTAAAGAGACAATTAAACGAGCAGAAATATATGACAAAGATTATATAGGTATGTCTAAAGATTCAAGTATTAGTTATAAAATAGGAGTGATTCATCCAAATGAGAAGAAAATAATTGAAATTTGTGTTATGGTGGATGAAAATAAAAATGTATCTGTCATAGAAGATGAAATGGATAGAATTACTAGAAAAGACTTGAATAAAGAATGTGTTGCTACAAGAAGTTATTGGAGAAAATACATAAAAGCACATAATGGATTAAATTTAAAAGAACCACAAAACAGTTATGAAGAAAAAATCTTTGAAATCTATAAACGTACCATTTTATTATTTCCATTATTAACGAATCAAGAAACTGGAGGAATTATTGCATCACCAGAAGTGGATGAATATTTTCAACATTGTGGAAGATATGCATATTGCTGGCCAAGAGATGCAGTATTTATTACAAAGGCGATGGACATCTTAAATATGCAAAAAGAAACAGAGAAATTTTATAAGAATTTTTGCAAAATGACACAAAGTAAAAATGGTATGTGGGAGCAAAGATTTTATACAGATGGAAAATTAGCACCTTGTTGGGGATATCAAATAGATGAAACAGCAAGTGTTGTATATGGTGTTTATGAACATTATCAATATACAAAATCTGAAAAATTTTTAAAAGATAATTTAAGAATGTGCGAAAAAGCAGTAGAGTTTTTAAAGAAATATGTAAAACAATGGCTTGAAATAAAAGATCAAGATGGAGATATTGTAAAAGAAGAAATTGAAAACAGTTTTTATTCTAACAAAGATAAGATACATGTTAGTTATGATATTTGGGAAATGCATGAAGGAATCCATTTATATTCTTTAGCAAGTATTTATGCAGCTTTTGAATGTATCATGAAAATGTATAGAGTACTGGACAAAAATGTTTCTGAATTTGATAATAATCGATTAAAAGAAGAAAAGATATTAAAATCAGAAAAAGAATTACAATATTTACAAACAGAAATTAAAAATTTCATCAATGAAAAAATGTATGATAAGGAAACAAATTCTTATTTAAGAAATACAGAAGATAAAAAAATGGACATCAGTATGTTAGGAGCAGTAGAACCATTTCATGTATTTGAGCCAAAAGAAAGAAAAATACTAAATACAATTGAAAAAATGAATTTGAGTATTCGAACGTATACAGGAGGATACCAAAGATTTGAACAAGATCATTATATGAATGGGAACCCTTGGCCAATATCAAATTTGTGGATGACATTATATTATTTAGACGCAGGAGAGAAACAAAAAGCTAAAGAAACATTTGATTTTGTTGTAAAGACAGTGGGAAAACATTATTTTATAGGAGAACAAATTGATAATAATACATTGAAACCCAATTGGGTAATTGGTTTAGGATGGAGTCATGCCATGTTTATTATTGTATTAGAAAGATTATATGGAAATAAATAATTAGAGAAGAGTACCAAAAAGAATATGACTTTTTGGTACTTTTTTCTACTATTATATATAAGGAAGGTTTTTGTAGGAAAAGAATTTAATAAAGTAAGTGGCAATAAGAAATTAGATAAAATTTTTAAAATATTAAAAAAAATGTATTGACAGAAATCGATAAAGATGTTAATATAATTTTACAACAAACAAGTTGTAGATTTTATGTCAAAACTTTCCACAAAAAAACATGAAAAAAATCGAAAAAAAGTATTGACATGAAAAAATAAAAATGCTATTATAAATAAGTACCTTGCAACAGACAAAATAATAAAAAATAACAAGAGAATTAGTAATAATATTACATAATAGAATAAGACAAAAAATAGCCATTACTAGTTTTTTATTTTGCCCAAAATAAAAAAAATAAAAAAATGTCAAAAAAAGTCTTGACAAACAAAACAAGGTATAGTATAATGCAACTCGTTCCGCAAGAGGAACGAAGAAAAGTACATTGAAAAGTAAACAATAAAATCCTTTAGAGAATAAACCGAAGCGGAAAATATTTCGAAAGAAATAGAGTACCGAACAAGTAAATTTTTAAAAAGTTTTTTAGCCAAAAAAGAAAGAAGTTTAAAGAGCTTGAAAAAACACTTTAGTTTGATTTATAAAAATCAGAAATGATTTGAGATAAATTATAAATAAGGTTCGGAAGAAACGAGTAGTGCAAGGAAGATGAGGAAAAATTTATGAGATAGTACTTAAATGTACATCGAATAAATTTTGACGAAATCTGACACAGCAATACGAAGTTTATTGCGGACCGAAAAACAAGAGAGTTTGATCCTGGCTCAGGATAAACGCTGGCGGCGCACATAAGACATGCAAGTCGAACGGACTTAACCATTAGTTTACTATTGGAGCG
>CASEIV010000003.1 GCA_949288175.1 uncultured Eubacteriales bacterium | reverse complement strand
AACGAAAGAAGGTTGCTCCAATCGCACTCGCTTTTGCTCGTTTGATCGCTTACGCGGTATTTCAAAATGATATATATGTAACCTTTCGAGCCTTTGAGTCTGAACTGTAACAACATTTATCAAGGAATTTATTGAAAATTTTCAAAAAACCTTGCATTTTTGGTAAAAAGTGGGTATAATATATAAAGAAAACAACAAGAGCGAGAGAGTGGGAACAAATCCCACTCTTAAATTTTGAAAAAAGGAGGAAAACTTCTTGGCAAATATAGAAGAAAAAGTTGAAAACCTATTAAAAGAAAAAATTGAAAATATAGGATATGACTTATATGATGTAGAATATGCAAAAGAAGGAAAAAACTATTTTCTAAGAATCTATATAGATAAACCAGAGGGAATTGACTTAAAAGATTGTGAAACAGTAAATGATGCAATATCTGATTTACTAGATGAAGCAAATTATATTAAAGAGCAATATTTCTTAGAAGTATCATCACCAGGAATAGAAAGAGTGTTAAGAAAAGATAAACACTTAGAACAAAATACAGGGAAAGAAATTGCTATCAAATTATTCAAAAAAGATGTATTAGGAAATAAGGAATATCAAGGAATATTAAAAGATTTTAATGAAGAATATATCATTCTAGAAGATGATATAAAAGTCGAAAGAAAGAGTATAGCACAGATTAAAACCGTATATCATTGGGATTGAAAAATAATTACAATTTTGGACTATGTCAAATTCCATTTAAAACGCGGTTACATACAAACGTATGCGCCCTTGCCTTTTAAATGAAATTTTCCTTGCCAAAATTTAATTCTTTTCCAATCTGAATTGAAAAGTAAGAAAGGAAGGAAAGAAAATGAAAAGCAAAAGTAAAGCAAAAGAACCAGCAATCGATAATAAAGAATTAATATTAGCATTAGAAGAATTAGAAAAAGAGAAAGGAATTAAAAAAGAGTATCTATTAGAATCTATTGAGACTGCACTATTAACAGCATATAAAAGAAATTTTGATGCATTAGATAATGTAAAAATCGTAATGGATCCACAAACTGGTGCAACACATGTATATTCTATAAAAGAAGTCATGGAACATGCGAATGATACTGCATTGGAAATTAGTTTAGAGGATGCCAAAAAAATAAACAAAGATGTAGATATTGGAGATTCAGTAGAAGTAGAAATTGTTCCAAGAAATTTTGGAAGAATTGCAGCACAAACAGCAAAACAAGTTATTATTCAAAAATTAAGAGAAGCAGAAAGAGAAATCATATACACAGAATTTAATGATAGAAAAGGTGAAATTGTTTCAGGAATTATTCAAAAAGCAGATAAAAATATTGTGGTAATGGACTTAGGAAGACTAGAAGGAATTATGCCAACAAAAGAACAAGTACCAACCGAAACTTATAGAGTCAATGATAAAATAAAAGGATATGTATTAGATGTAGAAAGAGGAGCAAAAGGAGCACCACAAGTTATCGTATCTAGAAGTCATCCTGATTTTGTAAGAAAATTATTAGAATTTGAAATACCTGAAATTTATGAAGGCGTTATCGAAATTAAGAGTGTATCAAGAGATCCAGGATATAGAAGTAAAGTTGCAGTATATTCTCCAGATCCAAACATCGATCCAGTTGGTTCTTGTGTAGGACAAAAAGGTGTTAGAATCCAAAATGTTATCAATGAATTAAATGGAGAAAAAATAGATGTTATTGAATGGAATGAAGACCCATCTATCTATATATCTTCAGCATTATTACCAGCACAGATATTAGCAGTCGATATAAAAGAAGAAGAAAAATTTGCACAAGTGATTGTTCCAGATGACCAATTATCTCTTGCCATCGGAAAATCAGGACAAAATGCGAGATTAGCTGCTAAATTAACAAATTGGAAAATTGATATTAAATCAGAAACACAATTTAGAGAAATGTTAATGAAAGCACAAGAAGAATCAGAGTTACAAAATGAAGAACAAACAGGAGAAGATAGTCAAGAAGTAGAAAATGAAGAATAATTGAGATTTTAAAACATAAAATAAAATGGACAATTATTTATAAAACAAACTGTTCGAATGGAGGGTTTTAAGTGAAAAAAATACCACAAAGAACCTGTATGGGATGTAATGAAAAAAAAGATAAACATCAATTAATTAGAATTGTAAAAAATAAAGAAAATGAGATACATGTAGACAGAATAGGTAAAATGGAAGGCAGAGGAGCATATATTTGTGATAATATAGAATGCCTAGAAAGAGTAAAAAAGTCAAAAAGATTAGAAAGAGTATTGGATATCAATATATCAGATGAAATTTATGAAAGTTTAAGAGGTGTCATTCTTGGTAAATAAGAAAATATTAGGTTTAATTGGATTATCTGCAAAAGCACGGAAAAATAGCTTTTGGTGCAGACAGCGTAGAAAATAGTATCAAAAAGAAAACGGTAAAGTTAGTGATTCTAGCAGAGGATTCATCAGATAGAACAAAAGATAAATTTAAAAAAATATGTGAACAATTTCATGTACCAATGATACAAATAGCAGATATAGAAACATTAAGTAAAGCCATAGGTAAGAAAAATAAAGCAATACTTGGTATACAAGATATAAATTTATCTAAAGAAATAGAAAAAATAAACAATGGGGGTGAAGTTCTTGGGTAAGATAAAAATACATGAAATAGCAAAGAAATTTAATTTAACAAGTAAAGAGGTATTAGATATTGCTAACAAATTAAATATTGAAGCCAAAAGTCATTTAAGTGGTGTGGAAGAAGAGGAAGCCAAAAGAATAGAAGAAGCAATAGGAAAGAAAAACACAGGAAGCAAAAAAAATGGAGAACATAAAGATACCAAAAAAGATTCTAAAAAAGAAAACAAAAAGGAAACACCTGTTATTATCAGAAGAGAAGTGATTATAGCACAGGATGAATCTGAAAAGAATAAAGAAGTGGTAAAAAAAGAAGAAAAGAGAAATAGTAACATTGGTTTTGTCGAAAGAAAGGCAAATAAAGACTATAACATTGTTTATAGAAATAAACCAAATAAACCAATGACAGTTAGTGAATTATTTGGCTTAAACAAACCAGAACCAAAGAAAGAAGAAGTAAAAAAAGAAGAAAAAACAGAAGCAAAAAGTGAAACAGTTGTAAAAGAAGAAACAAATACAAAACCAGAAGTGAAAACTGTTCAAGAAGAAAAATCTAACAAAGTTACAGAAAAGGTTGAAGAAAATAAGAGTATGAAAACAGAGACAAAAAATGTAAGAGTAAATAACAATAATAATACGAATAATCATTATCAAAATAGAAACAATAATAATTATAATAATCAAAGAAGAAATAATTTCAACAATAATAATGCTACTAACTTCAATAATAGAAATAATAAATTTAATAATAGAAATGCCAATAATAATGATCGATATGGAAAAAGACCATTAGATGAAAAAGGAATCGAGAAAAATATAAAAAATATTATGGCAACAGAAGTAGTAGAAAAAGAAACTGTCAGAGAATATAACAAAAATATTGATAAGCAAAAAAATAATAGCAGATTTGATGAAAATAAAAACACCAAAAAGTCAAAAAATAGAAGAAATTCTGGTAATGGTAACTTTGACGAAGGAAAACTAAAAACATTAAAAACAGCAAATCAATTATCAAATATGTTTGATGACCAAGAAGGTGGTATGCTAGATTATTATGATTTAACAACAGAAAGAGGAAGAAGAGGAAAGAAAAAGAAAAATCAAAATCAAGAAGAAAGAACAAAACAAAAAATCTTCAAATTAACAGACATCGAAATTCCAGAAACCATTACTGTAAAAGACTTAGCAGCTGAAATGAAAAAGACAACAGCTGAAGTTATCAAAAAATTATTAGGGTTTGGCGTTATGGCAACCATTAATCAAGAAATTGATTTTGATACTGCATACTTAATTGCTCAAGAATTTGGTATTACAGCAACTAAGAAAGAAACAGTAACAGAGGAAGATATTCTATTTGACGAATCTGAAGATAGAGAAGAAGATTTACAACCAAGACCACCTGTTGTTGTTGTTATGGGACATGTAGACCATGGTAAAACATCTCTTTTAGACGCTATTAGAAAAACAAATGTCATTGAAGGAGAAGCAGGAGGAATTACACAAGCCATTGGTGCATATATGGTAAAAATTAATGACAGAGAGATTACTTTCTTAGATACACCAGGACACGAAGCATTTACAGCAATGCGTGCAAGAGGTGCGCAAATTACAGATATTGCTATCTTAGTAGTTGCTGCCAATGATGGTGTTATGCCTCAAACGATTGAAGCGATTAACCATGCAAAATCAGCAGGTATTCCAATTATTGTTGCCATTAACAAAATTGATTTACCAGATGCCAATATTGATAAAGTAAAACAAGAATTAATGGCATATGAATTAGTACCAGAAGAATGGGGAGGAGATACCATTTATGTTCCAATCTCTGCTAAGAAAAATCAAAATATAGACCAATTATTAGAAATGGTATTATTAGAAGCAGATGTATTAGAATTAAAAGCAAATCCACATAAACAAGCAAAAGGAGCTGTTATAGAAGCAAGACTAGATAAATCAAAAGGTGCGATTGCAACTATGTTAGTACAAAGAGGAACATTAGATGTAGGAGATACCATTGTTGTTGGTTCATCAATTGGAAGAATTAGAGCCATGACGAATGATAAAGGTAAAAAAGTAAAATCAGCAGGACCATCTACACCAGTTGAAATCATGGGTCTAACAGATGTTCCAGAAGCTGGAGATACTTTCTATGAAGTAAAAAATGAAAAAATGGCAAAACATTTAATAGATAGAAGAAAACGTCAAGCAAGAGAACAAGCAATTAATAGTGTGACAAAAGTAACATTAGATAATCTATTTAGCCAAATGGAAGAAGGAAAACTAAAAGTATTAAACTTAATTGTAAAAGCAGATGTACAAGGTTCTGTGGAAGCTGTAAAACAATCATTGGAAAAATTACAAAATGAAGAAGTTAGAGTAAAAGTTATCCATAGTGCAGCAGGAGCAGTTAATCAATCAGATGTTACTCTTGCAAAAGTATCACATGCGATTATCATTGCATTTAATGTAAGACCTGACCATACAGCAAAAGAAATGGCAGAAAAAGAAGAAGTAGAAATTAAACAATATTCTGTTATTTACCAAGCAATAGAAGATGTAGAAGCTGCTATGAAAGGAATGTTAGCACCAAAATATGAAGAAAAAGTAATTGGAAATGTAGAAGTAAGACAAACATTTAAGATTTCAAATGTAGGAACCATTGCAGGTGCTTATGTATTAAATGGAAAAGTAGAAAGAAATGCAGGTGTCAGAGTAATTCGTGATAACATTGTTATCCATGAAGGACATTTAGCAACCTTAAAGAGATTTAAAGATGATGTAAAAGAAGTAACAAAAGGTTTTGAATGTGGAATGCAAATTGAAGACTATAATGACATCAAAGAAGGAGACATTATTGAGGTATACATTATGGAAGAAATAAAGAGATAAGATAGAAAAAAGGGAGAAAATCCCTTTTTTCTAAAAACAAAGGAGAGAAATATATGCAAGGAAAAGAAAATCCGAGATTAGGAAGAATTGACGAAGAATATAGAAAAGAAATTAGTCAAATTATTGGATATGAATTAAAAAATCCAAATGTAACAGGAATGATTAGTGTTACAAAAGTAAAGGTAACAAATGACTTGAAGTTTGCAAAAGTGTATGTTAGTATTTTAAATTCAAAAAATATAAAAGATACATTGGCAGGACTAAAAAAATCATCAGGATATATTAGAAGTGAATTAGCAAAAAGAATTAATTTAAGAAATACACCAGAATTAATCTTTGAATTAGATGATTCTATTGAATATGGAGCAAAAATTGATTCTATTCTAAAAGAAATTATGCCTAAAAAAGAAGAACAATAGTAAAATTAAGGGGAAACTTTAGCGAAGGTGTGTCCCCTGTCATTAGAAGAAAGGAAGAAAAAAATGACATTAGATGATATTTTAGTAGAAATAAAACAAGCAGAAACCGTTGTTGTCATGGCACATGAATCGCCAGATGGAGATGCCATAGGAAGTGTGTTATCAATGAATTTAGCTTTAAAGAAAATGGGAAAAAAAGTAGATGTGATTGTAAAAGAATTTCCAAGAACATTTTCTTTCTTACCAGGAGCCAATGACGTAAAAACAACCTCAGATGTGGAAACATATGATTTAGCGATTTCATTAGATTGTGCCGATTTAAAAAGATTGGTTGGAAGAGAGTATTTTGAAAAGGCTAAAAAAACGATTGTCATTGACCATCATAGTAGCAACATGATGTATGGAGATTTGAATTTTGTAAATCCAGTATCTCCTGCTTGTTGTGAAATTTTAGCAGGTATGTTTGAATATTTTGATATTGACATTGATGCAGATATAGGAAGTTGTATTGTAACAGGAATTATTACAGATACAGGTGGATTTAAATATTCTAGTGTAACTGCAGAAACATTTGAATTTACAGCAGAATTGCTAAGAAAAGGTGTCAATATATCAGATATTTATCAAAAAGTATTGGAGACTAGAAGAAAATCAAACTTTGAATTAATTAGAAGAGCAATGAATCGATTAGAACTTTTAGAGAATGACAAAATTGCATTTACATATATTGATAAAAAAGACGAAGAAGACGTACATGCAGAACCAGGAGACCATGAAGGTATTGTTGAAAATGGAAGAAGCATAGAAGGTGTTAAGGTTTCTGTATTTATACGTGAAAAAGAAGAAAATGTATATAAGGTTTCTATGAGAACAGGAAATGGTTCTAATATTAATGTTTCTGATATTTGTTATATCTTTGGAGGTGGAGGACACCCAAGAGCAGCAGGTGCAACAGTAGCAGGAACAGTTGAACAAGTAAAAGAGAAATTGGTAAAAGAAATAAAGAAAGTTCTATAATCAGTAGTTGAGTTTCGGTATTTTTAAAGGTGGGGTACCATACATTATTTTTTGAATGATTTCCTCGGTTTGTTTCATAGATTATAATTTCTTAGTTTTTAACAAGTGAGCCTCTCGCTGTTCGCGCTTCCTCACTTATTAAAAACTAAGAATTTATACATCTATTCCACGGCACATTCGTCAATGCATTCAAAAAATAATGTATGGTACCCCACCTTTGAAAAATACCGAAACTTAAAGGAAGATAAGTTTGACTTATCTCTTATAGCATATATAATAGGAAAAATGAAGATACAACTTTAAGAAATATTTTAAGTTAGTATAAACAAAAAAGAGGTCAATTTATGAATGGAGTAATCATTGTTAATAAATCAAAAGGATATACATCACATGATATCGTAGCAAAAGTGAAAAAAATAACAGGGAAAAAAGTAGGACATACAGGCACATTGGATCCATTAGCAACTGGTGTATTGCCTTTATTAATTGGAAAAGGAACATTGTGTTCGAAATATTTAATGAACCATGATAAAACATATAAAGTGGTTTTAAAGCTAGGAATAAAAAAAAGTACAGGAGATGAAGAAGGAGATATTATACAAGAAGATGTAGTTGATGAAGGAATTTTAGATGAAAACAATGTAAAAACTGTTTTACAAACTTTTTTAGGAGAACAAGAACAAATACCACCTATCTATTCTGCTATCAAAGTAAATGGAAAAAAACTATATGAATATGCTAGAAAAGGACAAGAAGTGGAAGTAGAGCCAAGAAAGATAACAATATATGATATACAGTTATTAAAAATAAATAAAGAAAATAGAGAAATTCAATTTGAAGTAAGTTGTTCAAAAGGAACATATATCAGGAGTTTATGTGAAGATATTGCAGAAAGAATAGGAACAGTGGGATATATGAAAGAATTACAACGAACAAGGGTTGGAATTTTTACCATAGAGCAATCTGTTTTGGTAGAGGATTTAAATAAAGAAAATGTTGAAAAACATATCATAACCATTGAAAAATTATTTGAAAATTTAGAAAATATAGAATTAAATGAAAAAAAGTTACAACTATTTTTAAATGGTGTAAAATTAAGTGTTGATTTAAAAGATGGAATTTATAAAATATATAGTAATGAACAATTTATAGGAATTGGTGTTGTAAAAGATAAACTTTTAAAAAGAGACATTGTTCTATAATGAAAATCACCTTAATATACTTAAAATAGAAAAGTATATGAGGTGATTTTATGTATTATATAAAAGAAGCTGACAAGCCTAGTAAATTTACAGAATTTTTTCATATTGTAAAATTAGAAAATGATACAATTATTTTACCAATAACAAAGACAAGTTTAGAGGAAAAAACGGCATATAAATTGGCAATCAAAACAAAGACCATTTTGGATAAAACCAATAGTAAAAAACTAGTATTAAGTAAACAGGTAAAGCAACAAGAAACCTATGTGAATTACCTATACTCATACAATTACGAAATGGTAGATGGAAGATGGTTGTTTCAAATGTTGTTATTTGAAGTTTTAGAATATGTGATAAAAAAAACAAATATAAAAGAAGAGGAAATAAAAATTGGAATTTTAGTAAATGATATTTCAGAATTAGCAATTTATGCAATTCAAAAATTGGTTACAAAATATAAATATGTGAAAATTGTTACCAATCATATTGATCGATTTAAAAATATCGAAGAAAAAATTTCAGAAGAGCAGGGGATTTTTATCAATGTAGGGAATAATAAAAGGAAAATTTTATCAAAAACCAATATTATATTAAATCTAGATTTTCCAACAGAACTGATAAATCGATATACAATCAATAGTACAGCGACAATTATCAATTTTAAAGGAAATGTAAAGATAAAAAACAAAAGATTTAATGGTTTAAATATAAATGATTATGAAATTGATTGGAAAACAAATCCACATTTAGAGAAATACGACGCAAAAGATGTTTATGAAGCAATGCAATATAAAAATCAACCAATAGAAGAAATATTCAAAAAAATAAAAAGAGATCATGTAACCATTCAATATTTAAAAGGGATAAAAACAATAATATAATAGATGTGTATATTTAAAAATACATATCCTATATTCATAATTTGAAGAAAATATCAGGTGTTTGTGAAAATCTTAAAAATTTCATCAAATACTTTCCTTTTTTTATAAAATATAATATAATGTAGATGTCGATTTTCTGTAACTTAAATAAGTATTGAAAATAAAATAATACAAAGTGAATTTGGCAAGGAGGTAAACATATGCCAAGTAGTAATAGAAGAAGTAGTGATGAAGATAAAACAAGAAAATATAACATGAAAAAGGCAAAGAAAAGAAGAAGGCCAAGTACAACAAACAAAAGAGATACGAGAGCAACGAAAAGAGTACCAACACAAAATACCAATAGAAAAGGTAAAGGAAAGAAATCAAAAAATAAAGAAGGAAAATTTTCAGCAAGACACCCAAAATTAATGATGGCAATTAGAATCTTTATATTAATATTCTTATTATTATGTGTCATTGGAGCAGGTGTTGTCGCTGGCGTATTTTTTGGGTTATTTGGTGATGATTTTGAAATTACCAAAGAAGAATTAACCATTGGTGCGGCGAACTCTGTTATTGTAGATCAAAATGGAGCAGTGGTTGCAGAATTAAGTGGTGATGAAAAAAGAAAAATTATAACACTTGAAGATATGGCAGAATATTTACCAAAAGCTTATGTAGCTATGGAGGACGAAAGATTTTATCAACATAGTGGTGTAGATATAAAAAGAACAGCAGGAGCTATTTTAAATACTTTACTAGGAGATAGTTCTTATGGTGGAAGTACGATTACACAACAATTAGTAAAAAATATTACACAAGATGATGAAAGATCTGGTATAGAAGGTATCATGAGAAAAGTAAGAGAATGGGCAAAAGCATATCAAGTAGAAAGAATGATATCTAAAGACCAAATACTAGAGTTATATTTAAATATATTATATGTTGGTGGAGAAGGAAATTTACATGGTGTCGAATTAGGTGCAGAATATTATTTCAACAAAAGTGCAAAAGATTTAACATTAGCAGAATGTGCTTATATGGCAGGAATTAATAGTTCTCCAAGTAGATACAATCCATTTGATGAAACGAAAGATAATACAGACTTAATTAAAAACCAAACAAAAGTAGCTTTAAACAAAATGAATGAACTAGGTTATATTAATAGCCAAGAAGAATATGATGCAGCTATAGCAGAGGTAGAAGCAGGATTGAATTTTCAAAAAGGAGTAATCGCAACCACTTCTTCATATTCATATCATACAGAGGCTACCTTAGATCAGGTGATTGATCAAGTCATGGAAGAAAAAGGTTGGTCTCAACAGTTAGCAGAAAACTATGTATATAGTAGTGGACTTACAATATATTCAACAGTAGATACAAATATTCAAACACAAATGGAAGAAGAATTTAAAAATGAAAAATATCAAGTAAAAGGAAGAGCTACAAACAAAGAAACTGGAGAAAAATTAAATGATCATTCTCAAGCAGCAATGGTAGTGATTGATTATAAAACTGGAAATGTACTAGGAACAGTTGGAGGATTAGGAGAAAAAACAGAAAGTAGAGGATTAAACAGAGCAACACAAAGTGTTAGACAAACAGGGTCTTCTATTAAACCAATAGCCGTTGTTGCACCAGGATTACAGGAAAAAGTAATAACAGCAGCAACAGCATATATGGATCAACAAACAGACTTTGGAAATTATGTTCCTAAAAATCAAAGTGGAACATATAGCAATAATTCAGTAAATATGAGATATTTTATTGCAAAATCTTTAAATGTACCAGCAGTAAAAATTATGAGAGAATTAACACCAAGCAAATCAATAGAATATCTAAATAAAATGGGGCTTAGTCATATTAATGCAGATGAAGATGCAGACTTATCATTAGCATTAGGCGGAACAACAAATGGAGCAACACCATTAGAAATGGCAGGAGCATATGCATCTATTGCAAATGATGGTGTATATATCACACCAACCTTTTATACAAAAGTCGAAGATTCTAGTGGTAATACAGTTTTGACACCAAAACAAGAACAAACAAGAGTGATATCAGAACAAAATGCTTATATTGTCAAATCTATATTACAAGAAACTGTAAAATCTGGAGGAACAGCAACCTATTGCGCAATTAGTGGAATGGATGTAGCAGCAAAAACAGGAACAACAGACGATGATTATGATAGATGGCTATGTGGATTTACACCATATTATGCAGCAGCATGTTGGTTTGGATATGATCAACCAGAAACAGTTTATTATTCAGGAAATAACCCTGCAGGTGTTATTTGGGATAATGTCATGACAGCTATTCATGAAGATTTGGAAAATGCGACATTTACAAGACCAAGTGGTATAGTAGAACAAACTGTATGTAGAACAACAGGTTGTTTAGCAACAACAGGATGTAATAATAAGTATACAGAAATCTTTACACAAGACAATTTACCAGAACAATGTGAAGGACATGGTAGTCAAACAATTTGTTCTGAGTCAGGACTAGTTGCAACAGAATATTGTTCACAATATTGTGAAGTTAAACAGAATTATTATGGTGCTATTCTACCAAAAGAACAATTAGGTTTATGGACACCAGTAAATGGATCAAGTTCATCAGGAACTAGAGTAAACGGAGTTTGTACATTGCATACAAAACCAAAAGAAGAGCCTAAAAAACCTGAATCTAATACGAATACAACAAATACAACCAATACAACAAATTCAACTGGAGGAAATACATCAAGTGGCGGAGGAAATACAGTTGATAAACCATCAGGTGGAGGAGGAAATTCTTCAAGCGGTGGTAATAATACAGGAGAAAATGGAAATTCAACAACAACACCAGGAAATGTAGTCCAATAATGATAACCTTGTTACCTATGACAATAAAAATTGAGATGTGAAATTCTTCACATCTCAATTTAAAACAAAGGCAAGAAAAAATAAAGTAAAATGAATACATATTCTACAAGAAAGGAATGATGAAACAGTGGATATATATGTATATAATACATTAACAAAAGAAAAAGACATATTTAAGCCCATCAATGAAAAAGAAGTAAAAATATATTCATGTGGACCAACTGTATATAAAGATGCAACTATCGGGAATATGAGAACAAATATCTTTCAAGATGTTTTAAGAAGAATGCTAAAATATAATGGTTATACGATTAAACATGTTATGAATATAACAGATGTAGGGCATTTAGTTTCTGATGGAGATGAAGGAGAAGACAAGATGATTAAATCAGCTAGGGAAGAACATAAAACACCATTAGAAATAGCAGAACATTATACAAAGTTGTTTTTTGATGATTTAAAAGATTTAAATATTGAAATTCCAGAAGTGATTTGTAAAGCAACAGAATATATTCCAGAAATGTTAGAATATGTAGAAGAACTTGTAGAAAAAGGATATGCATATGAAACATCAACAGCCATTTATTTTGATGTTTCTAAATTAGATAAATATCCAGTTTTATCAAATCTAAATGTAGAAGAACAAAAAGCAGGAGCAAGAGTGGATGTAGACCCTGAAAAGAAAAATCCATATGATTTTGCTTTATGGATAAAAGCTCCAGAAAATCATTTAATGAAATGGGATAGCCCATGGGGGCCAAGTTATCCAGGATGGCATATTGAATGTTCAGCCATGTCAAGAAAACATTTAGGAGAACAATTTGATATTCATACAGGCGGAATTGATTTAATACCAACACATCATGAAAATGAAATTGCACAAAGTAAAGGAGTGTGTGGTAAAATACCTGCAAATTATTGGATACATGGAGAATATCTATTAATTAATGGTGGAAAAATGTCAAAAAGTTTAGGAAATGTATATTTATTAAAAGATATCAAAGAAAAAGGATATGACCCATTGGTATATAAATTGTTATGCTATACATCTAGTTATAGAAATAAATTAAACTTTACATGGGAAGGAATAGAAGCATCTTCAAAATCATTAGAAAGATTAAGAAATGGTTATCAAGTAAATAAAAATGGAACAGATACTTTAAATGAGGAAGATAAAAAAGAATTAGATAGATTAGAGAATGAATTTCATAAAGCCATTAATGATGATATGAATATGCCTTTGGCTATGAGTTTTGTATGGGAAGTCATAAAATACTCTAAAAAATCACCAGAGATTGCGGAATTATTATTAAAATTTGATACAGTATTAGGAATTGAAATCAATAAAGAAGAAACGAATAAAGAAATAGAAATTCCAGAAGAAGTGTTAAAACTTGTGGAAGCAAGAAAACAAGCAAGACAAGAAAAAAATTGGGCAGAGTCTGATAGATTAAGAGATTTAATCAAAGAAAAAGGTTATGAAGTAAAAGATACAAAAGAGGGAATGGTATTAAATTTTCAATAAAAAAATAAAGTTCCAATTCAAAGATTCAACCGTATGATAGCAGGAATATATCCTATAAAGCCATTCACGATTTTGTATAAGCTAAATTTTCGTAGAAATAACACAATAAAAATGTGAGCCGCTTTCATTAAAAATGAACATTCCTCACATTTTTATTGGTTCTTTCTAACTTCAAATTTAGATACGCAAAATCGATTCATTTTTTTATAGGATATATTCCTGCTATCATACGGTTGAATCTTTGAATTGGAATCTAAGAATTTACTATTTTTTAAAATAAGCTTGTACTTTGAGAAATATCGTAATATAATATAAACGTAAAATATAAAAAGAAAGGAATGATTTTATGGCAATATTATTACCAGGAGGAGCTGGATTTATCGGAAGTCACACAGCAGTAGAATTATTAAATGCAGGAAAAGAAATTGTTATTATAGATGATTTTTCTAATAGTAAACCAAGTGTATTAGATGCAATTAAGAAAATAACAGGAAAAGATTTTAAATTTTATGAAATGAATTATATGGATAGAGAAAAACTAGAAAAAGTTTTTGAAGAAAATGACATAGAAGCAGTTGTTAATTTTGCAGGTTTTAAAGCAGTAGGAGAATCTGTTCAAAAACCAATCGAATATTATATGAATAATGTTTCAGGAGCATTAGTTGTATTAGATACCATGAGAAAATATAATTGTAAAACATTTATATTTAGCTCATCAGCAACTGTATATGGAGATCCAGAAACCATTCCAATAACAGAAGAATGTAAAACTGGAGGAACGACAAATCCATATGGTACAAGTAAATTATTTATTGAGCAAATTTTAAAAGATACCTATCATTCAGACAATACATGGAATATATGTATATTAAGATATTTCAATCCAGTAGGAGCACATGAAAGTGGATTAATTGGAGAAGAACCACAAGGAATACCAAATAATTTAATGCCATATGTTGTTCGTGTGGCAGCAGGAACTTTACCAGAATTATCTGTATTTGGAAATGATTATGATACACCAGATGGAACAGGTGTTAGAGATTATATACATGTTGTTGATTTAGCAAAAGGACATGTAAAAGCATTAGAAAAAATCGAGAAAGAAAAAGAAGGATTATATATATACAATCTAGGAACAGGAAAAGGATATAGTGTATTAGATATGGTAAACGCATTTGAAAAAGCAACAGGTCAAAAAGTACCATATAAAATTACAGCAAGAAGAGAAGGAGATATAGCAACTTGTTATGCAGATCCCGAAAAAGCAAAAGAAGAATTAGGTTGGACAGCAGAAAAAACACTAGAAGATATGTGTTTAGATTCATGGAATTATATTCAAACAACCAAATAATTACATAAAAGAAGCCCCTCAATTAATAGTAGAGGGGCTTTGATTATCTAAATCATTATTACATTCAAATTTATTTATATAACAAAATAATTCGATTTCCAATTTTCTCAATAAAGCCATCTTCTTTTAATAATTTTAACTCTCTCATCATAGCACTTCTGTCAACACTTAAATAATCTGCTAAATCAGTTAAAGAAAAAGGAAGTTCAAAAGAAGTACTTAGTTTTCTAGTAGAAAGTAAAGAAAAATAGCCAAGTAATTTATCTCTAGTAGACCTTTTTGTTAATAATTCAATTCGCATATTTAAATCTGTTACTTTATTTAAAATCAATTGTGGTAAATTTTCAGATAAAGTTTGATGAAATTTACAATTGTTTCTACATTTATGGAAAATATCATCATAAATATAGAAAAGAACAGTACAATTCGATTTTGCTTCAACTAATAATTCATTGTTTGTCGTAATCGTATAAAACACTTCACCAAAAAGAGCATTTTTTGAAAAATGTTCTACAATTGTTCGATTACCATTTAAGTCATAACGTACCAAATCGGCATGTCCATCTAATAATATACATAATTGATTTCGGTTTTTAATGTAAGTTGTAACAACTTCATTTTTACTAAATACTTTTTTCTGCTTTTTTTGACAAGAATTTGAAAAGTCAAGAATGAAGTTTTCTATGTCAAAGTTGGTGTTCACGTTTTTTCCTCCTTTAAAATTACATAAGCATTATACATTAAAAAGGTTGCAAAAGCAACAAAACCATAAAAATATTTTTGTAATATTTTTGTAACATATTTGTAATATAAGAAAAAAGCCTAGAGGAGAAAGCGATTAAGCAGTGGAAAAAATTCTTTTTCATAATGTGTTGCTTTTGCAACGGAAAATAAAAATGGTAGGGGTATAATGTAACCATACTAATCGAAGGAGGAAATGTAAAATGAAAGTTATTAAGAGGGATGGAAGAGCTGTTGATTATGACAGAGCAAAAATTCAAGTAGCAATTGAAAAAGCAAATCAGGAGGTAAAGCCAAAAGAAAGAGCAAATAAAGAAGATATAAAAGGAATTATTGAATATATAGAAGAATTAAATAAAAAAAGAATGCTAGTTGAAGATATTCAAGATATCATTGAAGAAAAATTAATGGAAATTGAAAAATATGAACTAGCAAAAAAATATATTGTGTATAGATATACAAGAGCATTAGTTAGAAAACAAAATACAACTGATGAAACCATATTAGGATTAATCAGAAATGAAAATAAAGAATTAGCAGAAGAAAACTCAAATAAAAATACGTTACTTGCTTCAACACAAAGAGATTACATTGCAGGTGAAGTATCAAGAGATTTAACAAGAAGACTATTATTACCAGAAAAAATTGCTAAAGCAGATGCTGATGGAGTTTTACATTTCCACGATGCTGATTATTTTGTACAACCAATCTTTAACTGTTGTTTAATTAATATATCAGATATGTTAGATAATGGAACTGTTATGAATGGAAAGATGATAGAAAGTCCAAAGAGTTTCCAAGTAGCATGTACAGTAACTACACAAATTATTGCAGCTGTTGCAAGTAACCAATATGGTGGACAATCAGTAGATTTAAAACATTTAGGAAAATATTTAAGAAAAAGCTATAACAAATTCAAATCAGAAATAGAGAAAAAATATAAAGGAAAATTATCTGATAGTATCATAGAAGATTTAGTACAAGATAGATTAAAAGCAGAATTAAAAGCAGGTGTACAAACTATTCAATATCAAATCAATACATTGATGACAACTAATGGACAATCTCCATTTGTAACTTTATTCTTACATCTAGAAGATGGAGATCCATATATTAAAGAAAATGCCATGATTATTGAAGAAGTATTAAGACAAAGATATCAAGGTATTAAAAATGAAGCAGGTATCTATGTAACACCAGCATTCCCAAAACTAGTATATGTATTAGATGAATGTAACTGTTTAAAAGGCGGAGAATATGATTATTTAACAAAATTAGCTGTAAAATGTTCAGCAAAGAGAATGTATCCAGATTATATTTCTGCTAAGAAAATGAAAGAAAACTATGAAGGTAATGTATTTAGCCCAATGGGATGCAGAAGTTTCTTATCACCTTGGAAAGATGAAAATGGAAATTATAAATTTGAAGGAAGATTTAATCAAGGTGTTGTTAGTATCAACTTACCACAAGTAGCAATTGTTGCAGATGGTGATGAAGATAAATTCTGGAAATTATTAGATGAAAGACTAGAACTATGTAAAGAAGCTTTAATGTGTAGACATTATGCATTACTTGGAACACATTCAGATATTAGCCCAATTCACTGGCAATATGGAGCAATCGCAAGATTAGAAAAAGGTGAAAAAATAGACAAATTATTATATGGTGGATATTCAACCATTTCATTAGGATATATTGGTATATATGAAATGACAAAAGTCATGAAAGGTGTATCACATACAACACCAGAAGGACATGATTTTGCAATTAGAGTTATGAAACATTTAAGAGAAACTGTTAATAGATGGAAAGAAGAAACCAATATTGGATTTGCACTATATGGAACACCAGCAGAAAGTTTATGTTACAAATTTGCTAGAATTGACAAAGAAAAATTTGGTACAATCAAAGATGTAACAGATAAAGGATATTATACAAATTCATATCATGTAGATGTAAGAGAAAAAATTGATGCATTTGAAAAACTTGGATTTGAAAGTGAATTTCAAAAAATATCTTCAGGTGGAGCGATTTCATATATTGAAATACCAAATATGCAAAAAAATATTGATGCATTAGAAACAGCTGTTAAATTTATCTATGATAATATTCAATATGCTGAATTTAATACAAAATCAGATTACTGTCATGTTTGTGGATTTGATGGAGAAATCATCTTAAATAAAGACAATGAATGGGAATGTCCAAATTGTGGAAATAAAGACCATTCAAAAATGACAGTTGTTAGAAGAACTTGTGGATATTTAGGAGAAAACTTCTGGAATGCAGGAAAAACAAAAGAAATCAAACAAAGAGTAATGCATTTATAAGAAAGGTCAAGATAGAAACAAATTTTTCTATACAATAAAAAATTTTGGAACGTTAGGGACATGCCAAAACGTTCCAAAATTTACCTAAAGGAAGAAAAGAGGGATAGAATATGAACTATGCAGATATAAAAAAAGTAGATGTAGCAAATGGAGAAGGTGTTAGAGTATCCGTATTTGTAAGTGGGTGTAATCATCATTGTAAAGGTTGTTTTAATAGATGTGCATGGGATTTTGAATATGGAAATAAATTTACAGATGAACAAATAGACCAAGTGATTAACTATTTAGACCATGACTACATCTCAGGCTTATCCCTTTTAGGTGGAGAACCATTAGAAAAGCAAAATCAAGAAGGATTATTACCATTAGTTAAAAAGGTAAAAGAAAAATTTCCTGATAAAAATATATGGTGTTATACAGGTTTTGATTTTGAAAAAGAAGTTGTAGGGGAAATGGCAAAAGAAAATGAAACAACAAAAGAACTTCTAAAATATATAGATGTGATGGTAGATGGTAAATTTGAAGAAGATAAAAAAGATTTAAGTTTAAGATTTAGAGGTTCTTCAAATCAAAGAATATTAGATGTTCAGGAAAGTTTAAAAGAGCATAAACCAGTAGATTTTAAATTGTAAAAAGGGATTTTGGGGACAGACTCAAAATCCCTTTTTAATTCAAAAATCTATCTAATAATTGTTTCCTACATAAATTTTCAAATTCATCATTTAAAGGTTCTAAAATAGTATCTTCTTGATATTTTCTATCTAAACAATGTTTAATAATATAATCTGTAAGTTCAGGATTTTTAGAAAGAAGAGGACCATGTAAATAAGTAGCAATGACATTTTCTTTAAAAAATCCTTCTTCTGTATCACCAAATTTATTTCCATTTCCAAACAAAACTTTTCCAAAAGGAGTAGGGATGTCATAGGTTTGTCCACCATGGTTTTCAAATCCAATCACTTTTGAATTTTTACCATTTAAAGTAACATCAAGGACAATATTTCCAATACATCTTTTTTTTCTATCTGCGATAGCTTCTGTATAATATGGAAATACTTCTAAACCAGGAATGATATTTCCTTCAACACCTTTATAATATTTACCAAATAATTGATAAGCACCACAAATCAGTAAAAAGAATACACCTTCATTTTCAGCTTGTTTAATTTCTTCTTTATATTTAATTAAATCTTCTGATAAAATACTTTGCTCATTATCGGCTCCACCACCTGCAAAGATGATATCATAACTTTTAAAATCAGGTTTTTCATCACCAATAGAATATTTATCTACAATACAATTAAATCCACGTTTTTCAAGTCTATATTTTAGTACTTGGATATTTCCATAATCACCATATAATTCTAACATATCAGGGTATAGGTATAAGATTTTTAATTCTTTCATGATTGATCTCCTTATTTTAATTTTAAAATTTCTGTTCTGGTAGGTTGCAAAGATGTATAATTTGCAATGACATATTTTTTTGTTGTGTTGGTATATAAAGCCTTTACAGCTTGTTCTAAATCTAGATAAGCTTCGATTTTATTGGCATCAAATCCAGCTGTTTTTATTCTAATAGCAATGTCATAACCTCTTGTTCCAGCAGTAATAATTCTTTTGACATTATTTAAATTATCAAAGTTAATATCCCAAATCCAAGAAACATCAAAACCATCTGCTTTGTTATCATTTAAAACAAATAATAATTCTTTTTCTTCATCATCTTCATTTAATAATCGTAAACTGACATTGCAACCTGTTGGATTTTTAGCTAAGTTTATAATCGTAGGGGCATCCTTAATCACTAATTTTTCTAATCTACCATTATTTAATTCAAAATTTGCCAAAGCTTCTTGCATATATTTTGTATCAATTTTGTATAAAGAACAACAGCTAATGACAGCCGTAAAATTATAGATAATATAGATACTATTTGATTTAATCTGATATAAAACATCATCCACTTCAAAAGTCATTTCATTAAGATTAATATTTTTTGCTTCTTTATAGATTTCATTATTACCATATCCACAATCTGGGCATACAAATTTTCCAATATGAGAATATTGATAATATTCGTAGTCCAAACGTGTCTTACAAAATGGACAAAATTTTCCTTCTCCAGCTTCTTTCATATCATCTGTTGCATATGGATATCTATCTACATGGAAGTAATAGACATTTTCATTATTAGGGTTTGCCATTCCTAATCTTGCAACATTTGGGTCATCATTATTTAAGATTAAATTACCAGTATAGGTCTTTAGAAAATCATTAATTTTCAAAATTAAGGATTCTACTTCGCCATTTCTATCTAATTGATCTCTGAAGAAATCTAAGATAACTAGAGTATCTAATCGAAAATCTTTAAAGACAACTGGTACATAGCCTTCATCTACCTCGAAAACTAAATAATCTGCTTTAATTTTTCCTGTTAAGGTACATGTTTTTAATAAAGTAGAAAGAATACCAGTTTCCATGTTATTTCCTTCTTTATTACTAATGACTTTTTTTCCAGCAGTTTCAAAAACATATCCAATCGCATTATTTGTCATCGTTTTTCCGTTTGTTGCCGTAACAGCAATAACAGGGCAATCTACTTTGAAATATTTAAAAATTTCTGGATTCCAGTCAAAAGCAATTTTTCCTAAAAAATTACCTCCATGTTTTCCAAATAGTTTTAATACAATATTTAATACCTTCATTGCAAGTACAATAAAAAAGTTTTTCATTTGTCATGCTCCCATCTCTATAAAATTTATATTTGCATTATAGCATAACAAAGAAAAAAGATAAAGTTTTATGAGCCTTTTTAAGAAATATCAATGAAATCAAAATCGTTAAAGTATATTACTTGAAAAACAAAATAAAAAAATATATAATGCAAAAGACAGATAGAAGTTACTTTTTTACAATATAAAAAATTTATAAGGAGATTAATGATGATATATTTCAATAATCAAAAAAAGATAAATGAATTAAAACAGAAAATGAATAAAGATAATATATGTGTTTTTATGGATTATGATAAAACAATTACGGCAAACGATAGTGAAGATTCTTGGGATGCTAGTGCGAATAAAGAAATCATGGGAGAGAACATAAAAAGAGACTTAGAGAAGTATTACCAAGAATATGGAATGATAGAATTTGATTATCATATAAATAAAGATAAAAGAGAAAAATATATAGTTGAATGGTATGATAAATGTATGGATTTATATTATCAATATGGATTAACCATAGAAAAATTAAAAGACTCTATTGATAATAGTCAATTAATATTAAGAAAAGGGGCAAAAGATTTTCTTTTTAAACTATATGAAAATCATGTACCAGTGATTATATTATCAGCAGGAATTGGAAATGTGATAGAGCAATGTTTGAAAAAAGAAGAATGTTATTATAACAATATAACAATCATTAGTAATTTTATAAAATTTGATAAAAATGGAAACATGATAAAATTTTCTGATAATATGATTCATAGTTTAAATAAAAATATTGATAAATTAAGTGATTATAGGCTAAAAGAAAAAATAGAAGAAAAAGAATATAGAGTTGTAATAGGAGATTTAGTTGAAGATATTTATATGATGGGAGAATATCCAGAAAGTAAATCTTTAAAAATAGGATTTTTAAATAAAAATGTTGAAGAAAATTTAGAAGTTTATAAAAGGAATTTTGATATTGTTTTAACAGAAGAAAATAATTTTTATGACATAGAAAAATACATTATTTAAAAGAAGAAGCAAGGACTATTTATCTAAGTCCTTGCTATTTTCTAAATGAGAATCATTCTTATGGTAAGATTTATCAAGTTCATTTTTTATTAAATTCCATTGGGCTATACAACTGCTATAATCTAAAGGAAGAGAAAGTGGAGAAAAAGGATTTTGTATATTTACTTCTTCAAAACTTTCTCTATTAAGTATCTCTTCAAATTCAGATAATAAAGGACATATAAAAGTTCCTTCTTCATCGATAAAAATCAGAGTAGAGCCTTTTATAAAAACTCTTTTTTCAAAAGATGTTGGTTTTATAATTTTATTAGGAAACCCAGGGACATAGTGTGTCTGCATACCTTCTTCGGGAATTTTGAATGCAAAATTTTTTAAATCTTCTAAAGTATTTATAGGATAATTCATAGTAAAACTCCTTATAATTATTAACATAAATAGTATACCACATTTATACACTTTTTGCAAAAAATATAAAAAGTTTTTATAAATAAAGTAGATTTTTTATAGATAAATGATATAATACAAATAATTAAGAAGGGACTTGATAAAATGGAAATAGAAGAAATACAAAAAAATAATGAGGATAAAGAAATTATATTACAAGCAGTAAGAGAAAGTGGAAAAAACTTAGAATGGGCATCAGAAACATTACAAGATGATAAAGAAGTGGTTATAGAAGCGTTAAAACAAGATGGAGAAGCTTTAGAATTTGCAAGTACAAGGTTAAAAGGAGATAAAGAAGTATTACAATTAGCGACTAAAACTGCACCTTGGACAATTTGTTATGCATCAGAGGAATTGGCAGGTGATAAAGAAATTATGTTAGAATGTTGTAAACATTATGGGCAAGCATTATATTATGCATCAGAAGAATTAAGAGATGATAAGGAAGTGGTAAAAGCAGCAGTAGAAAATAAAGGCATTATTATCAAATATGCTAGTAAACGATTACTTGAGGATAAAGAATTAGCTGAAATTGCTGTAAAACAAAACAAACAAGCATATCATTTTATATCTAATAAATTAAAGCAAGATGAAGATATAAAAAAATAATATATCTACTTTTTTCTATATAAGGGTTGAATTTTATAATAATATATCTTACAATATAACATAATTAAAAATACAAAAACTATCCAAGGAAGAAAGGAATGAGTTTTATGAAAGTGTTAGTTGTATCAGATATCCATGGTTCAGGATATTATGCAGACAAATTAAAAGAAATTATAAAAAGGGAGAAACCAGACAAAATAGTGGTATTAGGAGATTTATATTATCATGGGCCTAGAAATCCATTAACAGAAAAATATGAACCAATGAAAGTAGCAAAAGTATTAAATAGTGTAAAAGATAAACTAGAAGTTGTCAGAGGAAATTGTGATGCAGAAGTAGACCAAATGGTTTCAGAGTTTGAAATAAAAGAAAATATATTGGAAAAAATCAATGGAAAGAATATATTTTTTACACATGGTCATAAATACAATATAGATAATTTACCAACAGAAGATTTTGATATTATGTTTTATGGACATTTCCATACATGTTTTATTAAAAAATATGATAATCAATTGTTTGTAAATCCAGGTTCTATTACATTACCAAAAGAAAATACACCACATACATATGTCATAATGGATGACAAAGATATAGAAATAAGAGATGTTGATGGAAAAGTTGTAGATGGATATAGATATAAAGGATGAAACATTAGGGACGTGCCAAATCGTTCCAAAATGAAACAAAAGGGACAGACCTAATTTTTAGAGGTCTGTCCCTTTTGTTTCATTTTGGAACGATTTGACACGTCCCTATCATATCCATTCACCATATTTTTTGATATAAATTTTTTTCGCAAACATAGCCAAGATACAATATAGGAAAGTTACAATAAAGATTAATGCAATATATTGACCAGCAATTGGAACTAATCCAATAAAACTTCCGAAAGGTGTAAATGGTACGATAATACCTACTAATATTAATAAGATAGAAGAGAAATATACCATTTTATTGGCATTACTTTGTATAAATGGTATTTTTGCAGTTCTAATAATATGCATTCCCACTAAGTTTGAAACAATACTATATGAGAACCAAATGGTTTGGAAAAGAGCAGCTTCTCTAACGCCAAATATAAACCATAAAGAAGCAAATACAATTAAGTCGAAAATAGAACTAACTGGTCCCATAAATAACATAAAATGTTTTAAACTCTTGATATCTAATTTTTTAGGTTTTCGTACAATTTCTTCATCTACATCATCAAAAGGAAGTGTCATTTGTCCAAAGTCATATAATAAACCTTCTACTAATAATTGGATTGGTGTTTCAGGTAAAAATGGTAAAGCAACACTTGCGACAATAACAGATAATACTTCACCAAAGTTGAAACTTGTTGCCATCTTGATATATTTCATTAAGTTTGCAAATGTTTTTCTTCCTTCTGTTACACCATCTAATAAAACATTTAAATCTTTTTCTAGTAATATAATGTCAGCAGATTCTTTTGCAATATCCACAGCAGTATCTACTGAAATACCAACATCTGAATTGGTTAGAGATGGGCTATCATTAATTCCGTCTCCCATATATCCTACAACATTTCCTTGTTCTTTTAAAAGTCTTACAATTCTTGCTTTTTGGATAGGAGATAATTTCGCAAAAATATTATTTTTCTTAATTAGTCTATGAACAGCCACATCTGGTAATTTATCTAATTCGCTTCCTAAAATTATATGTTTAGATTTGATATTTACTTTATCACAAATACATTTGGTAACTTCTGCATTATCACCTGTTAAAACAATAACACGGATGCCAGCTTTATTCATTCTTTCAACAGCTTCTTTGGCACTTTCTTTAGGTGGATCTAAGAAACCAATAAAGCCGATTAATATCATATTTTTTTCATCTTTTACTTCAAAATCATAACCAGGTTCACTGCTATATTTTTTACAAACAGCAATGACTCTTAAACCTTCTTTATTTAAGTTTTTACTAATTCTTTGTATATTTTCTTTAATTTCTTTTGTTAATGGGGAAATTTCACCTTTATATTCTACAGAAGTAGAAATATTTAAAATTTCTTCTACAGCACCTTTTGTAATTAATTCATCTTTACCTTCTTCATTTTTTACGGCAATAGATAAACGTCTACGAGCAAAATCAAAAGGGATTTCATCTAGTTTAATATATTTACTTGTTAATTCTGGCATATTATATTCTTTACCACGATTAATAACTGCTTCATCAATATTGCTTCTTAACCCAGTTTGAAGACTTGCATTTAAATAAGCATATTTTAAAACACCAAGATCTTCATCACCTTTTATATCTAAATATTTTTCTAGAACAATCTTATCTTCTGTTAATGTTCCTGTTTTATCTGTACATAAAATATTCATAGCACCAAAATTTTGAATAGCATCTAGTTTTTTTACAATTGTCTTTTTCTTAGACATTTTGACTGCACCTTTTGATAAACAAGAAGATAAAATAACAGGAAGTAGTAAAGGTGTAATGGCAATAGAAATCGCTACTGCAAAAGTAAAGGCTGTTACAATACTATGTTTTGAAAAATTAAGAATAAAGACAATAGGAATAATAATCAACATAAAGCGGATTAATAATTTACTGATACTTTCAATTCCTTTTTGAAAAGCTGTTTTTGGTTTACCAGAAGTTAGGGTATGAGCAATTTTCCCAAAATATGTGGAATCAGCGGTTTTAATAACAACACCTTTCGCACTACCAGAAATGACATCAGTTCCCATAAAACAAATAGTATCCAAATCAGCGATACTATCTAAATCTTCTGGGTTCATTTCTGTTTCTACTAATTTTTTGACAGCCTCAGATTCTCCTGTTAGAGAGGATTGTCCAACATATAAATCAGTTGCTTCTATAATTCTTAAGTCTGCTGGAATCATACTACCAGCAGAAAGACTAACAATGTCACCAATAGTTACATCTTTAATAGGAATTTGTATTTCTTTACCATCTCTTAAGACAAGACAAGTCGTAGCAACCAATTCTTTTAGTTCGTTTGCAGCTTTATTAGAACGATATTCTTCAACAAAGTCCAACAAAGTACTTGCAGTAACTAATATAGCAATAACAATAATATTTGCATAACTAGGTGTTTCTGGTAAGATAACATCTGTATAACATAGTAATAAAGTAATTCCTAATAAAATTAAATTAAAAGGTGTAAACAGACTTTCAAAAAAGTAATGATACCATCTCTTCGGCTTAGCTTGTCTAATCATGTTTGGACCTAATTGTTTTAATTTGTATTCTGCTTCTTCTGAACTAAGCCCGTTTTCTTTAATGTTATATTTTTTCATAAATTCATCTTTGGATAGTAAACATTCTTGACCATATAGTTTTGATACATTTACTTCCTCTTTCGTATTTGCCATGATTACAATCATCTTCCTTTCTTTTGTTAAAATTGGCACACGAACAAATATGCAACATATAAGTATATGATGAAAATGTCAAGAAATTCTACGCATGTCGCTTTTGTTCTTAATCATTATACCACAACAAAATATAAATAAAACAAATTGATAAAAAAATATAAAAAAATTTTATAATATATTGTAAAAATATAGAAGTTTTGTATATAATGAGTTTGAAAAAAGGAGGTATTTTTATGATTTCAGTTAAGAACTTATTTGATAATGATGATGTAAAAATTATAGAAAGAAAGGGAAACATTTCAGTTGTTGAATTTCAAAGAGATGTCAGTGTTAATAAATTGACAGCGATGTCAGAATATTTTGCAGCAAAAATGAATGTTAAAAGAAGACAAGTTGTCATTCAATTACAAGGTGATGAATATATAACAAGTGCTGGAGCAATGCAATGGATGGCAGGAAATATAGAGTCAAAAACAAATGTAAAAGGCGTTGGAGATTTCTTAGGAAAAGCAATAAAGGGAAGTGTAACAAGTGAATCAACAGTAAAACCTAAATATCATGGTACAGGATTATTAGCATTAGAGCCAACATATAACTATATTTTACTAGAAGATGTTGGCGCTTGGAATGGTAGTATGGTATTAGAAGATGGTTTATTTTTAGCTTGTGAAGCCAGTTTAAATACAAATGTTGTTATGAGAAGTAATTTATCTTCAGCTGTATTAGGTGGAGAAGGATTATTTAATTTAAAATTATCAGGACAAGGAATCGCAGTGCTAGAAAGTCCAGTTCCAAGAGAAGAATTAATTGAAATAGAATTACAAAATGACCAAATAAAAATTGATGGAAATATGGCAATTGCATGGTCTGATACATTAGATTTCACAGTAGAGAAATCTACTAGAAGTTTATTAGGTTCAGCTGTTGCAGGAGAAGGATTTGTTAATGTGTACAGAGGAACAGGAAAAATTTTAATGTCACCAGTTAGACCAGAAGCTGTAAGCAATATTATGACATATAGACCGAAATAATAAAAAAGAATAATATAAAATAGAAAGGTTATGACAAATGTACATAGAATTTTTGAATTTTATGTACATTTTTATTACTATTCGAATGTAAGAAATAATGGATATATCAATATTTTAAAAAATTCTCGGCTACCCTTCATCTCTGTTTAACAAATTCTAAAGTCAAAACCATAACAATACCCGGAAACAGGACCCTTTATGGTTTTGACTTAAGAATTTATAAAACAATTCTGGTCGCATTCGAATTTTTTAAAATATTGATATATCCATTATTTCCTAATACATAATATAAAAGTAATACATAAAATCTAGACTATACAAATGATTTTATATGGGACTTGCTAATGGAGACACTAATGGGTCAAATACTGTTTGAAAGTCCATTTTTCGGGGAATAATAATAATAATCTCATTAAGGAAGGGAGGTCAGGAGCATTTTGCCAAAGACCTCCTCTCTCCTTTTATATACATTGAATTTTTTTTGTCACAATATGTGTAGATAAAAAAAGATTTATGTCGAAACTTTATTTTTAAAAAACTTTATGATATGATGAAAAAAATATGTCTAAAAATCAGTTACAAAAGAAAGAAAAATATGAAGAAGGAGTAACAAATGAAAGCAATTGCGAAATATAAAACAAAAAAAGAAGAAACAAAAGCCAAAAGAAGAAATGCAAAACTATTTCCTATATATAAAATGTTTTCTTGGGACTTATTATTTTTTTATTCCACACAATACTTGTTTTATACGATGGTAAAAGGAATCAGCGCAGGAGAAATACTAAAATTAGATGCATTTTTTCCATTATTTATCATTGTTATGCAATTACCAGCAGCAATCTGTGCGGATTTCCTAGGAAGGAAAAAAAGTCTAGTTATAGGAAATATTATAATGGTTATATATATCCTTTTATTGATACTATTACCAGGAATGATAGGCATCTTTATAGCGAATATTATATATGCTTTTGGATATAGCTTAAGAGGAATACAAGCAACAAACATATTATATGATTCAACAGCCACAAAAGGAGGAGAAGGACTATATCCTAAAATCAATGGAAAAGGAGCAACAGGATATTATATATTAGATGGAATTGCATCATTAATAGCAGGATATTTATTTGTTATTAATGGATATATACCGATGATTATTTGCTTAATATTTACAGTTATAGCAACGATTATTTCAACCAGATTTCAGGATATCTATATCAATCAATTAGAAGAAAATGAAGTTTCGAATAAAATCAAGGAATATAAAGAAGATTTTAAAATATCTATAAAAAATATCATGACTTCTAAAAGATTAAGAGCTTTACTAATTTTTATGGGAATATTTAATGCATTTATCACCATAACAGGAACATATAAAGGAAATATATTGACAGAACTAGAAGTAAAACCAGAAGTGTTTTCCATGATAAATGCCATATTTACATTAATAGGAGGAGTTGCAACAACTTTCCAAGATAAAATACATAAGAAATTTAGAAATAAAACATTTGCTGTTTTATCATTAACCTCTGTAACAAGTATGATTATGATAGGGATTTTATTACTTACAGGAAGCAACAATATATTACCAATTATCTTAATCTTACTTTCTATACGAAATATTACCATGTCAAATTATTATATATTAGCAGAAAGATATTCAAAGAATTTTTCAACACCAAAAACAAGGTCAAGAATTTCTTTTGCAACAGAATTTACAACAAATATCATAGAGGCGACTGCAGTATTTTTGGCAGGTATGTTACTAGATGCAACCAATATCAGATTTGCAACCATATTTATTGGATTAGCTTTTTTAGCGTTATTTGTATTAGGATTAGACTATATGAGGACAAGAGTTGGACTAAAACTAGAAGAATATGATAAAAAGGATATAGAATTAGAATAAAGGAGCATAAAATAAACGAAAATAAATATGTAAGAAATTATAAAAAATATTTGAAAAAGGTTGGAGTATTTGATTACTTTGATATAATAATGGGAGGAGATTTAGTATCTAAGCGGAAAACCAAAGCCAGAAATTTACTTGAAATGCCTAGAACAATTAGATGTCATACCATTATTAAAAGAAATGAATTAAACAAAGGAAAGGAGCTTATATGAAATTTTATATCATTAGACATGGACAAACTAATTGGAATAAAGAAGGAAGAATTCAAGGAAAGACAGATATTGAATTAAATGAAGAGGGAATAAAACAAGCAGAAGAAGCAAAAAGAATTCTAAAAGATTATCCAATAGACATGATTGTATCTTCTACATTAAAAAGAGCTAGAAAAACAGCAGAAATTATTAATGAAGCAAAAAACGTACCTATCATATTTAAAGAGGCATTAGAAGAAAGAGGGCTTGGTGAGTTTGAAGGAAAAACACAACAAGAATTTCAAGATAAAATATGGAATTCAGAAATACTAGCAAATTATAACCTAAATAAACAATATAAAGGTGTAGAAACGATACAAGATTTATGTGATAGGGTTTGGAATCTGATAGAGGATTTAAAAGAAGAATATTATGATAAAAATATATTACTTGTAACACATGGTGGAGTAACAAGAGCGATTAATGGATATTTTAATGGACCAAATGAAGAAGGAATATTAGAAGATTTAAATTTGCATAATTGTGAAATAAGAACATTTGAGATAAAGGAGTAAAATATCCATATGGTAATGTATTTAAATGCAGATAGAATATATGAAGATTTATTTAAAAAATTGAAACAATAAAAGAGGGAAGAAAAATGATATTTAGTATATTAGCAGTTTTCGCACTAGTCATTAGCATTTGTATAAAAGAAAGAAAAAAATCGTTATTTGTACAATCATTAAGTTGTCTTTTAGAAGCAATTTATGATTTTATCATAACAGCATATACAGGAGCAGTGTTAAGTCTTATAAATTTTATTAGAACATTTATATTTATCAATAAAAATAAAATTAATAAAATAGTGTATATTGTTATTTTATTCTTTTTTGAAAGTATTATTATTGTAAATTGTATGTTTACATGGGATGGTACAATATCTTTGTTGCCAACAATTGGTTCTATCATCAGAACATATTGTTTGTGGCAGTCAAATATGAAATTGGTCAGAATATCAGGAATAACAACAGGATTAACATATGGAATTTATTATATTTATTATCAAAGTTGGTTTATGGTACTAGGAGAATTAACTTTACTATTGGTTGGAATATATACTGTATTAAAAAATGACATTATAAAAAATAAAAAGATTAAGGAGGAAGAAATATATGAATGACATTATCATATATGAAACAGAAACATTTATTGTTTGTGTACCCAAAGTACCACATATTTCAAGAGAAGACGGAGGACATATTTGGATAAGGTCAAAGGAAAAATATTTTGCAAGTAGATTAGATTTGAGTCCAAAAGAAGCCATTGAAGTGATGAGACTAACCATGTTAATTAGTGAAGCAATGATAATAGGAATGAAAAATAGAGGGATTCATATAGAAAGAATCAATTATCAAGAAAATGGAAATTGGGCATATGTAGAAGGCACAAAACCAGTTTTCCATATACATTTGTATGGAAGAACGAGAAATTCCAAAATACAACCTTTTGGACAAGCTTTAGTATTTCCATATAAAGATACGGGATTTTATGATACATTTGAACCATTTAATGATGAGGATATACAAGAAATTCAAAAACAAATTCAGATATTAGAAAAAAATGAAAAATACAATATTGGAAATTGGAACTAAGGTATAGATAATTAAAATATGAAGGAGGAAAAATAATGCAAGAATTTAATTATCATTCACACACATATAGATGTGGTCATGCAGATTTAGATATGACGGATGAGGAATATGTAGAAGCATATATCAAAATGGGATTTAAAAGAATGGCTTTTACAGACCATTGTCCAGAAAAAAATAAAATAGACAAAAGAAACAATATGCGTATGGAATATAGCCAAAGAAAGGAATATTTAGAAACCATACAAGCATTAAAAGAAAAATATGCTGGAAAAATTGAAATCCAAAGTGGGTATGAAGTAGAATATTTACCAGGAGAAGAAGAAAATTTAAAAGAATTAAAAGCCGAAACAGATAAATTGGTTTTAGGACAGCATTTTGTTTATGATGATAATAAAAATTTAAAAATACATGGAAGAGATGAGCTTTCAGATAAAGAGTTATTAAGATATGCAGAATATATAGAACAAGCAATGAAATGTGAAATTCCAGATATTATTGCACATCCAGATATCTATATGTTAAAGAGAAAAGAATTTGGAGAAATTGGAACGAAAGTTGCCCATCTTATATGTAAAGCAGCAGAAAAATATGGTGTACCATTAGAAATTAATTTAAATAATATATTTGCAAAAACATATTATGAAAATCGAAAATTAAATCATAAACCAATAGAAGAACAAAGAAAAAATTTAGGAAAAGTAATATATCCATGTAAAGAATTTTGGAAAATTGCATCAGAATATAACATTCATGTAGTATATGGGATAGATGCTCACCATAGAGGACAGATTGAGTTATTTAATGAATTTGTGGAATTAGCAAATGAAGTTATAGGAAAAGATACCATTGAAAAATTAGATTTTGTGGATTTGAAGTAAATGCGATGATTTTGAAAATCAAATAATTGATATACAAGTAAGAGGAGAATATGAACATTTACCTGGTGAAAGACAAGTAAAAGATTCTATTGATATTTCAAGATTTGTCACTACACATCACGGATACAGAAGGAGAAATATTAGAGCCAATAAAATCTATAGAAAAAGATGAAGAGTTGGATAGATAGCATAAGAAAAAGAATTTGTAAAAGAGTAATAAAAAATGGTGATATATTATGAATACATGTCATATTAAATATTGTGGAAAAGATGAAAAAGGGATAGATAGATATTGGTGTCTGATGCACAAAGATATTGCATCAGATGAAGATGGACATCCATTAAAAGAATGTCTATGTAAATACAAAGAAATATATGATAACAAAATAAAGACAGAGCCTAGAAATATAGAAAGTATAAAAGTAATATATAAAAATGCTTTAGAAGAAATAAAACCAATTATTTATTTAAATAAAAATGAAGAAAATCATGCTTTACAAATAAAGGATAGTATATTAGATTTTAAAGATATTGGTGGGCTTATGATTTCAAAATTAAATAGTATCAAATTAATACCATCTTTTTGTTCTTATTGTGGAAAGCCACATACAGATGATGGTGTATTTGCATACACACCACATGCAAAACATTTGTGCCAATATTGTGGATATTTTTATAATGTAGAAAAAGCGAATATTGGAAATGAATTTGCTTTATTCTTTAATGTTCCAGACATAACGCTAGAAGAAGGAATAGTAGACCTAGAAGATTCATTATGTTTAGAATATGATGTTTTAAAAGGAAGTCTATTTTCAAATGGCAAGAATGTAAATAAAGTGAAAATGAAAGGGAAAATCATATATCTAAAAACATATTTAAATGAATTGTTTAAAGATGAATATTAGAAGTAAAAGATGATACAATGAAATATTCTAATAAATAATTTATAATTGGTATTGGTGGAAATTTTGGATACAAAAAAGTATCTAAAAATGTTGACAATATCATATTTTTGAATGATAATACATCTAGAAATAAACAAAGTAACAAAGAATAAAAATATGATTTACTAGATAAAAATATGAAAATATAAAAAATAAAATTATCATAAAATTAGGTGATCATAGCCAAGATATGTTTTTATAATCTGAATTTTGATGAGAGTAGTTATATATTGATAATTACTCTCATTTATGCTAATTTGTAAAAAACACTACACAAAAAAAGAAAAGTGTGATAAAATACTTGTGGTGTTGTTTGAGAAAAGGAAGAAATAAACAACAAAATAATTTATTCACTGAATAGTTTAATAATAAATAGCCAAAAAGTGGTTTAAATACTATAAAAATTTAAAAGGAGGAATTAGTCATGTCAGGACACAGTAAATGGCATAATATACAAGCCAAAAAAGGAAAAGCAGATGCAGCAAGAGGAAAAATATTTACAAAATTAGGAAGAGAATTATTAATTGCTGTAAAAGAAGGTGGACCAGACCCAGCAGGAAATTCAAAATTAAAAAATGTAATTGCAAAATGTAAAGCAGCAAATATGCCAAATGATACAATTAACAATGCAATTAGAAAAGCATCAACCAGTAATGAAAATTATGAAGAAATTACATATGAAGGATATGGACCAAACGGAGTAGCTGTTATTGTACAAGCATCAACAGATAATAAAAATAGAACAGCAGCAGATGTTAGACATGTATTTGATAAAGCAGGAGGAAACTTAGGAACAACAGGTTGTGTATCATATATGTTTAACAAAAAAGGTGTTATTGTTATTGAAAAAGAAACAACATCTATGAGTGAAGATGATTTGATGATGTTAGCATTAGAAGCAGGAGCAGAAGATTTTGCATCAGAAGAGGAAGTATATGAAATCACAACAGATCCATCAGATTTTACAGTTGTTCGTGAAAAACTAGAAGAGTCAGGGTTAGAATTTTTAGAAGCAGAAGTGCAAATGGTACCAACAACTACTGTTAAACTAGATGAAAAAGGAACAGAAAAAATGGAAAGACTAATTGAAAGATTAGAAGATTTAGACGATGTTGCAAATATTTATCATAACTGGGAAGAATAATGGAGGTCTTTATGAAACAAAAGAAAAGTAAAGGATTACAAATTGCCATAATTATTGTATTAATAATAATATTACTTTTAGTAGGTGTGATAGCATATTTATATTTTTTCACAGATATATTTAAAAGTAATAAACAGTTATTTTTCCAATACACTTCACAAATTGTTCAAAGTGAAGATGGATTTATTGGCACTCAGTTAAGGCAATATTTCCAAAAAAAGGATAGCACAAGTTATGAAAATAATGGAGAGATAACATTTGAAGTATCTATTCCGAATATGGAAGATAATCTAGAATTAGCAAATAATTTTAATATTACTTTTACAGGAAAAGAAAATCCAAGTAATACAAAATCGGAAAAAGAAATTAGTGTTAATTATTCAGATAGTGTCAATTTTCCGTTAACATATAGAAAAACAAATATTGTAACAGGAATCCAAACTCAATATATTGGTAGTAGTTTTGTAGCTATTAGAAATGATGAAGAAATTTCAGAATTAGGAGATATAAACAATCTATTAAAATTGCAAAATTTAGAATTTTCTAATGAAGAAATTCAAAAATTAAAAACAACATATTTTGATAATATATTGAATACATTAGATGATAGCAAATTTTCTACCTTAACAGAGGGAAATTTGACAGGATATAGATTAACATTAACAGGAGAAGAATTAAAAAATGTATTGGTTCAAATTTTCAATGCATTAAAAACAGATACAGATACTATACATAAACTAAATGCATTATTAGAAGGAATGGGAAGCGATACAAAGTTAAATGATAATTTTATAGATGATGTAATAGAAAATATCAATGATGGGGAATGGAATAATGGTATAGAAATGACTGTATATGCTACAGGAAAAAATCTTAGTAAAGTAGTTATAGGAATGACAGGAAATACATTAACAATCAATAAAGAAGAAAATGACCAAGAAGTAACATATACGATGTATTTGAATACAACAGAGCAAGATGCAAGTGCCACATTTACTGCTAAATATTCTGGGTTAAATTCAGATAATGTAACTGAAATATATGAACTAACATTAGAAGGAGCATATGAAGAGGAGAATATAGTGGAACAAGCACAAAATGCACGAGAAGAAATAGCTATTAAAAGTGAAAAAGAGATAATTCAAATATTAATGACAACAGTGAAAACAAATAAAATAGCAGAAGGAGAAGATAGTACACAAATTAGTGATATAGATGTGGAAGAAGAATTATTGTCAGGAGAAGATGAAAGCTATACAGATATGCGTTTAGAAAAAGAAACAGATACCACATTTAGCATTACATTTGTGAGTACAGGCGATAAATTTGTCATAGATAATACAGGAGAAATCGTAGAAGAACCAGAAGAAACATCAATAGATGAAAATTCAGCCAATGCTTCAGAAGATGCAACAAGTCGTAATAAATATAGTATTACAAATAATGTACAATTTAAAGATAATGTACAAATAGAAGATTTAACAGAAGAAAATGCAGTTATTTTAAATGACAAAGACGATGAATATGTTACGAATTTGATGGGTGCTATACAAGAAAGAATGATAGAAGTTAATCGAGTGCAAATGGAAGAATTAGGCGTATCTGAAGATGAAAATCCAATTCAATATCTAACACCAGCATTTTTATTAGCAAATGGAACAAAAGCAGAAGTAGATGAACAAGCAGTCAATGCATTTAATGCAAAATTTGAACTATATCAAAGTACAAATACAAAAGGAGCAACAGTGAAAGGATTATTAACAACCATTCAAAATAATAATGAAACAGAAGGAAATGACAAAATAGAAGAAATTAATTTTGATGGTGAAGAATATGAAGTAACAGAACAAAATATTACTTTTTTAAAAAGTAGTATTAATGTAGATGATGCATACAGAGTAGAATTTGAAAAAGATAGTAATACAGGACTAATTTATAGAGCAGTAATCAACAAACGTTAAAATCGGGATTTTGGGGACGGACTCAAAAATCCCTCAAAATGATTAGTAAGACTTACAATTAAAATGTAAAGTCTTACTTTTTTTGTTGTATTTATAAGAGAAATATTCGTGTAATGGATAAATAAAAGTATAACCTAAAAAATGGTAATAAATCAATTATATCAGAATATATATATTATTGGACCGTAGGTAAAGTCATAAGGTAAAGTTATATAAAAACCAAATATAGTATTACAAAAGGAGAGAAGATTGAAAAAATTTTTTTAACAAATTTGTACTTTAGGAAAGGAGATTAGTAAAAATGGAAAAGCTTTTAGAAATTGTTAAGTTTTTTCCAATGAATTTATCCAATATTTTATATAATACGATTATTTCTAATAATAAAATAAAAGATGAATTACAAGAAATCAGAATTAGAATTGATAGACCATTAATTTTGAAACTTAGAGACAAAGAACTCATTGTGGAATATAAAATTACGCAAAATGAAATATTACAAATTGTGGAAAGGTTATGTGAAAATTCTATTTATGCCTATAAAAAACAATTATGTGAAGGATATATTACCATAAGAGGAGGACATAGAGTAGGGATAACAGGAACAGTGGTTGTAGAAAATGGAGAAATTATCAATATGAAATATATAACCAGTTTGAATTTTAGAATTGCTAGGGAAGTTCTAAATTGTAGTAATCGAATTATCGGACAAGTCATTGATACGAAAAATCAAAATATATTTAATACATTAATTGTTTCACCACCAGGAAAAGGAAAAACTACCATTCTGAGAGATTTAATTAGAAATTTAAGTAATGGAATTAATGGGATAAATTTTAAAGGGAAAACTTGTGGAGTGGTTGATGAAAGAGGAGAAATTGCAGCTATGTATAGAGGTATTCCACAAAATGATGTTGGGATTCGAACAGATATTATTGATAATGTATCAAAGGCAAAAGGAATTAAAATATTAATAAGAACAATGGCACCAGAAATCATTGCTTGTGACGAAATTGGAGGAAATGAGGATATACAAGCAATAGAAGAGGCTATGTTATCTGGTGTAAAAGGCATATTTACCATGCATGGAAAAAGTATAGAAGATGTACATAGTAATCCATATATCAAAAAATTGATAGATAGAAAAATCATTGAGAAAATTATTTTTATATAGCTATACAATAGGACAGAGAAAATATAAAAAAATTCCGCTATTGTTCTAGATATTGTTCTAGAAGAAAAAGTACGTGCATATAATATAAAGAAAAATAAATTAAAATAAAAGGACAAGGTGTATGATATGCAGATGATTAAGTATTTTATGCTATTATTCGTATTTATCGCATCCAGCTTTATTGGAAGATGTATAGCCCAAAAATATTCTTATCGATTAGAAGAATTAGAAGAAATCAAGAATATTTTAAATGTTTTTAAATCAAAAATCAGATTTACATATGAACCGATTCCAGAAATATTCAGAGAAATCGCCAATAATGCAAAAGAAAATATAGGACAAATCTTTGAAAAAGCTGAAAAGAATATGCGAGATTTTAGTGCAGGAGAAGCTTGGGAAAATGCAGTACAGACGAGTGAAACAAATCTTACCAATGAAGATTTACATATACTATTAATGCTTTCCAAAATGTTAGGACAAACAGATGTGGAAGGACAAATTAGCCAGATAGAAATCACGGAGAATTTTTTAGAAAAACAAATCAAAGAAGCTCAGCAAGAAAAAAATAAAAATGAAAAATTGTATCGTAAACTTGGAACAACTATTGGATTAGCAATCGTTATTATTTTAATTTAAGAAAAGGAAAAGAAAGGTTGAAAATAATGGCAATCATTTGCTTCTTTTTCAACTAGATAGGCGTTTTGAGAAAGGAATGAGATAAGAAACTATGGATATCAATTTGTTATTTAGGATAGCAGCAATTGGAATATTAGTTGCTGTTTTACACCAAGTATTGGTAAGAGCAGGAAGAGAAGACCAAGCAATGATGACAACTTTGGCAGGATTAATTATTGTTCTGACTATGGTAATTAGAGAAATTAGTGATTTATTCGACACAGTAAGAACCATATTTGATTTGTAAATTTTAAAAAGGATATGTTTATGGAGATTATTAGAGTTATAGGAATTGGATTAATTGCATTGATTATTATCATATTGTTAAAACAATATAAGCCAGAATTTGCGATATATATTAGTTTATTAACAGGGGCACTGATATTACTTTTATTAACAGACCAACTAACAGGAATTGTAAATCTCATACAATCAATTGCAGGAAAAGCCAATATTAACAGTCAATTTTTATCGTTACTCATAAAGATAACAGGAATTGCTTTTCTTTCGGAATTTGCAGTTAGTATATGTAGAGATTCAGGAGAGGGAGCGATTGCTAGTAAAATAGAGTTGGGAAGTAAAATTATTATCATTTCTATGTCCATACCCATCATATCTAGTTTGTTAGAAATTATATTGCAAATTTTGCCTTAAATGAATTTTGAATAATAAGAACCTGACCCGACATAGCAATCAAAGATTGCAGTCAGGTACTCCAGAACCTTGTGGTCTAAGACAATAAAATGAACTTTAAAAACAGTTTCTAAAATTCAAGAGGAGGCAAAATGAAAAAATTTATATATATTTTGATAGCTATCATTTTCTTAATAAATCTTATCATGCCAACCTCAAGTGCAAATGAAGAAGAAACTATAGAGGAACAACAAGAAGAATTTGGAATTAATGAATTTATCGAACAAGCAGAAGAATATTCAGGTGAGTTTTTTGAAGATATCGATATGAATGAAATCCTTGAAAATGCCATAAAAGGAGAGGTGGATAATCAAACATTATTCAAAAAAGTACTTAGTTTATTAGGAGGAGAACTGGTAGATGGTTTAACAGTATTAGGAAGTATATTAGCCATTGTGGTGATACATAGTATATTAAAATCTGTTAGTGAAAGTTTAGAAAATGATACGATTTCAAAATTGATTTACTATGTTCAATACATATTAATTGTTACCATTGTCATGATGAACTTTTCTGATATTGTACAAGTTGTAAAAGATACCTGTAATAATTTAATTGGATTTATGAATATATTAATTCCTTTACTCATTTCACTCATGATATATACAGGAAGTATTACAACCAGTGGTGTATTAGAACCTATTATATTATTCTTAATTAATTTTATAGGAAACATGATACAAACACTTATCATTCCAATTGTCTTAGTCTTTACGAGTTTAATTGCCATATCCAAAATTTCAGATAATGTACAAATAGACAAATTATCGAAATTCTTAAAATCAGGAGTCGTGTGGTTCTTTGGAATTGTTCTTACTATTTTTGTAGCAGTCATTTCACTAGAAGGGACACTTTCTAGTAGTGTAGATGGTATTACTGCTAAAACAACAAAAGCAGTTGTTAGTTCAGTAATACCTGTGGTAGGAAAAATTCTAGGAGATGCAGTAGATACGGTTTTAGGGTGTGGAATCATTTTAAAAAATGCAGTAGGTGTTATTGGAATTATGATTGTGGTAGGAATTTGTATCATGCCAATCTTAAAATTAGGAATCTTTACAATGGCATATAAGTTAATGGCGGCAATCTGTGAACCAATAGCAGATAAAAATATTACAAGCTTATTAGATCAAATAGGAGATGTGTATAAAATCTTTTTGGCAATTTTATGTTCTATATCTGTTATGCTAATTGTTGGCACAGCTTTAGTTGTTAAGATATCCAATACAGGAATGATGTATAGGTAGGGGAAGTTATGATAGAGTTTTTAAGTGATTGGGCAAAAAGCTTAGGACTAGCCATTATTGTCATATCCATTTTGGAAATGTTATTACCCAATAATAAAACAAAAAAATATGTCAGAATGGTATTTGGTATATATATTATTTTTAATATCCTGTCACCATTTGTTAAGAATAAAGATATATTAGATGTCAGTTCTTATGATTTGAATGAATATATTGGTAATTACACAACCAATCAAACAAATGGAGAACAAAGTTCTGTGAATAGTCGAATAGAAGAAATCTATATAGAAGAATTAGAAAAAGATATCACTAAAAAAGTAGAGGAATTAGGATATCAGGTTATAACTTGTAACGTATATGCAACATTATCTAGCGAAAATGAAGAAAATTATATAGAAGAAATTGTTTTAACAGTTGAAAAAAATGAAGAGCAAGAAAACAATCAAGAAGAAAATGGAACAGAGCAATCAGAAACAATCGAAGATAAGTTAGTAAATGAAATTCAAAAGATAAAACCAGTCAATACAACCGTTGGAAAAATTAATAAAACTGATAAGGAACAAGATGAGAGTAAACAAAATATCAGTAATCGTGATATTCAAAAGATAAAAAAATTCTTAAAAGAAGAATATGGAGTTGAGGAAACATGTTTAAAGATAAATTAAAAGGGTTAATCAATCCAGAAGATGGAAATAAAAATAATAAAAAGAAAATAGAAAATTTGGTATTTTTTGTTGTGATATTAATTGTCACAATTGTTATCATCAATATCATATGGAATGGAGATAAAGATAACAGTAAAGATAAGGGGGGACAAAATGATACTTCAAAACAATTAGCAACTAGTAATACATCTTCATTACAAGTATCAAGTAACACCACGAACGAACTAGAAATGAAATTAGAAGATATTTTATCAAAAATCCAAGGAGTAGGAGAAGTAAATGTATTTATCAATTATTCGGAATCGAGTGAAATTATTCCTATGTATAATGAAAGTACACAAACCAGTAATACAGAAGAAACAGATACATCAGGAGGAACAAGAACTATAGAAGAAACCGATTCACAAAAAGAAATTATTTATGAAGAAAATGATGGACAAAAAACAGTCATTACACAAAAAGTAGTAGAACCTCAGATAGAAGGGGCGATTATTACAGCCAAAGGAGCAGGAAACGCAGAAGTAAAAACAAGTATCATTCAAGCAGTAGAAGCAGTCACAGGTTTAGCAACACATAAAATACAAGTATTTGAAATGGAACGTTAGGGACGTGCCAAATCGTTCCATTTTGAAACGATTTAACCCGTCCCCAATGTTTCAAAATGAAACGAAAGGGACAGACCTGAATGAAAAAACATTGAAAGGAAGGTAATTCTATGAAAATAATGAAAGGATTATTAAAGAAAAACCAAGTGATTATTTATGTGATTGCTTTAATGTTAGTAACTGCTGGGTATTTGAATTATACTACTAATACAGCAGAACAAGTATCTGCACAAACTACTATGGAAATGGAAGCAAATGATGATATGCAAATTGCAGATATCGGAGATGCCACATTAGTAAATAGTGAAGCAGTTAGCGAAAATGAAGTAGCAGAAAATACAACCGAAAATGTGACCGAAAATATAAGTAATACAAACGGAAATGCAACTCAAGAAACAAATGAAAATGTGACACAAAACACAAATACAACAGAAAATCATACAGTAACTCAAACAAGTGCGACAGTCACAACAGATGAATATTTTACAAAATCAAAATTGGAAAGAGATACTATGTATTCACAGATGATAGAAAGTTATGAGAATGTATTAAATAGTAGCAATAGCTTAGAAACTCAAAAACAAAGTGCTACAGAAGAAATCAAAAAAATTAATGATATAAAAAATAGTATCATGATATGTGAAAATTTGATAAGCACAAAAGGTTTTACGAATAATATTATTTTTGTAAATGGAGATAGTATTAGTGTGATTATTGGAGCAGAACAATTACAACAAGAAGAAGTGGCACAAATACAAAATATTATTTCTAGAGAATTACAGGCAGAAATTGAAAATATACATATATCTACAAAATAGAAAGATTTAACCTAGTATATATGAAAAAATGTATGTAAGCAAAGATAAGACAAAAGTTGATTTTTGATAAATAAAAAATAGCTTAAGAATATTAAATTATATTAATAAATTTATAATAAAATATTCTTAAGCTATTTTATTAGCCATAATTCTTATATATTCACCCAGTTCTTCATCTGTTAGTTCTAATTCTAAAATTAGGTTTTTTAAAACATCTCTTCTAGGTAAATCTTCTTCATTATCAATTCGTATATATTGTCTTAAACTAATTCCTAGTATTTCAGACATTTTTTCTTGGGTATATTTTTTTGCTTTTCTTTTTTCTTTTATCATAACATCACCTTAAACGAATGTTTAAAGTAATTATGACACAAAAGAAGTGATTGTTGTATTGACATTTAATGTCAGTATCAATTTGGAAAAATAGATTTTACCTGACCACCTGTACTAGCTTGAAAAAAATTAAAAAAATATATATAATATTAAAGGTATAAAAGACAGTATATAAGCTGTCTTTTTTTAAGAGATTAAAGAAATTATTATATAAAATTATCTTTCGTAGGGGGAATTTTCATGTTAAAAAAAGTATTAATTGCCAATAGAGGAGAGATTGCAGTTAGAATTATCAGAGCATGTAGAGAAATGGGGATAAGAACAGTAGCTATTTATTCAGAAGCAGATAAAAATGCCTTACATGTGCAATTAGCAGATGAAGCAATTTGTGTAGGACCAGCACCATCAAATAAAAGTTACTTAAATGTAAAAGCAATATTAGAAGCAGCATGCTTAACAGGAGCAGACAGTATTCACCCAGGATTTGGATTCTTATCAGAAAATCCAAATTTTGCAAAGATTTGCCAAGAAACAGGAATTAAATTTATTGGACCAGATTATAAACTAATCGAATTATTAGGAAACAAATCAAAAGCAAAAGAAACGATGAAAAGAGCAGGTGTTCCAGTTGTACCTGGTTCAGATGGACTAATTTATTCAAAAAAACAAGCTGTTAATCTAGCAGAACAAATCAAATATCCTGTTATGTTAAAAGCATCAGCAGGAGGTGGCGGAAGAGGTATTCGAATTGCCTATTCTAAAGAAGAATTAGAAAAAGAATATGATATTGTAAAACAAGAAGCAAAAGTAGCATTTAATGATGACAGCTTATATTTAGAAAAATTTGTAGAAAATCCAAGACATGTAGAAATTCAAATATTAGCAGATGAACATGGAAATTGCATTCATTTAGGAGAAAGAGATTGTTCTGTACAAAGAAGAAATCAAAAGGTATTAGAAGAAACACCAAGTGGTATATTAGATGAAAAAACAAGAAAGAAAATGGGAGAAGTCGCAGTAAAAGCAGTAAAAGAAATTGGATATTCTAATGCAGGAACAATTGAATTTTTAGTGGATAAAAACAAGGATTTTTACTTCATGGAAATGAATACAAGAGTACAAGTAGAACATCCTGTAACAGAAATGGTGACAGGAGTAGATATTATAAAAGAACAAATCAAAATTGCAGGTGGAGAAGAATTAACATATAAACAAGAAGAAATCAAGTTTGATGGACATTCTATGGAAGTAAGAATTAATGCAGAAAATCCAGATAAAAACTTTATGCCATGTCCAGGAACGATAACAGGATTACATATTCCAGGAGGAAATGGTATAAGAGTAGACACTGCTATATATAGTGGATATACAGTTCCACCAACCTATGATTCTATGCTTGCAAAATTGATTGTTCATGGAAAAAATAGAGAAGAATCTATTGCAAAAATGAAAAGTGCTGTAGCAGAATTTGTAATAGAAGGAATCACAACAAATATAGACTTTTTATTAAAAATATTAGAAAATGAAAACTTTAAAACAAATCATTATGATACATCATTTATCAAAAAAGAATTTAATATGTAATGTCGCATAGGGATCGTTTGTCTATGCGACAAAAATCTTTTCTTTTGACTACTTATCCTAGTTGAAATAAATTGAAAATACATATATAATAGCAAAGATATAAAAGGAGGGAAATGCCTTGGTAATCGACAAAGTAAAAAAGATAAATCAAAAGGAAGAAAAAAGAGTCAAAAATGAAAAAGCTTCAGATATGATGATAGGAAAATGGGTAAAATGTGATAAATGTAAAGAAATTATCTATAAAGATGATTTGCATCAAAACTTGAGCGTATGCCCAAATTGTGGAAAACATTTTAGATTATCATCAAGAAGAAGAATTAAACAAATTGCAGATGAAGGAACCTTTAAAAAAATTGGTGGAGATATTGTTACAAAAGATCCATTAAATTTTAAGGGATATATGAAAAAAGTAGAAATGCTAAAGGAAAAAACAAAAATAGATGAAGCAGTAAAATGTGGTATATGTGAGATAGAAGGAGAAAAAGCAGTTCTTGCTGTTATGGATGGAAACTTTTTAATGGGAAGTATGGGATCAGCAGTAGGAGAAAGAATTACATTAGCAATTGAAACAGCAGCTAAAAAGAAATTACCATTAGTCATATTTTGTGTATCAGGTGGTGCCAGAATGCAAGAAGGAATGATATCTTTAATGCAAATGGCGAAAACATCAAGTGCACTTACAAAATTAGATAAAGCAGGACAATTATATATATCTGTATTAACAGACCCAACAACAGGAGGAGTAACAGCAAGTTTTGCAAGTTTAGGAGATATTATTTTAGCAGAACCACATGCATTAATTGGATTTGCAGGACCAAGGGTTATAGAACAAACCATTAATCAAAAACTACCAGAGGGATTCCAAAGTTCAGAATTTTTGTTAGAACATGGATTTATTGATAAAATCGTAGAAAGAAAAGATATGAAATCAACAATTGCAAAATTAATCAGATTACATAAAGCATAGTAGAGGTTGCCAAAGGGGACGTGCCACTTTGGCAACTAAAATGAAAATATAAGTATAAAATTAATTTTTAAAGAAAAGTTGCCAAAATGGCACGTCCCCTTTGGCAACCTAAGGAGGAGAAAAATATGGCGAAAATAACAGCATGGGATAGAGTTATGCTTGCAAGAAAAATGGATAGGCCAAGAGCATTAGATTATATCAATGGAATATTCGATGATTTTATGGAACTACATGGTGACAGAAATTTCGGAGATGACAAAGCAATTGTTGGAGGAATTGCAACATTTGAAGGTATGCCAGTCACTATAATCGGAGAACAAAAAGGAAAAAAAGCAAAAGAAAATATGGAAAGAAATTTCGGGATGCCAAATCCAGAAGGATATAGAAAAGCATTACGATTAATGAAACAAGCAGAAAAGTTTAATAGACCAATTATTACCTTTATTGATACACCTGGTGCATATCCTGGAATGGGAGCAGAAGAAAGAGGACAAGGAGAAGCAATTGCTAGAAATTTGTTTGAAATGTCAAAGTTAGAAGTACCAATTATTTGTATTGTTATTGGAGAAGGTTCTAGTGGTGGTGCATTGGCGATTGCTGTGGGAGATAGGATTGCTATGCTAGAAAATGCAGTATATTCTATCTTGTCTCCAGAAGGATTTGCTAGTATCTTATATAAAGATTCAAGCAAAGCAAAAGAAGCAGCAGTGGATATGAAGGCTACTGCTAAAGATTTAAAAGATTTTGGAATTATTGATAAAATCATAAAAGAGCCAGAAGGTGGAGCTGGAGAAGATATTGACATGGTTGTAAAAGAACTAAAATCATATATCAAAAAGAGTTTAAAAGAATTAAGCACATTATCTAAAAAAGAATTAGTAGAAAATAGATATGAAAAATTTAGAACAATGTGTTAAAATGTCTTAGACATAGTTTGAAATAAAATATATTAATAAAAAGCTTAAAACTATTGTAATGGAAATATTATATATGGAATCTAAATGAAAAATGAAATATATATTTTGCATAAATTAAAATTTCATATAATTTCCGATACAATAAAAATATAAATTAGGAGGAATTTAAAATGTTATTAGAAGGTAAAAAAGTAGTAATTATGGGAGTAAGAAACAAATGGAGTATTGCATGGGGAGCAGCACAATCAGCTTATGAACAAGGAGCAGAAGTCATTTGTACTTGTTCAGGAGATAGTGTAGAAAAAGTAAAAGATATGGTAAAAGATATGCCAAGAGTAAGTGTTTATGAATGTAATGATGTTAGTAAAGACGAAGATATAGATACATGCTTAGAAGAAATTAAAAAAGATCATGGAAAAATAGATGGATTATTACATGCGATTGCACATGCCAATACAGAAGATTTAAGAAATGATTTTATTTTAACATCAAGAGATGGGTATGCACATGCACAAGATGTAAGTGCTTATTCATTAGTGGCTATTGTTAGAATGGCAAGAGAAAAAGAAATGTTAAATGAAGGTGCAAGCATTGTTGCATATACATATTATGGTTCTGAAAAAGCAATTGAAGGATATAATGTTATGGGAGTGGCAAAAGCAGCATTAGAAGCAAGCATCAGATATTTAGCAAAAGATTTAGGAAAAGATGGATATAGAATTAATGGAATTTCAGCAGGACCAATCAAAACTTTATCTGCAAAAGGAATTAAAGATTTTGGTTCAATACTAGATATCGTTGAAGAAAGAGCACCATTACATAGAAATGTTACAATCAATCAAGTTGGAAATGCTACAGCATTTTTATTTAGTGATATGTCAAGTGCAATTACTGGAGAAATTATTCATGTGGATAATGGTTTCTCAACTGTTGGTGTGTAATTATATATAAATTCTATTTGAGAGTTTAACAATTTTGATGATTAAAATTACTTTATATCGAAAAGGTATAGAGTAATTTTTGCTTTTATGATAAAATAAGAAAAAACTTAGGAGAAAAAAATGGTATTATTAAAAATATTAGCAGGATTAATTATCTATATATTGATTTGTGTAATCATTGGATTCATAAAATTTAAAGAAAAACCAAAAAAATATATCATGTCTACATTATCTGTCATATTTAATGGTTTTATGGGATTTATGGATACCATATTTTTTATATTATTTTATATGTTCTTTTCAAATCAACCTAAAGGAAGTGCATATTATGTACCAGAAAGTGAAGCTGGTTTTAATGCAATGATAGGAATGTTTCTTTTAATTGTATATTTGTTAATATTACTACCGATTAATATATATATGAAACGAAAAGGAAAAATTAGTACAAAAGTATATATAATAATGAGTGTACTGGCGACATTAGTGGGATTAGGAATCTATTGGATTTGGGTAGGAACGCAGTTTACAAAGATATTTTAACTAAAAAACAAATAAAAAAAGTCCTAGAGTTAAGTACTCTAAGAAATATAGGAAGTTGAATTTTATGCATTATTTAGGTGGTTTAGAGTTTTTAACTTCTTTATTTTTTACATTTTAATTTATAGACTTTGTTATTTTATTTTAAATTTTTTATGGATATCTATCATATTTATTGGTATAATCAAGGTACAAAAAAAGTTCTAGAGTACTTAACTAAAAGAAAGTATAGAAGGGAGAAGATAAAATGCAAAAGATAAGGAAAGAACAAGGAATTACACTATTAGCATTGGTTATCACAATTATTATATTATTAATTTTAGCAGGAATCACAATAAGTGCGATAACAGGAGATAATGGAATCATAGGAAATGCAGGACAAGCAAAAAAAGAAACAGAGATTTCCAATGAAAAAGAAATAGTAGAAAAGGCAACCGTGCAAGCAATGGGGAATAATAAATATGGGAATATAGAAGAAAGTGAATTACAAGGGCAACTAGATAAAGAAACAAAAGAAGGAGAAACAGAAGTATCAGATGTCGGAGATGAATTTGAAGTTGCATTTCATGAAAGTAATAGATATTATACAGTAGATAAAGATGGAAATGTAGAAGGTGCTTATGAAATTATAGAAGATATACATCCAGGAGATATAACAGTAGGAAAAGATGGAGAAACATTGGATGGAAGTGAAGAAAAACCATATGAGATTTGGTGTATAGAGGATTTATGTGCATTTTCGAATGAAGTAAATAAAGGAACAAGTTTTTTGAATAAATATATAAAATTAATGAGAGATTTAAATTTTAATTCGGATTTTTCTTACGTAAATGGAAACATATCTGTAGATGGGAATATTCAAAGTTGTCAATCAATCGAAGAATTAAAAAAGCTATTAACAGAAAATGAAGGGTTTTATCCAATTGGAGATGGAAGTACAGTAATTTCTGTTTTTACAGGAATACTAGATGGAAATCATAAAATCATTAAAAATATTTATATTAATAGACCAGATATGACAGTAGGATTATTTGGAACGACCCTTATACAGTATTCAGATATGCTTATTAAAGATTTAAGTATTTCTGGAGATATAACTGGTAATACTGTAGGAGGAATATATGGTATATTGTCAAATACGAATCCTAATGTATGTGTTAAAATAGAAAATTGTACAAGTGATGTAACAATAGAAGGAAAGGTAACAGGAGGAATAATAGGAGGCGTTGGTTCAGGGTCTAATTCTAGTTATATAATGATATCTAATTGTATAAATACAGGAAAAATTAATGGAGATACTAGGGCAGGAGGAATACTAGGACAGCATTATAATAATGATGCTAAGATAGTAAATTGTTATAATTTAGGAAATATATCAGGAGAAGGAGATGTTGGAGGAATTATAGGATATGATTATAGGGGATCAAATGTAATAAATTCATATAATTTAGGAAATGTAACATCTAATTCAAATGCAGGTGGAATAATAGGATACTTAAATTGGGCTGAAAGAATGATAGAAAATTGCTATAACATTGGAAAAGTATCTGGAAAAGTTGCAGGAGGTATTCTAGGAGGATTAAATACAAGCAATGAATTATTGATTACAAAAAACTGCTATTATTTGAACACAAATATTTCAAAAGGAATTGGAGGATGGGATTCTAGTAAAGAAACATTAGAAGATATACAAGGTCTTTCAGACACAGAAATGAAATCAACCGAAATATTAGAGAAACTCAATAACTATGTAACAGAAAATATAACAATGAAAGATGTTGTGTTAAAAAAATGGATAGTAGGAGAGGATGGATATCCTGGATTTGATAATAACTAATCATAAAGTTAAAATTCAAACTACTCAATAGAAAATATATTTGTTAAATTAATGAATTAAATATTGCAAAATCTCTAATTGCGTTGTAAAATAATGGAAATGCAATTAGAGATTTTTTTGTTTTATTCATAAAGTTTTATTGTTAATAAAAAATATGTTAATATAGGATATGAAAAAGAAGAAGAATATTTAACAGACATGGTAAAATACTATATCATAGAATTACCAAAGTTTAAGAAAAAGAAACCAAAGGTAGCAGATTTACTAGAAAAATGGTTATATGTGATTGGGGGAGATAGAAAAATGATGGAAGAATGCAAAAAAGAAAATGAAGAAATCAAAGAAGCAGTAGAACAATTAACACAAATGAGTGCAGATGAATATGAAAGAGAGTTATATGAAATCAGAGAAAGAAGTAGATTAACTTATAACACAGAAATGTATGAGGCAAGAAGGAAAGGATTAGAAGAAGGGAAGACTGAAGAAAGAAAAGAAATTGCTAAGAAAATGAAAGAAAAAGGTACAGATATTACATATATAATCGAGATAACAGGTTTAACTGAAGAAGAAATTAAAGCATTGTAAAAACGGATATATAAATTCGTAAAAATATCAAAAATCACTTGAAAAATATAAAAAACATGATATAATAATGAACATAATATAGAAAAACGATAGTCAGGACACGATAAATGGCATAATATCTTACAGAGAGCCAAAGGTAGCTGAGAATTTGGTAAGTAAACTCTATTTATTATCACCTAACTGTTACTAAACTGAAATAAAAGTAAGTATAGTCGTAAATCTGCGTTAAAGATAAATGAGAGAATTAATTAAAAGAGAATTAATTAGTTAAAATAGGTGGTACCGCGGAAAGTAAAGCTATTTCGTCCTAGTATATGGGATGCGAATAGCTTTTTTTGGTTAAAACAAATGAAAATCAGTATCTTGCACATTTGTTTTATACTTTGCCAAACTTCGACGTACTAGAGTACGCCTTCAGCTTGACAAAATACAAAAAATGCACAATATATTAATTTTGATTTGTTTTAAAGAATGATGGAATCAGCATCCTATACATGAAAGTTTATAATTTTAAAAACATAAAAATAAAAAGGAGGAATTTGTATGTACAAAAAAGTAGAATTGCAAAATGGTTTTGTCGGAATGGAAAATGATGTTGCCAAAATGTGGAAGGACAAAGACATCATAAAGAAAAGCCTTAATGGAAATCAAGGAAAAAGATATTTTACATTTTATGATGGACCTCCAACAGCAAATGGAAAACCACATGTGGGACATATTGAAACAAGAGTTATGAAAGACTTAATTCCAAGATATAAAGTCATGAAAGGATACAGAGTTATCAGAAAAGCTGGTTGGGATACTCATGGTTTACCAGTAGAACTAGAAATAGAGAAAAAACTAGGTATTTCAGGAAAACAACAAATAGAAGAATATGGTGTAGAAAAATTCGTAAAACAATGTAAAGAAAGTGTTTTTGAATATGTTCATTTATGGGAAGAAATGACAAACAAAGTTGGATTCTGGGTAGATATGGATGATCCATATGTAACTTATCATAATGAATATATTGAATCTGTATGGTGGGCATTAAAACAAATGTGGGAAAAAGGATTACTTTATGAAGGACACAAAGTTATGCCATATTGCCCAAGATGTGGAACAGCTTTATCATCACACGAAGTAGCACAAGGATATAAAGATGTAAAAGATTTAACATGTGTTGCAAAATTTAAAGTACTTGATGGACAAAAGTTTGATAAAGACACATATATCTTAGCATGGACAACAACTCCATGGACATTACCATCAAACTTAGCATTATGTGTTAATAAATCATATGAATATACTGAAGTAAAAGCAAATATTGGAACAGATGATGAACCAGTATATGAAAACTATATTTTAGCAAAAGATTTACTAGAAGCTGTATTAAAAGAAACACCATATGATGTTGTAAAAACATTTAAAGGTGAAGAATTATTAGGTACAAAATATGAAAGATTAATGCCATTTGGAGAAGTAGAAGGAAAAGCATTTGAAGTTATTCATGGAGACTATGTAACATTAACAGATGGTACAGGTATTGTTCATATTGCACCTGCTTATGGTGAAGATGATAGCTTTGTTGCAAAACAAAATGGTATTACATTTATTAACCTAGTAGATAAAGAAGGAAAATTTGTAAAAGAAGTAGAACCATGGGCTGGAAGATTTGTAAGAGATTGTAATGAAGATATTTGTAAATGGTTAAAACAAGAAAATAAATTATTCAGCAAAGAAAAACATATGCACTCATATCCACATTGCTGGAGATGTGACACACCACTTTTATATTATCCAAAAGAAAGCTGGTTTGTGGCTATGAGTAAACTAAGAGATGAATTAGTTGAAAATAATAGTAAAGTAAATTGGTATCCAGAAACCATTAAAACAGGAAGATTTGGAAAATTCCTAGAAAATGTTATCGACTGGGGAATTTCAAGAGATAGATATTGGGGAACACCACTACCAATCTGGACTTGTGAAGATGAAAATTGTGGACATCAAGAATGTATAGGTTCTATTGCAGAATTAAAAGAAAAAGGAATGGATGTACCAGAAGATATAGAACTTCATAAACCATATATTGACAATGTATATCTAAAATGTCCAAAATGTGGTAAAAAAATGCATAGAGCAAAAGAAGTTATCGACTGTTGGTTTGACTCGGGTTCAATGCCTTTTGCACAATGGCATTATCCATTTGAAAATAAAGAAATGTTTGATAATAATTTCCCTGCTGGATTTATTTCAGAGGCAGTTGATCAAACAAGAGGATGGTTCTATACGTTAACGGCAATTGGAACAGCACTATTTAATAGAACACCATTTGAAAACTGTATTGTTTTAGGTCATGTTCTAGATGAAAAAGGCCAAAAAATGTCTAAATCAAAAGGAAATGGTGTAGACCCAATGGAATTATTAAACACAGTTGGTGCAGATGCAACAAGATGGCATTTCTACACTTGTAGTGCTCCATGGTTACCAACAAGATTGGGATTAGACAATGTAAAAGAAACACAAAGAGGATTTTTAAGTACTTTATGGAATGTATATTCTTTCTATGTGTTATATGCAGAAATAGACCAATTCAATCCATTAAAATATAAAGATTTCAAAGTAACAAATGTTATGGATAAATGGATTATTTCAAAATTAAATACATTAATCAAAGATGTAGATAACAAATTAGATAGTTACGACATTACAGGAGCAGCATTAGAAATAGAAGAATTTACAGACAGTTTATCAAACTGGTATGTTAGAAGAAACAGAGAAAGATTCTGGAATCAAGGATTAAATGATGAAAAAATTGGAGCTTATGTAACACTATATAAAGTATTAGTAGACTTATGCAAAGTGTCAGCACCATTTGTACCATTTATGACAGAAGAAATCTACCAAAACTTAGTTATTGGTTTAGACAAAACAGCACCTGAAAGTATCCATTTATGTTCATGGCCAGAAGTAGATGAAAACGTAATCGATAAAGAATTAGAAAAAGAAATGGACTTAGCATACAGAATAGTAAAACTAGGAAGAAGTGCAAGAAACTCTGTAAATATCAAAAACAGACAACCATTATCAGAAATGTTAATCTCAGTTGATACACTTCCAGAATACTATGCAGACATTGTTAAAGAAGAATTAAATGTCAAAGAAGTTGTATTAGGAGCAGAAATGTCTGAATATGTAAACTTCGAAATTAAACCAAATCTACCAGTCTTAGGAAAAGAATATGGTAGACTAATACCAAAAATCAAAGAAGCAATCGCTAAGAAAAATCAAATGGACTTAGCAAACACTGTAAAAAACGGAGGAACAGAATACATCGAAATAGATGATACACAAATCGGATTAAATGCAGAAAATCTATTAGTTACAATGCAAGGAAAAGAAGGATTTGCATTTAGTGGAGAAGGAGAAATTGGCGTTGTATTAGATACAACCATCACACCAGAACTAGCAGAAGAAGGAGTTCTAAGAGAAGTCTTATCAAAAGTACAAAACATGAGAAAAGACAGTGGATTTGAAGTATTAGACAGAATCAATCTATATGTGGCTGAAAATGAAAAAATAGAAGCTGTTATCAAGAAATATGAAGAAACCATCAAACATGATACATTGGCTAATAATATCTTCTATAACAAAGAAGAAAGAGACTATACAGATACTAATATTAATGGAGAGAATTTGAAAGTTAATGTAGAAGTTGTGAAATAATATAAAATAACGTAAGAAAAAGCATATTAATTTGTATAAGATTAATATGCTTTTTACTGAAATAAATGACGAGAAAAGCAAAAAATGTCAGTAAAGTCTTGATAAAGCGACTTTATCGTTATATAATAGTGCTAAATTTGAGCAATTTAGCTAGATAGGAGGATTATTTATGGCTTATTCTGAAGAGGAAAAACAGAAGGCATTAAAAAGAATAGAAAATGGCGATAGAATAAAAGATATAGCTGCAGAAATGGGAATTAGTATACCTACATTGTACAATTGGAAAAGAGCAGCTAGACCAAAAGAAGAAATAGGACAAGATGAAACAAAAAGTGAAAAAAAAGTTATACAAGAGATAGATAAATTAAAAGGAGAAGAAAAATTTGAGGAAGCAATTCAATTAGCAGAAGAACACCCGAATAGTGCAGAAATACAAAGAGAGAGGCTAAAAATAGCAATCATGCAACAAGATTACGAGACAGCAAAACAAATAGGAGAACAATTTAAAGGGGATAGAAAAATACAATCACACATGTTAAAAATAGCAATTAGAGAAGAAGATGGTGATACAATACGAGATATAAGAGATAGATTTAAGAATGATGAAGTAATTCAAGAGCAAGTAAGCAGAGCGAGGATGTATATGAGATTTAATCAATCAAGTAAACACTCTGCTAAAAAAGTAAAAAATAAAAGAAAAGAAATGGCTCAATTAGATCGTATAAGAACACAATTGTATTATGATAAAGTGGATAATGAAGTAATAGAAGGTCTTAAGACAAATAGACAAATCAGTGAATTTAAAAAAGTGATTAGTTTACTTGCTATATGTGAAAAAAGAAAGATGAAAAATGAGGCAAAAAGAATTGTTGGTGAATATGTTTCAAGGAATGAAAAAGAAAAGGGTATTATCAGACAAATTTTAGAAAGAATAGGTACTAAAAAGTCAAATATATTTGATATAACAAAATATGATGATATTTTAGGCTGGAAAATGGATTTAAAATTAAAGAGGCAGTATGATGATGAGTTGAGAGCAGCTAGTGCAAGTAAAAGAGAGAAAATGATGTTAGCAACTAGAGAAAAAGCACAAGAGAAAAAAGCTGCTACCACAGAAGCTGGTACAAGTGAGCAAGCTAGAGAAAATCAAGCAGACAGAAATGCCATGTATAGAAGAAGTTTATTCGTAAAAACGAATAACAACCCTGCAAGAAAACCAACAGAACAAAATGGAGAAAAAGAAGCTAAAATCAATAGTAAAAAGCAAGATAAAGTTATGTATGATCATATTAATAAATTTATAAGAGAGCAAAGAAAAAAAGTATATGTGGATATGCAGTCTCGAGATGCAAGGATACAAGCAGATGCTATTAGTAAGTGGGATAGGATAGAGGTTTTATTAGAGAAAATTGCCGAAAGAAGCCAAGATACAGCCTATCTAGAAAGCCTATATAACAGAGTAGTGGATTTAGAAAACAGACAAGGAATAGAACTTTAAAGAAATATAAGAAAAAGTGTAGATAATAAGGATTTTAAGAAAATTATCTATACTTTTTTTATGTAATTATTTTTCATATAGGAGATAAGAAGTCATATATATAGAGATTTTAAAATATGACAAACTATGCAAATATGTCATAAAACTATTGTAAATGGAGTAAGGAAATAGTATAATACAAAAGAATTAAAAAAACAAAATACAATAAGGGATGTTTTAAAGAAAAAATTTAATTTGAGAACGTCATAAAGGAGGATAAAAGATGGGATTAAAACTTGAAAATGTTTCTAAGAAGTTTGTTGGAAAACAAGCAGTAGATAATATTTCTTTTGAAGTTGATAAACCAGGTGTATTTGGGTTACTAGGTACAAATGGTGCTGGTAAAACAACAACCATTAGAATGCTTCTTGGAATTATCAAAAAAGATACAGGTGAAATTACCTGGAATGGAAAAAAGGTTGAAAGAAAGAGCGTGAATTTTGGATATTTACCAGAAGAAAGAGGTGTTTATCCAAAAACAAAAATATATGATCAATTGATGTATTTTGCAAAATTAAAAGGTATGAGCCAAAAAGATGCAGATACAGCAATTAAAAAATGGGCAAAGGTCTTGAAGGTAGAAGAATATATACCAATGCCAGCTGAGAAATTGTCAAAAGGAAATCAACAAAAAATTCAATTTATGACAGCGATTATTCATGACCCAGAATTAATTGTGCTAGATGAACCATTTAGTGGATTAGACCCAGTAAATTCTGAAATCTTAAAAAATGTGATTATTGATTTAGTAAAAGAAGGAAAATATATTATTATGTCTAGTCATCAAATGGCATCTATAGAAGAATTTTGTACTGACATTTTGATATTAAATAAAGGGAAAACTGTTTTAAAAGGAAATTTAAAGGAAATTAAAGAAGGATATAAAGCAAATCGATTAGAATTATCTGCAGACAAGAATATAGATGAATACATTAAAGAATTTGGTATGGAGATAGAATTTTCTAAAAATAATGAATATTCTATTAAAATTGATTCTGAAGAAAAAGCTCACCAATTGTTAGAAAGGTTGGTTACAAATCATATAGAAGTAGATAAGTTTGAAATTAAGAAACCAACATTAAATGATATTTTTATAGAAAAGGTGGGCTAATTCTAAAAATAATCAGCATCTTGCGTCGTTAGACTGCAATTAAAATCAATTCAACGTGCAAATAGCACGCCTCATTGATTTTAATCTTGTCTGCCTAGCAATATACTAATTCTTTTTAGAATTATATTATATAAAGAAAGGAATAAGTAATATGAGAGATTTAAAAACCGTTATTGCATTTACGATAAAAGATATGGCAAAAAGAAAATCTTTTATCATATCAACATTAATTATTTTAGTATTAATTGTCATAGGGATTAACATTCCGAATATCATGAAAGCGATTACAGGTGATAACGAAAATGCTGGAGAAACAAAAATATTAATTGTAGATAGTACCAATTTATTTGAAGGAACATTGCAAAGTATCAATCAAATGGAACTAGGATATAATGTTCAAGTTGCCAATAATGAAGTTTCTTTTGATGACATAAAAGGAAGAATAGAAAATAAAGATATTGACCAGGCAATGATTATCGAGCAAAAAGAAGATGGAACATATAAATTAAGATATATTGTAGAAAATATGACACAAGTAGCTATGGTTCCAGAAGATTTAATGAATACGATTAATACACTTTATACAAATTTACAGATTTCAAAATTAGGATTGACCCCAGAACAAATTGCAAGCTTGTCTCCAAATTTTGAGTTTACGATAGAACAAACCGAAGAGCAGGAAGTCAGTGGGAATCTAGTTGTTATTATGCTATTATCAATTGTGTTATTCTATGCAATCTATTTCTGTGCATATCAAGTATCAAGTTCTATTACGACAGAAAAGACTTCAAAAATCATGGAAACATTAGTAACATCAACATCACCAAGAACGATTGTATTAGGAAAAACCATAGGAATTGGTATTGTAGGATTGATACAAATATGCCTAATTGTTGGTGTAGCATTAATATCTGCTAAAATATGTTTAGAACCAGAATTATTAAATTCTGTTTTAGATATGTCAACAATGACACCATATTTGGCAATTATGACAATTGTATACTTTATCTTAGGATATTTAGCATATGCTTTATTATATGCATTAACAGGTTCAACAGTAAGCAAACCAGAGGATATACAATCAGCTAATACACCTGTTGCTATACTTGCAGTAGTTGGATTCTATTTATCATATTTTACGATGATGAATCCAACAAGCGAATTAAACCAATTTGCAGCAATCTTCCCAATTTCATCACCATTTTGTATGCCATTTAGAATTATGATGGGAATTGCGTCAACTTCAGAAATTATATTATCAATTGTAGTATTAGTGATTACAATATTAATCATTGCACAAGTAGCTATTAAGATTTACTCAAATGCGATATTAAATTATGGAACAAAAATGACATTTAAGGATATTGTAAAGGTATATAGAGATAAAAATAATTAAAGTATGAATATATAAATAAGGATTTGACAAATTTGATATAGCAGTATATAAATAAGGTAAAGATTATTTATATACTGCTATATATTTTAAGATAATAACATTATTTTAAAAGGAGGTAAGTATATTGGATTTAGAAATATTTAACCATATACAAGAAAAAATGACAGATATGAAAAATGAAATAAAACAAAATAACACTTCAGAAGAAATGGAATTAGCAAAAAAATTAGATGCCATAGAAGAATATTCTGTAGATAGATTTGAAGGGGAATATGCTGTATTAGAAAACAGGAAAACAAATGAAATAAAAAATGTAGAAAAAGATATGTTACCAGAAAATATAAAAGAGGGAAGTATTTTGCAATATGTAAATGGAAAATATACATATAATGAAGAATTGACAAAAGAAGAAACTAATAGAATACAAGATAAAATGAACAAATTATGGAATTAAAATATAGGAAAATCAAGTTTTTCCTATACAAGAACAAGGCTTTGTGCTAAGAATAAAGAAAACTAGATGATCAAACATAAGAAAAAATGAAAAGGAGGCAAAAGATGACAAGAAGGAGAAAAATAAGTACCAAAAGAATTTTATCAGGTATCATAACTGTCATTATACTAGGAATTGCAGGTATATTAGGAACTAATGAAGAATTTATAAATACAATTTCAAATGTAGATAAACAAACCAATTCACAAAACGAACAACAGATAGAGTTTGTGGCACAAGAAGATTTGTTAATAGATTTTATAGATGTTGGACAAGCAGATAGTATTTTAGTCCGAAATCAAGATAAAATCATGTTAATAGATGCAGGAACAAATGAGGCAGGAGAAATGGTTGTCAAGTACTTACAAAATCTTGGGATTACAAAGATAGATTATTTAGTAGGAACACATCCGCACGAAGATCATATTGGTGGATTAGATAATGTGATAAACAATTTTGACATTGGACAAATTTATATGCCAAAAATTGAAACAACAACCAAAACATTTGAAGATGTATTAGAAGCAATAGAAAACAAAAATTTAACAGTAACAGCACCTAATAAAGGTGATAAAATTGAGCTAGGACAAGCAGTAGGAGAATTTATGACAGAGCCTATACTAGATAAAGATAATTTAAATGTATCATCACTTGTTCTTAGATTAGAATTTGGAAATACAAGTTACTTATTTATGGGAGATGCAGAAGAGGAAAATGAAGAAACAATTATTTGGCCAAAAACAGATGTATTAAAAGTAGGACATCATGGATCTAGTACCAGTAGTAGCAAAAGCTTTTTAGAACAAGTACAACCGAAATATGCAATTATTATGGCTGGAAAAGATAATTCTTATGGATTACCAACACAAGAAACAATTGATAAATTGCATAATATCGGAAGTGAAATATATAAAACAGATGAGGATGGAACAATTCAAATGACATCTGATGGAAATACAATACAAATAAAAACTACAAATAACTCAAAATAAAGCAGATAGTATTTAAACTGTCTGCTTTATTGTATATATGTTGGCGCCCTTTCACTTAGTCCTCACTACGTTCGACGTGAACATTTTCCATAAAATGCTTTAAGAATTTCTAAATATTTTCCAATCACATTCGTAATGAAATAATTTATAAATACTTCCCCCCTGTCCACTAGTCTGAACAGAGACGTATATTTAATGTGAATTATGGTTTTTATGTCAAAATGCTTGACAGTTTACAATAATAAAGATAAAATAGATATGGTAGGAAAAAATATATTCATATAAACATATATATTTATTTCGAACATTGAAAATTAAATAAGAAAGAGGTGTATGATTATGACTATTGTAATCATTATCGCCGCTGTCTTAATCTCACTTGCAATAGGATTTTTTGTAGGAATGGTATACAGAAAAAAAGTTGCAGAATCTAAAATTCAAGGAGCAGAAAATGAGGCTAAAAGATTAATTGATTTAGCAAAAAAAGAAGGAGAAAATCTAAAGAAAGAAGAGATTTTCAAAGCCAAAGAAGAAATTATGAATAATAGAAAAGAATTGGATCAAGAGATTAAAGAAAGAAGGGGCGAAATACAAAAACAAGAAGCGAGACTAATTCAAAAAGAGGAAAATTTAGAAAAGCGTGCAGAGATTTTTGAAAAGAGAGAACAAGAATTAGAAAGGGAAAGAGAAGATATTGAAAAAGAAAAAGAAGAATTAGAAAAATTGCATGACCAAGAAATAGTCGAACTTCAAAAAATTGCATCTTTAAGTAAAGAAGAAGCAAAGCAAAGATTACTTGCAGAAATGGATAAGGAATTGACCGCAGAAAAGGCAACCTTAATTAGAGAAAAAGAACAGAAAGCAAAAGAGGATGCAAATAAAAATGCAAAAGAAATTTTGTGTTATGCAGTACAAAAATGTGCAGCAGATCATTCACAAGAAACAACAGTATCAATTGTTCCACTTCCTAATGATGATATGAAAGGAAGAATTATTGGTAGAGAAGGTAGAAATATAAAAGCATTGGAAACATTAACAGGAATTGATTTAATAATCGATGATACACCGGAAGCTGTCGTATTGTCAGGTTTTGACCCATTAAGAAGAGAAGTTGCAAGAATTGCATTAGAAAAATTAATTGATGATGGAAGAATCCATCCAGCAAAAATTGAAGAAATGGTAGAAAAGGCTAAAGAAGAATTAGATGCAACCATCAAAGAAGAAGGAGAAAGAGCTGTATTAGAAACAGGTGTGATTGGATTACATCCAGATTTAGTAAGATTAATTGGAAAATTAAAATACAGAACAAGTTATGGGCAAAATGTATTAAACCATTCAATAGAAGTTTCAAATTTAGCAAGAATTATGGCAGAGGAATTAGGATTAGATGCAAAACGTGCTAGAAGAGCAGGTTTACTACATGATATTGGAAAAGCATTAGACCATGATATGGAAGGAACCCACGTAGAGATTGGTGTAGAAGTATTGAAAAAATATAAAGAAAATCCATTAGTGATTAATGCAGTAGAAGCTCATCATGGAGATGTAGAACCTCAAACTTTAGAAGCTGTTTTAGTACAAGCAGCAGATGCTATATCAGCATCAAGACCAGGAGCTAGAAGAGAAACATTAGAAGCATATATTAAAAGATTACAAAATCTTGAAGAAATTGCAGACTCATTTGATGGAGTTGAAAAATCTTTTGCTATACAAGCTGGTCGTGAAATTAGAGTTATGGTAAAACCAGAAAAGATTTCAGATGACCAAATGACAATCTTAGCAAGAGATGTTTCTAAAAAGATTGAAAATGAAATGGATTATCCAGGACAAATTAAAGTTAATGTTATTAGAGAAACAAGAACAGTTGATTATGCAAAATAAGGAAGAGAACTCAGTTTTAAGCTGGGTTCTTTTTGTTGAATAGGAAACAATGACGCGAGCCTTGAAATGTTATGAACAGAAAAAATGTTTAAGAAAGCCCGCTATTGTTCTAGTATGTGGATGATAAATTTCATAATAGAGCCGCTCTTGCGAATTAGAAAAAAATATAGTATGATATTACTGTATAAAAAATATAGAAAGAAGGAATGGTTTTGAAAATTTTAGCAGTGGGGGATATTATTGGAGAAACAGGAATTAAGGAATTAAAAAATAAATTATACCAAATTAGACAAAAAGAAGAAATTGATTTTGTAATTGTCAATGGAGAAAATGCAGCAGAAGGAATGGGAATTACAGAAAAAAATTTTAATGATATTATAGCCCAAAATGTGGATGTAGTAACAATGGGAAATCATACATGGGGAAAAAAGGACATCTTTAAATTTATAGACCATCCTAAATTAATTAGACCTGCGAATTATCCAAAAGGAGTAGTAGGTAAAGGATATGGCATATATGAATGTAAAAATAAAAAAATAGCAGTTATCAATTTAATTGGAAGAGTCTATATAAATGTATTATCAGAAAGTCCGTTTTTGGTAGTAAAAGATATTATAAAGAAAATAAAAGACAAAGTAGATATCATTATTGTAGATTTTCATGCTGAAGCAACAGGAGAAAAAATCACAATGGGATATTATCTAGATGGTAAAGTTACAGCAGTTTTTGGAACACATACACATGTACAAACAGCAGATGAAAAAATATTACCAAAAGGAACAGCATATATTAGTGATATAGGGATGACAGGAACAAAAAATTCAGCATTAGGAATGGATGTTTCTGTAGCTTTAAAAAGATTTGAGACGTCCCTACCAGAAAGATATAAAGTAGCTTCAGGAGAAGGAATGTTAAATGGTGTTATTTATGATATTAATGATCAAACCAATAAAGTAAAAACGATAACAAGAATTAATGTGTAAAAAAATGAATAATAAAATCAACCATTATAATGAATACAAAGAGATTTTTGTAATAATATAAAAAATGTCGAATTAGTAGATTTATTGCGATGAAAACCTATAAATTTTTATAAAAAATACTTTACACAAATTTCCAGATAATGTAAAATACAAACTGTAAGAGTTGCAACAAAAAAATAAAAATTATAGGAGGCAAAAGAAAATGGAAGTTTTAAAAATTTCATCAAAATCAAATCCTAATTCAGTAGCAGGAGCAATTGCTGGATTAGTAAAAGAATCAAACAAAGCAGAAATGCAAGCAATCGGAGCAGGAGCATTAAATCAAGCGGTAAAAGCAGTTGCAATAGCAAGAGGCTTTGTGGCACCATCTGGTGTGGACTTAGTTTGTATACCTGCATTTGCAGAAGTGGAGGTAGAAGGAGAAGATAGAACAGGTATCAAATTAATAGTGGAATCAAGAGGATAGTTCCTATACAATAAATAACAGACTGCGAAATAGTAGTCTGTTTTGTTTTGTCCAATTGAGTCCGTCCCCAAAATCCCTCAATTGGACACTTGACAATTATAAAATATTATGAAAAAATACAAACGATAAAAGTATAAAATAGAAGGAGGACTAAAAATGGAAAAAAAGAGAGGATTTGAAATTGCAAAAGGATTTGAGGATAAACAAATAAATCTTCCAATTAGAAAAACAAAATATAGTGCAGGATATGATATAGAAGCAGCAGAAGATACAATCATTCCAAGCTTTAAAAAAGGAGCAAATCCAACATTAGTAAAAACAGGATTAAAAGCATATATGCAAGATGATGAAGTATTATTATTGTATAACCGTAGTTCTAATCCAAAAAAGAAAGGATTAATTATGGCAAATAGTGTAGGTGTGATAGACAAAGACTATTATGGAAATCCAGATAATGATGGACATTTCATGTTTGCCTTTTATAACATAAAAGAAGAAGATGTAGTTATAAAAAAAGGAGAAGCAATTGGACAAGCGATTTTCCAAAAATATTTAATAACAGATGATGATGTAGCAGAAGGAGAAAGAGTCGGAGGGTTTGGTTCAACGACAAAATAAATTCCAAAAATATGTAAAAAAATTTCTTCTTAGAGCGATAAGGGATATAAGGAAAATATACATAAAAATTGACGGTAATGGCTTTGACTTTTACCGTTTTTTGTTGTATAATAGATATGGTTAAAAAATCCAATAAAGTTATTAAAAGGTATTGACATAACTTTATTATATTTTTTCTGCCAAATAAATAAAAATGCTGAAAGGAGTGACTTACATGTTCAATGTAGGAGACAAAATCGTATACCCAATGCACGGGGCAGGAACAATAGATGCAATAGAAGAAAAAGATATTTTAGGACAAAAACAGTCTTATTATATTTTAAAAATGCCAGGTGAGGTTAAAGTAATGATACCAACCGCAAAAGCAGAAGAAGTTGGGGTTAGAAATATAATTAACAAAGAATCAGCAGATAAAGTATTTGGAGTTTTAGAGCAAGATGAAACAGCTATGGATAAAAATTGGAATAAACGCTATAGAGATAATATGGAAAAGATGAAGAGCGGAGATATTTATGAAATAGCGGATGTCGTTAGAAATTTAAGCTTTAAACAAAAAGAAAAAGGTCTTTCAACAGGCGAGAAAAAAATGCTAAACAATGCAAAACAAATCTTAGTTAGTGAATTAGTTTTAGCAGAACATGCAACACAAGAAGAAGTAGAACAATTAGTTGAAAATAAAATTAATACATCATTTATGATGTTTAGAGCAGAAGATGTATCAACAGAAAGTGTCGTAAATAAATTCATACCTTTTGAAGGAACAGGAACAAGCGATAATTAAAATATTAACCCATAGAAGCCTAAAATCTCACAGGCTTCTTAAAATTTTTATAAAATTTAAAAAAATATAGAAAACCTATTGACAAAAAAAAGAACAAATATTATAATAACTATTGTCGTCAAGATAAAACCAGTTTAAATATGCAGATGTGGCGGAACTGGTAGACGCACAGGACTTAAAATCCTGCGGTTGAATAAACCGTGCCGGTTCGATTCCGGCCATCTGCACCAAAAAGTTGAAATTTTAACCAATTTCAGCTTTTTTTATTTTTATTCAGAAGTATTTGAAAGTATTGATATGATTGCATTTTAGCTATTTTCACTATTCAATCTATTTTCAAAATTATTTGTCATTATTCATTGATTTTTATTTCGTGCACGGAATCTGCACGGAGGATTTGCACGGAAAAATATCCTTTGTAATAGTATTGAAACCAAGTGCTATAGAGATTCGATATACAAATTTCCTGTTCGGAAAATTCATAGATAATAATATTATCAGCTACAATCTGAATATAAAATTCAAATTGTTGAGAAAATTAAATTCTTCTGATATATTTAATATAAATAATACGATTTGAAAAAAATTTTTTATATTATTTAAATGAAATTTGATAATTAAAATAGTTTATGATAATATATTTAAAGGAATTATGTTTAGAAACATTACATAATTATAAAAAGAAAAATTCATTAATTATTTACTAGATAATAGTAATTCTATTAAACAAAATAAAATCAGAAGAAACAATTTTTATAACACATAGTTTAGGAGGAATTTTTGTAATTAAATTTCTAATTGATAATAAAGTCAAAATAAAATGGATAATCACAGTTGCAGGATTTAATAATACAAAATTTGGAGAAGACAATAGTTTATATGATTCTTTCTATATTGGGGATGAAAAATTAAAAGATTTAACAAAGTATTGTGTAGAAAAAATTTGTATTTATTCTGATAATGATCCTTATGTTTCAATATCAGATGCAGAAAGTTTTTCTAAAAATATAGAAGCCGAAAAAGTATTGATACATAATGCAGGACATTTTAATGAGAAATTTGGTTATAAAGAATTTAAAGAAATATTAGAATATATTTCTTTATAAGGAAAGGGATGAAAATAAAAGAAATAAAATTACTATCTTGTGCAACTGGTGATGAGAATAAGAGAATGCAACGAATATTAAAATATTATGGTGGGCATTAAATTAATTTGAAATTCTATTACAAGAAGGTATGATAAATCTATAAAAGAAAGGACAATATATTATGAATATAGATATTAATTTAGTAGAAGAATTAAAAAATGTTATCTTAACAAGTTATGATGAGGCAACGAAATTAGATAGAAACATAAAGAATAAGGAATTGAACGATATTGTAACAGATGTTGATATTTATATGGAGACAAAAATTATTGAAAAAATTAGAGAATGGTTTCCAGAACATTCAATTTATTCAGAAGAAAAAGGAAAAATTGTTGGAAATAGTGATTATGTATGGTTTATTGATCCAATTGATGGAACAATAAATTTTGCGGCTGGAATTCCTTTATTTTCAACATCTGTTGCTTTAAATAAAAATGATGAAACTATTTTTCGGTTTAGTGATTGATTACAATCAAAAAGATGTATATTATGCTTTTAATGGACAGGGGGCATTTTGCAATAATGAAAGACTCAAAGTTTCAAACAATGAAAAATTATGTAATAGTATTCTATCATTTTGTTTAACTTCTCATTATAATGAAAAACATATTAGAGATATATTAAGAGTTGAAGAAAGTCTAGCTTCAAAAGTAAGAGGATTAAGATTAATAGTTTCTAGTGCAATTGAATTGTGTTGGTGTGCTTCAGGAAAAATAGATGGTGTGATAAATGTTAAGCCTAGCATTGGATTGAGTTCAGCAGCTGGAAAATTGTTTGTAAAAGAGTCTGGTGGTAAAATCACAAATTTAAAAGGAAATAAACGAGATAAAATAGATACTTTACTTGTAACTAATGGAAAAATACATAATGAAGTGGTAGAAACTTTAAAAAATACTATCGAATTTTAATAGATAGGAACTATCAAATGCCACCAGTAAGAAATTTTTTAGTTGAAAATATTGATGGTAAATGGCTATATTGGGGATTGATACATATAATAGAAGTTAAACATGATTATATAAATAAAACAACATCAGGAAAGTTTAAAATTATTTATATTAATAAACCAGAAGAAATGGAAATGGCACATAACCTTATAGATAGAAATAAAGACACATTTTTTAAGTTATAAATAATTGACATATAAAAAAATATATACTATAATAAATATAGAAAACAAGGAGCCACAAAGTGTGGTACCATTATAAAATTGATATAAGAATCGCATCTCTAATGGCTAGCAGAGATGTGATTCTCTTTGTATGTAATTATAACTAAAGCTATAATTAAAACAAAAGAGATGATAGCAAGAGCTATATTCGTAATTAATGACAAAATCAATAATTGCAATAATGCCTCTTCTAACATATGCATCACCTCACTTTCTTTATAAGAATTGAGATGATACCACACTCTGCTTTTCCTTATTTTCTTTTAAGATTATACAAAGGAATTAGGTAAAAGTCAACAACAAAAACAAAAGTTTGTGATTTTCATGGTTTATATCTATAGTCATTATCCAATATCTTGACAGTCAAACATATTTCATTTAATCTGCTCATAATTGCTTCAATCGAAGATTTATTCTTTCCGACTGTAAAAATGTCTATAAGTTGATTCTCAGTAAAATTAGTAGTAATTATAATTGGTTTGTTATGTTCATATCTTTCATTAATGATATAGTATAATTTTTCTAGCACCCATTCACTAGGTTTTTCTTTTCCTAAATCATCAATTATTAAAACATCACAATTTATAAATTCTGAAATTATTTTTGATTCATTTTCTTGAATTTCATTATTATAGCTTTTCTTTATTATTCCAAAAAGTTTAATTGTTGATCCAAATACAACTGATTTCTGCATTTTTATTAATTCATTTGCAATGCTACAAGCTAAATGTGTTTTACCGACTCCATATGGACCGTAAAATATAATTCCAGTGCCTCTTTTATTTGCGATTTCAAAGTTTGTAATAAATCTTTTAGCAGTTTCAAAAGCTTTAGCATTATTATAATTTATTTGATATGTTTCAAAGTTCTTTTCAAAGAATCTTTCTCCTAAATTACTATAATCAAGTAACTTTTGTAATCGCAATTCTTTATTATTCATATTTAACTTATCTATTTCTTGCTGAAGGCGAATGACTTAAAGTAAACTCTAAGTGATATAAAATAAGTATGCATAAAAAATGAAAAATTCTATGAATATTTTTCTATATAATGAAGTTATGTACCAAATTCATTTTGGAGCAAATTAAAAAACAGGAAGTTATGGTTGGACAACGAATTTAGATAAAGTAAAAAAATCAATTGCATGGCAATTAGAACAATTAAAAACATATGCCTTAGATAAGCCAGGAGTTTTGACATGTATAATATATATATATATATATATTAAATAATAAATTTTAAGGAGGAATGTATTATGGAAAAACAAACAGCAGGGAGAGATAATTTAGGAAAATTGGCTCCAAAATTTGCAGAATTAAATGATGATGTGTTATTTGGAGAAATTTGGTCAAGGGAGGATAAATTAAATCCAAGAGATAGAAGTATGATAACCATTGCAGCTCTATTTGGAAAAGGAATTGTAGAAGGACCATTTGAATCTCATATTGTCATGGGAAAAGCACATGGAATTACCAAAACAGAAATAGTAGAAGTAATTACACAATTAGCATTTTATTGTGGTTGGCCTTTGGCTTGGAAAGCATTTCCAATAGTATATAAAATTTATGGGGAAGATGAGGAATAATACAAAACAAAAGCCCTCTATTGTTCTCAATAAAGAAGCCAACAGATGTAAAAAAATAATAAAAAATATTGCAATCTGTATATAGTTTCTGATATAATAGTAAAGATATAAATATATTATATGAGGAGAAAGAAAATGAAAAACTATTTGAAAAAAACAAATTACATAAATACTTCAGCTATTTTCTTAATAGTTGCTTTATTTTCATTTCCATTTTAAGTAAGGATTTTTCGTTCCTTATTTTTTTTTGTCATTTACAATATATACAAATTTAACATATATGAATGGAGGTTAATATGAAAGAATTCAACAAAAAAATTGTACTAGAAGATGGAGAAGAATATTTAGGATATGGATTTGGAGCAGACAAAGAAGCCATTTGTGAAGTTGTATTTAATACTTCAATGGTAGGATATCAAGAAATTGTTTCAGACCCATCATATACCTATCAAATGGTAGTGATGACATATCCATTAATTGGAAACTATGGAATCACAGATGAAGATTATGAAACAAAACAACCAACGATTGGTGGAATGGTAGTCAGAGAATACAATGATTTACCAAGTAATTTTCGTTACACAAAAACATTATCAGAATATTTAGAAGAAAATGATATACCAGGAATTTCAGGTATTGATACGAGAAAATTAACGAGAAGTATCAGAAATAAAGGAAGTAGAAAGGTTATCATCACAGACATTACAACTAGTAAAGAAGAAGCGTTAAAAAAATTAAATGCATATGATATTCCAAAAGATGCTGTATCAAAAGTAAGTTGTAAAAAGAAATGGTATTCTAGAACAGCAAATTACAAATATAATGTGGTAGCAGTAGATTGTGGTATTAAGTTAAATATTATCAGAAGTTTAAATAAAAGAGGTTGTAATGTAACGATTGTGCCATATAATACAACAGCAAAAGAAATTGAAAGCTTAAAACCAGATGGCGTCTTTTTATCAAATGGACCAGGTGATCCAGAAGATGTAAAAGAAGTCATTAAACTTGTAAAGGAATTAAGAGGAAAATATCCAATTTTCGGAATTTGTTTAGGACATCAAATGATTAGTTTGGCGTATGGCGCAAAAACATATAAATTAAAATTTGGACATAGAGGTGGAAATCATCCAGTATTAAACCTAGAAACAGATAAGATAGAAATCACAAGTCAAAACCATAGTTATGCAGTAGATGAAAAATCTTTAGAAAAAACAGATTTAGTACCAACACATAAAAATATTTTAGATAATACAATTGAAGGTGTGGAATGTAAGAAAGATAAAGTATTTAGTGTGCAATATCACCCTGAAAGTGCACCAGGACCACAAGATAGTGGGTATCTTTTTGATAAATTTATCAAAATTATGCAATTTGGAAGATAATCGATTTTGACGTTGTTACACTTCACTTGAAATTTAATCAACGTATAGAACATACGTCTCATAGATTTCAAGTTCGTGTGCCTAGTCAAAAGACGATTCTTTTCCAAATTCGTTGAGATATAGTAATAAAAATAAAATGAAAGGAATGTGAATAAAATGCCAAAAAGAAAAGATATAAAAACTGTACTAGTAATTGGTTCTGGACCAATTGTCATTGGACAAGCAGCAGAATTTGATTATGCTGGAACACAAGCTTGTTTAGCACTAAAAGAAGAAGGATATAAAGTTATATTAGTAAATTCTAACCCAGCAACAATCATGACAGATACAGCGATTGCAGATAAAGTATATATGGAACCATTGACATTAGAATATGTTGCAAAAATTATCAGATATGAAAGACCAGATGCTATTTTACCAGGAATTGGAGGACAAACAGGTCTAAATATTGCTATGCAGTTATACAGAAAAGGAATCTTACAAGAATGTCAAGTAGAACTTCTAGGAACAAGTAGTGAAAGTATTGAAAAGGCAGAAGACAGAGAAAAATTTAAAGAACTATGCCAAGAATTAGGAGAGCCTGTATTAGAATCTATTATTGCAGAATCAGAAGAAGAAGGAATTGCAGCTGCGAATAAAATTGGATACCCAGTTGTTCTAAGACCAGCTTTCACTTTGGGAGGAACTGGTGGAGGATTTGCAGATAATGAACAAGAATTAAAACCATTATTAAAACATGCTTTAAAACTTTCTCCAGTCAATCAAGTATTAGTAGAAAAAAGTATTAAAGGATATAAAGAGATTGAATATGAGGTAATGAGAGATCATAATGACACAGCCATTACCATTTGTAATATGGAAAACTTAGACCCAGTAGGTGTTCATACAGGAGATTCTATTGTTGTAGCACCAAGTCAAACATTAACTAATAAAGAATATCAACTATTAAGAGATAGTGCTTTAAAAATCATTAGAGCTTTAAAAATAGAGGGAGGATGTAATGTTCAATTTGCTTTAGATCCACATTCTTTTAACTATTATGTCATTGAAGTAAATCCAAGGGTATCTCGTTCATCAGCATTAGCTTCAAAAGCAAGTGGATATCCAATTGCTAGAGTTTCAGCAAAAATAGCAGTTGGTATGAGATTAGAAGAAATTCCATTAGCCAATACACCAGCAAGTTTTGAACCAGCATTAGACTATATTGTTTGCAAAATACCAAGATTCCCATTTGATAAATTTACACTAGCTTCAAATAAACTAAGTACACAAATGAAGGCAACAGGAGAAGTCATGAGTGTGGGAAGAACCTTTGAAGAAAGTTTATTAAAAGCAATAAGGTCTTTAGAAACAGGTGTATGTCATATCCATCATAAGAAATTTGATACAATGGAAACAGAAGACATGATGACATATATAAAAGATGGAACAGATGATAGAATCTATGCGATTGCAGAATTAATAAGAAGAGATGTCGATTTAGGATTAATTTATGATACAACAAAAATTGATATGTTTTTCTTAGAAAAAATTAAAAATATTGTTGAAATGGAAAAAGTGTTAAAGAAAAACGTAGGAGATATTGATACATTAAAAACTGTTAAGAAAATGGGATTTAGTGATAAATATATTGCAAAAGTATGGAAGAAAAAAGAAAACGATATTTATGAATTAAGAAAGAAAAATAGCATTTATCCTGTATATAAAATGATAGATACATGTAGTAGTGAGTTTGAAAGCTATGTACCATATTTCTATTCAACATATGAAGAAGAAAATGAATCTATCATAAGTGATAAGAAAAAAATCATTGTATTAGGAGCAGGACCAATTAGAATTGGACAAGGTGTAGAATTTGACTATTCTACAGTACATGCAGTAAAAACAATTAAAGAGGCAGGATATGAAGCAATTATTATCAATAACAACCCAGAAACGGTTTCAACAGATTATACAACCAGTGATAAGCTATATTTTGAACCACTAACTGTAGAAGATGTTATGAATATTGTAGAATTAGAAAAACCAGAAGGTGTTGTAGCTGCTTTAGGTGGACAAACAGCCATTAACCTTGCAGGACCACTTTCAAAATTAGGTGTTAAAATTATTGGTACAGATGTGAATGCCATTGAAAAAGCAGAAAACAGAGATGCATTTGAAAGAGTTATGAAAGACTTAGAATTATTACAACCTAGAGGAGAAGCAGTAACCAATATAGAAGATGGAATAAAAGTTGCTAAAGAAATTGGGTATCCAGTTCTAGTAAGACCAAGTTATGTATTAGGTGGAAGAGCAATGCAAATTGTTTCTAATCAAAAAGCATTAGAAAAATATTTGAAAACAGCTGTTGAAATTAATACAGAACAACCAGTATTAGTTGATAAATATATAACAGGAAAAGAACTAGAAGTCGATGCTGTATGTGATGGAAAAGATGTATTCATACCTGGAATTATGGAACATGTTGAAAAAACAGGAATCCATTCAGGAGATAGTATTAGTGTATATCCAACCTTTAGTGTTAGCCAAAAAGCAAAAGATACAATCATAGATTATACAGTAAAATTAGGATTAGGTATTGGTATTGTCGGATTATATAATATCCAATTCATTGTAGATGATAAGGAAGATGTTTATGTAATTGAAGTAAATCCAAGATCATCAAGAACTGTACCATTTATTTCAAAATCTACAGGATATTCTTTAGCAGATATTGGAACATTAGTTATGCTTGGAAAATCTTTAAAAGAACAAGGAATTGATGTGGTATATCCAAAAGAAAAAGAAAAATGGTATGTAAAAGCGCCAGCTTTCTCATTCTCAAAATTATCAGGATTAGATGCAACACTTTCTCCTGAAATGAAATCAACAGGGGAAGCCATTGGATATGATAAAAAATTAACTAGAGCATTATATAAAGCATTACAATCATCAGGAATGAAACTTGCAAATTATGGAACCATATTTGTAACCATAGCAGATAAAGACAAAGAAGAAGCATTACCATTAATTAGAAGATTTTATAACCTAGGGTTTAATATAGAAGCAACAAAAGGAACTGCTAAATTCTTAAAAGAACATGGTATCAGAACAAGAGTGAAAAAGAAAATTAGTGAAGGTAGTGAAGAAATCCTAGAATCTTTAAGAAAAGGATATGTTAGCTATGTCATCAACACAAGAAATATTGATTCCATAGATCAAGAAACAGATGGAAGCTACATTAGAAGATGTGCAACACAAAATAATGTACCAATGTTTACAGCATTGGATACTGTAAGAGCAGTATTAGATGTATTAGAAGAAATTACACTTGGAATATCAACGATTGATGAATAAAGAAATGTCGCATTGAGTTCGTTTGTCAATGCGACATTTTTTAAGATAAATTGTAACGAAAAAGAAATTCATGCGTCATATGTACAAAGGGGGATAAAGTTATGCAGGATATGGAGCAAATATATGAACAATACTTTGAAACAGTATATAAATATTTATTCTGTTTAACTCGTAATAGTGATATCTCTGAAGAACTAACACAAGAAACCTTTTATCGAGCAGTAAAAAAGATACATACTTTTAAAGGAGAGTGTAAAATATCTGTATGGCTATGCCAAATTGCAAAAAACTTATGGTATGACGAATGTAGAAAACATCGAAAAACAATAAAGGTAAGTGAAGAAAATTTTTTAGAGATACAAGCGCCTAATGATGTTACAGAAGAGAAAGTTGTTCAAAACGAAGAAAAAATGGCATTATATAAAAAGTTACAAACACTAGATGAAAAAACAAGAGAAGTTATCTATTTAAGAATTACAGGAGAATTATCATTTAAAGAAATAGGAACGATTCTAAATCAAACAGAGAACTGGGCAAGAGTTACTTTTTATAGAGGAAAACAGAAGTTGAAGGAGGGTGATGAAGATGAAAGAAAAAAATGATTGTAAAATTGTTCAAGATTTATTACCAAATTATATTGATAAATTAACAAGCAAAGAAACAAATGCATATATAGAAGAACATATTAATGGTTGTAAAGAATGTAAAAAAATCTTAGATGCTATGCAAAAAGATATCCAGTTACAAGAGAAAAACTTAGAAAAAAAGAAAGTTAAATATATTAAAAAATACAATCATAAATTAAGAATATTAAAAACCACCTTATTGATAATTATACTAATCTTTGTAGTATTATTTATAGCTTTCCCAGGAAGAAATATGATAATTATAGCTTCTTTACAAGATAAATTTAAAGAATATGAGCAACAGAGTGATAATGTATATATAAAAACTTCATATTATCCTTCTCAAACAGTAGCAACTTATGATAACTATTATAAAGATGGTATAGAAAAACATGTAATGACATTTTCAGAAGATAATGTAACGAGTACACAATATGTATATCCAAATCAAAGTAAGACATTTGTAGATGGTCCTGACTATAAAAATTTATCTATTATGGGTGGGCAATATTTATACAACCCATTAAATAATTACACATATTATGATTCTTTGAAGACCTTATTTATAATGAGTAGGTCTTATGAAATAACATCAGGAGAAGTTAATGGTAAAGCTTGTTATATACTGGAAAGTACTTATAAAAAAGAAACACCTGGATTGGAATTTTATATAGAAAAGGATACAGGATTAGCATTGCAAACTATTCAACCAGTTTCAGTAAATGGAGAAGATAAAGGTATCATTACAATACGATATGAATATTCTTTTGGAACTGTTACAGATGAAGATATGCAAGAACCAGATGTAACAGAATATACATTGGTAGAAGATAATTAATAAAAAGAAGTAAAAGAAAATTATTTTATTACAGGTATGTATGGAATAATTTTCTTTTTTGTAGTATGATAATAGAAAAAAGTTTTGAAATTAAATATATGGGAGGAAACATAAAAATGAATCAAGAAAAATTAGAATTAGTAGCAGATTTTTATGAATTTACAATGTCAAATGGATATTTCTCAAAAAATAAGAATGATATTGCATATTTTGATGTATTTTTTAGAAAGGTTCCAGATGGTGGAGGATATGCGATTGTAGCAGGATTAGAACAAATTATAGAATTTATACAAAATTTAAAATTCGATGAAGAAGATATAGACTATTTAAGAAAACAAAATATGTTTTCAGAAGAATATTTAAATTATTTAAAAGACTTTAAATTCACAGGAGATATTTGGGCAATACCAGAAGGAACTGTGGTATTTCCAAACGAACCATTAATGACAGTAAGAGCACCAGTTAGTGAAGCACAATTGTTAGAAACCATGTTATTATTAATTATTAATCATCAAAGTTTAATCGCGACAAAGACAGCAAGAATTGTAAGAGCAGCACAAGGAAGACCAGTAATGGAATTTGGGGCAAGAAGGGCTCATGGAGTGTCAGCTGCCATTTATGGAGCAAGAGCAGCGATTATAGGAGGAGCAGTAGGAACATCTTGTACAGCTGCTAGTGAAAAATTCCATGTTCCAGCAAGTGGAACCATGGCACATAGTTGGATACAAAGTTTTAATAATGAATATGAAGCATTTAAAACATATGCAGAACTATATCCTAACAATGGTACATATTTAATTGATACATATCATACATTACAAAGTGGATTACCAAATGCCATAAAAGTATTTGATGAAGTTTTAAAACCACAAGGAATTAGACCAGTTGCCGTTAGATTAGATAGTGGAGATTTAGCATATTTATCTAAAAAAGTAAGAGTAATCTTGGATGAAGCTGAATATCCAGATTGTAAAATATGTGCAACCAATGCATTAGATGAAAATTTAATTAGTTCTTTGATAGAACAAGACGCGAAAATTGATTTATTTGGTGTAGGTGAGAATTTAATTACAGCAAAAAGTGATTCTGTATTTGGTGGGGTATATAAATTAGCAGCAATGGAAAAAGAAGGAAAAATGATACCAAAAATAAAAATTAGTGAAAATGTAGAAAAAATCACAAATCCAAGTTTTAAAAAGGTATATCGTTTTTATTCTAAAGAAACCAATTATGCATTAGCAGATGTTATCATGTTAAAAAATGAAAAAGAGCCAGAGGGAGAATATGAAATATTTGATCAATATAATACCTGGAAAAGAAAGAAATTACAAAATTACTATGTAAAAGAATTGCAAGAAAAAATATTTGAAAATGGAAAACTAGTCTATAAGCAACCAACCATAAAAGAAATTGTAAAATATACAAAAGAACAATTAGGAACGATATGGGAAGAAATCAAAAGACTAGAGAACCCACAAAAATATTATGTGGATTTATCTAAAAAATTATATGATTTAAAAACAAAGTTATTAAATCAAAAACAAGTATAAATTTTAAGAAAAGAAAATTATCAATTGGTGCAAAAAAATTTAGGAGTTTTATATGAAAAGAAACGTATTTGTGATTTTTGAATTATTGTTAATGGTAGGCATTGTTATAGGAATGATAATGATAATTTATAATGGATATCATATATTTAGTGGATTAGGGAAAAGCATTGTAAATGTAAATGATAATAATAAAGAATTGTTAGAAAACATGTTAAAAACCAGTGAATATTATGATGAAACATATGATATAAATCAATTGAAAAAAATACAATTTTTTATGGATTTTAATAACTATGAATTTACACTATATTATCAAAATGGTGAAGAAATTGAACTTTATGATGACGAATTATATAATTTAAAAAGTTATATAGAGGAAAAGGGATATAGTAAAGCAAGATATTATATTGCTATAGATGCTATTATAATCATTTTATGTGTTTGTATAAATGGAATAAGAAAGAAAATAGCTAATAATATCAATTTATTTGATAAATAATAAGAATAAAAAACAAAAATGCAAATTACAATAACTAGGGCAGATAATTATAGTAAATTATCTGCTTTTTATGATATACTTAAGAAAATAGTCATATAAATCAGTTATCATATATGACAAATGATAAAAAAATGAAACTTTTTTAATAGTTGCTGTTCTATATAAATGAAAGCAGGTAAAAAATGGAGAGAGATTTAGATAAAAAATTATATAATGATTATTTAAATGGAGAAAAACAAGCATTTGAATATATTTACAAGAAATATAAAAATAGAATAGAATATTTTATTTATAACATAGTAAAGGATTATCAAAAAGCAGAAGACATAACACAAGAAACTTTTATATATGTTATGCAAAATAAAATGAAAGAAAATAGTTCTTTTAAGTATTATATATATTTAGTTGCAAAAAGTAAGGCATATAATTATCTAAATATAGAAAAAAGAAGAGAAGAAATTAATGAACAATATATTTTAAATGAAAGTAAAAAAGTAGATAAAGATGTATTGGAAATTATAACAAGTGAAGAAACAAAAAAAGAAGTATTAAACAGTATAGAAGAGCTAGATGAAAAATATAAAAATGCTATATATTTAGTTAATATTGAAGGATTATCATATAAAGAAACATCAGAAATATTAGGACAAACTCTCCAAAATACTAAAACATTAATTCATAGAGGAAAAAAACAATTAAGAAAAATCCTGCTAAAGAAAGGAGTTAGTGAAATGAATAAAGTACTAAAAATTTTTATTATCATCATTTGCACAACTGCTTTATTAAGTGGAATCGTTTATGCGGGTGTTACAATTTATAATAAATACATAAAAAAGCAAGAGGAAATTACATCAAGAGGCTTATTCGACTTGGGAGATGGAATAACTACATATGAAACAGATTTAATGGCAAATGATATGACTTGGAATCAAAAGCCAAGATTGTATCACAAAATAATAAGCGACCAAGAAGAGTATAACAAATATAAATCAAGAGTTGAGGAATTACCGAACTTAGAAGAAATCAATTTTGAAGAAAATTTTGTTATTATAATTGTAAATGAAAATGTAAGACAACTACATGAAAAAGATTTAACTATTTCGGAGATAACAGCAGATGAAACCACTACACATATAAAGATGAAACAAAAAGAAAATCCTGACTATAACAAAAATAATAATATCTGGTATGCTATTGTAGATAGGTCACTATTGAGAGAAAATGCAGATGTCAGTATTGAAAATAGAAAAGTAGAAGTGGAAGGATGTATTAGTACAGAGGAACTTCCAAAATCTTATAGCGTAGAAAATGCAATAAGTGATGGTTATATTGTATTAGAAAATAATAAAGTAAAATCAAATAATATTGAAAAGCTAGATGAATTTATAGCAGATACAGAAAGAGGTGAAAAATCTTCTATTAGAGTTTATAGTAAATTTACAGATTCTAATGGAGAAGAAACGATTTATATAAAAGATGTGGAATATTTGAATGGAATATATTATTTTAATGATTATAATTTAAAAGATAGTGAAAAATCATATTTTAACAGTTATACTAAATTACAAAAAAGAAATAGTAGTTATGGTATTGTATATTATTGGATTGAAGAAGATGAAAATAGTGGAACACCATTTATTATCATTCAGGACTATTGATTTAACATAGAAAAGGTATTCTTATTATATTAAGAATACTTTTTTCAAGTTAAAGAGACAATTCATTGAAATTGTCTTGTTTTACTATGATTCTGATAGAAAAATAGCGATTTGTCTTGGAAGTTAAAATACATTTATAAATTTAATGGAATTTGTAGACAAAATAAAAAGAATATTGTAGAATAAATAACATAGGAAATGATAGTTAGCAGATGTGGTTTTGCCACCAATTTTACGATTTTTCGTAGGAAGGGTGGTGATGTTTATGGTTAAAGTGATACTATTTTTAATAATAGCATTAATGTTATCTTTAACATTAAACGTTGCCTTGACAGCAGTTCTTTACAAGAACTGGGTTGATAAGCAACTACATAAATAAAAAAAGCTCACATCTGTAACTTTGGCGAGTTAGGTGTGAGTTTTTTACAACTAAATTCGGCAAAACCACGTTTGTGGAATTGTCATTTCCTATATTTATTATAATATATATATAAATAAAAAGTCAAGAAAAATAGGGGGATTTATGAAAAAGGGGATAAAAATATGTTTTATTATTATAGGAGTAATAGTAATTTTAGGAATTGTATTTTTTGCAGTAGATTATAATAGAGTACAAAAACAGGAAAAACCCATATTTTGTATAAAAAATCCAGCAGGAATTATGAATGATGGAGGAACAATAGAATATTTTGGACTTGGATATAAAGTTATAGATTTCAATACATTAGCAGGATTTGATGATATTAAAATTGGTACGTGGTTTATGGATTATAATGACTTTGAGGAAGAAAGGAAAGAATATGAAAAAATATTTGAGGAAAATTTACAAGCAAATGAAGAATTTAATCATAGTCCAGAAAATGTTACAATAGAAGTCGATGATAGCACAATAAGTCCTGAAAGTGTTTCAATCATAATTACAGATAATAATGAAGAACAATAACGAACACATTACAGAATTATATAATAGAAAAAGATTTGTTTGAAATATGACAAATCTTTTTTCTTAAAATTCACAATAACATTTGACATTTTTTTGTATCTATATTAATCTATTATAGGCAAGATAAAATGAAAAGCACAAATAGAATGGAAAAAGTAAAGAAATATACGGAGGAAATAAAGTTATGGCAAAAAATATGTTAGAAGTGACAGATTTAAAAGATATGTTAAATAAGACAAGAGAATTATATGGAGACAAACCAGGATACAAAATAAAAACAGGGAAAGGACAATATAAAACCTATACCCATAATGAAATAAGAGATATGATTAATTATCTAGGAACAACACTAATCAGTATGGGATTAAAAGGTAAAAGAATAGGTGTTATTGGAGAAAACAGATATGAATGGGAACTTGCCTATTTATCAATCGCATGTGGTGTAGGAATTGTTGTTCCAATGGATAAATCATTACCAGCAAATGAATTAGAAGAAGTTATAGAAAGATCAGAAGTAGAAGCCATATTTTATTCTAAGAAATATGAAGAAATCATCAAAAAAATAAAATATAGTGAGAAAAACAAATTAAAACATTTAATTTCTATGGATACAGACATTCATGAGGAAGGGATATATTCTGAAAAAGAGTTAATAGAAAAAGGAAAAGAATTATTAGATAGTGGAAATAGAGAATATATTAATGCAAAAATTAATCCAGAAGAAATGCGTATCATGTTATTTACTTCAGGAACCACATCAAAATCAAAAGTTGTTGCACTTTCTCATAAGAATTTAGTTTCAAATGTAATGGATTATGCATCAGTCGTAGATGTTGATTCAAATGATAGAATCCTATCATTCTTACCATTACATCATGTATATGAATGTACAGTTGGCATGCTAGTTTCATTATATGTAGGTGCAGAAAGGTCTTTTTGTGATGGTATTAGACATATAATGGAAAATTTAAATGAATATAAAATAACTTATGCAGCATTTGTTCCTGCTATATATGAAATTATGTATAAAAACATATGGAAAATGATTCAAAAAAGAGATAAAATAGAAGAAACGAAAAAATTGATGCAAGAATGCAAAGATAAATCTATGGAAGAGAAGAAAAAGGTTTTTAAAGAAATTCATGATATGTATGGAGGATGTATTAAGTTATTTATTACTGGAGCTGCAGCACTAGACAAAGAAGTTATTGAAACATTCAGAAATTGGGGAATTAATTTATGCCAAGCATATGGATTAACAGAAACATCTCCAATTATTGGAATAGAAACAAATGAACATCATAGAGTTGGATCTATTGGAAGACCAATTCCACATGTTGAGGCAAGAATTGATGAGGCAGATGATGATGGTGTAGGAGAACTAGTTGTAAAAGGCCCAAATGTTATGTTAGGATATTATAATAATAAAAAAGCGACAGAAAGTGTTATGGAAGATGGATGGTTCCATACAGGAGATTTGGCAAGAATTGATGAAGATGGTTACATATTTATCTGTGGAAGAAAGAAAAGTGTCATTGTTTTAAAAAATGGTAAAAATATATACTCAGAAGAAATGGAAGGCTTAGTTAATAAAATTGAAGGGGTAAAAGAATCTTTTATCTTTGGAAAACAACAAACAGATGATAAAGATAATATCAAAATACATGTAAAAATTGTATTTAATAAAGATATTATGAAAGAAGCATATAAGGTAGAAAAAGAAGAAGATATTTATAGAGTATTAACTGAAAAAATAAAAGAAGTAAATAGTGTTATGCCAAAGTATAAAGCAATCAGAGGAATTATTGTTTCAGAAGAACCTTTAATTAAAACAACAACTGGTAAAATAAAAAGACAAGCAAATCTAGAGTTAATAGAAAAGGAATGTTAGTTTGAAGAAGATTGATTTGTTAAATGAAAGCAAATCAGTCTTTTTTTATAAAAGAATATAATGAAATCTGCTATAATAAAGAAAAAAATAAGAAAATGTTAATCTTAGTTGACAAAGTTTAAAGTCAAATTGGTGGTATGCAACCAAAATTTACAGTATAATTTTATCAAAGAAAATAGGGGGATAAATATGAAATTAAGAGAAGCAAATGAAAATGATGAAAAAGAATTACTTGAAATTTATCAAGAATATATAAATAGTGAGCCAATACCAGGAATAAGGATTTTTGAAGGAGTAAGAGATTTCGAAAATCTAGGCAAAATGAATTTTCAACAATGGCTAAATGATTTAGAAAATAATAAATACGAAGAAAATCTTCCAAAAGATTACTCAACACATACATTTTACTTAATAGAAAATGATGAGGATAGAATAGTTGGAGCAATAGGATTAAGATGGAAAGAGGTTCCTGTATTAATGAAATACGGTGGATTTATAGGATATAGTATAAGACCTACAGAAAGAGGAAAAGGATATGCTACAGAAATGCTAAAATTAGGTTTGCAAAAATTTAAAGAAATGGACCATAAAAGAGAGAGGATTTTAATCACTTGCAAAGATTTTAACATACCTTCAAAAAAAGTTATAGAGAAAAATAACGGTATTTTTGAAAATAGTTATTATAATGAAGATGATGGATTTACATATTTGAGATATTGGATAAAAATATAATATGTAAAAGATAAATCACAGTTTATGTTACTCTACTAATCGTTGTTTTCCTCACTCAACGATTAGTATGTTTACTTTTTAGGATAAGGAATTTACAATAATAGTAAAGGAGGTAAAGGTATGGATCAAGTAAGAATTGGAAAATTTATTGCTAAGTGTAGAAAAGAAAAAAATATGACGCAAGCAGAACTTGCAGAAAAATTAAATATAACAGACAGGGCAATATCAAAATGGGAAACTGGTAAAGGTATGCCTGATTCCTCTATTATGCTTGACTTATGCAATGAATTGAATATTACTGTAAATGAATTATTAAGTGGGGAGATGATAAAAATGGAAAATTATGATAAAAAAGCAGAAGAAAATTTTATTAAATTACAAAAAGAAAAAGAGGATAGCGATAAACGATTATTGTTTACTGAAACAATTATTGGTACGATTATTACAATATCATTTTTGCTAATGATATTTTTATCTATATTTGCGATTGAAAATATAGTATGGAAAGTCATAACCATGGTAATTAGTTTTGTAATTTTTATCATAGGAGTAGGAACCTGTCTTTTAATTGAACAAAAAGCAGGATATTATCAATGTGATATTTGTAAATATAAATATATTCCAAGTTATAAACAAGTTTTATTTGCAATGCATTCTGGTAGAACAAGATATATGAGATGTCCAAAATGTCATAAAAAATCTTGGAATAAAAAAATAATAGATTAGTAAAAAAAGAAAACAACAAGAGAGTATAGATATATTTTAATCAAAAATAAATATGAGATTGATTTAGATATATAAAAATATAGAATGATTATTCTTTAGCATAATTTATATGGGGTTATCCATTTTAGTTATGAATTTTATAAAAACACCAACTTTTTTATTTTACAATCGTGTAATAAATGGAAAACAGAAAAGAGGTGCTAGCTTGAATGAAATAAAATTAATTATACAGTGCCAAAAAGGAGAAAAAGAAGCATTTAATAAATTAATTACCATATATTATCCGTATGTATCAAAATTTCTAATCAAATTAACAGCAGATGAAGAAATTGCACAAGATTTAGTACAAGAAACTTTTTTAAAATTGGTAATGCATATAGATAAGTTTGATGTAAAAGGAAAAGCAATGTTTAGTACATATCTCATGAAAATAGCAAAGAATTGTTATTTAGATTATCTAAAGAAAAATAAGAAAATAGCATCAGAAATTGATATAGAAACCATATCTGATACCATTTCCATAGAAGATAAGATCGCAGAAAAAAATGAATTAGATATGGTATTAAAAGAAATTGATACATTACCATTTGAACAAGCACAGGCAATAAAGCTGAAATATTTAGAAGAATACTCTTTAAAGGAAATTGCTGAAAAAATGGGAACAAAACCGAAAACCATAAAGAGTAGAATACATGAAGGAAAGAAAAAATTAGAAAAAAGAATAAAAAAAGGAGGTAATTCATATGGATAAAAATTTACAAACTGTATTATCAAATTTAGAGCCAGCAATAGATAAAAAATGTTTTGAATTAAAGCAAAAAACAAGAGAAAGAAGAATGCAAAAGCTATTTATATTCGCGATTGTGTTATTGCTATTTATACCAAGTACATTGATTATGCTAGATGTGAATATTTGGGGATTTATTATAGGAGCAATTGGATTAATAGCACTTGCAATATTAATCATGTTACCAATAGCCTTAAAAGAAAATGCAAGAGGTGAATGTTATGAATAATTTTATAGAAAAGATACCATTTAAAAAAGTTGTTTTCATATATATAATTGTTGCTATATTAGTAGGTATTAGTTTAATTCTATTTATAGGAAATGCCTTTCAAAGTAAATTAACATTTATATATGACTATCATAGGATTCATGAAACATTAGAAAATAATCATAATGATTTAGAAAGTGTAAAAGAAGAAATAAAAAATATGTCAGATAATTCAGAAGATGTTGTAGATGTTTTAATATTGAACAAAGAAAATAAAATCATATATAGTAGTAAACATTCTGAATTTGCAAACCAAGAAAAATTTACTTTAAATAAAGCAGATAATATGACAAATGATTATTTTGTAAATCCCAATAATGACACAGCTATTTTTAGATTAACAACCAATAAAGAACTTATCATAAATACAGTGTTGTCAAACTTTGATACAGAAATTCAAAAAGAATCTGAAGATCAAATATTTTATGAGCCAAACTTTGACAATAAGCAAGTCTATTTATTAAGTTATATAGCAAATCATGATACAGGAGAAAAAATATATTTTATCAATGAAATCCATCCAGTTGAAAATGGGAAAATGTATATAAAAGTAACTCTAGCCATTATGATGTTTTTCTTTATGATATATTGGGTATTACTGGCTTTATATATTTATCAAAATGCACTAAAGTCAAAACTAAATCCATATTTATGGGGAGGAATCACATTAATTACCAATATAGCAGGTGTTATCATATATATTATTTATAAACAAAATCAAAAGACTTGTTTCAAATGTGGAGCTTCGCAAGATAAAAGCTATATCTATTGTACATATTGTGGTACAAAATTAAATGAAACTTGCCACACATGTAGTTCTGTTTTGAATAGGAATGATAAGTATTGTGCTAAATGTGGGGAAAAACGACAAAACTAATTTATGTATAAAAATGTCTAAAAGTATAGTAAATTTAAGTGTTTTGTAGTATAATATAAAAGTAGTCAGAAGAAAAAATTGAAACACCAACAAGTCAAAAGAGATTTGAAAAATAAAATAGAAATTATACAAATTTGAGAAAGGACTTGAAAAAATGAATGATAAATATAATTTAACAAAAGAACAAAATAAATTTTTAGCAAAAAGAAATTTAGTAGATAATATATATGCCAATGCAAGAATGGAAGGTTTAAACATAACTTTTCCAGAGACTAAAACAATATTGGAAGGGGTTAATGTTCCAAATTTAAAAATAGATGAAATTCAATGTATATTAAATTTAAGAGATGCTTGGAAATATGTTATAAATAATGTAGACAAAGCTTTTGACCTTGATTTTATTTGTAAAATAAATGAATTTGTAGCAAGAAATGAAAGTATTGCTTGGGGAGTATTAAGACAAGGTAAAGTGCAAATAACTGGAACAGATTATATTCCTGAAATACCAAGTGAAGAAAAAGTAAAACAACAGATAACGCATATATTGCAAATAGAAAATGCTACAGAAAGAGCAATAGAGTATATGTTATATGGTATAAGAAGTCAATTGTTTTGGGATGGAAATAAAAGAACAAGTACAATTTGTGCTAATAAGATTATGATTGAAAATGGTTGTGGAATTATAAAAGTTCCAGATAATAAGTTAAAAGATTTTACAATTTTGTTATCTGAATTTTATAGTACAAATAACAAAGAGAAAATTAAACAATTTATTTTTGATGAGTGTATCGATGGAATTGTTTTTGAAAATAACTAGAAATTTATAAGAATAATATTAAAAGCAGAATTAGGAGATGTTGTAAAACTACAAATGGTTTGTGCAATACATACTTAATTCTGTTTTTTTGTATTATTGACAATTTTTTTAAAAATTTTCCAACCTTTTTGTTTTTTCATCGTGTAATAAATGTTAAGACTTATGATAAAAGAAAGGAAGGAAATTAAAAAATGGAAAAAATACAAGGATTATCAAACAAAGAAGTAGAAGAACAAATACAAAAAGAAAATGTGAATACACTGCCAAAAGACAATTTAAAATCAAATTGGAAGATTATCGCTGATAATGTATTTACATTATTTAATTTATATAATTTGATAATTGCGATTGCATTAATTTCAGTAAAAGCATATACAAATGTATTCTTTTTTGCAATTATCACAGTAAATGTTTTAATTGGTATTATACAAGAAATCCATGGAAAAAATTTGGTGAAAAAATTATCCATTCTAAATACAGCAAAAGCAACTGTTATAAGAAATGGAAAAGAGAAAAAAATAGATGTAGAAGAAATCGTATTAGGAGATACAATTGTTTTAGCACAAGGAGATCAAATTCCATCGGATGCACAAATTATCAGTGGAGAAATAGAAGTTAATGAATCTCTACTTACAGGAGAATCAGATTTAATCTTAAAAAGTGAAAAAGACACATTGCTTTCCGGAAGTTATGTGGTTAGTGGAAAATGTTATGCCAAAATAGAAAAAGTAGGAGAGAATAATTTTGCTAATAGGATTATTAGTTCAGCGAAAAAACAAAAATCTAACAATTCAGAATTAATCAATTCTATGAAAAAAGTAACAAGATTTACAAGTTTTGTTATTATTCCATTTGGAATTATTCTATTTATACAAGCATATATTACAAGACAAACAGATATCACACAATCAGTTATTGCAACAGCAGCAGCGTTACTTCGGAATGTTACCAAAAGGGTTAATCTTATTAATTACGATTTCTTTAGAATCAGGGGTTATTAAATTAGCCAAAAAACAAGTACTTGTGCAAGAATTATATAGTATAGAATCACTGGCACATATAGATACCATATGCTTAGACAAAACAGGGACGATTACAACTGGTAAAATGAAAGTTTCAGAAGTAAAAATGTATGATGAAGCCATATTACCAAAGCCATTTAACGAAATGATGGTAGCATTTGTAAATGGTATGGAGGATAATAATGCGACATTTAAAGCGATGAAGAAATATTTTAAAGGAGATACTGTATATAACACTATAGAAAAAATACCATTTTCATCAGAAAGAAAGTGGAGTGCTATCTCTTTTGAAAATATGGGAACAGTTGTTATGGGAGCGCCTGAAAGATTATTCGAAAAAAGTAAGGTACAGATGCCAGAAGAAATGATAGATTTACAAAAAAGAGGAAAAAGAGTTTTAGGAATTGCATACACCAATAAAGTGATTCATACACCAGAACTACCAGAGTTAGAAGTGGTTGCATCTATCATAGTAGAAGATCCTTTAAGAAAAAATGCAAAAGAAATGTTAGGATATTTTAAAAAGCAAGGTGTTGAAGTAAAAGTCGTTTCAGGAGATAATCCTCTTACTGTATCTAATATAGCAAGAACAGCAGGCCTTGAAAACTATGATTCTTACATAGATTTATCAACCATAAAAAATGATGATGAAATTGCAAACCTAGTAGATAGATACAGTATTTTTGCAAGAGTGTTACCACATCAAAAAAGTATTATTGTAAAAGCATTGCAAGAAAAAGGGCATAAAGTAGCCATGACAGGAGATGGTGTCAATGATGTCATTGCACTTCGTGAAGCAGACTGTAGTATTACACTTCCAGATGCAACAGATAGCGCAAAACAAGTATCTCAAATTGTATTATTAAATTCAGATTTTAGTGTTTTAAAAGATGTACTAATGGAAGGAAGAAGAGTTGTTAATAACATTACAAGTGTTGCAAGAATATTCTTTATTAAGACTATATATTCTGTTCTATTATCTGTATTTTGTATATTAACCAATATGGAATTCCCATTCATACCAATACAAATTACATTAATTGATTTAGTAATTGAAGCATATACCTCTTTCTTTGTATCTTTTGAAAGAAATGAAAAACCAATCAAAGGAACATTTTTAAAAACAGCCTTAACAAATGCACTTCCATTTGCTATTGTAATTATGTTAAATATAATTGTTTTAACAGTTTTAGGAAATGGTATGGGAATAGAGCAAAATACATTAACTACTATGATGTACCTATTAATTGGATTTGTAAGTATATTAGCCGTTCAAGAGGTCTGTATGCCATTTAATAAAGTTCATGCATTTTTATTTAGTACAACAGCTGTAGGATTCTATGTGGCAGCATATCTATTTAGAAATTTATTAAAATTATCACCATTGGTAGTTGAGCAAATAGGAATTGTTGCGATTTTAGCGATAATTAGCTATGTGATTATTTTTATAAAAAGAAAGTTATGTAAAGCACCATAAATATTTAACAAAATATTACCTTTTAGAAAATTATTTTACAGGCTTTGGTCTGATATATAGAATAATTTTCTTTTTTATGATATGCTTAGATGGATAATAACAAGTTGTGAGGAGAATGTAATATGATAGAAATAAGACAAGAAAATCAAAAAGATTATGAAGAAGTATATATGGTTGTCAAAACAGCATTTGAAACGGCAGAACATAGTGATGGAAATGAACAGGATTTGGTAGTGGACTTAAGAAATAGTGATAGTTTTATTCCAGAATTGTCATTAGTAGCTGTTAAAGAGGATAAAATTGTAGGATATATTTTATTTACAAAAATAGAAATAGAAAATCATGAAGAAATAGCGTTAGCACCACTTGCTGTATTACCAGAATATCAAAAACAAGGAATTGGTAGTATGCTAATTGAGCAAGGACATAAGATAGCAAAACAGCTAGGATATCATTATTCTATTGTATTAGGAAGTGAAAATTATTATCCAAAGTTTGGATACATTCCAGCAACACAATATGGAATACAAGCACCTTTTGATGTGGCTAATGAAAATTTTATGGCTATGAAATTGAATGATACAGACATAGAAATAACAGGTGTTGTCCAATATGCTAAAGAATTTGGAATATAATGAAAAATTGTAATTTGTAGAGAAAAGAGAGAGGTTATGAAATTAATCAAGATTCCCGAAGATAGATATTATGAATATAAAATTCAGGCCATGTTTGACTGCTATAAATGGGATCCACAGTTTTGTGATAGTAACACTTTATCAAAACATATATTGATATTAACGCAAAAAGAAAATGAAGAAATCATTAAGCTTACCAAAAGTTTAGATAAAGAAACTAGATTAGCAGAAGAATATTTAAATCAAAATCGTAAACTTGCAAAAAAATTAGCACTTCCTAAACAAATTTTAGAGCAAATACCAAATATGCAAACTTATGATAAAACGCAAAATATTAGACTTATGAGATATGATTTTCATCCAAGCACAGACAATCATTGGGTTGTGACTGAAGTAAATAGTGATTGTCCAGGAGGTTTTGCAGAAAGTTCACTATTACCAGATATAGCACGTAAAATGATAAATATGCCTGAATTAGAATATCATTCATTTGGCGAAAAAATGGTAGATACAATAAACAACAAATTAAACAAAAAAGGAACGATTATGATGGTACATTGTACTTGCTTTAGTGATGATAGACAAGTTATGCAATATTTAGGAGATAGGCTTGAAAAGGAAGGTTACAAGATTATTTATGGAGCAGTAGATCATATTAATTTTAAAGATAAAAAAGCTTATTGTATTTTAGATAATAATCAAGAAAGTATAGATTTAATTTTTAGATTTACTCCGTTGGAATGGCTTATCCAAATGAAACCACGCAGATGGGATGGATACTTCAACACCATAACGAAATCTTGCAACCATCCTATTAGCATATATGCTCAAAGCAAAAGATTTCCGTTTGTTTGGGAAGAACTAGAAAAAGCTGGTATTCGTATGAAAACGTGGAAAACATTATTGCCAGAAACAGTAGAAGTAAAGGATGTAGGAAAAAAAGAAGGGTTTATATATAAACCAGTTTATGGTAGAGTAGGAGAGAGGATTTCAATTAAAGAAGCGTGTAAAGATGATGAATATGAAAGAATTTTACAAGATGTAAAAAAGCATCCAAAACAATACTTAGCGCAGAAAAACTTCCAAAGTAAACCATTAAAAAGTGAAGATGGAAAAGAATACCATATTTGTCTTGGCTCATATACAATAGAAGGAGAGCATGCTGGATATTATGCACGAATGAGTCCATATCCAAGAATTGATTCTTATGCAGAAGATATTCCAGTATTAATTGAAAAATAGAGGGTAAGAAAATGAGAGGAAAAGAAATATATAAAATATATGCACCTGAAGGTGCGAAATGGACAGAATGGGTGAGACCAGTACCATTTGTTGCAATTGATACTTATCATAGACAACCTATTGGTGATTGGCTAGATAGAAAAGCAATGTTTTTAAAAGAATATCAACAAGATACAGCGATATTTATTGATTTACCAGGTAAAGAAAGTATAGAATTGGGAATCGATTTAGCACATCTAGGTTATAGACCAATACCAGTTTTTAACGGAACGGATGAACAACAAGACGCACAAGCAACGACAAATACGTATTTAATTGAAAGTTGCTTAATAAATGGAAGTGAAAAATTAAAAAATATACAACTAAAAAATGATGCAAACCCAGCTTTTTTGCTTGATAGCTATAGAACAAATAGATATAGAGCAAAGGAATCTATTTTTGATAATAGTTGGGATTTATACAAACAAGATATTCCAACATTTGAATATTTTAAGAAAAATGGTATAGTTAAAATCATAGTGGTAGGAGATAAAATTCACCCAGACTTGAAAAAGATTTTCTTAAAATTTCAAGAAAAAGGAATGGAGATTTATATAACAGATGGATATGTATTTCCAAAAAAAGTTATATTAACAAAAACAATAAAAGAACGATTAGAGAAAGAAGAAATATAGAACAATGATTGAATTTAAAAATAAAATAGTACAATTTGGATTTGGTGCAGTAGGAAAAAGTTTTTTCGAAAAAATTTCCAAAGAAATAAAATATGATAAAGACAAATATTTCGTAATATCTAGGGATAAGCTGGAATATACTTTTTTTCTCGAACTTGGAGGGAAGATGGGGAACTTCCTTGTAGCGGATATTAATAGAGAAAATTTCAAAAGCATATTTTCAAAATATTTAGAAGAGGGCGATTTATTAATTGATTTTGCTGATAGTGTTGGTACAAAAGATTTCATAGAATGGTGTGCAAATAAAAATATCATGTATCTAAACACAGGAGAGACAGATTGGAGCGATAATTGGTATAATATTTTTGAAGAAAATTTGAAAAAAAATGAATTACGAAATCAATTAAAACAAAAAAGCAATGTGAATAAATATCCTATCGTGTTGCAACATGGAAATAATCCTGGATTGGTTTCTCATTTTGTAAAGGCAGGGCTGGAATACATTGTAAAAAAGCAATTTAAGAATAATGAAGAATATCATAAACTTTTAAAGGAAAATAAATTCAATGAACTTGCGAAGGCTCTTGACCTAAAAGAAATTCACGTAAATGATAATGATTATCAAGAAATCAAAGAAAAATTTGATGAAAGCAAACTATATAGTACATGGTCAGTGGATTCGTTTTTCTTCGAAATGTTAAGTGAAGCAACTGCGAATATTGGTACAAGTGAGAAAATCGATTATGAAAAAGAATGTAAAAATCTAGATTTAAAAAATGGTTTTTTAGAATTTAAAGATATAGCAATTGATAAAGTAGGAAAAACATATTATCCAAAAGGGGAATTTGAAGGATTTTTAGTTCCTCACGAAGAAACAATTACGATAGCAAAATCTCTTGAAGTAAAAAGAGGGGAGGAGGTTATATATAGACCAACAGTTATATTTTTGTACTCTCCTTGTGAATTTGCAGTAAAATACCTAAAAAAAGCGAAAGTAAATGATTATCTTCATCCAGATATCCATAAGCCACAAGATGATGATATTTCAATTATACGAGGATTTAAATACCCTAAAAGAGCAGAAATTCCTTACAAAGAAAATATAAAACGAGGTACAGAATATGTAGGAGTATTGTTATTAGGGGATAAATTTGAGCCAGTATGGGTGGGAAATAGAATTAAGAAACATTTTTTATATAAAGACAAAAAATCATCCTTCTGGCAAACACCAACAATAACACCTGTTGCCATGTCAGCATTAGCAGCTGTTTGCTGGATGATAAAAAATAAAGATAAAGGAGGAATATATTTTCCTGATGACATTAAGGAATATAGAGAAATCATTCATTTTGCAGAAAAATATATTTCAAAAACAATTTACAAAACCATTCCTAGAGAAAAAATAGAACATAGTCTTGATATTCAATTAAATTGTTTACAATTAAAAGACATATTGAAGAATCAATAGTAGCAAGAATTTAAATTTTAAATAAAAAGAAAGAGTATTTTAACACTCTTTCTTTTCTTTTATAGGATATCTTTTAGGTAGTATTAATGGCCTCCGCCACCACCGCCGCCTCCACGGCCGCCTCCACCATAACCATGTCCACCAAATCCACCGCCTCTTGAGGAGGTATGAATAGAGCGACCAAAGGCTCTAGAGGTCCTATGAAAGCTACTTGAGTGAATATAAAAATGATGGTTTAATATAGGACTGCTATCAATATTTAATTCTACTGCATGTATTTTTATTGCTTTTATCACTTTTTCGGAAATACCAAAAGCAGTTGCGTAAATCAAATATTTTTCCCATAAAGGTAATTCATAAACTTCTTTTTCATTCATCAAAGTATCACTATTTAAGAAATTGTATAAACCATACCATTTAGCTTGTTCATTAGCTCCATATTGTGTGAATAAAACGGAATTACTTGCTTTTGAAGTTAGATAAAAATATTTCCATAAACAAGCGATTCCAAAAATCGTATATGCCCCGAAGGCTAATGCCATAGGTGTAAAGTAGGAAATTAGATTTATAACAATTAATAAAATTAATCCTAAAATTAGGCTTGACTTAGCACTTTCATTAAGTTCTTTTTTTGGTGCATCATAATCTGCACTTTGAAAATATCCTTGCATGACACCACTTTCTAAAATAGGTTTCTTTTCTATATCCTTTACAAATGCATTTGTATATATATAATCATTATCTATACATTCTTGTAATTGATTGATGGTAATTGAATTATGAGGTCTAGAATGTCTTTCCAATAATTCTAAATAAAGTCTTTCAGAAGTAGTAAGTGGTTTTAAAACATCACCAGTGTTTTCATTTATTGTTGTATAAATAGGCTCAGGTGAATAATCTGGAGAATCTGTAAAAGCTGGTGTTGTGTAATTTGTGCGAGTAGGTTCTATAGAAATGACTGTATTTGAACTATCCCAGTCAAGATTATTATCTAATTTCGTAATGTTCACATATTTTTTTCTTACTAAACTAAGTAAAATTGCTGCATATTCTTCTTGTTTTTCTTTATTTTCATCAAAAGGATCTTTCATAAATACTAACTCAGAAGCAAAAATAGGGTCTAAGTCACTTGGTATTTCTCTAAAATAATCATAGTCTACTTCTGGGTCATATAAGTTGTATTTTTCCTTAGTCTTCTTATATTTATTTATTGTAGTATACACTATTAAAATTGTACCAAATATAGATGCTATCAGTAATAGTGTTTTATATGTATTAAATTTTCTATTTTGCGTTTCATAATATTCATTTTCTGCAATACATTCCTCTAAAACATTTTCATCTGAATATCTGTTATTAGGTGCATATTTTGTAAAAATATGTTTATCATCACCATATGTCAATAAACAAAATTCTATATAACGATTGTGATAATTGAATTTTAAATCAGACTTATCCAAATTAATTGAAAATGTATGATAGCCATCATTTATATCATCTGATTCGATAAGCGGCAATCGATTATTAGCCGTTCCAAATGTATATGCATAGTAAGTAGAGGGCATTATTTCATCTGGTATTAGAATTTGTGCTTTATAAGAATTTAGTTTTGTAATCGTATTTCCAGAATACATAGCTAAATATAATTCAGAACAATCATTATATTTTAATGCTGCATTGTTCATGGAATATACAATTTTAAAAGTCATTTTTTCTCGATATGTCCATGGAATGTATATTAGCAAAGACTCATCATTATCTGGATAACTTCCTGAGCCATCACTGTGATGCCAACGCATAGTTGAACTTTGGGTATAGTCGGAATCTTCCCAATACATTTTAGAAGTTTCTGCATAAGGTATTTCTTGACCATTGTCCAGAATTTGTGTAACTGATTCAACATCATAAGTTACTTTTAATCCATCAACATATTCTTCAGGAAGTTCTCTCCATAATTCTTTATAGGTATTCGATTGTGAACCTGCATGTACGTCAAATGTTAAATATTCTGTAATTTCAACACTAGCATTTCCATTTGGATCATCATGTAAAACTGCGGTGTATTCAATATCTGTTAAATTGCAGTAATCATTGGGATTTAAGCTAAATCCATCAAGACCAAAATCTTCCCATGTATAGCCTTCAGATGTTATATATAAAATCATAATGAGTATAAAAAATAGAAAAGGTGTTGCGTTTATTATTATGCCTTTTACCATTTTTTTAATCTTTCTAAAAAAGTATTTTAAATATTTCATTTGCATCCCCCAAAAAAATTATTTTATATAGAGATTATATATAAATTTAAAGTTTTTGTAAATAAAATTATATAAAAGTCATAAAAATATAATATAGTACGTTTCTATTGAGACCTAATTGTCATTAAGCAAGCATATATATTATTTTTTATTATTTCCTCGGCTAGCTCCATAGATTACAAATTCTAAATTTTAAACAAACGAGCCTCTCGATATCTCGCTTCCTCATTTGTTTAAAATTAAGAATTTGTACATCTACTCCACGTCACATTCGTCAATTAATAAAAAATAATATATATGCTTGCTTAATGACAATCCAGTCTGAACAAAAACTATATTATCTTTCAGAATTCTTTTTTTTATGGTATTATGAATAAAAAATAATAAAGTTTATGAACATAAGACTTAGAAGAAAGTAGAGGAGGATATGATGATTGAAATTATATTTGATAAAGAAAAAAATAGAGCAGTTGCATATGATAATACAATCCAAGTAGGAGAATGTGATTTTCTAGAAACAGAAGATTATTGGAATATAACACATACAGAGGTAAATAATGAATATCAAGGACAAGAAATTGCAAGAAAGTTGGTAGAATGTATTATAGAGAATGCAAAAAAAGAAAATAAAAAGCTTATTGCAGAATGTTCTTATGCAAAGAAAATACTTGAAAAATATGGGAAAGTTTAACTTATTAATAAAATTAAATAAAGTTTAATAAAATGATTGACAAAGCCATAAATATATCATATAATACAAACAACAGTTTGCTAACGTTTATAAGCAAAAATATCTGGATAAACTGAATTTTATAAAAGGATGTGGTTTTATGGAAGAAAAGAAAAATGAGATCATTTTATTCGAAAACCAAGGAGTAAAATTAGAAGTAAACTTAAAAGATGAAACAGTGTGGCTTAATTTGGAGCAGATGACGGAATTATTTAAAAGAGATAAATCTGTTATTTCAAGACATATAAATAATATTTTTAAGGAAGAAGAATTAGATAGAAATTCAACTGTTGCAAATTTTGCAACAGTTCAAAACGAAAGCGGCAGAACAGTTACAAGGAATATAGATTATTATAATTTAGATGTAATCATATCTGTTGGATATAGAGTAAAATCTAAAGAAGGAACGAAATTTAGAATTTGGGCAACAAAGATTTTAAAAGATTATATGTTAAAAGGATATGCCGTAAATCAAAAAAGATTAGAATATTTAGAAAAAACAATAAAATTAATTGATATAGCGAATCGTATGGAAGAAAGATTAGATAACAGTGATGCAAAAGAAATCTTAAAAGTCATTGGAGATTATTCAAAAGCATTAGATTTACTAGATGATTATGACCATAGAACCTTAAAGAATATAAAATAGATGATGAGTTTAATGGGAGTGACTATATTGAGAGTTGCTCTCATTTGTGTTAATATAATGATGTCATATGAAGGAATTTAAGAATGACAAAAGGAAGAAAAATTATGATAGAAATTAAAAATGTTAGTAAAGCATATGTCAAACATAAAAATGTAATTGAAAACATGAATTTAACTATTGAGGATGGTCAGATATTTGGATTTATTGGACCAAATGGAGCCGGAAAAACAACCACTATGGAAATGCTTACAGGTATATTAGATATAGATGAAGGAGAAATCTTAATTGATGGGATTAATATAGAAAAAAATCCAATTGAAGCAAAGAAACAATTTGGATTTGTACCAGATTCACCAGATGCGTTTGAGAAATTAACAGGGATAGAATATTTGAATTTTGTAGCAGATGTATATAAAGTAGACCAAAAGACAAGATTTGAAAAAACCAAAAATTACATGGACAAGTGAATATGCTATGATGAAGGAAAATGTCAATGTTATGTATGAATTTTTTTATGCCGTAGTAGAGGTGATTTTGCTAACAGTAATTGCACTTATCATAAACAACATAGCAATTTTTATGATAACTATATTTCTAACACTCGTATGTATCAATTTGGCAATCAATCAATATGTCAAGAAGAATCAAATGAAATTGTATAGAAAAATATTTTAGTTTTAATGAATTTTAGGATTAGTAAAATGTTAGACAAAAAGTTTAACAAAAAGGGTTCATTTTATTATATAAAACAATTGAGAAACTTTTAAAGATATGATATATTGTATAAAAATAGAAACAAACAAGATAAGAGGAATGGTTATGAAAAAAAGAGTGAAAAAAATATTAAGTATAATTATCGTTTTGGTACTAATTCTTTATATGGTATATAAAATTGATACAGTAAACAGAACAAAAGCAAAGATAATCGACATAACAACAACATTAATGGACTCTATAAGTAGTCAAGATTATGAGGAAATAAAAATATATCTAAAACATGCAGATGGAACAGAACTAACAGATGAAGAAATATCCAATTTTCTTTTAAATACAGGACTATATAGAGCGACATTAGTAGAAGATGAAACCTTTTTATATGATACTAATATAAGTTTTTGGAATATCCATAAGGGAAAAATTTTATTTAGCTTTACAGCTTTGAATGGAGAAAATATAAGCAATACATTAGAATATGTAAGAGACGGAATACATGAATATTTAGTAGCAGATAAGATACAAGAATCTACCAAAGAAACAGAAAAATATCCTATAGCATTAGACTTAGCAGATGGAAGCAACATAGAATATGGTGACGAGTCTTTGGCAGATGAGGATACTGAAAAAATAAAAATATATTCTTTTGTACAAGATGAAAATGGTGGGGTTTCAGTAGAATTTATAAAAGAAGCAAAAGAAGATTTAGAAAAACATTTAGAAATTCAAATGTATGAAGAAATAGATAACTTAAAAAAATTAAATGAAAATTATACAATGGAATGGGATAATGAATACAAAGAAGTATCCATCTATTATGAAGACAGTGTTAAAGACAAAATGGGAATTAAAGAGTGGCGATTATTCTTATATTCATTATTAAAACAAGGAATAAACGGAAATTCAGATTGGAAACTAACCATTCAGTACTATGACTATAACACAAGAGAATTATTATCAACAAAAGTTATTAGATAATAGAATAGTAGAAAAAAGAAAACAATTGATAAAAGTTAAAAGGAGATTATCAATTGTTTTTTACATAACTATAGAGTAATTTTTCTTTTTATGATATAGTATATGTGTAAAATATAAATGAAATAGAAGTTAGTTAATGGAGAGTATGTATGGAAGAGCATAATAGAAAACAAATCATTGTATTTGGTGGTTGTTTTAATCCACCATTAAATTCACACTTTTCACTTGCAGAACAAATGATAGCAGAATATCCAGAAATAGAGAAAATCATATTTGTTCCAGTGAATAGTCAATATGAAAAAATAGATTTAATTGAAAATGAACATCGTTATCAGATGCTAAAAGCAGTTTGTGATAAAAATGAAAAATTTGAAGTATCCAGAATTGAAATAGATAGTGAAAGACAACTGTATACAGTCGAAACATTACATAGAATACAAGAAGAATATACAGATTATGAAGTTGCTTTTTTAACAGGAAGTGATAATTTAAAAAAATTAGACACATGGAAAAAAGTAGATGAACTTACCAGAGATTTCAAAATGTATATCTTAGAAAGAGATAATGATTGTATGGAAGAAATTATTGAAAATAATGAATTGCTAAAAAAACATAGACAAGCTTTTATCAAGGCAAAAGATACTATAAAAAATAATTTAAGTTCTACATTTGTCAGAGAAAAAATTAAAGCAGGAAAAAGTATTCGATATTTAACACCAGATGAAGTTATCTCATATATAAAAGAACATCAGTTGTATCAATAAAATGTCCCATTGGGAACGTTTCTATTTGGGACATTTTTGGGCTCGGTAACGTTTCATTTTGGACATTTTTGAAAAAATAATGGAATAAATAATTAAAAATGAAAGGTAAAGGAGAATGTGAAAATATGCTAGAAAAAGAAGAATTAATGAAACAGGCAGAAGGTGCCATTACTTGGATTAAAGAATATGTAAAGAAAACTGGAGCAAAAGGCGTTATTATTGGAAATAGTGGAGGAAAGGATTCTGCGACTGTACTTGCCATGGCAGTAAGAGCATTAGGAAAAGAGAATGTACTGGCTGTATCTATGCCATGTCATTCTATTTCCCATGATTTTGAAGATGCAAAATTAGTAGCAGATACTTTTGGTGTAAAATTTCTAAAAGTAGATTTAACAAATACATATAATGAAATGGAAAAAGAAATACAATCTACATTAGGACAAGAATTATCAAAAGAAGCCACCATTAATATGAAACCAAGATTAAGAATGACCACATTATATGGAATTGCTCAAAGTCTAGGATACTTAGTAATCGGAACAGGAAATCTTTGTGAAGCAATGGTAGGATATACAACAAAATGGGGAGACAATAGTTCGGACTTTAATCCAATTGGAAATTTTACAGTTGATGAAGTATTAGCGATTGGAAAATATTTGGGTGTTCCAGAAAAAATATTAGAAAAGGCACCAAATGATGGATTAGGTGGAAAAACAGATGAAGAAAAAATGGGAATCAAGTATAGTCAAATTGCAGAAATGATAGAAACAGGAAACACAGAGGAAAATGCAAAGAAAGAAATCTTAAAAAGATACAATGCATCAAAACATAAAAGAGAATTGGTTCCAGTTTATACTTTTGAAAGAAAAAATTATTTAAAAGATGTAGGAGGAAAATAGGAATTATGAAAGTATATGTAGCACAAAGAATATTTTGAATAAAGAAATGAAATAAAAGGAGAATAGGTAAAATGGCTACTTTTGAAGACTTTATGAAATTAGATATTAGAGTAGGAACAATTCTAAAAGCAGAAGAATTTAAGAAAGCAAAAAAACCAGCATATAAATTAGAAATTGATTTTGGAGAAGAAATCGGAATTAAAAAATCATCAGCACAAATTACGAATCTATATACTCCAGAAGAATTAATCGGAAAACAAATATTGGCAGTCGTTAACTTTCCACAAAAACAAATTGCAGACTTTCTATCAGAAGTATTGGTTTTAGGAACATATAGTAAAGAAGGAGTGATATTAATTACCCCAGATAAAAAAGCGAGCAATGGAGATAAATTAGGATGATAGAGGAGATATAGATGATTGAAGAACTAAATAAAAAAGATATACATCAAATTATGGATATTTGGTTAAAAGAAAATAAAAGAACACATACCTATATTCCTGAAGAATATTGGGATAATCATTTAGAAGATGTAAAAAAGGAAATCTTAAATGCAGAAATATATGTCTATAAAGAAAAAGAAGAAATATGTGGATTTATCGGATTATCTAGTACATATATAGCAGGAATATTTGTTAAAAAAGAAAAACAGTCTATGGGGATAGGAAAGAAATTAATACAATATTGTAAGTCAAAATATCCAGAACTAATGTTAAGGGTGTATGTGAAAAATGAAAGAGCAATTGCATTTTATAAAAGAGAAGAATTTAAAGTTGTAAAAGAAGAACTAGATAAAACAACAAATGAAAAAGAATATGTAATGGTATGGAAAAAATAAACTATACATATTATTCAATGTGGAGTTGGCAGTAATAAAGTGTAAAAAGATATAATACAATGAAATTAGGAGGAATTGAAGTATGGAAAAGAAAAAATTAAATATTATCGTAGAAAATTGTCCACAAAATCATAAATGTCCAGCAGTAAACGTGTGTCCAGTGGGAGCTTTAAGTCAAAAAGATTTCCAAGCACCTACAATTGATTATACAAAATGTATTAGTTGTGGGAAATGTTCAGATTTTTGCCCAAAGCATGCATTAGTTTTGAAATAAAAGTTGCCAAAATGGCACGTCCCCTTTGGCAACTTTTTCTAATAAGACAATAAGAAAAGAAATAAATGAATTAATTTTCACTTATTTCTTTTTTTGTATAAATCGCATAAGCACAAGAAAGTAAAACAGATTTTAACAAATATTTACGGTCGTTTGTTGAATAATTATCAATGAAATCGGTTTTATTAAATACACAATCTAAAGCTTTTTCAAATAATTTACAAAAATTATCATATGCAATTTCAATTGGTGCACTTTCTAAGGCCAATCCAATTAATATTTTTATATCATTCATTTTATAAACTTCTTTTAAAACACAGATTACAAAAAATTTAGCTAAATGAATTTTATTGTATTTTTTCTTTACAGGAGGTTCTATAATTTTATTTTTAACATAATTATTAATCATGTTTTTTGTTAAAATAAGTGTATCTTCCTCAGAATTTGAGTTAGATAAAAAAGAAGATAATGTTTCATTCACCAATGTAACGACTTGGTCTAGGTATAAATCCACATTAGGTAATTCTTTCCATCTAGGAATATGTAATTTTATATTTTCTTTACGCATATTTTTTTCAATCCTTTATTTTAAAATTTGTTTTATAAGAAAAATAAGCATACGAAATCAAAGATTTCTATGTTTACAATATTTCATAAAATTTTCACAATCTTAAAAAAATCCCTAAGATAGTATATATACATATATATTACCATGATTGAAATAGATAGTCAATATTGACAAAGTTATATCAATGTGTTAATCTGGTTTAGAAAACCAGATAGGAGAAATTTTGAATATGAAAAATCAATTAAGAGAAGTTCCAAAATTTGAGAACATTAAAGAGATTATATACAATTCTGTAAAGTTATATCCAGAGAATATAGCTTATACCATTAAAGAGAAAAAAGAAGAAAATAAAGTAGAATACAAAAATATTACTTATACACAATTATTAGAGGATATAAATGCACTAGGAACAGCTTTATATCAAAAAGGATTACAGGGAAAACGAATTGCCATTATCGGAAAAAATCAATATCATTGGGCAATTTCACACTTAGCTTGTTTATTAGGTGGCATTGTTTCCGTTCCATTAGATAAAGATTTACAAATTAATGAGTTAGAAGAATCACTAATGAGAAGTAAAGCAGATGGTATTATTTTTGATGAAAAATTAACTGATAAAATACAAGTGATTAAAGAAAATCAAAAAACCAATATCCATGAATATATTTGTATGAGCAATATAGATGGATTTGAAAATATTGAGCAATTACTTGTAAAAGGAAAAGAAATTTTAGAAACTGGAAATAAAGATTTTGTCAATTATGAAGTTGATTCAAAGGGAATGAGTATTTTATTATTCACATCTGGAACAACTTCTAAATCAAAAGCAGTTATGTTATCACAATATGGAATTGCAACAAATGTCTATGATATGCAAATCGTAGAAACATTTTATGATACAGATGTGAATATTGCTTTTTTACCATATCACCATATATTTGGTTCAACAGCTATGGTAGTGATGCTAGCATGTGGTGTAAAAACTGTATTTCCAGATGGATTGCGATATATTAAACAAAACTTATTAGAATACCAAGTATCTGTTTTTGTGGGTGTTCCTTTATTGGTAGATAAAATGTATGCCAATATTGAAAAAGAAATTGAAAAACAAGGAAAAACAAAATTAATCAAAGTGGCAGTTAAAATTAGTAATTTTTTATTAAAATTCCATATAGATATTCGAAGGAAACTATTTAAACAAATTATTGATGGACTAGGAGGCAAAATGCGATTTGTTATCGCAGGAGGTGCACCATTTGATAGTAAAATAGAAAGAAAATTCAATGAATTTGGAATCCATATGGTACAAGGATATGGTTTAACAGAAACATCACCTGTTATCGCAGCAGAAAATGATAAATATGCAAAATATGGTTCAGTGGGAATCCCAATGAAACATACAGAAGTAAAAATTGTAGATAAAGATGAAAAAGGAATTGGAGAAATCACTGTAAAAGGTCCAAATGTCATGCTAGGATATTACGAAAATGAAGAAGCAACAAAAGAAGTATTACAAGATGGTTGGTTTCATACAGGAGACTTAGGATATTTAGATAAAGATGGTTTTCTATTTATTACAGGTAGAAAAAAAGATATGATTGTTTTAAAAAATGGTAAAAAAGTATTTCCAGAGGAATTAGAAACCTTAATCAATCGAAATGAAGAAATAGAGGAATCATTTGTATATGGTATGCCAGATAAAGAAGATAAAAGCAAGATAAAAGTAGCGGTAGAAGTGGTATATAACAAAGAAGCTGTAAAAGAAAAATATGGAGACATTTCAGAAGAAGATTTGTTCCCAATTATATGGAATAAGATAAAAGAAGTGAATAAAACATTACCAAGATATAAATATATTATGCATATGATTTTAACAGATGAACCATTAATTAAAACAACGACACACAAAACCAAGAGAAATGAAGAGTTGAAAAAAGTGTTGTAAAATAATATTTCTTATGCTATGATGACAGTAGAAAGTGAAATAGGGGAAATAAGAATGGAACAAATAAAAAAGAAAGAGAAAAAAGAAGTAGGAGAAGGAATAGAAGAACTATTAATTAGGCTAAGAAATGAAAAAGGTTGGTCACGTGTAGAACTCTTGTCACATTTATCTAATAAAACAATAAAAGAAAAAGATATTAGAAAGTGGGAGCTTGGATTAGAATATCCAGATTTAGATATGATATATGAATTATCAGCGATTTATCAAGTACCAAGTGAAAAATTTGTACAAGCGAAAAATAATAGTTATGTAAAAGGACTTGGTTCTGTTAATATGTTTTTGACAAAATGGATATGCTACCTTTTAAATGTTTCTATTAAAGTAGGTATGGTTCTATTAGTCTTATTTTATGTCATTATGCTTTTCTTAGCATTTGGAACATTTGCATATATAGGAACTTTTGTAAAAAAATAAGTATAAAGAAGAACACATAGTAAAGGGAACTATGTGTTTTTTTCTTAATTTAAAAATTCAATACCATTAGAAGAAATTTTAGAAACTCTAGCTAAAGAGTAGACATCTAAACCTAAATCTTCTAATTTTTTTCTTCCATCCTGGAAAGATTTTTCAATGACAATTCCTACACCCGCAACAGAAGAACCAGCTTCTTTTAAAATTCGATAAGCACCAAGTGCAGCTTGTCCATTTGCAAGGAAGTCATCAATAATTAAAATATTATCATTTTCAGATAGATATTTTTTGGAAGCCATTAAGACATAATCAGTATTTTTGGTAAAAGAATGTACTGGTGTTTGAATGGTTGTTTCTGTATCTAAAATGGCAGAAGATTGCTTTTTAAAAATAACTAAAGGTACATCTAACTTTAATGCAGTTGCATAAGCAGGTGCAATTCCAGAAGATTCGATGGTAACGACTTTTGTAATATTTTTAACTTTAAAATAATTAGTAAATTCTTCTCCAATTAAATCCATTAATTTTGTATCTACTTGATGATTCAAAAAATTATCAACCTTCAAAACATTTTCATTGATAACAATACCATCATTTTTAATTTTTTCTTTTAATAAATCCATACAAGATCAGCTCCTATTATATTTTATAAAAAACATTATAACACAATTCTACAAAAAATGGCAAGTCTATCAAAAACTTGACAAAACTATACTAGAAAACACAAAAAATATATACAAAATATTTACAAAATCTCCTTGACAAACACATAAAAAAGATATATGATAAAACCGAAATTAGGAATAATTCCTAATTTTAAGGAGAGATTTATGAACAACTATTCCAAACAAAGAGAAGCGATACTAGATGTTATGAAAGAAAACCTAGTACATCCAACAGCTGAGGAAATTTATCATTTTGTTTTAGAAAAAGAACCTCAGATAAGTAAAAGTACAGTATACAGAAATATTAACATCTTAGTAGAATTAGGAGAAATCAAAAAATTAAATATGACAGTAGGACCAGACAGATATGACTATTTATATAAAGAACATTCTCATGCAATCTGCGAGAAATGTGGGAACATATTTGATTTCTATGATAATTTTAATAAAGACGAAATTTCAAAAGAATTATTAAAACAAATAGGAAACAATATGGATATAAATAGTATCACGATTTATGGAATATGTGAAGATTGTAAATCAAATAATAAAAAATAAGGAGGAATTAGAATGGAAGAAATTAATTTAGCAGGTACAAAAACAGAGAAAAATTTAATGGAGGCTTTTGCAGGAGAATCACAAGCTAGAAATAAATATACATATTTTGCAGCTAAAGCTAGAAAAGAAGGATATGAACAAATAGCAGCTATATTTGAAGAAACAGCTCAAAACGAAAAAGAACATGCAAAAATGTGGTTCAAATTATTACAAGGTGGAGATATCAAATCTACAGTAGAAAACTTAAAAGCTGCAGCAGATGGAGAAAATTATGAATGGACAGATATGTATGACAGAATGGCTAAAGAAGCTAGAGAAGAAGGATTTAACCATATTGCATTCTTATTCGAAGAAGTAGGAAAAATTGAAAAAGAACATGAAGCTAGATACAAAAAATTAATTGAAAATGTTGAAGGTGGATTAGTATTTAGCCGTGACGGAGATAGAATTTGGAAATGTAGAAATTGTGGACATATTGTTATTGGAAAATCAGCTCCAGAAATTTGTCCAGTATGTAGTCATCCAAAAGCATTCTTTGAAATCAAAGCTGAAAATTATTAATATATACCAAAAGGCAAGAATGAAAAGTTCTTGTCTTTTTTCTTTTTCACTTGTATAATAAAAATGAATTTTGGAATGGGAATGATTAATTAAAAGAAGGAGACAATATTATGGTATATAAAACATATTATGATTCACCAATAGGAAAGTTATTTATTGCAAGTGATGGAGAAAGTATCATTGGATTATGTATTGAAGGGCAAAAATATTATTTAGATAAAATAGAAAAAGAAAGTATTTTAAAAAATGATTTAGCCATATTTGAAAAGACAAAAAAATGGTTAGATAGCTATTTTAAACAAGAAAAACCTAAAATATCTGAATTATCATTAGCGCCAGAAGGAAATACATTTAGGCAATATATATGGGAGTTTTTGTGTGAAATACCTTATGGAGAAACAATAACGTATGGAGAGCTTGCTCAAAAAGTAGCAAAGAAATTAAATAAACCATCTATGTCTGCACAAGCAGTAGGAAATGCAGTTGGACATAATCCGATTTCAATTATAATTCCTTGTCATAGAGTGGTTGGAAAAAATGGAAGTTTAACAGGTTATGCAGGAGGAATTGATAAAAAAATAAAATTATTAGAAATCGAAAATGTCAATATGGAAAAATTTTCTATTCCTAAAATAAAAAAATAAAAAATTATATAAATGAAACAATGTTAAAAATCAAAGACAAGAAACGTATAAATGTTTTTTTTGTCTTATTTTTTGTCATTTGGAAAAATTTAATTAGAAAATTTGTAAATAATTAAAAGAAAAAAAGGTAAAAATACATTTAGTGGAGGTGAAAAAATGAATAAAACAATAAAATTCATTATATTTTTTATAGCAATTTTTGCGATTAGTTTCTTTATACCAAATTTTGCAAAGGCTGCAACACCAGTTACAGATGAAAGTTCTTTACTTAGTGCGATATCAAGCGTGAGTGACGGAGAAACCATTACCTTACAAAATAATATAACCGTAACAGCACCAATTGTTATACAAAAACAAGTTACAATTGATGGTAATGGGTATACAATTACAGGTTCTAGTGATTGGACATCAACATCAGGAAACCAAACAATGTTTACGGCACAATTTTCTGCTGGTAAATTAACATTAAAAAATATTAATTTACAAAATGGTCCGAAATATGGTGTGCAATCTTATGATGGAGCAACTGTCATATTAAATAATGTTTCTATAACAGGATTTAAATATGGTGGTGTTCTTGCCAATGGTGGTAATGTTGAAGTTATAGACTTACATTTAGGATATAACGGAACAACTGCCAATAATGGTATTGAAATTGCAAAAGGAGCAGCTGCAACCAATAATCCAACATTAACCATGAATGGTGTTTTAACATCAGATTCAACGGAAAATGTTGTAAAAGTTGCTGAAAATGATAGTTTGACAGAGTTTACAATTACTAATACACCAGATACAACAAATAAAATCGTTTTAACAGATGACAAAGTTGTATTAACAGATCAATATAACAATGTCGTTGCTGAAACAGATGTACCAGATAAAGTAACAGGAAATGCAGGTGATAAGAAAGTAATTGTAACCGTTATGGTTAATGAACAAGAAATCAAATTTACTGCAAATGAAGGAACTATGATTACTGCAGATTTAGTGTCATCACATATTGTTTTAGAAGATAATCAACAAATTGATGGATATTATGCAGATGCTAATTATACAACAGAATTTAACTTTAATGACCCATTAAATGCAGATACAACGATTTATGCAAAAATTTCCATAGTAGAAGCAACTGTACCAGAAACTAAGCCAGAAACAGAGGAAAAAGACGAAACACCAAAAACAGGTGTAGAAAATTATTTAGGATTAGCTGTACTAGTGATTATGTTATCATCAACTGTCATGATTTCAATGAAAAAGAAAAATACGAAAATGGAACGTTAATGAAATCAAAGATTTTAACGTCCATATGAACAATAGCAAAGGATAGGCAAAAGCGTCTATCCTTATTTTATCCATAAACTAATTTTAAGGAGTTATCATGGGAGAGAAAACAAAAGCGAAAAGAAAAGGAATACATGTTGCTATTTATTTACTTTTAAGCATATTGATAATTTTGTCTCTTATTTATATTATAAACTTTTTTTCATTAAAACAAGAAGCAAAAGAACAGACTAAATTATTAAGTGTAATAGACATATATGAAAAGGAAGGAACAGAAGAAATTGTGGGAAATGTTTTAGAAGATAGGCAAGAAAATGATGAGGCACAATCAGAAGAAAGAGGAGAAACAATATCAACAGAAAATCCAGAAGAACAAAATAAAGAAACAGAGAGAATGTTACAAGTGAAACAGTTACAAGAACAAAATGCAGATATTGTCGGTTGGTTAGAAATTGAAAACACAAATATTAATTATCCTGTATTGCAAGGAACAGATAATAGTTATTATATGACACATAATTATAAAAAGGAAAAAAGTAAAAATGGGTCAATTTTTCTAAATGCAGATTATAACTGGAATATACCAAGTAATAATTTATTGATTTATGGGCATAATTTAGGAAATGGAATGATGTTTCAAGAATTATTAAAATATGAGAAAGAAAGTTTTTATCAGGAACATCCAGTAATCCGTTTTACAACAGCAGAAGAAGATGCGGAATATGAAATTATTTCAGCTTTCAAATCAAGAGTGTATTATAAATCAGAGAAAAATGTATTTCGTTATTATTATTTTATCAATAGCGAATCAGAAGAGGAATATAATCAATTTGTAAAGAATGCCAAAAATGTTTCGTTGTATCCTATTGATGAAACAGCAAACTATGGAGACCAATTGATTACTTTATCGACTTGTTCATATTATGTAGAAGATGGGAGATTTGCGGTTGTAGGAAGGAGACAAGATTAATTTTAAATATTTCGTTAACGAACGCTTTTTTTATAAAAACGAATTAATTAGGACGAGAAATATATAATAGAATGATCAAAATCTATATAATAAACAAAAAATGTGAAACAAAAAACAATAAAAGCATAAAAAAAGTTTCACATTTATTATTTAATTTCAAAAGGTAAAGGAATTATAGCAATTCCAGCAGAATTGACAGAAAAATTTAAAGATTTACTTATTCCATATTATGAGGGAAAAGATGAAGAACAAATAAAGAAGTTTATCAGAGAAAATTGTTATATGAGTATATAGAAATAAGAATAAAACCGTATTTCTAATCAGTTGTACTTTATCAGTATTGAGAAGACGATTAGTATCGCTAAACAACTGAATGTCAATACATAATGTTTTTAATATATATGAAACGATTTGGCGCGTTTCTAACTTTTCAAAAAATTGCGACTCGACGTTGATATTTTATGTAAAATGTGTTACAATATAAATGCAACATTGAAAACTCAAGATTCAAAGGATACGAGATATATCGTATCCACAGTGCAAGGAGGCACAAAAAATGCTTAGTAGTTATAGGAATACCTACTCAGGACTGTCACGCGAGGACAGGAGAATTGTCTTAGAGGAGGCAGAAAGGAATGACGTGGATGTTATTCGTGATCGCGGAAGTGCTATCAGGGTGTCTGGCGATTACATGGATTGCGACAGAATGAGAAAGAATCTCCGTCGCAAAGGCATCTATTCGGATCTGTGATGATCTTTGATGATCATCATTTTCAATTGGTGGTGTGATTCCAATGTGGGGATGAAGCAACTTTCATCTCCATATTTTATGTCTTATATGAGCATATAATAAAGAAGATGACTTTTTTCTTCGTCCCTAAATTACCATCCAAAAGATTATCTAGACATTTATAAAAATTATGATATAATGCAAAAAAGAATAAGAAGTTTTAACAGAAAAAGAAATATGAAAAGAGGAAAAAATATGTCAGATTTTGTGCATTTACATATACATAGTGAGTTTAGTTTATTAGATGGAGCAAATAGAATAAAAGACTTACCAGTAAGAGCCAAAGAATTAGGAATGAAGGCAATAGCATTAACAGACCATGGGGTTATGTATGGTGCGATTGACTTTTATAAAGCATGTAAAAAAGAAGGAATTAAACCAATCATTGGTTGTGAAGTATATGTAGCACCTAGAAGCAGATTTGATAAAGAACCGAATGTTGATAACCATTATTATCATTTGATTTTATTGGCAAAAGATAATCAAGGTTATAAAAACTTAAGTAAATTGGTTTCTATTGGATTTGTGGATGGTTATTATTACAAACCACGTATTGATTTAGAAGTATTAGAAAAATATCATGAAGGCTTAATTTGTTTAAGTGCCTGTTTAGCAGGTGCCGTTAACCAAGCCTTATTAAATGGACAAGAAGAAAAAGCAGAAGAAGTTGCTTTATGGCATAAAAGAGTTTTTGGGGAAGACTATTATATAGAAATCCAAAATAATGGAATTAAAGAACAAGTATTGGCTAATCAAAAATTAGTAAAACTAGCAAGAAAATTAGACATACCACTAGTTGCTACAAATGATGCCCATTACTTAAAAAGAGAAGATGCTTATAATCATGAAGTTTTATTATGTATTCAAACAGGAAAAAGAATGAGTGATCCTGATAGAATGCGATTTGATACAGATGAGCTATATGTTAAATCTCCAGAAGAAATGTCAGAATATTTTAGTGCTTTTCCAGACGCTATAGAAAATACAGTGAAAATCGCAGATAAATGTAATGTGGAATTTGAATTTGGACATACCATATTACCGAACTATGATGTACCACCAGAATATCCGACACATTATGATTATTTCAAAAAACTTTGTGATGATGGTATCAAAAAGAGATATGGAGAAAATTCAAGCAAAGAAATTTTAGATAGAGCAGAATATGAAATTGGTGTTATCAAAAAGATGGGATATGTAGACTACTTTCTAATCGTGTGGGATTTTATCCATTATGCGAAAACACACAATATTTCAGTAGGACCAGGAAGAGGTTCAGGTGCAGGTTCTATTATTGCATATGCCATTGAAATTACAGATATAGACCCAATGAAATATGATTTACTATTTGAAAGATTTCTAAACCCAGAAAGAATTAGTATGCCTGATTTTGATGTAGACTTTAGTGATGCGCATAGACAAGAAGTGATTGACTATGTATCTGAAAAATATGGACATGACCATGTTTCACAGATTATTACTTTTGGAACCATGTCTGCAAGAATGGTTATTCGAGATGTAGCAAGAGTATTAGATGTGCCTTATGCAGAAGCAGATACCTTGGCAAAAATGATACCAAATGAATTACATATTACCATCAAAAAAGCGTTAGAACAAAATATAGAATTACGAGAAAAATATGAAAATGACCCACAAGTGAAAAACTTATTAGATATTGCTATGGGATTAGAAGGAATGCCAAGACAGGCATCTACCCATGCTTGTGGAGTGGTTATTACAAAAGATCCAGTAGATACCTATATTCCTTTGTATGTTCGTGATGGACAAATTTCTACCCAATATATCATGACAACATTAGAAGAACTAGGATTATTAAAAATGGACTTCTTGGGATTAAGAACTTTAACCGTTATTCAAGATACCATTGAAATGGTGGAAAAAGATAGAGGAATTAAAGTAGAATTTGATAAAGAGATGGCAGACCCTAAGGTATATAAATTATGGCAAGAAGGAAAATCTTGTGGTATATTCCAATTTGAGTCACAAGGAATGACTAACTTCATGAAGGAACTAAAACCAGACTGCCTAGAAGATTTAATTGCTGGTGTTTCACTATACAGACCAGGACCAATGGACCAAATTCCAAGATATATTAAAGGAAAACAACATCCAGGACATAATGAATATACTCACCCAAGCTTAGAGCCAATATTAAACGTAACCTATGGTTGTATGGTATATCAAGAACAAGTTATGCAAATCGTTCGTAATTTGGCAGGCTATTCTTTAGGAAGAGCAGACTTAGTAAGAAGAGCTATGGGAAAGAAAAAGCTAGATGTCATGGCAAAGGAAAGAGAAGTTTTCATCAATGGACAAGTAGATGAAAATGGAAATGTAGTTGTTCCTGGTTGTGTAAGAAATGGAATTGACGCAGAATCAGCGAATAAAATCTTTGATGAAATGGCAGAATTTGCAAAATATGCATTTAACAAATCACATGCTGCTTGTTATGCAGTTGTTGCATATAGGACAGCCTATTTAAAAGCATATTATCCAGCAGAATTTATGGCAGCAACTTTAAATAGCTTTTTAGGAAACTTAGATAAAGTTCCACAATATATTGATGAATGTAAAAACTTAGGAATCGAAATTTTAAAACCAGAAATTAATAAGAGTAGTACTAAATTTACAGTTGAAGATGGAAAAATTCGATTTGGGTTAGGGAGCATCAAAAATGTAGGAACTGTGCCAGTAGACAACATTGTTCGAGAAAGAAATGAGCATGGGGATTACAAAGGTTTTACAGATTTTTGTGAAAGAATTGCAGATGATGCTGTTAACAAAAAATGTATTGAAAGCTTAATAAAAGCAGGTGTGTTCGATAATTTTGAACAAACGAGAAGTACATTACTTGCTTCTTTTGAAAATATTGTGGATACCATTCAAAGTAGTAAGAAAAAAGGATTTTCAGGACAAGTTTCTATGTTTGATTTAGGCTCTGAAGAAGATAAAAAGGAAATGAATGAAAAGAAATATGTATTTGAAGAACATGAAGAAATGTCAGAAAGAGATTTACTATCAACAGAAAAAGAAATGTTAGGAATTTATATATCAGGACATCCATTGGAAAAATTAAGACACCAGATAGAAATGCAAACCAATATTAATACAATGCAAATGAAAGAAATTGATGAGCAAAATTCATCAATGCAATATGATGCTGGAGAAATCAATTTAGAAAAGCCAAAATTTTCTGATGGAGATCATGTGAAATATGCAGGAATTATCACATCAATCAAAAAGAAATATACAAAAAATAACAAGATTATGGCATTTGTTACCATCGAAGATTTATATGGTCAAGCAGAGATTATTGTATTTGAAAATGCCTATATGAAAGCAGGTTCAAGCTTAGCAGAAGAAAACATTGTATTAGTAGAAGGAAGATTAAGTATTCGTGAAGATGATGCCACAAAAATTGTTGCCAATGATATCAAAGATTTTGGAGAACAAAAACATAAGATTTTGGTATTAAATATTACGAATGCTGATGAAGAAGAAAAGAAGAAATTAAGAGGTGCTATAAAATATTTCAATGGAGATAAAAATAATATGCCTGTTTTTGTTCAAGTGGATAGTGAAAACAAAAGTTGTGGGCAGATGTATGTAACAGAAGATATCTTAGACATTTTTAGATGGATTATTGGAAATGAGAATGTGCTGGTGAAAGAGGAATAGAGAGATGATATATAAAATCCATCCTATTGCTCATTATGTAAATCTATGATATAATAATGTGGTCAAAAGCATAAGCTTAGGTAGAAAAGAGCTGTATTTAAATAGAAAGGAGTTCAAAAATATGAAAAAAAAGAAAAAAGAGCAGTTGAAAAAAATCGAAAGGTTAAAAGAAAGACTACGGGATAACTTAGAGGCATACCTCAATGAAAACTCAAGGTGGGCACGCAAGTATAAACCGTATGTTGAATTGCTCCAGCTGCTAAAAGCTATAAATTTTGGCAGAATGGAAATGTATGAAGTAACATATGGACATACTATAGTATGTCCGAATGTAAAAATGGACACAATGAGAAAATTGTCGATTTGCTTGACAATTATATATACTCATATGAATTGTCGGCTTAGTCAATCATCGGCAGTAATACCAGATGAATTGAATTTGTACCTGGATAAGTTTGAGAACATGCTGGAAAAATTTCTTTTTTATTGATGGAGAAGGGACCCAAAGAGCATAAGCTCTGAGGGTCCCTTTTACTTGAAATCATATATTTTTATATAAAGTTTATAAGTTACAAAAATCCCTAATAGAATATCATAAATTTTATATTTTGAAATACCTTTTATTAAGAGAGGAGGGATTTTATATAAAAAGCAATCAAAATGTAAAAAAGATATTCCATGCAATATTGCCATTAATCATTGGAGGAATTGTTGGAATGATTACATCTGGTTTTATGGATTATAATGACTTAATAAAACCAATATTATCTCCACCAGGGATTGTATTTCCAATTGCATGGACAATTATTTATTTGTTAATAGGAATATCTTATACGTTGTTGAAAGAAAAAGGAGAACTACCAAAAGAAACCCAACAACTGTATTACACTCAGTTAATTTTTAATTATTTGTGGACATTTATATTCTTTGTATTTAGGCTTAGATTACTGTCTGTCTTATGGATTATCATTTTAGATATATTGGTAATTATTATGACTTATCAATTTTATAGACAAAATAAACTATCTGGAATTTTATTAGTACCTTATGTTTTATGGTTACTTTTTGCAACATATTTAAATATTTCTATATACTTTTTAAATATATAAAAAATGAATAATATTTCTAAAACTTTTGCATATACATATATATAGGAAATTGGACAAAGGAGAAAGGTATATGTTTAATGTAACAGTATTAAGATTAAGGGATATCGTAAAATATATTATATGTATATTTGTACTCATTTTATTAATATTTAGTATCACCAATTATTTTTCTAGAGCAAAGAAAAATACAGAGCAAGTAACACAAAAAGTAGAAAATGTAACCAATCAATTATCTAGTCATAGTTTATTATCCTGTTTAGATGCTACACTTCCTGTTGTAGCATCTATTAATCATAGTGAAGAAAAGGAAAAAGAGAAGTTAAGTGAAAATGATATATTAAAATCAATGTTAGAAACCCAAATTAGTTCTATAGATGAAATTCAGAATATGGAAGAGATATCGGAAACAGAAGGAGAAGAAGATACAGAAAATACAAATGAGACAGAACAAGAGGTAGAATTAGCGACAACAGATGTAGGAACAGAGGTTATCACCAATAATCCAGTAGCAGAAAATTATAATGCACAATATGGTAATGTCAAAATAAGAAACCAAACAGATTATGAATTAACCCAAGAAATGTTAACACCAGATATTACGATTGAAAATAAAAATGTTATGATATTTCATACCCATAGTTGTGAAAGTTATACCTCAAGTGACTTATATCCCTATACACCAACTGGAAATTTTAGAACAACTGATTTAAACTTCACAGTTACAAGAGTAGGAACAGAACTTACTACACAATTACAACAGTATGGATATAATGTAATTCATGATACAAGTTATCATGATTATCCATCATATAATGGTTCTTATACAAATTCTTTAAAAACAGTAGAAAGCTTATTACAAACAAATCCATCAGATATTATTATTGACTTACATAGAGATGCGATAGGAAGCAGAAGTGATTATGCCCCAACAGTCAAAATTGGAGATGAAGAAGCAGCACAAATCATGTTTGTAATTCGGAACAAATGCAGGAGGATTATGGCATCCTAATTGGAATCAAAACTTAAAGTTTGCTATCAAAGTACAGGAAAAAGCAGAAGAACTATATCCAGGACTATTTAAACCAATTATGCTAACAACTTCCAGATATAACCAACACACAGGAAAATATGCAAATATCATAGAAGTAGGAGCAACAGGAAACACATTAGAACAATGTCTAACAAGCATGAAATACTTAGCAAAAGTCATGGATGAAATTATGAAATAAAATCGAGATTTCGAGGAAGTGTCCAATTGGACACTTCCTCGAAATCTCGATTTTTTATTTTAATATCTTGCAATATGATAACAAGTTGGATATAATAACCATAAAATAAAAAGAAGAAAAGAGGTATTCATATGGCAAATATTAGTTTAAATTTAAAACACGCAGGAATTACACAAAAAACAATCTTAGCATACAAAGAACAAGTAGAAAATATACATAAAGATTTGCATAGAAGAGCAAATGATGAAAAAGATTTTGTTGGATGGTTAGAATTACCAACAAACTATGATAGAGAAGAATTTGCAAGAATAAAAAAAGCAGCAAAAAAGATAAAAAAAGAATCTGATATATTAGTTGTTATTGGAATTGGAGGGTCTTATTTAGGAGCAAGAGCTGTTATTGAAGCATTAACCAGTTCGTTTTACAATATGTTACCAAACAAACAAAGAAAATATCCTCAAGTGTTATATGTTGGAAACAATTTAAGTCCAAATTATATTAATGAATTAATTGAATATATTGGAGATAAAGATTTTTCAGTAAATGTGATATCAAAATCTGGAACAACAACAGAACCAGCTGTTGCTTTTAGAATCTTTAGAGAAATCTTAGAAAACAAATATGGAATTGATGAGGCAAGAAGCAGAATATATGCAACAACTGATAAAACAAAAGGAGCCTTAAAAACACTTGCACAAAACGAAGGATATGAACAATTTATTGTCCCTGATAATGTAGGTGGCAGATATTCCGTATTAACAGCAGTAGGATTATTACCAATTGCAGTAGCAGGAATTGATATTGATAAATTAATGATGGGAGCAAAAATAGCGCAAGACAGATATGATGATCCAAACTTGAAATATAATGAATGCTATAAATATGCAGTTGTGAGAAATATATTATACAAATTATATAAAAACACCGAAATTTTAGTAAATTATGAACCAAAAATGCACTATTTTACAGAATGGTGGAAGCAATTATTTGGAGAAAGTGAAGGAAAAAATCAAATGGGAATCTTCCCAGCAGGTGTTGATTTTACAACAGATTTACATTCTATGGGACAATATATTCAAGAAGGAAGAAGAAATTTATTTGAAACTGTTATTAGTATAAAAACACCAAATTCAGATATAACCATTCATCCAGATGATGATAACTTAGATGGATTAAATTATCTGGCTGGAAAAGGACTAGACTATGTTAATAAAAAAGCAATGGAAGGAACGATAAAAGCACATGTATCAGGAGATGTTCCAAACATTGTGATAGAAATGGAAAAACTAGATGAAGAAAATATAGGAGAATTAATTTATTTCTTTGAAAAAGCATGTGCTATGTCTGGAAATATATTAGGAGTTAATCCATTTAATCAACCAGGTGTAGAGGAATACAAAAAGAATATGTTTAAATTATTAGAAAAACCAGGATATTAAAATAAAAGATTAGGGACACGCCAAAAAGAACTAGAAAATGTTTGATTTGGAGTGTCCTAAAAGGACGGAAGGAGAAAAACATGATATATAAGGAAAAATTTAAAATAGGATTAAAAGATGTATGGGCTAGAGATGAAGTAAGCAATATTGCTATTTTAGAATACTTAGAAGATATTGCAGCATATCATTCTGACAGTGTAGGGATTGGGATTAATACAACAGAAGAAACACATTGGAATTGGTTATTATTAGACTGGGAACTAGAAGTGTTAAAAAGGCCAACATATGGACAAGTTCTAGATATTCATACCTGGTCCAGAGGAATAGAAAAATTTTATGCTTTTCGTGATTTTGAAGTTTATGATGAAAAAAACAATTTATGTGCAATTGCGACTTCAAAATGGTTATTAGTAGATAGCAAAACAGAAAAAATAGCAAGAGTAGAACCAGGAATAGCAGACAGATACAAATCAGAAACAGAGAAGGCAGTTTTTAAAGACAAAAAAATTGAAAAAATAAAAGAGCCAAAAGAATATATAAGTGAAATGACGTATACGACTAGAAGAAGAGATATCGATGTAATTGGCCATATGCATAATTTATATTATTTATATTTAGCATATGAAGCTTTGCCAGAAGAAGAATATAAAAAAAGACCATTTAATCATATTAGAATACAATATAAAAATCAAATAAAATTAGGAGAAATCGCAAAATGTAAATATGCAAAAGAAAATGGGGAAAATATAGTGGTTATAAAAAGTGAAGATGACAAAATTTTACATGCAATTATTAAAATATATTAAAACAAAGAACGAAATAATACAAAGAAGAAAAATATTAGAAAAGTATAATTTTTTAAGATTATGTAAAAAATAATAAAAAAATGTTGAAAACCGTTCTTATAGTGTGATATAATAAGCTCTGGTTTTTAAGAAATAAGGGAGGAATAAGAAAATGAAAGAAGTTTTAAGAAAAACAAACATCATTGGTACAATAGGACCAGCAAGTGAAAGTGAAGAAATGTTTACAAATTTAGTTTTAGCAGGATTAAATGTAGCAAGAATTAACTTTTCACACGGAGGATATGAAGAAAACGCAGAAAAAATAGCAACAATAAAAAAAGTAAGAGAAAAATTAAACAAACCAGTTGCTTTATTATTAGACACAAAAGGACCTGAAATTAGAACAGGAAAATTAGAATCTGGAGACGAAAAAGTAACAATAAATGAAGGACAAGAATTTACATTTGTTCATGATGATATTATTGGAAATGAAACAAAAACAACAATTAGTTACAAAAACTTATATCAAGATGTAAAACCAGGAGCTAAAATCTTAGTTGATGACGGAGCTTTAGAGTTTGAAGTTGTAGAAGTTGTTGGAAAAGATATTAAATGTAAAGCATTAAACACAGCAAGATTAGGAAGCAGAAAAACAATGAATGTGCCTGGATTAAAATTAAACTTACCAGCTTTAGCACAAAAAGATATTGATGATATTACAAATGGAATTAAAGCAGGATTTGATTTCATAGCTGCTTCATTTGTAAGAAGAGCATCAGATGTTCAGGCAATCAAAGATTTATTAAAAGCAAATGGTGGAGAGCACATCAAAATCATATCAAAAATCGAAAGCCAAGAGGGTATTGATAACTTTGAAGAAATTTTAGAAATATCAGATGGTATCATGGTAGCTCGTGGAGATATGGGTGTTGAAATACCAATGGAACAAGTTCCAATTGTTCAAAAACACTTTATTAAGAGATGTAACCAAGTTGGTAAACCAGTAGTAACAGCTACACAAATGCTAGAATCAATGACTTCTAATCCAAGACCAACAAGAGCAGAAGTTAGTGACGTTGCAAATGCTGTATATGATATGACAAGTTGTATCATGCTTTCTGGAGAATGTGCTATGGGTAAATATCCAGTAGAATGTGTTGAAACAATGGTTAAGATATCAAAAGCTATTGAAGGAACAGTTAATTACTGGAAGAGATTTAATAGAAAGAACTTCAAAAAAATAGATTCAGAAGATTTAGAAAAAAATATTGCTTATACAACATGTGTAACAGCTTACCAAGTAGAAGCAGATGCAATTGTTGCTTATACACATAAAGGTGATTCAGTAAGAATGATTGCTGGTATGGGACCTGGTTGCCCTATATTTGCTGTAACAGATAATGAACAAACATATTATCAATTAGCAGTTACATGGAATGTAACACCAATTTTAATCAAAGATGGAAAAACAATTGAAGATACAATTCAAAAAGGAATTGCTGAATTAGAAAAAGAAGGAATCTTAGAAAAAGGTGATAAAGTTGTTCTTGCAGGAGGACCAAAAATATTACCAGATGCAACAGAAAACAAAGTTATCGGTGGAGTTGCAAGAGTATAAGATGAAACAACAATGATATAGAAAAAACTCATCATATGATGAGTTTTTTGATGTTTTATTATTAAGTAATTTTTATTTTAAATTATAAATCAAAACTATCAGGTAATAAATCTGCTAATATTTTTTTATCCATTTTATTATTATCATAATACATATAAATTTCAAAATTTTTATCACAAAATTCAGACATAAATTGTCTACAATATCCACAAGGAGAGGTATATTGTAATTCTTCTTTTCCACCTAATACTAAAATACATTCAAATTCTTTTTCACCTTCAGAAATGGCTTTGGTAAAAGCAACTCTTTCTGCACATATAGACATAAGTCCATCATTTTCAATATTACATCCAGAAAAAATCTTTCCATTTTTAGTAAGTAATGCACAACCCACTTTATAGTTGGAATAAGGGGAATAAGAATTTTCTCTTGCTTTTTTAGCAGTTTCAATTAATAAATTTATATCCATCATTTAATTCCTCCTTTTGAAAGTACTATATCATAAAATAAAAGAATTTACTATAAAAAAGATAAAATATATTTTGTATAGAAATTCATAATGAAAATGTCAACCTTTTTTGTTACCATACATATAATGTAACAAAAGGAGGAATTTTAATATGTTTAGTAGAAGAAAATGCTATTGTATGAACAACAATTATTCAAATAATTCATGTGAAATGCAAAATGACATCATGGAAACAAAATGTAATAATGTTGTATCTTATGAAGACAATTCAAATAGTTGTGATTGTGGATTTGATGAAGAACAAAGTGTATTCCCAGAAAATCCAATGCTAGCACAAAGTTATGTTCCAATCCAATATATAGATAGGACATTTAAACCATGTGTAGGATTAAAAATGGGAACGATTTTTCCTGAATTGGTAAGTCCATATTCACCAGGTCAATCAATGGAAGAAATTAATTATATTGCGATGACCAATGAAATAGGAAAGGGGTGCAACAAATGTCAATAAATCAAAATAGAAATTGTGGTTGTGAAGAAAATGAAGCAATGTATTATAACCAAATGCAAGATACTGAAAGAACAGTGGATTGTGATGAAAGAAGAGAAATGGCTGAGCAGATTAGATGTCTTGAATTTGCGATAACCGAATTAGCTCTATATTTAGATACACACCCAAATGACCAAAAAGCACTTTGTTTGCATAGAAAATATTGTAAGGAAGTAAAAGAATTAAAGGATAAATATCAAAAGGTATTTGGACCATTTGCAATAAATGGAGATGGCTTGAAGAACCATGGCCATGGGAAAGGGGGAATTTTTAAATGTGGACATATAATAAAATGTTACAATACCCAATTAATATCAAATGTACAGACCCAAGACTTGCAAAAGTAATCATATCACAATATGGTGGACCAGATGGAGAATTGGCAGCATCACTTAGATATTTGTCTCAAAGATTTGGAATGCCAGACCAAAATGCAAAAGCAATTTTAAATGATATTGGTACAGAAGAATTAGCTCACTTAGAAATGGTAGGAACCATCGTACACCAATTAACAAAAGGAGCAAGTATTGAAGAAATAGAAAAAGCAGGATTAAGTGCATATTACACAGACCATGGTGTGGATGTATATCCACAAGCAGCAGCAGGATTTCCATTTAATGCAGTGGCAATCGCTTGTAAAGGAGACCCAATCGCAAACTTGCAAGAGGATTTAGCAGCAGAACAAAAAGCAAGAGCTACGTATGAAAAATTAATAGACTTATGTAGAGATAACCCAGATGTATTAGATCCATTAAGATATTTAAGAGAAAGAGAAATCGTACACTTCCAAAGATTTGGAGAAGCATTAAGAGGTGTTCAAGATAAATTAGCAGAAAAGAAATATTATATGAATCATAATAACAATTGTGGCTGCAATTAAAAAAGAAACTCCTATATTTTGATAATATGGGAGTTTTATAATGTATAAAAATAAATTTGCGAAAAAATACCTTTATTCTGTAAAAGATTGCAGTCAGTATAAAGTTCTAATAGCAGAATTTTTATAAAAGAATTGAATAAGAAATATCAATTTGATAAAATATTCAATGAATTTACTAATATGTCACATTATTACTTGTATAATGAGAAAGAAGATGAATTTATGGAAGAATTAGAATTGGTATTTCCAACAAAAGAATATAAAAAACAAATAGAGGAATATGTTGAAGAATTTATTCGCAATAATGAAAACGAGATTTTCGGAGATGCAAATTTATGTAAAATAAAAGATTTTGATAAATGGTTAAAAAATATAGAATGTGATTTATCAGAAGAAAAAGTTGAAGAAGGAGAAGTTCCATCAACAATATACTTAACAATACGAAAATCTGATAATAAAATAGTTGGAAATATACAAATTAACCATTATTTAAATGAAAAATTATTACATTATGGAGGACACATTAGAAACAGCATTCGTCCTTCAGAAAGAAAAAAAGGTTATGCTACAGAGCAGATAAGATTAGGTCTAGAGAAATGTAAAGAGTTGGGAATAGGGAGAGTATTCCTTGATAGCTATAAGGATAATATTGCTTCAATGAAATCCATTATTAGTAATGGAGGAATATTGGAAAATGAAATTAAAATGCCTAATGGAAGAATAAATCAGAGATATTGGATTACATTGAAAAAAAGATATGCCAATAGACATAAATTGGAGAAACCTAACAGTGATTTAATATATTTAGTAAAAAGTTTTGAGGAAAATTGTTTTAATGGTGATGTTTGTTATTATAATTTTAGAAATGCAAATATAAAAATATCGATTCCAAATGGAAAAATTATAATAGATAACAACTATAAATTATTGGAATTTTATAATTATAGTTCTAAAGTTAAATTGTCTGCATTTTATGATAAAAATAGTGAGATTATAGAATGGTATTTTGATATCGCAAAAAAAATAGGTAAAGAGAATGGAATACCTTATGAAGATGATTTATATTTAGATGTAGTTGTAAGGCCTAACGGAAAAATTATATTGCTAGATGAAAAAGAACTAAAAGAAGCTTTAAAACGATTTGAGATTACGAAAGAAGAATATGAAATGGCCTATGAAGAAGCTAATAAATTAATGATGTTATTAAAAGAAAAGAAAGAAAAATTGAATATTTTTACAAATAAGTATTTAAATTATTTTGAAAAACTTGATCTTAGATAGTATTTAACTTAAAAACTTGAAAATGCAAAACGCACATGATATAATAAATTATGTAACCCGAGGCAATATCCTAATTTAAAGAAAGGACAAAATTTTATGTTACAAAGAAAACAATTGAAGTGCGGTATCGTACCACATCCACTTGAAGTGGAAGATCTTCGCAAATTTATTTTTTGCTGACATATGCGTGTAACAAAGCTTGCCCATACTGTATTGAACCTAATGTTCATTCAGGTAAATACATGGGGGAAGAAGCATTTGTTACTGCTATGAAGATTGCTAAAGAGTTGGATTTTAAAATTCTATATTTACATGGCGGAGAGGCAACTGTTCACCACGATGTTGTCAAATACGCCAAATTGGCGAAAGAAGAAGGGTTCATGGTAAACATGTTTACAAACGGAATTCGCCAAGATGTAATAAAGCAACTCGATGGAATAGTAGATGAGATTCGGTTCTCATATGAACCGGGGCTGGAATTCATGTTGAGAGAACAAGCCGGGTGGAAGTCACGTATTAAGTTGTATATCATGGCTACCACAGAGGCTTATCCAACAAAGGAGAGCCTGATGAAAGTGGTCGATAAAGCATTGGATTTAGGAATGGGAGTAAAGGTGAGAACCTTAAACCCAGTCAATCCATACGCATATAAATATCAGTTTGTGCCGTATTTACATCAGCATCTGCTTGATATGCCGGAGGAACAGATTATCTGTGATGGTAACAAGGCGGCGTATCGCATGGATAATGGTGTAATTGTCCGGCTGGGTAATATGCAGTTAAATCCTGGACACTTGAAATATAGTGTGGATCCGGACGGTGTTTTGCACACTAGGTTTACACATTCAGACAAACATCTGATTATCCCAGAACACGAAATTGAGGCGGAAAAGACGCTCTTTCAACCGTTGATTGAGCGGTTAAGAAACATGTAACTTACCAATGTCCTGCTCCTGCAACCCACTCTTATAGGGTTGCGGGAGTTTTTCCTATTCAAGAACGTCGCTTCGCTCTAACGATTGCACACAAATTTTACTAACGTAAAATTTGGTGCCCGACATTTCTTAGCTGTGCGAAGCAAAGCAAGCTACAGATAAGTTATACGGAGGAATGACGCGGGCTTTGAAATGTTATGAACAGAAAAATGTTTAAAAAAGCCCGCTATTGTTCTTGGATTACATGTAAAAGATAATTATTTATTACTAAAAATAGAAATATTTTCTAAAAAAGGCTTGTTTTTCAAGCCTTTTTATGATACAATATTATCTGTAAGAAAAATAGAGCAAAACCAATTAAAAAGCAAAGTATATATATTTCAAATATTTACAAGAGAAAATGGTCATTGGCTGGAAACCATTAAATATCGTATATAGAAAATTCACTTTTTAGGTCCTTTTTTGAAATAATAGTAGGAAAAGGCGGTTGGACCGTTAAAACTATAACGAGGTTAGTATAAAACATACTAATAAATTTAGGTGGTACCACGGAAAATAACCATTTCGTCCTAACAGAAACTAGGAAGAGATGGTTTTTTTGATGACATGGATTTAAATTTTAAGTAAAATTTAATAAAGGATGTTGATAGATATGAATAATGAAGGAAAATGTATTGAATATTATTTTGATTCAAAAAACTTTACAAAAGAACAACTAATCAAAAATATTGAAGAAGCAAAACTAGAATTTCCAAACAAGAAAGTAGAACCAAATTTATTTTTAAATGAATGGGGCGTATATATTTTAAAAATCCATTTTACAGACAAGATAGAATATGTTGGCAATTTTAAAGAAAAAAGAAAAAACAAAAAGGTATTACTTCTTACAGAAAGAAATAGAAAGATTAGTGAAAAAAGGACATCATTTTTAAACAAAAAATATGGACAATATAAACAAACAAAAGAATATCGTCCATTATAAGAAAAGCGTGCGTTAACGAAATCAAATATTTCGACGCACATATAAAAAAAGGTTTATGGGTAACCTTTTAAAAACCTAAATTTAAGTATAAGGAATGGACAAAATGAAAGAACAAATTGCAAGTATCAAAGAAAAATCTATTAAAGAAATTTTAGAGTCAAAGGATTTAAAAGAATTAAATGAATTAAGAGTAAAATATTTAGGGAAAAAAGGAGAGCTAACCATTATTTTAAGAGGAATGGGAGGATTATCTCCAGAAGAAAGACCAGTTATTGGAAGTCTAGTAAATAAAGTAAGAGAAGAAATTGAAGATTTAATTCAAAGTAAAGAAAAAGAATTTAAAAATCAAGAACTTTTAAAAAGATTAGAAAATGAGACAATTGATGTTACAGAGCCAAGCAAAAAAGTTGTTTTAGGATCTTTACATCCAATTACCAAAATCATAGAAGAAGTAGAAGAAATATTCTTAGGAATGGGATATGAAATTGCTGATGGTCCAGAAGTAGAAAAGGCAACATATAATTTTGACAAATTAAATACACCACCAGACCACCCAGCAAGAGATGTGCAAGACACATTCTATATCACAGATGATATTGTATTAAGAAGTCAAACATCACCTGTTCAAGCAAGGGTTATGGAAAATCAAAAACCACCAATCAAAATCATATGTCCAGGAGCTGTATATAGATCAGATAGTGTAGACGCAACACATTCACCAGTATTCCATCAAGTAGAAGGATTAGTCATTGATAAAAACATTTCTATGGCAGATTTAAAAGGAACATTAGAGATGTTTGCTAAAAAATGTTTGGGAGAAAATACGAAAATAAGATTTAGACCACATCACTTCCCATTTACAGAACCATCAGCAGAAGCAGATGTATCATGCTTTGTATGTGGTGGTAAGGGATGTAGAGTATGTAAAGGAGAAGGATGGATAGAATTATTAGGTTGTGGAGAAGTTCATCCAAATGTTTTAAGAAATTGTGGAATTGACCCAGATATTTATTCAGGATTTGCATTTGGATTTGGTGTAGAAAGAATTGCCATGGCCAAATACGGAATCGAAGACATGAGATTATTATTTGAAAATGATATCAGATTCTTAAAACAATTTTAAGTTGAACGATAGGGACGTGCCAAATCGTTCCAAAATGAAACGAAAGGGACAGACCTATGAAATAAAAATAAATTGTTAATTATATAATATGTAAATTAACAAATAAACAAAATTAATTAAAAATTTAATTGATTAAGGAGAAATGAAAAATGGGGTTATTTAATAGAAAGGAAAAAGCATATTCATTAGCTGAGGCTATGAAAAAGTTACAAGACGAAGAATTCAAAAATCATATAGCTGTACCAACTAATCCAGATGATATATTACATACAAAATATTGGTTAAGGTTAGATGAAAATTTATTAAAAGAAGTTCCATATGTAGAAACACCTTTTCAAGAAAAAAGAAGAAAAATGATGGAAGAAATTGGTGTAGATGAAGAATGCAAAAAAAGAACAGAGAATGTTAGTAGAAGTCATAGTACAGTTGTACCATCATATAATAATTGGCAAGGTGCTAAGAAATATAATCAAGGAAATCGATATGGGCAATATAGATAATGAAAATATATAACATAAGAAGGGAAGAGAAGGTTGAAAAATGAATTCTTTTCCAACCAGATTTGCACCTAGAGAAAGGAATGAAATAAAATGAAAGCAAGTAGAGAATGGTTAGAAGAATATAGTGATATAGATGTTGACACTATAAAACTAGGAGACATCTTAACAATGACAGGTTCTAAGGTTGAAACCATAGAACAAAAAGGAAACAACATAAAAAATGTTGTTGTTGGAAAAATTTTAGAAGTTACCAAACATCCAGATGCTGATAAATTAGTGGTAACCAAAATAGAGGTGGGAAATGGAGAAACACTTCAAATTGTAACAGCAGCAACTAACATCAAAGTAGGAGAAACTGGACAAATTGTGCCAGTTGCAAAAGATGGAGCAGAGTTACCAAATGGGGTAAATATCCATACAGGAAAATTACGTGGTGTAGAATCACAAGGTATGATGTGTGGAATGGAAGAATTAGAAATTGATCCAGCAAATTATCCAGATAAAGTGGTAGATGGTATCTTTATTCTAGATGATAAATATGAAAAAGATTTAGGAAAAGATATAGTAGATGTATTAGAATTAAAAGAGGATATCATTGATTTTGAAATCACACCAAACAGACCAGATTGTTTATCAATCGAAGGATTAGGAAGAGAAACAGCAGTATCTTTAGGAAAACCATTTAAGAATCCTAGAAAAAATATTGATGAATTAAAAGTAGAAGATAAAAAAGAAATCGAAGGATTAAAAGTAGATATTACAGCACCTGACTTATGTTACAGATATATTGCAAGAGTAGTAAAAAATGTAAAGATTGGTCCATCACCTAAATGGATGGTTAGAAGATTAAATGCTTGTGGGGTAAGAAGTATCAATAATATTGTGGATATTACCAACTATGTAATGCTAGAAATGGGGCAACCAATGCATGCATTTGATATTAATTCAATTGAAGGAAAACATATCACTGTAAGAAGAGCTAAAAACAATGAAAAAATTACAACTTTAGATGAACAAGAAAGAGTATTAGATGAAAATGATTTAGTTATTGCTGATGACAAAAAAGCAGTAGCCATTGCAGGTGTTATGGGAGGACTAAATTCAGAAATCGAAAATGATACAGAAACAGTTGTATTTGAATCAGCTGTATTCTATGGAGGAGCTGTCAGAAAAACAGCTAAAAAAGTAGGATTGAGAACAGAAGCATCTTCTCGTTTTGAAAAAGGATTATCACCAGAAAATGCATTAAGAGCAGTGAATCGTGCAGTAGAATTGGTAGAAATCTTACATGCTGGTGAAGTTGTTGATGGAAAAGTAGATGTATATCCAACAAAACAAAAAGTACATCAAATCAAATTAGATAGTGATAGAATTAATCAATTATTAGGAACACATATTTCTAAAGAAGAAATGATTGATATTCTAAATAAATTAGATATAAAAGTGGAAAACGATATTGCGACTGCACCATATTTTAGAATGGATGTAGAACAATTAGCAGATTTAGCAGAAGAAGTATTAAGATTTTACGGATATGACAAATTAGAAGCAACCTTAATTAAATCAGATACAACATTAGGTATCAGAAACAAAGAACAAAAAATAGAAAAGAAAATACAAGAAGTGCTTGTGAATAGTGGTTTATCTGAAATATATACGTATGGATTTTTAAGTGAAAAAGATTTAGAAAAATCAAACATTAGTGATACATTAAAGAAAACAGCAATTACCATTCAAAATCCATTAAGTGATGAATACAAATTGATGAGACCATCAACCATACCAAGTATGTTACAAATATTAGCTAATAATGCTAATAAGAAAAATCAAAATGTAAAATTATTTGATATTTCAAGAAATTATAAAAACATGAATGGCGAAGTAGAAAAAGGAGAAGTACCTTTACAAGAAAATATTTTAACAATTGGTATGTATGGAGATGATGTTGATTTCTATATCTTAAAAGGAATCGTAGAAAATGTATTAGAAGCAACATATATTAATCGTTATGAAGTAGAAAGAGAAACAAATAATCAATCATATCATCCAGGAAGATGTGCCAATATCACAGTAGGAAGAGATGTAATTAGCACTTTAGGAGAAGTACATCCAGTTGTTTTAAACAATTATGATATTGAAAAAAGAGTATATTTAGCAGAAATTAATATCAGTAAACTAGAAAAATATTCAAGAAATAATAAAAAATATGTAGAAGTTCCAAAATTCCCAGCAGTGGAAAGAGACATTGCCGTTATTGTAGATGAAAATGTTGAAGTTGGACAAATTGAAAAAATGATTACAAAGAAAGCTAAGAAATTATTAGAAGGATTAAAATTATTTGACATTTATAGAAATGAAAAACTAGGAGAGAATAAAAAGAGTGTAGCATATGCCTTAACATTCAGAGACAAAAATAAAACACTAAGTGATGAAGAAGTAAATAGTGTAATGGAAAATATTATTGCTGAATTGGAAAAAACAGTAGGTGCAGAATTAAGAAAATAATATAAAAGAATCTTTAGAGTAAAACAATATACTTTAAAGATTCTTTTTTGGTATACAAAAATCCTAAAAATAATAGGAACTTATAAAATCAATATTGCATATACTTTACTATTAGAGGTGAAGAAAATGGCTTATTCAGATAGAGAACTAATTGCTAGAATTGTTCAATGTGAAGCGCGGAGGAGAAGGGGATAATGGGATGAAAGCAGTAGCAAGTGTGATTTTAAATAGAGTAAATGCAACAGTGGGGGAATATGCAAGGATATCGCAAGGTGGTAGTGTCAGAAATATTATTTTTCAGCCAGGACAATTTGATTGCGCCACAGAAACGTTGTTTAATCGATATAATCCTCAAAATATCTATAATATGAATCCAACAGAAGAACATTATTACATAGCAGATTGGGCATTAGCAGGAAATCGATTGAATGAAATCGGAGAATGCTTGTGGTATTTGAATCCATTTAAACCTAGTTGTGATGCAACCTTTCCAAGAAATGGTTCTGGAACAATACATACAAGATTGGGAGAGCACTGTTTTTATCGTCCAACAAGTCAATATGCAAATACATAAGAGGCTTATAGAAAAGTACCAGAGAATCTATTGACATTATAATTAATGAAAATATAAAGGAATTAAAAAGAGTGTAAACTTATTGTGTAAGGAGGTTATCATGGGAGATGAAAAACAAGACAAAAGAGAAAATAGAAATGTAACTATTAATCAGGATTCACCAGAGATTTTAACAAATTCAATTTATACACCTGCTTTTTTACGAGAACAAATTGGTAAATTGATGAGAGTGGAGTTTTTAATTGGAACCAATAATTTAGTGGATAGAATTGGTATATTAGAAGATGTTGGAGCAAGTTATATTTTATTGCGTTCCATAGAGAGCGATACAATTACGTATTGTGATATTTATTCTATTAAGTTTATTACCATATCTAATAGAAGATTTAATAATTTTATGAATAATGGATATGGTGGATATAACTATTATTAAAAAGTTGTCAAAGGGTGATTTTGGGGACGGAGAAAAAAATCATCATGATTAAGTATTAAATTATAATATAAGTTGAAAAATAAATCATGATGATTTTTTTCTCCGTCCCCAAAATCACCCAAAATCATCAAACAGAAACGTCCCCTTTGGCAACTTTTTTTAAAAAAACTATTGACAAATTGAAAAAAATAGTGTAAAGTATATTAGCATTACATTTTAAAGGAGTCGTTATTTATGGATAAAAATGTAGAAATCAGTATTTTATGTGATTTATATGGAAAATTATTAACTGAAAAACAATTTGAATTCATAAATGACTACTATAATAACGACTTGTCTTTATCAGAAATTGCAGAAAATAATGACATCACAAGACAAGCTGTTAGAGATATCATCAAAAAGGGGGAAAAGAAGCTTTTTGAATATGAAGAAAAGCTATTGTTTATGAAAAGGATGTTAAAGCAAGAAAAAAAGATTGAACAAGTTTTATCAGAATTAACAAAGATTCAAAAAGAATCTTCAGATGAGCAAGTAGCTGTTGTATTAGAACATATTAAAAAGGAATTAAATTGTTTAGTTTAGACATCTGGTTGAAAAATAATTATAATTTTGGTGTCGTCAAACTTCATTTGAAATTTAATCGACGTACAAAAAGTACGACTCATAAATTTCAAACTTGTTTTCCTAGCCAAAATTTAATTCTTTTCCAACCGAATGATACATTTTAGATGAAGGGAATGGTATAAATGGCTTTTGAAGGATTATCTTCTAGATTACAAGAAATTACAAGAAAAATCAGAGGAAAAGCAAGAATTACAGAATCAGACTTAAAAGAAATGCTAAGAGAAGTAAAACTTGCATTATTAGAAGCTGATGTTAACTATAAAATTGTAAAAGAGTTTATTGCGACCATTCAAGAAAAAGCCTTAGGTCAAGATGTTCTAAAATCTTTAACTCCAGGACAACAAGTTGTAAAAATTGTAAAAGATGAATTAGTAGAACTACTAGGTGGACAAACAAGTCAAATTAATTTCACACCAAATCCACCAACGATTATCATGTTAGTAGGTCTTCAAGGTTCAGGTAAAACCACAACAGCAGGAAAATTGGCAAATATACTTAGAAAACAAGGTAAAAAACCATTATTAGTTGCTTGCGATGTATATAGACCAGCTGCTATCAAACAATTACAAGTTGTTGGTGCACAATTAAACATACCTGTTTTTGCAAATGAAAACTCAAAAGATGTTGTGCATATTGCAAGACAAGCATTATCTGTTGCTATGTCAAAACTAAATGATGTAGTCATCTTAGATACAGCAGGTAGACTACATATTGATGAAGAATTAATGCAAGAATTAAAGAATTTAAAAGCCAATATTAAACCTCATGAAATATTACTTGTTGTAGACAGTATGACAGGTCAAGATGCTGTAAATGTTGCACAAAGTTTTAGTGATAATGTGGGAATTGATGGAATTATCCTTACAAAACTAGATGGTGATACGAGAGGTGGTGCAGCACTTTCTGTTAAAAAGGTAACAGGAAAGCCAATTAAGTTTGCAGCAACTGGAGAAAAATTAAGTGATATAGAGGTATTTCACCCAAATAGAATGGCTCAAAGAATATTAGGAATGGGAGATATTCTAGCAGTTATTGAAAAAGCTGAAGAATCATTTGATATGGAACAAGCAGAACAGCTTGAAAAACAACTAAAGAAAAAAGAATGGGATTTAGATGATTATTTAGCACAAATTAGACAAGTAAAGAAAATGGGTTCATTTTCATCATTATTAAAATTAATACCAGGCTTTAATCAAATAAAAGATTTAAAAGTAGATGATAAAGAATTTGTTAAAATCGAAGCCATTATTTGTTCAATGACAAAAGCGGAAAAACGAAATACCAAATTATTAAATGCAAGTAGAAGACAAAGAATTGCGAAACGGAAGTGGAACAACTGTACAAGATATTAACAAATTTATCAAATCTTTTGAAATGACACAAAAAATGATGAAACAGATGAAAAACAACAAAGGTGGTATGAAGAAGTTATTAAATGGTATTGATGAAAATACATTAAAGAATTTTAAATTTTAAAATGTCATAGAAACAAAAAGAAAATGTGTATTTTATAAAAATGTTATTAAGTTTTTAAATTTATATATAAAAATAAAGTGATTAGAGGGCTGACAAAAATCTTCTCCAAAAGGGAAATTTGAGTCCGTCCCCATAATCCCTAAATTTCAGGAGGTGAACCAAAAATGGTAAAAATAAGATTACAAAGACAAGGAAAGAAAAAAGCTCCATTCTATCACATTGTAGTTGCTGATTCAAGAGCTTCAAGAGATGGAAAAATTATAGAGCAAATAGGAACATATGATCCAATGACAAATCCATCAACAATCGTATTAGACAAAGAAAAAGTTGAAAAATGGATTAAAAATGGTGCAAAACCAACAGATACAGTTAAGGCTTTAATTGAAAAAGCTAATGCGTAAACAAATGAAAAGCTTCGTTTTTGATTTGTTTAGGTGAAATAGGGAAGGACACAATTATGGAAGAATTTTTAAGAATTATCATTTCAAATTTAGTAGAGAATCAAGATGCTATCGAAATTAATACGATAGATAACGGAAAATCTGTTACATTTGAAGTAAAAGTAGCCCAAGAAGATATGGGCAAAGTAATAGGAAAGCAAGGTAGAATTGCACAAGCTATTAGAAATGTTATGAAAGCTGTTGCAAATAAAGAACATAAAAAAGCATCAGTAGAATTTTTAGGATAATAGGAGTAACCAATATGTTACCAAATCTAGAAATTGGTCAAATCGTCAATACATTTGGAATAAAAGGAATGGTAAAAGTTAAACCATTTACAGATGATATTAGAAGATTTGATGAATTAAAAACAGTATATGTCGAAAAAAATAGTACTCAAACAGAATATGAAATTGAAGAAGTAAAATATCATAAAGACATGGTATTAATAAAATTCAAAGGTATAGACAAAGTAGAACAAGCAGAAATGTTACGAAATAGTTATCTAACAGTTTCTAGAGAGTCAGTAGAAAAGCTAGAAGAAGGCAGATATTATATCGTAGATTTACTTGGACTAGAAGTTTATACAGATGAACAAATTTTATTAGGAACTTTAGAAGACATATTCAATACTGGTAGTAATGACATATATGTTGTAAAAGACAAACAAGGAAAACAAATTCTTTTACCAGCCATACAGGATGTAATCAAACAAATTGATATAGAAAATAAAAAAATCATTGTACATTTACTTCCTGGGTTAATATAAAAGGAGTATTTTATGAAATTTGATGTTTTAACACTGTTTCCAGAAATGTTTGAAATATTAAATCAAAGTATTATTGGAAAAGCAATTGAAAAAGACCTAATTGATATTCATTTAATCAATATTAGAGATTTTTCAAAAGACAAACATAAAAAAGTAGATGATACACCTTATGGTGGTGGTGCAGGAATGGTAATGAAACCAGATGTGGTATATGATGCATATCAGTCTATAAAAGATAGAAATGCAAAAGTTATCTATATGTCACCACAAGGAAAGCCATTAAATCAAGATAAGGTAGAAGAATTATCAAAAGAAAACCATTTAATTATACTTTGTGGGCATTATGAAGGAATTGACCAAAGGGTACTTGATAAAATTGTAGATGAAGAAATATCTATAGGAGACTATGTATTAACAGGGGGAGAAATCCCAGCAATGGTGCTAATAGATAGTGTCAGTCGATATGTAGAAGGTGTTTTGAAAGAAGATTCTATAAAAGAAGAAAGTTTTTCAAATGGACTTCTAGAATATCCACAATATACAAGACCAGAGGTTTTTGAAGGAATGAAAGTTCCAGAAATATTACTTTCAGGGCATCACGAAAATATAGAAAAATGGAGAAAAGAAAAGTCTTTAGAAATAACAAAGAAAAAAAGACCAGATATATTATAGGGGGTGTCCCCTGACAATAATAAAGAAAAGGAGGAAATTCTAAAATGGATATTATAAAATCAATTGAACATGAACAATTGAAAAATAAGATACCAGAATTAAAAGTTGGTAATACAGTAAGAGTACACGTAAGAATAAAAGAAGGAAACAAAGAAAGAATCCAAGTTTTTGAAGGAATCATTATAAAAGTACAAGGTGGAGGCGTTAACCAAACATTTACAGTAAGAAAAAATTCTTATGGTGTAGGTGTTGAAAAAACATTTTTAGTACACTCTCCATTAGTTGAAAAAGTAGAATTAGTAAGAGTAGGTAAAGCAAGAAGAGCAAAATTATACTACCTAAGAGACAGAGTAGGTAAAGCTGCTAAGACTAAGGAACAAGTTGGAGCAAGAATTGAAGATAGAGAAATTACTATCAAAGAAGACTTAGTAGAGGAACCAGCAGTAGAGGAAGCTCCAGAAGAAGCACCAGCTGTTGAAACAGAAAATGTAGCTGTTCAAGAAACAGTTGATACAGTTTCTGAAGAAGTTGTTGAAGAGGTTAAAGAAGTAGAAGAACCTAAAAAAGAAGAAAAAGCTGAAAAAGTAGAAGAAGCTAAAGCTGAAGAACCAGCTAAAGAAGAAGTAAAAGAAGATTCTAAAAAAGCTGAAGAAAAACCAGCAATTGAAGAAGATAAAAAAGCGTAATAAAAAAAGATGAGTTCGTCTCATCTTTTTTGTTTATAATAACGCAATTTCTTCTTTCGACAAATTGGTTATTTTTTGAATTAGTTTTATATCTAGGCCTTCTTCTTTCATTTTTTTTGCAATTTCTCTTTTTTCTTCAATTTTTCCTTCAGCTAACCCTTTTCTTTTTGCTTCATTTATTTCTGTATTATATGTTAGTCTGCTTCTTTCTCTAATTTCATATAATTCTCTTTCGTATTCATCTGCACTCATTTCTGTAAGTTGTTTTACTGCTTCTTTGATTTCTTCATTATCATTTTTACATTCTTCTATCATTTTTTGATCGCCCCCAATTACATACAACCATTTTTCTAGTAAATCTGCTACTTTTGGTTTCTTCTTCCTAAACTTTGATAATTCGATTATATAATATTTACACATTTTTGTTAAATATGGTTCTTCTTCTTTGTACCCCATATCTACATATCTTATTTCTTCTGTTTCTTCATATTTTAACATTGCTAAATTTAAATAGGAATTTCGTTTTGTAATCGAATCATTTACGATACATATAACTATTGTATCTTTTGCATCTTTATATTCCTCTGATATTTTGATATCTCCTGAGATTAATTTTGCATTATATACAACCAATCTTCTATCCATTGCTGTTGTATTTCCCACTTGCATTTCAATATCAATAATCGTATCTTCATTAATTTCTGCTTTGATATCTAAAATACTTAGTTTTTCATCAATAGTTTCTTTTGGTATCTCTGGATTTTTAACTTCTATCTTTTGTATATTCATTTTTAATATTGCCTCTAAAAGACTTTTTAGAATTTTCTCGTTTCCACCTTTTCCAAAGATTCTTTTAAAGACATAATCATTTGATAATGGTAGCATGTCTACTTCTTTTAAATTTTTTAATTGATTCAATAAATATTTTCCTTTCATTGTAACAAAATTTTTTTGGTTATACAATACAAAAATTTTATTTGATAAAATTTTAAATTCTTAAAAGACTTTTATCATAGGTTTTAATTACATGAAAATATAAGATAAAAAAGTGAAAAAATAGAATAAAATGTAATATAGTGATTAAATAATTATTAACTATAAATATAGGGAGTTAAAGTTTTGATAAAAAATGATAAGATAAAATAATAGTTTTCATTAAATAATCTGAATATAAATACTTTTTTTAGATAAAAAATGGATATAAAAATATAATTTAAAAATAAAAAGTACAACCAAAAATCTTATGTTAACACTATATCATGAATATTTATAAAGTTCAAGTATTATAAAAAATTTCCTGAGAGAGTGAAGAGTTATATTATATATCAATAACTTTAGCTAGTATTTTGTTAGATTATAGGGGATAGATGATGCAAAATGTCTATTTTCTGTGTTTACAGTTATATTATAGAATATAAAAAATCTCTTTTTTTATTGACATTATTATTATTTACTGATAAGCTTTTTAAGAAAAGTTTTTAAAAATGTCTAAATGAAAGGAAAGTGTAAATAAGAAAAAGATGATAACAAAAGAATTTAAAAGAAACAAAGGAATCACATTATTAGCATTAGTTATTACAATTATAATATTATTAATTTTAGCAGGAATTACGATAAGTGCTATCACAGGAGATAACGGAATTATAGGAAATGCTAGTAGAGCAAAAGAACAGACTGAAATAGATAATGAAAAAGAAATTGTGGATACATGTATTGTGCAAACCATGGGAAAAAGTAAATATGGGAATATAACTAAAGAAGATTTACAAAATGAATTAGATAATTATACAGGCGAAGGAAAAACAGAGGTATTGCATGGAGAAGACATATTATATGTTTATTTTACAGAAACGAATCGATATTATACAGTGGATTTAGAGGGAATAGTAAATGGACCAGTAATAGCTGATAGGGCGAAAGATAACTATCCAGGAGATATCACAAAAGATGAAAATGGAAATCAATTATCAGGTAGTTCTAAAGAAGATGCTTACCAAATTAATTGTATAGAAGATTTATGCGCACTTTCTAATTCTTGTAATAAAGGAACAACATATCAAAATAAATATATTGTGTTGACAAAAAACTTAGATTTTAAATCAGATTTATCATATATTAATGGACAAATTACCATAGAAGGAAACATACCAAGTTGTAATTCGATAGAGGAATTGAAAGAAATATTAACAACAGAAGAAGGATTTTGTCCAATTGGTACAAATGTAAATGGGCGAGATGATACATTTAGAGGACATTTTGATGGCAATTATTATACTATATCAAATTTGTATATAGATAGGGATAAGAAAGCGGGGATATTTGGAGCATGTTGGAATGCAGAAATAAAAAATATAGCAGTAAAAGGAAAAATAAGTGTTAGAAATGATTCATCAAGTACACTTGTTCAAGCTGGAGGAATTACTGCTTGGAGTAGAGGCTCAACTTTTATAAATTGTGTTAATTATGCAAATGTAGAAGGAGCAAAATCTTCTAGAGTTGCTGGAATATCAGGAGTAGAATATAATGATGGTAGCAAGTTCATTAATTGTGCGAATTATGGCACTATGACAGGAGGAAACAATGCAGGAATTTTAGCATGGGATTGGAGCAATAATTGTAAAATATATAATTGTTTTAATGTTGGAAAAGCAAACTTAGGAATTATTAGTGATGTTTATAATGATACAAATGCAGAATTATTAAATATAATAGATTATGGAGAAAATAGCAAGATGATACCAAAGGCAATTTCTAAAGTTAAAAATTGTTTTCATTTGCTACAGGATACAAATTCAGAAATAAATGAATATGTTATCATATGTGATGAACAAAAAATGAAATCAAAAGAATTTGTGGATGAATTAAATACATTTATTGAAACAGGAGGAAACGGTTCTAATATTGATACAACAAGTTGGGCTAAGTGGATATATCATGAAAATGATTTCCCAACATTAGATGTAAAAACAACATGGGATGGTACGGAATGGAAGACAGTAGAAAAATAATTTATAGAAATAAGAAGTGTGATTATATAAACTTATCTTAGTGTATAATGAAAACCAGAAAATCTTGTAAAAGGATTTTCTGGTTTTATCGTAAAGACCCAAATGTATCCCCAACGGACCCAAATTAATCAAACATATCTTCCATAGCATACATACCAGGTTGTTCATCAACAATAAACTCAGCAGCTCTTAAAGCACCTTCTGCAAATACATTTCTAGAATAGCTAGTATGTTTAATTTCAAAAGTTTCAAAATTTCCGATGAATTGAACAGAGTGTTCTCCAACAATATTTCCACCTCTGATAGAAGACATACCAATTTCGTTTTTATCTCTTTTTTCATGTTTATCATGTCTGTTATATTCGCAATGAAGCGTATTTCCTAAAGATTCATTAATACTATCTGCTAACATTTGTGCAGTACCACTTGGACTATCCACTTTTCTATTGTGATGTGCTTCAATAATTTCAATATCTGTATTTTTTAAAAGTGGTGCAAGCCAAGAAACAACTTTTTTCATAAGCATAATGTCAAAAGACATATTAGCAGATTTAAAGATAGGAATTGTTTTACTGGTTTCTTCAATTATTTTTGTTTCTTCATCTGTAAATCCAGTTGTTGCAATAACCATTGGTATTTGATTTGTTTTTGCATAATCTAATATATTTAATGTTGCAACAGGAAGAGAGAAGTCGATGATGACATCTGGTTTTACATCAATATTTTCTATCTCTGTAAAAATTGGAAATTTAGAATCAGAATAACTTACTTTGTCAAATCCACCAATAACTTGCATGTTTTCATTTTCTTCTACTAAACTACATACAACATTTCCCATTTTTCCATTACAACCATTTACAAATACGTTTAACATTTGATACCTCCATATTTTATAAAATTTAATGTTATGTTTTTTAATTTGTATTTTTACTATATATTTGTTGTTTATAGTATTTTAAAATTCATTCATTTTATTTGTATATTTTATTTATACATTTTATTCATATATTTTATTAACCCAATTTATCTAATTCTTCAATTAATTTTTGTTCTTTATCACTACTCATTTTAGTAAGTGGTAATCTAGGAATTCCATAGTGATAGCCAATATGATTTAAAGCAGCTTTAACTGGAATAGGGTTGACTTCTGAGAATAAAGCTTTTACTAAAGGTAAAGCATCTAATTGCATTTTTGTAGCTTTTTCGATATTACCATCAAAAAAGTTTTGAACCATGTCATGTGTATATTGTGGTTTTACATTTGATAAAACAGATATCACACCAAGTCCGCCTAATGATAATACTGGTAATATTTGATCATCATTTCCTGAATAAATATGTAAATTATCTCCACATAAATGTGCAATTTCAGCAACTTGTGATAAATTGCCGCTTGCTTCTTTAATAGCAACAATATTATCTATTTTGGACAATTCTAAACAAGTTTCTGGTAAAATATTGACACCAGTTCTACTTGGTACACTATATAAGATAATTGGTAAAGATACACTTTCAGCAATTACTTTGTAATGTTCAACTAATCCTTTTTGTGTACATTTGTTGTAATAAGGGGTAACGATTAAAAGTCCATCAACACCTAAAGCTTCTGCTTTTTTAGAGTTTTCAATAACCTTCATTGTGTTATTACCACCAGTACCTGCGATAATTGGTACTCTTCCATTAGCTGTTTTGACAGCACAAGAAATGGTAGCATCTTTTTCTTCTTCTGTCATAGTAGAAGATTCTCCTGTTGTTCCACACACGATAATAGCATCTACGCCATTTTCAATTTGAAAATTAATAAGCCTTTCAAATTCTTTAAGATTGACACCATTTTCATCAAAAGGTGTACTGATAGCTGTTCCACAGCCTTTAAATAAAATTTTTTTCATAAAAATCACCTGATTTTCTTAAATAGTAGATAAGAAATATATTTATATTTCTTATACATTGCCATTATATTACAAAAATAGCAAAAAGAGAATAGAAAATCAAAAGTTTAATAAATTCACAAAAAACGTTTCTTATCTAGAAACGTTTTTTGTATAAGAAATCATATGAAACTTTGAGTGTTATACAACTTAAAGTAAAACAAAAACCTGAACTGATATAGCAATCATAGAATAAATTTTAAAATCGTATCATTAAAAAACTAAAAAACACATAAGCATATCGGAAGGCTTTTTTCATAAACATTCTAGATTTTAATACTTCAAAAGTTTCAGACATAGCACAGTATTTGTCAACAAAAGTTAGTATCAGACCTTCTAATGATTTAGGGAATTGCATGGTTACAGGCCACATATGTGTAAGAATCATATCTTTTTCTTTTTGGTTCAAATCAAATAATTGACTTGCATTGTCACAAGCTGTTTTTCCATGAGTAAAAGCATGTAATCCTTTTCTTTCAGGTTGACGAACACGCCAATCATACAAAAATAAGTCATGTAACATAGCTGCTCTTGTAGCAGATACATAATCTAAATGGTATTTTTTGCATATTAAATAACAATAATAAGAAACCATATAACAATGGTCAAAACAGCTGGTTTCATAATGTTGTCTATATTTTTTCATTTCTTGTACAGTTTTATTATTTACCAATTCTTCAATAATGTTTAAAAATTCTTTATTATTTATGGAATTATATTCTTTTATTTCTTTTTTCATAAAAACCCCTTTACAGTTTATGATTTATTGAGAGTTTTTGTTATTGGATAGAAAAAATCTACTTTTATCTTGATTATATAAGATTTTTTCTATATATAACAAGGTCAATACCTATCTTTTATTATAGCATAAAGGATAAAAATAGTAAATTAAAATTTTCTTAAATTATTGAAGGAAAAAGTAATTTATATTATAATCATTTTAATAAAATTTGGAGGTATATAAATGAAACTAATATTTTTTGTAATATTCATTATTTTATTAGGAATAATAATATACATATATATAAAAAGAAATGCGAAAAATAAACAACATCAAGAATTTAATAAAAAAATGACAATGAATACCAATATTCATAATGAAGATAAACGACATGAAGATTTTATGAAATCGATTAATATTGTTCATCAAGAAAGAAATGTTATAGGAACAGTATATGTTAATGGAAAAGAAGAAGAATTGTCAGTCCAAAAAGAAGAAAATGGATATATTTATTTTTTAGGAAATACGATTATTGGAGGATATAATCCCAAAATTATGGGAGAAAATTTAATTATATTTAGAGAAAATACATTAGAAAACCAACTTTCAGACCAGATAAAAGATCAGATTGTTCAAGTAATTGAAAGAACCAAAAAGAGAAAAGAGCAAGAAAAAGAAAGAGAATCTATTAATGAAAAAACGAGAAATAGAAATATTTATGAGCAACAAATGGGATATCAAAAAAGTATAGGACAAGAAAAGAAACAAGAAAAAGCAAGACAATTTGAAGAATTACAAAAAAAGAAAGAGCAACAAATAAAGGAACGAAATAATGAAATAGAAAAGCAAATAAAGGCAAAACGAGAAAAAATACAAAATACAGTAAAAGATATCAATATCAAACAAGAAGTAGACATGAATACGATGGCAACAGATATGGATACAATAGGAAAACGATTAGAAGAAGCAGGAAAAATAAAAGGAGAAGAAAAAGAAGGAAAATTAGCATTTGTTGAATCAGATGACTTAAAAAAATTAAAAGATGAAAATGGAAAAAGATTACAAGGACATTCCTCAAGATATGAAGCCGTAAGCATTGATAAAAATGGAAATGTTAGAGCTTTAAATTTGGAAAATGATACACAAGAGGGTACAAACCCAATAGAAAATAATTATCAAATAAAACAAAATAAAAATCAAGAAGTTACGAAAGGCGATGTAATAACAAGATTACAGATTAAAGGACAAGAAACGATAGGAATAGAAAATGGACAATATGGAGAAATAGAAGTATATCATTCTCATGATAAAACAATAGGCGGAAAAGGTGTTGAGGGTAACAAAAGTTTAGATAGACAATTAGAAACGACAGATTCTAAAAACCCGATAGAAGGGACAAATCAGGCTACACAAAAACTGGCACAAAAATATCAAGATGGATATAGGTCAGTAGAGGAATCTTATCAAGAGGCAAAGCAACATGAAAACGCAAAAGGAGAACCATGTGAAGATTTACAAGTAGAAGATATAGATGGAAAACCTAACACAGTGTCACATAGTCATACAGACGAGATTGTTGCAAAATTAATGCAAAATGGAGAAATCAGTGATAAGTTTACGGAAAGAGAGATCAGAGAAAGAGTAGAAAGAGAATGGAATAACAAAGAAGAAAATATTAGTAAAGAAGAATTTCAAGAAAATATAGAACAAGATATAGAGCAAGATGCTGAAAACATGCGAGGAGAAATTTATTAAAATTTATTAAAATTATATTAAATTTTACTAAAAAAGTTGCAATATTTTTCTAATAATAGTATAATATAAAAGGTAGTATAATAATATATAGAAAGTATATTAAAAGAGAGGTAAAAAAATGGATTATTTATATATACTAAGAGAAGCTTTAGTATGGACGGTAACAATATTTTGGTTATACCAAGTTGTTGTTAGTTTATGTTCTTTAGTAAAATTAAAGGATAAACCTTTAAAAGTAAAAAAAGATCACCGTTTTATGGCAATTATACCAGCACACAATGAAGAAGCAGTTGTAGGAAATTTGATTGAAAGTTTAAAAAATCAGACATATAACAAAAATTTATATGACATATATGTGATTGCAGATAATTGTACAGACAATACGGCAAAAATAGCTAAAGAAGCCGGAGCAATTGTTTATGAAAGATTTGACGAAACGAAAAAAACAAAAGGATATGCTTTAAATTGGTTTTTACAACAAAAAATTGCAGAAGATGCACCATATGATGCTTTCTTTGTATTTGATGCAGATAATATTGTTGACAAAGACTTTATAAAAAATATGAATAAAAAGTTATGCCAAGGAGAAGATGTTGTACAAGGTTACAGAGATATTAAAAACCCATCTGATAACTGGATAACAGCAGGATATGCTATCTTTTATTGGCAAATGCATAGATTTTATCATTTAGCTAGATATAATATTGGGTTATCACCATTATTAAATGGTACAGGTTTTATGGTAAGATTTGATGTTATCAAACCACAAGGATGGGATACAGAAACTTTAACAGAAGATATTGAATTTTCTTTAAAGAGAATTATAAAAGGTAAAAAATTAGGTTGGGCAACAGATGCTATCGTATATGATGAACAACCTACTGGATTTAGACAAAGTTGGTCACAAAGAAGTAGATGGACAGTTGGACATATTCAATGTATACAAAAATATACAAAAGAATTGGCAATTGCAACAAAAGAGAACAAAAAAATGATGAATCTTGATGGATTACTATATATTGTTGGAAGTATACCAATGTTTATCATAACAATTGTATTATTGTTAACAAACTTTATTATGTATAATTCAGCTTCTATTACAACAGCAGAATTAATCAAGAATTTAATTATGTATTTAGTTCCAACATTTATTTTGCCAATACTTGTAGGAATATTTGCAATGTGGTTAGATGGAAGAAAAATTAAACCAATGGCAAAAGGATTACTTTGTTATCCACTATTTTTATTAACATGGATATGCATAAACTTTAAATGTTTATTTATCAGAAATACTTCATGGGAAAAAATAGAACATGTAAGAAGTATAAAAATAGCAGATGTTTCTAACAGCAAAGCACAAACAGAAAAAGAATTGGTTTAAGATGAATAGAATAAATAAAAAATATAAGTGGACGTTTTCAATATTGTTTAATCATGACAATAATAATGTTCCACTTATTATTGTTGAAAAATGATTATCATTTTGGTTGTATAAAATTACATGATTGCCAAAATTTGATTATATTCCAACAGATTGGTAAATAATAGTAAAGGAAATAAAAAATATGAAACAACTAAAAAAGATTAATAAAAAATATAAATATATACATATAGGAATTATTGTATTAGGAATTATATTTATCAGTTTATCAGCTTTTCATGAAAATATTTGGTTTGATGAAAGTTATTCTGTATCTATTGAAAAACATAGTTTTAGTGAAATATGGAACATAACAGGACATGATGTTCATCCACCACTATATTATTGGATGTTACATATTATATGGATGATTTTTGGAAATCAAAACATTGCTTTCCGATTATTTTCTGTTTTGGCGATTGCTATTTTAGGAGTATTAGGATATACACATATACGAAAAGATTTTGGAGAAAAGGTAGGGATACTATTTTCATTTTTAGTATATTTCTTACCAGTCATCTGTATATATAGTCAAGAGATTAGAATGTACTCATTAGCATATTTGTTAGTAACAATCATGGCTATATATGCATATAGATTTTACAAATCCATAAAAGATAAAAATGCAATGAAAAATCAAAACAAAAACCTGATGATATTTGCTATATTTAGCATATTATCATGTTATACGCATTATTATGCGCTAGCAACAGCAGGGCTTATAAATTTGATATTATTTATATTTTTAATGAAAAATGTAGTAAAAGCCAAAAAACAAAAAAATTTAGATATAAAAGATAAAAAAGAGATATCAAAACCATTAAAAAATTTTATAATAGTAGCAATTATTCAAATAATATTATATATTCCATGGTTACTGTTTTTAATAGAACAAATGACACGTGTAGGTGGAGGATTTTGGATTCAGTTAAATTTAAACACTTTAATAGAAGTACCAAGTTTTCAATTTAGAGTACAAACAGATTCAAATATTAATGCCACAGCAATTATTTCATTAATCGTATCTATATTATTATATATTTACATAGGATACAGAATATATAAAGCAAAGAAAAACAAAGAAGAAATTTTACCAGCTATCATATCTATTATCATATATATAACAGTAATAGTAGCAGTTTTAATCATATCATTAATAGGAAGTCCAATATTAGTAGGAAGATATTTGCTAACATTGACAGGGCTATATATTTTTGTTTTTGCTTTTTTCATGGCAAAAGAAGAGAAAAAATGGATAACAGGAATGTTATGTGCTGTAATATTAATTCTAAGTTTTATTGGAAACTATAATACGATAAAAGATAATTATGATATAACAAACCAAGAAGTTATGCGTTTTATGGAAGAAAATATACAAAAAGATGATATTATCATATATAACGAAATAGGTGTACGGAGGAGTATTAGCCTCATATTTTCCAGATAATAAACAATATTTCTATAATCAATGGAATTGGGATGTAGAAGAAGCATATAAAGCATATGCACCAGCAATGGAAACCGTATATAGTTATGATGAAGTATTAAATGATTATCATGGAAGAGTATGGGTTGTAGGAACAGCAGGAAGTAATATATATAAAGAAGTACCAACAGAAAACATGAATACAATAATAGAAGCCAAAGAATATAAAATAGCATATCAAAATTGTAGTTATCAATTTACATTATTTGAAAAAAAGTAGAATAACAAAAAAGGAAAATAAATTATGAAAAAAAATAAAAGTACAAAAGCATTCATTATGAATATATTTACTTTTATAATTTTAATGATTGCTGTGTATGGAGCATATCAATTTTATCAAAGCCATAATTTCAATGATTTTATACGAAGTGAAGCAAATTTAGGGATATCAGAATTTAAAAGAGATAAAAAAATAAAATATTCAGATACTAGAAGTTATAAAATAACATCAAATGAATTTAATGATGCAATGTTTTCAAAAGAAGTACAAGTAGAAAAAAATACACCATATAAAGTTACTTGTATGATTAAAACCAAGAATGTAGAAGCAGATAAGAGCGCTTCTAGCATAGGAGCACAAATTTCTATTTCTAATACAGTAGAAAGATCTGTGGCAATTAACGGAGATACCGATTGGCAAGAGGTAGAATTTATATTTAATTCAAAAAACAGAGATACAGTTAATATTGCTTTTCGACTAGGAGGAACAGAAGGATATGCCAAAGGTGAAGCTTGGTTTTCTGATTTTAAAATTGAAGAAGGACAAACTGAAGAAGATAGTAACTGGAATTTTGCTTGCTTTATATTTGAAAATACAAATGTTATGGTTGATAACAAAGAAATTGATATACAAGTAACGAATACAGATATAATAGATATCAAAAATACGATAGAACGATTTGAAAACTCTTGTAATCATTTATCAAAAGAAAAAATGACAGCAGATTGCGATATATATGAAGTACAAGAACCAATTACTTCTTTATCATATGATGATGAATTTGGTTATTATGTTGCACCAGAAGATATAGAAAAACAAATTAAAGATGTTATAGAACAAAATAATTATGATCATATTTTTGTTGTCGTCAGATTGGGAAATGAAGAATATGAAGATGATATTGAAATTAAAGACTGGATTGGTTTAGGTGGCATGGATTATTATGGAATCGGATTTTCAAATATTCGACTACCAAATAGTTCAAAAAGTTATATTTATAAATATGATTCAAGAGTAAATCAATTTCCAGAAGAAGTATTTTTACATGAATTTTTGCATTCACTAGAAAGAACTGCAAAAGAGTATGGATATGATATACCAGCATTACATGATTATAAAAATTATGGGTATGAAAATGAGTATCTAGTAGGACAAAAACAATGGTACAAAGATTATATGAATCAAGAAATACATATATCAAATGGATATATTGGATTACCAAATGAAATCTATACATTAAAGCCTGCTAAAAGATCAAATTTTGCGTATCCTTATGAGTTAGAGGTTTATACAGAGCCACAAAATATCATTGAAGAAATTAGAGGTATATTTGAAAATTTATTTAGGAATATAAAACTTATGCTAGGAAAAGTATAATAAAAGGAGCATGAAAAAGTGAAAGTATCAGAATTTAATTATGATTTACCAGAAGAATTAATTGCACAAACACCAATAGAAAGAAGAGATGAATCTAGATTAATGGTTTTAGATAGAAGTAAACAAACTATTGAACATAAAACATTTAAAAATATTATTGACTATTTAGAACCAGGGGATTGTTTAGTAAGAAATAATACAAAGGTAATTCCTGCTAGAATTTATGGAAAAAAAGAAACAGGAGCAAAAGTAGAGTTTTTATTATTAAAAAATATGGAGGGCGATATTTGGGAAACGATTGTAAGACCAGGTAATAAGCTTCATGTGGGTACAAAAGTTATTTTTGGTGAAGGATTATTAACAGCTGAAATTTTAGAGGTTATGCCAGGAGGAACAAGAAAAGTTCAATTTTCATATAAAGGAATATTTAATGAAATATTAGATAAGATAGGATTAATGCCATTACCACCATATATTCATGAGGAATTAAAAGATAATGATAGATATCAAACGGTTTATGCAAAATATAATGGTTCAGCAGCAGCACCAACAGCAGGTTTGCATTTTACACCAGAATTATTAAAGAAAATAGAAGAAAAAGGTGTGAAAATTGCGAATGTGACATTACATGTTGGTATTGGAACTTTTAGACCTGTAAAAGAAGAAAATGTAGAAAATCATGAAATGCATACAGAACATTTTTATATTAAACAAGAAGATGTTGATAAAATCAATGAAACAAAGAAACAAGGAAAAAGAGTGATTGCTGTTGGAACAACTTCTTGTAGAGTATTAGAGACCATTGCAGATGAAAATGGATTTGTAAAAGAAACAGAAGCAGACACCAGTATCTTTATCTATCCAGGTTATCAATTTAAATGTTTAGATGGATTAATTACCAATTTCCATTTGCCAAAATCTACTTTATTAATGTTGGTATCAGCCTTAGCGGGAAAAGATTATATTCTGAAAGCATATCAGGAAGCAGTAAAAGAAAAATATCGATTATTTAGTTTCGGAGATGCTATGTTTATTCAATAATAAAAATTGAGTGGGTGATAATATGAAAATAAGAAAAGCTAAAAAACAAGATATAAAAGATATACAAGATTTAAGATATTTGCTTGCAAAACATGATAAATCTTTAGGATTAGATATTGTTGAAACTGAATGGGGATATACAGAAGTAGGAAAAAAGGATTTGGAGTATTTTTTAAATGAGCAATATATCTATGTAGCAGAAGAAAATGAGAAAATTGTTGGATTTATAACAGCAGAAATATTTAAGAAAAAAGCATGGTATACTGTGCAATTAGGTTCCATCAATAATATATTTGTTTTGGAAGAATATAGAAATCAAGGAATTGGAAAAGCATTAATGAAAACAGCGATAGAAGCTTTAAAAGAGGCGGGAATAACCAATATTCAACTAGATACATACAACAAAAATAGTAATTCAATAAAATTTTATGAAGGATTAGGATTTGAAAAGTGTAATCTTCAAATGCTATATCAAGAAGATAAACAGAAATAATAAAATAACCCTTAAAAAAATTGAAACAAAAAAAATAAAGTAAATAAAGAAAAAAAGGAGGAGCCATGAAACCAGCAGTAACCTATGAACTATTACATGAATGTAAACAAACAGGAGCAAGAAGAGGGATTGTTCACACACCTCATGGCGATATACAAACACCTGTATTTATGCCAGTAGGAACACAAGCAACTGTAAAATCAATGACACCTGAAGAATTAAAAGAAATGGTAGGTGCACAAATCATATTATCAAATACTTATCATTTATACTTAAGGCCAGGACAAGATATTGTAAAAGAAGCAGGTGGGCTTCATAAGTTTATGAAATGGGACAGGCCAATTTTAACAGATAGTGGTGGATTTCAAGTATTTAGTTTAGGAGATTTAAGAACGATTTCAGAAGAAGGTGTAGAATTTAGATCTCATTTGGATGGAAGTAAACATTTCTTTTCGCCAGAAAGTGTAATGAAGACAGAAGAAGATTTAGGGGCAGATATTATTATGGCATTTGATGAATGTGTAGAATATCCAGCAAGTTATGAATATACAAAACAATCTATGGAAAGAACCACTAGATGGGCTAAAAGATGTAAAGAAGCACATACAACAGAAAATCAAGCACTTTTTGGAATTATTCAAGGTGGATTTTATGAAGATTTGAGAGCACAAAGTGCAAAAGAATTAATTGAATTAGATTTGCCAGGATATGCAATTGGTGGTATTAGTGTAGGAGAACCAAAAGAAGAATTTTTGAAAATGCTTCGATTTACAACACCATTAATGCCAAAAAATAAACCAAGATATTTAATGGGAGTTGGAACACCAGATTATTTAATAGAAGCAGCGATTAGTGGAATCGATATGTGTGATTGTGTATTACCTACAAGAATAGCTAGAAATGGAACAGCCTTAACTTCTCATGGAAAAGTTGTTGTTAGAAATGCGAGCTATGAAAGAGATTGGAATCCATTAGATGAAGAATGTGATTGTTATACTTGTAAAAATTATTCTAGAGCTTACATAAGGCATCTTATCAAGACAAATGAGATTTTGGGTGTTAGATTATTGTCAATTCATAATTTAAGGTTCTTGACGAATTTGATGGAAAAGGTTAGAATAGAAATAGAGAGAGATAATTTAGCAACTTTTAGAGATGAATTTTATAAAAAATATGGCTATGAATCTGAAAAGTAGGAGGGTGTGTATGAATTTATTAGAAGAAGATTTTTCAAACAATAAAGAAAATAAAACGAAAAATATTATTAAAATCATAATTGTTTTTATCATATTAATTGTTATAGCAATTGTAGGATTACTTTCCTATATGATGTATCTAGAAGGAACTGTTTTACGTGTCTATGTGAATGATGCGGAAAATGCAGAAGTCAAAAATTTATTAGTATTTGAAGAAGATGGAACAATATATGTACCAGTAAGAGCAATATCTACTTATTTAGGATATAATAGTTATAGTGGAGAGTATAGTAATCGATCTGAAGATAATAGTAAATGTTATGTAGAAAGTCAAGAAGAGGTAACAAATCTCACATTAAATTCTAATAAAATATATAAGTTGAATTTGGAAAAGAATGATAATAATTATACATATATCTATATGGATAAACCAGTTAAGGCAATTAATGGAGAATTGTATATAACAACTGATGGAATGCAAAAAGTATTTAATACTGCATTTTCTTATGACCAAGAAAATAATAGAATTACAATTTATACAGTACCATACTTAGTTAGCAGTTATTCTAATACGATTTTAGATTATGGATATACCAAATTAAGCGAGAATTTCGAAAATGAAAAAGCCATCTTACAAAATATGCTTGTTGTAACAGATGATAAGTATTATGGTGTCATAAATGCATCAGATGGAACTCAAATTTTAGAGTGTAAATATGATGATATACAATATCAAGAGGCGACAGGAGATTTTATTGTATCTAGTAATAATAAATATGGAATTATGGGTACAGACAAAAAAACAAAAGTTAATATTAATTATGATAATATAGAGTTGATGGATTATGATACAGGATTATATCTAGTAAGAAGAAATAATCGATATGGAGTTATAGATCTAAATGGAGGTAATATTATATATGCAGAAAATGATCGAATTGGAGTAGACATATCTAGATTTGAAGAAAATGACTTGAAAACAGGGTATATTTTAGTAGGTAATTTAATACCTGTTATGAAAAACAATAAGTGGGGACTATTTGATATCAAGGGAAACCAAGTTGTTGATTTCGAATATGACAGTTTTGGATATATTGCAAATAATAATAGAGAAGCAACAAATTTACTAGTAATACCAAATTATAATGTAATTGTAGCATGTCTTGATGAACGATATACGTTATTAAATACATCAGGAGAACAACCAATCAGAGCTTTTGTTGATGACATATATATGGAAATTAGTGGAGGAGAAAAACATTATAAAATGATTGCTAATGATAAAGAGTATGATGTAGAAGAATATCTAGATAGATTGGGAGTACAACCAGTAACAAATCATACAAATACGACATCAAATACAGAACAATCAAATACAACAAGTAATAAAGAAACTAATAATGGAGTAAATAACCAGACAGTTGAAGAAAACCGTGAGCAAAATAATGAAGAACAACAAAGGAATGAAGGAGACCAAAATAACGGAGACCAACAAATAAATGAAGGAAACCAAAATAATGGTGAAGCTCAAAATGCTGAATGACAATAAGGAAATGAACAATAATAAATGATTAAGAAAAATTAAATGATTAGGAAAAATGTAAAAAGTAGAGAATATTTGCTTAAATTCAAGTGAATATTCTCTATTTGCGTAATTTTGACCAGTCATACTAATAGAAAAAAATAAGAAAATAGTATATAAATATATAAGGCATAATTTATATAAAAAACAAGAAAGAGGTATTAAGTGAGTAATATACATATAATCGCTAACGGAATATATTTTCCTCAAAGACAGATAAAAAATGATGAGTTAGAAGAAATACTGAACTTAGAAAGTGGATACATCGAAAAAAGGACAGGAATAAAAAATAGATATTATGCAATAAAAGAAACAATACAAGAAATGGCATTAGGAGCTGCAAAAAATGTTATTACCTTAGCAGATGAAAAACAAGATATAGGCCTTATTATAACAACGACAACAAGTACAGATATGTTAATGCCAGGAATATCTAATTATATACAGAAAAAATTAGAAATTCCTCCCTGTATTTGTTTCGATATATTAGCTGGATGTGGAGGATATATTAATGCATTTGATATTGCAAAGGTATATATGGATTCACGAGATATAAAAAAAGCATTAATTATTGGGGTTGATAAACTATCTGAAATCATTGACAAACAAGATATAGGTACAGCAGTTGTTTTATCTGACGGTGCTGGAGCAACACTAATAGAAAAAGAAGAAACATATGATTATCAAAAAATGTATATATCAAATGTTAAAGCAGAAGAAGACAAAAATAATATATTAACATATCAATATGGTAAAAATGTATATATGAATGGAAAAGAAGTATATAAATATGCAGTTACGAAAACAGTTGAAAACATTAATGAATTACTGGAAAAAGCTAATATATCATTAAATAGTGTAAAATATATCGTAGCCCATCAGTCAAATTTAAAAATTATGAAAGCAATTGCATCAAGATTACATATAGGAATGGATAAGATGTATACAAATATACAAGAAAGAGGAAATACTTTTTGTGCCAGCATACCAATTGCTTTATATGATATGCAAAAAAGTAATTTTCTAAAGAAAGGTGATAAAATTATTTTGTTAGGATATGGTGGAGGATTAAATACAGGTAGTATTTTGATGGAAATATAAAAGACTATAATTACTTATATATTTATATTTTATAAATTTTTCGGTTCAATACGATATTTAAGAATTTGTAACATAATTTACCCGAGCCTCTTTCACTCAGACCCTCACTTCGTGAGTATCGTGAACATTCCTCGATAAATTATTAACAAATTCTAAAATATCTCCAATCACATTCAAAATTTATTCCATATAAATATATAAGTAATTAAAAACAAATGATAATAAATTTTATAAAAAGAAAGGATGAAGAAAGAATGAAAAGAGCATTTTTATTTCCAGGACAAGGCGCACAGGTCGTAGGAATGGGAAAAGATATTTATGAAAAATATGATGAAGCGAAAAAAATTTATGATGAGGCTTCAAGAATATCTGGAATTGATGTAAAAAAACTTTGTTTCGAAGGTCCAGAGGAAGAATTAAACAAAACAGAAAACACACAAATTGCTATTTTAACAACTAGTTTAGCAATATTAGAAGTTTTAAAAGCAAAAGGAATAGAAGCAGATATTGCAACAGGATTAAGTTTAGGAGAATATGGAGCTTTAATTTATGCTGGAATCATCAGCTTTGAAGATGGAATCAAATTAATTCAAAAAAGAGGCTATTACATGGGAAATCTTTTACCTGATGAAAAATTTTCTATGGCAGCAATTATTGGACTAGATTCAGGAAAAATAGAAGAAGTTTGCAAAGAAATTTCTAAAGAAAATAAATTTATTGTCGTTGCTAATTATAATTGCAGTGTACAAACTGTTATATCAGGACAAGAAGATGCTATTGATGAAGCAATGGAAACATTAAAAGCACAAGGTGCCAAAAGAGCATTAAAGTTAAATACCAGTGGACCATTCCATACAATAAAATTGGAAAAAGCAAAAGAAGCATATGAAAAAGAATTGATGAATATTGATTTTCACCTTGATACAAAGACTAAAGTTATAAAAAATATCGATGGTACATATTATACAGAAAATGATAACATAAAAGAAATTCTAGCAAATCATATCATTAGTCCAGTAAGATTTGATAAGGCAATCAAGTTAATGGAACAAGAAGATGTAGAAGAATATATAGAAATTGGACCAGGAAGAACTTTGACAGGATTTGTAAAGAAAGATAATAAAGAAGCAAAAACATTTAACATAAATAATATGGAAAGCCTAGAAAAATACTTAATGCAAGAATAAAGTAAAAAAAGAGGAAGAACTCAAGCAAAGGTCATAAGTAAGTCACAAGGGGAGGGGACATTCCTTAACTCAAGTAGATGTGACCTAAAGGTAAGGTGTGTCCCCTGACATTAAATAAAGAAAGGAAGAAAAGAAAGATGGAAGAAAATAAGACAGTATTTGTAACAGGAGCTTCAAGAGGAATTGGAAAAGAAGTAGCCTTAAAATTTGCAGACAATGGATATAATGTTGTCATAAACTATGTTTCAAGCAAAACAAATGTAGAAGAATTAAAAGCTGAATTTGAAAGTAAAGGTGTAAAAACACTTATCATGCAAGCAGATGTAACAGACAAAGAAGCAATTGAAGAATTGGTAAAAAAAGCAATTGAAGAATTTGGAAGTATAGATGTATTAGTTAATAATGCAGGTATCACAAAAGATAATTTATTAATGAGAATGAGTGAAGAAGAATTTGACAAAGTAATAGAAGTAAATTTAAAAGGAACATATATTGTCACAAAAGCAGTTACAAAATATATGATGAAAAAAAGAAAAGGAAGTATTATCAATTTATCATCTGTTGTAGGTGTTGCAGGAAATGCAGGACAATGTAATTATGCAGCATCAAAAGCAGGAATTATCGGATTTACAAAAAGTGTAGCAAAAGAATTGGCTTCAAGAAATATTAGAGCAAATGCAGTAGCACCTGGTTTTATAGAAACAGATATGACTGCAGTTTTATCAGATGAAGTAAAGGAAAATATACATAATCAAATTCCATTAAAGAGAATGGGAACAGCAAATGAAGTAGCAAATTTAATTTATTTCTTAGGATCAGATGAAAGTGCTTATATCACTGGTCAAGTAATTAATGTAGATGGCGGAATGGTCATGTAAAAGGTTACATTTCAAGTACAATATATTTTTTATAAAGTATATTTCGGTTCAATACGATATCTAAAAATTTGTAGCACAATTTATTGAGCCTCTTTCACTCAGACCCTCACGATGTGAGTGCCGTGAACATCCCTCAATAAATTGTTAACAAATTCTAAAATATCTCCAATCACATTCAATGTACTTTATAAAAAATATATTGTATTTGAAATAAGAATGTAGTATTAGAAAATGAAAGGAAGAGAAAGATGGAAAGAAGAGTTGTTATTACAGGATTAGGAGCTTTGACTCCAATAGGAAATAATACAGAAGAATTTTGGAATAGTATTAAGGAAGGTAAGTGTGGAATTGAAGAAATAAAAAGTTTTGATATTTCAAATTTTAAGGTAAAATTAGCAGCTGAATTAAAAGGATATAATCCAGAAGATTATTTTGATAAAAGAGAAGCAAAAAGATTAGACAAATTTTCTCAATATGCAATGATAGCCGCAAGAGAAGCATGGAAAGATAGTGGCTTAGACAAAGAAAATGAAAATATGGAAAGAGTAGGAATTATTATTGGATCAGGAATTGGAGGAATAGAAACAATTGAAACAGAACATGAAAAATGTATGACAAAAGGTCCAGATAGAGTTTCACCAATGTATATTCCTATGGGAATTTTGAATATGGCAACAGGAAATGTAGCAATTGATATTGGAGCAAAAGGAGAATCTATAGCTATGGTTACAGCATGTGCTACAGGTACACATAGTATTGGAGAAAGTTTCAGAATGATAAAACATGGATATCAAGATGTTGTATTAGCAGGAGGAACAGAAGCAGGAATCACACCACTTGGAATAGCAGGATTTGCAAATATAAAAGCTTTGACAAAATCTGAAGATAAAACAAGAGCTAGTATTCCATTTGACAAAGAAAGAAGTGGATTTGTTATGGGAGAAGGTGCTGGAGTTATTGTTTTAGAAGAACTAGAACATGCGAAAAAAAGAGGAGCTAAAATTTATGCAGAAATGGTTGGATATGGTGCAACATCTGATGCATATCATATCACATCACCTGCTCCAGGAGGAGAAGGCGGTGCAAGAGCTATGAAAATTGCTATGGAAGAAGCAAAAGTAGATCCAGAAGAAATTACATATATCAATGCACATGGTACATCAACACATTTAAATGATGCATATGAGACTCAAGCCATTAAAACAGCTTTAGGAGAAGAATCTGCTAAAAAAGTAATGGTAAGTTCAACAAAAGGTCATACAGGACATTTATTAGGAGCAGCAGGTGGTGTAGAAGCAATTGTATGTGCAAAAGCAATTGAAGAAGGCTTTGTTCCAGCAACAATTAATTACAAAGTTCCAGATGAAGAATGTGATTTAGATGTTGTTCCAAATGAAGGAAGAAATGTGGAAGTAAAATATGCCATTTCTAATTCATTAGGATTTGGTGGACACAATAGTAGCATTTTATTAAAGAAATATGAAGGATAGATTTAAAAAATAGTATAAAATAAAAACAAAAATGGAGGTAGTAAGATGGAGTATAAAGAAATTAAAAAATTGATGGACGATATGGGAAATTCTAAATTGGAAGAATTAGAAATTGAATTTCCAGATGGTGTGAAAATTAGTATGAAAAAAAGTGAGAAAAGAGAAGTGATTGTAGAACCACATGTGATAGAAGCAAGTGCACCAATGTCTGTTCCTGCTATAAGACCACAAGAAGAAAAAGGAATGGTTACAGTAACAGAAAAGAAAGAAGAAGAAAATTACAAAGTTATCAAATCACCAATGGTAGGTACTTTTTACGCAAGTTCATCACCAGATAAAGATCCATATGTAAAAGTAGGAGATAAAATTTCAAAAGGACAAGTGGTATGTATTGTAGAAGCTATGAAATTAATGAATGAAATCGAATCAGAATTTGATGGTGAAGTTGTAGAGATTTGTGTAAAAAATGAAGATGTTGTAGAATATGGTACACCTTTATTTAAAATTAAATAATAATGATTCACTAAAATTGTTGTTATCATATATGAAATAAATTTTTCGGTTCAATACGATATTTAAGAATTTGTAACATCATATATTGAGCCTCTTTCACTCAGACCCTCACTTCCGTGAGTACCGTGAACATTCCTCAATATATGATTAACAAATTCTAACATATCTCCAATCACATTCAAAATTTATTTCATATATGATAACAACAATTTTAGTTTTTATTAAAATAATAGAATGGAGGTTAAGATAAATGTTAAATAAAGAACAAATTAAAGAAATTATTCCTCAAAGAGACCCATTTTTAATGATTGATGAAGTAGAAGAATATATACCAGGAGAAAGTGCAGTAGCATATAAAAATGTGAGTGAAGATGAATATTATTTCAAGGGACATTTTCCTGGAAACCCAATTATGCCAGGTGTTTTAATTGTAGAATCTTTGGCACAAACTGGTGCAGTGGCTATTCTTTCTATGGAAGAAAATAAAGGAAGGAATGCACTTTTTGGAGGAATTGATAAATTAAGATTTAAAAGACAAGTGGTTCCTGGTGATAGATTAAAATTAGAAGTAAAAATTATTAAAAGAAAAGGTCCTATTGGAATAGGAGAAGCATTAGCAACAGTTGATGGAAAAGTAGCAGTAAAAGGAGAATTGACGTTTGCGATTGTTTAAATATAAAAGAATGTTATTTAAAATTTTGTAAAAAGTAAATTTAAATGTTAATAAATAAAAAAAATCTTTCCAAAAACTTGTAATTTTCCATAATATTGATATAATAATATATGGACATAAACAAGAGAAAGGGAGGATTTTTATGTTAAAGAAAGTAGCAATACTAGCAAATGGTGGAGATGTATCAGGATTTAATGCAGTAATTAGAGCAATCAAAAAAACATGTGAAACAAATGGAATAGAATGTTACGGTTATATCGATGGATACAGAGGACTTGTAAAAAACAATTATATTAGATTAGATGGAAATGAAATTGCTTCAGGAATATTGCCAAAAGGTGGATCAATTATTGGTTCTTCGACAAATGCAATTGTTTTCCATTATAAAGTAGAACATGAAGATGGAACAGTGACATATGAAGATTTATCAGATCAATGTGTAAAAAATGTAAAAGAAGCGGGATTTGATTGTGTGTTTACATTAGGTGGAGATAGTACACAAAAATCAGCAAGAGACTTATTTTTAAAAGGAATTAATACAATTGGAGTGCCAAAAACAATTGATAATGATGTTGCATGTACAGATGTTACATTTGGATATAATACTGCTGTTCATGTAGCAACTGAAGCGTTAGATAGATTACACACAACAGCAGAGACACATGATAGAATCATGGTATTAGAAGTTATGGGAAGATTTGCAGGTTGGATTGCCTTAGAATCAGCTATTTCAGGAGGAGCAGATGTTGCTTTAATACCAGAAATACCATATGATATTCATAAAGCAGCAGAAGCAATTAATAAAAGAAAAGAAAATGGAAAAAGATTTAGTGTTGTAGTTGTTTCAGAAGGGGCACATCCAAAAGATGCTGGACAAACAACACATTCAGCAGAAGGTATTGATAATAAAGCAGGAATCAGTGTTAAATTTGGTGGTGAAGGAAATAGAGTTGCCAAAGAACTTCAAGAATTGACAGGATTAGAATCAAGATGTACAATTTTAGGATATATGCAAAGAGGAGGAACACCAACAGCATATGATAGAGTATTATCTACGAAATATGGTGCAAAAGCAGTAGAACTTGCTATGGAAGGAAAATTTGGTGTTTTAACTGTTATCAAAAATGGAGAATTAGACTGTGTACCATTAGAAGTAGTCGTAGGAGAAAATAAAGAAATTGGAGCAGTTCAAGGCGGTACAGCTGAAAGTAATGTAAGATATGTAACAATGGATGATGATTTAGTAAAAACAGCTAGAGATATCGGAATTTGCTTGGGAGATTAAAATCGGGATTTTGGGGACGGACTCATTTTTCCCTGAATTACAAAATATAAAAAGGAACAGATCTCAAATAAAATAACTTCTATATAGTTTTTTATTTGAGGTCTGTATTCTTTTTATTACATTTATATTACATTTTAATCCTTTTTATTGAGATAACAAAATATTATTGGTATAATTTGGTTATATTGTGGAAAGGATTGATATAAATATGGAAAATTTGAAAAAGCCGGAAAAATTGGATAAGAAACAAAAAATATTTATAATCTCAGTTTGTGCAATTGTAGCAATTATTATTGTATTGCTTATTGTATATACAGCAACAAGAAGTGTAGAAGAAAATACAAGTGAAAATAGATTAGCAAATATGTACGGAAAAATGACGCGAAATAACACATATGGTATAACATTTCAGTTAGATGATAATAATAAATATACAGTATCAAGAAAAGGTGATGTCGCTAATATTGATACTTATAGCGATGGAAAGCACACGACAAATATTATTAAAGATGGAAACACCTATTTATTAATGTATAACACAAAGAGATATTATACCTATCAAAATAATGTAACCGGACTTGGAGAAATATCAAATCAATTAAATGAAATTATTCAAAGTCAAGAACCTGAAAAAGGGCAAGAAGAAATAAATGGTAAAAACTATCGTTATGAAGAATATAAAGGAGTATCAGACTTTTTAATGAATACAGATGAAGGCGTTTCAGAAGAAGATACCAATACTAAATTTTATTTTGATGGTGATGACTTGAAGTATATTCGAACAATCATGGGAGATAAATCTGAACTCATCAGTGTAAATGTATCTTATAATGTTGATGATGGAGTATTTGAAATACCATCAGATTTTCAAGAGGGGTAACTTTGTTATATAGAAAAAGCAATTGTTATAAGCAGAGCAAATGTAAAAAAGCCTGCTATTGTTTTAACAATTGCAACATCAAGATAATTTATCTATATGGCAAAATATAAATTTTTAAATAAAAAATATATTAAGGAGGAATTAGAAAATGTCAGTAAAATTTGTTTTAAATGAAACATCATATTTTGGAAAAGGAGCAAGAGAAGAACTTGCAGGAGAAATTCAAAAAAGAGGATTTAAAAAAGTATTTTTAGTAAGTGATAAATCTTTAGTAGAAGCTGGAGTAACAGCTAAAGTTGAGGAAGTAATAAATAAAGCAAATGTTCCTTATGACTTATATGATGAGATTAAACCAAATCCAACAATTAAAAATGTAACAGATGGAGTTGAAGCATGTAAAAATTCAGGAGCAGATTTAATTGTAGCAGTAGGTGGAGGTTCAAGTATTGATACAGCAAAAGGAATTTCCATTGTTATGACAAACCCAGATAGAGCAGATATCAAATCTTTAAATGGAGCATCTGATACAGCCAATAAAGGAATGCCTATCATTGCTTTACCAACAACAGCAGGAACAGCGGCAGAAGTAACTATAAATTATGTTATTACAGATGAAGATGCAGAAGTAAAAATGGTATGTGTAGACCCTAATGATATTCCAATTTTAGCAATTATTGATTCAGAATTAATGGGATCAATGCCAAAAAGTTTAGCAGCAGCAACAGGAATGGATGCATTAACACATGCAGTAGAAGGATATATTACAAAAGCACATAATGAAATGTCAGATATGTTTCATATGAAGGCTATTCAAATGATATTTAAATATTTACCATCAGCTGTTAATGAGAAAAATGAAGAAGCAATTGAAATGATGGGAATGGCACAATATATTGCTGGAATGGGATTCTCAAATGTAGGACTTGGAATTGTTCATTCAATGGCACACCAATTAGGTGCTGTATATGATACACCACATGGAATTGCTAATGCGATGTTATTGCCAACAGTTATGAGATTTAATGGAGAAGACCCTGCAACAGCTCAAAGATTTAGAGAAATCTTAATGAATATTGGAAGACTAGATGCAGAACACTTAAATGACCAAGATGTGATTAATACATTTGTATGGATGATTTCAGAATTAAGCAAAACAGTAGGAATTGATACAAAAATTACAGATTATGGAGCAAAAGAAGAAGATTTTGAAATGCTTGCTGAAAAAGCAATGAATGACCCATGTAAACCAGGAAATCCAAGAGAAGTTACTAAGGAAGATTTCATAGAATTATATAGAAGAGCAGCACAATAAACGATTTTTCAGCCCTATTATTTGTTACAGTTCAGACTTTCCCATTAAGAGGAACGATATGGTAGATTTTTAAAGTTCTCGGCTACCCGCCGATTCCCGTTTAAGAAATTCTAATATCTAAATCGTAACGATACCCGGAAACAGGACCTTTTACGACTTAGATATAAGAATTTCTAAAACGACTTTGGTTGCATTCGAACGTTTAAAAATCTACCATATCGTTCCTCTTAATGGAAAAGTCTGAACTATAACCTTTATTTTATAAATTTTATAAATTTAAAAGAAACACTTGTAAAAATTATAAAAATGTGTCATAATATTAACATAAAAGAAAAAGACGATAAAAAAGAGGAGTACATTTACACAGATTTTTAGAGAATAGAAGTCGTTGGCTGGGAGCTTCTTAAATCATGATAAATGGAAGGTAGCTTTTTTGTTGATATTCTGAAATAATAGTAAGAATGTCCGTTTAAGCAACGTTATAGGCTAAAGAGATATATAAATATTTGCATTATAAAACAATAGATTTTCGGAGAAAACACAAATATACAAGCAAATTATTATATAAATAAGGTGGTACCGTGAATATCATTCGCCCTTATGCTTTATGCATAAGGGTATTTTTGATACTTTTAGATGAAAATAAACAAATATTATTAAATAAAATAAAAGAAAGGGAGGAAGATAAATATGCAAGATAAGTATAATCCAAAAGACTTTGAAGAAAAACTATATCAAGAATGGGAGGAAAAAGGGTATTTTAAACCAAGTATGGATAAAACCAAAGAAAGTTATTGTATTATGATGCCACCTCCAAATGTAACTGGAAAATTACACATGGGGCACGCTTTAGATGATACAATACAAGATATTTTAATCCGTTTTAAAAGAATGCAAGGATATAATACCTTATGGCTTCCAGGAACAGACCATGCAGCTATTTCAACAGAAATGAAAGTAGTTGAAAAATTAAGAAATGAAGGAAAAACCAAACAAGAATTAGGAAGAGAAAAATTCCTAGAAGAAGCATGGGAATGGACAAGAATCTATGGTGGGACCATTGAAATGCAACAAAAGAAATTAGGTTGCTCTTGTGATTGGGATAGAAAACGTTTTACAATGGATGAAGGATTGTCAGATGCTGTTTTAGAGCAATTCGTTGATTTATATAACAAAGGGTTAATCTATAAAGGAAAAAGAATGATAAACTATTGTCCAAGTTGTAAGACATCTATATCAGATGCAGAAGTAGAATACAAAGAAGAAGCTTCTCATTTATGGCATATTCGTTATCAAATAACAGGTGAAAAAGATAGATATATTATTGTTGCAACCACAAGACCTGAAACTATGTTAGGGGATACAGCAGTTGCAGTCCATCCAGAAGATAAAAGATATAAAGATTTAGTTGAAAAAACATGCATGTTACCAATTATGAATAAAGAAATTCCAATTATTGCAGATGATTTTGTGGATAAAGAATTTGGAACAGGATGTGTTAAAATTACACCAGCACATGATATGAATGACTATCAAGCAGGTTTAAGACATAACCTAGAGATTGTGGAAGTATTTGACGAAAATTATAAAATGGGTGATTTGGTTCCAGAATACAAAGGAATGGATTTATTAGAGGCAAGAAAAGCAATTGTAAAAAAACTAGAAGAAATTGGTGCACTAGTAAAAACAGAAGACTATACCCATAATGTTGCAAAATGTGAAAGATGTAAAACAACTATAGAACCTAAAATATCTGAGCAATGGTTTGTTTCTATGAAAGAATTGGCAAAAAGAGCAGCAGATTCTGTTAGAAATAATGAAGCTAGATTTATTCCTAAAAAATATGAAAAACAATATTTTAATTGGCTAGATAATATACAAGATTGGTGTATTTCAAGACAATTATGGTGGGGACATCAAATACCAGCATATTATTGTGAAAAATGTGGACATATCAATGTTGCAAAAACAATGCCAGAAAAATGTGAAAAATGCGGAAGTACAAAATTACATCAAGATGAAGATACATTAGATACATGGTTTAGTTCTGCATTATGGCCATTCTCAACTTTAGGTTGGCCAAACATGGAGACAGAAGATTATAAAACATTCTATCCAACAAATGTATTGGTTACAGGATTTGATATTATTACTTTCTGGGTATCTAGAATGATGTCACAAGGATTAGAATTTACTGGTCAAGCACCATTTAAAGATATTTTAATCCATGGAATGGTTCGTGATAGTCAAGGAAGAAAAATGTCTAAAACATTAGGAAATGGTATAGACCCAATTGAAATTATTGATGAATATGGAGCAGATAGTTTACGTTTTGCAGTCATTTCAGGAACGACAATGGGAAATGATATTCGATATATGCCAGAAAAATTAGAGCAAGCATCAAACTTTGCAAATAAAATATGGAATGCAACAAAATTTATTAGAAATAGTGATGTAAAAGATGAAGATATTATTGCATTCCATACAGAAGTATTTGACAAAGAAACAGGTAAATACAAAAAAGAATTATTGCATTTAGAAGATAAATGGATTATCAATAAACTAGAAACATTAATAACAGAAGTAACCAATAACATGGAAAATTATGATTTAGGTGTTGCTTTGGATAAAGTATATAACTTTATTTGGAACGAATTCTGTGATTGGTATATTGAAATGGTAAAACCAAGACTATATAGTGAGGATTACAAGGAAAAAGTAAAAGTTTGCTATGTATTAGATTATGTATTTGGTATTTCAATGAAGTTATTACATCCATTTATGCCATTTGTAACAACAGAAATTTATAGAAATTTAGTACAATATAATGACAAAGAATTAATGGTATCAAAATGGCCTTATGCAAAAAATGAGAATGCATTTAAAGATGAAGAAGAGTTTGTTGAAAGATTAAAATCTATTATCACAGAAATTAGAAATACAAGAGCAAATATGAATGTACATCCATCTAAAAAAGCAGAATTGGTTTTTGTAACTGAAAAATATGAAAAAGAAATAGAGGAAGCAAAAGAATTCTTGTTAAAATTAGGATTTGGAAGTAATATAACCATTCAAAAAGATAAAACAGGAATTAAAGATAATGCGATTAGCATTGTGCAAGATGGAATGGAATTATATATGCCATTTGAAGGATTAGTTGATATGGAACAAGAAAGAAAGAGATTACAAGAAGAGAAGAAAAGACTAGAAGGTGAAGTAGCAAGATGTGAAAAGATGTTGTCTAATCCAGGTTTTATGAATAAAGCGCCACAAAGTAAAATTGATGAAGAAAAAGCAAAATTGGAAAAATACAAAGATATGTTAGCAAAGGTGATGGAATCTTTGAAGTAATTTTATAAAAAATTTGACAGACATTTTCTTTTATAAGAGGTGTCTGTTTGATTGTAGATATAGAAGCTCCAGATACTTGTGTAAATTTTTACTTTGTGCTATAATGTGCAGTAATGTAACCTGATAACCTTGAGTTTAGCAAATTTTGCGGAAAGGGAAAATATGGGGATTTTAGAGTGTATTCTAAAGATTGTTGCCATGATAGCAGTATCAGTTGTTGCATACAGAATAGTGCAACCTGTAGATGCAACAGATGACAGAAAACCTATTTTAGGACTAATTTTGGAGCTTGGTGCGATTTATTTTATATTTTTCTAAACCAAGTAAATCCCATGAATAATTAAGTGAGTAATAAAACTCACTTTTATTCATTTTAAAATTACAAAATTATTTCAGATTATAAAAATTTTGAAATGTATAGCCTTGTTCTTTCAAATAATGAATAGAATCTTTTAAAACAAGATGTGTTTCATTTATATCAGATGTATCATGCATTAAAATGACTAAAGTACCTTTATTTCTTGAAGAATCTTTTAAATTCTTTAATAATTCTACATTACTATATTTTTTCTCAGAATCTTTATTTAAAGCATTCCAATCTATATAAATATAATCTATATCAGAAAATAGTTTTGCATATTCTTGTTTCTTAGCTTTATAGCTTGGTGCCATATATCCATTTGGAAATCGAAAAACATGAGAAGCATAATTTTCTACACCAATGGCTTTACCAATTTCTACATCGGTAGATAGAATTTCATTAATAAAACTATCAGAATTTGTATATAGTCTATCATTATTATGACTATAACTGTGATTTGCAATATAGTGCCCCTCGTCATATGCACGTTTTACAAGCTCAGGATGTTCTTTAACATGTTTTCCAACAACAAAAAATGTTGCTTTTACATTTTCTTCAGACAATATATCAAGAATTTTAGCTGTGGATTTTAATGTAGGACCATCATCAAATGTCAAATAGGCAATTTTTTCTTTTTGATTAATAAGACTAGAGACTTTATTTTGAAAAGTATTTTCGTCGATAGCACTGGTAGATAGTGTATTTGACTTTATAGAAAAAAGATAAAAAACAAAAAAGTTTAGTATAGATATACAAAATAAAAATATAAAGAATCTAAAGACGGATTTCTTTTTTATCATAACTAATTTCATAATTTTCCCCCATTACAATTAATATATGCATGAAAAATACAATCTAGGTTTAATTAAAATATTACTTATAAATATATGTAGTAAAGGTTTTAAAAACTTTACAATGTTATGTAAATATGATAAAATAAAGCGAAGTTAGGAAAGTTACCTAAAGGTAAAACTCCATCGCCTTTTTTGGCGATTTTACAATAGAGCTAAGCAAAAAGAGAGAAGGAGGAATTTTTATGAGTAATAGTTGGTTCAAAACAAGGGAAATCGAGGAAAGCGATACATGGTGTCGGGGAAAAGATGGTGAAATAGTAATCGTTGAAGATTACTTTGACGAGAAGCCGTTGTTTCTTGATGGACCAGCCGTTCGAGTACATCTGGAAGGAGAAAAACTTTTAATTCAGGTTGTACCAATGAAAGACAAGCCAAGTCGTCATTATCGAGTGAGATTTACACAAAAAAATGGTGTTCACATTGAAAATGTTAGAAAGGTGAGATGATGTACATGGGAAAACAGGAACCCTCTTCTATATTCTGTAGAATGTAGAAGGGGGTTCTCTAAAATTCATCGTAATAAATTAAACCAAGTAGAAAATACCTTTGTACTCATAGTTGCAATATCCATCTTATCAACAGCAACTTGAGAAACTAAATTAACAGTTGCGAGAACTTCGCCATCTAGAGAAAAAGAAATTTCACCTACTTTTTGCCCACTAGATATAGGGGCAGAAATATTTTCATCAATAGTCACAGTTTGTTCTATATTTTTTTCACTACCTTTTGCTAACAAAATACCAGCATCATTTTCCAATACAACAGGAATGGTTGCTTGCACACCCTTATCAATACTAACGGTCTGGATTAAATCTCCAGCTTTCCCAAAACTTTGATAAGAAAAATTATTAAAACCATAATCTAATAATTTTTCAGCTTCTGAAAATCTAACCTTTGTAGAAGGAGCTTTCATAATAACAGCAATCAAAGACAAGTCATCACGTGTAGCGCTAGCAGATAAATTATATAGAGCAAGAGAAGTAGAACCAGTTTTTAAACCAGTAGCACCAGAATAGTTTTTTATTAATCGATTAGTATTAGAAAGTTGTGTCTCGCCATCTCGCAAAGTATCCATCCAAATCGTTGTATAATTTGTAATTTCAGGATATTTGGTAAGTAATTCTCTAGACATAATGGCAATATCATAACTAGAAGTGACATGACCATCTTCATCTAAACCATGACAATTTTTAAAAGTGGTATCACTCATACCTAATTCAAAGGCTTTATCATTCATCATTTGTACAAATGCTTCTTCTGAACCAGCAATATATTCAGCTATTGCAACGACACAATCATTAGCAGAATTCACACAAATTGCTTTTAACATCTCATCAACCGTTAATGTTTCTGTGGTATCTAACCATATTTGAGAACCACCCATAGAAGCTGCATTTTCACTGCAAGGAACAGAATCTGTTAAAGATATTTTTTCGGAATCTAATGCTTCCATAATTAAAAGGATACTCATAACTTTGGTAACAGAAGCAGGTCTTAATTGCTCATGAATATTATGAGCATACAAAATTTTACCAGAAGATTGTTCAATTAAAATAGCAGATGCAGACTCTAGATTTAAAGAATTATCATCTGTTACTTCACTTGTCGCATTTGTGAGTAAAGAAGGATCCTCTTCTATATTAGAAACATCTGTAGAAGTATTACTGGTTGTATTTATATTTGCATTATTAGAAGTATTAGTAGTATTTGCGGAGATAGTATTAGAACTATTAGTATTTGTAGTTGAATTTGCAACATTTGTAGTATTGGTAGAGTTGCTTGTATTGTTAACAATATTTAAAGTATTACTACTGCTAGACCAAACATATAAAGAGTCATCTGAAGCATACACAAAAGAAGAGTAAGAAATGAAAATGCAAAGTATAAGAAGGACACTAAAAAAACGTTTAATATTTGTTTTATTCATATATTTGTAAATCATAAAAAACCTCCAAAGTAGCAGATAACTGCTAGAATATACTTAAAAATAGTTTATTTAAATATATGATAGAAAAAATAAAAAAGAACTTATTTTTTCTTCTTCTCTTTTTCTTGACAATATTTTGTAATAAAGATAATATAAAAGAAATAAAGGGGGAATTAACATGCCAACATGGGCTATTCATTTAGCAACAGCAAAAAAAGTAAGCGAAAAGATAAATATAGATAAAAACATATTTACATTTGGAAATATATTACCAGATATACCAAATGAATATGTTGTAAAAGGAATAAAACATCATGTATCACATGCAAGAACACATTTTGAAACAGATATTTTAGTGGTAGAACATATTGAAAAAAGATATGATTTAAGAAATTTTGCAGAAAAATATAAATATAAATTTTCTAATCCATTAATGTTAGGATATTATACACATCTATTAACAGATTATTTTTGGAATGATAAAACATATGGTGAGCGTGGGATTTATGATGAAGAAAAAAATCGAATAGGATTAATTTTAAATGATAGAGAAAGAATTTTATGTAGTAAGGAGAAGGCAAGACAAATAAAAACACAGGATTTTAAAATATTTTCGAAATATATTTATGATCATCATTTAGTGGATAAGCCAGAATATCAAGAAGATATAGAAGAATACTTAAAAGATATTAATTGGATTGCATTAGAAAAATCAGAAATAGAAAAAACGATAGAATATATAAGTGATAGATATACAGGAAAGGCTCAAGTGTTAGAAGAAGGAGAGAGTACAGAATACAAAATATATAGTGAAAAAGAAATGCTAGAATTGCTTGATACATCTGTTATCTTTATCTTAAAAATGATAAAAAAACATGCAGAGTACTTATTAAAAGAATAGAAAAAGAGGATAAGACTATGATTAATATATTATTAGTAGAAGATGATAAAAATATATCTAGTACGGTTTCTTATTATTTGCAATCAGAAGGATTTGCTATTCATACAGCAAAAAGCGTAAAAGAAGGGATTGAAAACATAAAAAACAATAATTATGACTTAATGTTGTTAGATATCAATTTACCAGATGGTACAGGATATGACTTATATAAAAAAATGAAAGTTGTACAAGAGATTCCAACCATATTTTTGACAGCATTAGATGAAGAAAAAGATATTGTAAAAGGATTTGACTTAGGAGCAGATGATTATATCACCAAACCATTTCACGCAGGAGAACTATTATCTAGGATAAAAAATGTATTAAGACATAATGTAAAAAAAGAAAAAGAAGAAACCATAAAAATCAAACATGTAGAAATTAATTATACAACACGGAAAAGTATTAAAAGATAAACAAGAAGTAGAACTAACAGCATTAGAATACAAGATTTTAGTTATGTTATTTGAAAATAGAGGAAAAATCATAACAAGAGAACAAATATTATCCTATATCTGGGATAATGAAGAAAACTTTGTTAATGACAATACCTTAACCGTATATATCAAAAGAATTAGAGAAAAAATAGAAAAAGACCCGAACAAACCAGAAATCATCAAAACAGTCAGGGGATTAGGATATAAAATTGAACGTTAGGGACGTGTCAAATCGTTCAATTTTTGAACGATTTGACCTGTCCCCAATGTTCAAAAAATGAACAAAAGGGACAGACCTAAAAAAAGGAGAAATATGAATACAAAACAAAAAAGAAATTTATTTATCTATATTACTATGTTATTAATCATTATCATATTATTAGCCATATTTTCTATTTATTATATTCAAAAGAATTACAAAGAAAGTCTATATGAATATACAAATCAAGTAATGGCAAAAATTGTAGAAGAATATCCTGAACAAGAAGAGGAGATTGTAAAAAATATATTTTTAGACAATCAGGAAAATCATGAAAATGCAGAAGATATTTTAAGTAAATATGGATTTAGTGCTGAAAATATTGATATACAAAATACGCAGTTTGAAATTATTCAAAAAGTAATTATTCTATTTTCCATTTTCTTTATCATAGCAACTTTAGGTGTCATATGTATATATGCTATATATATCCGAAAACAAAATCAAAAATTAAAAGATTTGGATGCTTATTGTAAGGAAATATTAAAAGGAAACTATATCATAGATTTAAAAGAACAAGATGAAAGTGATTTTAGTAGATTAAAAAATGATATTTATGACATGACCATTATGCTAAAAGAAAAAAATAGTTTACTAGAAAAGAATAATAAAGATATTGAAAAACTGATAGCAGATATTTCGCATCAATTAAAAACACCATTGACTTCTTTAAATCTGATTAATGACATTTTATATACAGATTTACCAGAAGAAAAGAAAAAAGAATTTTTAGATAGCAGTCAAAAAGAATTAGAAAAAATTAATTGGTTAATAAAAACAGTTTTAAATATAGCTAAATTAGACTCAAAAACGCTGATTTTAGACAAAAAGAATGAAAATGCATATCATTTATGCTTAGAAGTAAAAAATAACTTTAAAGCTATGTGTGAGATAAATCATGCAGATGTAGAAATTGTATCTAATAAAGAAGAAACGATTAATTGTGATAAAAAATGGACAGTAGAAGCCATGAATAATATTGTAAAAAATGCAATCGAGCATGGAGCAAAAACAGTAACCATAAAACTAGAAGAAAATACCATGTATACGAAAATAAGTATAAGAGATAATGGTGAAGGTATTGACAAAGAAGATTTAGGACATATTTTTGATAGATTTTATAAAGCGAAAAATAGTAAAGAAAGTAGTTTAGGTATTGGACTTGCTTTTTGCAAAAGTATTATTAGAAATCAAGAAGGGGATATCCGTGTAAAGAGTTCTAAAAAGGAAGAAGATAGTTGGACAGAATTTACAATAAAATTATATAATTAAATGAATAATAAAAAAAAGAATAAATACGAGGAGAAAAAATGAAAAAGTATAAAATTATATATATTGTATTAATCTTGATATGTATTGTCATGATAATAACAAAAGGAATCACAATAAGAACAACAATTACTCAAGTTATTGATCCGATTGCTACCAATATGGGTGGTGTAGATGGGGGATATGAATATGGCATATATATTTTTAATATGTGCATTTTAACAATTATATTTATTATTAGTATAGTGATTACTTTTAATAAAAAAAATACTTTAAAGCTAAAATATTTCATTTTTATATGCTATTTCATATTATTGTTATGGATTCCGATTGGAATAAGATATGGAATCATAGGAAAAGATGATTATATATCATTGATAAATATATATCTATTTTTTAGATAATATAGATATGTATTATTTGTAAAAATAAAATTAGAAATAAAAAAATGGAAAAAATTAAATAAGTCATTTTAGAGTCACTTTTATGTAGTAATATAATACTAACAATAAAAGTGACACTTTTTAATATAAGAAAGGAGATTGTTTATGGAAATATTAAAAGTAGAAAATCTAACTAAAAAATATGGTAAAAAAGATACAGAGGTTGTGGCATTAGACAATGTATCATTCAGTGTAAATAAAGGAGAATTTGTAGCCATTGTAGGTGCTTCTGGAAGTGGAAAATCCACCTTACTACATCTGATTGGAGGTGTAGATAAACCAACAAGTGGAAAAGTATATATTAATGGAACAGATATCTATTCGTTAAATAATGATAATTTAGCAATTTTTAGAAGAAGACAAGTGGGACTTATCTATCAATTCTATAACTTAATTCCTATACTAAATGTAAAAGAAAATATCACATTACCATGTGATTTGGATGGGCAAAAGGTAGATGAGAAAAGACTAAATGAATTGTTATATATTTTAGGATTAGAAAAAAGGGTAAATCACTTGCCAAATGAGTTATCAGGGGGACAACAACAAAGGGTTTCTATTGGAAGAGCCATGATAAATAATCCAAGTATTGTGCTAGCAGATGAACCAACTGGAAATTTGGATAGTAAAGCTTCAAGAGAAATTATAGATTTATTAAAAATATCTAATCAGAAATATAATCAAACTTTAATTGTGATTACACATGATGAAAATATTGCTTTGGAGGCAGATAGAATTATTACGATACAAGATGGAAAACTGATTAGTGATAAGAAGATAAAGTAAAGGGGAGAGAATGATGAAAATTTTAAATACATTGACACTCAAAAATTTAAAATTAAATAAAAAAAGAACTATTGTTACCATAATTGGTATTTCTCTTTCTGTTGCTTTAATATGTGCAATAACCACATTTACAGTTAGTGTCCAAAAGGCAATGCTAGAAAGAGAAATCAAAACAAATGGAAATTATCATATTCGTGTACAAGATGTATCAAAAGAAAATGAAAAATATTTGGAGAATAATGCAAAAATAGAGGAATTACAAATATCTCAAGAGATTGGATATGCATCATTAGAAGAATCTGAAAATGAAAACAAACCTTATGCTTATATTGAAGGATATGATGAGAATCTTCTGCAAAATGGAGGGATTGTTTTAGTAGAAGGAAGATTACCAGAAAATGAAAATGAAATTGTAATACCAGAACATGTTATTCAAAATGGAAAAGTAGAGTGGAATGTTGGTGATACCATAGAATTAGACATTGGTAATCGATATAAAGGAGAATATGTATTAAATCAATCAAATCCATATTATACAGATCAAGATAGATTAGATAGAAAAGAAAGTGGAATTGAGGATGATTTAGAACAAGAAACATTTGTTGCAAGTACCAAAAAAACATATACAATTGTAGGTATTATGGAACGATTAAATAGTGAAAGTTATTATGCCCCAGGTTACACCATGATAACAAAATTAGATAAAATTGATGATACCAAAAATGTAAATATGTCTATTATATTAAAAGATCCAACAGAAGTATATGAGTTTGAAGACTATTTAAAAAATGATTTACAAATTGATGAAACAAATATTTCAGAAAACCAAGATTTATTATATTACATGGGAATTTTCAAAAGTGATAGAGTAGAAACTTTTGTGATAACGATGTTAGTTATTGTAATTGGCATTATTGTTTTGACTTCTGCCTTTGTTATCAAGAATAGTTTTAGTATATCTCTTACAGAAAAAACAAGAGAATTAGGAATGATAGCAAGTGTAGGAGCAACGGCAAAACAAATTAGAAAAAGTATCTTTTTTGAAGGTGCTATATTAGGTCTAATTTCTATACCATTAGGAATTGTAATTGGCATTGTAGCAATAGGAATCGTGTTAGCAATTGTCAATGGGATTATCAATTCAGGAACTACACCACTAATTGATAATTTTGAGTTACAGTTAACCATATCATGGGGAGCAATTATTGTTGCAATCATTGTATCCATTGTTATGATTATCATTTCACTAATTAGACCAAGTTATCGTGCAGGAAAAATATCACCAATTGATGCTATAAGAGAAAGTTCAGATGTAAAAATAAAAAAGAATAGAAAAAGAAAAAATAAAGAATATAAACTAACAAAAAAACTATTTGGAATAGAAGGTGTGATTGCCAGAAAGAATTTTAGGAGAAGTAGAAAAAGATATAGAACAACTATATTTTCTATATTTTTAAGTATTATCTTGTTTATTTCAATGAATGCTTTTGCAGAAAGTGTATTTGGAGTATCTTCTTTGGAATATCAAGATTCAAGAATTAATTTAACAGTATATAGTAATCAAAGTGAAGAAGAAACAAAAGCGTATTTTGACAAGATAAAAAATTTAGATGGTATTAAAGAATATGCGATTTTAAAAAATGCACATGCCTATATAGATAACAAAAAAATGTATACCCAAAAAGCACTAGAATATTATTCAGAAATGGATACATTAGTTATTTATGCAATTGGTGACGAAGCTTATAGAAATTATGTAGCAGAATTAGGATTAAATTATGATGAAGTAAAAGATGAAGCCATTCTTTGTGACACAAGACTTTTGTATGAATATGAAGATGGAAAAGATGGTGTAAAACGAGTAGAAACAAATCTATTAAATTTAAATGAAGGAGATACTCTAGAATATTATAATATGCAAGATGAGGAAGGAAATCTGTCAGAAAAAGGAAATATTAAAATTGCCAAAAGAGCAGACATTTATCCATTAGGTTCATTATTTAGTAATGACACAAATCCAATTATTATTATTTCAGATGAAATGATGGAAAACTTTGAACATGATTTGGTTTCTATGCCTATTAATGCAGAAGCCCCATATAAATTACAAGAAGAAATTGTAGAAATTGATAAAACTAATCAAAGTAATATTTATAATGCAGAAGAGGATGTAAGAGCAGCAAGAAATATGAATCTAATTGTATCAATATTTGTATATGGATTTATAGCTGTGATTAGCATTATTGGTGTAACGAACATATTTAATACCATAACTACCAATATGGCGCTTAGAAATAGAGAATTTGCGATATTAAAATCTATAGGAATGACCAATAAAGAATTTAAAAGGATGATTCATTATGAAAGCTTTATTTATGGATTAAAAGCACTTATATTTGGATTGCCAGCAGGAATTGCATTATCTTATCTAATCTATACAGTTACAGCAGATGTCTATACAACAAGTTATGAACTTCCTATCATACCAATTTTGATTTCTATTATATTTGTATTTGCCATTATCTTTATGACGATGCGATATGCTGTTAAGAAAACTAAAAATCAGAATATTATTGAAACCATTAGAAAAGAAAATATTTAGTCTTTTGGGGACGTGTCAAAATGGACATTTTTCGTCCAAAAGGGACAGAACATTTTTATATATTTAGTAAATTAATAAAACCGCTAGCAAGTCATATTCTTGTTGGCGGTTTTGGGTTAACTATTGAATTAATAAGTACTATCATAATTTTCTATTTTTACCAAAAAAATACATGTCAAATAATCAATTTTTATTGAAGAAAAAATCGTTTTATGGTAGGATTATATTAATGAAATGAAAAGTTAAAGAGGGGAAATATGAGTACAAAAGAAATTGTGAAAAATAAAGAAAATCTAGAAGAAAAACAATTAATAAAAAGTGAAGTAGAAGATTATGCGAAATTTGACATATTAAGATATGCACAAGTTTGGGAAGATGCAGATATCTTACTACAAGCATTAGATATACATGAGGATGATAACATATTGTCTATTGCATCAGCAGGAGAAAATGCAATTAGTATGTTAGTTAAAAATCCGAATAAAGTTTTTGCAATTGATTTAAGTGAAAATCAGATTGCTTGTACAGAATTAAAAATTGCAGGATATAAGTATTTAGATTATCAAGAATGTATGGAATTTATTGGTGTTTTCAATTGTAATAATAGAATCAAAATCTATCAAAAAATTGTAGATAAGCTATCTAAAGGTACAAGAACATATTTAGAAAGCAATTTAGAAATGGTAGAAAAAGGAATTATCCATATGGGAAAATTCGAAAAATATTTTCATCTATTTGGTAAAAAAATCTTACCATTTATTCATAAAAAATCAGTAAGAGAAGAATTATTACAAAAGAAAACAAGAGAAGAGAGAATTCAATTCTATGATCAAAAATGGAATAATATGAGATGGCAAATGCTTTTTAGGCTATTTTTTTCTAAAACTGTTATGGGGAAATTGGGAAGAGATAAAGCCTTTTTTCGCTATGTCAATGTAAATGTGGCTGAGCATATTTTAGAAAGAACAAAATATGCCATCACAGAATTAGATACATCAGAAAATTCATATTTACAGTATATTATTAATGGAAAATATAATGAAACTGCCTTACCAGTAGCATATAGAAAAGAAAATTTTGAAATGATTAAGAAAAATATAGATAAAATTTACTTGTTAAAGGATTCTGTTGAAGATTTTATCCAAAAAGAAGAGATAGATTATATTAGTAAATACAATTTAAGCGATATCTTTGAATATATGAGTGATGAGCAAATGTGTAAAATCTTTGAAAAGATATTTACCAAATCACCATCTGGAACAAGAATTGTCTATTGGAATATGTTAGCAGATAAAAGGGCATCAAAATATTTTGATAATTTAGTATATAAAGAAAAAGAAGCAGAAGAATTATTTAAGCAAGATAAAGCCTTTTTCTATAGTAAATTTATTATAGAGGAGGTTATATAAATGAATATAGAGTGGTTAAGTATTGGATTTGTTTTATGTATGCTTTTGATAGCCATGTGTATGATAAAGATAATCGAAAAAAAGACTAAAATACATGCAGAATTGAAACGAAAATTATTACATATAACAATGGGATTGATTATGCTAACTTTTCCTTATGTATTTCATAATATACTTTCTGTGGGAATATTAGCAATTATTGCATTAACAATATTAGTTTTGTTAAAGCATACAAAATTAAAAGAAGGATTAGGAACGGTATTATATAGTGTTGATAGAGAATCTTTAGGGGAAATCTTTTTTGTCATATCTGTATTTTTGATTTTCTATTTATCAAAGGGAGATAAAGTTTTATACAGTATCCCTATATTAATTTTAACTTTTGCAGATAGTGCAGCAGCATTAATTGGAAAAAATTATGGAAGGAAAAATTTAGCAGAGCTGAATGAAGATGCTAAAAGTATTGAAGGAAGCTTTATCTTTTTTATGGTAGCTTTTGTAGCAACATTGGTACCATTATTACTATTTACAGATGTGGGGAGAGAAGAAACATTAATTATTGCTACTATTGTAGGATTTAATGTAGCTTTAGTTGAGATGATTTCCCATAGTGGAAATGATAATCTATTGATTCCGTTAACAACATATGCATTTTTGACAACACATATGGGCTTAGGTGTAGAACAATTAAGAATCAATTTGATTATATTAGGTGTGATATTTATACTAGTAACGATTGCTAACAGAGTAAAGACATGGAGTAAATTGGCATTAGTCGAAACACTGGTAGTAGGCTATCTAACAATTACATTATATGGAATATATGCCATTATACCACCATTGATTTTGTTTTTAACGGTTATGAGATTTCCAAAAGTGACAGAAAAGGAACAACATAATCTATATGATGCTAGGATTATTGAAACCAATGTGATTTTAGGAATAGCTATTTGCGGAATTGTAGCAATTACTGGTTGGAAAGCAGAATTTTTTATGATATATAGTTTAGTATATAGCATGCATTTAGCTATTAATACATTTGTAAGATTAAAATATTATTTTAATTTATCAGAAATAGATAGTATGATCCTGTCTTTTGCTAAAGGATTATGTTTTATCTTTTTACCAAGTTTAGTCATTCAAAATCTGGTATTTCATAAATTGCCTAGTTTACCAATGATTGTCCTTATGGTTATATGCTTATTAGCTAGTTGTTTTATGATATATATACAAAAGAGAAAGGTAGAAGAAGAAGAAATTTCAATAAAAAATGGATATATGCATACAGAAATTGTGTTAGTATTAACAGCTATCATTTGTTTTATTACATTATAGAAAGCCACATTTTCTAAAATGCAATAAATTAAAACTTTGTAGGAGGAAATGATTTTCATCTGATAATCTATATTTTGCATATTTTACTAAAATATTAAAAAACAGATGTAAATCATGAAAAAAGAAGATGAATTTTGAAATTGTAGAGAATCAAGAAAATATAAAAGTAACAATTTTAGAAAATGGAGAAGAAAAAGCAAAAGCTACTTGCTATTTTCAAAATACACCAATCGTAAATGACGAAAAAATGGGAACAATTGGAGAAATGGAAATCTCAGACAAACAATATGGAAAATTTTTATTAGAAAAATGTGAAGAAATTTTAAAAGGAAAAGGATTGTATTATATAGTTGCACCGATGAATGAAAATACATGGGGAAAATATAGAACAATGAAACAGTCAAATGGAGAACCTCTATTTTTATTAGAGAATGTCAATCCAATGAGTGATAATGAATTATTATTAAAAGCAGGTTATCAAGAGATATATACATATACTTCAACCAAAGGAAAGTTGGAAAATGCTTACCAATCTCAAAGTATAGAAATGATGAGGGAAAAAATACAAGAAGAGGGTATTACCATTAGAAAATTTAATAAAGAAAAGTATATGGAGGATTTAAAGAAAATATATCATATTTCATTAAAAAGCTTTGGGAGAAATCCACTATATACACCAATTGATGAAGAACCTTTTTTAAAACAATATATACCTTATGTTCATTTAGCTGATGAAGATATTATTTTATTGGCAGAAAAAGATGGAAAAGAAATTGGCTTTATATTCTGTATACCAGATTTTGAAGAAACAAAAAGAGGAGAAAAGATAAGTACGATTATTGTGAAAACTGTCGCAGTGATACCGGAATTTCAAAATCTTGCCATTGGAAATGTACTAATGAGTGATATTGCTAAAATTGCTAAACAAAAAGGATTTAAAAATTGGATATGTGCTTTTATGTATGCCAATAACACTTCACAAAAAATGGCAAAACGAAATCAAACAGAACTTATGCGAGAGTATGCCTTGTATGGAAAGAAAATTTAATTCTTTTCTAACTTAAAAATCCAACGGGAAAAAGGGGATGAAATACAAAAGATGAGGAATTTAGCCTATCAACTAATCAAAAATTATGAAAAGATGCCGAATAAAATATGTTTAATAGAAAAGGATACACAAGTTACTTATGCAGAGCTATATAACCTAGTAGCAAATTTTAAAGACAATTTGAAAAGTAAAGGAATTAAACAAGGAGATAAAGTGTTAGTACTAGTTCCTATGTCAATCAATTTATATGTGACTTTACTTTCTATTTGGTCACTAGGAGCGATTCCTTGCTTTATGGATGCAGGATTTATTAAAAATGGATTAAAGAAAAATGAATTTGATGATATTAATAGTATTGTTGGAACGACGAAATATATTTTATATAGCCAAGTGAATGAAAATTTAAAAAAATTAAAAATAAAGATAGATGTTAAACAAATCAAAAAAACACCATTTAGTAGAAAGTTAGTAGTAGAAGAAGTAGAAAAAGATTTTCCAGGGATTTTAACATATACAAGTGGAACAACAGGTGTTCCAAAGATAGCAGCAAGGACACATGAATTTTTAGAAAATCAAGGAAATATCTTAAAACAAATTGCGGATTATGAAGAAAAAGATAGAGAACTTTCAACTATTCCTATTTTTACATTATCAAATATTTACGTAGGAATCACAACCGTTATAGCAAATGGGAATTTTACCAATTTAGGAAAATCGAATCCTAAAAGATTGATAAAACAAATAAGAGATAAAAACATTAATAGAATCATGGCATCACCTGGACTATTACAAGTAATTGTAGAGGATTGTATAAAAAATAATATAAAATTAGAAGGTGTGAAAAAAATCTATACAGGTGGAGGTGCTGTATTTTTAGATTTAATCAAAAAATTACAACAGGTTTTTGAAAATGCAACCATACATACAATCTATGGATCAACAGAGGCAGAACCAATTGCTATATTACATATAGAGGATATGACAAAACAAGACATAAAAGACACAGAAAATGGAAAAGGCATTTTGGCAGGAAAGATTGTTGGTGTGACGGAATGTAACATCATAAAACCACAAAAAGAGCCAATCGGAACTATCACAAAGGGTAAATTTTTAAATTTACAAACAAATGAAGTGGGAGAGATTGTGGTAACAGGAACAAATGTGCTAAAAGGATATGTTGGTAGCATAGGTGATAAAGAAAACAAATTTACAGTAGAAGATACGATATATCACAGAACGGGAGATATGGGGCAACTTGATGAAAAAGGAAGGTTATGGTTAAGAGGAAGAGTAAAAGAACCATATTTTCATATTGAGGCAGTCTTACATGCAAAATTTGCAATTGGAAAGACAGCAGTCTTTGAGAATGATTCAAAATTAATTTTGGTATTGGAAAATAATGAAAAAACACCAATAGAAGAAATTAAAAAAGCCATTCCTTTTGAAAAAATTGATGAAATTAAATATGTTCCGAAGATACCAGTAGATAAAAGACATAGTACAAAGGTGGATTATAATGAATTAAGAAAAATATTAAATATATAAAGGGGTAAAATATGAATCAAATAAAAAAATGGTATACATACCAAAAAGAGAGATTTCCAGTACTTGTATATGGACTATATGTGTTTTGTATTGTATTTGCTACTTTTTGCTTCTTTAATTATTATGGAGAAATGTATTATTATGAATGGATGAATAATTTTAGTGATGTTGCATATACGGATTTGATGCGGAAGACCACCAGAATATCAAATACAATGGATAAAATTGATTCCTATGTTTATTGTAACATTTTTGCAATTTCTAATGGTAAGAATTGTAGATGAGTTTAAGGATTATGAAGAAGATTGTAAATATAGACCTTATAGACCAGTACCAAGAGGTCTGATAAAATTAAAAGAATTAAAAATATTATTTGTTATTTGTATAATCCTTCAACTAATTTTAACAATTACGTGTTCACAAAATGGAATTTCATATTTAATCATATTGTGGGTGTTTTTTGCACTTATGAGTAAAGGATTTTTTATAAAAAAGATATTAGATAAACATTTATTATTAGAAGTCACCTTAGATGAATTGATACTTCCCATAATGGTTCTATATTTAGCAAATTTTATCCCACAAATTTATCTTAATTATAATTCATCAGCAGATTTTACCATAACGAATTCTATTATATTTGTAGACTCAAATGTTTGGAAAATATTAGTGATGGCATATATCATATCTTGGATAGTAGAAGTTGCTAGAAAGATTAGGTGTAAAGAAGATGAAGAAGAGGGAGTTAAAACCTATACAGCTATTTTAGGTATTGGTAAAGCAATGGGACTAATATTTGCATTAGAAACCTTATTAATGGTTGTACAAGGTACAATCCTAGGACAGAAAAATTATATCTGGATACTTGCTTTATACATATTAGCCAATATTCCCAATATTTTATTTGTCAAAAAGAAAACAAAAAAGATGGCAAAATTAGCAGAACTTTCAGCAAATATTTATATAGCCATTGTATATTGTAGTTTAGTAATATTAATGTTATAGGAGAACAGATGATGAAATATGTATTAGAACAAAATAGTAAGAAATATGAATTCATGGGAGGAAAAGCAACTGCTTTGGCAAAAATGGGACAGGCAATTGATAATATTCCAAAGTGGTTTGTTGTATCTCATGAAGGTTTTGATAAAAAGGAAAAAAACATAAAAGAAGAAGCAATAAAAGAAGTAGAAGAATTTTTAAAAATGTTTCCAGATGATACTTATTTTGCCATTCGTTCATCAGCAGGAAACGAGGATTCCAAAGAAACATCTTTTGCAGGACAATTCGATACTTTTTTATATATTCCCAAAGAAGAGGTTATCGAAAAAATAAAAGAAGTATATCTATCTGCTTTTTCAGAAAGAATTGAAACATATCGAAAAGAAAATCATATAGAAGAGGTAATGGTGCCATCTGTTATTGTACAAAAAATGGTGAAATCAGAAAAAGCAGGTGTGGCATTTGGAGCAAATCCGATCACTTCTAATATAAAAGAAATTGTGATTAATGCTGTATATGGATTAGGAAGTAGTTTAGTAGATGGTGTGGCAACAGCAGATACCTATACCATTTTAAATGGTGAAATCACAAAAACTATAGCTAAAAAAGATTATTGTCATATTTTTGTAAATGGTGAAATTAAGCAAGAAACAGTAGATGAAAAAGAAAAGGATAAAGCAGTTTTAACAGACAATCAGATATTAGAAGTTAAAGAACTAGTAGAAAAAGCAAATACATTTTTTGGAAGATTTCAAGATATTGAATGGGCTTATGAAGATGAAAAACTATATCTATTACAATCTAGGCCAATTACAACATTAGGAATAGTAAAAAATAAAGAAGAAAAGTTAAATGTATTTGACAATAGTAATATTGTAGAAAGTTATGGAGGAATTACAACACCCTTAACATTTTCTTTTATTAGAACTGTCTATGAAAATGTATATTTAGAATTGTGTAAAATATTTCATGTAAAAGCAGAAAAAATAGAAATGAATGCACAGATGTTTAAAAACATGTTAGCTTTAATAGACGGCCGTGTGTATTATAATCTATATGGTTGGTATGGATTACTTTCTATGTTTCCTGGACTGGGAAAAAACAAAAAATTCATGGAGCAAATGATGGGTGTAAAAGAATCTTTGCCAGATGATTTATTTCCAGTACCACAAGCTACATTTTCTGATAAAATTGGATTGATTTCAACTGGATATGGATTATTAAAAGGATTTATGAAGATAAGAAAAATGACAGATAAATTCTATGTAAGATTGAACGAAGCATTAGAGGATAAAGACATCCAGCATATGGACTTATATGAATTACATGATTATTACTATGAATTAGAAGGAAAATTGTTACACAAATGGGATGCACCATTAGTCAATGACTTTTTAGCCATGATTTTTTATGGACAATTAAAACAAGAATGTGAAAAATTATTTAAAGAAGATGGAAACTTGATACATAATGATTTATTATGTGATGAAGGGAATATCATTAGTGCAGAGCCAGCAAAAAGAATTCGAGAAATGGCAGAGATAGCAAAAGATGATGAAGAGCTTTTACAGCTATTAGAAAATGAGGATATGCTATATATCCAAAAAGAACTTCCTAAATATCCGGAATTTTATAAAAAAATACAAGCATATTTAGATAAATTTTCAGATAGATGTTTGCAAGAGTTAAAATTAGAAACATTAACATTAAAAGATAATCCTATTAGCTTATATCATTCTATACTTACTTTTGCAAAAAGAATGCAAAAAACAAAAGTAAATGCATTAGATTCTGTAGAAGCTAGAAAACAGGCAGAAAGAAAAGTAAAACAAGCTTTAAAATTTAAACCATTAGAAAAAGCCAAATTTAACTTTTTATTGAAACAAGCAAGATATACGGTAAAAAATAGAGAAAATCTTAGATTTGAAAGAACAAAACTTTTTGGAAGAGTAAGAGAAATCTTTTTAAGAATGGGATACATATTAACTTCTTTAAATATTATAGAAGAAAAAAGAGACATATTTTATTTAGAAGTAGATGAAATTTTATACTATATTGATGGCAAATCAACAACCAACAATTTAAAAGATTTAATTGCAATACGAAAAAAAGAGTATGAAACATATAAAGAAACCAATCCAGATGAAAGATTTTATACTTATGGAGCTGTAAATATAGGAAATAACTTCAAGAAAGAAATAGAAATTCATACAAACAAAACAGATGGAAATGAAGACAAAGCAAATAGAGATGAGGTACATGGAAATAAAGAGAATGATGAACATAAAAATAAAGAAGATAAAAACCAAGTACCTGTGAACAAATCAGAAGAAGAAAAACAATTAAAAGGAATTGGAGCATCACCAGGAAAGGTTAGTGGACGAGTAAGAGTGATAGATAATCCGGCAAATGCAAAATTAGAACAAGGAGAAATTTTAGTTGCTGAATATACAGATCCAGGTTGGATTATGCTATTTCCTTCTGCAAGTGGAATTTTAGTAGAAAGAGGAAGTTTACTATCCCATTCAGCAATTGTTTCTAGGGAACTTGGCATACCTGCAGTAGTTGGAATTACAGGATTGTTAGACAACATAAAAACTGGTGATATAGTTGAATTAGATGGAACAACAGGTATTGTAAGAAAAATATCAAATTAGGGATGTTTCTGTCCCAAACAGAAACATCCCCAAAAGGACATTATGGTTCTTCAATTAAATCTTGCCAATACTTTTTAGGCATAAATTGCATTTGACATCTAGCATTTTTTCTTTCTTGTATCGCAATGGTTTTGAAAAATAATTTCCAAAGTTCTTGATATTTTTGTTCTTCTTCAGTAATATCAGGAATTGTTAAATTAGTACTATCAATGATTTTGTATTCTTGAGTATTGTATAAAAAACAAATATTTCTGTTTTTATCATGGATAATAAAGTTTTGTGTAGGTAGTCTTTTAATAAAGTGATGTCCTAAAGGTTCTATGATATTATTATCTGGATGAATAGAAGCATAGTACAAATTTTCTCCAATTTCCATAAATCGAAGTAATCCTTTTAACTTATGACATTCTGATAAAGCTCTTTTTCTCATATTGATAACAGAGAAGACATAAGAAACGGTAAGCATAGTGTTGATTTTAGGACCGATGTCAAATCCATCACATAAATATTTTAGAATTTTGATTTCTTTTTCTTTTCCATCTGATAAAAAAGCATAAAAACTATTATATAAAGCTTCATAGCAAATATTTTTATTAATTCCTTCAAAAACACGTTTTGCCTTTTCATGATTAGTATCTATATATTGTGTTTTATCTAAAAAATTTTGAGTATATTCCTCTTCTGAAACAATTTTTTGTGGTAATGTTTTATGAGAATAGCTCTCAAAAACAATGGTCAATAATCCATCAAATGTACCATCATATAAATAGGTTGTATTTACAAGCTTCCAGTTAGACATTTTATTTTATCCTCCTTTGTGGGTAACAATGTATCAAACATAGATAATTGTTCAAATTTCTTTTGTGGAATGGTGTTTCTTTCAGTATATAATAAATTGGTTTTAATAAAATTTTTATTAAATTTATTGACTTCATAAAAATATTTTCCTTTGCAAGTTATAAAATATTGTGCTCTTTTTAAGACAACCCCTAATTTTTTTAGACTTTCAAAATCCAACAAAAATTCTCTTCTGGCAGTGATAATTTTCTTGGCACTAATGACACCAATACCAGGAATCCTAAGTAAAGTGTGATAATTGGCCGTATTAATTTCTATAGGGAATTTGTCTAAATTTCTTAAAGCCCAATCACATTTTGGGTCTAATAAAGTATTAAAATTTGGATGTTCTTCATCTAGTAATTCATCTGCTTGAAATCCATAAAAGCGAAGTAGCCAATCTGCTTGATAAAGTCTATTTTCTCTTAAAAGGGGAGGTTTTTCTAAAGTAGGTAAGTTTTTATCATTATTAATAGAAACATAAGCAGAATAGTAGACTCTTTTTAGTTTTAAAGATTTATACATCCCTTCGGAAAGCTTTAAGATTTTTAAATCTGTTTCAGGTGTAGCACCAACCATTAATTGTGTAGTTTGACCTGCTGGAACAAATTTCTTTTTATATTTCGATTTATCCATTTTATTTAATTTTAGGGTATTGGAAATATAAGTCATTGGTTTTAAAATTCCGTCTTTTTCTTTTTGTGGTGCCAATAATTTTAAACTATCATTTGAAGGAAGTTCTATATTAATACTCATCCTATCTACTAAAATACCTAATTTATCAATTAATTCTTGACTACAACCAGGAATGGTTTTACAGTGAATATATCCATTAAAATGATATTCATTTCTTAGAATAGAAGCTGTTTCAACTAATCTTTCCATTGTATAATCAGGAGATCTGATAACTGCTGAACTTAAAAATAGTCCTTCTATATAATTTCGTTTATAAAAATGAATGGTTAAATCTGCAACTTCACGAGGGGTAAAGGTAGCTCTAGGTACAGAATTAGAACAACGGTTAATACAATATTTACAATCATACATACAGGAATTGGTAAATAAAATTTTTAAAAGAGAAATACATCTACCATCTGCACCCCAACTATGACAAATACCAGAAACATGACCATTTCCAATTCCGTTGTTTGTATTTCTTCGATTGCTACCACTAGAACTGCAAGAAGCATCATATTTAGCAGAATCAGCAAGTATTTTTAATTTATCAAAAATATCCATAGCACACCTCCAAACATATGTACGATTATATCATTTGAAAAATAAAAATGCAATACTTTCAAAACAAATTTTCGCTTTTTGAAGAAAAAATTTCATTATAATTTAAAAAAGTATAGATTGGTATTGAAAATTTGAAAAGGAAACTATATAATACTAAACATACATACAAAAGTAAATTAGAAAAGGAAGGTTGTAAAAATGATACAAATAGAAAACAAATATGGAAACAATTATGGAAATATATATGGAGAAATAAAGACATCTATTCCAAAAATTAAAGTTATTGGAATTGGTGGAGGTGGCAATAATGCTGTCAGACAAATGGTTGAAGATAAAGTAAAAGATGTAGAGTTTTACTTTATTAATACAGAACTAGCTATGCTAAATAAAACAAAAATGGAGAATGTATTACAAATTGGAAAAGAAACGACAAAAGGATTAGGTGCAGGAGCAAACCCTGATATGGGTGAAAAAGCAGCTATTGAAAGCAAAGAAGATATCAAAAAATTATTAGAAGGTACACAATTATTATTCCTAACAGCAGGAATGGGAGGAGGAACTGGAACAGGAGCAATTCCAGTAGTTGCAGAAATTGCACAAGAAATGGGAATACAAACCATTGCTATTGTTACAAAACCATTTCTTTTTGAAGGAAGATTAAGATCAAGTAGAGCAGAGGCAGGAATTGAAAAATTAAGACAACATGTTAATAGCTTAATTTTAATTTCAAATGATAAATTATTGAAGATTGCTGGAACTCAAAAGATGAGTGTCATTAATGCATTTAAAATGGCAGACAATGTATTAGAACAAGGAATAAAAAGTATTACAGATTTAATTACATCAGTAGGAGACATTAATGTTGATTTTGCAGATATCACGACTATGTTGACATATAAAGGAATGGCATATATGGGAATTGGAGAAGCCGAAGGAGAAGGTAGAATGATAGATGCTGTTAACCAAGCCATTGATAATGCACTTACAGAGAATAAAATTAATAATGCAAAAGGTGTTATTTTTAATGTTAGAGGAAATTCAGAATTGGCATTAAGTGAAATTAATGATGGTATTGGAAAAATTAATGATTTAATTAGTGAAGATGCTAATGTTGTATTTGGTACGATTACAGATGAATCTTTAGATGATAAAGTTGTTGTTACAGTAATTGCGACTGGCGTAGAATAGAAGATATAATTTATAGAATAATTCAATATTTATAAATTTTAAAACAGGATAGTCCAGGGGGCTATCCTGTTAGTTTTTAGAAGTCATGATTGACTTCTAAAAAATTGGCCATCTCATAGTTTCACCTCCTTTTAAAGTGAAAAACAGCCATACCACACCTTAAAAGCAAGATGTGGCTCAGTTACCATAGGCAAAATACACCTATGTAGCTATAATAACACAGAAATATCTAAGTTACAAGTGTTTTTTATACTAAACTTATTACTTAGAGTAGTAACACATAAAATATTCAAAAATATATACTTAATAAAACTCTTTTATTTTCAAATAAACACGTTTTCTATCAAATACTATCATAAAAATCAAATAAAATAGAATAAACAAAGCAATTTGAATAATCGTATTTAAGTTGAAATTTGAAAAAGTGATAGGGAATAGTTTAATTAGTAAATAAGACACTAGACAAGCCAAAATAGGTCGTATAATAAATTTTTTAAAATTTACAGAATAATTGATTTTTTTCTTTAGTTGAATACTACTAATCGTAAAATTTAAAAGTTCACTCACAAAAATACTTAAAATATATCCATACATTCCCATAATGGGAACAATAGAAAAGATAATCGAAATGGTAACTAATAAATCAATAATGTTACAAATCATAACACTTACTTGTTCGTTAATGCCTTTTAACATATTGTCAATAATATTATCAATATACATAAAAAAGATAAGAGGTGCTAATATTTTTATCCATTTTCCTGCTTCAATAGATTGATACACCATAAGACTAATTTCATTAGCAAATATAATGAAAATTCCTGTTACACAAATGGAAAAAATAAAGGTCACTTTAAAAATGGTATCACAAACCGTTTTTAGCCTGTTATAATTTCCACCAGCGAGTAATCTAGAAAATTCTGGAACCAATAATCCACTAAATGAGCCAATGAGAACATTTGCAAACATAATCACAGGCATAACCATTCCGACTAATTAAACCATAGTTAGAAACAGCTAAAGAATAAGAAATACCAGATAATTCTAATCGAATCGGAATTAGAAATTGTTTTAAAGAAGAAAGCCCGGAACGAATGCAAGAAGTTATACTAATCGGAAAAGCAATGGTGAAAATTTTTCTCTTCATTTGTACAGGTAAACTTCTTTTAGATATGTATTTTCTTCTATCAACTAGGTAAAAGATGATGTTTAAACTAAAGGAGAATACTTCAGAAATGACATCAGCTAAAATCAGAAAAATGCATATGGATTCTACATCTTTTGAAGGATTAAAATATAGCAAACAAACAGTAGCGATGATTTTTACACTGGTTTCTAAAATTTGAGAAATCGCACTTTTATATGGCTTTTCGACAGAAGAAAAATACCCACCAATAACAGAAGAAACAGAAATTAGTGGTAGCCCAAGCGAAATTAGGTAAAGAGGAACTCCTGATACCATATTTTTTAACCAAGTAGCAGAAATAATAGGTGCAAATAGAACAACAAGAACGGAAGAAAAAACTCCTAATAATACAGCAAAAATAATAGAGGTTTTTACGGCTTTTATACCATTTATGTAATTTCTCTTTGCAAATTCTTCAGAAACAATACAAGTACAAGCAATACCAATTCCAGAAGTGGCAACTGTGATTGCAAAATTATAAACAGACATAATTAAGCTAAAGATACCAATTGCTTCAGAACCTACTTTGTTGGCTACATATATATTAAAAATTAATCCAATACCACGCATGCTAAGTGCGGTTATAGTTAAAATAATACCATTAATAAAAAATAATTTTGTCTTTCTCAAAATATCACCTTTTTAAATGATATTAAAGAAAAACAAAATTTATGTCCTTTTGGAGCTGATGATTTTGGGGACGGAGCAAAAAGTCATCATTGTGATTAAAAAATGTTTATTTAATCAAATTATTAAGTAAAATGATGACTTTTTGCTCCGTCCCCAAAATCATCATTGTGTTTTTAAGCTCATTAAAGTGACATTAACTAGACCTTCGGTAACAGAAGATAAAATTCTTATATCATTTCCTGTATCATTTCGAAATTTGAAATCATAACTACCATAAGCAACAGCAGCATCTTTACCATCTGGTACATAAGGAACATGGTTACTATGAGGATGTCTTTCAATAATAGCTAAACCTGACACTTCTAATACTGCATTATATAAAGTGCTACTAACTTGACAATTACCACCACCATAACCTTTTTTCTTGTTCCCGTCATGGTCATAGATATCAGCTTCTAAATAACCTTTACTGCTTGTGGCAGGACCGACGGTGTTACAGAAAGAAAATGTTTCACCTTTTTTTACAATGGTTCCATCTAAAGTAGAAGTTGTGATTTCCATATTTTTTGTTCTATTTGTATCATTAGAATAGATTTTTGTGGAAAAAGCAGAGAGTTGTTCTTCTACTGTTTTAGATGTATCATCTGTATTATCTGTATTTGAAGTGTTTTCAGGATTTGTATTTGTAGCCTCAGTAGTATTAGCATCTGCAGTAGATTCGTTATTAGATGTATTTTCTTCATTAGATGTATTGCTTTCTGTTGAAGTTCTATTTGCTTCGTAATTTGTTTCTTCATTATTTGTACTTGTATTTTGTACATAAAAATAGATACCGATTCCAATTAATGCAAGTAATCCAATGATGATAAAGATTCCTAATTTTTTATTCATTTAAATCACCAAGTTTATTGTAACCAAAAGTTCAAAAATTATTGACAATTCACGAAAAAATATATATAATTATATATGGATATTAATGAAAGGAAGAAAAACATATGCTTGCTAAATATTGGAAAAAAATTGGAATGGTTATTTTAATAGTAGCTTGTGTGTTTAATATCATGAATAAATTGGTGCATAAACTTTCACTAAGCAGTGAAATGTTATCATCTGCGCAATATATGTATGACCAACAACAAAATGAAACAAATAATGAAAATAACACAAATTAGGTCTTGAAAAATATAAAAAAGTATGTTATGATAAAAAACAGTCATATTATTTCAATTTAAGAAAGAGGTGAACAATCAATGAAAGAAGGAATACATCCAAATTATAACCAAACAACAATCACATGTGCATGTGGTAATGTTTTAGAAGTTGGTTCAACAAAAAAAGATATTAAAGTAGATATATGCTCTAAATGTCATCCATTCTGGACAGGAAACTTAAGACAAGAAACAGCTGGTGGTAGAGCAGATAGATTCAAGAAAAAATATGGACTTGCATAAAAATAAAAGTAGAAAAAATTCTACTTTTTATTTTTTTCTAAATTCAATTATCTATACAATTTTGCTACTTCTTCAGCAGTTAAAATATCTTGAACTTTTAATCTTGTCATTTTACCAGATAATGGAGAATGAATAGCTCCTTTTGGTGTTAAATAAACTAGATAATTATAAGAAGATAGGAATAATTCTACATTTCCATTATCATTTGTATCATATCCATATCCAAATTCAATAAATTGATTATCTTGATTTAAGGTTAGGAAAGTTACAAATGGTCTAAAATAATCTTCTTTATCTGCAATCTCATAAGTTATCAAAAATACGTCACTAAAGGAAACTCCCTCTAATTCAAAACTTTTGATATATTTGATATCTAATAAATTTAAAAGTCTTGCTTCATCAGGAAGATATGTATATTCTGGCAAATTTTTTACAGGTTGCAAATCTTTTGTAGTTAAAAAATAAGGATTTACAGTATCTCCTGATAATGCATCAACAAAAGATTTCATGTCTAGTATTCCCCATAAAGCCAATATATGTTTATCTATTTTATGTTTTATATCTCTTTTTAACAAATCGTTCGTATTTAGTAATTGTAAATCTTCTAAACAAATTTCTTTATTTTCATTTCTTGCTTGTCTATATATTTCAATTACATTAGAACGACCATTTCTTTTAGAAGTTTTTGTTTTTAATAAAGAATCAAAATCTTTCATATCCTTAAAATCCTCCTTTGTATACCTTTTGGTATATTATATCATTAAAAACGTAATTAAAAAAGATTTTACCGACAAATTTCTTGCAAAAATCGCGAAAATATAATAAAATATGCAGATGATGGAGGTATAAGTGTGGATACAATAAAAGAAGTAAAAAAACAAGAAGAATATATAGAAAAAGTGAAAGAATTAAATCAAGGAAAAATATTAAAATATCATATTTTAACAATGGGGTGTCAATTAAATGAAAATGATTCCGAAAAACTTTGTGGTATGTTAGAAAAAATGGGATATACAAGAACGAATGAATTTCAAGATGCCGATTTGAATTTATTTAATACCTGTTGTGTACGAGAAAATGCAGAAGATAAGCTATTTGGAAAATTGGGAGAATTAAAACGTGTAAAAGAAGAAAAAGGAACGATTATTGCCATTGGTGGTTGTATGATGCAAGAAAAACATATAACAGATAAGATTAAAGAAAGCTATCCTTTTGTGGATATCTTATTTGGAACACATACATTATATCGTTTTCCAGAAGATTTATACAAAGCATTAATGGAAAAGAAAAAACAAGAAGATATTTTAGATATTGATGGAGAAATCTATGAAGGCTTACCAATTAAAAGAGATAGCCATATAAAAGCATCTGTTACCATTATGAATGGTTGTAACAATTTTTGCACCTATTGCATTGTACCTTATGTAAGAGGAAGAGAAAGAAGTAGAGAACCTAGAGAGATTATCAAAGAAGTAGAAGGATTAGCAAAACAAGGATATAAAGAAATTACTTTATTAGGACAAAATGTCAATTCTTATTTACGAGTAGAAAAAGAAAAAGGAAAACCATTTGAAGAATATGAGGGCGTTCATTCTTTTGCCACATTGTTAAAAGCAATTAATAAAATAGAGGGAATTGAAAGAATACGTTTTGTTTCACCACATCCAAAAGATTTTACAGATGATGTAATTGAAGCAATTGCCAGCTGTGATAAAGTATGTAAATTAATACATTTACCATTACAATCTGGAAATACAAAAGTATTAAAAGAAATGAACCGTAAATATACGAAAGAACAATATCTAAATTTGGTAGAGAAGATGAAGGCAAAAATACCAAATCTAACATTATCAACAGATATTATTGTTGGATTTCCAGGAGAAACAGAGGAAGAATTTGAAGATACATTAGATGTTGTCAAAAAAGTAAGATTTGAACAAGTATATATGTTTATTTATTCAAGAAGAGTGGGAACACCTGGAGATAAAATGGAAAATCAAATTCCAGAAGAAATTAAACACAAACGTTTTGATAGATTAAAAGCATTGGTGGAAAGCCAAATCGAAGAAAATAACCAAAAATATGTAGGAACGATTCAAAAAGTATTGGTTGAAGGAACCAGTAAAAATAATGAACATATGTTAACCGGAAGAACAGACAGCAATAAGGTGGTTATATTTGAAGGAAATAAAAATTTAATTAACCACATGATAGAACTAAAAATTGTATCAGAACATATGTGGTATTTAAAAGGAAGTTTATAAATAAAAATTAAGGATTTAGAAAAATGATAACAAAACAAGATTTAAAAGAGGTATTACAAAGACATAAATTTAGCGAAGAACAAATTGAAAGAATATTAAATAAACGAATAAAATTTTTACTACAAAGGGGAAACAAAGATAACATTGATGTAATATTAAAGATTTTATTGGATGGGAATGATATATCTAGAAAAGCAATAGAAGAATGCTTAAGTGTATTAGCTCAAGGAAAAGCAAATGAAATAGAAAAAATATTTAAAGTATTAGATGAACATGAAATATCGAAAGAGACAATAGAAGGAGGCTTATATGTATTAGCAGTAGGAAAAGCAAATGAAATAGAAAAAATATTCAAAGTATTAGATGAACATAAAATATCGAAAGAGACAATAGAAGGATGCTTAAGTGTATTGGCAAAAGGAAAAGCAAAAGAAATAGAAAAAATATTTAAAGTATTAGATGAACATGAAATATCGAAAGAGGCAATAGAAGGATGCTTATATGTATTAGCAGTAGGAAAAGCAAACGAAATAGAAAAAATATTCAAAGTATTAGATGAACATAAAATATCGAAAGAGACAATAGAAGGATGCTTAAGTGTATTAGCTCAAGGAAAAGCAAACGAAATAGAAAAAATATTCAAAGTATTAGATGAACATAAAATATCGAAAGAGACAATAGAAGGATGCTTAAGTGTATTGGCAAAAGGAAAAGCAAATAAAATAGAAAAAATATTCAAAGTATTAGATGAACATGAAATATCGAAAGAGACAATAGAAGGATGTTTAATTGTATTAACTCAAGAAAAAGCAAATGAAATAGAAAAAATATTCAAAGTATTAGATGAACATAAAATATCGAAAGAGGCAATAGAAAGATGCTTATATGTATTAGCAGTAGGAAAAGCAAATGAAATAGAAAAAATATTTAAAGTATTAGATGAACATAAAATATCGAAAGAAACAATAGAAGGATGCTTAAGTGTATTAGCTCAAGGAAAAGCAAATGAAATAGAAAAAATATTCAAAGTATTAGATGAACATAAAATATCGAAAGAAACAATAGAAGGATGCTTATATGTATTAGCAGTAGG
>CASEIV010000002.1 GCA_949288175.1 uncultured Eubacteriales bacterium | reverse complement strand
AAAAGAAATAGAAAAAATATTCAAAGTATTAGATGAACATGAAATATCGAAAGAGGCAATAGAAAGATGCTTATATGTATTAGCAGTAGGAAAAGCAAATGAAATAGAAAAAATATTTAAAGTATTAGAAGATAACGTAATAGAAAAAGAGCAAATTAATAATAATTTAGGCTTTATATTATTGCAAGACACTGAAGAAATAAAAAAAATTTTTGCTGAGGGAACTTTATATTTGAAAAGATATATGCAATTAAAAGGACTTTATGATAGAGTAGTAAAAGAAGAAGAAATTCAAAATATTTGTCAAGAAAAAAATGTGACTGAAAGTGAATTTTTAAAAAGTATACAAGGAGAATTTTATCAAAAAGTATATCAAGTAACTTTAAAAAGAAAGGGAGAAATATATATAGGGAAAAGTATGCCTATAAATGAAAGTTATATAAGTGAGAATACAGTAATATTCCTAAAATTATCTAAGAGAGTTGCTAGAAATTTTGGATATAAATATCATATAAGAGATATTTCAGAATTAGAAAGTCAAGCAATAGAGATAATTATCAGTAAGTGTGGAGATGTTGTATATAATTTAGATTGGAATCCAGAGTTATTGGAAAGAGCAATATATAGAAAAACGTACAATTATTTGAAAATTAATTTAAAAGAAAAAGAGGTAAAAGAGATATTACAAGACTTTTCAACTCCAGAAATAGAAAGACAAGTTAGATTTAGTGAAGGTTTAGAAAAAAATAGAGATGAATTGGACTTAAGTGGATGGAAAATAAATGTAGAACAGGAAACTATATTAAGGAATATTTCAGTATATTTGGAAGAAGGATATGAACTAAGCGAAGTAATAAGAAATGTGGCAGATATGTTAAATATAGATGAAGAAGAAGTATTGGAAGAAATAGAAAAGATAAAAGAACAAAATAATGAAAATGAAATTAAAATGGGTGAGGTAAATGAATTATCTTAAGAAATATGGTATAACACAACAAGAAATTATAGAATTGGAAGAAACCTATAATGAAAATATTATTAAATTTATTAAAGAAAATGAAATATTTATAACTGAAAAGCTAGAGTATTTAAAAAATGAAAATTACATCATTTATCCTATACTAAAAAATAATATTAGAATATTTTTAGAACTTATATCAGAATTAAAAAGAAAAGTTAAAATCATGAAGGAAAAAAGTTTCTCTAAAAAGCAGATACAAATGATATTGATAGATGAAAGATTATATTCTAAAATAGAAATGAAATAAAATGCAGAAAGGAGAAGAAAAATAAATGTCAGAAAATAAAAACAAAGAATTTTCACCTATGATGCAACGATATCTTGAAACCAAAGAACAATATAAAGACTGTATCTTGTTTTATAGATTAGGTGACTTTTATGAAATGTTTTTTGATGATGCCATCACTGCAGCAAGAGAACTAGAAATCACATTAACAGGAAAAGATTGTGGACAAGAAGAAAGAGCACCAATGGCAGGTGTACCACATCATGCTGCTGAAATGTATATCTCAAGGTTAATTGCAAAGGGCTATAAAGTTGCTATATGTGAGCAATTAGAGGATCCTAAAAGTGCAAAAGGAATTGTCAAAAGAGGCGTTATTAGAGTTGTTACACCAGGTACCATTGTAGAGAGTAACATGCTTGAAGAAAGAAAAAATAATTATATCATGTCTATTTTTAAATCTGGAATTTATTTTGGGATTAGTGTATGTGATATTTCAACAGGAGAATTTTATGCAGCCGAAATTAAAGACAATAACAATTTTCCACAATTGTTAGATGAGATTGCAAGATATTCTCCATCAGAATTGGTGATTAATTCTAACTTAGCAGATTGTACAGAAGAAATGAGTAAAATTAGAGAACGTTTTAATACATATATTACAAGATTTCAAGATAAATTTTTTGATAGTACACCAGATATTATCAAATTACGATTTAATCTAGTGGATACCAATCAAAAACCAATTGAAAATATAGAGGAAAGAAGCTTTGCAGTAGCCAGTATTAATGCATTAGTTGAATATATAGAGCAAACACAAATGACGAGTTTAGACCATATTAATAAAATAACCATTTATCAGATATCCAAATATATGTCTTTAGATATGAATGCGAGAAGAAATCTAGAAATTACAGAAAAAATGAGAGATAAATCTAAAAAGGGAACTTTATTATGGGTATTAGATAAAACCTCAACTTCTATGGGAGGAAGACATTTAAGAAGATGGCTAAATGATCCATTAATTGATACTTTAGAGATTAATAGAAGATTAGAAGCTGTCAAAGAATTAAAAGAAAATGTCATGCTAAGAGGAGATGTCATTGACAACCTTAAAAAAGTTTATGATATTGAAAGATTAGCAGGAAAAATGGCTTATGGTAATGCCAATGCAAGAGATATGATTACATTAAAAAATTCTTTAGCAAGATTACCAGAGGTAAAAAGTGTTTTGCAAACCACGGAATCCCCAATGTTAAAAGACATTTATGAGAACTTAGATGATTTACAAGATATCTATGAATTGATTGAAAAATCGATTGTAGATGATCCACCAATGACTGTAAAAGATGGTGGAATTATCAAATTAGGATATAATGAGGAAGTGGATAAACTAAAAACAGCAACAACAGAAGGAAAGAATTGGATTATTCAATTAGAAGCTGATGAAAAAGAAAAAACAGGAATTAAAAATTTAAAAGTAGGATTTAATAAAGTATTTGGCTATTTCATAGAAGTCACCAAATCAAACTTAGACCAAGTTCCTGAAAGATATATTAGAAAACAAACCTTAACAAATGCAGAAAGATATATTACAGAAGAACTAAAAAACTTAGAAAACCAAATTTTAGGTGCAGAAGAAAAAGTGGTTAGCCTAGAATATGATTTATTTACAAAAATTAGAGAAGAAATTGCAAAAAATATTATCAGATTACAAAAAACAGCCACAATGGTATCTACATTAGACGTATTAGCATCATTTGCACAGGTAGCAGAAGATATGAATTATTGTATGCCACAAGTAGATAACTCAGGAATTATTGATATCAAGGGAGGAAGACACCCTGTGATTGAAAAAATGTTAGGTGCAGGAGAATTTGTAGAAAATGATACCTATTTAGATAAAGATGAAAACAGATTATCTATTATTACAGGACCAAATATGGCTGGTAAATCAACATATATGAGACAAGTTGCCTTAATTACCTTAATGGCACAAGTGGGAAGTTTTGTACCAGCAGAAGAAGCCAAAATTGGTGTTGTCGATAAAATTTTCACAAGAGTTGGTGCATCTGATGATTTAAGTATGGGACAAAGTACCTTTATGGTAGAAATGATGGAGGTAGCAACGATTTTAAAAGAAGCAACGCCAAACAGTTTAGTCATTTTAGATGAAATCGGAAGGGGAACTTCTACTTATGATGGATTGTCTATTGCTTGGGCAGTAGCAGAATATATAGCCAACAAAGAAAAATGTGGAGCAAAAACATTATTTGCAACACATTATCATGAATTAACCGAGCTAGAAGAAAAAATAGAAGGTGTTAAAAATTACTCTATTGCCGTTAAAGAAAAAGGAGAAGATATTATCTTTTTAAGAAAGATTGTCAGAGGAGGAACAGATGAAAGCTATGGTATTCATGTAGCAAGATTAGCAGGTGTTCCAAAATTGGTTACAGAAGAAGCAAATAAAATTTTAAAATCTTTAGAAAGAAAAAATATCTTAACAGGTAAAAAAGAAGAAAAGAAAGACAAAAAACAAGTAGAAGGACAATTTGATATGTATAATTTCAAATTAGCAGAAATTGCCCATGAAATTGATAAAATCAATTTAAATGAATTAACACCAATTGATGCATTAAATACATTGGTAAAGATTAAAGAAAAGATGAAATAAAATCAGGAAAAATTTTTGCTATGGAAAATAGGCGTAACATGACAATTTGACATTATGTAACCTGTAAGGTATAATATTTTTATGGATAAAATTAAAAATAAAAAATTAGGAGGAAAATATGATGTCAAATAATTTTGGAGAAATATTAAAAAATCTTCGGAAGGAAAGAGGTTTAACTATTACTAAACTTTCAAAAATGTTAGGTATTTCACCAAGTACTCTGTGCAAAATGGAAGCAGGTAAAACAAAGAAAATAGATTTTGACATGGTTAGTAGAATTTGTCAGGTGCTCAATGTTGATGCAAATCAAATTTTTGGGATAGTTCCTAAATTTCATTCTGATATTCAGAATGAAGTAGAAGAATTGAAAAGTACATTAGAATATGTAAGCAACCAATTCTTAAAATTGGCATTACAAGATAAAAGAATTTATGAAATAATAGATGTTATAACTTCTTTTGAAATAGAGCCAGTTAATGGAAAAATTTGGGGACGGTTTGAAAATCCAATAATGGCAGGAGGATATTTTAATGAAAATGATATGATTTATGGATTGTTTCTCATGAGTTTCTTTTTTCAATTTAATTACAAATGCAGAAAAGTAGCTCTAAAAATTCAACAACCAGAGTATGAACAAGCAATCGATGCTTTGTTTATACGTTTGGGAATGATTTTAAGAGAACAAGCAACTCGAAATATAATATCCTATGCAGGATTTCAAACAGAGAAATTCTATGAAGAATTTAAAAATCTGATCAACATAGCAGTAAAAGCACTAGGGCATAAATATGACGAGATAGGCCACTTAACAGATTGCTATAACCCTCAGGAAGCTGAAGAGCTAAAGCATATCAGAGCAATATATGAAACAATCAGTTTCGAGGGTGAAACTATAAAATACTATGATTATATTGCTAAAGTTTATGAAATTGTAAACATCCATAATACTGTAGAAGTACAGTACATGGTAATGAACTTATATGCGAAGGCTTATACAGAGTCTGTGTTATGGCTGAAAAAAGAAGATCCGTCTGGTCAGTGGTGTCCTGCAACGCCCTGGCAAATTATAGTTAAACTTAAAGTTATGATTCCGAAATACTTTATTTATTAAGACAAGAAGAAGTCAGAGATGGCTTCTTTTTGCATATTATTTTGAATTGAAATTGTAGCAAAAATATGTTAAAATACATTATGTTACAAGTAAATACGATACAGTAATAAGGTATCCAGATTCAAATGAAAGAAAGGAGAGACAATAACTAAGAAACAATTAGAAGGACCTAATCAATTGTAAGACAGAAAGGAATAGGAAAAAATGGGAGTATTAAAAATTTTAAAAAAATTCAAACAAATTTCCTACCTACGAATTGGACGGGGAGTTGACCAAAAAGTTGAACAAGAAAATAATACCGGTATCATATTTCTTGTAGAGACAAGAATACAAAAAATTGTCAGAAAAAGAGAAAATGAAGAGACAGTAAAGATGGAGTTCCATCTTGAAAACGGTAGAGTTTTCTTGAAAAAATTTGACAAAAGTATACTCCCCTTTAAAGAGGGAGATATAGTAAGGTTAAAAATATATCCCGATGGCATTGCAAGGGATATATGTCCAGTTGATTGAGTATTATGATTGAGTATTAGTTATAGAAAATTGGTTTGACTTAAGCATAAAAAGTTGAACCAATTTTTTATTGTATAAAAAAAGTCAGCTTTTATCTTGAACTTATCTGTATATTTCATATACAACAAGGTGAAGCTTTTTATATTTATTAAGAAAAACAATTGCTTAAAAATTAGATAATTGATATAATATAAAAAATAATGAAAGGGAATTTATTTATATGCAAAAAGAAATAGAAGAAATAGAAAAAATAGAAGAATTTATAAAATCATATGTTCTAGAGGATGAACGTGTACTAATTTTAGTATCAGGAGGAATTGATTCAGATGTTGTCGCAAGATTATGTTATAAAGCATTAGGAAAAGATAGAATTAAATTATTATTTGTTAAAGAGACAGAAACAGAAGCAAAATTTGTAAAAAATGTTAAAAATTTAGCAGAAGATTTAGAAGTACCACTTACTATTGTTCCATTTGAAGGAAAAAGTATGGAATTTATAAAAGTCTTAGAACAAGCAGAGAATGAACCTATTTTTAATTCTAGATTAATATTAGACCCAGCAAAAGCAAAATGTTCTATGAGATCAGCAATTATCTCTTCTTATCAAGATAAAGGCTTTATTATTGCAGGATGTACCAATCTTACAGAATATGAATTAGGATTTTTTATGACATTTGGAGATAATTTGGCTCATTTTAAACCAATAGAACATTTATACAAAACTGAAGTCATACAATTAGCCAAAGAAATTGGAACAAGAAAAGAAGTTATTGAGCAACCAGCTACATCAGGATTCTGGAGAAAACAAGAGGATTTAGAAGATATTGCTTTTTGGATATTTAATCAAGGTCCAATTATGAAAGCGAGAAAATTTAGTAAAGAAGAAAAAGAGGAAATTTTTAAAATAAAAGAAGAATTAAGTTGGGAGAAAATCGATAATTGTTTGAAGAATTTAAAAGAGAAAAAAACAATAGAAGAAATAGAAAAAGAAACGGGGTTGTCTGCAAAAATAATTGAAGGGATTATCCAAATTACAAAAAAGGCAAAACAATATAGAAATCGAAAGATTATGCTTTCAATGAGAAATGAAAAATGAAAGATAAGGAAGAAAGAAAATGAAAATATTAATTTTAAATGGTTCACCACATAAAGATGGAAATACAGCATATATGGTAAGTAGAATAAAAGAAAAATTAAAGGGAGAAATTGAAGAAATCTATTTATATGATGAAAATATAAAACCATGTATAGATTGTAAATATTGTTGGAAACAAGAGGGATGTTGCATTAAAGACGGAATGGAAAAAGTATATAAAGATGATTATGATATTCTTATACTAGCCTCTCCTGTATATATGTATAATATGACACCACCTATGTTTAATATGGTAACAAGATTAAATTGGATATGGAGCAATCGATACTTTTTAAAGAAAAAAATTGAGTTTAAGAAAAAAAGAGGTATCTTAGTTTTGGCTGGTGGAGGAACAGGAGAGCCAAAACATGCACTAGATACGGCTAAATTAGTTTTTAAATTTCTGAATGCAGATTTTGATATGGAAAAAGATTATATCTATTCATTACATACAAATGAAATACCTGCAAAAGAAGATAAACAAATAGAAGAAATGATAAAAAAATTATAGTAAGAGGAGGAAGGATATATGAAAAAAATATCTATTTTTGGTTCAACAGGTTCTATTGGAACGACAACATTAAGAATTGTGGAGGAAAATCCTGATTTGTTTCAAGCAATTACATTAGTTGCTGGAAGAAATATTACAAAATTAATTGAGCAAATTCATAAATTTCAACCAAAACATGTGTATATTACAGCAAAAGAAAATGCAGATAAATTAAAAGAAGAATTTCCTGGTTTAGATGTTTATTATGGAGAAGAAGGGTTAAGAGAAATTTCTAAATTAGAAGATGCAGATATTGCTGTATCAGCTTTAGTTGGGATTTCAGGATTAGAACCTACTTACAACATGATAAAACATACAAAACAGGTTGCACTAGCTAATAAAGAAGTATTGGTAACAGGTGGCTCTCTTATTATGAATTTAGCAAAAGAATGCAAAACTGAGTTACTTACCGTAGATAGTGAACATAGTGCCATTATGCAATGTTTAAGAGGAGAGGAAACCAATCCAATTGACAAGATATTATTAACAGCTTCTGGAGGACCATTTTTTGATAAACCAATTACAGATGATATTACCCCAGAACAAGCTTTAAATCATCCAACATGGAAAATGGGGCCAAAAGTTACGATTGACTCATCTACTATGATGAATAAAGGATTTGAAGTTATAGAAGCTAGATGGTTATTTGATGTAGACCCATCAAATATTCAAGTGGTTGTACATAGACAAAGCTTAGTACATTCTATGGTACAATTTAAAGATGGAACCATTATGGCAAATATTGGACCAAAAGATATGCAAATTCCGATAGCTTATGCATTAAATTATCCAACAAGATTAGAAAATAGAATTGAAAAATTAGATTTATTTGAGGTACAAACATTAAAGTTTGAGAAACCAGATTTAGAAAAATTTAAATGCTTGAAATTAGCTTTTAGAGCAATAGAAATGGGGCATAGTGCACAAGTTGTTTTAAATGCTGCAAACGAAGTGGCAGTAAAGAAATTTTTAGATAAAGAAATTACCTATACAGAGATACCAAGAATGATTGAAAAAGCTTTAGATAATCATAAAGTAATCCCATTAACATCTGTAGAAGAAATTTTAGAATTAGATAAAAATGTTAGAGATGAACTTATGGAAGATTATAAATAAAGATAGGAAGAATATACCAAGTTTTATAAAATTGATTTGAAATTAGAGGTAGGAGGTAATATAAAAATGGATAATCATCAAAAATTTTGTGAGAATTTAGGAAATACATCATTTACAAGACTTAATTATGATGACACAGATAGAGAAGTTAGAGAGGCATCCAATTGGCAAGGAGGAAAGATATGGAGATGCTCATTTTTATCCCTTGGGATAAAGTAATCGAATTAATACCGAAATAGAGGCCGTTTTTTTACGACCTCTAAAACATTTTTACTTATATTTTAAAGGATACCATAAGCTGAAATCCAGTCGTTAGCTGTCATAAAAACACATCAATTTTACTAGAGACTGTAAGAATTACTCAAAAATAGTAGTGTACGAAATTAATAAAGATGCAATTATCTATAAAAGTTATTTAAAAAACTTGTGATTAAATGTAAAAAATCCTCATAAAAACTTGCAAAACTACCACAAAAGTCCTCATAAAAACTTGCAAAGCCATTCTAAAAGTCATCATAAAAACTTGCATAAATTAACAAAAAATTGTATAATATAATAAAGGAAAGATGATTATGAGGTGGTAAAAATGTTAGAAAGAAAAATTACCAGTGTATTAGAAGAATGGAAAAAGGAAGAAAAGAAACCATGCCTATTAATTAGAGGAGCAAGGCAAGTTGGAAAAACATTTATTATTGATGACTTTGCAAAGAAAAATTATGAAAATTATATTTATATAAATTTTGAATTAACTCCAGAATATAAAAATATTTTTGATGGAAATCTAGATATAAAAACATTAATAATGAAACTTGAAGTTACATTTCCAAATATAAACATAGTACCAAATAAAACAATTTTATTTTTAGATGAGATACAATCTTGTCCAAATGCAAGAACAGCATTGAAAAGTTTTGCTTTAGATGGAAGAATTGATGTAATTTCATCTGGCTCATTATTAGGTTTATACTATAAAGAAGTAACATCATATCCAGTAGGTTATGAAAGAGTTATAGATTTATATCCATTGGATTTCGAAGAATTTTTATGGGGAATAGGTATAAAAAAAGAAACTGTAAATTATGCAAAGGATTGTTTTGAAAATATCAAACCAATGGATGAATATGTAATGAAACAACTAGCAGAACAATTTAAAATGTATATGCTAGTTGGAGGAATGCCTAATGTAGTAAACGAATATGTAAAAACAAGTAGTTTGTCAAAAGTATTAATTCTTCAAAAAGCCATTGTAGAAAATTATTTATTAGATGTTGTAAAATTTGCTGAAACTAGTAACAAACAAAAAATTATAAATACATTTAATAGCATACCAATACAATTATCAAAGAAAAACAAGAAATTTTTATTTTCAGAAATAAAAGAAGATGAAGAAAATGTTGGAGAAAGAAAGTATGCATCATCAATAGAATGGTTAAAAGATGCAGGAATTATTAATTTTTGCTATAATTTATCTGAACCAGCATTGCCTTTAATATCAAATATACGATTAAATTGTTTTAAAATATATATGAGAGATACGGGATTATTAGTGTCTATGCTAGAAGAAGGTACACAAAAAGCAATTCTAGATGATGATTTGTATATTAATCAAGGAGCACTATTAGAAAATGTATGTGCTGAAGAAATAGCTACTAGGCATAGTAAATTAATGTATTTTGAAAGAAAAAGTACTTTAGAAATTGATTTTGTATTAAATATAGATGGAAAAGTTACAGCAATTGAGGTTAAGTTAGGAAAAAATAAGCAAGCGAAATCTTTGAAATCAATTATACAAAATTATAAAACTGTAACAAGATATATGAAATTTGAAAATGATTGTAATATTTATAAAGATGAAGAGAATATAGAACATTATCCATTATTTATGATTATGTTTATATAGATTAAACTAGAGGTCGCATTGCGACCTCTAAACTATTTTATAACTCAATTTTAGGCTCATACCTCTCAAGCCACATATTGACTTGGCAAAGATACTTCTTATGAAATTAAATGATTTAGATAAAAATAAATAAAAGAAAAAATGCTTGACAAATACAAACAAATGTTTTAGAATAAATCATACAATAATATCATAAATATTGTAACAATATACTAAAAAGCAATAAAAAATACGAATATGTTATTATAAGTAAATATTACAAGGAAAGTGATAGTTATGGAATTTGAAAAATCAAAACTAATAGAATTGAAAGAAAAGTTTGATTCTATTATTAACACAGAAGAAAAGGACAAAATAGAATTTTGGTATGCAAGAGATTTACAGATTCAATTGGGTTACAAAAGATGGGAAAATTTTATTGAAACAATAAAAAAAGCAATACAATCTTGTGAAAATGCTGGTATAGAAGTTGATAACCATTTTCGTGAGGTCACGAAAATGGTACAAATAGGATCAGGTGCAAGAAGAAATTTACAAGACTATATGCTAACAAGATATGCTTGTTATTTAATCGCTCAAAATGGAGATTCTAAAAAAGAAGAAATCGCATTTGCTCAAACATATTTTGCAGTACAAACTAGAAAACAAGAAATAATTGAGGACAGGATAAGACTAATGAATCGATTAGAAGCAAGAGAAAAACTAAAAGAATCCGAAAAGCAGTTATCTAAAAATATTTATGAAAGAGGAGTGGATGATTTAGGATTTGCAAGAATTCGTTCGAAAGGAGATTCGGCGTTATTTGGTGGATTAAATACAATGCAGATGAAAGCAAAATACGGAGTAAAAGAAAATAGACCTCTTGCAGATTTTTTACCAACATTAACAATTGCAGCAAAAAATCTAGCAACAGAAATGACAAATTACAATGTGACTGAAAAAGATATGTATGGAGAAGAAAGTATAACTGATGAGCATGTGGATAATAATTTGAGTGTAAGAAATATGTTGAATAAAAGAGGTATAAAACCTGAAAATTTAAAACCAGCAGAAGATTTAAAGAAATTAGAGAAAAGAGTAAAATCAGAGGATAAAAAGATAGCAAATAACAACAAATTGCCAAAAGATAAATAGAAAAATATATCAAGGAGAAATTTAAATGAGAACAGATATTATCAATTATTTAAAAAAAGAAATATATGAAAGAGCAAATAAGCCTTCTAATAAATTTGGAATAGGAGCTTATTATCACATAGAAGCTGTTGTAAAAAATGCTGAAATATTAGCAAAGAAATTTGAAGCGGATGAAGAAATCGTAATTATTTCAGCATGGTTACATGATATTGCATCCATAACAGACTATAGTTTATATGAGTTACACCATATACACGGAGCCAATATTGCTGAAAATATTTTAAAACAGTTTAATTATGAAGAGAAAAAGATAAATAAAGTTAAAGAATGTATATTAAATCACAGAGGAAGTATAAATAATGCGAAATTAAGCATAGAAGAAAAGTGTGTAGCTGATGCGGATGCAATATCTCATTTTGATAGTATACCAAGCTTAATGTATCTAGCATATGTCAATAAACATATGAATATAGATGAGGGAAGAAACTTTGTAGTAGAAAAATTAAAAAGAAGTTATAATAAACTATCAGACTCAAGTAAAGAATTTTATAAAGACAAATATGATAATGCGATGAGTGTATTATAAATTTGCTAAAAAATGAACAGTAGAAAACTTGAACTTATTATTTATAAATTCAAGTTTTCTCAAAATTAAAATTCTATATTTCAATCCTAGGCTGATACTTCTCAAGCCACATATTTACTTGACAAAGGTATGCCATAAGTTGTGGACCAGTCATCAATTGCCCAAACCAAGGTCTGGTAAAACTAGAACCATTTGTATTTAAAATCTCTAAAATATAATCTCTATTTAACAAATCATTAATCGGTGCATTTGGATTTTGCATAATATTTGTTAGCATATCTTTTACTTTTGCTAAATACGTAGGATTATGTGTCTTAGGATATGGTGATTTCTTTCTATCTACAATTTCAGCAGGCAAAAAGTCTTTACAAATATAACGAAGCAATCCTTTTTCTCTACCATTTAAAGCCTTCATTTCCCAAGGAATATTCCATACATATTGAGCTAATCTGTAATCACAAAATGGAACACGAAGCTCAAATCCATTATACATAGCCATTCTATCAGAACGGTCGAGCAATGTTTGCATAAACCAATTTAAAGTTAGATAAGAAATTTTTCGTTTTTCAGCAGTTTCCTTAGAATCTGTATCTAATATTTCAACCTCTTCTAAACTTTCGTTATAACGATAATCAATATATTCTTTTAAATGTACTTTTTTACTTAAGTCAGGATGTAGTAAGGTTTGCCTTTCACTAATGGCAATTGACCATGGAAATGTACCACTATTTAAAGCATCTTCTCTAAAGAACCATGGGTAACCTCCAAAGATTTCATCAGCACATTCACCTGTTAGAGCAACCGTTTGCTTTGGTTTTACATGTTTGCAGAACAACAATAAAGAAGAATCAATGTCAGCCATACCAGGCATATCTCTTGCAATCATACTATCATATAAATAAGAGGCAAGTTCTGGGGTGTCAATTACAATATTATGATGTTTGGTATGCAGATTTTTACACATTAAGTCTATATAATAATTATCTGAATTTGGCTGAAAATCACTTTTAACAAAATTTTTATCATTATCCACATAATCAATTGAATAGGTATCTAAAGGCGGTAATTTTTCTTTTTCGAAATAATCAGCAGCAAATTTTGTGATGATACTAGAGTCTAGACCACCAGATAAGAACGTACATAAAGGAACATCTGAAACCAATTGACGTTCGATGGCATCTTTTAACAAATAACGAACATGATGACAAGTTTGTGCTAAATTATCAGTATGTTCTTTTGAATGTAATTTCCAATAACGTTTAATTTTTAAGCCATATTCATTAAATACAGCAAAATGAGCAGGTTTTAATTCATAGATATTCTTAAAAATCGTTGTACCAGGTGTATGGCTAGGACCGATACCTAATAATTCTGAAATTCCTTGACTATCTAAAATTTTTTCAATTCCAGGATATTGGAATATGGCTTTTATTTCTGAACCAAATACTAAGGTATTATGAAATACAGAATAAAATAAAGGTTTTACACCAAAATGGTCTCTCGCCATAAATAATTCCTTATCTATTGCATTCCAAATGGCAAAAGCAAAAATACCATTTAGGTGATGAACAATCTCTTTTCCAAAATGAATATACCCTTTTAGAATGACTTCTGTATCACAATGTCCATTAAAGGTAAAACCGTTTTGAATTAAAATTTCTCTAAGTTCTTTTGTATTATATATTTGTCCATTATAGCAAATAATGTAATCCCCATAAGATGTATGTTCTATCATTGGCTGTTTACCGCCATCAGGGTCAATGACAATTAATCGTTTATGTGCTAAATAGGTATTATCTGAAATAAAGTAACCATCTTCATCAGGCCCTCTTTTCGATAATGTATCATTCATATTTTCTAAAATTGTTTTAGAATTTTCATTTAATTTTTCTTTTATATTTACAAATCCAGCAAAACCACACATGTATTTTATACCTCCAATCTTTTGTTACTGCTTATCTGTAAATCTATTGTATTTATTTTGAAACACCGCGTAAGCGACCAAACGAACGTAAGTGAGTGCGATTGGAGCAACCTACAAATTTTTTCTTTTAGTAGGTTGCGACACACAAGGGGTAAAAAAATAAATACAATAGATTTACAGATAAGCAGTAACAATCTATATATCATATGCAAAAAAAGAAATAAAATTTATTGATTTTAGAAAAAAAGTATAGTAGACTTAACAAAGAAAAGTCAATTATTATATTCAAAAAGAAAAATAGCCAGATTTTACTACTAAGAAAGGACTGAATATAAAAAATGAAGCGAAAAATAAAATTTAAAAATGTAATAAAACATTTGTTAACAGATTTTTTTACACAAGTCAGTATAGAAGGGATAGACAAGGTGCTAACTAAGAAAAAAATACAAGAATTGTACAAAAAATATTGTGGCAACAGTTGACAAAAAATGAAAATACTTGTATAATTTTATAGTGACTAAAATATCGATAAAATAAACAATAGATATATACATATATCTTAAGCAAGGAGGGATTGAAATGGCACAACCAAAAAGAAGATGGTCTAAAGCAAGAACACATGCTAAAAGATCAACATGGAAAAAGGAACAACCAGCATATACAACTTGTCCACATTGTCATGAACCAGTAATGCCACATAGAGTATGCAAAAACTGCGGATATTATGATGGAAAAGAAGTAATTGCTAAAAAAGAAAATAAAGATGCATAATGAAGGGGAAAGTAGTGCTTTATAGAAGTACTATTTTTTGTTATCCAACAATGTATATGGAGGTGTATGATGCCAAAATCTACGTTTTATAATTTAAATGAAGAAAAAAGAGAAAAAATAAAAAAAGCTTTGAAAAAAGAATTTACAAAACATACTTTTGAAAAAGCATCTATAAGTCATATTATAGAAGAGGCAAACATACCAAGAGGAAGTTTTTATCAGTATTTTGAAGATAAAGAAGATGCTTTAAAATATATCATAGAAGATTTTTTAAATGATGAAAAAGAAGAAATCAAAAAATTATTAATACAAAATGAAGGAGATATATTTTTAACAACATTAGATTTATATTCTTATATCGTAGATAAAAGTTATCATGAAACAGAAGTAAAATTATTTCAAAATATTATTAACAAATTAAGAAATGAAAATGTAAATGTGTACAAAAATATAAAATTTAAAAAATTTACAGATTTAAAAGATATGGACAGAAACAACTGTTATATTAATACAGATCTATTAACTATTGAAAATGACGAAGATATAGAATATATGTTAAGAATATTAACTTGCATTTTGCGAGCAGAAATTATTGATGTGATACATAAAAAAGTATCAAAAGAAGAACGGAAAAGAAGAATTAGCTAAGCAAATAGAAATTTTAAAAAGAGGAATGACAAAATAATACAAATTTTTTTAAAAATATGTACAATTTATTTTTTTTATGATATGATTTGAGCGAGTAAATACAAAAGAAAGAGAGGAGATACAAATGTCTGAAAAATTTTTAAAAAGAACAAACTGGACAGATATCGTAATATCTATATTATTTGTGATATTAGGAGTGCTATTAATTATAAAACCTTCTGAAATGGTGTCTGTTATATCAATACTTTTAGGAATGGTATTATTTATAATAGGATTTCTAAAATTGGTGGATTATTTTACATCTAAAGATAAAGAAGACTATTTATTAACTTTTGCATTAGTAGCAGCAGTGTTAGGTGTTATAGTCCTATATTGTTCAGACGTAATTACAGGAATTTTTAGAGTACTACTAGGGATATGGATTATTGTTTCAGGAATTAAAAATTTCCAAACATCTTTAGTATGGAAAGAAGTAAAATCAAGTCTTTGGACAATAACAGTAGTATGTGCATTATTAATGATTGTTGCAGGAATTGTTATATTAGTAAGTAATACATTAGCAATTAGAATGGTTGGTATTGCAATTGTTATTTATGCTATATTAGATATTGTTGCAAGATCAATATTTATGAAAAAAATTCAAGATTATTTAGATAATTAATCTTGTACAATAAGCGGTAAGAACCTAAAATATTAGACAGATGTTTAATATTTTAGGTTCATTTTTTGTAAAAAATTTCATCTTGACATATACCCTATGGGGGTATATAATTTTTTCGAGAGGTGAGAAAAATGAAAGACAATTGTTGTACTTCTAAAAAGAAAACATATAGAGATGAAGAAGAAAAGAAACAATTAACCAAAAGATTAAATATTATTGAAGGACAGATTAGAGGCATTAAACAAATGATAGAAGATAATCGATATTGTGATGATGTTTTGACACAAATGTTAGCTGTAAACAAAGCTTTAGAAAGTCTAGAAAATGTCATTTTAGAAAAACATTTAGAAAGATGCATAGCAAGACAAATCAAAGAAGGAAATGTAGAAGTAACAGAAGAAATTATGAATTTATTTAAAAAAATGAGATAGAGAAGCAAATATGAAATGTGTTAGGCTTACAATTTTACAAAAACATAATATATAATTTTGAAAAAAAGTAGATACTTTAGAAAGAAGCGTCTATGTAAAAAGAAAGGAAAGGTGTTAAATATGAAAAAAGTAGAAATAAAAATTGAAGGAATGCATTGTGAAGGGTGTTCAAAAAGATTAACAAAAGTTTTAAGTAATGTAGAAGGTGTAAATACAGTAGAAGTTAGTTTAGAAAATAAATTAGCAGATATAGAATATGATGAAACGATTGCGAAAATAGAGGATTTCTATGAGGCAATAGAAGATGATGGATTTGAAGTTGTAAAATAAGAAAAGCGTGCGTTAACGAAATCAAAGATTTCGACGCACAGATGTGAAGACTGCTACGCAGTACTTCACAAATATAAGAAGCTTAACCTTGTTGTATACGGAAAAATCTTATATAGAGTCAAGATAAAAGCAGATTTTTCCTATACAATAAAAATACAATCAGAAATATACGCAAAATAATAAAGAAGGAGGAACATAGTTTGAAAAAAGTTCTGTTAAAAATAGATGGAATGACTTGTAGTGCTTGTTCTAATGGATTAGAAAAGTATTTAAATAAGCAAGAAGGAATTAAGCAAGCATCTGTCAATTTGGTTATGAACAATGCAAGTATTGAATATGATGAAACATTATTAGATATTCCGCAAATAGAAAAATTTGTTGAAAAAGCAGGATTTGAAAGTTTAGGAATTGACAAATTAGAAAAAGAAAAAAAGAAAGCATCAAAAGAAAAATATAAATTAATTGGTCTAACCATACTTGCTATTTTAATTTTATATATTTCTATGGGACAAATGATAGGATTACCTATTTTTGAAATTTTAAATATGCATCATCATCCAATTAACTTTTCCATTGTGCAATTCATCTTATCGATAATTTCTATATATTTAGGAAAAGATATTATACGAAACGGATATAAAAATTTAGTGCATAAAACACCCAATATGGATACGTTAGTTGGATTAGGTGTTATTAGTAGCTTATTATATAGTATGTATAATACCTATCAAATCTTTATAGGAAATGAGGAAGCAGTTCATCATTTATATTATGAATCTATTGTGATTATCCTCTTCTTTATAAAAATTGGAAAATATGTAGAAGGAAGAAATAAAGATAAAACCAAAGAAGCGATACAAGATTTAATGATGATTACACCGAACTTAGCTACCATTGAAAAAGAGGGAAAGCAAAAACAAGTGACATTAGATGAAATCAAAAAAGAAGATATTGTCATTTGTAAACCAGGCGAAAAGATAGCAGTCGATGGTGAAATTATGGAAGGCGCAACACATATTGATGAATCCTTTATAACAGGAGAAAGTGTTCCTGTAAAGAAAGCAATAGGAGATAAAGTCATTGCTGGAAGTATGAATTATGATGGTATGATAAAATACAAGGCAGAAAAAATTGGAAAAGAATCTACTGTATCAGAAATTGTGAGAATGGTTGTAGAAGCAACCAATACCAAAGCACCAATTGCAAAAATTGCAGACACCATTAGTGGGTATTTTGTTCCTGCTATTATCCTAATTGCCATTATAGCAAGTATTGTGTGGGCAATCCTAGGAAAAGATATTGGGTTTATTATAAACATCTTTATTACTGTATTAGTAGTAGCTTGTCCTTGTAGTTTAGGTTTAGCAACACCACTTGCGATTGTGATGGCCTCAGGATTAGCAAGTAGAAAAGGAATATTAGTAAAATCAAGTGAAGCTTTAGAAAATGCTCATAAAATAAAAACAATAGTATTTGACAAAACAGGAACATTGACCAAAGGACATTTAAGTATATCTCAAATATTTAATTATTCTGACTTAAAAGAAGATGAAATCATAGAAGCAGTAGCCAATATAGAAAACCATTCAGAACATCCAATTGCAAGGGGAATTGTAAAATATGCAGAAGAAAGAAATATATCCATGGACTCAAAAAAAGTTACAGATTTTAAAAACATTTCTGGATATGGAATACAAGCAAAATATAACGGAGTAAATTATCTTATAGGAAATAAAAAACTAATGTTAGAGAACAATGTTAATATTGATAAAACAATAAAAGAAAATGAAATCAATGATGATGAAATATTAGAAAATGATGGAAATAGTATCTTATTTGTAGCAAAAGAGCAGACTTTAATGGCTTTAATTGGAGTAAAAGATATTATAAAAGAAAATGCAAAAGAAGTGATTGATAAACTAAAACAACAAAATATATCAACAGTTATGCTAACAGGAGATAATGAAAAAACAGCAAAAGCGATTGGCGAAACAATTGGAATTGAAAAAGTGGTTGCAGGTGTTGTCCCAAAACAAAAGGCAGAAGAAATCACAAAACTCAAAGAAAATGGATTGGTTATGATGTGTGGAGATGGCATTAATGACAGTATTAGTTTAGTAAAAGCTGATATTGGTGTTTCTGTTGGAAGCGGTACAGATATTGCTATGGATAGTAGTGATGTGGTTTTAATGAAGGATAATTTAGATAAAATTAATGATTTCATACAAATTAGTAAAAAAACAATGCGTATTATTAAACAAAATTTATTCTGGGCATTTTTCTATAATATCTGTATGATACCAATCGCAGCAGGTGTATTAATTCCATTAGGTATAACTATGAACCCTATGTTTGCAGCTTTTAGTATGACCATTAGTAGTGTAACAGTTACATTAAATAGTTTAAGATTAAAGAAAATATAAAAGATAAGACCTCTTCTAAAAGAGGTCTTAAAACGTCTTAAAACGAAATAACTGCATTTAATATATAAAATTAAATGTAATGATAGTATATGTAAAAAGTAGATATTTATACATAAAATTTATACAAAACTAGATACATATTATAAAAAACATGATATACTGATGTCAGATAGAATAAAGGAGAAATGCCATGAAAAAGATATATATTATTTTAACACACACAGGAACACTACTTTCAAAGATTATTAGAAAATGGACGAAAGATGAATTTACACATGTTTCAATTGCATTAGATGAGGATTTGAATCAAATGTATAGTTTTGGAAGATTACATCCATATAATCCTTTTTGGGGTGGATTTGTAAAAGAAGGAATTCATATAGGAACTTTTAAGAGATTTAAGAAAACAGAGGCATTTATTTATTCTTTAGATATAACACAAGAACAATATATCATGATAAAAAATGAAATCAAAAGAATAGAAGAACATAAAGCAGAATATTATTTTAATATACTAGGATTATTGGCTGTAGGATTTCATAAGAAAATTCAACCAAAACATTCTTTTTATTGTGCTGAATTTGTAAAATATATTTTAGAATCAGGAGATATATCAACTGATTTGCCAATAATTGTAAGACCACAAAATTTTAAAGATATAAAAAATTATACAGTTGTTTATAAGGGAAAATTAAGAAAATATAATAGAGAGAAAAAAAGAGAATATATTATGGAATGTATAGAAATGTGTACGAAAAAGAAGAAAGAGGCAATTTAGATAGATTGCAGTTTATTTAGGTTATTGATAAACTAATAATAATTTGAAAATAGGGGGAATTAAATATGAAAAAAGCAATTATTGGAGTCATTATAGCCATTGTAGTTGTGGCTATTGTAGGCATTGGCATTTTAGTAGTAAATGACTTTAAACAAGAAGACATTTTAAGACAGGAAATGTTAGAATTCGAAAATCTAACACGTGCAGAAAACATCGATTTAGATCAGATCGACCAAAGAATTCGAGAATTAAAAACAACAGGAGATTATGGTGTTTTAGAAAAAGCGATGAAAGATTATTTAGCAGATGTGGTAAATGCTTCTGTTAGTATTGCAAATGTATTAAATGATGAAAGAATCGTCAATGCATTAACACCTGAAAATTATGCAGAAGATGGACCAGAATTCACACAAACAAAACAATTTTTAGAGCAAGCAAAAAGTGATATGGAACAATATAAAACAGAAGTACTAACATTATTAACAAATGAAGGAGCTATGTCATATATAGAAAATAAAAATTTAGACCAATATTATATAGACTTATATAAAGAAATTGCTTTATCAGAAGATACTGCAATAGAAGAAAGTAATGCAGAATTAGAATCTTCTTTGGATGAAGCAATGAAAATATTAGATGTAGAAACACAAGTCATTAATTTCCTTTCAGAAAATAAAGATGGTTGGGAAATCCAAGGAGAAAATATTGTATTTAGTAGTGAAGAACTACAAAATCAATATGATGAATTGGTTAGCCAAATACAGTAATGTATAAGGAGACAGTACCTATTGAAGGTGCTGTCTTTTTTCTTGTGGTATAGAAAAATTATTTTTTCCTATACCATAAAAAACAACGTTGCATTTCATTTATAATTTTGATATGATTGTCCATAATAAAAGTAGAGAAATGAAAAAGGAGGAAATTATGACAGAAAAAGAAAAAAGAGACAAAGGGGAATTATATAATTTAGCAAATAGTGAAGAATTGATGTTAGAAATCAGAAAATGCAAAAAAATGTGTTTTGAATATAATCACATAAGTCCGGATAAAATGGAAGAAAGAAAAGAATTTATAAAGAAAATATTGGGAAGTACAGGAGATAATTTACAGATAGAATCTAATTTCTATTGTGACTATGGATATAATACACATGTGGGAGAAAATTTCTATGCCAATCATAATTGTGTGATATTAGATGTAGCAAAAGTAGAATTTGGAGATAATGTATTTATTGGACCAAATTGTGGATTTTATACAGCAGGACATCCGGTTGAAGTAGAGACCAGAAATCGAGGATTAGAATATGGAAAACCTATCAAAGTGGGAAACAATGTGTGGATTGGCGGAAATGTCGTCATATTACCAGGTGTGACCATAGGAGATAATGTAACAATAGGTGCAGGAAGTGTTGTCACAAAAGATATTCCATCAAATACAGTAGCACATGGAAATCCATGTAGAGTGGTTAAACAGCTATAAAGAGGTATTTTATGAAAAAGAAAGTAATAATGGTTATAATGATAATTGTAATTTTATTGGTTTTATTTGTACCAATACCAATGTACTTAAATGATGGTGGGACTGTTGAATATAAAGCGTTAACTTATAAGATATCAAAAGTTCATAGGATTGTAGAAGATTTGGAAAAAGGTTATGAAGATGGTATCATAATAGAAGTATTAGGGATTGAATTATATAATAATGTAAAATAGAAATGACAAATTATATAGGAATTGATTTGAGGTCACTGAATTTATTATTTTAATAGGTGTAAGAATTTACATAAAGTATTTGACAAACAAAAAATACCATGATAAAATAATAAAACATTAAGAGCATACCTAGAGGAAACTCGAGCGGTATGAAGTAACCAATAGGTTATTACACAGAAAGCAGGAAATTTACCTTGCTGGAGGAGTCTTAATACAAAGATTTCTTTAGCAAGGTTTTTTGTATATTAAAATAAAGGGGAAATATTTATGGAAAAGGTAGATAAAATATTAAAAACATATTATAATCAGTATGAAGAAGAAAACAGGTTCAAAAAATCAAATCATAACAGATTAGAATTTATTACTACTACAAAAATTACATATATGCCAAAAGAAATAAATATATAAAGGAGGAATTTTTATGCAAACAATTATACCAGAGAAACTAAAGAAGGGTGACGAAATTCGAATAATTGCACCTTCTAGAAGTATGAAAATTTTAGGAAAAGACTGTATAGAACTTGCAACAAAACGTTTAGAAGAGGAAGGATTTAAGGTTACATTTGCAGAACATGTGATGGATTCTTTTGATGATGAATATAATTGTGCAAAAATAGAAGATAGAGTAAAAGATTTAGAAGAAGCTTTTAAAGACAAAAATGTAAAAGCTATATTAACCGTAATTGGTGGATATAATTCTAATCAATTATTAAAATATATAGACTATGATGTGATAAAAGAAAATCCTAAAATCCTGTGTGGATATTCAGATATTACTGCTTTATTAGATTCTATCTATGCCAAAACAGGATTGGTAACCTATTATGGACCACATTATTCAAGTTTTGGCATGAAAAAGGGATTTGAATATACTTTAGAATATTTTAGAAAAATGTTTGTAGAAGAAAATGAAGAAATTGATATATTACCATCTAAAGAATGGAGTGATGATGCCTGGTTTATTGACCAAGAAAATAGAGGATTTTTTGAAAACAAAGGTTATTTAACCATTAATGAAGGAAAAGCAGAAGGAGAAATTGTTGGTGGTAACCTATGCACATTAAATTTATTACAAGGCACAGAATATATGCCAGATGTAGAAAACAAAATCTTATTTTTAGAAGATGATGGAATGGCAGGCAATACTTTTCTAATGGAATTTGATAGAAATCTACAATCTTTATTACATACATTAAAAACTGTAAAAGGAATTGTAATTGGAAGAGCACAGAAAAATTGCAATATGACAGATGAGAAATGGATAAAATTAATTAAAAATAAAGCAGAATTAAATGGTATACCTGTTATAGCCAATGTAGATTTTGGACATACAACACCAATTTGTACATTCCCAATTGGAGGATATGCCAAAATAGAAGCTAAGGATGGAAAAGCAAGTATACAAATACGAAATCAAAAATAAAGTAGGCCGACTAACATAGCTAGAAGCTATGGACACTAATGTTCTATTAATTTAATTATAAAGTATTCTATCGAAAAAAGCCAAAGAAAATACGTAACCTTTTCTAAAAAATGGTAATATATAAATAGAGAAAAAAATGGAAAATACTGTCGTTGCGATAGTTATAAAAACATGTTAAAATATGTCTAAGGAAAAACACATAACAGATAAATAAAAAGAAAAGGAAAAAGTATATGAGAAAAATAGAAGGGAATGGAATAAGAAATATCATACATACAAATATTTGTATTATATTCATGATACTAGCTATATTCATTCTTACCATTGTATATAAATATATTACATTAAAAAAAGAAATACAAGCATCATTACAAACAAGTGTAAATGTAGAAGAATTATATAATACAACGAATAAGGAAGAAGCCAATATAAAAGAAGAGGAAAATAGAAAAGAAAAAGATATTGATAGTACCACATCTGATTGGGAATTATTACTAGTAAATAAAAATCATAAAGTTCCAAAAGGATATGTTGTGGAATTAGAAGAAGTAGAAACTGTTCATCAAGTAGATAAAAGGATTGCAGAACCTTTAAAACAAATGTTATCTGATGCTAGAAAAGAAGGATTGTCACCTCTTATTTGTTCAAGTTATCGAACAAATGCAAAACAACAAAAGTTATATAACAATAAAGTTAAAGAATACAAAAGATGGGGACGTAGTTCTGAAGAAGCAGAAGAGCTTGCATCTTATTGGGTAGCAATTCCAGGGACAGGAGAACATGAAACAGGACTTGCAGTGGATATTGTGTCCGAAAATTATCAAATATTAGATGAAAGGCAAGAACATACAGATGTACAAAAATGGTTAATGGAAAATTCATATAAATATGGATTTGCTTTAAGATATCCGACAGACAAAAAAGACATTACCATGATAAATTATGAACCATGGCATTATAGATATGTCGGAATTGATAATGCAACATATATGAAAGAACATAATATGTGTTTGGAAGAATATATTGATTATTTAAAACAATTTGAAGAAGAGGAATATGAGGAGATTGTTTGACAGTAAAAAGGTACAATAATATGATTTTATTGTACTTTTTTTGTTGTAATATAACAGGCATTATGATAAAATTTCTTTGAAATAAAAAAGGGAAGGTAAAAGTATGTATAAAATTATTTTTATTGATATAGATGGAACATTAAGAAATGATAAGAAAGAAATAACAGGAAAAACAAAAGAAGCTATCCAAAAAGCCATTGAAAAAGGAATATATGTTGTTCTTTGTTCTGGAAGACCTAGAGAGTATGTAGAAGAGGTGAGTAAAAAAGCATTAGCTAGTAGTTATCTGATTGGCTGTAATGGGGGAGAAATCTATGATTATAAAGAAAAGAAAACAATATATATAAATGCTCTAGAAAATGAAGCAGTAATCGCATTATGGCAAATAGCTGAAAGATATGATATACAACTTATTATGATTTCTAATGGAAAAAGAATTCTAAGAAAACAAACAGACGATAACACAGATATCCTTTTAGAAGAACCAATAGAAAATTTTATAATAGATAATCCAGTTACACAATGTGTTTTTTCAAGTTTGAATTTAGAAAATATACGAAATAGCAAAGAAGAAATCAATGATATAAAAAAGATAGAAATTGTTAATTTATCAAAATGTTTGATAAATAATAAATTTCCAAAAGAAAAGCCATTTTTCTTGGATATTACTTGTAAAGACACAAGCAAAGGAAATGCAATTAAAAAATTATGTGAATATTTAAAGATAGATTTAAAAGACAGTGTAGCAATAGGAGATAGTTATAATGATGTAACTATGTTTGAAGTTGTAGGACATTCTGTTGCTATGGAAAATGCACCAGAAGATATAAAAAGAATTGTAGATGAAGTGACAGATACGAATAATGAAGATGGTGTAGCAAAGTTTTTAGAGAAAGTAATCAAGAAGTAGAATTTGTAAAACTACATTTTATAGATAAAGAAAATGCAGTAACAGAATTAGATAGTCTGGACAATCCTAAAAGACCATATTTAAGAGGTTTGTTGTATATGGATAGTAATATAGAGTAAAGAAGAGGAGAAAAAATAATGTTAAATATAGAATATATAGAAAATGCTGATAAAGAATTATATAAGTTGATGGACAATGAGTTTAATAAATTTGCTATGAATAATGGTGTAATATGTAATTATAAATCATTTAATTTTGTAGCAAAAGAAGATAATAAAATTGTAGGAATAATAATGGGACATTCATACTATAAAGAAGTTTATATAGATGACCTTATTGTATTAGAAGAATATAGAAATAAACATATTGGAACGAAACTTATAGAAACAGTAGAAAATTATTTTAAAAATAAAGGATTTGAAAACATTAATCTAACAACATATAAATTTCAAGCACCAGAATTTTATGAAAAATGTGGTTTTAAAATAGATTTTATAAGAGAAAATAAAGAAAATCCTAAACTTAATAAATATTATTTAGTTAAATATTTTTAAAATAATAGTATCAATCACCCTTTTATTATAATACTCTTTGAACCATTCTGTTAAAATCTTTTCATACAAATTAATACAACTTTATAATAAGAGTATAGGATGTCTAGTGAGAGCGATTTATTGATAATTGCTCTCATTTATGATATTATCTAAACAATAAATTGAATTTTAAAAGTGAGTGGTAGCAATGAAAAATAATAAAGATATGTCAAAAATACAAGATATGACATTTATAAGAAGTCTTATAATATATGGTTCTCAATATGGGACAACCAAAAGGTATGCAGAAGAACTTTCAAGAAGAACGAATATACAAGTAACTACTTTTAAAGATGTGCAAGAGATAAATAATTATGATGAAATTATATATTTGGGAGGATTATATGCAGGTGGAGTGCTTGGAATGGCTAAAACACTAAAAAAGTTAAATAATATATCTAAAAAAAGAATCATAATAATTACAGTAGGTCTTTCAGACCCGACAGATGAAACAAATATAAATAACATAAGAAATAATATAAAAAAACAGTTAAAAAAAGATATTTTTGAGAGAGCAAAAATATTTCATTTGCGAGGTGGAATAGATTATTCAAAATTGAATTTTGCTCATAAAACAATGATGAAATTACTTTATAATGCAGTTAAAAATTTACCAGAAGAAAAGAAAACGGCAGAAGATAAAGCAATGATAGATACCTATAATCAAAAAGTTGATTTTCTTGACTTTTCTAGTCTAGATAATATAATTGATGAAATTTTCTAAAGATTAGTTTGAAATATAACTAAATTTTTTAGAATATTTATGATATTATGACGGAGATGATAAAATTATGTAGGAGGTAAAATATGAATATAGGAATTGATATAGATGGAGTATTAACAAATGATGATGATTATATTATGGATGCGACTTCAAAATATGTATTTGAACATAATTTAGAAGGGTTTGAAGATCCATATAGATATGAATATCGTAAATTTAATTGGACAAAAGAAATTTTAGATGATTATAGAAAGCAATATTTTTGGAATTATATAGAAAATGAACCTGCAAGAAAATATGCAAGTGAAGTAATAAAAAAATTAAAGGAAGAAGGAAATTATATATATATTATTACTTCAAGGCATAATACAACGAAAAATACCGAAGAAGGAGAGAAAACTAGAAAAATAACAAAGGCATGGCTAAAAGAAAATGACATTTTATATGATGAAGTTTATTTTTCGCCAGACAAAACAAAACAAATTGACTCTTTAAGAATTGATATTATGATAGAAGATAGTCCAGAAACCATACCAACATTTGTAAAGCATACACATGTATTTTGCTATGATTGCAGATATAACAGAGATATGAAATTAGATAATATGACAAGAGTCTTTAGTTGGTATGATATATATATGAAAATACAGAAGTTTCAAAACATGATATAGAAAAAACAAATAATAAAGAGGAAAAATAGATGAATGATAATTTAATAGCAAAATTTAATTATATAAATAATCAATTTTATATTACAAAAAACCAAAATAATGAAATAAAATATTGGATTAAAGAAGAAGAAAAAATAAGTAGAATAACTGATAAAAGTTCATATAAAAATATTATCCAAGAAGTAGCAAATAAACTAAATTCTTATAGGTATATGTTAATCGGTCAAGTTACATTTAAAGGACAACATTATTTATGGTATTTAAATACATATGTGCCACAAAGTATTTTTGTTAACAAAATTTCAAAGGAAATATGTGAATATGAAGAAAATAAAGACCTTTATAACCACTACAATTTTAATCCAAACATTTTATATATAAGCGAAAATACAAAAAGATATTTTAACGAACATATAAAGCCAAAAGCAAAGACAATAAAAGTTGCAGTTTTAGGTGTTATTATCTCTGTAACACTTACTTTAAATGGATGTGAATATTTATCTAGAAATAAATTAGATGAAACTAATGTAAATAATAGTAAACAAGAAGAACTAGATGTAACAGAAATAGACGATATTAAAATTGGTACAACAACAGAAAAGTTATTAGATGCTATTTCCAATAATCAAAATTTAATGCAAGAAGAAAAAGATTTTATCAGTCAAAATTTTAAAACGTTCTTTGATGATTCAAAAGAATATATGATTGAAGATGAAATCATTGATACTTTAGAAACATTAAAAATCAAATATGATTACAAAGAAAATCTAGAAGATGGAATAGCAGGAGAATATGATGGAGGTCATAATGAAATAACATTTTATGTTGGAAATAATATTCAGGAAGTAACGGAATATAGTAAGACAGTCCCAATGCACGAAGTATTTCATTCTATACAATCATTTGGTTTTGGAAAACTTAATGAAGGGATGACAGAAGTTTATGCTGAAGAATATGGCGAAACAAAATCAACAGCATTTTATCCAAATGAAAAATTATGGGCAAAACTCATGTTAGAGGTTTTTGGGAAAGATTTGATTATGCAAGATTCTTTAAATAATAGCAATTTACCAGAAAATATAGCAGAAAAAATATCATCGTTATCAGATGGTACGACATTAGATACAGCTAGAAATGATATGCTTGAGTTAATTACAGATATTAATGATAGTATAGAATATTTAGAAAAAAAGAAATATTCAGCATTTTATAATGAATCTCAAGAAAATATGCAAGATGAACAAAAAATTGAAAGTATTTTTAATAGATTAAAGAATTATGATAGAATCTTAAATGGTAGAGATACAAATAATATGTTAAATATATATAGAGATGCAATATTAAAAACAAACTCTAGTAAACTTTTAGAAAATAAAGGTGAATATATATCTAATATTTATAAAAATTATTTTATAAATCAAGGTGAAACTATAAAAGTAGAAATAAGTAATAGCAATGGAGGATATCCTTATCAAAAGAAAGATGAAAGTGGGAATGTTATTCAATCAGGTACAATACCATATAGGAATGTAATTATTGATGCAGATGGAAATGTGGTAGAAAAAGAAGATATCGATACAACAATACAAAATATTATTGAAGAATATAATAAAGAACAAGACGATTTTGAAAGATAAATTATAAATTAATAAAAATTAAAGTAGAGGTTATTTATGAGAATTGGAATAGATATTTGAAAGAGTAAAAACATGGGATGAAATATATTCAAAAATTTTTAAACTATATAAAAAAGATGAAATATGAATAATATTTTTAAAGCTTTTCTAGGAGCATGTAAAGAAAAGAAATAAACTTAATTTAGCAGTAACCAAACAAAACCATAATCCATAAAATATATAAAAATGAAAGGAGACTATGTTTTATGGATTATGAATTAATGATGAATGGAAATGTTAAAATAGGACAACGAGCACCAGAGTTTGAAGCCAATACAACAATGGGGAGAGTAGCATTAAACGATTATACAGGACAGTGGCTAGTTTTGTTTTCTCACCCAGGAGATTTCACCCCTGTATGTACAACAGAAATGATAGCATTTACAAGAGCACATACATATTTTAAACAATTAAATACAGAATTGTTAGGATTAAGTGTAGACAGTAATTCTTCACACTTAGCATGGGTATATGATATATACTGCAGAACAGGCATAAAAATATCTTTCCCAATCATTGCTGATAGAAACGGAGAAATTGCTAGAAGATATGGCATGATTTCAAATGATATTAGTAACACAGAAACTGTCAGAAATGTTTATATTATAGATGACAAAGGAATTATTAGAACTATTTTAATTTATCCAATGAATGTGGGAAGGTTTATACCAGAAATTATCAGAGTTGTGCAAGCATTACAAATGGCAGATTGTGCACAAGGTTCAACAGCAGCCAATTGGATTCCTAATCAACCAGTTATTGTTTCACCACCAAAAACTTATGAAGAACTTGTGGAACGTGTAAGTGAAATAGAGAATAATAGAAATGGAATTAGTTGGTACTTGAGTTTTAAAGAACCACCCCAGAATTGTATAAATGATACATGTGATACATAATTTTAAGAAAGTAAGTTTGATAAATTTAAAGTTCTTTGAAAAAATGTGTAATATGCAGTAAAAGTTGTGAAAGAATCTGCTAATTTTGTAACAGATACCAATATGAATGAAGGTATTGCCAAATATTTAAAAAAATATATTCTCCAAAAATAGAATACAAATAAAAAACTTTCACATAATAATAGTATGAACAAAAAATGATGTTCATATACAAATTTTTGGAGGTAACAAAATGGAAGGAAATCAAAAGATATACTGTACTGTAGGTACTTGTAAATATAATGAAAAAAATCAAAATTTATGTAAGTTACAAGCAATCCAAGTAGAACCAACGAAAAATTGTAATACAAAACAATCAGAAGAATCTATGTGTTCAAGCTATATTTATGGGAAGGAATAATTTTTCTTCTCATTTTTTCTTGACATATCTATAAATTAGAAATAAAATAACCTTAGCAAAATTAATAGGGGAAAACCCAAAAAGGAGGAAAAGATATGTTAGTTACGACAAAGGAAATGTTTGAAAAATCAATGAAAGAAGGATTTGCAGTAGGTGCATTCAATGTAAATAATATGGAAATTGTACAAGCAATTACAGATGCAGCACATGAAACACAATCACCAGTTATTTTACAAGCATCAGCAAGTGCAATAAAATATGCAAGAATAGGATATTTAATGAAAATGGTACAAGCAGCAGTAGAACAATATCCAGAAGTGCCAATTGCCATTCACTTAGACCATGGACCAGATTTTGAAACTGCTAAAATGTGTATTGATAATGGATTTACATCTGTTATGATAGATGGTTCAAAATATGATTTTGAAGAAAATGTAGCTCTAACAAAACAAGTAGTAGATTATGCACATTCTAAAGGTGTTGTAGTTGAAGCAGAACTTGGAAAATTAGCAGGTATAGAGGATGATGTAAATGTATCTGCATCTGATGCCATGTATACAGACCCAGTGCAAGCAGAAGAATTTGTAAAAAGAACAGGTTGTGATTCTTTAGCGATTGCTATAGGAACAAGCCATGGTGCATATAAATTTAAAGGTGAAGCAAAATTAAGATTTGATATTTTAAAAGAAATCAAAGAAAAAATACCAAACACACCAATTGTATTACATGGTGCTTCAACAGTTATACCAGAATTGGTTGAAATGTGTAATCAATATGGTGGAAATATACCTGGAGCAAAAGGTGTACCTGATGAAATCTTACATGAAGCAAGTATATCTGGTGTTTCTAAAATTAATGTGGATACAGATTTAAGATTAGCTATGACAGCAGGAATTAGAAAAGTATTTGTAGAAGATCCAAGTGCATTTGATCCTAGAAAATATTTAACACCAGCAAGAGAATTAATCAAAGAAACTGTTGCTCATAAAATGAAAGATGTATTTGGTTCAGCTGGTAAAATATAAAACAATATATTATTTTATGAACAATTTAAAATACAGAGATCAAATTTAATTTTAATCTCTGTATTTCTGTTTCATAGCTTGATTGATTCTTCGTTCTGCATCCTTTTTTGCAATATCTTGGCGTTTATCATATAATTTCTTTCCCTTTCCAATACCTAATTCTAATTTAACAAAATTCCCTTTAAAATAGATACTGATAGGAATTAGCGTATAGCCTTTTTGTTTGGTAAGTCCAATTAATCGATTAATTTCTCTCTTGTTTAATAAAAGTTTTCTATCTCTTAATGGATTTTTATTAAAAATATTTCCATGTTCATATGGACTAATATGCATACCAGATAAGTAGACTTCACCATTTTTTATATTTGCATAACTATCTTTTAAATTCACTTTACCAGCTCGAATAGATTTAATTTCTGTTCCAAATAGGACAATACCAGTTTCTATTTTATCTTCAATAAAATAATTATGATAAGCTGTTGGATTTTTTGCAATTAACTTTGTATTCATATAATTACCTCTTCATTTTTTGAATATTATACCATAGATTCTTGAATAATAAAATAGAACAGATAGAAATATTCTTAAATTTCTATCTGTTCAAGAAAAATCACTTGTTCTTATTAATAAAAAATTAATCTCTTTTTGAATGATTATTTTCAGAAGTGATTTGCATTGAATAATACCAAACGGCTGCAATAATTGCAATTGCGGCAATACCTAAAATTAACCAAGTCCAAGCAGTTGCATTCATTCCCATAAAAGTTGCATTTCCAGTTGTTGAGGTTCTTGTTGCTGAATACCCATCATTATTCGTGTTTGTAACTTTAGAAGTTGTATTTTTCATATCTTTTTCTAAAGTGTTTCCAGTTCCTTCAATTTTATTTCCTGCGTTTTCCATTGTGTTCTTTGCTTTTTCAGCAGAATCTTGTACAGCATCACCAGCATTATGCATGGCACCTTCAACGGCACCTTCAGTATTATTAACAGCATCTCTAACCGTGTTTGTTGCATCTTTTAAAACATCTTCTGTTGCAAAACATACAGAAAAAGAAAACACGATTGCAACGATGATTGCAAATATTGTAAGTAATTTCTTTTGCATAATTAATCCTCCTTTGAAAAATATAATGAAAATAATATTAGACAATATATTCTCATTAATATTATTTAAAAATATGAGAGAATTATACATGAAAAAATTGCAAAACAAATAAAATTCAAGGACAAATCTCGCTTCGCGAGAACTTTTTTCTACTTTTCTAATTTAACTATATATATTTAAGTTCTCGAAGAAGCGTAAAGATTTGTCGACGCGAAAAATTGCATAGCAATTTTTCTGTGCAACGTTGTTTTTTGTTGAATAGGAAAAAACAATTTTTCCTATTCAACAAAAAGATTTTAACTAAAAAGTTAAAATCTGAATTTTTAAATCTAAATTTTAATTATGTATTATTTGCCAAGTCTAATTAAAATTGCAATTGCTAACAAAATTAATAATACACCGATTGCAATTAAAATAATTGATAAAATATTTGAAATCCCTAAATCACTTTCAGGTAAACCACCTTGTACAGTTATTGAGTTTGTATTAGTAGTAGAACTATTTGTTGTTGATGTATTTGTTGAATTAACTGAATTAGAAGTATTTCTTGAATTAGATGTATTAGAAGTATTAGTTGCATTAGATGTATTTGATGTATTTGATGTATTAGAAGTATTTGATGTATTAGATACGTTAGATGTATTTGATGTGTTAGACGTATTTAGTATACTTGTATCCGTTATATTCATATCTACAGCAAAAACATATGTTGTAAAGGAAAATAATAGTAATAACATCCCTATAATAAAAAATATTTTTAAACTTTTAATCATATTTTATACCTCCATTAAAAACAAAAAAATTTATCTTAAGTTCTTTACTATGATATCACAAATATGGAAAATATGTCTAGTATTTTTAAAAAAATGTAAAAATATATTTTTAGAAAGTATATGTTAAGTGAAAAGATAAAAATCCTTTGGTTTTTATATTATATATTTACATAAAGCTTGATAAAATTACAAAAATACATTATAATATACATCGAAGAAAGAAGGTAAAACATTGGAAAACTATATAGATTTAAAAAATATAACAGATTATTCTAATTTAAAAGTAGTAGGAAAAATTATAAAAAATGGAGGACTTGTCCTATTCCCAACAGAAACAGTATACGGACTAGGTGCCAATGGATTAGATGAAAATGCTGTAAAAAAGATATATAAAGCAAAAGGAAGAGAACAAGATAATCCTTTAATTTTGCATGTTTCTAATTTTGATATGGTATCTAAAATTGCTAAAAATATAACTGATATAGAATATACATTAATGAAAACATTTTGGCCAGGGCCATTCACGATTATCTTAGATAGAACAGAAATTGTTCCTGATATTGTTACTGCGGGATTAGATACCGTAGGTGTTCGTATGCCAAGTGGAAAAATTGCCAAAGAATTAATTTCTTATGCAGGTGTTCCCATTGCTGCACCAAGTGCTAATATTTCAGGAAGACCAAGTGGAACCAATATCTCTGATATTTTTGAAGAACTTTCAGATAAAGTTGATTATATTGTAGATGGAGGAGAATGTGAAGTTGGTCTAGAATCAACAGTGGTAAGAGTGATTGATGGTATCCCCAATATCCTAAGACCTGGTAAAATTTCTCCAGAAGATATTAAAAAAGCAGTGGGAATTGTAAAAATAGATGAACATATTTTAAAAGACATTGAAATTGATGAAAAAGTATTATCTCCAGGAATGAAATATAAACATTATGCACCAAAAGCAGATTGTATATTAGTATATAGTGAAGAGAATGAAAAAATGATTAAAAAAATACAAGAACTTACCAAAAAGTATACAAATCCATTGGTTATTTCTTGTAATGAAAATGCGAAATATTATGATGCAAAAAATAAAATTTTATATGGTTCGAAAGAAAATTTAAATGAAATTGCACAAAATATATTTAAAGATTTAAGAAAAGTAGATTCCTTCAAACCAGATATTGTCATCATTGAAGGGGTTAAAAATGATGGAATAGGGCTTGCCATTATGAATCGATTAATTCGTGCATGTGAATATCATTACATAAAAGTATAAGAAGTTTAAAGCAATACGTTTTGTATTGTCTTTTATATCTTTTATTATCAAAGACAAAAAGGTTCTGAAGTATCTAGATGCAATCTTTGATTGCTATGTCTGGTTCCTATTTTCTTAAAAGAAAATTTGTCTTAAAATTTTTAAAATAATTGTAACAAAAAGAAATCTTTTTACACTAATAAAGTGAAAGGAGGAAAGGTTATGCAGAATATGGAAGAAATATATAATAAATATTCAAAAATTGTATATAAATATATATTCTGCTTAACAGGAAAAAAGGAAATAGCTGAAGAAATCGTACAAGAAACATTTTTAGTAGCTATAGAAAATATTGATAAATTTGAATATAAATGTAAACTATCTACTTGGCTATGCCAAATAGCAAAATATATTTGGTTTAATCGATATAAAAAGGAAAAAAAGAGAAAAGAAATTTCAATGAGTACTTTAGAAAACACATTGTTTACAGAAGAATCTATAGAAGAAAGGGTTAGTCAAAAAGAAGAAAAATTGGAATTATTAAAAAACATACAAAAACTAAATGAAGAAACTAGAAATGTGATGTATTTACGAATATTAGGAAATTTAGAATATGAAGAAATAGGGGAGATAATGGGAAAGACCGCTAATTGGGCTAGAGTTACTTTTTTTCGTGGAAAGCAAAAAATGAAAGGAGATCGAGAAAATGAAAAAGGAATGTGAAATTGTACAAGACTTAATTTTTGGATATTGTGACGGAATATTAAATCCAGCTTCTAAAGAACTGGTAGAAAAACATTTAGTGAAATGTGAAGAGTGCAAAAAAGTTTATGAAGAAATCAAAAAGGATAAAAAAATTGATGATGCAGATGATAAAATTGAAATTGATTATTTAAAAAGAGTCAATAAAAAATTAAAAAGGAAAAAAATCATAATCGTGATTTCTAGTATATTCATTATATTACTTGTTATTCTACATATTATTGCATTTATTAGTTATTATCATGATCAAACAACCATAGAAATTTTTATGAATAAAGATATTTCTGAAGAACAAATGGCAAATATTCAAAATCAAATAAAAAATCAAGCTGAAGATGTTGAAATCACATATGTTTCTCCAGAAGAGAAATTAGAAGAAATGAAACAAAGATTTAAGGATAATCAAGATTTGTTAGTAGGATATGAAGGAGAAAACAATATATTTCCAGCAGAGTTTATTATAAAAACAAAAACAATACAAGATATGGAAAAAATAGAAGAAGGTTTAGCAAATATAGAGGGCATTGAAAAAATTATCTCTTCTTCAATCAGTAATCCATATATGGCTTTAGTAAATGATTTTATGATTTGGTATACAAATTTACATTAAAATAAAAAACAGGGGACACAAATTAAGTGCGTCCCCGTTTTGTTGGTAAGCCAGTGTTCTTTCTAGCCCGATAAGATTCTTATACCATAAAATGCCTAAAAACACAATAATAGTATTTTATCAAAATATAAAGAACTTAATAAAATATTAATTGATAAAATTCCTAATTTATGATATATAATTAGTAGAATAAATATAGAAAAAGTTGGAGGAATTTTATGAGATGTCCAAATTGTGGAAGTACCAATATATCTAGTATTGTTGATACAAAAACCAAAACAAAAGGATTTGATGGAGGAGATGCATGTTGTGGCTATCTATTATTTGGATGGCCAGGAATCTTATGTGGATTATGTAATACAGGAGATACAACAACAGAAACCAGAACAACCAATATTTGTAATGATTGTGGAAGAAGATTCTAATGAAAAAAAGTACAAAGATAAAAACTTGGGCATTTTTCATGAGATTAGGAAATCGATGTGGTTGTCATCAAAGAGAAGACAGAAGTTTTAAAATAAAAGGGTGGCAATTTCCAATTTGTAGTAGATGTACGGGGATATTAGTTGGACAGTTGTTAGGAATTTTGATATATATTTTTCAGTTTCGAATCCCAATTTATATATCCTGTCTATTTTTATTAATCATGTTTTTGGATTGGTATATCCAATATAAGAAAATCCGAGAATCAACAAATATTAGAAGATTTATAACCGGAACTTTAGCAGGAATTGCACAGGTTGCCATTTTCATTGAAGTGATTTTCGTGATAGGAAAATTTATTTCTTTCCTATTATAGAAGTCTAACCTTGTTATATAGGAAAATTATATATAGAAAAATTGCTTTGGCTATTTTATTTGAAATATTGATATAGAAAAGAAGGAAATTATGGATACAAATTGTTTAGAATTAACCAATACAGATTTAAAAGAAATTTTTAAAGAAAGAGAAAAAGATACGCATAAAGGAACTTATGGATATGTAGGTATCATAGGTGGATGTATGGAATATACAGGAGCTGTTAAATTAGCTAATATGAGTTCGACTGCATTACGAGCAGGATGTGGTGTCATAAGAGTTATTGTTCCCAAAAGTATAGAAACCAGTATTGCTCCATATTTACTAGAACAAACCATTTTTCCAATAGAAAATGATGATGAACAAAAAATGAAATTTAACAAAGAAGAAATAGACAAAGCACTAGATAAATTAAAAACAGTAGCAATTGGAATGGGATGGGGAAAAGGTAAAGATAATGAAAAGATTTTAGAATATATATTGCAAACAAAAGAAATTCCTTGTGTTATTGATGCAGATGGATTAAATACTTTATCCCAAATGAATTTAGATATTTTACAAAAAACAAAATGTAAAGTAATTTTAACACCACATTTAAAAGAATTTGAAAGATTGTCAAAAATACCAATTGAAGAAATAAAGAAAGATTCAATTGAAATTGCGAAAAACTTTGCTAAAAAATATCATGTTATCTTATTATTAAAAGGAAGTACAACCATTGTTACAGATGGCACAACTACATATTTGGTAAAAAGAGGTTGTCCAGGAATGGCAACAGCTGGAAGTGGAGATGTGTTGTCAGGTGTTTTAGTAGGTATGTTAGGCTATCATGAAGCAAATGCAAAAATAGTAGCAGCAGGCAGTTACTTAGCAGGTATGGCAGGAGAATTGGCTCAGGAAAAATATACCGATATTTGCATGAAAGCTTCTGATACGATTGAAATGCTTCCAGAAGCGATTAAAAGAATTAGAAATTTATAAAACTATAAAATTAGAAATTCAGAAAACAAAAGCACAGTGTATAGTATCTTATTTTTTATGAATTACTCGGTTGCATTACAGAATATACAAATTCTAAAACTATCAAGCAGGCACCTCTCAAAGCAAGTTTGAGATTCTCCTACTTGATAATTTAAGAATTTGTAATATTCTTCCATTTACATTCGTAATTTCATAAAAAATAAGATACTATATACTGTGCTTTAAAGTTATATTGTTTTATATTGGTGTTTCTTTTTTTGAAATCTTTTATAAATTTGCCAAAGGATTACTTTCCACTGCATTTCTAACTTGTGAATTATCAACATGTGTATAAATTTCAGTAGTAGAAATACTCTCATGTCCTAAAAGTACCTGTAAAGCCCTAATATCGACATTTCCATATTGATACATTAATGTAGCAGCTGTATGTCTTAATTTATGTACAGAATATTTATTCGTATCAAGTCCAGCAGCCTGTAATTCTTTATTAACAATATATTGCACAGTCCTCTTGCTAATTCTTTCACGGCGTTCACTTAAGAATAAAGCTTTATGAGAATTTAATTTATCCACTTTAACACCTTCTTTAGGGCGTACTTGTAAGTATTCGCTAATTGCTCTTAAACATGCTTGGTTCAAATAAATAGTTCTTTCTTTATTTCCTTTACCGATAACATTTAGTTTTGCTTCACTAAAATCAATATCTTTAATGTCAATTCCAACCAATTCAGACAAACGAAGTCCACAATTTAAAAATAATGTAATAATTGCATAATCTCTTTGGTAATTTCGATTATCTTCATTTTCTGTAACACTTAATAATCGCTTACTTTCTTCTAAATTTAAATATTTAGGAAGTCTTTTATCTGCTTTTGGTGTTTCCAAATTTTGAGCAGGATTGATATCTATTAAATTTGCTTTTTGAGAAAGATATTTAAAAAAGATTCTAATCGTAGATACTTTTCTAGCTCTTGTGGCAGCCTTACTTCTAAGTTCTATTGCCATGTAACTGATAAATGCATGAATATCTTCCAAAGTGATTTTTTTAACCACACGAATAGGGATATCTTTAATTTCAATTTTTGCAAAATCGGTTTCATCTGTCATATGAAAGTGGATTTTGATAAATCGAAAAAACATGACTAAATCATAATTATATTCTTTGATACTATTTGGGGATTTATTTAAAATTGTGGCACTATAATCTAAAAAAGAATTAATAAAGTCAGGATTTTCTTCTCTTTTGAACATATAATTTTCACACTCCTTTGGTATATATCGTATTATATCTCAATACATTTAAAAAAGAAATAGAAATTAAAAAAGTTTTGCGCAAAGTTTTTATTTTGATTTTTATATATATTGTGATATACTATTGATGAAATTTATCATAAAGGAAAGTGAATATATGTTTAATCATAAAAAGAAACAAGAAGAACTTCCTAGAGCTATGAGAAAAATGCAAAAAGAAAAAGAAGAACGAGAAAAATTTATGGAAGAAGAAAATAGAAGAAAATCTAAAAATAAATTTAGCAAAAACAAAAAAAGTAAGCATAGTAAAAAACGAAATAACCCAAATGAAGAAAATAATCTTGACTATAAAAAAGCCATTAGAAAAAAGAAAATTAAAAAGATTATCATTACAGTTATTATCATTGTTGTTGTTATCTTAGCTATTATTTTAGGGATTTCTGCTTATCATTGGAAACAAATAACAACAGATATGTTTGCAAATGAAAATTCTGTTGTCGTAGATTCTGATGGTAATGTGATTGCAGAACTAGGTAGTGAAAGAAAGAAAATAAAAGTTGAAAATAAAGATATGCCTGAAAATTTAAAAGATGCTTATGTATCTATCGAAGATGAAAGATATTATAAACATCATGGTGTAGATATTAGAAGAACAGGTTCAGCCATTATTAATTATGTGATACACCTAGGAAATTCTTCATTTGGAGGAAGTACCATTACACAACAATTGGTAAAAAATTTAACAGGAGATAACAGTAGTTCTATTTCTAGAAAAGTAAAAGAATGGTGGAAAGCATATTTATTAGAATGTTATTTCTCAAAAGAAGAAATATTAGATATGTATTTAAATATTATTTATGTTGGACCCAATATATATGGTGTGGGTGCTGGTAGTCAATATTATTTTAGTAAAGATGTCCAAAATCTGACACTTGCGGAATGTGCCTTTTTAGCAGGAATTAATCATTCACCAAATTCATATAATCCATTTGATGATGAAACAGATAATACAGAGAAAATCACAAACAGAACGATAACTGTATTAGATAAGATGTTAGAGTTAGAATATATTACAGAAGAAGAATATAATATAGCTGTGTCAGAAGTAAAGAATGGTTTGAATTTTAATCAAGGGGAAGTAGAAGCAAATGATGGAATCTATTCTTATCATACAGATGCTTTGATTACTGAAATAACTCAAGATATAGCAGATAAGAAAAATATAACAGAAGATTTTGCTACAAACTATTTGTATTTAGGCGGATTAACCATTAATAGTACACAAAATTCAAGTGTTCAAGATGAAACAGAGTCAGAATTTAACAAACGTCAATATCATATTGCTTCAAGAGAAGGTGGAGACCCAGCACAAGCAGCAATGGTCATTATAGACCACAAAACAGGTCAAGTAGTAGCCTGTGTAGGAGGTTTAGGAGAAAAAGATACAGCAAGAGGATTAAATAGAGCAACACAAAGCACTAGACAAACAGGTTCTTCTATCAAACCATTAGCCGTATTAGCACCTGGAATTGATAAGAAAAAATTTACAGCAGCAACAATCTATGCAGATGTAGAAACAACTTTTGAGGGTGACTACAGTCCTGTTAACTATGATGAATATTTAGGAGAAATAACAGTTAGAAGAGCAGTAGAATCTTCTCAAAACATACCATTTGTAGAAATGATAAAACAAGTAGGAGTAAAAACTTCTATATCTTATTTAAAAGATATGGGGATGACAACTTTAACAGAAAAAGATGAAAGTTTATCATTAGCTTTAGGAGGACTAGATAAAGGAATTACACCTTTAGAAATGGCAGCAGGATATGCAACTATTGCAAATGATGGTGTATATATAGAACCTACTTTTTATACGGAAATAACCAATCAATCAGGAAAAACGATTGCAAAAGCAAATCCTGAATCACATCGTGTATTTTCAGAACAAGTAGCATATATTTTAAAAGAGATATTAACACAACCTGTAAAAGGAGCAAATGGAACAGCTACTTATTGTTCTATTTCAGGAATGGATGTAGCAGCCAAAACAGGAACAACAGATGAAAACTACGACAGATGGTTATGTGGATTCACTCCATACTATACAGCAGCAACCTGGTTTGGATATGACCAAAATGAAACCATTTACTTTAATAGACAAAACCCGGCAGGAATTATTTGGGCAAATGTTATGAGAAACATCCATTCTGGATTAGATAATGCGACATTTGAGAAACCTAGTTGGATACAAACAGAAACCATATGTGCAGATTCTGGATGTATTGCAAATAGTGGTTGTACAAATACCTATGAAGAATATTTCTTATGGGGAACAAAACCAGATAACTGTACAGAACATTCTGGAAGCAGAATGACAACAAATAATAACCAAAATAATCAAAGCGAGCAAACAAATCAAAATGTATTTAATGAAGACCTAACATTAGACCCAAGCTTGGAGAATGAAATTCCAGAAGCAGATACATCAACAAACACGACGACAAATACAACAACAGATAATAATAGAACAAATACCACGACTGATAATAATAGAACCAATACGACAAATACCAATAGAGATAATACAACTTCAACAAATACCAATACGACAAATTCTACTACAAGTAATACAGCAAATAATACAGGAGGTACAAATACCTCAACAAATACTTCAAATACAACACCAAGTACAAATACGAGTACACCTGATTCGAATACTTCTGTAGTAGAAAATCGTGAGGAAATTGAATAATATTGAAGAGAGAGAACTGTAATGTATCTCTCTTCTTTTGAAAATTATGTTGTTTATGTTATAATAAAGAATGATAGGGGGGAAATGTAATGACAATAAATGAGATAAAAAATATATTTTATAAATTAGTTAAAGATGCTAATACTGGCATGACTTTAAATATTAGTAATAATGGATTTGATTATGTTAAGTTTGACTATTTTGAGAATGGGAACTTTTATCTTAAAGGATATGATGAGAAAGAATATTTTGGAGATGAGGAAGCAGTTGATGAGGAATATGATGCAGAATTTTCTAATGGGACAGCTTATTACGTCCCAAGTCTAATAGTTGACGAACCTGAAATTTTCTTTGACCATTTACATAGACTTATCTCAAAATATATAGAATTTAACAATTTAAGTAGATTTTTTGGGGAATTTGGAGAAAAAAGTGTAATTAAACATATACTTATAACGATATTAAGTAATGCGCGTTATGAAGATTATGCGAATCCGATACAATATCTAGAAAGATATTTAAATTTTTTTAATGATAAAACTTTAAGTCAATATCAGAATACAATCATTTCTGCTAATATTCCAAACTTAGAAAATTCTATTATCGTAGTTAATAATGAAAAAGACAATTATGGATATGAAACACCTTATTCATTTCATATTTCTATTAAAAGTGCAGATTCAGAATATAATTTACCCATAATAAACTATGGAATTAGCGAAAATACATGTTATATTTATTCAATACAGAATAAGAAAAGAAATGATGAAAATAATTTTAACAAAAAAATTAAAAGAAAATTAAATAGAGTAAATAGTGGAGTAAAAAATGATACAGATTACGAAACCAAAGATACGATACTAGGAACGACTCCTAGTTTTATTACAGCAATGACAATTTTTTTTGCAATATTAAGAAAAAATAATATAGATAACATAAGAGTTGTTACTTTTTTACCAGACAGATACATGGAAAAACTAGGAACGTTAGAATTAGATGCTGATGAAATACAACATAATTTGACAGAAAAATTGATACTTCTTTTTTATCGATTGCAACATCATATTCCAAACATGGATATTAATTTTCCAATATATGATGGGTATGTGATAGATGGTAGTAAGGCAATTGGAGAAGATCTAATTATAAAATTACCTGACACCATTGAATGTAATAATAATGCATTTTTAAACGAAATTTTATCTTCTATTAATACTAAAAAAAATATGATTGATCATGAACGATAATTCTTATATTCTACTTAATAATAAGATAGGATGCAAAAGTTGAATTTTAATAATGGATAAATAATAAAGAATGAAAAAATTCTAATTAATAAAAAGTAGTAATCCTATATTTTATACAGAGATTACTACTTTTTATTAAATTTTGTGTATTTTTTAACTTACCGTATTTTTAGAAGGATTTACGATAGCAGGAGGAATTTCATATTTAACATCAAAAAATTGAAAATCATCTAATGTATTATCTTCCAAACAAGCTAAATAAATATCTAATTCATTTAAAGATTTACAGGCTGTAATAATAGCAGGGTGTAAATTATAATTAAAAAATAACTCAATACCAAGACCTATTGCTTTTAATTTAGAACCTTTTTCTTTTTCTGTAACAAGTTTATAGGCTTCTTTAAATCTTGCGATAGCTGGAAATTTATAATCAGCAAGCGGTCTCGTATAAAGATGATCAATAACACTTTGAATTGTCTTATATTCAGAGCTATTACTTAATAATAATTCCTTAATTTCATTTATCGTAAAAGGAAGGAATACCTTTTGTTGAAATTCTGAAATAATAAGACTTTTTTCAAGATAAAAGTTAGATAATATATCATTATCAATAATATTAGACTGTTTTTCTTCAGAAGGAGTAGTTAAATTTTTTGCTAAGTCTGATAAATCTATGGTTGTGATTCTATGAACAAAGTTTTCTATAATTTCTGTACTTTCATATATGGAATTTATATTATCTTGAAAAGTTTGATTATATGTATTTATTTGATCTTCTGAATTTTCTATATTATTATATATTTTATCTAGAGAACTTAATAAATTTTTTAAAATTGTAATATTGGAATTAGATTTTGTTAAAGCATTTGTTGATTCATTTAAATAATAAAAAGCTCTATCATTAGGATTAATATCATATGAAAAAGTAACATCTGACATAAAATTTTTAATAAACATTAAAATTTGTTTATTTAAATTTTTTTGAATTTCTAATGTAGATGTTAACGAAATTTTTTCTAATTCAATTAATTTTTTCATGTTTTCTTTATCTGAAAAGTTTATCATTTGTATCCTCCACAGTAAATTTATTTTATTATATCATTCGTATCATAAATTGTAAATGAAAATATAAAAAAAATATCGAAACTAATAAAAAAACGTTGAAAAAAAAAATCTAGTATGATATATTGGCACTAGAATTTTTTTGTTATACAAGGGGGAGAAAATGAAGAGAGTATTTTTTAATATTATTTTTATGATTTATTTAGTAATCGCAATATTTGTAACAGTTTGTTTATTGTCATATAATGACTATAAAGTATCAGAATTTGGTACAACATCATTTGTAATTGTACCAGACAATAAATTAAATCCAGATTTTAATAAAGGAGATTTAGCCATTATAGACAAAGCTGATGGATTAGAAATAGGAGATAAATTTCTTTATTATGATGTATATAATGAACAAGTCATTATAAGATTAGGAACAGTCAATGATATAGATGATTCCAATGAATTTGATGTAAAATATTTAATAGATGATGGAGAATATGAAATTTCAGATGAATATGTCATAGGACCTACATCAACAGCAACAGTAATGCCAAATGTAGGAACAGTCTTAGGGATTATAGAATCAAGATGGGGATTTCTATTCTTAATTGTATTACCAGCATTAATCGCATTTGTTAATCAAATTATGGTGGTTGCTACTGGAATAAAACAAGCTAAAAAAGAAATTAAAGAAGAAGCAAAAGAAGATAAAAAAGAAACTAAGGAAAAAGAAACAAATGACTAATTTGGGTAAAAAAAACACAAAAAAACTATTGATTTTTTTGTGTTTATGTATCATTTTACTAATTATATATGGAGTTGTTAGAATATATGCACTTTTTCATAGTGAACTAGGAGCAAATGTTCAACTCAAAAATGGAACATGGAATATTATTGTTAATGGAACAGATATAACCAAAGGAACAGATATTCAATTTGATATAAACAATGTTACTGTTGAAGAAAATGAACATGTCAAACCAGGGAATATAGCACCTGGTTTAACTGGTACATTTAAAATTAATATTGATCCTAAAAATACAAATGTTTCAACAAGATATGATATCTATTTAGATGAAGAAAAACTTACAAATCCCAATATACAAATAAAATCTGTAAAAGAAACATTAAATGGAAATGAATTAGTAAAAACAGATAAAAATACATATACAGGAGTTATACCTTTAGAAAACATACAAGCAGGAACGACAAATGAAATTACAGTAGAAGTAGAATGGATGGAAAACGAAAATAGTCATGAAGAAGATATTGCGTTAGGAACAACATGGGGAGCAGAATATCAAATTCCTATTACTGTACATGTTTGTCAATATCTAGGAGAAGAGTTAAATCATTAATATTACGGGAGAAAAAATGTCAAAACATAAAGAAAAGAAAACAATTAGCATGATAATAGGATATATATTGAATATTCTATTGTTTATCGTCTTGTGTTTCATTATGATAGGCATCTATTATATTGTACAAATAAAAGTATTTCAAAATGATTATGCGAATTTATTTGGATATACATTTTTTGAAGTTGCAACAGGGAGTATGTCAGGTACAATAGAAGTAGGAGATGTTGTGATTGTTAAAATCACAAAAGATGTAAACCAAGGCGAAGTGATTGTGTATAAAGAAGGAGACAATTTTATTACACATAGATTAGTAGAAAAAGATGGTAATCATTTAGTGGCAAAAGGAGATGCCAATAATAGTGAAGATAAACCGATAACAGAAGATCAGATTTTAGGAAGAGTTATATATATCATACCAAAATTAGGAATATGGAGAAAAATTTTTCTGTCACCAGAAATCATAGGACTTATTTTACTTTTGCTTTTCCTTTTAGGAGTTGTTGTGCAATTTTTTTCTAAAAATGATAAAGCTAATAACGAAAATAACTAGTAAGAATAGTATAGCAACACTTTCTTACTAAATTTATAACCAAAGAAAGGAATGATAAACAAATGAATAAAAAACTGAAGAGATTATATGCAAAATTTGTCATTCTTATATTATGTCTTTTAGTTTTAATCAGAATCGTTGTTCTTGTTTTATCAAAATATGAAAGCATAGCAAATTCAACAGCAAATGTGGATATTGCATTTTACTTATTAAATGAAGATTATAAAACAATGACATTAAATCTAGCATCATTATTTCCACAAGATGATGCATATGTATATACATTTTCAATCGGCAATCAAGATGGAGAAAAAACGGCTGAAATTGATTTGGTATATGATTTAACAATTCGAACAACAACAAATCTGCCATTAACCTATGAATTATATAAAAATCAGAAACATACAGATAATGGAGCAGTCAATATAATAGAAACAAATACGGTAGAACCAGATGAATATGGTACATATTTTAGAAATATAACCACACAAGAAGAAAATTTATATTATAAAGAACCAAAAACCAATATATATGAATTGGTTATTCGTTTTCCAGAAAATTATAATACAACAAATTATCAAAATATTATAGAAGCTTTAGAAATTAAAGTTGATTCACATCAAATAACTTCGTGAAAATTTTAAAGAGGAGTCATATGCAAAAGAAAATAGGAAATGTTATAAGCAAAAATATAAAATATAAAAGAAATCAAATAATTATTGTTACACTGATTGCACTCAGCCTTTTGTCATTTATCATTATTTTTGGTAGATATCTAACAAATAATGTAAGCAATTTTTTTGTAAGAAGTAAAGAATTTTATTTTTTTAGTGATAAATTGTCAGAAGATAACTCTATTTATCAAGTTGATAATTGGTCAGGCGTAGATGATTATACCATTACAATCAATATGAATAGTCGTTTAAATAATATAGAATCTGCAACTTATGATATTGGATATGATATTTCATATACATGTAGTGATAATGCAATTTGTCAGCTAAGTAAAACACAAGGAATTATTAACGCAGACACTAATTCAGATTTTTTTAACTTAACAATTACGCCAAATACCCAATTAAAAGATGGAGACAAAGTTGTTGTCGATGTAGTTGTTAATTCAACTGCACCATACAAAAAGACGTTAAAGGGAAGATTTACATTTGTTGTAGGAAAAGAGGAACTTACTTATCAAATCACAGATAACTCACAAGACCCATATATGTTATTAAGTATTACAAATACGTTAACTTACTATACTGTTAAAGAAGCATTTGATTCTTTTCATGTGGGAGATAGGATAGATATAGATACCTATTTATCATTATTAGAGGATAAAAAATCAAAATGTTATTCGGCAGAAGTTAAAATTGAATTTAATCCAAGAGAAGTTTTATTTGATGTAACAAATAGTGTTTATTCAGATGCAACAAATATAACAACAACCAATATAGATGGTAAAACATACATAAATGGGTTTACCATTAAAATAGACGCTATCTCTAGTAGAGAAATTAGATTTTATAAAGTGGATGTCAATCAAAATTATACATATCCAAATGGTAGTAATGATAAATCCATTATAACTGTTAGCAGTCAATAGATATAATGATTTTAAAGAAAGGAAGCACATAAAATGACAATAAATATTATGAATGAATACATTACACTAACAAAAAAACAAATTACAACATATCTAAAATTAATATTTGAAGACACATATGATAAAAGATATGATGATATGTATTCTGACAAATACATAAATGCAAGATATTATCATTTCTTTAAAGGAAGTGAAAATACAACAATCAGAAGAACGATACTAGAAGAATTAAGAAAAACATATGAATATGCCATTTCAGAAAATTTTGGAGATAAGGAGTTTATAGACAAGTTACATGTTTTTTACTGTTATGTTTTATACTTTGATCATGTTGTATATTGTAAAGACTTAAAAAATAAGATATCTAAAATAGCCAAACTTAGAAGAAAACTTTTAAATAGAGATGATGCTGACTTTGAAGAAAATTTATATAGAGAAATGATGAATATAAACGAAGAAAAAGAAAGATTATTAACTAAGTTTAACACAGATGAGTTTTTCTTAAAGATATCAAATTATAAGAATATTTTAAATGTATACAGAGTAAACCTAAAATTTGAATTAAAATTTCCTATGGAATACAGCGAAATGGCAATTAATAAGGTATTTAATTCAGGAATTACAAATGAGGATAAATTGGTTATAGAATATTACTTAATGAGTGTTCAGATTATAAGAGATGTTATTAAGCAAAATTTTAAAAAACAATATATTGTTGAATTTGCAGAAACTTTATTAGCAAAACCTAAAAAAATAAAAAGCATATTACATATTATTGACAATGCAATAATTCAAGATAAGCTATGTTTAAAAATAAGATATGAATATTTTATAGAAAATAAAGAAGCTGTATATGAACTTATGAGAGAGGGATATAGATTTGCGATTATTTTAGATAATTCTTTTGAAGCAAATTATAAAAATATGGAAAATTTAAAAATGTTTAAATATGTCATACTTAACAAAGAGTCAAAACAATATGGACAAGTTATGCAATTTAATGAAGAAGTGAAAAACAATATTATAGAAATATAGAAATTTGATTTTGTGTTACTGGTTATCATTTACTATTATTTTATTATTTTTTATACCTTGTGTGTCGTAATCACTAATGCTGAAAGATAAATTTTTAAATAGTTAAAAATTTACTTTCAGCGAAGGAAGATTACTCCAATCGCACTCGCTTTGCTCGTTTGGTCGCTTACGCGGTATTGCAAAATAATAAAATAATAGTAAATGATAGCAACAACGCAAAAGAAAAAGAAAGGAAATATAATAAATATGGAGACGTTTTCAAAATTTTTGTATGAATTTTTAAAACAATTCTTTTCAGGAATTACAACCGTTATAAAAGCAATTGGGACAGGTTTTAGTCAAATGTTTGATTTTGATTCTTACCAAAATATTATAGATACTTACAAAGGAGATTTATCAGCACCTGAGTGGATTTTGGTTGTTGTATCTATTTTATGTATTTTAATATTTGTAGGATTAATTATAGCACTGATTTATTTATTATGTAGAAAATATATAAAATTTAGAAAAAAAGCAGTTGATCAAGATGCTTTATTAGAAGAAGTGGCTTCATTAAATAAGCAAGTAGAAACTTTAATGAAGGAAAAAGAAAATATTATGGCAATGAAAGTATCACAATTAGGCCTAAAACCAGATGAATCACCAGAAATAGACGAACAAGATCAAGAAGAAGATGCTAATAATCCAGATATCCGTTTTGCAAAATTGCATGAAATTGATTTAAAATATGAAGATTATGAACAACCAGACTATGAAAATTCATTTACATTGCCAGAATTATGTGAAAATTTTAGGAATTTTTCTGCTTCAAAATTGAAATTATATTATAAACCAGAAATGGTAAGAATATTCATTTCAGCTTTGGCTTCTACTAAATTAATCATTTTACAAGGTATTTCTGGAACTGGTAAAACATCTCTTGCATATGCATGGGGAAAATTTATGAGACATGACTCATGTGTTGCATCTGTGCAACCATCATGGAGAGACAGAACAGATATGTTTGGATATTTTAATGAATTTACAAAAAAATTCAATGAAACAGAAATGTTAAAAGAAATGTATACAGCAGGTTATGTAGATGAAGTATTTACAGTCATTTTAGACGAGATGAACCTATCACGTGTGGAATATTATTTTGCAGAAATGCTTTCTATTTTGGAAATGCCAAATAGAGATGAATGGATTATCGAATTAGTTCCTAATAGCTGGAAAACTGACCCGAAATATATTGAAGGTGGAAAGATAAAAGTACCAGCCAATATGTGGTATATAGGTACAATCAATAATGATGATTCCACATTTGCTGTAACAGATAAGGTATATGATAGAGCAATGCCAATAGACATCAATGAAAAAAGTGTTGCGTTTGAACCAGTCTATACAGAAGCACAAGGAATTAATTTTACATATCTAGATAAGTTATTTGAAACAGCCATACAGGAAAATCCAATTTCTGAGGAAACAATGGATAAAATAGAACAAATGGATAATTATGTTATACAACATTTTCGTATTGCTTTTGGTAATCGTATTGTTGCACACATGAAAAAATTTGTGCCTGTATATGTAGTATGTGGTGGAGATGAGATTGCTGGTGTAGATTATTTTATTGCTAAAAAAATATTAAGAAAATTTGAGCAATTAAATATGTCATATATTAGAGACGAAATTGATCCATATATTCAATTTTTAAATACAACTTTTGGCAAAAATAAAATGAAAGAATGTATAGATTATTTATTAAGATTGAAAAAGATGGCATAGAGGGGAGAGAATAACAGTTGGAAAACTTAGAAGTTATAGAACTATATGAAAATTCAAATCACGAAAAAACGAAAACATTTATAGATACTGCTGAATCTACATTAAAAGTGCAAACAGAAAAAAAGTATATAACAAGAGACATAGAATGGATAAATATGATGGAAGAAGTGATACCACATATTGATTCTATTTTTAGGTCTCCAAATCGTTTTATAAAAAATGAAGAAGAAACTGTAAAAATCGAACAAGCAAAAAAAGTATCAGTAGAAACAATTAAGCATTTATCTAAACACACAAATCTGATACAAGATATTGATAAAGAAACAGGGGATGTTATCCCATCCAAATTATTAAATGTAAGAAAAGAAGAAACTTATAATACATATGAAAATCGTTTAATATATACATTAGTACAAAATATGAAGTATTTTGTAAATATAAGAAAAGATGCATTATTGCAACCAATAGCCACTGAGAATAAAGAAGAAAACAAAAATAATAAACAATTAGAATATAATGCAAAATCTAAATTAAATGATGAAGAAGTAGATATAAATGTTTCTATTAATTCGAAACTGGATACTGAACAGAAAGATTCTGAAGAAAGAAATAAAAGTTTGTTATTGAGAATAGAAGAAATAGAAAGAAAAATATCAGATATTGAATCAACTGAAGTATATAAAATACTGGCCAAAGAAAATATTATACTTGTGAAAGATCCAATTAGAAAAACAAATGTCGTTTTAAAAAACGTTCATTTTCAATATGCTATGAAATTATGGGAGTTTTTAAAAGCCAATTTTGATGAACAAACCATAGAATCAGAAGATAATAAAGATTATATGGATAATGGACAATTAAAAAAGATGATGGACGAGGCCTTTTTATTGCAATATTTAGCAATGAAAACTTTAGACGAAGATAACATGGAAAAACAAGATACAAAAAAAGAGATAAAAGCAATTGTTGTAGAACAAATGTTAGACAAAATGTTAGATATAGATGAAGATATAACGGAAGAACAATTAAGACAAATGGTAGCTGAAAAATATGAAGTGATAAAATATAAGAAAATGGCAGTTTTACAGGATATACAAAAGATATTTAAAAAATACTTTGACCAGTATGAGGATATGGTTGAGATAAAGGGGAATTAAAGGTTGAAAAATAATTACAATTTTGACTGTGTCAAACTTCATTTGAAATTTAATCAACGTACTAAATGTACGCCTCATAAATTTCAAATTCGTTTTCCTTGTCAAAATTTAATTCTTTTCCAACCAGATTTGCACCTTAAGAAAGGAATGTAACTAATATGAAAGAAAAAATACAAAAATTAAAAAATAATAAAATACTAAAGATAATTGGAAATATTATATATACGATCATTTTTATTATCGTATTATTCATATTAATTATTGCAATTTTGCAAAGAACGACAAATAATGAAATAACATTATTTGGATATAGAATTTTCGTTGTTGCCACAGGAAGTATGGCACCTGAATATAATGTAGGAGATGTTTTGGTCTCAAAAGAAGTTGATCCAGCAACAATTCAAGTAGGGGATGACATTGTGTATGAAGGAAAAGAAGGCAGTTTCAAAGACAAAATTGTAACTCACCAAGTCATTATGATAGAAAAAGAAAATGAGAATTATAGGATTCAAACAAAAGGTATAGCCAATACAAAAGCAGATCCAGAAATAACACAAAATGAAGTAATTGGAAAAGTAATTTATAAAATGGGATTATTATCACTTTTACAAAGAGCAATGTCAAATAACTATGTTTTCTATTTCGTGGTATTTGTTCCAATTGTATTACTTACTTTTAGACAAATTATAAGGTCAAGATTAGATGATGACGACGATGAAGATGAAGAAGAAAAAGGTGATGATAAAGACAATGAAGATAAAACAAAAAAAGAATAGTTATAGATAATAAACTGCAAAGATTAATGAAGGGATGAAATATGCATACATTTATTAAAATTATTAAAAAAGTTAAAATAAGAAATATGCTCATTTTAATCTTGTTAATATTATTTAATGCATATGCTTGGTTTATATATGCTACAAGGGTTTCTACCGATATTACAGCACATGTTAGTTCATGGAATGTAGAATTTGTTGGAGATGATGGAAAAATTACAACAAATTTATTAGTTAGTATTGGCAGAATTTACCCTGGTATGGATAGATTTGAAAAAACAGTAGAAGTACATAACAAAGGTGAAACACCTGCTGTTTTAGATTATGAAATTAAAGAATTAAAGGTTATGGGAGAGACCTTTATTGTAGATGAAGAAAATGGACCAACTACTGAAGATATCATAAACAAGATGAATACAGAGTATCCATTTAAAATTTATATAAAAAAAGATGACAAAGAATTAAGTGAAGGAACAGGTAATGGAAAATTTACCATTAGTTTAGAGTGGGATTTTGAATCAGGAGATGATGAAGCAGATACTATATGGGGAAATAAAGCTTATGAGTTTTATGAATTACATCCAGATGAAAATAGTATAGAATTAAAAATGACATTGATTGCGACACAAAGAAATGAATAACAAAATAATGATTTTTTAAGTCCCATTCATAAGATATATGTATTATTATTTTAAAGATTTTCGGCTACCCTTCATTTACGTTTAACAAATTCTAAAGATAAACCCGTAACAATACCCGGAAACAGGACCCTTTACGATTTTATCTTAAGAATTTGTAAAACTATTTTGGTCGCATTCAAATTCTTTAAAATAATAATACATATATCTTATGAATGGGACAAGATAAAAATAAAACACAAGTATATTGACTAAAATATATCTATTTTAATCTGCAACTTGTGTGAATGAAATATTAACATTTAAAAGAGCAGGATTATCTTGTTTAGTAGATTGCGTATCATCATCATCTGTCATTTGCGCTGTATTTTCGTCATCATTCCAAAGAATGTACACACGTATTTTTCTATGGTCAATATTGTCATCTAATGAAATGGTATCTGTTATTGGTTGATTAAATTCATCAAATGTAATTTTTTCACCATCATCTTGAGAATATCCTGTTGCTACTAAGTCTGTAACAGAACTATTTTCATTTGCAGAAACATTAATTTCATATTGAAAAGATACATCAACATCTGTAAAATCAAAATTTAAATCAAAATATCCCTCAGCAGTAGGAGCTATGATGTCAGAGGCTATGTTTTTATTTCCTGTAAAGATTGGTTGTATAGCAGATGATATATCTGTATTGTTTTTTATGGATTTATCATTTACCATGATATTCCATCTTGCAATACTGATATCTGTTTGACCATCTGTAGATGAAAGATATTTTGCATAAATTAAAACAATGGAAAATAATAAAAGACATACAAAGATTCCAACTAATAATATGAATAATTTTTTATTATTTTTCATTTCTACACCTCTTTTGTTTTTTGTTCATTTTAACATATGTGATTTTTAAAAGCAAGAGATTTGTATTTTTCGATTTTAACAATAGAATATGATAAATTATATAACAAATTCTAAAACATCTCCAATCACATTCGTAATGAAATAATTTATTAATAATTATAACTTGCACATAATGAAGCCAGTAACTAGGTTTTATTATTATTGCTAGGCACACGTTAAAATCAACAGGTATGAAAACAAAAAATTTTAAAGAAAGGAATTTTTGAAGAAGTGAAGAATAACGTAAAAAAAGAAAAAACAAAAGTGCATAAAAAAGAAAAAGTAAAACTAAATTCGGAAAAAATTAGAGAAAGAGATAAAAAAATAGAGATCATAAAAACAGGATTATTAATTATGACATTATTTTTGATTGTTGTATATTTTTTATTAGTCAGTTTTTATGAAGGTGGTAATTTTACAATTTCACTAGATCCAGAATTTGCACAAAAAAGTGGTTTAGTTATCTATGAAAATGACAGTGAAGATGACAAAAGAATTTTAAAAGCAACAAGTGCTGATTTTATAGACAATATCTCTGTTAAATGGCTACCAAAAGACATACATCAAAGAGGTGGGGGAAGCTTAAATGGAGAAAATTATTTTGCATATAGTTTTTATATAGAAAATAAAGGAAGTAATGTTGTTAATTATTGGTATGAGGTTGTGATTGATGATGTTATTAAAAATGCAGATGAAGCTATAAGAGTTATGATATATAGAAATGATGATATGAAATTATATGCGAAAGTAAACAGTAAAACTGGTGAACCAGAGGAAGGAACGACCCCATTTTTTTCTGAAAAAGAAGTTGCTGTAGAGCAACGAAGTGCTTTTCAGCCAGGTGATGTTGACAAAATGACAATTGTTGTTTTCGTAGAGGGAGATGACCCAGATTGTTTAGATAATATTATTGGTGGAGAAATGAAAATGCATATGGATATTACAGAAGAACATATAAAGCAAGAATAGAGTAAAGTTAAAAATATAGATAACAAAATATTACAAAAATATTACAAAAAAGTTAAAAAATTACAATTATATTACTTTTTTGATATGAATTGACACAAAAATAATATTGTGATATTCTATGAACAGTAAATAAAAAAACAACGAATGATAAGTTGTAAGATAAAAGGAGAGAGGGGAAAATGAGTAAAAAAAGCAAAAGAAAAATTGATTTAAAAACAGCTATACTAGTATTGTTATTATTAGCAGCATTATTATTTGCATCAACATATGCATGGTTTACAGCCAATAGAGTTGTATCTGTTAGCGATATTGATGTACGTATTGAAGCACAAAGTGGTTTACAGATTTCAGCAGATGGTGAACACTGGAAATCTACACTTACTGTAGATGATTTAAAAACTGCAGCATATGCAGGAAATTCAAATCAACTACCAAGTACAATGGAACCTGTATCAACAGTAGGAGAAGTAAATACTTCTACAGGATTTATGAAAATGTTTTATGGAACAGTAAAATCAAAAGGTGAGGGATTTGCTTTAACTGCTACAGCAGAAGCAGCAGAAACAGCTGGAACAACAGGAAGATTTGTAGCATTTGATATCTTTTTACAAGTTAACCAAGATGAAGATAATGTTATCTTGGGAGAAAATTCTACAGTAACCTTTAAAGGAACTGCTGGTAATGAAGGTTTACAAAACGCTGCACGTGTAGCATTTTTAAAACAAGGACATGCGGAGATTGGTGCACCAGCATCATCATTTACAGGATTACATGAAGCTGAATCATTTTTAACACAATCTGGAGACACGACAGAACTTTGGGAACCAAATAGTGATGTGCACACAGCAGCAGCTGTAGCAGCGGCAAAGAGTAATTATAACATCGATACTACAACAACAGGAGCAGATGTAATTGAGTATTATGGAATCAATCAAGCAATTACTGAAGGAGTTGATTTAGGAGATACAAATGATGGTACAGATGCAACACATTTTACAAAAGTTACACCATCTATTATTACAAATGCTGCAATGGCAGATTATGACAATGCATTTTCACTACAAGAAGGAATTACAAAAGTAAGAGTGTATATGTGGATAGAAGGTCAAGACGTTGACTGTGAAAATAATGCATCAGGATCAGATATTACATTCAGACTAGAATTTAAAGTTCCAGAACCGCCAGTAGCATAGAGTAAAATAAAATTTTAAAAGAGCAGACCAAAATCTGTTCTTTTTTGATTTACAGTACATGACAGTTTAATAATGCAGTTCCTTGTATATGTATGTATTTCTTATAAATTCCTCGGCTCAATACGACTGATAAGAAACTCTAAAATAATTTTATGGCACCCTTTCACTTAGTCCTCGCTACGCTCGACGCGAACATTTTCCATAAAATTATTTAAAAGTTTCTAATCATTCTCCAATCACATTCGTCATTTATTCGAAATACATACATATACAAGGAACTGCATTATTAAACTATCACTATAAAGCACAATAAAAAAGTCAAAACTTGTCAAAAATTCATAGACTTTTTATATGGTTTATGATATGATACAAATGTTAAAAACTGTGAAAATATAAATAAAAAAGGAGCTAAAGAAAAATGAATTTAAAGGACGTAAAGACAGGAGAATTAATAGAATTTTATAGGAAAATTGACGAATTTTTAAAATATATAGAAAAAGAAAAACAAGGTATTGAAAAAGCAAATTCTTCAAATGAATAATTGATTTTATAATGATTATACAAATATAAAAAAACGGGAGGATACTATGTTTGATAAAACAGAAGAAATACTAGAAAAAATTGTAGCCAGCAAAGAAATTCTATCTACAATGCCAAAAAATAATCCTAAAAATTTAGAAATTTTTAAAGATAAATTAGAAGAGTTAGAAAAAGAATATAAAACATATCAAGATAATGTTTCTAAGGAATTAAATAAAAGATATAAAAATGCAATTAAAAAACCAGAAGATAAAGAAATAGAAAATTTAAAAACAAGAATTAGAACAATTAATTATATATCAGAATTATTAAATGAAGAAAAAACTTCTTATGAAAAAATGGGTTTAGATAGATCAATTTTTACAATTTCTAGATATTATAAAGAAAATTTTGAGAGTATCAATGAACAAATACAAGTATGTATTGATAAATTTTCAAAAGTAGGAATTGCACTTTCTCTAGAAGATTTTAATTATAGTATATATGTAAAAGATTATATGAAAACATTTTTTCAAGAATTAGAAAAAGGAGATATTCATTCTGAAAAGATAAAAGAAAAATTTGAAGAAATATATTGGAAATGTCCAGAAATTATGATTCATATTGAATTAAATATGAGGAATATTTATTTTAAAAATGAATCCGTAATTGATAAATACTTTGAAAAAGAAAAAAGTGAAAAATTGAAAAAGGCAAATATTACATTAAAAGAAATCAATAAATCTTACATAGATTTGAAAAAACAACTAATGGAAAAAATGGCTATTCAACCTGGACTTATACAAGAAAAATTTTTAAGCGGAGAATACAATATCCATAATCTTGAAAGTGAAAAATTAAAAACAGATATTGCAAAAATTTTGCCAAAAGATATAGCTGAAAATATAGAAAAAAATGAAGAAGTAAAAGGAAATATTATTAATTTTCTAAATAGTTTGCAAGAATATCAAAATTATTTAAAATTTAAATTTATCATTGATGACATAAAACAATATTATGAACATAAAGAAAATTACAAAAAAGTTTATTTAGAAACCAAAAAAGAAATAGAAAATTTAGAAAAAAAATTAAGTAAATTAAATAAAAAAGCGAATAAAAAAGGATTGTTTGGAATTAGAAAAGTTGCATATGGGCAAACACAGGAAGTAAAAGATTTAATTCAAACAATTAAAGAAAAATATAAAGAATTAGACATGAACAAATTTTATCATAAAATATATGCAGATATTCATAAAGATTCTACTATATATGACATCTTAAATCTTGCAAATTCATACTATGTATATTTAACAACATGTCTTATCAATCATTTTAAAAATATCAAACCAGAAGAAATCAATGAAAAAGTAAATGAATTGAATGAATTTTTAAATAATCCATATAATGCAATGATTAAACATACGTCTTTTATGGAAGAAAATGATTTAGCACTTATTATTGCAGATAAATATAAATTATTACATTTTACAATTGATAAACAAGATTTAGATGCCAAACATCTTGGAGCATTGATTGCAAAACTTGAAAATATACAAATGGCCATTAATATTGAAAAAGCAAATCTAAGAATTGAAGATATTAAAGAGTTGTGTGAAATAAAAAAACTATTAGATATAAGTTAATTTTACAAAATTATGGAGATTATGCAAATGAAAAAAACAAATAAAAGAAGGAATATATTTATACTAATTTTATTAATGTTATTCATAATTGTATTACTTAGGGCCTTTAGTAATTCTAGAGCAAATAAAGTAATAGAAATCACTGCTAATATAAAAGATAATAGCAGTCTATTAGTTGATGAAAAAACTACATTAGAAGCTATAAATGAAGGTGAAAGTGGTTTTTCAATCACACTTCCTGATGTTATTAATACAAAAAAAGTCACGAAATATATTGTTACACAAAAAGAAATTATAGAAAATGCAGAGGAAGAAAAACAGGAAAATGTAACTAACACAACAAATGAAACTACAAATGATATAAGAAATAATGAAGGAATAGATACAATAGATGTTAAACAAGCAGATGTGACAAATCCACAAACCGTAGAAAAAACTTCTAAAGTTGAAAAGTTACCAGGAGAAAAAATTTACTTAACCCAAGAAGAACGTGAAAATTCAGAAATCATGTTAACAGTAGAATATGATAAAAAAGAAATCAAAGGAGAAACATTATATAATAAAAAACTAGTTCTAGAAGATAAAGAAAACAATGAAAATAAAGAAGATGATAAAAATATAACCGATGAAGAAAAAACTATTAACAGTGAAAATTCTAATGATACTGAAATTTTATCTGTCTCAGGATATATGCCACATGATACAGAGTTAGAAGTAACAGAAGTAGAAATCGATAAATTTAAAAATGAAATATCAGAAAAATATCCAAATCATATTATTACAGAAAATTTTGATATAAAATTAATGTCACAACAAAAAGAATATTTAACTGAAGAATATAATCAAACTTTAGATATTGAAATGACTATGCCAAATCAAGATAAAACGTATACAATACTTGAAATTCAAGAAGAAGACCCAACACAAGAAGAAAAAATCCAAGAAAATATAGAACAAGAAAACACAAATCAATCTCCAACACAAGACAATGCGATAGAACAAACAGACACAATAAAAGAATTACAAGATATCAAAGTAGAAGATAATAAACTTCAATTTGAAGTAAAAAAATTACAGTCATATGTACTTTTAGAATTACAAGATTCTCAAAATGCCATATCATCACAAGATAACATGGCAAATGAAAAAACATCCACTGCTAATGGGATTTCTTTAATGGCAGTAGAAGGAGAAAATACAACATTAAAGATAGATGATTATGAATCAGATAAGAATTATTATTTAGGTTTAAATTATACAGAAAATATGTCTAAAACAAATTCTGGAAAATATACAGAAAGTAACTTAAAAGAAGTTACTATCAATTATTACGGATATGATTATGATTTAACTGAATTTGTTACACCAGAAAAATATGATATCACATTAGATGCAACTGCCAGAAAAACATCTACAGGAAACGTTCAACAAGGAGGCAGTGGATGGAATAGATATTATATAAGAACAGATACCATTACTTGCACAGTTAGTGGCATTCAGAATTTAAAAGATCAATATCCAGAATTTAATGCAAATTCAGGGTGGACAATGGAAATGCAAGTTCCAAACACGAATTTTTCAAGTTATTTTAATGAATCAGAAACTTCAAATGAAAATTCTTCAAATGGAATTAATGTCAGTCTTAGTAATGGAATCGTGAAAGTAACGGGAATAGATACATCTGGTTTGCAAAGCAATAGTGATACATGGACTTTTACATTTTATGTTTCATTCAGGGGAAATAATCGAAATACCATTAATAATATATCTTATAACAATCTATCTGTAAATTCTTTTAAAACAACGATTACGGTGGGAGATGAATACACCCCTTATGGAACGATTTCTGATACAGAACCACAAACATTAGTGTCATATAGAAAATGTGTCCCAGTAGATAGTAATGGCAATATATCTATAGAATTAATTGATAATCCATTTATGAATAGACCACTTGAAAAAGGATTTAATGGTTGGATAACTAATAATACGAATTACGCAAATAGTATTAGTACAAATACCAATACGTTTGTTCAAACACTAAATACAAATGTAAATAATATAAGAGATAATTCTGGAAATCTTGTGATAGATTTATATCCTGACTGGATTGATGCCAATGTCATCTTTGTTAGTTCCATTGGAAGTGGTTCAAACTCAGGAACCTCTCCAACAAGTCCAATAAATAACAATTGGAATGTGATTAGTAGTAAATTAAATGCAAACAGGAAAACTTGTACAAATGCTTCTGATAGAGAAGTTAATATTGTTGTACTCATGAATGGGGTTTTAGATGGTTATGATGTAATGAATCCAAATACAGCTTTTACATTAACCAGTTTATATGATGGTGTCAATTATGGAAACACAGGAACATATTTAGACGTACAAGATATGGATATCACTTTAGATAGTGATTTACAATTAGATTATGTATATATTTCTTCTGGTGAATCTTATGCTTCTTCCTATGCGACAACAGATGGAACAAGAGCTACAACACCATGTATTTATGGAAATATGTATAATTTAAGAATTGGTAGAGGAACTATTCCTACAAATAGTAACAACTGTACGTTTACGCAGGTACAAGGTGGATATTACAATCATAGTAGTTCAGAATATAGAGTGATTGTTGAATCAGGTAAATATTATTCTGCCTTATTATATCGAGCTGGTTCAGGTTCTAACTCATCAAGTTCGACAACAGCAAATGCCACTTTTGTCATAGGCTCTGATATTGATAGAGTGAAGCATAATAATGAAAGTCTTAAAATCTATGATAGAATGGCATCAAAAACTTCAACTTCAACATGTTCACCTTATGGAAATGGTAAAGTGGTGAATACCATTATTAAAAGTGGTACAATTGGTGTAGACTTTTTCAATAATGCAAGTACAGCAGATGATAGCGATAGAAATTATGCTGGAATATATGTTGGAGGACATGGACAAACTGGATATGATAAATCTGATAGATATTTACTTGTGGAAGGTGGAAATATTGCCAATATTGTCGGTGGGTTAAATGTTACAGAAGAAGATATGTATAAAACATACATGTATATTAAAGGTGGTAATATTCTTAATATTACAGGAGGAGCAGGTTATACACATACCTATGGAGATAGAATTATTCAAATCACTGATGGATATGTAAAATACAGTATCAGTGGAGGATCAAATGGTGTAGCAGCAAGTTCTGATAGCAATAATGGACAATTAACAGGTGAATCATTTATCTATGTTGGTGGAAATGCACAAATTGGTGCATCATCTACAACAGACAGTAATGGAAATGAAACTGTCAATATAACCAATACGGATGAAGTTTTATATGGTGTGAATGCTGGTTCTATTTGTGGCGGTGCCAATGGAAACACGAGATATGCAGGCCAAACAGATAAATCATGTATTATTATTGATGGAAATGCGGTTGTTCATAATAATGTTTTTGGTGGAGGAAATTATGGAATTATTGGCTCATTAAATATTCAAGGACCTGATGTCATAGAATTTCATGATGAAACTTCTAGTTTTACTGAAAATAAAGAATATTTGATAACAACTTCTTCATCTGGAGGAAATGGATTGTCTATTAGTGGAAATCAATTAGGAAATCAATATATGTCAACTGCAACGATTCCATCAGATACATCAAAATGGATATTTGAAAGAGAAAGCGGAAACAATTATTACATAAAAAATGCATCAACAGGTCAATATATATATATAAGTGATGTTAACGGTTCATTTTTTTCTGGATATACTGCAGACATCACGTTAAGCACAACAAATAAAACTGCTTTTACTGTTCAAGGTTCAAGTACAAAAACAATTACCTATACATATACAGCAACAGGATGGTTTGGAGGAACTTATACTTTATATTTGGGTTATAATAATGGTTGGGAAATCTCAAGTGAGTATAATACCCGTAATCTACACTTTTTAACATATACAGAAGTGGAAACAGAAGATTCTCCAGATTTAGATACATTAGTTACGATTAAAGTTTTAGGTGGAAGTGTTAATCACAATATATATGGTGGTGCAAACCAAAACCATATATATGGAACTGTTGATATCGATATAGAAAGTGGAAATGTGAAAGGAATTGTATATGGTGGTTCCAATATCAGAGGGGATATTTATGGATCAGTATTGATGGATATTTCTGGTGGACAATTAGGAACCAAAGCTTCTTCAGATGGATTTGATTATTCCAATACAGATGTTGCTTTTGGTGGTGGTCTTGGAGAAGAAACTAATGTTAATGGAAGAATTGTATTAAATATTACTGATCAAAAAAGCAATGTAAATGCTTATGGAAATATATATGGTGGAAGTTCTCTTGGAAAAGTGAATAATGCAATCACTGTCAATATTCAAGATTTACCAAGTATAGCAAATGCTGTATCCATCAATGGTTATGTATTTGGTGGAGGAGAAGGAGATTCTAATACACCAGCAACTGTATCAGGAAATGTAGCTGTCAATGTAGATGGAAGCAATTTAGAAAATTGTAGTATATTTGGTGGAAGCAATATCAATGGTACGATTACTGGCACAATAGATGTTAACATCGGAAAAACATATGAATCAAAAGTATTTGCCGTATATGGTGGAGGAAATCAAGCTTCTATCACAAATGAAACGGCAAAAGTACATGTTTATTTATTAGAATATGCAAATGTGACAAATGCATTTAATGGTGGTAAATCAGCAGATTTAGTTTCATCTGGCAAAGATGATGAAACAAGAGCAATATATTTACAAGGTGGAACTGTTCAAAATCTTTATGGTGGATCTGATTTGTCAGGTAATGTTACAGCAAGTCATGTATATATAGAAAGTGGAAATGCTACAAACATATATGGTGGAAATAACCAAGGTGGCATTACGGAAATAACCCATATAATCATAACTGGAGGAAATTCTCAAGATGTATATGGTGGAGGAAATCAAGCAATTTGCAATGAAACAAATGTCAATGTAACAGGAGGAACCCAATCAAGAATATATGGTGGAGGAGACCAAGCAGGCATTAATACAAATACATATGTAAATCTTACAAATGCAAATATTGAAGACACAATATATGGAGGAGGAAACCAAGGAACCGTTACACAAGATACATATGTCCATGTAAAAGATTCTACAATAGGAAATAGCGTATATGCTGGAGGAAATGGAACATCTGCTATTGTATATGGCAACACAAATCTTGTTATGGAAGGTGCAAATGAAGTAACCAAAAATGTCTTTGGTGGTGGAAACCAAGCGGCAACAGGAACAGAAACAGAAAATAATTCTACAAGTACAGTCAATATTGTTGGAGCAAAAATTGGTGGAAATGTATATGGTGGTGCCAATACATCTGTTGTATATGGTACAACACAAACCAATATAGGATATGATACAGTCGGAGATACATCACTTAAAATAGGAGATATTGAAATTATAGGAACTGTATTTGGTGGTGGAGAGGCCAATGCTTCTGGTTCAGAAATATATGACTTTTCATTTATTAGTGTAACAAAAGGGATTGATATACAAATCGATGGAAACAAACATTCAGAATTTAAAATAACAGGAAGTATATTTGGTTCTGGAAATGCTTCAAGTACAAGTGGAACAAGTTATATCAATATCCAAAATTATGGTACAGCAGATGATCCTCAAAGCAATATATCTATTCAAAGAACAGACTGTGTTACCATTAGTAATTCAGCCATATCTTTATCAGGTGCAACAGATAGAACAAATGAATACTCAGATACATTTTTCTCTCTAAGTAGAGTGGATCAAGTAAAATTAAAAAATAATTCCACATTATATTTATGTAATGGAGCAAACTTACTGGAGAAATTAGATAGTCTTGTAGATGCCGATGGTAAAGAAGAAGTTGGAAAAGTTACGATTAATCCAGATACAGGCGAAATCACAGAAAAAAATGTAGATAATAGAATCTATATGTTAGAAGGTAAAAACTTAAATGTAGCAACAAATGAACAAGCAACCGCTTATGGACAAGTACATGGAATGTTTTTCTTTGGATTATTTACTAATAGTATGAGTCCAAGTACAAGTACAGCCTTTTATCATCATTCATTTGAAAATGGAGACGAAATAACCAATGAAGGTACATTTTCATCTAACTCTTATGTAATGGCACAACATATGGTAGATCATAATACAACAATAGATGGATTTTATACCAATTATAAAGATGATGGAAAAATAAAAGTTGATTATGTAGGAACAACACCAGAAGATGACGTGTATTATTTATGGGTAGTAGGAGATGCTATGAATGTTACAAGATTTGAAGTTTCTTTAACCGCATCTAAATATGCTACTTTAGGAACATATGAATTATTATTACAAGGATTTTCTGATCCAAACTTAAAAATGTCAGTGAGTGGATTTTCAGCAGGATTAGAAGATGGTGTAACATTAATCGATCCAGATGAAATTAATACCATTGAACCTGATGAAGAAAAAGCAAATACGGTATATGGATTAACAATGAGAACAGGAAATGTTGGTTGGCAAACAAAAGGAACAACAAACTTCTTAACGCAAAATGGTGGTTCATATACTGGAACCAATGACTATGATAAAGATAATTCATCATATACACCAACATTGAATTTATGTTTATATCATTCAGAAAATATAACAGTGGAACAGCCTTTAGGAACTGCAACCATCAGGTTACAAGTATTAACACCAATAGATGATTTAAATTATGATATCTCGTATATAGACATAGTGATTACATTATCAACCGCATTATATCAAAATGACTTTTATGAAGCTGCTATCACACCAGGTGAAGAATATGGATTATTTACAACAACAGAAACTTCTATCACAAGTAAAAGTGCATTTTCGGCATATTATTCATTATATGTAGAAGATTTTTCGAATAGTAAATATGTAAATGATTATGAAACATACCAAAGAGTTTTAATATCAAGGGATTCTAATAATTTACCATATGTACTACCTGAAAACACAAAAATTACCATGTTAGATATGGTAACCAACACATATTACTATTATATTGTAACAAGTGATGATGCAAAAAATGGTAAATTTGAATATAACTTATCAGACTTCTTATCTATGGGAAGTAGTGATGCTAAATTTAATGAAAAAGAAGCAAGCAAACAGTATTATCATAGTGAAGAAGATGTTATCTATGAGAACTTTATATTCCATATCAATTTTGCAGAAAGCAATCTAGCGAATGACATACAGAATAACTCTTTATTAATGGAATTACGAGATACTGAAAATGAAACTTTGGTAGGTGTATTAGGAATTCAGAGAGATAGTATGGTGTATAGTGTATATAAAGATAAAGATGCTACCATAAAATTAGATGGTAATTTATCACCAGAAACTTTATATTTAGGAAATTCATTAAACTTAAATGTTATTACAGAATTTACACAAACTATTGTAGACTCAAAAACCATTTATGATACACAATATTTTGATCAAAAATTAGGAATCAAAATTAGCATTTATGATATCAATGGAAACCAACTAGGGTTAGACAGTTTATTCGGTGTAAATTTTGAATTAGATGGAAATTTATATTATCCTAGAGTTGATGGAACAACAAGAATATGTATAGCAGACAAAGTCACAAATGTATTAGCAAAATTAAAAATGAATACGATTGATAACACAACATTAGCGACACGGAGATTATAAGATACAAATAGAATCATTTGGTTCTCCAGATGGAATTTATTATGGATTAACTGCATCTGACAAAATAGAATTAGATGTGAGAATTATCAATTCAGCATTTGGTCTAAAAGTCGTTAATAAAGATTCTAATAAAATAATTGACAAGGAGACTGGTATAAATGAATCCAATACTACTACAGTAGAAAGTGTTGTGGAATATTCATCAAAATTATCAAATCCTAATATTGCAGTATCTTTGTATAGAAGAGATTATGATGAAGAATATGCACAAACCTATACATTAGTTGACTTACAAGAATTTGTATTAAACAATTTAACAGCAACTACGAGAGAAAAAGAATATGAAGTATCTACATCACCAACAGAAACAATAACAAATCATTTTATTTTTAAACAAAACTTAATGACAGGAACATATAAGCTTGTATATAAATTATATGATGGAGATGTATATGTAGGAGAAGCATTTGATTACTTAGTCATAAAATAGTTAATGTTCAGACCAGAATGTTATGAAAGTTGGCATATGTATTATTTTAAATTATCTCCTCGGCTAGCTCCATAGATAACAACTTCTAAATTTTAAACAAACGAGCCTCTCGCTACAATCGCGCTTCCTCATTTGTTTAAAATTAAGAAGTTATACATCTACTCCACGTCACATTCGTCAATTAATTTAAAATAATACATATGCCAACTTTCATAACATTCTGGTTCGAACTGTAATTTAAAGATATACTGTATAGAAATTCTTTTTTTAATTGCTAATAGAAAGGAAATAAAAATCAATTATGAAATACGATGTTGATTCAATCAATAAAAGAAAAAAATATGCAAATACGATAAAGAAAATATTGGCCGTCATTTTGGTTATTCTAATTTATAACATAATACTAATTTTTATTTCTTCTGAAAATCATGGAATAGGATTATTTGGATATAGAGCATATATCATTACATCAGACAGCATGGAACCATCTATTAACCATGGGGATGTCATTATTACAAAAGAATGTAAAGAAGAAGATTTACAAACAGGTGATGTAATAACCTTTGAACAAAATCAAGAGGTTATTACACACCGTATTCAAAAAATAGAAGAAGACCAGACAACTATTGAAAAAACATATATAACAAAAGGTGATAACAACAATATAGAAGATAGTGAAAATATAAAATTTTCTGCAATCATTGGGAAATGTATCTTAACGATACCATATTTAGGAAACATCATTTCAGTACTTGAAAATAAATTAATTGTTTTAATTATCATCCTTATCATTTTAATTTTATTCTTTTTAAAGATACAAAAACAAGAAAAATTAGAAAACAGGAGAGAAAAAAAGAAAATTGAAGAAGAAAAAAGATAGAAAAATTAAATTTGAACAAAAACGTAAATTGAAAAAAATTATGATAGCTATTATATCTTTTATCATAACCATATGTGTGCTATATAATGTATTGTTTCTAATAAATACAACCATATCACAAAAAGATTATTTTCATGTATTTGGCATCAGTTTTTTTAGTGTCAAAACAGATTTAATGAAAAATGATTTACACAAAAATGATTTTGTAATTGTAAAAGAAGTAACTGATAGTGAATTACAAGTAGGAGATATAATAGCATATGAAGTGAATGGTCAAGTTAGAATTAATAAAATTGTAGATAAACAAGATGAGTATACAACAAAATATAATCAAAATTATTATCCAGATATTGAAAAAATAACAATTAATGAAGTTGTTGGAAAAAAGATAACTAAAATACCATTTTTAGGAGTGCTACTAGATGTTTTACAATCAAAAGTATTCAGTGTTTTTGTATTGTTATTTCTAATTTTTGTGTTTTGGTATAATAAATATACTCATGTCAAAAGGAAAGAGCGTGAGAGAAAAAAGAAGCTATGATTTGAATTTTTAAGCAATAAGAGGAGGAACTTTAAATGAATAATGAGAAAGAAACTTTAAAAAAACAAAGTATGAAAGCTACAATAAAATTATCATTATTTTTATCTTTCATATTAATATGTTTTGAAATTATTTTTTGCTTTTTGAATAAAATCTTTATTCTTTTCTCATGGATATCCATACTACCATTAATTCATATATTAAAAAGAAAAAATTTTTTTAAGCATGCTGTATTTTGTTATGGAAAAATTATAGATGTTACATTAGGCGATTATGATGATATAGTGATATCTACTAAAATTGAATTTAAAGATAGTTATTCAAACAAAATATATGAAACATATGTATGTGAACACTGGGGAGATTTTAATGAAGAACTGAAAGACGAGATAGATACATTTTATAAAAACGGAAAAGAGAGAATAGGCAAAAAAGTTCCATTATTTTACAAAATTAAAAATCCAAATAAAAATTTAGTATTTATCAATAATATAGAAAATTGAAAAAATAAAATACAGGCATCATTAAATAGCTTGTATTGAAACAAGTAATGTGATAAAATTTAAAAGTATGATAAAACATAAAATATAATGAATTAGGGGAGGGATATTTAAAAATGCCAGTAGCAATTGGAGTTTTTTTAATACCTATAGTACTTGTTATAATGAAGATATCAAATCTTATTACAACAAAAAAGAAAATCAGAATACTATTAAATATATTATTAATTTTAATTCCAATAATCTATATTGTTTTATGTTTAGTAATCAGAGCAGAGCCATTCGATTTCGAAGATCATTACTCAGTAGAATATATGTTTTATAAAGGAGAATATATTTTATATGCTGGATTAATTTTTTTGTTTACACCATTTATCTGGATTATAGTAGTTTACTTTGCAAAAATGATTTTTGATTCCATAAGAGTCAGAAAAAATGCTAAGATAAAAAGAGATGAAGAATATATCTATTATAGAGGTAATCTTGATAAAGTATCTCCTAGTATCATCATGTTTACTTCAACATTTGATATGGATATGAGAAAAAGCATATCAGCTACTATTTTGAAATTAAAACTGACAGGGTATATTAAAGAAGATAGTAGTAGTGATAGTTATATATATACAAATAAGGATGAATCAGATCTGCTTGAAAGTGAAAAAATGGTTTTAAATTTAATTAGAGATAATTATTTTGATAAAAATCATTATAGAGAGATTGTTAAACAAGAAGCATTAAATAATAAATATATAGTTAAAAATCGTGGAGGAATACCATTTAGAATATTAAAAATAATTGTTGCAATTTGTGTACCGATTATGCTATTTGCTTTTTCAGTATGGTTAGATCAGTATGTTTTTGAAAACTATCGTGTTTATCCAGAAGATGATGGTCATACATATATTAAATTAAATAATGAAGATGAAATAGAACGACTTTATTATAAAGAAATAAAAGATATAAATGATTATTATCATAGAACTATGTTGGATGGAAATTTAGTATCCTATAACTATTCAGAAATAAGGGCAGATAAGTTTGAATATAGTGTTGTCAGAAAAGCATTTTGCTTACATTTAATTAATGCATTCATTGTTTCATTTTTTTCAATTTTTGTTTTAATAGCATTATATATTGTAATTGACCAAATCATCTATATTCATAAAAATTATAGAAGAACGATTAAAGGAAAAACATTGTTAAACAAAGCCTATGCATTAAAAAATTATTTAAAAGATTACTCATTAATTAAAGATAGAACAGAAGAAGAATTGGTGTTGTGGGAATATTATTTGGTATATGCAGTCGTTTTAGGCGTTAATGTAAAAATTGAAGATAAAATAATAGAAAAATATGTAAAAAGAATTATTTGAAATGGACTTTTAAATATATAATTTATATATTATGACATTATGACATGATTTAAACATATCTTGTCAATTAAAGGAGGAAAAATATGAACATAGAGTATCTTAATACATTACCAGAAATAAAAAATAAATTCAATATAGAGTTACAAGATGGAGAAAAAGTAATTTTTACTGCCAATCTATCTTGTTTTGGAACTGAAACAGATAGATTTCTTGGTGGCTCAAATTCAAAAATCACTTTAACAAACAAAAGGCTTCTTGCTGATAATACTGTTGGATTATGGACTGTTGACATAGCAGAAGATATAGTTAGTTGTGAAAAAGTAGAAAGAAAAACTTTTATTTTTAAATCTTCTTATATCCTAATTACTTTAAATAAAGAAATTATGTTTAATGATGAACAAGAAAAACTATGTGGATTTCATTTTTATTTTAATAAAAAAGATAGTGTAAAATTTGAAACCATTATGAATCATGTATTAAATTAAAACATATTTAAGATGTCATTTATTACATAATAGTAAAGTAAAGAAAGGAGTTTAGTTTGAAAAGAAAATCAAAAATAGATTATTTTCCATTAACACAGGAAGATTTAAATGAATATAAAGTGATTGCTAAAAGAAGTTTAAAGATTAGATTTATATTTTTTTTAATATTTTTACTACCTTATATAAATTTGGTTTTAGATTCATTTAAGTCATCTTCTTATATAAACATTATTATATTTACGATTTTTTATACTGGAATTTTTTATACATATTTCATATATTTTGCTTTTAAACCAGTTGGCATTCGATATGGAAGAATTTCTAAAAAATTCTCTGTTATTCGATCAGTATATTATAATGTCTACTTTGATGATATACATGAGAGTCTTGTAAAAGTAAATATACATTCAACAAAAGAACATCCTACTGCATCTCTAAAAGACAAAGTTAAGGTGGTTAAAACAAGATTTGGTGCATTATATATTTATGTTTATGAATATCATAATGAAAGAAAAAATGTGAAATCAAATGAATAATATAAGCTAAAAATTATACATAACTTTTCTATTGTATAAAAACAGTAGAGTAGGGGGGATAGCACATTTTTTAATATAAAAAATAAATTTTAAAATAAAATTTGAAAATAATTTATAGAAATTTATAAAAATTTTAAAATTATAACTTATAAATATATTTAGAATTTTAAAAATTATAATTTTGTAATATAAACATTGTAATACCAAAAAACGAACATTTGTTGTTTAGTGATTTTTTAATAGAATTTATATAATATTTAAATTAAATTATTGTTTCATTAAATTCAAAATCGTTTTTAAGCAATTTTAATTATTGAATTGTAAAATTAATCACTTATATATAAATATTATATAAATTTTGATTTTAATGAATTTCGTTTGCAGATTTATATATTCTAAAATCATACAAAATAATGACTTTCTAAAATCGATTTTAAGCCATTTTTATTTTGGGTTGATAAATTTACTTGTTTAAATATTAAGGTTAAATATTGATTTTAGAAAATTATTATTAAAAAGTAGATTTTTATGCAGAAATTACTATTATATATCGATATATGAAAAAAGCCTAAAAAGTGGCAAAAAAGCGACGCACGAGAATCGATTTTAAGGCGTTTTTAAAATTTAGCCATATAGTTTGTTGTCTATAAAATAAGGCAAATATGGAGAAATAGGCATTTTGGAGATTTTTGAAAAATTTTTCATATTATAAAGAAATAATTTATATAATGAAAAAAATTTTGTAGATACAAATTAAAATAACAGATTAAAAACAAATCAGATAACAAGTTATATGAATAAAATAAAAAAATGTCTTAAAATTGATTTTAATAGTTCATAATAATATTGATATAACAGCAATACAAAAGATTATAATAATAATGAATATAATATAAATATAATAAAGAAATAAAGATATAAATGAATATTAGTATATATAGAACAGCTAAAAGCCTTGAATATGTAAGAGTATAGGTTTATGGCTGTTATATTATTTTCTCCTATCTCTATTTGCACAAAAGTTTCATTTTGTGCAATGTTACATATAGAGAAAATACTATTCCTTTCTCCTTCTCTCTCGATTCGAAAAATTAGTTTTAATCTAATCAACTTTTCTCGTTTTTATAATATTTATTATATTTGTTAAAATTGTTTATTCTAAAATTTTTATCTAAATAATTTATAATTGTTTTTCTATAATCATTTTATTTTAATTTAATTATATATTTCCTATTAATAGTTTTTATTAAATTAAAATTTCAATTTCAAAAAATATATTTTAAAAAATTAATAAATTTATTTTTTTTTTGAATTTTATATTTATCTCCTCCTCCCTTTTCATTTCTAATATAAAAATAAAAGAAGTAATTTTACTTCTTTTATTTTAATATTATTTAAATCTTCGCAAATAAGCATCCATTTTTTCAATAAACTCTTCATTATTTTTGGTTTTTGTCATTTCACTAATAACTTGTTCAGTAACTTCAGCAACAGGCATTGCATTCATTGCTTTTCTTAAAGCAAAAACTGTTTCTCTTTCAGTAGGAGTTAATAATAAATCTTCTCTTCTTGTACCTGATTTATTAATATCAATTGCAGGGAATATTCTTCTTTCAGACAATTTTCTATCTAGATGAACTTCCATATTACCTGTACCTTTGAATTCTTCAAATATAACATCATCCATTCTACTACCTGTATCAATTAATGCTGTTGCCAAGATGGTTAAACTTCCACCATTTTCAATGTTTCTTGCTGCACCAAAGAATTTTTTAGGTTTATGTAATGCAGCTGGGTCCATACCACCTGATAATGTTCTTCCTGAAGAAGGAATCACAAGGTTGTATGCTCTTGTTAATCTAGTAATACTATCTAATAAAATAACAACATCTTTTCCTTGTTCAATCAATCTTTTTGCTCTTGCTAAAACCATTTCTGCAACTTTTACATGATGTTCTGGCAATTCATCAAATGTTGAATGAATGACTTGACCTTTAATAGAACGTTTCATATCTGTTACTTCTTCTGGTCTTTCATCAATTAGAAGGACGATTAATTCTACTTCTGGATTATTTTGACTAATACTATTTGCAACTTTTTTAAGAAGTGTCGTTTTTCCAACTTTTGGTGGAGCCACAATCATTCCTCTTTGTCCTTTTCCAATAGGGCACATTAAGTCAATAATTCTAGTTGTATAGTCATTTTGAACCGTTTCTAATTTTAATCTTTCATTTGGATAAATTGGAATTAATTCATCAAATCTTTTTCTCTTTATAGCTTTCTCTGGATGTTCTCCATTAACTTCACCAACAAAAATTAATGATGGAAATTTTTCACCTTCTCTAAATCTAGAAATACCTTTTATAATATCTCCAGTATCTAGTCTAAATCTTCTGATTTGTACCATTGAGATATAAACATCTTTTTCACTAGATAGGTAGTTATCACCTCTTAAAAAACCATAACCATCTGGCATGATATCTAATATTCCTTCAACAATCTCGTCACCTTCATTGGTTAGTTTATAATCTACAATTGGTTCTCCGTTTTCATCATATTGTCTTTCTATTGGTTCTTTTTTTCCTTCTTCATTATTTTCATTGCTTTCATCATCATAATTATCAGCATATCCTTCATCTTCATGGATAGTAGAAGTTTTTGTATCTAAAATTTGTTTTAGTACTTCTATAATTTCTTCCTTTTTTAATTTTGAAATATTTTTAATATTATGCTCTTTAGCTAATAACTTTAAATCAGCTAAATTCATTGATTCTAAATCTAACATAAAACCTCCTAAATTTATATATAATTATTTATTTTAAATATCATGGGAATAAAACGAACTTAATACAAATCCTATTATAACATAAAAAACAAAAAAAATAAACAATATTTTCCAAAAAAGGAATATAATCTAAAAGATTACATTCCTTGATCCATATATACTCTTTCATTAGGATAATACATATCTAACTTATCTCTAGCCATTTCTTCAATAAATTCTAAAGAATTAACATTATCTTTTTGTTGATTTAAATCTTCATTTGTTGCTTTCTCTGAAGCGATTTGTTGATTTAATTCTTCTGTATTTTTACTATATTCATTTAAAGTTTTTTGTTGATCAATAAAAACGAATGCAATATAAACAATAATTGCTATAATTAATAAATTTCTTAAAATTTTTTTATTTTTCTTCATAAGTATTCTCCATTTATCAAAAGTTTCACATATATATTATTCTACATATTTTATATAAATCCTTCTAATTTTTTGTATTTTTTACAAATTTATTTGATATTTTTACTTTTTTTAATATATTAGAAAAATTTTTAAAACATTTTGTAAAAAAATTTCTAATATTGATGATAATAAACGATATAGGATTTAAAAATAATTTTTTTATCAATTTCATTAAAAAGTGAAATGGAATTTTTATTATATTAAATATTGTACCTAAAATTTTTTTGATAACATTTATAATACCTATACTAATGCTTAATATCATTTTGCTAATAAGAGCTAAATATATCAAGATGCCTAATATAATTGCCAAAAACATGAATAATCGTATTTCACCATTGTTATATGTAAATATAGAATATAAGATGATAAAACCTGTTAAAATCCAAAATAAACCGTCTTCAAGATAAGTTATAAAATCAGCCGTCTTGACAGCTTTTCTCAATATTCTAAAAAAATCAAATAATAAGCCAATTAACAAGCCATTTATAAGGAATATAAAGAATAATTGTAATTGTGTATAAACCATTATCTTCCCCCTATTGCAAAATGTTATTTAAATATTTTGCTAATAATACTTCCTTTATTTTTTTCTACCTCTTTATTGCTATATGCTAAATAAGAAATATTTCCTTCTACAATTACTTCAGAAGTATCAATACTTAATTTTGTAATTCTAAGGTTTTCACCTTTTATCGTTAATAAGCCTAGTTCTGTTTCTACCATAATGACTTGATCATCAAAACTTAAAACATCTAGAACTCCTGATATGCTTAATTTCCCCCTATTTTCCAATATTAAATTTTGAACTACAGCTGTATTGATTGTTTTTCTTTCATCTATCGTCATATGCATACCTCCAAATTTTTAATCTAAATTATATATATTCAGAGGTTGTCTATTTTAGAACTAAGAAAAGGGATTTTGAGTCCGTCCCCAAAATCCCTTTTAAAATTATTTATTCATAAATATCTCATTATGCAATTTTTCTAACATTTTGTCACTAACAAAAGTCTTAAATGTAATAGAAATTCTACTTTCAGAGACATCAAATTCTAACATTTCTAATTTGTTTTGTTTGATAAAGTTGATTGCTTTTATGATAGCATCTGTATTTCTAATGATTCCATTGCCTATTATAGAAATTCTTGATACATCTTTTTTTATAATACTTTTGATTTCATTTTTTTCGATTTTTTGATTAGATATTACGGTTCCATAGTTATCATTAAATGTTGATTTTGTAATAATCGGTATGTTATATTTTTCTCCAATTTCAATACATCGATTATGCAATACTTTTGCACCTTCATTTGATAATTCTAACATTTCATCATAAGAAAGTTTTGTTAATTTTTTCGTTCCTTGAACTTTATTTGGATCTGATGAATAGATTCCATCTACATCAGAAAAAATGTAACAGTTTTTAGCCTTTAAAGCAGATGCAACGGCAACGGCTGTTGTATCAGAGCCTCCTCTGCCGAAAGTCGTTATATCTAGATTTTCATTAATTCCTTGAAATCCCGTTATAATGACAATATTTCCACTTTCTAATTCTGAACAAATTCTTTCTGTATTGATGTTTTCAATTAATGCATCTTGATTAGTATTGTTGGTATAAATACCAGCTTGCCATCCTGTTAAAGATACAGAAGGAAATCCTAAACTGTTTAACAAAATACTTAATTTGGCTGCTGACATTTGTTCTCCACAACTAACAAGTGCATCTAATTCTCTTTTATTTACCTCCTCTGTTAATTCATAAGCCTCATTTATTAGCTTATCTGTTGTCTTCCCTTGGGCTGACAAAATAACCACAATGTTTTGGTTATTATTTTTGAAATCAATAATTTTGTTGGCAACGATCTTTAAATTTTCATTATTAGAAACAGAGCTACCTCCAAACTTTAAAACAATTATGTCCTCCATATTGAGCACCTTCTTTATTTCATAATAATAAAAAGTTAAATTTATTTAAATTTAACTCTTTACATTATATTCGATTATGTTTAAATATGTCAAATTATTTAGAAAATTTTAAATAACTTTCCATGAAATCATCTATTTTTCCATCCATAACAGCATCTATATTTCCTACTTCATAATTGGTTCTATGGTCTTTTACCATCGTATATGGGCAAAATACATAAGAACGAATTTGACTTCCCCAAGCAATTTCTCTTTGTTCTCCTTTTAAATCTTCTATTTTTTCTTTATGTTCTTTTTCTTTTAAATCTAATAATTTTGATTTTAGCATTCTCATCGCAGTTTCTCTATTTTGTATTTGAGAACGTTCAGATTGACAGGCAACAACTGTATTTGTTGGTATATGTGTAATTCTTACTGCAGAAGATGTTTTGTTAATATGTTGTCCACCTGCGCCAGAAGCTCTATATGTATCAATTCTTAAGTCATCTGGGTTGATATCAATTTCAATATCATCTGTAATTTCGGGTAAAACTTCTACTGAAGCAAATGAAGTATGTCTCCTTCCCCCACTATCAAATGGAGAAATTCTAACCAATCTATGTACCCCCATCTCCCCTTTCATATAGCCATAAGCATATTCACCAATAATTTCAAAAGTTACACTTTTTATGCCTGCTTCTTCACCTTCCAAATAATCTAATTCTGTTACTTTGTATTCATTTTTATCTGCCCATCTGGTATACATTCGGTATAACATTTCTGCCCAATCCTGAGATTCTGTTCCTCCTGCTCCGGGATGAATGGTTACAATCGCATTATTGGCATCATATTTTCCAGATAACAAAGTAGCAATTTCTAATTTTTCTACTTCTTGTTCTAAAGTTTTTGTACTTTTAATAATGTCTTTTGCAATTTCTTCATCAGGTTCCATATTGGTTAATTCTGTTAGTTCATTTAGATTTTGTAATTCATTTTCTATTTTTCTATATTCATTTACTTTATTTTTGATACTTTTAATTTTAGCCAATACTTTATTTGATTGTTTAGTATCTTGCCAAAAATCTTCTTTTAAAGTTTCTGATTCTAAATCGTTTAATTCTTTTTCTAATTTAGAGATGTCAAAGTGACTCACCCAAATCTTGTAGTTTTTGTTCTAATGCTTTTAAAAGTCTTGAATTTTCTTCTAATTCTAACATGTCATCACACTCCTATCTTTTATCACTTATTTATCATATAGTATTTACCAGAAAAAATCAAGTAAACAAATAAAATACCCTTAATGTGACAATTCTAATTCATGAGCAATTTCTACTTTCTTTTTTGCATTATCCACTGCCTTTTTCTCATCAATTTTATATCCCTTTATACATTCTAATTTATTTTGCTTTACAGGTTTGCTTGGTATCAAATTTTGTAAAGATTCTGCTGAACATTCGCTTATATTTCTTCTCTCAACATCATATATTCTTACTGGAAGTCCAGATTCTCTATGATATTTTTGAACCTTTTCTAATAAAGCTTTCGGTAATGTTTTTGAATTTTTTATAATTAAAATATATGATGCTTCAATTTGTGTCCAATCTATTAATATTTCACATATTTTTCCTTTTTCTATTTGCTCTATAATTTCTGGTAGAGGTGCTGAATTTTGTTCAAATGAAAATATGTCTAATTCGTCATTGTAGTCACTATTTATAGTCTTTATAGCACCTATAGGAATATTTTCTAATCCTAGTGCAATCATTCTGTTTAAATGGGATTTTACATGTCCAATTTGTGTTAATAAGCAAGAAAGATTAGTGGTTGGTACTGTAATAACTTTATATAAAGATTCATTTGTATAACTATTTTTTAATGGAATTCTTGATTTAAAGTCATATGGATTTTTCTTAGACTCTTCATATGACTGATATTTTTCAATTACTTCTTCTATATCTAGTCTTGAATCATATTTTCTTCCATATTTCTTTTCTATTTCTTCCTGTATAGAACTTATCAAAACCTCTTGTTGATGCTCTTTTTGCATAAAATCTCTTTCATCATCAAATTCTGGAATAAAATGTAGTAAAAGAAGGTCTCCTATGTCTTTATCTACATTATCTGAATTTCCTTTATACAATCTATTTAAAATCATTTTTCTATTGATTCTTTCATAAGAATGATATGCCTGTTTTAAAAAGTATAATATTTTTCCGTCTTTTCTTTTTAACATCATTTTGTCTATTTTGTCTAATATCTTTATAATTTTTCCTAATTCTTCTATCTCTTTTTCATCTCGTGAAAAATCTTTTAAAATGAAAATTCTCTTTTTTAATAGTTCATAATTTTCAATATAAGGAATTGCCTCAATTCCAAAAACATCACTAATTCTTTTTCTATTTTCAATTTTTATTTTGTCTTCTTCTGAGAGATGTTTGTTAGTTTTAGCTTCAAATATTCCCAATCTTATCTCTTCTACAATCTTTTCTTTATCTTCTTTTAATTTTCTCATTCCATAAAAATTTATTAGTTTAACAATTTCTGTAAGAATAACGACTTTTGCTCTTTTTTCAAAGTCATTTAAGGATTTTCCTTCACTAAATATTGAATCAAGAACTTTACTGAAGTCAATTGTTTGTTTGAAACTTTTATCATGCCTTATTCTACGTTTAGGTGCTTCTTTTAATATTTCATCTTGCAAAAATTGATTATTTGAGATCATATGGATAATATCCAGTTTATATTTAGAAAGTACAAATATAATATCTTTTCTAGAAGCATTAAAGTCCTCTATTATATCTGGTGTTAAATATCCCCAATAAGAATTATTTTCGAATATGTCTTCAACATCTAATCCTAAAATATCACAAAATCTTTTTTCTTCTTCCATAATATTCTCCTGTTCTGATGACCTAATATCCTTAATTCTAGCAAGTAATTTTTTCAAATAATTACCGTCTCCATTTTCTTTAAGTACTTCATCATCCATGGTAAAACCTTTATAAAAGTCTCTTTTTAATTCTTGCGAACATTTGTATTATATCATATACATATTAATTATTCAATCTTTTTTATAATTTTTCAAATTTTTTGACATAAAGTACCCTCCTTTTTTAATTTTATAATATATATTATTTATATACCTTATGTAAAATTGTCAATTATAGAAAAATCCTCGGAAACATAAAGTGCTCTGTTTCCGAGGAGAGGTCAAGCCTTACAGAGATAATTTTTTATTTCTTCCAAAAGTTTTAGCATATCAGTATCAGTTTTACACTCAATCATAAGAGTATTTGTACTCTTATCGTACACGTAATTAGCTTTGTACTTATACACTAAATTATATAACATAAAAAGAGAGTCTAGCTATTGCCAAATTCTCTTATATTTTAATTTAAATTATTGATTTTTACCACAACAATTTTTGTATTTTTTGCCACTACCACATGGACATGGGTCATTTCTTCCAACCTTTGGTCCATCATTTCTAATCGTTCTATCAACATCTGTTCCAATTTTTGAACCACCATCAACACTATGAATAGCTTCTAATGCTGCACCTGTAATCTTTACGGTTTCTTGTCTTTTTGCTTCACCTTGCTGACGAATATTCATTAAGATTTTGGTTACATCTACTTTAATGTCTGAAATCATTTCATCAAACATATCCATACCTTCGATTCTGTATTTAACAACAGGATCTTGTTGTCCATAAGCACGAAGTCCAATACCATTTTTTAATTCATCCATACTGTCGATATGGTTCATCCATTTTTCGTCTACTACTTTAAGCATAACAACTCTTTCAAGTTCTCTCATTTCATCAGAACCAATTTCTGTTTCTTTTTCTACATATTTTGTATTTGCTTGTTTGATAAGTTCTTCAGAAATCTTTTCAGGCTCAGAAACATTTTCTTTAATATATGCTAACATATCAATTCCATAAGTATTTAAAACATCTTGATTTAATGCTTCTACGTTTACTTCATTGTTTTCTGGTTCTACATACATTTGAACAGTAGCTTCTGCTACAGCATGTATCATGTCCATAATGTTGTCATGAATATTTTCTCCATTTAATACTTCACGTCTTTGTGCATAAATAATTTCTCTTTGTGCATTCATAACATCATCATATTTTAATACATTTTTACGAATTGTAAAGTTTCTTCCTTCGACTTTCTTTTGCGCATTTTCAACTGCTCTAGATATAAGTTTTAATTCTATTGGCATATCTTCATCTGCACCTAATGAATTATATACTTTCGTGATAGTATCTCCACCAAAGATTTTCATTAAATCATCATCTAAAGCAATATAGAATTTAGATTCACCAATATCTCCTTGACGTCCAGAACGTCCTCTTAACTGGTTATCAATTCTTCTTGATTCATGTCTTTCTGTTCCTATGATTTTTAGTCCACCAGCATCAATAACTTTTTGCTTTTCTTCTTTTATTTGTTCTTCATATTTGTCTACTAATTCTTTAAATTGTTTTCTAGCATTTAAAATATCTTCATTATCTGTTTCATAATAGGTGTTGGCTTCTTCGATTAATTCATGAGATATTTTCTTTCTTCTCATTTCTTCTTTTGCTAAAAATTCACTGTTTCCACCTAAGATAATATCTGTACCACGTCCTGCCATGTTTGTTGCAATGGTTACTGCTCCAAATTTACCAGCTTGTGCAACAATCTCAGCTTCTTTTTCATGGTATTTGGCATTTAATACTTCATGTTTGATACCTTCTTGTTTTAATAATTTGCTTAATTTTTCAGATTTTTCAATTGAAACTGTACCTACTAGGACTGGTTGACCTTTTTCATGGCTTTCCTTAATACTTCTTACAATTGCTCTAAATTTTGCATTTTCATTTTTGTAAATAACATCATTTTCATCTTTACGAATCATTGGTTTATTGGTTGGTATTTCGACAACGTCTAAGTTGTAGATTTCTTCGAATTCTGCTTCTTCTGTCATTGCTGTACCTGTCATACCAGATAATTTATCATACATTCTAAAATAGTTTTGGAATGTGATAGTTGCTAATGTTTTTGATTCATCTGCAATTTTTACATGTTCTTTTGCTTCAATTGCTTGATGTAATCCATTGTTATATCTTCTTCCATACATGATACGACCTGTAAATTCATCAACAATTAATACTTCCCCATCTTTTACGATATAGTCAATATCTTTTTTCATAACACCATGCGCTCTTAATGCTTGATTAACATGATGTACTAATGTTGAGTTTTCTAAGTCGTTGAAATTTTCTAATCCAAATGTTTCTTCTGCTTTTTTGATACCTTTTTGTGTCAATGATGCAGATTTTGCTTTTAAGTCTACGATGTAATCATATTTTTCATTGTCTTCTGCTTGTTCATAATCTTTTACATCTTCTTCTACAATAACTTTTGGTGTTAATCTTCTAACAAAGTTATCTGCTTTTTTATATAAATCAGATGATTGGTTTGCTCTACCTGAAATAATCAGTGGTGTTCTAGCTTCATCAATCAAAATACTATCAATCTCATCGACAATGGCATAATGTAATCCTCTTTGTACTAATTGGTCTTTATAAATAACCATATTATCTCTTAAGTAATCAAATCCAAATTCATTATTTGTACCATAAGTTACATCTGCATTGTATGCTTCTTGTTTTGCTTTAGGTTCCATTCCAGCAATAACTAGTCCAACAGATAGTCCTAAGAATTTATATAATTTTCCCATCCATTCACTATCTCTTTTTGCTAAGTAATCATTTACAGTAATAACATGTACACCTTTTCCTTCAAGTGCATTTAAATATACTGGTAATGTTGCAACTAAAGTTTTTCCTTCACCTGTTTTCATTTCTGCAATTCTACCTTGGTGTAATACAATACCACCAATTAATTGCACATCAAAATGTCTCATGCCTAAAACTCTTTTTGAAGCTTCTCTAATGACTGCATAAGCTTCTGGCAATATATCATCTAATGTTTTACCATCTGCTAATTGTTTTTTAAAATATTCTGTTTTTCCTCTTAATTCACTATCACTTAATTTTACCATTTCTTCTTCAAGTGCATTAATTTTAGCAACTAATGGCTTTACTCTTTTTACTTCTTTTTCACTATATGTTTTAAATAATCCCATTGTTAATCGGTCCTCCTAAGTTTATTTTTTTACTTAGATACTATATCACTAAAATCTTTTTTTATCAAGTGCTTTAAAGGTATTTATCTAAAAATAGAAATTTATTTATTATTGCTTATATAACTTTTTATTTCTTAGTAATGCATGATTATTTATCTTATTGGCATAATAGATTTTTTTTAACATATATTTAAATGAGAAATACCTATGATAATAAAAAATAAAGACTTTGATGTATAAGTGTGTTAAATTGTAAAATTCATAAAAGAAAGGATTTATTATGTTTATATATAATTTTAAAGTAAATGGCAGTAAAATTTTTAAATATTTTTTTACAGGGATTGTAGTATTAATTATTTGTATTTTAATTTTTGTTAGTATCAAACTGTTTGTTGGTGCGAAAAATGATAGAACTATTTCTAGTTGTATGCCTCAAAGTGATGTTTCTGTCATTTCTGCAAAAAACTATACGAATGTCTTGAAAGCTGTTCATGAGAATATAGATGATTATGTTGGTGTAAAAATCCAATTTACAGGATATGTATATCGAGTATTAGATTTAACAGATACGCAATTTATATTAGCAAGAGATATGATGATTTCTTCTGATTTTCAATATGTGATTGTTGGATTTCTTTGCGAATATGAAAATGCACAAGATTTTGCGAATGAGACATGGGTTGAATTAACTGGTGAAATTACAAAAGGTAATTATCATGGTGATATGCCAATTGTGAAAGTTACAGAGATGAAAACAGTTGATAAACCAAATGAAGAATATGTTTATCCTCCAGATGATACTTATATTCCTACAAGTGCTGTGTTATAGAAATGAAAATACCCTGTAATGAAGGGTATTTTATTTTTCTTATCTAATGACTAGTTACTAGACAAATTTTTTTCTAACATTTTTATATTACTATATACTTCTTCCCAATCAAACGCTCTAATAATGTTATTTCCTGTACATTGTTTATTGTAATAAGTATCTAGTATAATAACAGGCATAAATTCAGACATTTCATTTACATATTGAGGATCATCCTCTATTAAAACATCTAATTTGTTTTCAATACAAGAAGGTTTCTTTTCAATTTTTCCTACTAATAATTTATCATAAACGATTTCATGTTCTCTTAAAAACTTTTCCGTGGTTTCATAAGGTGTTTTAAACATTGGAACAGCTCTTGATGATATAATATGAATTTTATGTCCTTCTTTTTTTAGTTTTCTAATGATTTCTTTTGCATTTTCTTTAACTTGTGCTTGTAATACAACTTTCTCTAAATATTTTATACAAAAATCCATATTTTCTTCTGGTGTCCAGTCATACAAATTATAACTTGCGAATCCATCTTCATGCATTTGTAAATTTCTTTTTACAACTGTATCATTATATTTTTTGCAATATTCTTTTAATATGGGCGTTGTATCTGTTATAGTATTATCAATATCAATTCCTATATTCATATTTTTGTCTCCTTTTTATTACTACTTATAAGTTTATCATAAAAAATATATATGTTCAATAAAAAATTTTTGCAAAACTCTAGTTTTTCTCCTATATAACGTAGGTTTTTATTTACTTTATCGACAAATTATGATATCATATAGATATGATTTTAATTTCGGAGGTAAATATGAAAGAAAATGAATTAATTTTAATCTTAGACTTTGGTGGACAATACAATCAATTAATTGCAAGAAGAGTTAGAGAATGCAATGTGTATTCTGAAGTTGTACCATACAACATTTCTATCGAAAAAATTAAAGAGAAAAATCCAAAAGGAATTATCTTTACAGGTGGACCTGCTAGTGTTTATGGAGAGGATTCTCCTAAATGTGCAGAAGGTATTTTTGATTTAGGTATTCCTGTTTTAGGAATTTGTTATGGTATGCAATTAATGACTTATACTTTAGGAGGAAATGTATCAAGAGCAAATACAAGAGAATATGGAACAACAAAGGTAAATATTGATAATACCTCTTCCCTATTTCAAGGATTTGAAACAACCAATGATTTCTTAATGAGCCATACAGATTTTGTATCTGAAGTACCAAATGGTTTTAAAAATATTGGTTCAACAGACCATTGCCCAAATGCTGCAATGGAAAATGCAGAGAAAAAACTATATGGAATCCAATTCCATCCAGAAGTAAACTTATCTGTTAATGGAACACAAGTAATTAAGAATTTCTTATTTAACATTTGTGGTTGTTCTGGAGATTGGCAAATTTCTTCTTTTGTAGAAGATAGCATTAAAACTTTAAAAGAAAAAATCGGAGACAAAAAAGCTTTATGTGCCCTATCTGGTGGTGTTGATTCATCTGTTGCTGCTGTATTATTACATAAAGCAATTGGTAAAAACTTAACTTGTATCTTTGTTGATCATGGTCTACTTCGTAAAAACGAAGGTGATGAAGTTGAAGAAGTTTTTAGAAATCAATTTGATATTAATTTAATTAGAGTAAATGCGAAAGATAGATTTTTAGAAAAACTTGCTGGTGTTACTGATCCAGAAAGAAAGAGAAAAATCATTGGAGAAGAATTTATTAGAGTTTTTGAAGAAGAAGCAAAGAAAATTGGAACGGTAGACTTTTTAGTACAAGGTACTATTTACCCTGACGTGATTGAAAGTGGTTTAGGAAAAAGTTCTGTAATTAAAAGTCATCATAATGTTGGTGGTCTTCCAGACTATGTAGATTTTAAAGAAATTGTAGAACCTTTAAGAAATCTATTTAAAGATGAAGTTAGAAAAACAGGATTAGAATTAGGAATACCAGAAAACTTAGTATTTAGACAACCATTCCCTGGACCTGGACTAGCTATCAGAGTTATCGGAGATATTACTGATGACAAATTAGATATCTTAAAAGAAGCTGACAGCATTTTTAGAGAAGAAATTGCAAATGCTGGACTTCATAAATCTATTAATCAATACTTTGCTGTATTGACAAATTTAAAATCTGTTGGAGTTATGGGTGATGAAAGAACTTATGATTATACCATTGCCCTACGTGCAGTAGAAACGACAGATTTTATGACAGGTGTTTGGAGCAAAATACCTTATGAAATATTAGAAAAAGTTTCTTCTAGAATTGTGAATGAAGTAAAACATGTTAATAGAGTAGTTTATGATATTACTTCGAAGCCACCTGCAACAATTGAATGGGAATAAACGATGAATTTGGGGACGGAGCAAAAAATCATCATTTAATTAAAAAGTTAAAAAATTAATTAAATTTTATTAAATGATGATTTTTTGCTCCGTCCCCAAATTCATCGTTTATCAAAAATGGTTTTAAACACACCTGGATCAATCAAATTCGCAAATATATTTTTTATAATAATTAAAGCAATTGGTCCTAATAATAATCCAATAACCCCTGTTATTTTAAATCCTGTATACATAGCAATCAACGTAAATATAGGATGAACACCTATATTTTTACTAACTAATTTCGGTTCTAAAAATTGCCTTACAATAGACATGATAATAAACAGTGTAAGAATAGCAATTCCTAAAGACAAATCACCATTTAGTGCTGAAATAATTGCCCATGGTATCATAACGGTTCCAGAACCTAAAATGGGAAGAGCATCTACGAAACCAATAAATAATGCCATCAATAAAGGATATGGTATATTAAATTTTAAAAAAAATAATATATATAATCCTATTAAAGAAATTACAAATGATACTAAAATCAATGTTACTTCTGCTTTTAAATATCCTCCTAATGTTTGTATTAACTCTTTTAAATGTGTACTTAATTTTTTCACCCATGCTTTTGGTAAATGATATTCTATTTGGTCTAAAATATATATCTTATCAACACAAATAAAATATAAAGCTAATATTGTAATTCCAACACATATAGCAATTTCAGGTATTTTTGTAACAATATTAATCAAACTATTTAAAGCATTCCTTAACCAATTAGATATCGTTTCTAAAAAATCCCCACTGGATTCTTGAACAATCGTTAATATTTCATCTGATAGTTTTATTTTATCAAAATGGAATTGTTCGATAAATCCTTGTAACTGACTAGAAGCCTTATCCACATAGTCATTTAATCCTTGTAATAAACTAGAAGATTCTGAAAATAGTGTCACAATAATCCATGCCAATATTCCTAAAATAATGGCAGATACAAGAATGAAAATGATAATAGAGCTAGTCCTTCTAGTTAAGTTCGTTTTTCGCATAATCAATTTTATAAGAGGTTCTATGATTAAAGAGATAATAAACGCTACTAAAAAAGGCATATAAAAAATGGATAATTTCAATGCCAGATACAAACCCAATATTAATAATACAACATATACGATATTTTTTAATACTCTTGTCCAATAGGGTATGTTTATAATCATCTCTCCCCTCCTCTTATAAATTAAATATACAAATTTTTTATAATTTTAACAAAAATGTATTTTCATTATTTATTATATGTATCATAAAATTTTATATACGAATAAAAAAGAAAAACAGTAGAATTTGTTTTATATCATTAACAAAATTCTACTGTTATAAAAATATTTATTGACTATTCTGCATTTTTATTTGTATCACAATCACAAACATCTTCAAATGTAATGCAAATTTCTCTATCATCTAATTTTGCTCTATTTTGTGCAATATCTCCTAATGTTAATATACCAATTACTTTTTTATTATTATCACAAACAGGTAGTCTTCTTACTTTGTTTGTTCCCATTTTATTTTCCGCATTTGCCATATCTTCATCTTCTTCACAAGTATATACATTTGTTGACATGATATCACTTACAGGAGTTGTTTTAACATCTTTATCGCAAGCAATACTTCTTAAAATAATATCTCTATCTGTTACAATTCCACATAAACAATTATTGGTATCGCAAACAGGTATGGAACCAATGTGGTTTTGGCACATTAACTTTGCAACATCATGTATTGTTGTTTCTGGTTTTACACAGCAAACTTCTGTACACATACAATCTTTAACCTTCATTTTCTTTACCACCTTTCAAAATTTCTCATCTTTATTTTCTGTATTTTTTTAATTTTTATTCAAATGTTCGTGAAGTACCAAAAATCGTCTTCATATACAACAAAAAATATTTTAAAAGTTGGTAAAATTTCTATTTTTTGTAATTTTTTAATATTCATAGATATCATATAAAGGTTGATAATTTCTAGGCATAATTGGTGGTCTCATTGGTGGACGTGGGTGATGTGGTGGTCTTGGTGGAAAATGATCATGAGGTCTTCCCAATAATTCTCTAATTAATAATATTTTGATTAAATCTCTTAAATTATTATTTCTAGGTCTTCTTCTACTTTCTTCTTCTACATTTCTATTTTCTAAGTCTGTTTTTTCAAAACTTTTATTTTGAATCTCTTCCTTATGTATCTCATTTCGATTTTGCGTTCTATTTGTATTAGTTGTAGAAATTGTATTTCCTAAATTGATATTGACATTAATCTGGTTACTATCTTCTATTGCAGAATAAATTTCGTCAGTCATTTGTTCAATTTCTTCCCTGCTATTTGCTCTCATATTCCCTTCACAAGCTTTTTTAACCATTGGATATATAATTTTATATATCTCAGGATAAAATTCTTCTAAATCGTTTCTCATGTTTATTTGAGATGGGTTCAGATATTCATTTTGATACATTTGATTTTGATTCATATTTGTTGTACATGGATATCCTAAAACACTTCTTATGTACTCTTCATATTGGTTATCATACATTTCTAATTCCTCCTTTTTTATTTTATACAAGATATGTTGATAACCTCTAAAAGGTGCATAGCATGTTTAACCTCTCTCTTTTAATTTTCTCACTAAATCTTTAAATTGATTTCCTCTATCTGCAAAATTCTTAAACATATCAAAACTTGCACTGGCAGGAGAAAATAAAACAACATCTCCACTTTCGGCATTCTTTCTTGCAATTGAAATTGTGTCTTCTAAAGTTTCACACATATAAATGTCTAAATTTTTATTTTCTTTTTCCAACTCTTCTTTAACAGCATCATAAATTTTTCCAGCTGTTTGACCAATTAAAATCAATGCTTTTACTTTATCAATAATTGTTTTTGCAAGAGGTGTATAATCTAAATTTTTGTCATATCCACCTGCAATTAAAACAATATTTTCTTTAAAAGCATTTAGTCCAGATAATGTTCTAGAAGGTGAAGAACTTGCAGAATCATTATACCATTTTGCTCCATCAATTTCTTCTACAAATTCAATTCTATGTTCTACAGGTTTAAACTCTTTAACTGCTTTGACAGCCGTTTCTATATCTACTAAACTTGCTGTTGCAGCAATAGCTGTTGCAATATTTTGATAATTATGATTTCCTCTTAAAATGACATCATCTGTATTTAAAATATGTTTTCTAACTTTATCATCACATTCTTTTATGACATCTTCATCAACAATATACCCATTGTCTAATTTGGTTTGATTACTAAAGAAAATAACTTTTCCATTTGCTTCTTTTGCACACTCTTTGGTAATTTCATTGTCATAATTTAAAACCAAAATTCCATTTTCATCTTGATATTTAAAAATATTTTTCTTTGCATCTATATATTCTTGATAATCTTTATGAATATTTAAATGATTTGGTGTTATATTAGTAATAACAGCAATTTGTGGACTCACTTCCATTCCCATTAATTGAAAACTACTTAATTCTAAAACAACAATGTCTTCAGGTGTCATTTCTGATAGTTTTGTAAATAGTGGTGTTCCAATATTTCCTCCTAAAAATGTTTTATATCCTGCCTTTTGTAAAATGCTATTGATTAAACTTGTTGTTGTTGTTTTACCGTCGCTTCCAGTGATTCCAATCACTTTTGCTGGACACATTTTCATTAATAGCTCTACTTCTGTTGTTACTAATGCGCCTTTATTGGCTTCTTCCACTAATTCTGGTTTGGTTGGTAAACAACTTGGTGAACGAAAGATAACATTGAAATTTTTTAGATGTTGCAAACAATCTTTTCCATAATAAATTGCAAATCCATAATTGGTAATTTTTTCAATAATTTCTTTAGAAACTTGATTATATTCTCTTTCATCAAATATGGTTACATTCGCTTTTTTGTCATATAAATAATCTAAAAGTGGTAAATTACTAACACCTAATCCTATGATAGCCACTTTTCTATATCTTATGTAATCATTAAATTCATTTAATTTTTCATTACTATAATTCATTTGCTAATCCTCCAAAACTTTAATATTATCAATTTATCTATTCTTTGATTGTATAGAAAAAATTAACTTTCTTTTTTGGTATGTGAATTTTTCTTATACAACAAGATAAATCTTTTATATATTTGTTATTATATATCAATTATATAAAAAAAACAAATTATGAGTGAATATTTTTTATAGTTTCGTACAAAATAGTAATATACTTTGAGGAGGTGCTTTGTATATGAGTAAGAAAAAGAAAGAAAATAAAAATAATAACAATTCAAATAATAATCAAAACAACAATAATGAAAGACAAAATAACAATAACAAATAGCAAATTAAAGAGACAATTTGAACATAGTTCTAATTGCCTCTTTTTATTATATAAATTACATTAAAATTTTTGAACTTATTTGGTTCCGAATATTCTATCTCCAGCATCACCTAGTCCTGGTACAATGTATCCTTTGTCATTTAATTTTTCATCAATACATGCTGTATAAATTTTTACATCTGGATGTTCTTTCTTTAATCTTTCAATTCCTTCTGGTGCAGATATAATACATAAGAACTTAATTTTCTTAACTCCGTCTTTTTTTAGCATTTGAATGGTATCTGCAGCAGAACCTCCTGTTGCAAGCATTGGATCTAAGATAATCGCTTCACGTTTTGCAATATCTTTTGGCATTTTATAATAATATTGTACTGGTTCTAAGGTTTCTTCATTTCTATATAATCCAATATGTCCAATTTTTGCATTTGGTACAATTTTTAATAATCCATCTAACATACCTGTTCCTGCTCTTAAAATTGGTACAAAAGCATAATTATCTTCATCTAATACTTTTGCTTTTGTTTTACCAAGCGGAGTTTCGATTTCAATTTCTTTCAATTTTGCATCTTCTAATGCATGATAGCATAATAATGTCGCTATCTCCCCTATGATTTCTCTAAACTCTTTTGTTCCTGTATGTTTGTTTCTAATAATGGATAATTTATGTTCTACCAAAGGATTATGTAATACAGTTACTTGATTTGTTTCGTCTTTTTTTATTTCTTCCACTACATTTGCCCCGCTTTCATATTTGATTTCTTTTTCATTTTTACTTGTTTCACCTGTTTCTTTTGGTTGATTATTTTCTGGTTTATTTTCATCTTCTTTTTCATCTGGTAATAATAAATTTAGTAAAATACCAATAATGGCTGCTAAACTCATTCCTGAAATAGTTACAGATAAATCCCCATGAATAATAGAGATAGCTGCTCCTCCTAATCCTAGTACTAACATAGTAGATGCAACAACAATATTTTTAGATTTTCCGAAATCAATCTTATTTTCAATTAATACTTTTAAACCATTTACAGAAATAAATCCATATAATAGTAAAGATACACCACCTAAAACAGCATCAGGAATGGTTGATACCAATGCAGTGAATTTTCCTAAAAATCCTAAACAGATAGCAATAATTGCTGCTAATCCAATTACCCATACAGATGCTACTTTTGTCATTCCAACAACAGATGTATTTTCACCATAAGTTGTATTAGCTGGTCCTCCTAAAAATCCTGCAACAAATGTTGCTAAACCATCACCTAATAATGTTCTATCTAATCCTGGCTCTTTTAATAAATTCTTTCCAATAATTGTACTCAATGCTGTATGATCACCAATATGTTCTGCAATCGTTACCAAAGAAATTGGTACAATGGTTAATAATGCTGAGAAGTTAGGTGTATAATTTAGAAATGGTATCACAAAGTTTGGCATGCTAAAGAAGCTAGCTTCTAATACCGGACTAAAATCAACCAATCCAAAACAGATTGCTGAAACATAACCTACAACAATTCCAACTAAAAATGGAATAATTTTTAAAAATCCTTTTCCTCTAACCATTACTATTGCTGTTGTCAAAAAGGTAATTAAAGCAACTGCAATACATCTCCAATCAATTTGTGTTCCAGTTCCTAATCCTACTTGAGAAATTGCACTTGGTGCTAAACTTAATCCAATAATCATAATCATTGGTCCAATAACAACTGGTGGTAATAATTTGTCTATCCATTTTTTACCTATAAAATGAATAATGGTTGCAAAAATAACATAGACAAGACCTACTGCCATAACACCAACCATAGCACCTGAAATACCACCTTTTGCATAAGCTGCTGCTAATGGTGCTATAAATGCAAAAGAGCTTCCTAAGTATACTGGTGATTTTCCTTTTGTACATAAGATATAAATTAATGTTCCAATTCCTGATGTTACTAATGCTACTGGAATGGTAAGTACTGTTTCTCCTGCTGCTGTATTTACCATGATAGGAACCAAGATCGTTGCTCCAAACATAGCAAAAACATGTTGTATTGCAAGGATTATCCATTTAGCAATAGTTGGCTTTTCATTTACATCTAATAGCAATTTTTTTGTTTGTTCCATAAAATGCCTCCTTCTATTTTCTTAGTAAGTATTTAGTGGGACAAATCTCGGTTTGAGAGAACTTTTTTCTGTTTTTCTCATTTAACTATATAAATATAAGTTCTCGAAAAGACGTAAAGATTTGTCGACGCGAAAAATTGCTTGCAATTTTTCTGTGCAATATTATTTTTTATTATATAGAACATTTTATGTTCTATATAATAAAAAATATCAATCCGAAAAGAATTGATATAAACACTTACCTTATAAATTTAAAAATTGGGAACGCAAAATAAACAATATTTCTATTGATATTACTTGCTTTTAATCTTGTAATATTTTCTACAAATTTTGTCATTTTCTACACCCTTTCTTACTATATACCATTTATAAAAAAGTTGCAATAGAAATTGATTAAATTTTCCATTCATAATAAAAATTTAATTTCTGTTCAGACTAGTGTACAGGAAGAGGTATGGATAAATGATTGATTACTCGGTTCAATACATCCCCCTGTACACTAGTCTGAACTGTAACAAATGATATTTTATATATTATATTTTTCTCTTTTTGTATAAGTTGTATGTAATAACTTTTCAGCAATTTCACTTCCTGGTTTTTCTAAGAAATCTTTATATAATTTTTTCATAACAGGATTTTCATGTGATTTTCTAACAATGCTTTTCTCATCAATTGTGTATAAAGCATCTGCTCTTAATTTTCTAACATCTACTTCTGCTCTTACTTTAGAACTCTTAATTGGTTGACCACCACCCATGATACAACCTCCTGGGCAAGCCATAATTTCAACAAATTGATAATTTGCTTTACCAGATTTAATTTCTTCTAATATAGTTCTTGCATTTGCTAATCCACTTGCAGCAACAACATTGATATCTTTTCCTGCAATATTAATCGTTGCTCTTTTGATACCATCTCCACCTCTTACTTGTTCGAAGTCAATTTTTGGTAAATCTTCTCCTGTTAACGTATCTTGAGCTGTTCTTAAAGCTGCCTCCATAACACCACCAGTTGTTCCAAAGATAGCCCCTGCACCACTTGCTTCTCCCATAGGACTGTCAAAATTGCTATCTTCTAATTTTTCAAATTCGATGTTCGCTTGTTTGATCATTCTTGCTAATTCTCTAGTGGTAATAACATTATCTACATCATATAAGTTATCTTCCATCATTTCTGGTCTTTGTCTTTCAAATTTCTTTGCAATACATGGCATAACAGAAACCACATAGATTTTTTCTGGGTCTAGACCTTCCCTATTGGCATAATATGTTTTTAAGATAGCACCAAACATTTCATGAGGAGATTTACAACTAGATAGATGTGGTAATAATTCTGGATAATTCATTTCGATATATTTTACCCAACCTGGACTACAAGATGTAATCATTGGTAAATTATCATTTTTTGTAAATCTTTCTATAAATTCATTTGCTTCTTCCATAATGGTAAGGTCAGCACCTGTATTGGTATCAAATACTTTGTCAAATCCTAAACGTTTTAATGCAGTAACCATTTTTCCTACTACATTTGTACCAATTGGCATACCGAATTCTTCTCCAAGAGCAACTCTAACTGCTGGAGCTGTTTGAACAATAACCGTTGTTTCTGGGTCTTTTAATTTTACCCATACATCATTAATCGTCTCTTTTTCATGTAAAGCTCCTGTTGGACAAGCTTCTATACATTGACCACAAAATGTACAGTTAACATCATTTAAGCTATGGTCTCCAACAGTTGATATACAAGATTCAAAACCTCTGTTAATACAATCAATAGCTCCAATTTTTTGTACATTTTTACATGCTGCTACACATCTTCTACATAAAATACATTTATTAAAATCTCTTACAATAGATGGAGATAAGTCATCAATTTTATGTTCTGTTCTTTCTCCCTCAAATTCGATATTTAAAACATTAAACTTTGTAGCTAACGCTTGTAATTCACAATTTCCTGAACGTGTACAAGTTAAACAGTCTTTTGCATGATTTGAAATTATTAAATCTAGAATCACATGACGTGCTTCTAATACATTTTGTGTATGTGTATGAACAACCATCCCTTCTTCTACAGTTTGTATACATGAAGTAGCAAATCCCCTTCTTCCTTCTACTTCAACAATACACATTCTACAATCTCCCACTTCATTAATCTCTTTTAAGAAACATAATGTTGGGATATCAATTCCTGCTGTTTTTGCAGCTTCTAATATTGTTGTTCCTTTCGGTACTGTTACCTTTTGATTGTCAATTGTTAAATTAACCATTTCTTTTTCCATATCCACATCTCTCTTTCTTTTAACTATTATTAAATTTCATCTTCCAAATCTATATCATACACAATTGGTTCTTGTTCTAGCAGTTTCCTTTGTTCTTCTGTTAAATATTTTTTGTTTATGATAATATCCATTACAAATTTATCGAAATAATTATCATTCATCGTATAATATCCATTTGGTTTTTCATCTGGACCTACACCATAACTATCTTCCACTTTCCATCGTTCAATATGGTCATCTACTATGTTTACACCTGTAATTGTCATACAATGTGATAAATGAATTTCTGAAAAATCTAGGCCTTCTCTCTTATTTAATGAATGCATGTTTAAAGTATTTTCATAATTATAGACTCTTGTATCTAAAATACCTTGTTTTTCATATACAGATTTACTGTTGATTTCAATTGAAGTACATACTGGAATGCCATCTTTTAGTTGTTCTATAGCACATCTTTTTAAATCTTCTATTGGTAAATTCAAAAATTGTCTATAACTATTTTTATACACATTTCCAAAGTGTTTTAATCGATATACTTTATTGTATTCTTTATTATACATAGGCATATTGGCAATTGATACAAAATCATCCAAGTTTAATGTTAAGTATTGATTTTTAAAATCCATTGGTGTTATGCATTTTTGCGATATGTATGTTCCATTTTTATCTTTATATTCCAAATCAAATGTCATTGGTGGCTCGCCTAAGATTTTAGATAAAAATATGTAATTTTGTTTTGCATATGTTTTTGTCAGATTTCTTAGTTCTTCTTCGTTTTTACCTTGTTTCTTTTCTTCTAATAGGCAAATAACATCTTTTTTTACTTTTTCTCTAAATATACGAGAAATTTTGTCACCATCTTCTCCTTCTTTAGGATTTGGCATATATGAATATGGTACAATTCCATATTTTTTTATAATACTTGCAAACCATTCAGAAAATCCTGCCTCAGTAACACAATTTTTTAATAATTGTTCTTTTTTTATGTATTCTAAAGTTGCATTTTCAATAGGCAAACGGATAATATTTTCATAGGTTGTATTCGCTTTTTCTAATTTATCAAAGAAAGCAATATAGTTACTTGATAGTTCAAAATCCATTAAATTCATGTTCAAGTTTTCTGCCATATTATATTGAATCATATTGAATCCTGCATATATCCAACATTTCCAGCTTTCCTTTTGGTCATATCGTTTCGTATCTGGAAGTTCAATATTAAAAACTGGTTGATTTTCTCTAACAATGTTTCTGTCTAAGCAAGCATTTTCTAATCCATTTGTTGAAATCGCATTTTCAATAATTTTATTGGTTGGATTAGCATTATATTCTTTGGAAAATGCTTTTATATCTTCTAATGTTAGTTCTAACATAATTCCTCCTTAATTCATTATCCATTCAATTAATATTTCGTATTATTAGAATTGATTAAAAACTATTTCCTTGCCTATATATTTTCATAGGTCTGTCCCTTTTGGACAATTTTTGTCCATTTTGGCACGTCCCTAACCAATTGCATGGAATGGACAACTTGTGATACAAGTACCACATTTAATACATTTTTCTTGATTGATAATTCTTTTATCTCTTCCTGAACCATCAATAGCATTAACTGGACAATGTTTTTGACATAAACCACAACCTTTACATTTTTCTTCATCGATTACAATTTTTGCCATTGCTTTACATTCTTTTGTTCTACATTCCTTTTTTACAGCATGTTCTCTAAATTCTTCTCTAAAATATTTCATTGTGCTAACTACTGGATTTGGTGCTGTTTGCCCTAGTCCACATACACTAGATTTTTGAATATTGGCTGCTAATTTTTCTAGTCTATATAAGTCTAATTCTTCTCCTTCACCATTACATAATCTTTCTAAAATTTCTAACATTCTCTTTGTTCCAATTCTACAAGGTGTACATTTACCACAGCTTTCGCTTACTGTAAAGTCTAGATAGAATTTTGCTAAGGCTACCATACATTTGGTATCATCCATAACAATTAATCCACCTGAACCCATCATAGAACCAATTTGTTTTAAAGATTCATAATCAATTGGGGTATCTAAATGTTCTTTTGGAATACAACCTCCTGAAGGACCTCCTGTTTGCGCTGCTTTAAATTCTCTACCATTTGGAATTCCTCCACCAATATCATAAATAATCTCTCTTAAGGTTGTTCCCATAGGTACTTCTACTAATCCTATATTATTAACATTTCCACCTAAAGCAAATACTTTTGTTCCTTTTGAGCTTTCTGTTCCGATTGAAGAATACCATTCTGCACCATTTAAAATGATTTGTGCAATATTTGCATATGTTTCCACATTATTAATTAAAGTTGGTTTTCCCCATAATCCTGATTGTGCTGGATATGGTGGTTTTACTCTTGGCTGTCCTCTTTTTCCCTCAATAGATTCTAATAATGCTGTTTCTTCACCACACACAAAAGCGCCTGCACCTAGTCGAATTTCAATATCAAAGCTAAAATCTGTATCAAAAATGTTTTCTCCTAGTAATCCATAATTTCTTGCTTGGTCTATGGCAATTTTTAATCTCTGAACTGCAATTGGATATTCTGCTCTAACATAAATATATCCTTTATTTGCTCCAATAGCATATCCTGCAATAGTCATCGCTTCTAATACAGAATGTGGATCTCCCTCTAAGATACTTCTATCCATAAATGCTCCTGGATCACCTTCATCAGCATTACAAACCACATATTTTTGGTCTCCAACAGAAGCCTTGGTAAGTTCCCATTTCTTACCTGTAGGGAAACCAGCTCCTCCCCTACCTCTTAAACCTGAATCTTTTATTGTGTCAATTACTTCATCTTGAGTCATTTCTTTTAATACTTTTTCCAATGCTTTATATCCATCAAATGCTATGTACTCATCAATCTCTTCTGGATTCACAACACCACAATTTTTAAGAGCAATTCTTTTTTGCTTTTTATAAAAATTTAATTCATCCAAACTATTTACAATGGTTCCATCAATATCTTTACAAAGTAATCTTTCTACTTTTTCACCTTTTACAATATGTGTCTCAATAATTTCTTCGCAATCTTCTGGCGTTACCATTGCATAAAAAGTATCTTCTGGTCTTATAATAACAATCGGACCTTTTGCACAAAGACCAAAACAACCTGTTTTGATAACTCTTACATTAGTTATGTTTTTTTCTTTCAAAATTCTTCTAAAATTTTCTAGAATTTCAGGTGATTTTGAAGAAGTACAACCTGTACCATGACAAACCAAAATATGTTTTTCTCTGGTATCTGCTTTTGTGTTAACTCTTAAATCTAATTCTTTTCTTTTTTCCTCTCTTATTTTGTGAATTTCTTCTAGACTTTTCATACTTTCCTCCTTTTTGTCTCATAGGGTTCGTTTGTCTATGCGACATTTTATTTCTCCTTGCTGTTTATAATTTCATCTAAAACTTCATCTAATTTTTTAACAGTTGCTTTTCCATACACTTCACCATTTACAGTAAATACTGGTGCTAAACCACATGCGCCAACGCATCTAGTTTCTTCAATAGAAAACAATCCATCTTTTGTTGTTTCACCTGATTCAATTTGTAATCTTTCTTTTAATCTGTCCATAATTTTTTGAGAACCTTTTACATAACATGCTGTTCCCAAGCATACTGCAACATTATATTTTCCTTTAGGTTTTAGGGTAAATCTCGAATAAAAAGTTATGACTCCATAAATCTCTGCCATTGGAATATTTAAAAATTCTGAAAGTTCTATTTGTGCATTTTGTGGAATATATCCATAATGCTCTTGTACCTCATTTAACATTTGAATTAAATTATCTTTAATAGGTAAATACTCATCAAATAATTTTTGCATAAATTCGTCCCTTTTTGGACTGCCACATTGACATTTGTTTTCGCTCATTTCAATACCTCCTCGTATATATTATTGCGTAACTACATAGATTATATCAGACTAACATTTTTTATACAAGTTTTTTTTGTTTTTATATTGACATTTTTGTCGAAAAATGTGAAAATTTAATTATAAAAACATGAAAGGGGGATTAATTTATGGGGTATTATGATTATTACTCTTCTTATCCAAGTTATTATGATTATTATGATTATGGATATGCAACAGAAACTGCTACAGCAACAGGACTAGGAGCTATTTTAGGAGCTTTTCTAGGTATTATCCTTGTTATTGGGTTTGTTGTTGCTATCATACAATTAGCTGGAATGTGGAAAGTTTTCACAAAGGCTGGTGAAAAGGGTTGGAAATGTATTATACCAATTTATAACTTGGTTATATTATTCAGAATTTCTGGACTTTCACCATGGATTATATTTGGATATTTAGCAAGTATTATTCCATTCGTTGGATGGATCGTATGTTTAGGTATTACTATCTATCAATGTAATTCTTTAGCAAAAGCTTTTGGAAAAGATGTTGGTTATACAATTGGACTATTATTCTTACCAACTATTTTCTATATGATTTTAGGATTTGGTAAAGCGGAGTATGTTGGAAAAGGAAATGTTTCAACTGCAAGTAGTACATATCAAGGTGATGGTATCGTAAATATTTCTGAAAAGCCACAAGACGAACCACCAACAAATAATCAAGAGGATAATTCTAATTTATAAAATTGTCGAATTTTGTAAATGAAAAATAGAGGTTAAACCCTCTATTTTTTTGACTATTTCGCTATTTAGGAATTTACCAAATGAGAGCAATGTTCTCAAGATAAAATTCCTGTAACCCGTTAACCCGCACAGCAAATCATATAAATTCCCCTTGGAAATTCCCAGGGGCTTTTTTATTTTATTTTAGCTAATTATCTTCAATCAATTTTTCTAATTCTTTTATCTTATCACGTAATTCGGCAGCTTTTTCAAATTCCATTTCAGCTGCATATTTTAACATCTCATCTGTTAATTTTGTAATTGTGTCTTTAATATCTTCTTCTTTCTCTAACTTATATTCTACACCTATATCATCTGTAATGGTTACTTTTATAGAATCACGTACAGATTTTCTAATGGTTTTTGGTGTTATATGATGTTCTTTATTATATGCTTCTTGGATGCTTCTTCTTCTATTGGTTTCTGAGATTGCTTTTTCCATACTGTCTGTTAATTCATCCGCATACATAATCACTGTACCATCTGTATTTCTTGCTGCCCTTCCAATCGTTTGAATTAATGACCTTTCTGAACGTAAAAATCCTTCTTTATCTGCATCTAGTATAGCAACTAAAGATACTTCTGGAATATCTAATCCTTCTCTTAATAAGTTAATACCAACCAAAACATCAAATTCTCCTAATCGCAAATTTCGAATAATTTCCATTCTTTCTAGTGTTTTCGTATCTGAATGCATATAGGTTACTTTAATATCTAACCCTTTTAAATAATCTGTTAAATCCTCTGCCATTTTCTTTGTTAATGTTGTCACTAAAACTCTTTCATTTCTTTCTACTCTGATACGAATTTGTTCTAATAAATCATCTATTTGATTGGTTACTGGTTTTACTTCAATTTTAGGGTCTAATAAGCCAGTTGGTCTGATAATTTGCTCTACAATATTTTCCTTACTATGTTCTTTTTCATAATCTCCTGGTGTAGCACTAACAAATACGACTTGATTTAATTTCTTTTCAAATTCTTCAAATGTTAAAGGTCTATTATCAAAGGCAGAAGGTAATCGAAATCCATAATTTACTAAAGATTCTTTTCTAGAATGGTCTCCATTATACATAGCCTTTACTTGTGGAATGGTTGCATGAGATTCATCAATTAATAACAAGAAATCTTTTGGAAAATAATCAAATAATGTATATGGTGGACTTCCTGGTTTTCTTCCGCTAATATGTCTAGAATAGTTTTCAATTCCTGAACAAAATCCTGTTTCTTTCATCATCTCAATATCAAAATTAGTTCTCTCTTCTATTCTTTGTGCTTCAATCAATTTATTATGTTCTTTAAAATATTTGATTCTTTCATCCAACTCTTCTTCTATTGTCACAATCGCTCTTTCCATCTTATTTTTTGTCGTTACATAATGAGATGCTGGTGAAATTAAGACATGTCTTCTACTTCCAATCGTTTTTCCAGTTAACGGATTAATTTCTACTAATTTTTCAATTTCATCTCCCCAAAATTCTACTCTAATAGCAGATTCTGATTGGTCAGATGGATAAATTTCAACAACATCTCCTTTTGCTCTAAAAGTCCCTCTTTGAAAGTCAATTTCATTTCTCGTATATTGCATCGTAATTAATTTTCTTAAAACTTCGTCTCTCCCCTTTTGCATTCCAGGTCTTAAAGATAACATCATTTCTTGATAATCTTCTGGGTCTCCTAAACCATAAATACAGGAAACAGATGCAACAATGATAACATCTCTTGTTTCAAATAAAGATAATGTTGCTGAATGTCTTAGTTTATCAATTTCATCATTAACAGAAGAATCTTTTTCTATATAAGTATCTGATTGTGGAATATAGCTTTCTGGTTGATAATAATCATAATATGATACAAAATATTCCACATTGTTTTCTGGAAAAAACTCTTTAAATTCAGAATAAAGTTGTCCTGCTAACGTTTTGTTGTGTGCTAAAACAAGTGTTGGTTTTTGTACTTTTTGTATAATATTTGCCATTGTGAAGGTTTTTCCAGAACCTGTAACACCTAGAAGTGTTTGGAATTTCTTTCCCTCTTCTATTCCTTTTGATAAATATTCAATTGCTTTTGGTTGATCTCCTGTTGGTTTATATTCGGAATGTAATTTGAACATATTTCCCTCCTTATCTCACATTACTTATTTGTCAACTTTCAATCGTTTGAATTCATATATGGGATATCCCTTTTTCCAGCAATCTATTAATTTACTGTTTTCTTGGAAGATCGTATCTAATATATCTTTGTTTTCTTTTACAAAATTTATATTTTTATTTAATATTTGATCTATTTCAAATTGATACTTCTCTTTTTTTCTATCATCTTTCTCAAAAGCTATGTTTGATTTTCTTCTTAAAATCCTAAAACACATACATAATAATGGAATTTTTAAATTCAATTTTATGGAATCATTTTTATGTATTGTATAATAATAACTTTCTGTAGTAATAAAATCTTCTTTTGTTTGTATACGAATTTCTATAGAAATTGTACTGGTATCTTTAAAATCTTTCTCACACAATATATTGTAACTAAAAGGAGGTAATAATTTATCCAATCCAACAGGAATTTCTAACCACTTGTTTATATCATCAAAGATCAATTGATTATATTGATTTTCTCTTATATTTTTATCCAATTCTGTATAAGTATTAGTACTAAATTTTTTCTCTACTAATAAATTATATGATTTAAATTTTTCTTCTTTTAAACTATCTATTATTAGATTTTTTATTTTTTCTATTTCAGATGCATTATCAACTACAAGTAAGAACCCTAATAGGTCGTGCAATTGATCAGCATGATTATATCCTGCTAAACGATATGTTCTAATAGCGGAAAATGGTTGCTTTATTCGATAAGCAAATAATTCTACTTTTTCTTCTAAAATGTTTTTTAAATTTTTAATAAATAATTGTATTTCTTCACTTTTATTCATAGAATCTATTTTTGTATATAATCTTTTTTCTTCTGGATTGGTTGGATAATAATTTTTATTCATTAAATTGTTTATCATTACAATTCTCCTAATAGTAAATATTTCTATTTTTTCTCTTTTTGTCAGAAATAATTTTATCATAATTGAGACAAAAAAACAATAAAAGTCTATTTTCTATATAAAAAGTATACATATACTCCTCCTGTTAACTAATGACAATCGCAGAAATGCGGTTACCATATAAAAATATGGATAAACGACACATCGCTCTGCCAAGGAAATGTGCCGTTTTATTATTTGTTCAAAAAGATAACCAAAGTTATAATCAAGGCAATATTTTTTAATTATTGTATACTATCTGTCCACTCTTGAATGTCAGAATCTGATGGATTAGATCTAAAACGATGTCCTTCTAACCAATTTTTGCCATTTGATTTTCATTTTCTTGTGAATTACTATTTATAAAATACACAGCACCTGCTATCACAATACATAATATGACAATCACAATTCCTATAATTACTTTCTTATTCATTTTTTTACCTCCTAAAAATTATTCATATTAATTACATTTGTATCATATAGGTTTGGAGTTACTCCAATTTCTACCTTTGCTTGATATATGGTATAAAGTAAATGGTAAATATCCTGAATTTAAAATTAAAATTGTGCCTTTTGAAGAAAATCATTCTAATGTTTTAAGTACACTGAATAATAATGGCGCAACTTTAGATTTTCTTGTTTCTCCTGGAGATTCACAAGAATGGTTAAAAGATTTTAACTTTTTTAAGTTGGGAACTTATCAATTTTGTATTGCTGTTCCGATTACTAATCCACTATCTAAAAAGAAAGAAATTTCTTTTAAAGATTTATCTGGCGAAAAGATTGCAGCTATCACTACTGGAAACAGTAAACAAAATCAAGATATTGTTCATAAGATAAAACAAAATTGTGATAATGTAGAAAGCATTGATGCTCCTTTATATTATGACATGAACCTTTTTAATAAATGTGAAGAAAATGGCTATTTGCTTGTCACTTTAGAATGTTGGAAAGATATCCATCCTGCTTTTAAAACGATTCCTATTTCTTCTGGAGAATCTATGCCTTATGGGATTATATATTCTAAAGAACCATCTGATGATGCTTCAAAATTTTTAGACATTGTAAAAAACGTTGTGAATGAATCATAGATTTTTAAAATAAAACTAGAAGAGGATTATTAAAAATCCTTTTAATAAAACTCAGATAACTATTATCTAATAAATGCAAAAACCACAACATTCCTCAAAAAAACGAAGAACATCGTGGTTTCTGTATTGCTTAAATGATGTACTCAACCGTGCTGGTTGATTTGTTTATCCCCCACCAGATAGATTCAAGTCCTATATCGGACTCAGGTTTGAAAGCTACCCATATTACCTCGGTGAACTTTCTGCAGATTCTCATTTCTTTACCTTCAGCAATTCGTTGGCTGAAGGTTTTTATAAATTCTTCTTTAGGTTGGAAGCTTTGGTCTCTTATAACTATTAGTCTAGTGCCTATTGGTGCCTTGTTGACCAACTCTTCTATCCATTGTTGCCTCTTTTTTCCAATCACCAGCACTTCAATTTCATGAAGTGAGTCATTCAGCATCCGACTTTTTCTTTCACCTATTACTGCTATTGCTTCACTCCATGTGCTAAAGTCAAAGTCTTTGTCAAATTCTTCCAAATCTGACAAAGTGGGCACATCCCCTCCCCATTCTTTTAAAATATTTGACCGAATTTCTTCCCATTTTCTGTTTCTGCTTTCCAGTTCTTTACAGAAACTAGCAAAACTCTCTTCAGCCTTTCTAAAATCAGATTTCAAAAAAACGGGGGGTCTTAAGCCACATTTCTTGTAGGTTTCCTCAAATGTTTTCATATTTTTTTTAGGAGGAGCATCGCTCAACTCCCTCTCCTTTCTACTTTTTTAGGCACATATTAATGCCCACTATATATAATTAATTATACCATAGTCAACATAAAAATTCAAATTATGGAAAAGTTTAGCGTTCTTTTATTCTAATGTGTTTTGTTTTTTAAATTTTATAAAAATTCATTATACTATCTACAATTGCTTTCATATATAAATCTTCATTTTCTAAAATGTTATTTAAATCCTCATCTACATTAATATATCCAAGTTCTACTAAATAACCTTCCACACCTACATTTGAATTTCGATATTCATTGACACCATAGGCTTTATTGGTTCCATCTACATAAGCTCCTGTTGCAATTCCTCCAACTTCTCTTATGATATATAGATATGGAATAGAATCAAATATTCCTTTATAATTTTCTCTTGAAAAAGATGTTTCATTTTTTTGGTCTTCAATTTCTATTGTTCTAACATAAACTCCATCTTCTACTTTGTCTGTTTGATTAGTAGAATATTCTGTTTTTGCTGTTTCCACAATATCATCTGCTAACTTTTTTGCTAATGTTAAATCACTATTAGAAGAAGCATAAATTTCAACACCACCATCTACATTATCTGAAAGATTACTATTTAAATGTAAGGATATCAAAACTTTTGCATGAGATTCATTGGCCATAGTGACTCTTCCATCTTCATCATAAATATTGTACATGGTGTATTCCTCTTCTGACTCAGTACCATCTCTTGTTAGTAAAACTTTTAATCCTATTTTTTCTAATTGTGTTTTTAATTCAAGAGCACAATCTAAAGCAATTTCTGATTCCATATATCTTCCATTGACAGCTCCTACATCACTTCCTCCATGTCCTGGGTCAATAACTACATCATACAATATATCGATTTATGTTTGCATATGTATCTGTTTCGATTTCATCCATAATTTCATTGATAGATGAAAAAGCATTAACAGAAACATTTTTCTCTCTTTCATTTGCACTAATATGATAGATGAGCACAATGATAGCAATAATAATGATAAACATGATAATTCTTTTTGAAAACAATTGATTTTTCTTATATCTTTTTTTCTTTTTACTTTTCATAGGTTTTTCCTTAGTTTTCCCTATTATAACGTTATTTTTATTTTACATCTTGTATTTTTTATATTTTAAATATGTAAATATAGCAACAACACTTGTAATCATAATACCAATCATTAATATGTTTCTAAGTCCTGCATAAGGTAATTTTGAATTACTAGTAGAAGTATTATTTCTTCCAGAATTATTGATTGTATTTTGTTGATGATTATTAGAATTGTTATTTATATTGTTTCCTGAAACATGATTGTTGTCTGTATTATTATCATTATCAGTTGTATTATCCGTATTGGTATTGTTATTTGTGTTGGTGTTTGTATTATTGTTATCATTATCATCTTCTTCAATATCTATAACGAATTGCACAACTGTTTGATTTCCTGCTTCATCTACTGCTGTTAATACATATGTACCATTTTCAGAAATGGTATCTCCATTTTGATAATCTTCTACAACATTTCCATCTTTCGTTAATGTGACACTTGCTAAGTTCTCATCTTCTATTCTAGGTGTTACTTCATTTTCATATGTCTTTCCATCTTCTACACCTGTAATGGTAGGCGGTGTTGTGTCATCTGGAGCTGGATCTGGTGTCACAATTGCTGTAATCGTAATAACATTTACTGTTTTATTTCCTTGTTCATCCTCAGCATAAATGGTATATGTTCCATTTTTTGTAATCATAACGGCTGCTTCTGCAGATTTATCATCTGTTTTCATTTGAAGGATAGTTCCTTCATTTTCAAAATAATCTATATCTTTCTCTCCATTTGCTATTTTTATTGTTGCGATTTGAGATTCTGTATCTGTTACATGGATTGTCACTTTTATAGATTCATTTTCATTCACGCTTTCCTCTGTTGTTTGAATTGTTGGAGGTGTTGTATCATCAACTTCTGGTTCTTCTGTAATGGTAGTTACTTCAAATACCTGTATTTTATCATTTCCTGCCTCATCTTTCACATATACCGTATACGTTCCATTTTCGGTAACATGAATAGCGGCTATTGCAGAGTTACCTTCTTTTTGAAGCGTTAGTTCTTGTCCTCCATTTTCAAAATAGTCTATCGTTTGCTCTCCTTGTGCTACTTTTACCGTGTTAATGCTGGTAAGGTTATCTAAAAAAGTCATAGATACTTCAACATTTTGATTATCTGTATTCTCTTGATGAATTGTCATGTCAGGTGCTGTCTTATCAATAATAAATTTTACCACTACTTCATTTCCTGCTTCGTCTACTGCATTTAAAACATATGCACCTTCCTCTTCTATCGTATCTCCATTTTGATAATCTTCTACATCTATCCCATCTCTTGTTAAATAAATTTCTGCTAAGTGTTCATCCACAATGTTTGGTGTAACAGAATGATTATAGATGCCATTATCTTCAACATCATTTACTTGTGGTGGTGTTGTATCTTCTGTTGGTGGTACTTCATCAATATTGGTAATTTCTATTGTTTTTACTGTTTCATTACCATTTTCATCTCTCGCATATACAGTATAGGTTCCAACCGCATCAATTGTAAATTCTGTACGAATAGACACGCCTACCCTATCTTGACCAATTCGCGTTCCATTTGTTGCGAAATATTCTGTATTTTGTTCTCCTTTTGCCCATTTCACTTCATCAACATTAGAATTATCTGCTTGAACATATACATCAATCTGTTTTAGATTTTCTGTATTTTGTGTAAGTGTAATTGTTGGAGCCTGGCTTGGCTCTGGTTCATCAATGCCTATAAGATTTTTTGTGTACATGTAAGTATAGCCTTGTTCATCTTTAACATATACATTTATTGTACAATTTTCTTGAACTGTATATTTTCCAACTACTTCTCTTCCTGACTCTATGGAAATAGACTCTCCATTATTTTCAAAATAGTCTAACTCAATGTTATCTCCTATAGCCACTTTCATTTCAACAATATTGCATATACTGTTCGTTGCTGTTATGGTTAAATTTCCAGGAGAATTTTCATCTTGTTCAATTGTTATATTCATCGTATTTTCTTCTGCAGTAATCCTTTTTTGTGTCATCAGTTTATAACCTGCTTCATCTTCTATGCAAAAGGTATATGTATTATCTTCTGGTGCTGTATAATTTACATTTACAGTTTGCCCTTGTGTAATTGGTAAACCTTCTATGCTTTCAAAATCTTCAAAATCTGTTATTTCTGAACTTTTAGCTACTTTTACAGATATAATATGACAAATCGCATCTGTTATATGTAAATTCACTTCTCTTGGATTTGTTCCATCTGTAATTTCTACTGAAATTGGTGTATCTTGATTATCTAAATAGATTTGACGTGTTGATTTGTTTCCTTCACTATCTTCTGCATAAATGACATATAATCCTTCTTCTGTAATTCCTGTATATCTTACAGATACATGATTGCTTTCTATAAATTCAATATCTGTTCCTTGGGAACTAAAATCAATATTATCATGTATATGTTCCTTTTTAGCAATCTTTAACTTTGTTATCGTATTTTGATTACTTGTTACATCTATATTCAAAATGAAAGGATTTTCCTCATCTTTTGTTAATGTAATTTGTGGCATATCATTAGGATCATTTACTGTCAATCTTGCTAAAAAAGCATATCCTTTTTCATTTTTAGCATATACTGTATAACTTCCATAACCATCTAATTCGAAGGTTTCTTCAATGGTTTGTGCTGGAGTTATATCAAATGTATAGATATCATCATGGTCTTCTTCGAAATATCCTACATTATCTGTGTCTATATATTTATGTACATATTTTAAATCTGTAATATTACATTCTGTATCTGTTGCTGTTATATGAATCAAATTGGGATTTGTTTCATCTCTTTCTAATACGACATCAAGAGGAAAGTCATCTTCTTCAGAAGATGTGGCATTTACTGCTCTTGATACAACTGGTAAACTAATATATAATATCATTATAATTATCATTAAAAGTGATATAACTTTTTTTACTGTATTCTTCATTTTTACTTCCTCCTAGCTTATTATCCTTTAATATCTTCCTCTACCTCTTCATTATTTTTGTTATTGATATCATGTACTCTTAAATAATATGGTTGTATGTCAAGTAGACTATCCATATATACAATATTTCCATTTTTGTCTTTTACTTTTAGATTTGGGAATGTTCTTATCATTTTTTTATCTCCCCAAAATTGGTAAATAAATTCTGATAATTTTTCATTTCCATAGATTTTATCATATTGTTCTATGACTGCTTCTTTGTTAGCAACATCAATATCATTTTGAACAATCATTCTCACTAAGAAAAATTCAATTGCAAAACCAGTTGATATACAATCTATGATAAGTAAGATAAATACGGTCATAACAAATGTTTTTAATCCTTTATAGGTTTTAAATTTGCTTTTTATCCAATCAATGATTTTGTCCACTTTTGGATTTAGAGAAGCTATTAAATAGATTCCCAAAAATCCCCAGAAAACAGAAAAATACACACAAATTCTTCCATTGATATTTAGTGGCATATTAGAATAGTCCCACCATTTTACGCCTAATAACATTTCTCCTACTAAACTGACTACATATTCTACGATAGAACCAACAACAAATCCCCCTATAAAAAGCATATTAAATTTTCTAGGAAATTTGTGTAAGCAAAGAATCATGACAACAGCACCTAAACCATAAATACCACAAAATGGTCCATATAAAAAGCTTTGTCTACTTTCCCATACCCCTTTTGTTATCATACCATATACGGTTTCTATGATATATCCCAATACACTATAAATAATAAAATATGCTAAAATTCTCCAAATACTAATTCCATTAATCATTAATTTCTTTTTTTTCTTTATATTTGTATTCTCTTGTGTTTCCTCATGTGTTTCTTCTATTGCTATATTTTTTTCTTCGTTTTTTATTTCTTCTTTTTTCATATATTGCAAAAATCCTTTCTATAGTAAACTTTTTAATTCTTCAATTTTATTTTTATAAAATTGGACAATCACTTCATAAGTGTGTATATCTTCTAAATCAACATCCACCATTTTTAAAAGGTCTATTGACTTTTGGGTACAACCTTGACTTAGCATGTGAATATATTTTTCTACATATCCTTCTTCTTTATTCAAAATTTTTGTTGCAATACAAATGGCTGCTGATATTCCAGTTGCATATTTATATACATAAAAATCTCTATAAAAATGGGGGATTCTAGCCCATCCATATTTGCTATTCTCACCTAAAATAACAGATTCACCCATATATTTCTGATTTAATGTATAATAAATCGTATTCAAGTCTTCAGAAGAAAGCATATTTCCATTTTCTATTTTTTCATGAACTTCTTTCTCAAATTCAGCCAACATAGACTGTGCATAGAATGTTCCTCTTATTAATTCTAGTAATTCATATAAAATTTCTGCTTTTTTCTTTTTATCTGTTTCATGTCCTAGTTGATATTCTGTTAGTAAAATTTCGTTTATAGTTGATGCTACTTCACCTATCATAATCGTATAATCTGCATCAAAAATATTTTGATTTTTGTTTGAATAATATGAATGCATACTATGTCCTAATTCATGAGCAATGGTTCTGACATCATATTCATCACCAACATAGTTCATCAAAATAAATGGATGTGGAGCATGGATTCCCATGCTATATCCACCAGTTCTTTTATTTGGTTTTTCATAAACATCTATCCATCGATTTTCAAATGCATAATCTAACATTGCTCCATATTCTTTTCCTAATATAGCTAATGCCTCTTTTACAATCTTTTGGGCTTCTTCATATGGTGTTTTATCCCCACTTTTTGTGAATGGATTTACAAATATATCATACATATGCATATCTTCTAGTTGTAATAACTTCTTTTTTAATGCCATATATTCGTGATTTACACCCAAGCCCTTATGAACACCTTCCATTAATGTATCATATACTTTTATACTTGCTTCATCATTATCAGTTGCCTCATCTAATGAAGATTTGTAATTTCTTAGTTTTGCAGTAATAGCTGTTTGTTTTACATTTACTAAATACATTTCTGTAATGGTATTAATAAACTCACTGTATTTCTTGAACATTAAATCATATGCTTGTTTTCTTACATTTTGGTTCTTACTTCTTACATAAACAGAATATGTAGCATCTGTTAATTCTACTTCTTTTCCTTCTTCATCAATTAATGTTCCAAATTTAAATTCTGCATTTGTTAACATATCATATATATTTTTAGGTGCATAAAAAATTTCTGAATAATTCGCCAATAAATTTTCTTCTTCTTTACTTAATATATGTTTTTTCTTTTCTAAAGTATCTAGAATATCTCTTTTATATGGTTCTAATCTTGTATCTTCTTTTAAATACTTGTTAATGATATTTTCATCCGTAAAAGTAATTTCTGGTGTTATATATGCAGTCGCTGTACTAAATTCTGAATTTAAATTTTCTACTTCTTTAAATAGCTTTATTCCTTCTTGGTCATCCATATTTAAATGATATTTTAACATTCCATACGCATATACCTGTTCAAATTTCATTAATGTTTTTTCATATAACTGATAACATTGATATAAATTCTCTGAATTGTGACACAATATACCTTTATATTTTTCTATTTGTTTTAATTTATCTTTAATATTTTTTATTTCCTCATAAAATTCTTCTTTATTTTTAAATAAATCTGTTAAATCCCAACTGTATTTGTCTTGTCGTTTTTTCACGTAAAATTCCTCCTTCTTTTCTATTTTATCATACCTAAATTTTATATACAAGATAAAAAGAAATATCATTAAAAATCTTTGGACTTTTAGTTTTTTCCCATTTTTCTTTTATTTTCTATACAATAAAAAACACCTTTATTTATATTCATCTTTCTTATACTAGATTATACAAATAAACGTGTTTTTATACTATCATATATACTATTCATAGACTAAATTATTATGGGGCTAATTTGTTCTCCTTCTAAGGCATATTCTATTGTTTTTATCATGTATTCTGCATCAAATACAATTGACCTTGGTTTTGTTATGGGATTATCTTGCCTAAATGGTACAAAATAATAATTTTTTCTGTTTAATAATTTTCCTATGTTTTCAGCATTACCACTTAATCCATTATTCGTTGAAGGTGCAATGACTAGTGGTCGATTATTTCTTAAATGTGATTTTGCTGCCATAGTTGCAGGTGTATCTATAATATCACAGGCTAGTTTTGACATGGTATTTCCAGAACAAGGTGCAATAATCATAATATCTGTCATTCTTTTAGGTCCAATTGGTTCTGCTTCTACAATTGTATGAATGATTTTCTTTCCTGTCATTTCTTCTATTTCATTAATAAAATCTTCTGCTTTTCCAAATTTCGTATCTAATTGATAACTATTGAGAGACATGATTGGTACAATTTCAGCTTCTCTTTTTATTAATTCTTTCATTTTTGGTAATACTTTTCGAAATGTACAAAATGAACCTGTTAATACAAATCCAATCTTTTTTCCTTTTACTTCCAAACCAACTCCTCCTTTCTAATTTTTTGTATAGAAAAATGCGTTGAAATCTTTGATTTCGTTAACGCACACCTTTCTTATATATAATATGATTTTATGTAAATAATGCTTTCTTTTTTTATAATATCGATAAATTAAAATAGAACAGTATTTATATACTGCTCTATACTTATTAAATATTGCTTTCTTCTATCTTTTTACCTCTATCTTATTTTCATAAATTTCATCCATTACTTCATCAGAATAATATGTATCAAAAAATACATCTATATTACTTGTTGCTGCAATTTCACGATTTCTTTCATCTTGTCTAATTGCTGCCATTGAAGATACAGATATATTAAATAGCATAAATATTGCAAATAAAGCTGTTATCGTTCTAAAATATTGATTTTTTATAATATTGTCAATATGATTAATTAGTGGCATAACATATTTCATAAATAATACTCCCCCTATTCCCCAATATGTACAATGTAACAAACTTGTCCTTCCATTTATATTAAACCATAAATTTGAATAATCCCATGATATAGTTCCAAATATAAGTTCTTGAAAATAAGAACATAGGTATTCTACAATGCCTCCTAATACCATTGTTATAAAAAAGATTTTTAGATATCCTCCCTTTATTTTTGGAACAATAAAATAATAAGCTAATATTCCTAATCCATATACTTGTGCAAATGGTCCAAATAACAATCCCTGTCTTGATACAAAATGACCGTTTTGAACCAATCCTACAATCATTTCTACCACATATCCAATAACACTTCCTATAATAAACACCCAAAATATTTTGATAAATTGATTTACCCTTTTTTCTTTTTTCATTTGCTCCACCCCTTTATTTCATATTATTTTTGTAATTCTACTATATCATGTAAATCTTAATAATATTTTTAGGGATTCTTAAATTTACTTGAATAATTTCTTAAGAAAAATTAATGTTCAATTTGGGATGCTCATCGAGGGATTTTGGGGACGGACTCATTTTTTCCTTTTTATATTGTAATCCACCTAAAAATATAGAATATAAAGTCATTACACAATTTTGTATAAGCTAAATTTTCATAGAAATTTTATAATAAAACTGTGATTCTCTTGCATTGTTACTTTTGATTAAAAGCAAAATGCAAAGAAAATCACAGTTTTATTAATAATTTCTAAATTCAAATTTAGATACGCAAAATTGTTGCATTTTTTATATTCTATATTTTTTGCTTATAAAATTAAAAAAGGGAAAAATGAGTCCGTCCCCAAAATCCCTTAATGTAAATATTTTAATGCTGAAAAAATGGTATCTACTATTAATATTCCAATCAATAGGAAACAAACGATTCTCTGAATATTATTGGTATTTCCTTTTGTTATCTTCTGTATTTTTTCTTGTATGTATGGGTGTAATTTTTCTAGTAATATCACACCAATCACACCCCAAAATATAGAATATAATAAACTAACTCTTCCTTGAATATTTAAGAAATCATTAGAATAATCCCACCATCTTAATCCAAATAGCATTTCTAATATAAAAGAAACCATATATTCAAATAAGGTAAATGCGGTTGTTGCAATTAAAAATTTTAGAAATGGTTTTTTGTATAATTTTTTGGTTGCCATTAACAATAGAACTGCTCCAAAACCATATATCGGACAAATTGGTCCAAACAAAAATCCTCTTTTTACAAAATGCCCATGTACAAACATAGCATAAATCGTTTCAATTATCCAACCTAAGAATGCATATATAAAAAAGTAGGTTATATATTCAATTATTTTATCTTTTGTCGTTTTGGCTAAGACTATTTTCCTTTCCATAAACTTCCCTCTTATTCCCTTTCTATTTTATATCTTCTTGTATTGATTTTAATGCTTCTTCTGTGGTCTTACTTTTATCAAATTTATTTACGATAAATACAACTATACCAACTAATAAAAATGTTATTGCATATATAACTAAACTGGATTTCCAATCACCTTTCATTAATGTATTTCCTGCAAATGTTGACGAAACAACTGATGGTAATCTAGCAAATGTCGATATTAATATAAATCTCAATGGCTTTACTGGTAATAACCCTGCAATATATACTAGCAAATCTTTAGGTGTTCCTGGTATCATGAATAATATAATCATAATCCATTCAATTTTCTTTGGATTTTTAAATAATTTACTATTTTCAATTTTCTTTACTTTTTCTTCATCACAAACATCATATACAAATTTTCTTCCTAATTTTCTTACCAAGAAAAAGATGCCTGTTGTAATAATTGCTACAGATATTGTGACAAATAGTAATCCTCCCCAACCACCATAACACATACCAGCTAATATTTCTATTGGCTCTCCTGGTAATATAAATAAAAATACTTGTGTTAGTTGAAGACCAAATAACATTAATAATCCGATAAATCCTGAATCATTGACTTTATTTTTAAATGCTTCTTGTCCTTCTACTGTACTTAGATTTTTCATAACTGGTATTAAATAGGCTAATACTCCTATAATAATTGCTACTGCAACGATTGCCAATATGATTCTAAATATTTTTATCTTCGTTTTTCTACTCATCTTTATCCTTTCTGTTTATGTTAAAATAAACCATAACATATATATTATACCACATTTTTCCTAAAATGTATGCATTTTGCTATATTTTTGTCTTACATTTTTGTCACTTTTAGTATATCAACTATTTATTAAGTATTTTTTTACGAAATATTAAAATTTTCTTAAGATACTGCAATATATTATAAACATAGTTTTTTAAAGAAAAAAAGATAAAGCTTTATACTTTATCCTTCTTATTTATATTTGCTATTCTTTCTTCCAAGTCATAACATATTCTGTTTCATTAAATTGTTCATTTAATTGGATTTTACTATTTTTAAATTGTAGATTTGAAAAAAATATAATACCATTCATATTTTTTTCAAATACCTTTACAAAAAGTTCTGCATTTTCTTCTAAATTATTTTTGCAATAATTTAGTAATTTAGTTCCAATTTCATGACCTCTGTTTTCTTCTTTTACAAATATAGCTTTGATTTCATTCTCATCAATAGAAACAAATCCTAAAATTTCATCATTTTCTGCATATACATAAGTTTTAAAATTTTCTAAAAAGTCTACTTTTACTTGATTATAGATTTCTAACCAATAATCTTTTTCAATAAAGCTATTTGCTTTAAAATTTCCTTTTACCCATATTGTCATCACTTTTGTTAAGTCTTCTTCTTTTATTTTTCTTATCATATAATCACCTTTTTCCTTTGTTTTTCTTAATGTAACAGAAAAATGCGTATTTTTCAATATGTTTTTATTATTATATCACATTTTTTTATGATTTGGTATATCTATTAATCTTCCGATGCCATACCCTAAAATGGTTTCTCCTGCTACGAATACGATTGAAGTGATTACATTACATTCCATTACATTACACTTCCCCATGAAATCATATATATGCTATATATGACCAAAAGGACGATATAATTTATGAATAAGATTTTTAAAAAATCAGAAGAGGTTTTAGGAATATATATATCCCCTCTTCTTTTATCAGATTATTTTGCCAAGGAATACCTTCTAAATATAAAACCTCTTTTTCTCCATTTTCATAATAAACTTCATAATCATTGTTATCCCAAACTCATAAACGCCTCCTGTTACTAGATAATAGGCATATCCTAGTAATCCTGCTGAGATTAAGAATATCAGGATAGAGATAATTGGATTTTTGATTTTTACTTTTTCATTTTTTCTAACAGCTGTCAATAAATTAATTAATTTATATCTTGAAATCGTAAATGTGTTAAATATCATAACTGCTAGATACATAACTGCAAAATAAATACAAGTTTTTATGCAAGCATCTTTTGAAAATACATTTGTGTTCTTCCCACCTCCAAGAAGTGTTTGCACTTCAATTATCTTTTCAAAGAATTGTTTTCTAGAATCTTCTCCTTTTACAAGTTCATTAAAAACTTTTCCGTCTTTAATAAAGATAATCCTGTCTGCATAACTTGCTGTAAAGGCATCATGTGTTACCATTAAAATGGTTGCTCCTAAATTTTGATTTAGGTGCTCAAAAGTTTCCAATAATTGTCTTGCGGATTTACTATCTAATGCACCTGTTGGCTCATCTGCTAAAACCATTTTTGGATTTGTAATAATGGCTCTTGCTAATGCTACTCTTTGTTTTTGTCCTCCTGATATTTAATATGGATATTTATTTAAAATATCTGATATTTGTAGTTTTTCCTATTCAATAAAAAAGGTAAGATATTTTTTGTATCTTACCTTTAAATACTCTATCTCTTTTTCATTGATTTATTCTTTCCATTTATATCTTGTTTTTAAATTACTATATTTATTATATGGTAAAAGATTATCCTTTTGCAATCTTCCTATTAACACAAATTCTTTTATCTTATTTTGTTGACTAAATTCTTTTATACTTTCTATTGAAAAATCTTTTTTCTGTACATATTCCTCATATTTATCACTACTTATTAAAAAATCTTTAGCAAAATTATCTGCTATCTCTTCTGCTTTCGTATTTTCAATATAATAGTCCAATTTATTTTCTTTGATATCCTCATTTAGTATATGTCCTATTTCATGAAATAACGTAAACCAAAAAATATCAGCATATGATTGTCGTATTGTCATACATAATATAATTCTGTCATTTTTATTCTTTATAAATCCCTGTATAGGTGCTCCTTGGAAATTTTTTACTAATTCAAATATGATTCCACACTTCTTAAATATTTCCTTTAATTTTTGTATCATCATATTAGGATTTTCTTCAAACATTAACTGCTTAATATCTTGTAAATAATTCTTTAATTTTTCACTATCATATGTGTCTTCAATATTTTCTTCTTCAGCTATTAATTCACATACTCTTTGCCATGCATATAACACATATTCATCAACTTGTATATTTTTTGCTGTTCGATAAGCTACTTTTGTTATTAATAATTTTTCTATATTTAACAAATTATTTGTTTTACAAAGATTTCTAGCTATAATAACTTCTTCAGTAGTATTGTTATATTTATTTATTAGATTTAATAAAATAGCATATTCTAAAATAGGTTCTATTCTTTTTGTAATCTCTATTTCTCTTTTATCAATATTATTTCTTTCTTGATATTCAATAATTTCTTTATCATATATTGCTTGTAAATTTAACCAAAATGTAAATTTTACTCCAAAAACATATTCCAATGCCTTAGCAAATTTGGGTGAAATTCCTTTTTTCCCATTTATCACTTCACTAACATGTTTTGCAGAAAAACCTGTTCTTTCTGCCAACTCTTCTTGATTCATATTATTTTCTTCTAATTTCTCTTTTATACTTATTCCTGGATGTAGAATAAAATCAAGGGATAAGCCAGTTGTACTTGTCTCCATGATAATCTATCACTCCTCTCACAATTATTTTTTCATTACCCTTAGGCATTACTACCAATCGATAATTCCCTGTAATCCCAACACCAAAATATCTTTTCATGTTGCCCTTTAAAGGATGTGGTTTTCCAAAACCATATTTCATAAATTCTTGGAAATTTTCTGTTGCTTCTATTTGATTAAATCTTAATTTAACCATCTTAGCTAATTCTATGCCTATTGTTTTTCTTAATTCTTCCATATTGGACATTTTCTTTTGTATCTCGTGATTATGCCATTCTATTTCCAAGTTCTTTCCTCCTTTTGTGTTTTGTCATTACCTATTAGGTAATTAAATTCTATCATATACTTATATATATGTCAACGCTATGGAATTTTTTCTTTTAAAAAATAAAGCTATTTATGTTGAAATTTCATTGCTATTATACGAATTTTTATTTATTTCGTCAAATGTTTTAATTTTATTAATTCGTTAAACTCTTCTTCTAGTTCTTTTTTTCTCTTTTCATCTTTTGTCACTGCTAGTTCTGCAGTAATTTGTGATAATTTAAAATCTAATAATAATTTATCATTTTCATTCTTGTTTTGCTTTGTTTTATTTCGTTCTTTTTCATATTGCAAATAAGAAGAATAATTCCCCTCATATTCTATGATTTTATGATTTTTTATCACCAAAATGTCTGTTGCAATATTATCTATAAAAGTCTTATCATGTGTAACAAATAAAATCGTTCCATTGTATTCTTTTAACAATTTTTCTAAACTTTCAATAGATTCAATATCCAAGAAATTGGTAGGTTCATCTAATATCAGTAAATTATTATCTGATACCAATATCTTAGCAATGGATACTTTTACACGTTCTCCTCCACTTAAATCTTCTATCTTTTTTTCTAAATCTTTATCTTTAAATAAAAGATTTGCCAGTATATTTTTTACAACCATTTCTGATTGATTAGTATCTTGCATCACATTTTGTAACACTGTTCTAGCAAAATCCAAATTGGTAAAGTCCTGTGAAAAATATCCTATTTTTATATTAGGATTTACTTTTATATGATAATTGCCATTTATCATTTGGTTTATAAGTGTTGTCTTTCCTGCCCCATTTTCTCCTATTAAAGCTGTTTTTCTGTTAGTTTTGACAACACAACTCGCATTTTCAAATAATAGTTTATCTCCTAATTTTATATTTAAGTTTTCAATATTTACTGCAATTTTATTTTTTACTCTTTCTTCTGTCTGATATTTCATATATATTTTTTTATTGTTCTGTGGTTTTTCTTTTACTTCTAATTTATCTAATCTTGTTTGCAGGGCATTTGTATGTCCTTCCAATTTTTCTCTTATATTTTCAACACCTCTTTTGTGTAGTCTTGCTTCAGAGTTTCCCATTCGTTTTGGTGTTTTTCTGACTTCTTTTGCCGTGTTTTTTGAAATATGAATTGCTTTTTCTAATCTCTGTTTTTCACTTATATATTGCATATATTCAAATTCTTCTCTTTTGACTTCTGCCTCTTTTTGTAATGTATATTTTGAATAATTGCCTTCATATCTTTTGACTTTCCCATCTTTTATTTCAATAATGGCTGTACATATTTCATCTAACAAACTTCTATCATGTGATATTATCAGTATGGTTCCTTGATATTTTTTTAATTCTTTTTCAATATGGTTGATTCCGTTTCTATCTAAATTACTTGATGGCTCATCTAATAATAAGATTCCATTTTGATTCCATACTTTTTTATGAAATGCTTCTTTCTTTTTTTCTCCACCACTTAAGTTTTTATTTTTATGATTAATTTCTTCAAATTGTTCCATATATAGGATATTTTGCTTATGAATGATTTCTCCTGTATCTGGTTTCACTCTACCAACTATCATATTTAATAATGTCGTTTTTCCTGAACCATTTTGCCCTACAATCCCTATTTTTTCATTTTCATATATTTTTAAATCATCAATTTCTAATAGTTTTCTATCTCCATAATATTTTGAAATATTTTTTAATTCTAATACCATAAAAACTCCTCCTTTAAATCATATTAAAGAAGGAGTTTATTTTTATTACCTTAATCTTATTTGCTTTTTATATATTTTTTATATTGTTAACTTGGTAGCTCACATATATAACATCTTAAAATTTGCATTATTAATAAACCATTCTAAAATATGATTGTCATCTTATTTTATATTTTCTAGTTTATTAATAATCATTTCCCCACCATTTTAACCTTTCTCTCTAATTCATTTTCTATTTTATCATATCTTCACCCATTTTTCAATAAATTCTTAATCTATTCTTTTACTTTTTCTGGTCTATTGATACTATATCGTATATCTTCATCACTATATTCTTCTGGTTTCAACCCCACTTTATCTCTCATATAATCTAACAACAATACAATACCAATAGTCGTTATACATCCTATGATAATAAATGTATTAGCAGTTGTAGTAATTGCTAATAATCCAGAACATATGAACGATAAAATTGCAGTTGTCAAATTAGCTGTTAAATATCGCAAAGCTGATATTTTAGGTCTTATACTTCGATTGGTAAAATTATTTAAATATCTCGTCATTAATCCTACATATGGACCTTTTATTGCATATTGAATCGCAAATAATCCCACAATTAGTATTAATGATGACCTTGATAATTGATCTTGCCCAATAAATCCTATCACAATACAGGACATAGTCATAGGAATCCCTAACCATGCTAATGTTTTATTTCTAAAATTATCTTGTATTTTTTCTGTATTTCTGGTAGAAATTGCTGCAATTATCTGTAATATAGCAAATATAACGCCAAAATACTGTTCAGGAACTCGTATTTCTTCTAATATACTACTTCTTAAATTGACAATTGCTGTAATGGTTCCCATTAGTAATGCATTATACATGATTAATAAACGGATTCTTTTAGATTTCAAGAAATATCCAAAAGAGGTTTTTAATTGCACCATATATTCTGTAAATTTGATTGGTTTTACTGTATTTTGTACAATCGCTGTATGCCTAAATTTAAAAGATAGGATAGTTGCAATTGTGCAACATATAAAACATAATACCATTGGAATATATCCATTGATAACAAATGTAAATCCAGCTGCCATAGAAGCAATTGCTTCAAATATGTAAAAATAGGATGTAGATTTTCCATCTATTTTTGAAAATATTTTTCCTCTTCTATACCCTTTTGGTAAAGAATCATATAATATATTTGCCTCACAAATTCCCTTTACAGAATATCCTAGTGCATATATAAATTGAATAATTAGCAATTCATAATATTCTTGCATAAATATCATAGATAATATGCTTAATGTATATAATATATTTCCAATAATTAATGCATTCTTTTTTCCTATTCTATCTACTAGTCTTGTTACTGGTATCTGCCATAATGTATTAGACAATGTGTAAAATGCATCAGAAAATAATACCTGTGCTGGTGAAAATCCTTTTACTTGTGTTAGAAATAAAAATATAATTGGGTAATAGAATAATAAGTCCCATGATACCATCTTATATAATGGAAATAATCTAACATTTTTCTTTTTGTGTCTAATCAGTTTTTCCTTTGTACTCAAATTGCTTCTCCTTTTATTTTCCTTTTATTGCATAATTTTAATCATTCATTTCTTTTTTTCCATTATACTCATTGACTAAATATAATGGTCTATTTTTGCTTTCATTAAAGATTCTTCCTAAATATTCCCCTATAATTCCAAATAATAATATTTGGATACCTGAGAAAAATAGGATTAATAATATAATAGCTTGATATGCTTGAATCATTGTATTTGTCACAATACATTTTGCAATCACATATACAAAATATACAAATAAAACAATAAAAGTTGGTATGCTAATATATGTGGATATTCTAAGTGGTGATGTCGTAAATGATGTAATTCCATCAATTGCTAAATCTACTAACTTTTTGTAATTCCATTTTGTTTTTCCTGCAATTCTTGGGTCTCTATCATATAATACTTCTTTTTTCTTATAACCAATCCAACTAAACATACTTTTAGATTGTCTTTGAGATTCTCTCATTTTTTTCAATGCATTCACACATCTTCTGTCTAATAATCTAAAATCACCTGTATCTTCTTGAATTGGTATATTAGTTAAGTGTTGTAAAACTCTATAATACATTTTAGATGTGAATTTTTTTAGCCAAGTTTCTCCTTTTCTTGAGTTTCTTTTGGCATAAACATCATCATAACCTTCTTCCCAATATTTTACCAATTCTGGAATCAATTCTGGTGGATCTTGTAAATCTGCATCCATAAAAATGACACAGTTTCCTGTTGCATAATCTAATCCTGCAACCATGGCAATTTCTTTTCCAAAGTTTCTAGAAAAATCCACATAACTAATTCTATTGTCTTTTTCTCTATATTCTTTTATTAAGTTAATTGTATTATCTTTACTTCCATCATTGACAAATAAGATTTCAAATTCATAATGCTCCATAGAGTTCATTAATTTTTCTAATCTTTCATATAAATGTGGTAATGATTCTTCTTCATTATATGCTGGTATAATTATTGTTATTTTCTTCATCAATTTCACTTCCTTGTTCATTTTCTTCTTTTTTCGTTTTAAATGCAAAAAATTTGCTTATAAAAAAGTTTAATATAACAACAATCACCGTTATCGTTACTTTTGTAATAACATATTCTACGCCTAATACTGTATACAGCAAAAATACGCCTGCCATCTCAATAACCATTGTAAAAGATCTTCCTAATATAAATTTAAAAAATTCTTTCCATTTTTCTTTTGCTGTTTCTGCTATAGAATTAAATACCATTTTTCGATTGGTAAAATAAGCAAATAAAATTGATATAATAATTCCAATTGTACTGGCTAAATTCCCCTCAACTTGAAATACTTTTACTAATACAGTTGAAACCACTATATTGATGAGTGTTGTTAATACGCCAAATATTACATATAATATGGTTTCTCTCGTACATATTTTTTTTATAATTTTTTCCATTATTAGTGATTCTCTCCCCTAACTTCTTCTACTAAATTCAAAGCTTCTTCAATAATTTTATCCATGTCATAATATTTATATTGTCCTAGACGTCCTCCAAATATGACATTTTCCTCTTTCTCTGCCAATTCTTTATATTGATTATATAAATTCATATTTTTTTCGTCATTAACTGGATAATATGCTTCATCTCCTATTTTCCATGTACTTGGATATTCTTTTGTAATAACAGTTCCTTTACAATCATTAAATTCAAAATGTTTGTGTTCTATAATTCTTGTATATGCTTCTTTTTTAGATGTAAAGTTCATAACAGCAACACCTTGATAATTATCTACATCTTCTAAGATTTCTTGTTCAAATCTTAAACTTCTATATTCTAAAGTTCCTAATTTATAGTTGTAAAACTCATCAATCATTCCTGTAAACAATACTTTTTCAGCCATATTATCATATTTTTCTTTATCTTTTAAATAATCTACACCTAATTCTACATCTGCTTTTTCCAACATTTTTTCTATAATTTTGTTATATCCTCCCATTGGGATTCCTTGGTAACGATCATTAAAATAATTGTTATCAAACGTAAATCTTACTGGTAATCTTTTAATGATAAATGCTGGTAAGTCTTTACAATCTCTTCCCCATTGTTTTTCTGTATATTCTTTTACCAATTTTTTGTATATATCTTCTCCTACTAAAGAAATGGCTTGCTCTTCTAAATTGCTTGGTTCTTTTCCTTTTAAGACTTGTTTTTGTTCTTCAATTTTTTCTTTTGCTTCTTCTGGTGTTACAATTCCCCATAATTTTGTAAATGTATTCATATTAAATGGCATATTGTATAATTCACCATTAAAATTGGCAATTGGAGAATTCACATAGTTGTTAAATTCTACAAATTGATTGACATAGTCCCATATTTTTTTATTTTTGGTATGAAAAATATGTGCCCCATATTTGTGTACATTAATTCCATTGATTTCTTCACAATAAATATTTCCTCCTATATGATTTCTTCTATCAATCACTAAGCATTTTTTATTTTCTTTTGCCATTTCATAAGCAAAAGTTGCTCCAAATAATCCTGCTCCAACAATTACATAATCATATTTTTTCATTTTGTTTCTCCTTTTCTTGTTTTTTCTTTACTATACCATTAAATACAAAAAAGTACAATAATTTACTATAAAAATAACCCCATATTATTAAATTTTGTTTAATAACTTGGGGGTTATTTTAATTTTCTATTAAAATGTTCATTCAAGGTCTATTTATATTTATAATATTTATCCATATCTACACGACCTTTAATACCTTCCACTGTTCCATCGCTTGTATATTGCCACATAACAAATTTTTTAGTGTAATTACATGTAGCATTCCATTGTGCTACCCATTTATTATATGAATCTAATCTAGAATCATTTAATTGATTCATCAACCAACTTAAATTTGCATAAACTCCTGTTTTATATCCATTATTTCTCATGATATCACAGAAAGTTATACACATATCTACTAATGTACGATTTGATGGCATACCATTTTTTCTCTTATATCCATCTGCATCTTCCATATCAAACCAAATTCCTAATTCTGGATTATGACCTTTAATTAATCTTAATGCATGTTCTGCTTCTGATTTAACACTTTCAACATTTAGTGCATAAGAATATAGATAAATTCCATAAGGTATATTTAATCTTTCACATTCTGCAATATTTCTAGCGAATTGTTTATCATCTTGAGAAGAATCATTTTTTCCATATCCACAACGGATAATCGCAAAATCTATTCCATCTTTTTTTACGGCATCCCAATTAATAGTTCCTTGATGATCAGAAACATCAACTCCTGTTAATACTTCTATTTTATTTAATTTGAACTGTTGTGATTTATTATTTTTCTTACTATTAATTTCAATATTTGTACAGTTACTTGTCTTTCCTCCTGCCACGGTTAAATATTTATTGTTACATTTTGAAATGAAACTATAATACCCATTTCCTAAATCTTTAATCGTCCATTTTTGTGCATCTGATCCATTGTAATTGCATTGCCATACATTTGTACCATCTGCTTTTTCTCCATTTGCCACATCCAAATATTTTCCTGAATGATCAAATTTAATGGTATAATATCCATCTCCTTGATATTGAATATAAACTCTTTGACAATTACAATCATTTCTTTGATAAATTTGGACATTTGCTCCTGAAGCCTGGCTTGCATCTAATACTTCTACTACCTTATTACTATCTAACGCTAATTCAATTTCATAAAGTCCATTTGCAACTGTTTGCGCTTGGATTTTATTTAGCTTAAATTTTTGAGATTTCGAGTTTTTATTACTATCGATTTCAATATTTGTACAATTATTGGTTTTTCCATCTTTTACAGTTAAATATGTATTACTACATTTTGATATTAAATTATAATAACCATTTCCTGCATCTTTGATGACCCATTTTTGTGCATCTGATCCATTTCCTCTACATTGCCATACATTGGTTTTATCTGTAGTTTCTCCATTTGCCACATCTAAATACATTCCTGAATGTACAAATTGAATTGTATAATATCCATCACCAACATATTTGATATTTACTCTTTGACATTTTGCATTATTTCTCTGGAATACTTGAACATTTCCTCCTGAAAATTTTACAGCATCAACAACTTCTACAACCTTATTGCTATCTAGTGCCAATTCAATTTCATAAGTTCCATCTGTAATTGTTTTGGTTCCTTTTATTGGTTCAACTTTTTTCAATTTAAATTTTTGAGATTTGTTATTTTTATTACTATCAATTTCAATATTTGTACAATTATTTGTTTTTCCATTTTTTACGGTTAAATATGTATTGCTACATTTTGATATTAAATTGTAATAACCATCTCCTGCATCTTTGATAATCCATTTTTGTGCATCTGATCCATTTCCTCTACATTGCCATACATTCGTTCCATTCGTAATTTCTCCATTTGCTACATCTAAATACATTCCTGAATGTACAAATTGAAGTGTGTAATATCCATCACCAATATATTTAATATTTACTTTTTGACATTTTGCATTATTTCTTTTAAATACTTGTACATTTCCTCCTGAAATCTTGGTTGCATCTATTACTTCTACCACTTTGTTATTATCTAGTGCAAGTTCTAGTTCGTATGTTCCATTTTCTACTGTTTTTTCACCCTTTATTGTTTCAACTTTTTTTAATTTAAAAGATTGTGATTTATCATTTTTCTTACTATTAATTTCAATATTTGTACAGTTACTTGTTTTTCCTCCTGCTACTGTAAGATATGTACCACTACACTTTGATATTAAATTATAATAACCATTTCCTGCATCTTTGATAACCCATTTTTGTGCATCTGATCCATTACCTCTACATTGCCATACATTAGTTCCATTTGTAGTTTCTCCATTTGCTACATCTAGATACATTCCTGAATGTAAAAATTTTATTGTATAATATCCATTTCCATCATATTTAATTTGTACTTTCTGACATTTTGCATTATTTCTTTTAAATACTTGTACATTTCCTCCTGAAATTTTAGTTGCATCTATTACTTCTACCACTTTATTACTATCTAATGCTAATTCAATTTCATAAGTTCCATCTGCAATCGTTTTGGTTCCTTTTACTGTTTCAATTTTTTTCAATTTGAAAGATTGTGATTTGTCATTTTTCTTACTATTAATTTCAATATTTGTACAGTTACTTGTTTTTCCTCCTGCTACTGTAAGATATGTACCACTACATTTTGATATTAAACTAAAATATCCATTTCCTAAATCTTGAATAGACCATTTTTGCGCATCTGATCCATTTTTTCTACATTGCCATACATTGGTTCCATTTGCTTTTTTTCCATTTGCCACATCTAAATACATTCCTGAATGTAAAAATTTTATTGTATAATATCCATTTCCATCATAGTTAATTTGTACTTTTTGGCATTTTGCATTATTTCTTTTAAATACTTGTACATTTCCTCCTGAAATTTTAGTTGCATCTATTACTTCTACCACTTTATTACTATCTAATGCTAACTCAATTTCATAAACACCGTCTGCAATGGTTTGCTTTCCTGCTCTAGTTTGTACTTCTAAGTCTGTCTTTGGAAGTTTATTATGTTCTTCCTTTTTTTGGTTAACAGTTTCATTTTCTTTTGATTTTATCGTTTCATCTGAAGTTTCATTCGTTGTATTTGTATCTTCTTGTTTATTATCTTCTAGTGCATTTCCTGTTTCATCTTCTATAGTTTCATTTTCATCATCTTTTATTGTTTCTTCTGTCTCATCATCTTTTACAACTTCTTCATCCTCTTCTTGATTTTCTCCATCTTCTATGGTATTCTCGTTGTTTTGATTATCTTCATCATCTATTGTATTTTCGTTTTTGGTCTCATTTCCACTTTTTTCTTCTACTGTTTGATTTTCTGTATGATTATATTGATAAGCAAAAACTGAAAAATTGCTTGTTAATAACATGATAATCACAATCGATACAAAAATAATTTTTAATTTTTTCATCTACTGATTCCCCTCTTTCTTCAACCTTTTCTCCTTTTGATAGCCTATAACAAAAAATATAAATAATATAAAGAATAACACTACCATAATAGATGTACTTGCCATTGTTGCCCCTAAAATTCCTTGTGTTTTTACTAAAACATTTGAAATGAAAAATGCAAACACTGCAGAAATCACATAGGCAATCGTTGTATTTTTTTGTCTTCGGATTGTTCCTAATGCATAAAAGATAACAGTCGAAGCTGCATAGAATAATCCAGAAAGGATTAATAAGAACAATTCTAATCTATGTGCTTGTAAGTCTATACCATATAACCATCCTAATATTGGGATTCCTAATGTTAATGCTGCTATTTCTATCACTGCTGTAACACCTGTTAAAAATAGAATAATCAATCCAATGGTTTTAATAAATTTCTTGTATTCTCCTTGATTCCAGTATTCTCCAAATGGTTTTAAAAATGGCTTCATGATAAAAATACTTACCAAATTAATAACAAATGTAGGCATATATAATACATTAAAATATGTTTGCATCGTATTATCTCCATACATATCAATTGCATATTTTACTGCATTAATAACATACATGCTAACTAATGTTGAAATTCCTAACGGCATACATTCTTTTACAATTGTTTTAACATTTTCATATTGTAACTTTAAGTCTTCTTTCTTCATTTTTGTCAAGCGAAAATCATACAGAAAAATAACAAGCATGTTTGTTAATAACATTGCACTAAAAGAAATATAAATATTTTTTGTAATAACATCAAAAATACCAAATACGATAATAGCTAATGTATTTCTGAAAAGCAATGCCTTTCCTGCCATATCTAGTCTACCGTCTTAGTTGAAATTCAGCCTGAAAAGTTTCACTAAAATTATCAATTACCCTAATCAATATTAAAATAAAACATATAAATAATTTTTCATTGGTATATCCACTCGCAATGACAAATATGACAGCTACTGCTAGCATTAAAATAACAGCAAAACATCTTGAAAAGAAATAATCTGAAAAGCTGTATTTTCGATTAGTATCTGTTACTTGATAAATTCTAATGCCCATATCCCCAATAGCATTTAAGATACATCCTGTTGCATAACTAATTGAAAATATTCCTGCGATTTCTGTTCCATTTAATCTTGTACAAAAAATCAGAAGAATTGCATTTAAAAGTGAATATACGAAACTTCCTGCGGTATTCCATATAAATCCTGATTTTTTCTCCATATTCCCATTCCTTTACCATTTAATATCAATTTTAAATGTATTCAATATCCATTTGTATACTGCTAAAAATGCTTTGTATAGATGTAATACATAAACTTTTTTCACAATGGCTACTTTTAAATTTGCCCCTTTATGTTTTAAAGAATATGTAATATTTAAATATTTTGATTTTCTCCATTTTGGAAATTCTTTATTTAAATATTCTCTATTATCTTTTAATACTTGTTTAAAGTTTTCTTTATCTGATGACATTCTAAACATTAAAGAAATTCCAAAGTGTAGAAAAGCCATGACATCAATAACTTCTAGCATCTTTTTACCTTGTTCATCTTGTTCATAAATATGTTTAATATCTACCATTGCTCTTTCTGTTGACTCAATTTGTTCTTTTTTGATTTGTCCCATGATAGAATCTTGCCTTACCATATAGTAGTATAATGAGTCATTAATAAATGTAATGGTTTTTGTATTTAGATAAACTAATAATAAAAACATCATATCATCTAAAATTCTTGGTGGATTTTCCAAATTCTTCATGTTTTTCAATAATTCTGCTTTGTACAATTTATTCCATAATGCTGTATTGATAGATAATATTTCTTCTGGATTCACATTCATATCAATTTTCTTGCCTTCAAATCCTGTCATTTCTGTAGAATATACATGTTCTGTGTCTGTATCTACACGATAAAATCCTGAAACAGATATATCTGAATTATCTTTTTTTGCTGCATTATATAGTTTTTCTGCATAATCTAATGTCACATAATCATCTGAATCTGTAAAAGTGATGTATTCACCAGTAGCTGCTTTTATTCCGTCAAATCTTCCTTTCCAAACCCCTTCATTTTTCTTGTCAATAATGACAATATTTTTATCTGCATATTTTTCTTTGTATTCTTTTAAAATTTGTAAACAATTGTCTGGAGACCCATCATTAATACAAATAATTTCTACTCCATCTAATGTTTGATTTACTAATGAATCCATACTTCTTCTTAAATATTTTTCAACTTTATATACTGGTACAATAATACTTACTTTTATTTTCTTATCCATTATTTTTCTCCTTCTCTTCATCATTTTCATGTTCATTGATTGCAATATGATGTGCAATGTCTTTTATCTTCTCGTTTAATTCTGTTATTTTTAAATTATTTAAATATACTTCTATTAATAAAAATGCAATGACAATCACAAATACAAAGTTTACTGGTGCTTCAAATCCCAATCCTGTTGCACACCATTCTACAACTCCTGAAAAAATACTCATAAAGATAAGTAAAAAACTTCCTAACATCCAAACAATTGCATTTTCTACTTTTAATTTTGCTTGTTTAATCTTTTTGATACATAAAATACAAGAAATGATAGAACTAACAATTAATATAGCTCTTAATGTTACTGACATAATTACTTCCTCTCTTTCTTTTTATTATATAGAAAAAATCTTTGATTTCCTTAACCCACTCTTTTCTTACGTGTTAAATTTCTGATTAAGAATATAGAGAAAAACATATTTGCCATATATTTTACAGATTTTAATGGACTTAAATAAGATTCTCCAAATTCTCTTTCTTTCATTTCCACTTGTACTTCCTTGACTTTCATGTTCTTTTTTAGCATATATACAAGGGTATCTGGTTCTGGTGTTAAGCTAGCATCTGACACAAATGCTTCAATTGCTTGTCTATCATATGCTCTCATTCCAGAAGTAGGATCTGTTATCCTTTTAAAAGTTGTTAATTTAATTGCTAGACTAATTAATCGACTTCCTAGCATTCTCATTGAAAATGGTTTCTTTTCTTCAACAAATCTTGACCCAATGGCAATATTTGCATTTCCTTCTTCAATCTCTTTTACTAAATCTTTTAAATAGCTTGCCTGATGTTGTCCATCTCCATCAAATTGAATAGCAATATCATAACCATTTTGATATGCATATTTCATACCTAGTTGTATACCACTTGTTAGTCCATAATTTACTGGCAAAGACAATACATTATATCCATTTTTTTTGCAAACTTCAAAAGTTTTATCTTTTGAACAGTCATTAACAACAACATAATCATATGATGTATTTTTTACTACATCATTAACGGTTTTTTCTATATTTTTTTCTTCGTTATATGCTGGTATGATAATTAATACTTTCATTTCTTGCTCCTTACATATATGATCTAATCGAAAATCCACATACTATGATATAAATAACAGCTAAAATGATAGCATATTTCATTTCTTTATTTTTTATTTTCCATTCAAATTTACCTTTACTTAATAAAATACATAGCAATGGTAAAATTGGTAAAAGATATCTTCCTTGTACTCCTTCTACAACTGTTTGTTTTGCTTGAGTCCATCCTAAATACATGGCAGCCACAACACCTAATGTTTCAATTGCAATCATAATCCAAAAAATGATTTTATCTTTTTTCGTAAATTCTAATTTCTTTGCATTTTCTTCTTTCTTAAACATTATTATTAGTAACATAATAAATAAGATGATTGATAAGATTTGAATGGTATTCCATCCTCCTATCATTTCAAAGAAATAATTTGAGAATTCACTATACATCGTATTTAATGCTGTTAAACAATCACGTGGCAAACTTGATAATGTAAATAAGATTTGTTCTGTCATATTGGTTCTTATAGCAATTTCATAATCTCCTAAAGCAACAATTCTGTTTAATCCCAAATATGGAATAAATACAATTGCAAATACGATAATCCATGATAAGATTTTTTTAGATTTGCTCTCAAATTTTTCTTTTGGCAATAGAAATACTAATAGACATAGTGGGAAATATACTACTTTACAAACTGTCGGGATCATACATAAAATTCCCAGTAAGACAATATTTTTAAATGTAATGGTTTTACTTTCAAATTTAAGATGCATTGCATAAGCAATTGCTAGTAAACTTACTCCTATGATAACTGTATCTGGTGATACAGTAGCTGCTAAATTCATACTCATAGGAAATAGCGCAATCATCATGATAATCATTTTCCATTTTTCTGATGGTATTATTTTTATTGCAAAAAATACAATGGCAATATATGCTAATAAATTAGTTAGTCTTCCTAAGTATAAGATAATCATAGGACTTAATTGTAGGATTCTTCCTATAAAAATACCAATTACTTGAGGAATATAGCTAATTGGTGTTAAAGAACCAGTTGCTCCTACTGCAAAAGGTGTTTTTTCGTCTTCATTAAGCTCTTCTCCTATTTTTTCTTGGATAGTTTCATAATCAATTTCTTTATTTGGATAACTCTTATCCGCTCTCCTAAATAAATCAATCACACTATTTGGTAATTCATTTGTTGTTCTAGAAATAATATTACCACTTGCAATTTCATATGCTCTCCAAAAATGTGCATGTTCATCATATCGAACTTGTGGAGCATTCACAAAAACAAGTGCAACTCCTATAACAAGTGCAAGACCTGCAAAAAGCCATTCTTTTTTTATTCTTTTTTCTGTTCCTTGTGATATTTTATACAATTTATATATACCATATATCCCTGTTAAAACTACAAAAACAATTAACATTTGTACAAATGAAAAGGTTATTTCAGGCATATAGTCTATATTATCATTTATCAATACTTTATCTATATTTTCTATATCAATTTGACTTTTTGCATAATTTAGCGAAAACTCTTCTGTTTCTATTCCTGAAGGAAAATACACTTTAAATTTTGTTGCATCTGCATTTTCTTTTGGCATAAATTTTGCATCATTATTATATAGAATTCTTAAATACACATCTTGATTGGCATCTTTCATTTGTAATGAAACATTATATATTTTTTGCCCATCTGGATTTTTTATCGTAATGGTTTGTGTTGCTTCATCTTCTTCTATTTCAAAATCTTCTTTTGCAATTTCTATTGTTTCATTTCCTATAAAATGAAACTTTTGATATAACTGATTGATTACAAAATGATATGCTACGACACCTGCCTCAATGATAATACTTAAAGCAAGTATAATTAGTATTGTTTTTACTATTTTTAACGCTTTTGACTTTTCCATCTTTTTCCCTTTCTCTTGTTTATTTTCACTCTTTTGCATAATATAGCAAGGTTAAGCTTCTTATAACTCTTCTGCAAATCCTTTTTGTAATTTATTGAATATTAGATATCCAATAACACAACAAAGAATTCCTACACCGATTAAGATAAAAATAGGTACTAAGTCTGGAGCTTGTTGTTCATAAAATATTGCTCTATATCCATTGATGATATATGTCATAGGATTAATGCCTAATACCCATTTAAAGCTTTGTGGTATTGTATCTGCTGCATAAACAATTGGTGTTGCATAAAATAGTAATTGTAGTGCTACTCCTATTAAATGTTGTAAATCTCTAAAATATACAGTTACACTAGATATCACAAATGATATCGCTAAAACAATGATATATTGTGCTAATAACACAAGTGGGTAAAACAAAATATATTTTGTAATTCCTAATCCTCCAAAAATAACAAATGCCATTATGATAATCGTTGATATAACAAAATTCACTGCCTCACTCGTCACTACTGATATTGGCAATATTTCCCTTGGAAAATATACTTTTTTTATAATATTACCATTTTCAATCATAGTAGAGGCTGAACGTGTAATGGCTGTTGAAAAAAATGTCCATGGTATCAAACCACAACATAAAAATATAACATAGTTTTCTTGTGTATTTCTCAATATTAAAGGAAATACAATTGCATAAACAGCAATTTGTAATAATGGATTTAAGAAAGACCATAAAACACCTAGAAAGGAATTTTTATATTTTCCTCTTATCTCCTTTTTTACATTTGTTTTTAATAATTCTCTATATTTGTATAAATTTTTAAATACATTCATTATGATATCTCCTTTAGTTTCTTCTCAATTTTCTTAATATACTTCTTACTTGTTCATATATGTGCATTTTTTTTGTAATTGATATAAATTTTAGTCTCAATTTTCCCATTGGTGTTTCAAAGTAGTCATAAGAAGATTCTGCATTTCCTGATACTTGTCCAAAATATTCCATATTAACTTGATTACATAACCATTCATATTGCCCATTAAGTGCTGCATAACTTTTCGTTATTAATTCTTTACAAATATCCATTGCTTTTTGTAAAGCATATCCTGTTTCAATTTTTTCATGACTTTTATTTTGAAGTACATTTTCAAATTGCTTTTCCATATTTTCTACCATATGATTGATTGTAAATCCATCTAATATTCTTTTTCTACAATTTGCTTTATACTTCTCTAAATTATCTAATACTTCATTAATTGCTTCAACATATGGATTGATTTCTTCTTCTTGATAGTCAAAATTTCTAATTTCTTTTTCTTGTTGTAAACATGGTACTACTTTTCCTACCTCTTCATTTACTAACTCAGACTGTCCTCCAACATCAGCTGTGACCACTGGAACTCCCATTGATAGTGATTCATAAGCAGTTAGTGCTAGACCTTCTTTTATAGAGCAATTGATCGTCATATCACTAATTGTATATACTTTTTCTGTTTCTTTTACATTTCCTAAAAAGATGATACAGTCTTGTAACTCATATCTTCTTACCATCTTTTTTACTTTATCTAACATAGGTCCATCGCCTGCTATTACACAGATAAAATCTTTTCTTTTTTCTTTTAATTCTCTTAATATCTCTACTAGTAATAAAGGTCTTTTTTGCTCACTAATTCTACATATATAGCTGATAATATACTTTTTATCTGGATTTTCAATTTTAAGTTCTTTTAAAATTTCTTCTTTATGATATTTTTCTGGATTAAACTTATCTTCATCTACTCCAATATATACTGTTTCTACCTCTTTTGGATTTCTTTTAAAATAATCTACTAATATTTTTTCACTATGTTTATTGCAGACTAATGTTTTATCAATACAAGAAGACACTGTACTAGAATCTCTAGAATATCCACCTGCTCGATTATACCATTCTTCCATATGTACATAATCCATAATAGGCATTTCTGGATATTTTGCTTTTAAATATGGTATCATAGAATATCCTATATAACTATTTGTGTTAAAAATAATCTGAATATTATATTGTGCAATTAAATGGTTTATAAAAGCTGGCCAATATTTTTTATCTAAAAATGTTGTTAAATCATAAACCGTTACTTGATTATCAAATTCTTGTCTCCATGAATTTGTGTTTGGTTCTGTTGTAACAATAATCATATTAAATTTTTTCTTATCAATTCTAGTTACTAAATCTAAATTAAATTTATCTGCCCCACCAGTTACCATCCATGGAATCATCATTAAAATATTAATTTTTTCATCTTTTACTAGTGTAGCATTTGGGATATCAATTGTTTCTATAATTTCTTCCCAATCATAATCTTGTTTTGGATATTGAATCGCTTCTACATCTTCTTTTATTTTCTGTCCAGTTGTCTTTATAATTTCTAATGCTCTTTTTCTATTTTCCTTAGAACGTTGTAATTCACTTCCTTGTTTTTTTCTTCTATACCAGAATCCGTCGAAATTCATTCTAACTGGCCTTTTTCCAGCAGCTAATAGTTTTAACCATAAATTCCAATCTTCATTCACTGCTTTTTCACGTAATTCATATCCATTTACTTCAAAGAAATCTTTTTTTCTAATTAAAGCGGTCGCTACTAGCAAATTTTCTTTCTTTTCTATTTCTGAATCGAACCATTTTACCCATTTGTATTCCATTCCTTCAAAATTAACAACATCCGTATATGCCCATGATGCATCTTTATTCGTCTGTAAAGTAGCATACGCACATTCTAAGTATGTTGGATGAATCACATCATCATCATCTAAAAAGAATAAGTATTCTGCATTTTTATCTGATTTATCAGCACCAAAATCTCTTGTTGCAGCTAACCCAGAATTTTCTTTTGACAAGACTTTGATTCTTTTATCCACTGTTTCTATTTCTTTTAATTTTTCTATACTTTCTTCATTTGTCGAACCATCATTAACAATAATCCATTCCCAAAAAGGAAATGTTTGATTTAACACAGAGTTTATTGTCTGATCAATATATTTATGTCCGTTATAATATGCTGTAATAATCGTAATTTTAGGTTTAAATTCTGTTTCCTCAAATTTTAACATTTTTCTTTCTTTTCCTGGTTGTAATTGATAATTAAACATTTTTATCTCCTTTTGTTACATCTTACCCTTTTATTTCTTGAATTTTTCTTTTACTTCTCTAAATTTTTGTAAAGTTTTCCAACCTTTTGATTGATAAACTTGCTTTAATTCTATATTTTTTTGTTCATATTTTTCTTGTAATTCATGTCTTTCTTTTTTTAGATTTTTGTTTTCTTCTATCAATTTTTCTCTTTCTTGATCTAATTGTTGTATTCTTTTATCATATTCTCTGTACCTATCTTCACTTTCGTATATGTTTCTTTTTGCTTTCACACGTACATTTTCATGTATTTGTTGATACCATTTAAGACGTTTGGCATATTTCTCATAATCTACCAATTCTGGTAATGTTTCATATTCTAGAATATTACCATTTTCGCAATCTTGAATAAAGTTTTCACAACGTGAAACTAGATCATTTTTTATTGTTAGATATTCTTTCGAATTTTCCTTTGGATTTTCTATGATTTCTTGTACATTTTGTTCTGCAAATTCTTTATCTGAAAAAGATATCACATATTTTAAATATGTTTCTAATCTGTCTTTTTCATAATATTCTTTATGAATTAAAACAACAGGCGTTCCTAATGCAACACATGGTAAAGCTACATGAAGCCTATTGGTAAATACGACATGTGCAGCTTGATAAGTCTTAAGTAAATCCTCAACATCTTTCATTCTTTCATCAAAACTTTTTTTACTAATTTCTTCTGGTTTTACATCATGTGTTATTTCTTTAATTTCTCTTTTAGTATTCTTTTTAATAATGTTTGCAGAATTCTCATCAACATCCACTAAACATATATATTCTTTTTTCTCTATATTTTCAAATGGCTCTATTGTTAAAGTCATACAACCAGAAAAATAGGTTTCTATATGATTTCGATTAAGTCTTTTTTGCGTTTCTATGTCTCTAACACCTATTGGTTGATGTTTTTGTAAATATTCTCCACCTAATCCTTGTAAGTATTTTTCACCTACATCAATTTTTTCTAAACATGTAAAATGCATAGATAATAATAATGGATAAATATATGGTGATGGTGGCCAAGCAGCTTTGTTATGCATAAACCAGCCATTCATAATCATTGCGACAAATTCCTTTTCCTTTGGAATGAAACAATTTAAGTCCTCTCTATCAATTTGATAATCTACATGTGGCAAAAATCTTAAAGCTGTATATGTTTGTATATCATCTCCTATATTATCTGTATCTTTATAATACATAATTCCATATTTCATAAGCCAATATCTCCTTTTATTTTTTGCTTTTATTTTGTGGCTTCTACATAAGCATCAACAACTTTTCCTGTGTCACCATCCATTCTAATTTCTCCATTATATAACCACACACTTCTATCACAAAGTTCTTTAACTGCGCTCATATTGTGGGTAACAAAAACCATCGTTTTTCCTTGTTCTTTTAATTCTCTCATTTTGTTATAACATTTATTTTGAAAATGTTCATCTCCTACAGACAATATCTCATCAATTAATAAAATATCTGCATCTACATTAATAGCAACAGAAAATGCTAATCTCATATACATTCCTGAAGAATATGTTCTTACTGGATTATCAATATATTTTCCTAATTCTGAAAATTCTATAATATCATCAATTCTTTTGTCTATTTCTTTTTTAGTTAGTCCGAATATAGAAGCATTAAAATATATATTTTCTCGTCCTGAAAAATCCGGATGGAATCCTGCTCCTAATTCTAATAGAGATGTTAATTTTCCGTTTGTTGTAATTTTTCCTTTGTTTGGATAAATAATTTGTGTCATTAATTTTAAAAGAGTTGATTTTCCACTTCCATTTGTACCAATCAAAGCAACAACTTCTCCTTGTTTTATTTTTAAATTGATTCCTTTTAATACTTCTCTCTTTTCTTTTTTATTTCTTGAAAATAGAAATAATAATTTTTCTTTTATCGTATTGGCTTTATCTAAATAAACATTAAATGTTTTATATACATCATCTACAATAATTTTATAATCTTCACTCATATTTGTATTCTTCTCCTTCCTCGGGTAATTATAACAATACTAGTTTTAAAAATCAACCTTTTTATTATTTTGTTATACTATTTGGAACTTTAAATATTATTCTTGTTTTTATTTTTCCTGGAATCCATAATAAAATAATTCCTAATCTATTTTTTAATCCTTTGATATCTTTTATATGTATTCTTTTATTTATTAAACTAGCAAATAAAATATAATGTTTCATAACATATAATCTTTTTTTAAAAGGAACTCCTGTCATATCATGTTGTTCCAAAATTTCCCTAAAATATGCATAATGACCATATGGATTTTCTCTAAAAATCTTTTTTATATTTTTAGTATATCCATCTTCTTTATAGTCACATAACATGACTGGTTTATTGAAACATTTCATTTTATATTTTAAATCCATTTCATGATACATTCTAGCTTCAGTCGAAAACTTTTCATGATTTTCTATCTTGTACTGATATTGTTTTCGAATATCTGCAAAAAATACAATTGCTTTTTCTCCTGTTTCTCCGTTCTTTAAAATATAGATCAAACATGGTAGTTTCTTCTTTTTGAAATGCATTTCCAATATTATTTCCTTTTAAGTCATATTTTAAGAAACATAATCCATATAAATCCTTTCTTTCTTTTGTTTCATGATAGGCTTGCAAAATATCACAAAATGCATTGTCTGAAAATGTATCATCAGAATCACATTCTACAATCAAATCTCCATCAGCGTATTGAACGACATTGTTAATAGCTGACATTTTTCCTTGATTTTCTTGTTTATAATATTGTATCTTTATTTTGTTCTCGCTTATATACTGTTTTACAACCTCTTCTGTATTGTCATTAGAACCGTCATTTATAATGATCCATTGTACTTGTATACTTTGTTGCATTTCATTATTTTGTTCTAAGCTTTTCAAAATACTTTTATATAAATTGCCAAGCATATTTGCCCTATTGTATGTTGGTGTAATAATGGATAATTTCATAATTATTCTTCCTTTAATAATTTTTCTAATTCTTTGATGATATGTTGATTTTCATATGTTTGTTGTTTCTCATCAAATGTTTTTATATTGTTTTCAATGATATATTTTAATTTATTATAAATTTCATGTTCGTCATTTTCTACAATCACTGCATTTTTATAATTTTCCACAGCCTCTCTTGCTGCTGTATTCGTAATGATGATTGGTTTATTTAAAATCTTCGCTTCCTCTAAAACCATACCATATCCTTCAAATTTAGAAAGTAAACAAAACATATCTGCTTGTTTCATATATGGATATGGATTTTCCTTTGCACCTAATAAGAAAAATGTTTCTTGTAAATGTTCATCTTCTATTAGTTTTTCCAATTTTTTTCTTTCTGGTCCATCTCCAATAATGTAAAATTTATTCATATATTGGTTAGCAATTAATTCTCTGTGAATACGAATTAATCTATCAATTCCCTTTTGTTCTACCAATCTAGCAACTGTCAAGAAATTCATTTGTTTGTTGTCAAATGAAAAATCTATTTTTTCGTCTGCTTTTTCTATGACTTTTTGTGCATCTATATAATTATAAATAACCTCTTCTGTTGGTTTCATATTTGGATATCGTATATCAAACACTTCTTTATTATCTTTGCTGACAAATATCAATTTTTGATATTGATTATAGATTCTTCTATCAATCATCAACTTTATTTTTGGTTTTAAGCCATTTCCATACACTTTTGAAATATCATTATGAATCCAAGCAATTTTCTTTGTATTTTTGTTTTTCGTACTAAATAGTCTTGTAATTGGCCCTTCCAAAAAAGCAATTTCTGTATCATGGTTACCTTGTATATATTTTTTATAATATTTCTTTTGGAAACATAAAATTTTTAAAGGTACGCCTATTTTTTCAAACTTGCTAAATTCTTTGTATGGTTTATCAAATATTCTTTTAACTTTTATTTTGTTATTTAAACTTTTTTCCAACTCACCTTTTCCATAAATCGTAAATATAGTAATATCAAATTTGTCGCTTAATTGATTTACCATGTCCACTAGCACTCTTTCTGCTCCACCGAATCGTTAAACTCGTTATTCCAAATAGTATCTTTTTCATATTTTCATGTATTCCTTTCTTAAAATACAAATCTGATTGGAAAAGAATTAAATTTGACACAGATAAAATTCTAATTATTTTTCAATCTTTAAACAAATTTTTCTTGCAATTTATCTCTTACATATTTAACCCTTGCTAAACTTGTATACACTTTCAATGTAAGATTGTTCACACTTCTCATATACAAGTTTTTTAATCCTTTTTCTTTTAAATAGGTATTTTTCTTCCAATTGGCAAATTGTGTGTTTAATGATTTCCATGCAAAATTGATGATTTCTTTTCTTTCCTTTTTATCTTCAATCATCACCATTCTAAGCATTGAACTACATAAGATATATCTTGCATAGGTATATTCTATTTCTTCTTTATATTCATCAAACAAGTTCTTTGTTTTGTAATATGTAATCACATGTCCTAAAATATCAATAATCTCTTTTGTTCTTGTATTTTGTACATTTGAAATAGAATCTTCTCTTTGCACATAATGAATAAATGGTTTTTGAACAATCCCATAATTACGTATCAATGGTAATAGTTTATAGAAAAACTCCACATCTTCGTATCGATATCCTTTTGGAAATTCTAAATGGTTACTTTGTACAATTTCTCTTTTAATTAATTTATTCCATGCAACCACTCTTGTATGGATAAACATTTCTTTTTTATTATTATACTGTTTTCCTTTGCTCTCTAAAGTCTTATCTGGATATTCCCATAAGAAATCACATTCCACATAATCTAAATTTTCTTCTTTTGCTTTATTGTACATTTCTTCATACATATTGGTTTCAACATAGTCATCAGAATCTAAAAAGGCAATATATTCTCCCTTAGCATGTGGAATCGCATAATTTCTAGCATCTGATAACCCACCATTTTCTTTTTCCAAATATATGATTTTATTTGGATATTTCTCTACAAATTGTTTTGCAATTACCTCTGTTCCATCTTGGCTTCCATCATTGACAAGCAAAATCTCAATATCTTCTAAGGTTTGATTTACTAGAGACTGCAAACATTTTTCTATATAGTTTTCTACATTATAAAATGGAACAATGATACTAACCTTTATCATGATTTAACCTTTCTTCTTAAACTTAAATACCATTTTATATTTACGTTTAAAATTATTTTTCTTAGTAGCTGTCTTATATCTTTCGCCTTAATATTTTTTGTCATTTTTCTTTTTTTAATTTCTTTTATATATTGCTTTTGGTCTTTTTTCTCTAAAGTTTCTATTTTTAATAAAATGGCGTTTGTATAATAAATTTTTAATATTTCAGCTGTTTTTTGATTTAATTTGTATTTATCGATTTTTAACAGAGCTTCATCATATTGTTTTAGAGCATCATTTGCTTTTTTCTTTGTTTTTTCATAGCTATCATTTCTTGTGATGCTTCCTTTTACTTGTACATAGTGATATCCATAAAAGTTAATGGAAATCATTGTTTTGGCAAGTACAATCACAAATGGCATTAACCCAAAATCCTCATGTTCTGTTCCGACTTTAAACTCTAATTTGTTCTTTGTAAATATCTCTTTTTTTATCACATATACACAAGGAGAATCTAGTAAAACATCTGTAGCATATAATTCCTCAAATCCTTCTTCTCCTGTTTTATTTTCAAATACAGGTCCATTAACTGTTTCTATAACATTTCCTTTTTCATCTTCTCTTTGCAATTTAAATTTAATTAGATCCATATCTTTTTCCATATATTGTTTTACTAATCCATATAAATGGATATCTAAATAATCATCTGCATCCAAAAACAAGATATATTTTCCTTTTGCTTTTTTAATTCCATAATTTCTTGTATCGGCAACCCCTGTATTTTTCTTTTTGTAATAAGAAATGGTTTTTGGATTTTTTTCTTTGTATTCTTGTATCATTTTATCAGATGCATCTGTACTTCCATCATTGATTAATACAATTTCTAAATCTTCATCTTTTTGTTTTAAAACTGATTCCATACATTTTTTTAATGTTTTTTCCGCATTATATACGGGAATAATGACACTTAACTTTTTCAATATTCTCGCCATCTTTCTTTTTAAAATATTGTTTCTAATGTTTTTATTATATTTTTATTATATGTTTCATAATCAAATGGATTTTTTACTTCATATCCATTTTGTATAAATTCTTTCATTGCCATATATATAGCTTGTGTATCTTTCTCTACGACCATTCCTCTTCCATCTTCTACTTGTTCATAATCAGATATTTTTGTCGTTATAATTGGTTTATGTAATACAAAACTTTCTAAATATACAACTGGATATCCTTCATATTCTGAAGATAAAATAATACAATCACTCATTGCAAAATATGGATATGGATTTTCTTTTCTACCTAAAAATAGGATTGTTTCTTCTAAGTTATATTCTTTTACTTTTTCTTGATACAATTTCGTGTCTTGTCCATCTCCAATAAATATAACTTTAAATTTTAAATTTTCTTCTTTTAGTTTTTTAGAAGCTTCTATAATTCTTGTTAACTTTTTTTGTCTTTCATCATGTCTTCCTACATTTAGAAAAATAGGACTCTTTTCTTTTTTTAATTCTTGTATGTTTTTCTCTATAATCGATTCTTTTGATTTTTCTATAATCTCTTTTCCATTTATTAGATTATTACAAGTCATCACTTTATCTTTTAGTTCTGGAAAAACCTCTATAAAACTATTCGCACCTTCTTTTGACACAAATACAATATGGTTAAATTTTTCACAATTTACATTTTTAAAAAAAGATTTTACTTCTTCTTTGTTTCCTTGGTATAAAGTTAAATAATCTGCATGACACCATAATGCTGAATTTTGAGATGCTGTTCTTGCCATAAAACTACTTGCCAAGGAATATGTAGCAAAACTTGCTGAAAAATCAAATTTATTTCTATATTTTATGATAAATTTTATTCTATTCAATAAATTACATATCTTTCTTAAAATAACGCTTTTATTATTATTTGTGTTATACTCTACAACTTTTATTTTGTTACTTAATCTGTCTAAAAACACACCTTCTCTTTTTTCTAATGCAATCGTTATATCATAACCTTTTTCTGATAAATCATTTACTAATGTAACAAGTGCTGTTTCTATTCCACCTAAGTCTAAGTTATGTGTTGCAAAAAAAAGTTTTTTCATTAAAATTCTCCTCTATTTAGACATTATTTTCTTCATTATCTTATCATTATATTGTTTTTTTTGCAACCTTTTTCCTGACCAATAAACAGTTTTATAAAGTTCTTAGCAATAAAAATAAGACATACAAAAACCAAGGTTTCATATGTCTTATTTTTCCTATTTATATTGATTATCAATTTCTTTTAAGATAACATCATGTGCACTACCTTCTGAAATACTAACATCAGATACTAATGTTAATCTTGCTTTTTCATGTAACTCAGGAATAGTAACACTTCCGCAGTTACACATCGTTGATTTGATTTTTGCACAAGTAACAGCTAGATTATCTTTTAATTTTCCCGCATATGGGATATATGAGTCAACACCTTCTTCAAATGAAAGTTTTGCATCTCCTCCCATATCATATCTTTGCCAGTTTCTTGCTCTATTAGAACCTTCTCCCCAATATTCTTTTACATAACCATTTCCTTTTTTAACAACTCTTGTTGGACTTTCATCAAATCTAGCAAAATATCTTCCCATCATAACAAAATCTGCTCCTAATGCTAAAGCAATGGTAATGTGATGATCATGTACAATTCCACCATCTGAACAAACTGGGATATAAATTCCTGTTTCTTCAAAATATTTATCTCTTTCTGCAACAACATCAATTAAAGCTGAGGCTTGTCCACGTCCAATACCTTTGGTTTCACGTGTGATACAAATAGATCCTCCACCTACACCTACTTTAATGAAGTCTGCTCCTGCTTCTGCTAAATATCTAAATCCTTCTGCATCTACAACATTTCCTGCACCGATTTTAACAGAATCTCCATATTTTGCTCTTACAAAATCAATTGTATTTTTTTGCCATACAGAATATCCATCTGAAGAGTCCATACAAATTAAATCTACTCCTGCATCCACTAATGCTGGTATTCTTTCTTCATGGTCTCTTGTATTAATACCTGCACCTACAATATATCTTTTATCCTCATCTAATAAAGAATCTGGATTATTTTTTCTTTCTTCATAATCTTTTCTAAATACTAAATATTTTAAGTTTCCTTCTTTCGTTAATATTGGCAAACATGCAATTTTCTTTTCCCATATTAAATCATTTGCTTCTGATAAAGAAATTCCTTCATGTGCCCATACTGCTTTTTCCTTTGGTGTCATGAAGTTATCAATTGGAGCTTCCAAATCATCTCTTGATACACGATAGTCTTTATCTGTTACTAATCCGATAAATTTTCCTTTTGCTGTTCCATCTTCTGTAATCATAACTGTTGAATGTCCTGTTTTAATAACTAAGTCAATAACATCTTTTAAAGGTGTTCCAGATTTTACATTTGAGTCACTAACAATAAATCCTGCTTTGTGTTTTTTTACTTGTCTTACCATTTCTGCTTGTGATTCAATACTTTGTGAACCATAAATAAATGCAACGCCACCTTCTCTTGCTAAGGCAATTCCCATATCTACTCCTGATACAGATTGCATAATCGCAGATACCATTGGAATATTAGCATAATATTTTGGTTCTTCTCCCTTTTTGTATTTTACAAGTGGTGTTTTTAAAGACACCTTGTTTGGTATACATCTTTCATCTGTTAAGTTTGGTAATAATAAAAATTCATTAAATGTTCTTGAAATATCTTCTAAAATTTTTGCCATATTAACTCCTCCATCTATTAAAATATTAAAATAGCGAGGGAGATTAGCTCCCTGCACTATCATCACGGTTTACAAGTTTCTTTGCATTTCGCTTTATCTCTATACACCCACGATAAAGCGAAACCATTCCCATCAAAATAGTCGCTATAATGGAGATTTTCTCCATTATTTTTTCCACATCAAACCGTTTTTTCATACCTTTGTCCTCCTAAAAATTGATATTACTAGTATATCACATTTTTATCGTGATGTAAACCATTTTTCGTTTTTTATGTTATGTAACCATAAGTTTTATGCCTTTATTATGTATCAGAAGAACACATATTAAAAATATGCGTTCTTTCTCTACTTTTATTTCGCTATTTACTTTCAACAAGTCTTTTGGTTTCTTTAGCAATCATTAATTCTTCATTTGTAGGTATTACATATACTTTAACTTTTGAATCAGGTGTTGAAATCACTTTTTCTTCTCCTCTCATGTTGTTTTCATCTAAGTCTAATTTTACACCCATAAATTCTAGCTTTTCGCAAATACCTTTTCTGATGTTAATTTGATTTTCTCCAATACCACCTGTAAAGATGATGTAGTCAATACCTTTCATAGCAACAGCATATTTTGCAATAAAGCTTGCAATAGAATAATTGAATTGTTCAATTGCCATTTTTGCTCTTTCTGTTCCTTTGTTTGATTCATCTTCTATTACTCTAAAATCTGGTGCCATTCCTGATATACTTGCTAATCCAGATTTTTTATTTAAGATATCTTCCATTGTTTGTGCATCTAGATTTTCTTTTTTCATGATAAAAGTAACTACTGATGGATCTAAATCTCCACTTCTTGTTACCATAGGTAATCCTGCAAGTGGTGTTAATCCCATACTCGTATCCATTGATTTACCATCTTTTACAGCACATATACTAGCCCCTTGACCTAAATGACATGTTACAATTTTTGTTCCTTCAAGAGATTTATTTTCTATCTCTCCAAGTCTTTGAGATACATACATATGAGAAGTTCCATGGAATCCATATTTTCTAACACCATATTTTTCATAATACTCATAAGGAATTGGATATATAAATTTATCTTTTGGAATTGATGAATGGAATGCTGTGTCAAATACACCTACCATTGGCTTATTTGGCATAACTTCTCTACATGCTTCAATTCCTAACATACATGCTGGATTATGTAATGGTGCTAAATCTGTACATTCCTCTATTGTTTTGATAACCTCATCTGTAATAAGTACAGATTCTGTTATTTTCTCTCCACCGTGAACAATTCTATGTCCTACAGCACTAATCTCATCTAAAGAATCAATCACTTTATATTCTGGATTTGTAAATTGTTCCAATGTAAATTCAATTGCTTCTTTATGATTATATGCTGGTTTTTTGATTTCGATTTTTTGTCCATTTACCTTATGTGTAATAAATGCTTCTTCTTCTCCAATTCTTTCATACTTTCCAGAAGCTAATACTTCTTCTGTTTCCATATTAATTAATTGATACTTTAGTGATGAACTACCACAATTTAAAACTAAAACTTTCATTTTTTCCTCCTTTTTATGGAACGATAGGGACGTGCCAAATCGTTCCATAAATTGGTCGATTTGTCCCGTACCAGTTAGTTCCTACTTTTTTTATTAATATAATAAATAATTTTATATTTTACTTTTTATTGTATAGAGAATTTCTATTAGTGGAACGATTTGGCACGTCCCTATCGTTCCATAGTTTCTCTAGCTATCATCAATTCTTCATTTGTTGGAATAACAAAGGTTCTAACCTTTGCATCTTTTCCTGTAATTTCTGCCTCGATTCCTTTTATTTTTTGATTATATTCTTTATCTATTTTGACACCAAATACTTCTAAATAATCACAAATAGCCTCTCTTGAATCTTGCCCCTTTTCTCCTACACCTGCTGTAAAGGTTAATATATCAAATCCATTCATGGCTACTGCACATTTAGCAACATAGCTAGCAGCTAAGTAATGGAAATTGTCAAGTGCTAATATTGACCTTGCATCTTCTGCCGCTGCTTCTGCTTCTATATCTCTAAAATCAACCGATACACCAGATATTCCATAAGCACCTGATTGTTTATTTAATATTTTTTCCATTTCATCTGGTTCTAGATTTTCTTTTTTCATAATATATGTAACCACTGATGGGTCCAAATCTCCACTTCTGGTTCCCATAGAGATTCCTCCAAGTGGTGTTAATCCCATACTAGTTTCTACTGACTTTCCATTTTGGATAGCACACACACTTGCACCTTGCCCTAAATGGCAATTTATGATTTTTAATTCTTTGATATCTTTTCCTACCAATTCTGCTGCTCTATTGGCAACAAACTGATGAGAAGTTCCATGGAATCCATATTTTCTAACTCCATACTTTTCATAATATTCATATGGTATTGGATAGATATATCTTTTCTTTTCCAATGTTTGATGAAAAGCTGTGTCAAATACAGCTACCATTTTGATATTCGGTGCTAATTTTTTACAAGCTTTAATTCCTAGGATTGCTGCTGGATTATGTAATGGTGCTAAATCCACGCATTCTTCTATTCCTTTTATCACTTCATCTGTTATTACTACTGGATTGGCAAATTTTTCTCCACCATGAACTACTCTATGTCCAATACCACCTAATTCTTCTAAGTTTTTAATAACACCATAATGTGGATTTGTAAGTCTACTTAGTACAAATGAAATTGCTTTATCATGGTTTTTCGCATAATGTTCGAATTTATGCACTTCTCCCTTTACTTTATGTGTCAAAAATGAATCTGTTTGACCAATTCTTTCGAAATATCCTTTTGCTAAAAAGTTTTGGGTTTCCATATCAATGACTTGATATTTTAAGGATGAACTTCCTGAATTTAACACTAATATTTTCATAAAAACTCCTTATATTTGATTTTGTTAACGCACACTTTCCTTATTGTGCTTGCACTGCTGTTATCGCAACAACTCCTGCTATATCATCACTATTGCAACCTCTTGATAAATCATTTACTGGTTTTGCAATACCTTGGCATAATGGTCCATATGCTTCTGCTTTTGCTAATCTTTGTACCAATTTGTATCCAATATTTCCTGCATCTAAATTAGGGAAAATTAATACATTTGCATTTCCTTTTAATGGACTATTTGGTGCTTTTGATTTTGCAATTTCAGGGATAATCGCTGCATCTAATTGCAATTCTCCATCTACTAATAAGTCTTTTTGTTTCTCTTTTACCAATTTTGTTGCTTCAATCACTTTTTCAGTTAACTCTGAATGCGCACTTCCACAAGTAGAATATGAAAGCATTGCTACTTTTGCCTCTTTTCCTACTAGTTGTTTAAAACTTTTACTAGATGAAATAGCAATTTCTGATAATTGCTCTGGATTAGGATTTTCATTTAATCCACTATCTCCAAATATAAATACACCATTTTCACCATATTCACAATCAGGTACTACCATAACAAAAAAGGCAGAAACTAATTGGGTATCTGGTGCTGTTTTTAAAATTTGTAAAGCTGGTCTTAATGTATCTGATGTAGAATGTGCTGCTCCTGAAACTAATCCATCTGCTTTATTATCTTTTACCATCAACATTCCATAATATACTGGGTCTAAAACCAATTCTTTTGCTTTTTCTATTGTCATTCCTTTGTGTTTTCTTAATTCATACAAAAGATTTGTATATTTATCATAATCTTCTGATTTTTGTGGGTCTACAATTTTGGCACCTTCAATATTTACCTCATTTGTTTTTGCCTTTTCTAAAATATTTTCTTCATTTCCTATTAAAATGATATTTGCGTATTTCTCTTTCATTACCTTTTCAGTTGCTTGTAATACTCTTATATCTTCTGCCTCTGGAAGGATAATGGTTTTCATTTCTTGTTTTGCTCTTTGTTTGATTTCTTCAATAAATGACATTTTTATTGCCTCCTTTACCTCAACCATTATATAATATAAACAAAGTAAAGCACAAGTCTTTTTTTAAATTTTCATAATCATATGAAAAAGAAGCCGTTTTAACTACGACTTCAAATTTTTTTAATATCTAACTTTATCCAAATATTTTAGGTAAAAATATAATTAATCCAATAATTACAGAAATCATTGCAGAAAATAGCACTGCACCTGCAGCAATATCTTTTGCATATTTTGCTTTTTCATTAATATCTGGCATGGCAATATCCACTGTTGTTTCAATAGCTGTATTAATCAATTCTAATGAAATCACAATTGCAAATAATAGTAAACATACAATCCATTCCATGGTTGATATTTTAAACATAAATCCTGCAATAATTACCAATGCCATAATGGCAAAATGTATTTTTAAATTTTGCTCTGTTTTCCATGCCTCTGCAATTCCCTCAAAAGCATATTTGAAACTATTTCTTAGTTTCTTTCTTTTTTTTCTTAATTCTACCATTTTTCTTTTATTCTTCATTGTATTCTTTTTTTCCTTTTCTAATTGTAATACAGATCTTGCAATATTCGTAAATAACAATAAATATACGATAGATATCGCAAATCCACCAATGACATCACTTGCATAATGTACTCCTAGATAAATTCTACTAAATCCAATCATTGGTATTAAAAGTCCTAATATTCCGCAACTGATGTATTTTATTTTTTTGTTTTTTACCATTTTCCATATTAAATAAATAATTAACCCATAAAAAGCCATGCTAACCATAGAATGCCCTGACGGAAAACTATATCCGCTTTCTGCAATTAATCTATATCCATCTGGTCTTGGTCTTTGGATAATGTATTTTAATAATTGATTTAGTAAAGTTGTAATAACCAAATTACTAGCAACACATAAACCTACTTTTTTATTTTTTACGAAAAGCAATATTCCTATGGTTGTCGCTATTAATACATATGCAGAAGATAGATTGGTTATTACCTTCATAATAGCAGTTACTGGTTCTGACCTTAGATTTAAAATAACTAGTCTATATACAACCATATCTAATGTTAGTTGCTCATTTTCAAAAATATCTTCTAACATCATCAAGACAATAATTAGACAAAGGAAAGTGATAATCCATTTGTAATTTTTTTCTATAATTCGTTTTAGCATTTGTATTCCCCACTTTTTCTCATTCTCTAATTATAATTTTATTATTCTTTCCCATGTTAGGTTTTCTTTTCCGAAATGTCCATAATTCGTTGTTAACGAATAAATTGGTTTATCTAATTCTAAGTAGTTGATAATACCGTCTGGTGTCAAATCAAATTTTTCTTTAATTTTTGTGATTAAAGCTTCTTCTGATATAATACCTGTTCCAAATGTATTTACATGAATAGATAATGGTTCTTTCATACCTATTGCATAAGAAACTTGTATTTCACATTTTTTGGCATATCCATTCGCAACAATATTTTTAGCAATATGTCTTAACATATATGTTGCAGACCTATCTACTTTGCTTGCATCTTTTCCAGAAAATGCTCCTCCACCATGTCTTGCATATCCACCATATGTATCTACAATAATTTTTCTACCAGTAAGTCCTGTGTCTCCTAAAGGTCCTCCAATAACAAACTTTCCAGTTGGATTAATATAGATTTTTGTATCTTTATCTATCATATTTTCTGGAATCACTGGTTTTATGACTTTTTCAATAACATCCTTTTTTAATTTTTCTTGGCTGATTTCTTCATCATGTTGTGTAGAAACCAATATGGTTTCAATTCTTTTTGGTCTATCATTTTCATATTCAACTGTTACTTGTGTTTTTCCATCTGGTCTTAAATACTTAATTTCTTTATTTCTTCTGACTTCTGTTAATCTTTTAGATAATTTATGTGCCATAGAAATGGCATATGGCATGTATTCTGGTGTTTCATCACAAGCAAACCCAAACATAATGCCTTGGTCTCCAGCTCCTCCAACATCCACACCTAATGCTATATCTGGACTTTGTCTTGTCATATTAATATCGATTTTGCATGTTCTATAATCCATATCAATATTTTCATTGTCATATCCGATTTCTTTTATTTTTTCTCTTACCAATTTTTCAATATCTACTTCGCCTTTAGCAGTTACTTGTCCTGCAATGGTAATTCTATTGCCTGAAGCAAAGGTTTCTACTGCTACTCTTGCAGATTTGTCTTGTTTTAAATATTCATCTAATATACAATCCGAAATTGTGTCACATAATTTGTCTGGATGCCCTTCTGTCACACTTTCTGATGTAAAATAATATTTACTCATTTTATTTCCTCTTTTCTTTCTATTTTTCTCTTTTATATTGCATAATTATTACATTTTTTTGTTATTTTGTCAATGGGATGAAAACCATAAGCAGTGTAAAAGCAAATAGCCAGGCGAGGAAAACACCTAGACTATCTGTTCTAGTTTTTGTACGGATTAGACACTACGCAGAGCAATGTTATGTACAGGGTAATCCCACCGCCCCTAGGTTGCTCAGTTCTTCTTCACGAGCCGAATGAACCTCTCCTCTGACAGGAAAATCATGAAAAGAAATAACGTGATTCTCAAAATCACATGTTAGTTTTATTTAATTAAAATATAGCAAAAATCAGTGTAACAAATCCTATTATGCAAGCTAAAAACAAAGTAAATAACAATGCTAAAATTGTAAATGTTAGTTTTTTCCATCGTTTTTCTTTTAAAGTTAAAATCATAATAGAAATAACATCAAAAACTAAAAAGAACTGTAAAATACCAGTTATAATTGATAGTGCCTTTCCATGTATTCCCTCTTTATAAGATTTCATTATATAGGCAATAGAAAATGGTGCTGAACCAATCAAAATTAGCCAACCAATCACACTTAAAACCAAAGCCATATATGGACCAACAAATATCATAAATGGTACTGGTGTAAAAGAAAAAAGTAAAAGTACTAAAATTAAAACTGTCCCTAGAATATATAATGGTATTAGACCATATTTTACTAATACAGCACAATTCAACAATATGTTTTGACTTACTTTTTTACCAATTGTAAACATTACAATATAATTAATCACACACAAAATAATAGGTAGAAATAGAAAGAATACTGCCAATGCGTTCTTAATCGGAACTAGATTTTCTGATAAATCTAATTGATTAATATATCCACTTATAGATATAAATATATAGGAAACAATAACATATACAATTGAAACCTTGTTTTCTTAAAGTATATATCAATATCTTTTAATATTCAAGTAAATCTTCAATCTATTTTTTACAATCTGATTCATTTGTGATAATGTCTTAATAAATCATTTGTGATAATGGGATGAAAACATATAAAAAGCAACCAACTGGGCGAAACTCACCCGGCTGGTTGTTTTGTTTATTTCTTCGTCAAAATCCATTTTACAATCGCCTTTTTTATGACAGCATATTCCTCTTTTTCAAATTGCATATTAGCAATACAATATCTTTTATTTGCTATATGTGAACAGAAAATACATTCATATAGATTATTACAATCTTGTATGAAATAAGAATTACTAATCTTGCTAGAACAAATCACATTATAGCTATTTGTACAATCAGATGAATCTGCAATCCTTAATGCAAAACTGCAAGTTCCACTTCTTTGACAGGCTATAATATTTTCACTTTCTGCACACCCATCTGAAAATATGACATTTTTACATTTTCTACAATCTGTAGAACGAAATACATTTTCTGAAGTATACATGGGATCACTTTGTGATACATTGATACAATCATATATCCTTTGAGTTGTTGTATAATTGGTTATTTTCCAAATTTCTAAAATTTCTTTTAGATTTTTTACATTTCGCTTAGGTATCATCCACCCCCTTTTTTCATCATATTTTCTCATATTTTCTTGTGTAATATATTTTGCAGAACTTACTGCAGATGCCCAAGTTTCTTCTCCTGTTACACTATCTATTACCCTTTGAGGTAATCTGATATCAAAAGCAAATTCAGATAATACCTCTTCTAATGTATATGGACTAGTTTGTCCAAATATCGCCATAAATGTTTTATTGACAACTTCCGTTGCTTCTTTCGTATCCAAACTATTCCCTCCTTTTTTCCTTTGAATAAGAAAATTTATTTCTTATTCAACAACAATAACATTACACAGAAAAATCGCATACAATTTTTCGCGTGTAGAAATCTTTATCTTTTTTCGAGAACTAAAAATATACTTATATAAAATTCGTAGAGAAACGTTCTCTTGAAGCCAGATTTCTTGAAGCAGATTGAGATGTCATAATGTCTTTTAAACTAATATTGTCATCAATCGAAAAGATACTTTCTTTTTCCTTTTTCTTTTCATTCTTTTCTAGTATATTTCCCTCCTTCTCACCTTCAAAGTCAAATTCTGTTGTTAATATCTGATTTAATACTCTTTGGGGCATTGGTGTAAAATCTAATGTTCTTGCTTGAAAAGCAGGATATACCTTTCCTTGGCTTCCAATTCTAACTATACATTCTCGATTTCTTAATTCTGTTAGAATCTTCATTCTTGTAATAAATGTATTTTTTACAGCAACATCCATTCTTACATTTCCATCCAAAATTCTGGCATCTTCTCTTGATACTCTAAATATGTAATAATTAATCATATTGGAAAAGATTGCTTTTTGAAGAGGTTCACTAATTTGATTAAAATATTGTTGTGCTAATATTAATGATAAGTTGTATTTTCTACTTTCTGCTAAAAATCGACTCAATATTGGGTTTTCCAATAATGCAACCTCATCAATAACAAAGATAATATGTTCATCATATGTATAATTTTGGATTAATTGTAAGATTTGTTGCATAGTAAATCCTGCAATTGTTTTTGTTGTTTTCATTCCTAATTTGCTTTGATTTAAAGATACAATGGTTAAGAAATTTTCTTCTAAAATATCTTTTAAATCTCTTTCTGTTCCTTTACTTTTTAATCCTGGTAATAATTCCATTTCATCAATAAAAGATAATATAGGTGAAAAGGCTTCTTGATAAGATTCTGTTTTTAATTTATTGAAATCTACTGAAAAGAAATCAACTGTACTTTCTAATAAGCCATCTGCTTTTAATAATTCATTTTTATATTCAACTTCTGTTAATAATTTCTTTAAATTTACAAAATCCATTTTATTTAATTTAGTTAATAAATAAATACTATGTCTTAATACTCTTTCCAATTTGGAATTATATTGATCTGCCATTAATGTTTGAAATAGTGATAAAATTAGTTCTGTTGTAACAATTAAATCATTTGATGCTCTCATAAACAAATTAAAACTATTTTTTACTTTTTCAAAATCCAATACTTTTGTATTTTCAATTCCTCCAATATCGTTTTTAATTTCCGCATGAGGATCTATTACCACAACCTTATATTTTCTCCTATACTCTTCATTTCTTGATAAATTGGCAACCATGGTACTAATCAATTTTGATTTTCCCGTTCCACTTGCCCCTACAATGATAGAATGTTTATCAAAATCATATTGATTCAAGTGTAAATAATAATCTTCTATTAGATATGGGAATGTATTTACTCTTAAAAATGCATCTTCTTTACTATCTTTTAAGATATGCATGGTTTTTTGTATATCTAGAAATTTTGTAGCATCTTTTCTATAAAAGAAACGATTATATTTAGAAAAATCAATTGTTAATAATTGATATGGTACACTAAATACTGCTCTTCGTTTTATGAGATATCCATATTGACTTTCAAAAAATAAATATGTTCTAAATCGATAATAACTTTTTGTTATTGGTAAAATATCAATTTCTAGAAATTTTAATTTTTTACCTTTTTTTACTTCTACTTTATCATAGATATCCAGTCCACTTTTTTCTTTATTGGTTACCAAATACCATCTCTTTGTTACTGATTTTTCTTCAAAAAGATTTTCTTCTTCTTCCTCTACTTTTTTTAATATAAATTCACTAAAGTCTTGTATGATGGATGGTAATTTTCTAGAAGATTGTATAAAATATCGAATTGTATTATTTTCTATATATACATACATCTTCCATTTTCTAAAAATCCCATTTAATTTTGATACAGCATATAAAAATTTAGACCAAACATTTTCTTCTATATTTTCTTGGGTTAGAAAAACTTCTGTTAAATATTTCATTTTATCATCACCAATATTATTATATCAATTTCAAAAATAAAAAAACTGACTTTTTCTATACGAAATAAGTCAATTTTTTTGTATTTTATTCAATATGTTCTACCATCTCATTTAGTAATGCATGTATATTCATCTATTCGTTCCCTTTCTCACAAATAGCTAATTCTATTGCCTTGTTGCAATTTTCAATATTGACAACATTCATATTTCCTGCAAATTCTCCATCAATTGTCCAATCTACATTTTCTTCAGTTGTAATTGTCATTTTATTGGCTTTAAAATAGACAAAATCTCGATTTACCATATAATCTTTATGTCTAAAATCACTTAACAAACGAAAATATCCTGATATTTTTTTTGGTTTTCTAATAAAAATAGCCTCAAATTTCCCATCTGCTAAATCGATATCTTCTCGATTAAACCATTTAAACCCAGCTATTGATTCAGAATTGCTAATCCCTCCATAGATAAATTCTCCTTCTAATTCTTCTTCATCATATTGTATTTTCACTTTATATGTAGGAATATGAATCAGTTCTTTCATAGCTTTCATATAATAGGCTAATCTACCATATTTATTTTTCACTTTTTGTGAAGTTTTATAAGCTACATCTGTAATCACTCCAAAAGCTGCTACATAGCAAAAATATTTCCCCTGATTAAATCTTCCCACATCTAATATTTTTGCTTTTGACTCTAACAATTTCTTAGTAATTGAAATATCTTTTATCGGCATATCCAAACTTCTTGCCAAGTCATTTGTTGTTCCCATAGGGATGTATGCAACACTAACATCTTTTATATTTAATTCCATTAGTGCAGAAACTGTTTCGTTAAATGTGCCATCTCCTCCACAAACCAATATTAAATCAGCTTCTTCTATATAATCTATTACAATATTTTTTGCATTATATTCTTTTTTGGTAAGTTGAATATTGACTTGCATATTTTGCTCTTCTAAGTTTTTTCTAATTTCTTTTATATAATTTTTGATATTTCCTTTTCCAGATGTTGGATTTATGATTGCTAATACTCGAATACTCAAAACTTTATTTCCTTCTTTCTTTTTGATTAATCTACATAATTTTAGCATATTTTTTTAAATTCGTAAAGTTGCCAAAGGGGACGTGCCATTTTGGCAACCTTTGTTAAATATCAATAATAACTTGATACCTTAAAAGCTAAAAAGTTGCCAAAATGGCACGTCCCCTTTGGCAACTTTATTTATTATTCTGTTCTTAAGGCTTCTACTGGATCTTTTTTGCTTGCCATTTTTGCTGGAATTAGACCTGCAATAATCGTTAGTATCATACTAATTAACACAAGAATAATGCCACCAACTACTGGAAGTGATACAGTAACACTAACACCTGTTACAGCATAAATGATTTTTGTAATTGGTATATTGAGTAATATGGTTACACCTATTCCTAACAATCCTGCAATTAATCCTACAATAAAGGTTTCTGCATTAAATACTCTTGATATATCTTTTTTAGAGGCTCCAATTGCCCTTAAAATTCCAATTTCTTTTGTTCTTTCTAATACAGATATATATGTGATAATTCCTATCATGATAGATGAAACAACTAATGAAATAGCAACAAATGCAATTAATACATAACTAATTGTATCAATGATTTGACTAACAGAGCTCATCATAATTCCTATCATATCTGTATAATTGATGACATTTTCTTCTTTTCCTTCATCTCTTTGTTTTTGATTATAGTTATCGATTTCTTGGGTTATGACATCTTTTGCATCAAAGTCTTTGGGGTAAATATGAATTGATGATGGTTTGTTAAGATCAACAGCACCTAATAATTCTAAATTTCCATCATAACTAGCATTCGCATTATTACTGTATGTTTCCATAATTTCAGCTAATTCTTCAGTACTTAACATTGCCAATTGTGCTCTTTGCTCATCACTTAGTTGACTATAATCAAATGTTTTAGAGTCTTCATCTGGAAATGCTAATCCTGTAAATACATTAATATCTGGATTATTTTTTTGTTCTTTTACAATTTCTGCTTCATTGGTTTTATTGATAACATATTCTTTTAAGTCTTTTGTATATCCAATTCCACCACTCATTCCTGTTGCTACACTTTGTTCATTTTGTTTGATAATTCCAACAACATTCATATTTTCACAATTGTTAAGCAATTCCTTCATATATGCTTCATCTTCGCTTTTATCAACCCATAATCCATTTTCTTTTTCATAATAATCCGAATTTAACACTAATTTAAAAGATAAATTTAATAATTCCTCATACGTATATGATGTTGATTCTGATTCTTCTACTTCTTCTCCATTTTGAACTTTATTCCATCTTTCTTCTAATTCCTTTTGGTCTTTTAGTCCTAAAGCATATAAAGTATAATCACTAATTTCGTTATTTTCATTCACAATTAAAACTACTTCATTATAATTTTTAGGCCAGTTTCCTGCTACTAAATCATATTGAGAATGTAATAATTCTTCATTATCTAGCATTTCTTCCCAGACATCTGTATTAGACATACTTGTCATACTAGAACCAAACATAGAACTTACAGAAGAGTTTTCTCTTGCATCCAACATCTCTTCCATACCTAGAGCATTCATTACTGTACTTGGATTTACACGAACCACGCCATTAGAAGTATCTTCTTTGTACAAATTAATGTTTAAATTATAATTATATTTAATAGCACTCGCATTGTCTTTTATCGCGCTATTCTCATTTTCAATATAATTTTTTAATGCTTCTAAATTATTACTTGAAACTTTACTTGATAAAGTAGATATCATATCATTCATAATATCTCTAGAATAAATCTTACCATCTTCATGGGTTTCTGCATTTTCTTCTGCTTCTCCCATGAATCCCTCCATCATGCTAGATATATCTACTGTTGATTCATCAATGGTAACAGGATAAGAAGATAATGTATCTTCCTCTACTCGATTGATATAGTTTTGTACACCATTCGAGATTGACAAAATTAAGGCTATACCAATAATTCCTATACTTCCTGCAAATGATGTTAATAGCGTTCTTCCTTTTTTGGTCATTAAGTTATTTAAACTAAGTCTTAAGGCTGTAAAGAATTTCATAGAAGTTCTACCATCTTTCGCTTTCGCATCTTTCTCATTTTTTCTATCTTCTTCTGTAAATGGTTTCGAATCATCTGTTATGACACCATCTAAAATCTTGACAATTCTAGTAGAATATTTCTCTGCCAATTCTGGGTTATGGGTAACCATAACAATTAATTTATCTTTTGAAATCTCTTTCAAAATTTCCATAATTTGCACACTAGTTTTGGTATCTAATGCACCTGTTGGTTCATCTGCCAAAATGATATCTGGGTTATTGACCAATGCTCTTGCAATCGCCACTCTTTGCATTTGTCCACCTGATAGCTGATTTGGCTTTTTATGAATTTGTTCTTTTAATCCAACAGCTCCTAATGCTTTGATTGCTCTTTCTTTTCTTTCTTCTCTAGATACACCTGATATGGTAAGTGCTAATTCTACATTAGAAAGAATCGTTTGATGTGGAATTAAATTATAGTTTTGAAAAACAAATCCTACAGAATAATTTCTGTAAGCATCCCAATCCTTATCTTTAAATTTTTTAGTTGATTTTCCATTAATTATCAAATCTCCTGAAGTATATCTATCTAATCCTCCAATAATATTTAGTAAAGTTGTTTTTCCACAACCACTTTGCCCTAAGATAGATACAAATTCACTTTTTCGGAACTCAATACGAATCCCTTTTAATGCTTGAACTGTTGAATCCCCTGAAACATAGTCTTTTGTAATATTTTTTAATTCTAACATAGTTTTTCTCCTTTAAATAATAAAAGAACAACAGTGGCATGATGATTATATTTGACCATTTTAGATCATTTTTATGCCACGACCGTTGTTCGTGCGCCAAATTTTACTTTAAGTAAAATTTGTGTGTAATGATTGCTATTATAGGAAAATCTCTGACTTTTCTATAATAGCTAACTAGTCATGTATAGTTTTAACATGACTAGTTAATTTATTCAATATTTTTCACATAAAATTTACAAACTACTTTCATTTGTTGCTTCTCTAAAGTTTATAAATATATTTGCATTAACATTATCTAAATTAATTTTGGTATTTCCACTCCCCCATGTTTCAGCATTAGATGTTATTATTTCATTATCTATATAAATATTACCAAATTTATTTCTTGTACTGATTTGATAATCTTCTTGTTTTCCTATTAGATTCATATCTGTATAGGAATATTCTAAATTAATTTCAGCATTTCCTGTAATATCTAAACTTACATCTTCTACTCCTGATTCAGAATCAAATAATAGTCTTCCAATTTCTGCATCATAAATATCAATATTTCCTTCTTCATTTTTAAATTCCATATTATCTGCTATGATTTCATCAATTTCACAATAATTGTTATAGATATCTAATTTTAAATTTGCTGTATTTAATTTTTGAATATCTGCTGATACATAATTGATTTCTAAATCTATCGTATCTAATTTTGTATCTTCTGGAATATAAATTGTCATCACCATATTTTCATCAGAAAAACCTGATGGTAGTTCTTCATCACTAATGTTTAATTGATTACCTTCTTGTTCTATTTCCATTTTATTTGGTATATTGGTTCCTTCAATTTTAAAGGTATCGCCATTTCTTATAATTAATTCTGTTTCTTCAACATTCACTTCTAAATTCTTTATATTTTCATAAGTTCTTGTAATATCTTCTGTCTGATATTTTTCTCTATCTCTTACTATGTCTTTAAATTCGTCATTTTTAGAAGCACCTACAAATCCTCTAGCAATTCCTAGAAGAACTAATACAATGGTTATAGAAAGATAGATTCCGAATGCAATCGCAGCATATTTAATAAATTTTTGAAATCCTGTCATTTAATATCTACACCTCCAAACATGCAAAAACTATCTACATAAATGGTTGGTAATTTTTCATCATATTTTCTACCTGTTTTATTTGAAGTTGCTCCAAAAATTGGTATTGATTTTACTTTTATATTTACATTTTCTGGTGCTAATATATCAATTCCACCAAATACGGCACATGTCTTTATTAATTTATCCTCGCTAATAATAGCTTTTCTTAAGTCTAAATCAACACTTCCAAATATAGCATTTATATTTGCTCCGTGAAATTCTTGATTATTAAAATCAGCTTTGATTTCACCAAAAGTTGCACCATATTCTTCTAAATTTTGTCCTTTTTCTTTCAATTCTTTATTTTTCTTTTCCATTTTTCTATCAATTTTATCTTTGAATATAAGATTAATTCCAATTAAAATTAATAATACTGGAATGGTCAATTTCCAAATCAAGTCAAAATCTAAAATATCTCTGCAAGCTAGTAATAATATAACACCAATAATTAACCACACAGCACTCCAAAATTTGTTTTCTCTTGCAATTAATTCTATGGCACTTGGAATAATAATTAATAAAGTCCACCATCCATCAAAAAATATATTAATGTTTGTAATTTCTAAAGCATTTAAGGTAAGAATAACACCGATTACCACTAATACAATTCCCCATAAAGTATTTGCTAATTTTCTCATAATAACCTCCATTCGAGCAATATTGCTCAATCCTTTTTCTTATTGTATAGAAAAAATAACTTTTATTTTGACCCATATAGATTTTTTCGCATACAACAAGGTTTAATTTCTTATATTCTATCGTATTCTTCTCTTTTTTGCAATAGGATAGATTTCTTTTCTATAATGCAAAAAAGAGATTTTATTCAGATAATTTTCCAAATAAATCCCTTTTATTTCTCTTCTTATATATATGAATTTTCGATTTTAGGTACTGCATAATACTTGTCATTTACACTATGTATTTTTTGTTGAACCATCGTTTTTAATTCCTCTTGACTCATATCACTGTCTGATGAAACAACTAAATCAAATATTAAATTGATTCTATCTCCACCATCTGTCATTCTAAAATCATGAATTGAAAATTCTGGATTAATTTCTTTTACAATCTCTTCTGTTTTCTTTCTCATTTCATTAATTTCTTCATCATCTGTTACAATTGGATCCATATGAATGGTTGTAATACAATTAAATTCCTCATAAATATCTTGTTCCATTTGGTCTATCACATCATGTGCTTTACAAATATCACAGTTTGCAGGAACTTCTGCATGGAAAGATACGATTTTTCTACCTGGTCCATAATCATGTACCATGATATCATGAATCCCTGATATCATTTCATATTTTTTCGTAAATTCCTCTAGCTTTTCTACAAATTCCACGTCTGGTTTCATTCCTAGTAATAAATCAATGGTTTCTTTTAAGGCTTTAAATCCTGTAAATAAGATAAATATAGCAACTAAGATACTAGCATACCCATCAATAGATATTCCAAATATTTTAGCCACAATCGCAGATAATAATACAACAAATGTTGATATAGAATCTGAAATACTGTCATATGCATTTCCTTTGATTGCTGCAGAATCTATTGTTTTTGCAATTTTGTTGTAAAAGATAAATAACCATAATTTTGTTAAAACAGCAATCACCAAAATCACAATCGTAACAGTACTGATATCTGGTAATGTTGGGTGAATAATTTTGTCAAAAGAGCTTTTAAACAATTCTATCCCTACTAATGCAATCAAAATATCTACAATAAATGCTGTAATATATTCCATTCTCCCATGTCCCCAAGGATGGTCCTTATCTATCTTCTTCTGTGAAACTTTAAATCCTATCATGGTAACAATAGATGACCCTGCATCTGTTACATTGTTTAATGCATCTGAAATAATAGAAATGGAATTGGCAAATATTCCAATAACTAATTTTACCACTGATAATAAGATATTGACAACAATTCCTGTTATACTTGAAAGCATCCCATATTTTGCTCTTGTTTCTGGCTTTTCTACATTTTTATCTTTTATAAATAATTTTATTAATAAGTTAGTCATATTTTCCCCTTCTTCTTATTGATATTAAACTACATTGTTATATCACATTTTATGATATAAAACAATATTTTATTAATTACATTTTTTGATTTGTAATAAGCTTGTTACAGTTCAGACCTAAATGCCAGGAAGGTTACATATATATTATTTTGAAATAGCGCGTAAGCGACCAATCATGCTAAATCATATCTCCACATTTTTTCTTTTTCACCATCTTGAATAATTCTTTATCCTTTTTCGTTACAATCATATCTTCTATCTTTCCATTATGACATATCTTTAATGTGATTTTTCCTTTTTCAATCATAGGATGTCTTAGGATTCTGATTCCTGAATTGTCACATTTTTCTTTAGCAATGGCTATATATGAAAATTTTTCATCTTCATATGGCAAATCTGCATTTTTTAATGCTTTATGTGCTTTTGTTCTTTCCATTCGAACAATGGAATGACACCAATCCTCATCTGGTAATGGACATATACCTTGAAAGGTGCATGGTGCAATGATATGAAGACCATTTTCAATCGCTATTTTTTGTACTTCTTTGATGTTTTGAAACCCTTCTGGTGTTCCTGGTTCTATGATTAATAGAATGTGATTTGAACTGTTTATCAATTTATTTATGACATCTTTTCTGTTTTCTGGTTTGATTTCATTTAACATATAACTTGTCACTACTAAATCTGCTTTGGTATCTAACTTGTCTTCTACAATATCCATATAGTCCCATGAAACATCTTTTAGCTTTGGATTTTGACTCATAAAAGATTTTCCTAATTCTAGCATAACCTGTTCTCTTTCAAAGCATTGCATGTTTTTTGTTTCTAATAACTCGCTTATTGCCCAGGTCGCTGCACCTGTTCCTGCTCCTATGTCTAATACAGTTTGTATATTACCCTCTATTCTTTCTAATGTATGTTTTAAAGCGGTATACACTGCTCCATAGGTTGCTGGCATTCTCATAATAGAATAGGCTAACGCTTCTATTTCCGTATTTAGTAACGTCTCTCCTGTTCTTTCTTGATGCATATATTTTTTACTTAACCTACTCGCATATTGTTTTAATTCTGTTAGTTTTATATGATTTAGTTTTTCTTCTATTTCATTTTCTAATAACTCTGGTATTTTCATAATATCTCCTATTATTTATTTAATAGCCAAATTATATCATATATCGTTTTCATACTCAAATGAAAAATAACATAGATATCTATGTTATTTTTAAAATTCTCTAATAATATCTTTTACAAATTCCCAACGATTTTTAATAAATTGACCATTTTGATAGATTTCTTCTATTTCTTCATAAGTTGCCCATTTTACTTCAGAAACTTCATCTTCCTTCATAATCACTTTATTTAAGTCTATATCTTGTTTTAGAAAATAGGTATCTACCCAAACATTTCCTGTTCTAAAGCGAGTTAATCTTTTTGCATCTTTTATATTTAATTGCACTCCTAATTCTTCAAGCGCTTCTCTTTCAATTGTTTCTATACTTGTTTCACCTTTTATCACAGAACCGCCTGTCATGGCCCATACATTAGGAGATAATCTTTTTTGAGGAGAACGTTTCTGAATTAAAATCTTGTTTTCAGAGTTTTTAATCCAGACATCTGCTCCTAAATGATAAAACCCTTCTGGTAGCTTTTCTTCTCCTTTTACCATAGTTCTTCCTGTTTTGTTTCCTTCACTATCTAATATATCCCATATTTCCATGTTTTTCTCCTCTTAGTTACTTCTTATAAATATGGTACAATATCTTCAAAAGTATCATATCCACTTTCACTATTGATATGTCCTGCATTTGGTACCAAAATTTTCTCTGTTCCCACTTTATTTGCAAAATCTAATTCAGCTTCATATTTCACATAAGGATCATTGTTAGAATAGAAACAAATAATATCTTTTGCATAATTCTTTACATTTTCTATTCCATCTGTATACATGCTTTCATTTACAGCATCATATTCTTCATCAATTCCTAAATAGTTATTAAATCCACAAACAAAAATACATTTTTTTACTTTTAGTTTATTTTCAATCAAAAATTTAGTTATAAAAGCTGGTGCAATGCTATGTCCTATGATTGTTGTATTTTCATTGATAAGTCCTAAATCCACATAGTATTTTAATAATTTACTCCAATTTTCATAATTTTGAAAACCAACACCTATTGGAAAATCTGGTACATATACTTGTTTTCCTTCTCCTTCAATAAAATCATGTAACCATCCTATCCAATTTGAATATGGACTACTAAATGATCCATGTATGATAAAATAATTATCCATAATATATTCCTCCTTTATAATAATTTTAATCTTATTTATTTTTACTATTTTATTTCATCTTCTATCCATTTTAGATATTTATTATTTCCTTCATCTATATCATAAGAAATAATCTCACAAGTTTCATAATCATGTATGCCCAATATCTCTTCTTCCACTTCTTTAAATAATTCTTTTTTTGTCTTCATTTGTATCAATAATTCTGGTTCTTTTACAATTTCGTCTTCCCACCAATAACTACTTTCAACTTTTGTCATTTGGCAACAACTAACCAATCTTTTTTCTAGAAGTGTATTCATTATCTTATTGGCAATTTCTATTTTATCACAAGTTGTAGTAACTACACAATACTTCGTCATAACTTCCTCCTTATTTTTCTAATTCTTTTTTTATCTCTTTTAACATTTCCTCAAAATCTTTAAATTGATATTGAGACAATTGATTGATTTTTTCTCTGTTACTATCAGAATATTTGTCATATATCACAGCAACTTCTATATTAGCATTATTGGCTGCCTCTACACCTACCAAAGCATCTTCTACAATCAAACATTCTTCTGGTTTGACATGTAATTTTTCCATAATTTTATCATGTACTTCTGGATTTGGCTTAATGGCTTTTACATCATTTTTCGCATATATAACTGAAAAGTAATCCTCTAAATTCGCTTTATTTATTATGTTTTGGTTTTCTGTTTTATAACATTCAATAGCAGGTTGATTGGTTGTACTAGCAATTGCTAATATATATCCTTTTTCTTTTAGATATTTTATTACCTTCTCTGCATTTGACTTATAATCTACTTTTTCTTTTAAGTATCTATTTGCAATGTCATATCGTATTTTCTTGATTTCTTCTTTTGACATAGTCGCATGATATTTTTCTTTTAAAAAACCACAATATTCCAAATATGGATCTTGTTCTTGTTTATATTCTTTTAATTTATCATCTCTTTGTTTGGCAATATCTACTTTATCAATTGTTCCATCTCCAATTGTCTTAATAAGTTCTTCATCTATCGCATTCCATATACCGATAGAATCTATTAATGTTCCATCCATATCAAAGATAACAACCTTCTTATTTTTTAACATCTTTCTACTCCTCGTATAAAGTATTATTTTTAATGTAATCTGCTATTTCTTCAAAAACTTTATCTTGATGTAATATTTCATTTTTATGATTTTCTACAAAAAAGTCTGATATTGTTTTAGAACCATCTTCTATTAAGTTTTGTATTCTTTCATCTTCTAAAATTGGTTTGTTCTCACTTTTATTTACATCTAAACAATGTTCTTCACAATATAGCTTACATTGTATATCTGACTCTAACTTATCACACATTTTTGCAAAAATAGATTCTTTTGTTTTCATATTTTCAAATTCTTCTACCAATTCGATTAATTCTTCTTTTTTTGTTAAATCTTTTAATACATCCTCTACTGCAACTTTTCCTATTTTTCTTTTTTCTTCATTTGTAATCTTATCAAATGGTGTAAAGTCTTTTATTTCTATTTCTTCTAATTCATGAATGACAAGCATTTTAATGACTTTCATTAAATCTACGTTAAAATCATATTCTGAATCAATGGCAATTGCTAACATACATGTCCCATAAATATGTTCTGCTACACTTTCTACTCTTTCTCTTTCAATATGCCATATTTTCCAACCTCTTCTTATTTTATCTTTTAATGTTGATGCTAAAACATAGAAATGGATGATATTTTGTATTTTTTCTGTATTCATTTTTCTTTTCCTCTCTTTGGGCTTATTCTATCATATTTATATTTGTTTAGCAATAAAATGAACTATCTTATTTCAATAGATTTCAAAAGTTTCTACAATCTTATTAAACTAAATGGATGCTACGTGTACACACATAGCATCCATTTTTATTAGTAACGAACCAAAGCAAAATAAAAATTTTGCTTTGTTCGCCCACATCTAGAATGTCCTTTTTTTAGGACCTCTAGATTGGAATGTTCCTTCCTCTCTTTCCGAATCTCCTTCCGGAGACCCAATTTTGTTTTGCTTTCGATTATTTTTTTCATATTATTTCCTTTCCGTTGGAATATATCTTCCAACTATACTCTGCCTTTTAGTTACTACATTTATTATAGCACATTTACAGAATTTTTTCAATTTTTGCATTTACTTATTTCCCCTAATTTTTATCAAAAAGATTTCTACTAAATATAGTCAGTTTCATTATTCTATTTTTTGTTTAAGTTCTTCTATTATTTGATTATAGTTACCATAATTTTTAGATACATCATCTATGGTTTCTATATTTCCACTAGATAAGTTTCTTAGAAAGACTACATTAAAATCCATAAAATCTTCTTCTGCTAAACTTTCAAAATATGTTTTTATATTATCTGCTATCTCTTCATTTTCTTCTTCATCCATTTGTCCTACTGTAATAATATATACTTTTTTTCCTTTTAATAATTCATCATGGGTATAATATGGCATTAACCTATCTATTACATTTTTCAAAATTCCAGATATATGATTCATATATATTGGTGTTGCTATTACAATTTTGTCAGCTTTCTTCATCTCATGATATATTTCTCTCATATCATCATCAATTATACAATATTCTTCTAAATTGTTTATGCAAGAAATACATCCTAAGCAATAATGAATGTTTTTATCAGCTAGTGCTATTAATGTATCCCCATCACTTTTTAAATCCTGTAGAAGTTTATAACAATTTTTCTTTCTATTACTACCACTTATATATAAAGTCATATTAATCTCCTTATTTATTTTTTAATGCTTGAATTTCATTCATTAATTTTTCTTTGTTATCTTCATCTATGTATCCTTCTATTTTACCAAGGAATTTTTTATTTTTAAAAAATAATAAACATGGTAATTCTTTTATATTATACTCCTTTAATAATGTATCTGAAGTAACTTCAATTTTTCTATATCTTGTTTCACTGTCAAAAGCATCTGCTATTTTTTTCATTGGAATACTTTTTAGTAAGCACATAATAGAATCTTCATTATATAATTCAACTATAAATGGTCTTTGTGCTTCTAATAATTTTAATTTTATCTCTTCTTCACTACCAATCATTGCTTTATCAATTGGTGTAGCACCATATCTATCAACCAATAAATCATTTATTGTTCTTGGGTCTTCATCATATTCCTTTTTTATCTTTTCATATTCTTCTTTTGTCCTTGCAACTTTTATTGCAGAAACCATACATGCTTTCTCACAAATCCCACAACTAATACATTTATCATTATCTATCACTAATGTATTTTTTTCACTATCCCATTGAAACACACCTTGAGGGCAAGCACTCATTCCACTACAAGCTTTATCATTATCACATATTTTAAAATTAATTAATACTGCCATTTATCATCTCTCCTCCTTGTCAATTTGCATTTTACCATACCTATTTTTTCCCTTCCTTTGTTTTCCCTTTATAATTGTTTTTTCTTCTCCAAGTTCTTTTAAATATTGTAAATAATATTTTCCTTTATCTTTTCTAATTTTTACAATAAGTGGTGGTAATTCTTCTTCAGGAACTTCATACCATCTAAACTTTATATGCCCTTCATTTTCTTCTACTATATCTGCATTTTTTCTAAAAAATTCTATACTTCTAGCTGAAAATTCTATATTTTGTGGATAATTAATTATTCCTTTTGCTCTTTTTCTAAAATCACTCATCAATGCATCTGCTGGACAATTTTCATCCCCATATTCCACATTAATTTTTTCACTTTTATTTTTCATTTTTATTTAACCTCCTTAGCATATTTACTACAGTTATCAAATTTTTTACAAAAATATCTACTTCTTCTTCTGTATTATACTTTCCTAAACTAATTCTAATGGGGCTATAATTTTCTAAATCTGCATGACAAGCTTTTAATACATGAGATGGTTCAGCTATCATAGAGTTACATGCAGACCCTGTAGAAACACAAATTCCAAATGACTCTAAGACTAAAAGTAATTCTTCTGATTTTACACCTTTAAAAGCCATACTTGATGTATTAGGAAGTCTATTCTCTAAATCCCCATAAATCATGACATCTTCAATATTTTCTTTTACATCTTTTTCTAATTTATCTCTTAAATATTTCAACTTTTTATTAATTTCATAATTATCTTCTAATATCATTTCAGCTGCTTTCCCAATTCCGATGATATATGGGACATTTTCTGTTCCTCCACGTCTATTGTTTTCCTGATGCCCAAATATTAAGGGAACATATGGTAAACCATCTCTAACATACAATATGCCAATTCCTTTTGGTGTATGAATCTTATGTCCAGACATTGATAAAGTATCTACCTTCATTTCTTTTACATCTATTGGTATTTTTCCTATCGCTTGCACTGCATCACAGTGGAATGTTATGTTATTTTTCTTGGCTATTTCTCCGATTTCTTTAATAGGATAAATATTTCCGATTTCATTATTTGCCATCATAATTGCTATTAATAAAGTATTATCATTTATAGATTTTTTAAGTTCTTCTAAATCAATTCTTCCTCTATCATCAACTGATAAATATGTAACTGTATAGCCAATCTCTTCAAGGTATTTCATTGTTTCTAATATAGAAGCATGTTCTACACTTGTCGTTATGATATGCTTTTTGTTAGGATTGTTTTTTACTGCATTCATAATTGCAGTTACATTACTTTCACTTGCACAACTTGTAAAGATGATTTCTTTTTCATTTGCATTTAACAATTTTGCTACATGTTTTCTTGCTAAAGTTATTTTTTCTTTTACATCTTTTCCAAATTCATAAATGCTACTAGGATTTCCATAATCCTCTTTTAGAAATGGTAACATGGCATTTAGTACTTCTTCATCACATTTGGTTGTAGCATTATTATCAAAATAAATTTGTTTATTCATATAAATCACCTCTTATTATGAATAAAATTCTCTCTTCATATATAGTTGTTTTGATTTTATCATAAATATTCAAATATGGCAATGCAAAGAATATATCTTGACATTTTTTATTGACAATGAAATTTTCATAAGATTTGCATAAAATTCTTGATTTTTGCATAAAAATATATTATCATTTGATTAGTAGTAAATCTATTCAATTAGATGACCGAGAAGGCTTACTCAAGTAAGCAGTTATGATTTAGAATGTAGCTTATATAAAAAATGTAAGCTACAGTTTTTTATTTTAATATATAAATTTTATAATTCATTATTTAGTAGCTTTTTATAATTTCTTATACAAATTCAACCAAATTGATTTATTTTTTCTACATAGTCTTCGTCTTTTATTTTAGAAATAGCAAAACATTTCTTTCCTAAATCTTTTAAAGACGCACCTATATGATATAATTTTCTATTATCAATCAAAATAAATCTATCATGAAATTTATTTGTTTTTATTATTTTTATAGTTGGATATTGTTTATTAAATTTATGAATATCTAATTTTATTAGATTACTGTTTTGAGAAGTTACTATAATAACATCTACATTTTTGTTTTTCTTTGATAACATTTTTAGAATATTATCATCTATATAATTATCTATGATTAATATTTTATTTTCAGCCGTTTTTATAATATCGATTATTAAACTATATGCATCGTAAATCTGTCCTTCAAAAAATAACTTTTGGTTAAATTCTTCTATCTTACTTCTTTGTAACTCATCAAAAACTTTTTCAAATTGTTTCTCATGTTTAGTCAATTCTTTGCCTTGCTCTATTAATTGATATTCTACATTTGTTAGTCTTTCAAAAACATGTCCATTTATGCATTTTTTTATTTTTTACAAAATAAAAAAATAAAAAAGGAAAATGGAGTCCATCCCCAAAATCCCTTTTTATCTTTTATTTCTATTCAATGGTGTCCATAAACCTAATGTTTCTTTTGGTACTCTTTTATGATTTTTACATTTTTCTGGAAGATTATCTTCTGTAAAAATTTCTGTATATGTATTTGTACAATTTCTTGATGCCAAACAGCCAGTAGTCCTACATACTGTTCTTTCTACTATGCCTTCAGGTCTTACAAAAGTAGCACTTGGTAAATCCTTATGTATATCTGTCATAACGGCATCCCAGATTTGTCCTGCTGGATTTCCACTAAAATATACAGTTTCACTATTATCATATCCATACCAAGTTGCAGTTGCATAATATGGTGTAAAACCACAAAGCCATCTATCATAATCATTATCTGTTGTTCCCGTTTTTGCTGCCACATCCATTCCCGGAATGGCACAATATGTTGCTGTTCCTCCTGATTTAACTGGTTCTTGTATAATGGTTTTCATGATATATGCATTTTGTTTTGAAATGACCTGTCTTGTTTCTTGTTTTGGCGTTAAAACTGTATTTCCATCAGCATCTGTAACACTTGTATAAAATGTTGGTGTGATATATACACCATCATTGGCAATTGTTCCATAAGCTGATGCCATTTCTAATGGGCTAACACCACTTGTCATTCCTCCTAATGCTAAACTTAATACATTATCTGTAACAGGATCTAATGAACTGATTCCCATATTCTGCAAATATTCTAATGATTTTTTTGGTGTTAATTCTACCATAATCTTGACAGCTGGTATATTTTGTGAAGTTTTGATAAAGCTCCTTATATTAATTAATCCTTTAAAGTTATTATAGTTTTTTGGTTCATAATTTTTCCCAAATCTTGTACTACTATCATCATAAACAGTTGCAGCTGTTATAATCTTTTCTTGTAATGCTGGTGCTACATCTGCTAATGGTTTAATACTAGAACCTGTTTGCTTTTCCATTTGTGTTGCTCGATTCCAACCAGCACTTGTTTTTTCTCCAAAGCCCCCTTCAACAGCTACTACATTTCCTGTTTTATAGTCAACAATTGCCATTCCTGATTGACTATGCTCATTTAATAATGTTCCATCACTATTTTTTTCTCTTCCACTGATGATATATTTTTCTTTTTGATATTCTTCTTCTAATCGATTTTGAATATTCATATCAACTGTAGAATGAATCGTAAGTCCACTACTATATACATAGTTTTTCGCCATTTGCTCTGTCATATTTTTCTCTTCCATGACTTGTTCTACCACTTGAGAAATGACCGCATCTGTATGGTATGAAAATACACTTCCACCCATAATTTCTCCTGTACCAAACTGTAATCCACTTTGCACTTCTGTGACTGCATTTTGATATTCTTCTTCATATATATATCCCAATTCTTTCATTTTATCTAAAACCGTTATGGTTCTATTTTTTATTTTTTCTGAATTATCTACAGTTGTACTATATGGGTTATATGAATTTGGTGAATGATTAATTCCTGCCATAAAAGCACATTCTGCTAAAGATAAATCTTTTGCACTTTTGTCAAAATAATATTCAGCACCAAGCTCTACTCCATGTAAATTGTTTGCTCCAACAAATAATATGTTTAGATATAATTCTAATATTTGCTCTTTTGATATCATTCTTTCTACTTGATAAGCTCTTTGCCATTCTCTTATCTTTCTCTTAATCCCTTCAATTCCTGTGCTTTCATTATCATTTGTTATATTTTTCACCAATTGCTGTGTAATCGTACTTCCACCATAACTACTATTACCATTTAATAATGTATTGGCAATTGCCCCTGCTGTCCTTTTGAAATCAACACCACTATGGTTATAAAATCTCTCATCTTCTATTGCAATATAGGCATTTGGTAAATCATCTGCCATATCTTCTAATGTAATAATCTTTCTTTTTTCATCACCACTTAAATCTGCAAGTACCGTACCGTTTTGATCTACTATAACAGAATTAGATACTTTAATGACTAAATCTTCTTTACGAATTTGTATGTCTTCATTCCCATACCATCCTAGTAATAGACCCGCAAATCCCCACATTCCTGCAATTAGTAATAATAACAAAAGAATGATTAGTATTAAGAAAAACTTTAAAAAGAATTTTAAAATTTTATGTTTTTTACGTCTTTCTTCTTTTTTCGCTTTCTTTTCTTTTTTAGTTTGAAGTTTTTCTTCTCTTATCTGTTTTTTATCTATTTTATGTTTCTTATTTTTTTCTACTTTTCTCCATTCATCATTTTTCTTTTGAATATCTTCTTTGTTCTTTTTCTCTTTTTTATTATTTGGATTTTCTGTTTTCTTCCCATTTTCTGTTTTCTTTTTTATCTTTTTATCATTGTTTTCTTTGTTTTCTTTTTTATTATGTTTCTCTTTTTCTAATGTTTGTTCTTCTTTTTCTTTATTTTCTTGTATCTTTATTGGTCTTTCTTCTAATAAAACAGCCGTCTTAGGTTTTATTTCACTCTTTTCTTGTTCTATTTTATTATTTTTTTCTTTTACATTGACAGTATTTTCTAAAGTTTCTAGCTTTTTATGTGTTTCCTTATTAGATGCCTGAATTTTATCTTTTTCTAAACGCTCTTTAAGGCTGTTGTTTTCAACCTTCTGATTTATTTTCTTTGAAGTGCTATTTTTAGCCTTTTTATGCATTCTTTTTCTATTTAAATTTTGCTTATTATGATTCTTGCTACTTCTCTTTTTCTTCTTTTTTTTCATGCCTGCTACCTCCTTTTGCTATATTTTTTTATTACCTTTAGCACCCCACTTATTATTACTTATGTTCAATCTTACTTTAAAAATGTATTTTATGCATATTACAACATTTTCCAAAAAAATGCAACTATATTTTAGCATATTTTAGGCTAAATTACTAGATTCATTTTGCTTTTTTAAGAATTTTCATATACAATAAAAAGAACTACTAGAAATAGTAGTTCCAAAAATAAAAGGGGATGTTATTTCGTACCAAATGCTTTTTTTAGGCAAATGGTAATTCCCATTATTTTCATCTTTTAATTTTTATATTTTACGTTTCAGCAAATTCTTCGTACTTCCTACAATTCTTTCTTTTTCATTTTGAAAATTCTTTTTGGTTACTCCAATATAGTCTACTACTTCTGTATGTAAAAACTTGGATAAATTTTTCATAGAAAGTAATGTATTTTCGGTTCCATCTCCACTTCCACCGGCACATGCAATACATAACATTTCTTTCCCTTTTAATTTTGAATTCTCGTTGAAAGATTGACATCTTTTTAATCTATCAAAAAATGTCTTTGCTGATTCGCTCATTTCATAAAAATATACAGGTGAAACAATAATAAAATTATCATATTCTCCCATTTCTTCTTGCAACTTATTAAAATCATCATCTATTCTACAGATATGCTCTTCTAAACAGATTCCCCATCCTCTTTTCCCACAGGCTTCACACTTTTTTATGTTATATTGGTTTAACACAATCCATTTTGTTTCAACATTTAATTCTTGTAATGTTTTTATACAAACATCTACACAGGAATTTGTCAATCCTATTTTATTCGGACTTGAACTAATAATCATTGTTTTCATCTATATCACTTCCTATTATTACGCATTCTCCTTTAGATAGGTATCTATTACTTTTTCCAATTCATCATATTTTCCAGTATAAGCATGGTCTGCATCTTTAATGACTTTAATTTCACAATTCTTTAGATTGTTTTGTAAGTAATGTATAACATCTTCTATTGGTTGTGTTAAAACACATTCGTCTTTATCTCCAAATGGAATAAAGACAGGAATTTCTATTTGATTTAAAATCGGACTTTTCCCTTCTCTTTCTCTATATCTAAAAAAATCACATGTACGATTATATAATAAATCTGTATAAAAGGTTTTTGCACTAATTTTATCATTAGCGAACACACAAAAATCAATTAATTCTTCTTCTTTTCCGTTATTGATACATTCTTTTGCCTTATCAATACAGCTTTGATAATCTTTTCCTGTATAATTTTCTACTTCTTTTGGAATATCACAAGGTGCTAATAATACAATCATTTTGATACTTTCATCTTGTTTTTGCGTATAATAATAGACTGCTTTGTTACAACCATAACTATGTCCTTCTAATATAATATGATTATATCCTCTCTCTTTTACCCAATTTACAATTCCTTCTATATCTAATACACAGTCCTCAAAAAGTTCATAACTACTGCCTTTAATTATAAATTCATTTTCTTTATGCATTTCAGTAATATAGTTCATCCCTCTGTTATTAAATGGTAAAAAAGCATAGCCATTATTGGTATACACTCTTGCTAAATTGTCATTGAATTCATCTTCATAAAAATTTCCACTCATTCCATGAATATGAATAACAATTTTATTGGTTGGTATATCTGGTGTATATAGTAATCCTGGTAATTGTATTCCATCTGTTGAATATGGTCTTATTAATTCTTGATTCATAGAGGCTCTCCTCTCTTTTAAATAATTTTTTCACTATGAATATCAAATGGTGGTGTACACATGATTGCAAACTTTACTTTTCCTTCAATGCTATGTTTTGCATTTATAGGAATTTCTACAAAATCTCCTTCTTCTACTTCCTCTTTTTCATCATTTATAATAACCGTTGCTTTTCCATTCAATATATAATAATATTTTGTATTTTTCTCATTTATAAATGTACCATGAAATCCATCTAATTCTCCTATTACAAAATCCATAGCTTTTTCTTTTTCTGCAAATAAATCTGCTATTATCATATTGTCTCCTACATTTCTTTTAGGTGCACTTTTATACTTGTAAACCATCATATTCTCCTTTCCTTTTTTATTTTCCTAAATACTTCGTGTCATCAAAAACTTCTAATGGAAATATTTTGTTTTCTTCTAAATCTTTTAAATGCGCTATGTTGATATCATAACTTCTTAATTCTTCTCTTGACATATGTTTTATTGTCTCCATGTCTATCCATTGCACATCTAAGATTTCATCTGTATCAAATGTTATATTTTCCTCTATGACATCTGCTGTAAATTTTACTAATATCCTTGTTCCTTCTGGTTTATTAAATGAACATATTGGCAATACTCCTGTTAATTTCACTTTACATCCTGTTTCTTCAAATGTTTCTCTTATTGCTGCATCTGTTATTTTTTCTCCCTCTTCCATATGTCCTACTGGATAATTCCATTGTCCATAGCATTTCTTTTTTGCTTCTTTAACCATGAGTATTTTGTTTTCTTTTCTTACAATACAACCTGCTATAACTACCATACGATTTTCCTCCGTTTCATTTTATTGCCTTTACTATATCATATATCTTCTTTTTTCTCAATACACGCAAAAAAATACCTGAAATTTTTCAGATATTTTCTTTTTATTATTCTAGTAACCAATCTATTATATTTTTATGAATAATTCCATTCTTTGAAAAATCAACTTTATCAAGAGAAAGAACATATTTAGGATAATTATCATTTACATCTTTAAAAGCACCAAATTCTCTTTGTATTACCTTATCATCTGCCAATAAATATGCTACTTGGAAATATATTTTTTCATTTGTTTTTGTTGCAATAAAATCTATTTCCCCATCCTTCGTTTTACCTATATATACATCATATCCTCTTTCCAATAGTTCATTATAGACAATATTTTCAATTGCAAAACTTTTATTTATTTCAAAATTATTGTTCTTTATTTGTGCTATTCCTAAATCAGTCATATAGTATTTATTAAGAGTTTTTAACATTGCTTTTCCATGAATATCATATCTATATATTTTTCTTATCATTAATGCCTTACATAATGCATCTAAATATATATATATTGTTTCTGTTGAAACAGATTTTCCCTCACTCCTTAAAAATTTCATTACATTTTCAGCTGAAAATTGACGTCCTGTTGTATCTACAATATATTGTAATAGTAAATCAAATAAAATTGTGTCTTTTAAGCCTAGTCTCTCCACTACATCTCTCAATATTATTGAATCAAATACACTATGAAGATAGTCTTTTATATTAACTTCATCTGTAAATTGCGTTCTGTTAGGCAATCCTCCCCATTTAACAAAATCCCAAAAAGTTTCTTCACTTTTACCATTTTTATTTGTTAAAGCTATGAACTCCCTATAACTTAATGGATAAATATTAAATAGAACATATCTTCCAGATAGAACCGTTGATAACTCATTTGATAGCAACTTACTATTTGAACCAGTAATAAATATACTTATATTATTTATAGATGCTCTTAATGAGTTTACCACATCTTCAAACTTATCTACTTTTTGAATTTCATCTAAGAATACATAATATTTCTTTTCATCTATTATTTTTTCTTTTATATATTTATTTAATTTTTTATAATCTTGTAATTCTTCATATTCTATAAATTCAAAATTAACATATATAATGTGTTCATCATCTGTACCTTTCTCTTTTATTTCATCTATTATTTGATTCAATATGACAGATTTTCCACATCTTCTTATCCCTACTAGAATTTTAATAAGATCACTATCATAGAAACCTCTTATTCTTGATAAATACATTTCTCTTTTTAACATCTTCATCACCTATATTTATTATACTATCTTGGATTAAGATTGTCAAGTTATTTCGGATTTTCGAAATAACTTTGATATTTTTAAAATATATTTCTTACTTTAGAATTTTTTATATGTTAAAATATTATTTTATAATTTTTAAAAAATCATCAACTATTTATCTTTCATCATTATTTTTTACAAACATAATTTGTTGTTTTATTTTGTTATCTTCTTTTTCTTCAAATCTATACAATTCTTTAAAATCATACTTTTCATGTAAACGAATAGATGGTATGTTGTTTACATCAATACAACTATATATTGTATAGTCCTTAAATTTATCTAATACATACACTAATAACTTTTTAGCAATTCCTCTTCCCATAAATTCTTTTCTAGTAACCACTTCCCAAATGTATACAACATTTTCTGGCATGTTTTCTATTTTATTCGGAAAGCCTTCTATTTCACAAAAATCATTTCCTTGATACACAGCAATATATCCGTGCTGGTATATTTTCTTCTAAATATACTATCTTTAATATTTTATCATTTATTATGAGAAATAGCAATCATATATCATGTATCTGTTAATAAAAAATATCAGCAGATAATTTTTCATATCTGTTGATAAGTTTATATTCATGATATTAATGTCTAAAATGTCTCATTCCTGTAAAAATCATTGTAATTCCATATTCGTTACATTTATCAATTGAATCTTGATCTCTTATAGATCCACCTGGTTGAATAATTGCTGTAATTCCAGCTTTATGTGCAGCTTCTACACAATCTGAGAATGGGAAAAATGCATCTGATGCAAGAACAGCTCCTTTTGTTACACCTTCTCCAATTAATTCTTCTGCATGTTCTACTGATTGCTCAGTAGCCCAAATTCTATTCACTTGTCCAGGTCCAATTCCGATTGATTGTTTATCTTTTCCAAGTGCGATTCCATTTGATTTTACATATTTTACAATTTTCCATGTAAATAACATATCTTCTAATTCTTTGTCTGTTGGTTTTCTGTCTGTTACCACTTTGTAATCATCTAATAATTTTGAATCGATTGATTGTACAATAATTCCACCATTGATTTTCTTAATATCTAAAGCATTTTCTGGTTGTTTTACTGTAATAGATGGTAATTCTAGTACTCTTACATTTTTCTTTGTTTGTAATATTTCTAAAGCTTCTGGTTCATATGATGGAGCAACAATTACTTCTAAGAAGATTTCTTTCATTTCTTGTGCAATTGCTTTTGTAATTTCTCTATTTGCTACAACAATTCCTCCGAAGATTGAAGTTTTGTCAGCTTCAAAAGCTTTTTTCCATGCTTCATAAATATCACTACTACTTCCTACTCCACATGGATTTCCATGTTTACATGCAACAACAGTTGGTTCATCAAATTCTTTTAATAATTCTAAAGCACCATTTGTATCATTAATATTATTAAATGATAATTGTTTTCCATTTAATTGTTTTGCAATGGTTAGAGAACCTTCACATTTTCCAATTTCTTTATATAATGCACCAATTTGATGTGGGTTTTCTCCATAACGCATTTCTTCTACTTTTTCATATGTTAGGGTTAATTCTTGTGGTAATGAATTGTCTTTTCTTTCTTCTTTTAAGTATTTACATATCATTGCATCATAACTTGCTGTATGTTCAAATACTTTATTCATTAAATAGAATTTTGTATCTAATGATACTTGTCCGTTTTCTTTTAATTCTGTTAATACTTTTTCATAATCATTTGGATCTGTTATGACTGTAACATCTTGGTAATTTTTAGCAGCGCTTCTAAGCATAGTAGGTCCACCAATGTCAATATTTTCAATTGCTTCTTCTCTTTTTACACCTTCTTTTAATATGGTTTGTTTAAATGGGTATAAGTTAACAACTACAAAATCAATTGTATCTACATTTAATTCTTCCAATTGTTTCATATGATTTGGATTACTTCTCATGGCTAATATTCCTGCATGTACTTTTGGATGAAGTGTTTTTACTCTTCCATCTAAACATTCTGGAAATCCTGTATAATCAGAAATTTCTGTTACTTTTACATCATTTTCTTTTAACTTTTTGTATGTTCCTCCTGTTGATATAATCTCGATTCCTAATTTTTCTAGTTCTTTTGCAAATTCTACTATTCCGCTTTTGTCTGAAACGCTAATTAATGCTTTCATAATTACCTCCTTAAATTCTATAATTTATATTCTATATTTTGGCTTAAATATTTACACTGCACTACTATTATATAGCATAAAAGTGCTTTGGTCAAACCATTTTGTATAATTTACATAATTTTTTGTTTTTTTTATTAACCATATATCTCTTTAAAAATATATTCTGCATATGTTTTTCTAGTTTACAAATTGTTTTATAATATTGATATCCTCATAAGTTGTAATTTTTATATTAGTGTAGTCTCCTTCAATGATTTTTATTGGATACCCTTCTTTTTCCAATAACATACAATCATCTGTTACATCATCATTTTTATATTTTTCATGCATATTGAATAATATGTTTCTATCAAAACACTGTGGTGTTTGAATAATCCATGTATTCGCTCTTTTAGTTGTATTGACAACCACTTGATTTTCATCTGTAATTTTAATGGTATCTTTTGATTTTACACCAACTGTTACTCCTTTAAATTCTTTCATACTTTCTATACATTTATCAATATAGCTAGGTTTTATAGCAGGTCTTGCACCATCATGAATAATCACAATATCTGCATTTGTTTCTTTTAAACAGTTATAAACAGATTCTTTTCTAGAATTTCCGCCTACTACAATATGAATTGGCTTTTGGAATTTTTCTTTTTGTATGATTTCTTTTACAGTTTCTATTTCATCTTGTTTTACTGCTACCACAATGTTATCGACATATGTATTGGTATCAAATGCGTTTAAGCTATAGAATAACACTGATTTTCCATTGACATCTTCAAAATTTTTATTTCTATTTTGTCCATATCTTGTACTATTTCCTGCGACTAAGATAATGGCTGTTACTGTTTTTCCTTCTATCAAAACATTTCCCCCTTTTTTACATTATATGATGTACAAATATATGTCTGGTATCTATCTTTTAGTGCTAAATAGGCATTTTTTGCTGATTGTTTATCTTCAAATATTCCATAAATACAAGAACCCGAACCTGTCATTAATGCCTGTAATGCTCCTTTTTTCATAAGTTCTTTTTTTATATGTTGCATCATTTCTTTTTCTTGTATAACTTCTTCAAATACATTATATAAATTATTTGCCAATAATTGCACATCGTTATTTTCTAATGCTTTTATGATATTTTCTGTTGTATGTAATTGTTTTAAATCTTTTTTTGCATCTATTTTTTGATACATTTCTTTTGTATTGCAAGCTATTTCAGGTTTAATAATTACCATATAATATTTAAAATGCGTATCGATATTTGTAATAATTTCTCCTATGCCTTCTGCTTTTACTGGTTTGTTATAAAAACAAGGAACAACATCTGCACCTAAACTTTTTCCTAAAGACTCTATCTCTTTCTTTGTTAACTTTAGATCAAATAGTTTATTCATGGCTATGATAAATGCAGCACAGTCTGTGCTTCCTCCAGCCATTCCTGCTTGCATAGGAATTTTTTTATTAACAGTTACTTCAATCCCGTTGATTACCTTATATTGTTCTTTTAATTTTACATAGGCTTTATAAATGATATTTTCTTTTGTATCTAATTCCTTCACATTAATGTTTAATTTGAAATCATCTCTCTGTGTTTTCTTTATATAAATTTCATCATATAGATTTACCTTTTGAAATACAGATTCCAAATTATGATAATTGTCTTCTCTTTTTCCTAATATTTCTAAATTTAAATTTACTTTTGCTCTCGCTTTTATATATATTTCTTCCATAGATTTCTCCTACTTATTTTACTCTACTGTAAGGCAAGTAAAAACACTAATTCCGTTACCTTTTCCGAACTCTGTTAGTGCTTCTCCTGAAGTAGCTGTTATCCCAATACAATTTTCATTAATTTTTAATATTCTTGCTATATTTTTTCTCATTTCTTCTACTTTAGGACTTATTTTTGGTGTTTTACATTCTATAGAAATAGATAAATGTACAATTTGATTATCTAAATATTTTAGAGCCTCTTTTAGATATTCTTCACTATTGGTGATACCTTTTTTACACATATCATCAGAAACTTTTCCAATTATATTTTTACATGTGATTCCTGAAACAGCATTTGTAATAGCATGTAAAACAACATCTCCATCACTATTAGCTACAATTGAAAAATCTTCTTTAAATTCTACGCCTCCTAATATCAATTTTTTATCTGTATTTGTATAATCAATTCTATGACTATCTTGTCCAATGGCTACTTTCATTGATTTCCCCCCTTCTCATTTTTGATCCTTTTCATTTTATCATACCCTATAACTTTATACAATCTAATTCACTTTTTTTGTATAAAGAAATAACCTGACCGGATATAGCAATCATAAATTGCACCCCTAGTCTCCCGAACTTTGTTGTCTTTAACAATAAAAAAGTTAAAGCAATGATTTAGTTTTGATTTGCTTTAACTTTTGTCTATTTTTATGATTGTATTTCTTCTCCTATCCTTCCGTTTCTTTCTAGATATTTTTTAAATGGTTTTTTTAATTCATTTAATTTTTCTCCGGTATATCCTTTGTTTACTTCTAATCTGCTAAATTTAGCTTCTAACCAATTACGATAATATTCTCTCAAGTCTATTTTTTTCATAGTTTCAAGTTGTTTCAATACTTCATACATTTCATCTGTCCATATATGTTCTTTAGCATTATATGTTCTTCTTTTTTCTTCCTCTGAATCTTCCTTTAGTTTATCTTTAACAAAAATTCCTCTTTTAAAAATTAATAACATATTCTTTTTTAACATATCATTAATTTTGTTGTTAACCATATTTTTTATAGTTTGCTTTTCACTAAGTGATAATCGAAAATCAAATCTTCTATCATCTTCTTCAATAACATTTACGAATCTGTAAAACTGCTGATATACTTCTATAGCACGTTTTCGTAATGCTTCTATTTTTTCTTCTCTGGAAGGAAATTGCTCATCTTCCTTAATTCTAAGGTATCTACCATTTAAATCTCTACATACACCATGAATGATTCCTTCCAAAATAGGTCCTCTATTTTCTAATCCATAAAAGAAATATTTTTTAAAATGCTTTTGATTTAATCTAGCTTTATTTAATAAGCTGTTCATTTTATCATTTTCTCGTTGCATGACTCCATATGTGTAATTTGTACTTTGCGCTAATTGTTCTCTATTGATTTTATCTAAATCATGCAATTCCCATCCATCTTTTTGCCATTGTTCGATATCTTCTTGTTGTACATCTTGTAATACATCGATATAAGATAGAATTATTCTTGGTCTTTCTCCTTTTACAGTTTCTAATCTAGCATATAGAAATGCACTTTTCCCTGCGTTTTCTTTTCCTGTATGCTCTTTTACAACATTGCTTTCTTCTATTCTAAATCCTTTCATCTTCTCTGCATCATCCAAATTGCCTATGTACTGTTGAATATTACTTAAATGTTTATCATCTTGTCTCTTTAACAACCATTTTCCATCTAATGTTAAAATATTATTTTCCACCACAATATCAAAATCTTCTATTGTTTGCTTTTCTTCTACTGTTTGCGTTTCTTCTGACATTTTTTTTAATTTTTCTTTTAAACCTTCTGATATTTTTTTTAATTTTGCTTTTAAATCTTTTGCATCTATTGGCTCTATTATACTTAATTCCATGTTAACTACCTCTTTTATTTTCTTCTCCGTTTATTTCTTCATCTATTTTTTCTTTAGTAGTTAATTTAGATATATCATATGCCGAAAAAATTATCAATAGTTCCTTACTATATTTTTAATTTTATTTATTGCTTTGAATTTATTAATTTCATTATATGATTTTTTAACAAATTTTTATACTTCAAACCTAATATATGCTCTATCATCATAACTTTCTTGATTCTTATAAAATCCTCTCTCATATGCAAATTCTTTATAACAAAGTGGATCCACTTCTCTTATATAATTCAAATACTCTTCTGATTTTTTTAGTGTATGAAATGGTTTTCGATATCCATCTGTAACAAAAACAATTTCTTTTATATCTTGAGGCACATCAATACACTTTATTAACTTTTTATCTGGTTTATTAAATCCATCAATAACTACATAATCATATATACTGTTAAAGGTTTTATTCCTAATGTATGGTTGTCTTTTAGATAAAGGCTGAAAAAACATTTTGGTAACGTCATCTTCTAATAACTCTTTCTCTGTATATCCTGTTGCCAATAAATAATTAATTGTCATAACTCTCATTTTTGTATATAATTCGTCCGATTCTAATTTATTTTCAAGTATTGTATTACCATATAAAGCCATACAATCCCCAATTAACCATATTTGATGATGTTGTTTTGAATACATAATAACAGAAGCTGATGGTTGGTCTGCTGCATCATCTTTTATTTTCTCGTATATACCATGTTGTTTATAAAACGTAAGAATATATTCATTTAAAAAATCTATTGCTTCATAACAATTCCATTGCTTATCTAATTTTGGAATGGCTTCTAATAAGATATCACAAATAATTTTCCCTAGTTTTTTGTTATGATATGTAAATTGACTATGAGAAGTAACACCATCAATAACTGCTACAAAATCATCTGTCACACATATTCCATCTTCACATAGTTCTTCTTTATTAAACTTTCCTTTTAGAAATTGTTCTATGACCTTCATATATATTCTCCTATCTCTTTTTCTATTTATTTTATTACTTTACAATCTCTTTCTACTTTTTCTTTTCCATGTACTGAAATATATATTTGAAACATATCCTTTAAAATCTCATTTTCATTATCTTTGTGTGTAGAAATTGGAAGTACATAGATTGATAATATTAAAGTTTCAAACCATTTTAATTCAGAATTTAGTTTTTCAAACCCTAAATTTTCATAGAACTTTGCTCTTCTTTCTCTTAATAGATTATCTTGCTTATCTTTTCCTAAACCTAGTTTTTCTATTTCTACAAATATTCCATCATATGTTTCCATTTGTTTTTTTAATAATTGTATTGCTTTTGTTCCATATCCCTTATTTCGATATTTTTCTAAAATAGCAAAATAATCTAGTTGTACATATTGACTATTTTTGATTGTATTGATGATAAAAAATCCAATAAATTGATTATGTTCACATATCTTGATAAGTTTTGTTATCTTTTTATCATAATTTTGTTCTATGGTTTTTAATTCTTTTCTTTCTTCTTTTGGAAATATTTTTATATATTCAGGATATATAATTTCTTTAAATTGTTTTATATCCACATTTACTAATTGCATTATTTTTGCTCCTTAAATAAATTATATTATTTTATTTTCATATTCACTTTCACTATTTAAGATTCCGTATGCCATGGCAATATCTGTTGGTATGATATATTTTGCTTCTATTGCTTCTGCCACTACTAATACAAAAGCACTCATTGCTCTTGTTGCATACCACCACTCTGGATCTTTTACTCTACTTCGTATCTCATCTAAAGATATAGATTTGTAGTATCTTTCTGTTTCACTCTCCCTGGTTTCTATATCCATCATAATAGGTGCTGCTATATCTTGATATAAAGTATTTTCTTCATATTTCATTCCTGAAATCCTAGCAACTTTTTCATGTCCTCCACCAGTTAATATTAATATATCTGCTTTTTCTTTGGGTAGTTTTAATCTTTTTTGTATATATGTTTTTACTGTTTTTAAATCACTTATTGCTATATCTTCTGCTAAATCCGGAAACTCTTGCATGACATCTATAACACCAATTTTTGTGTTAACACTTTCTTTAATTTCTTTGTCATATATCGTAATTTCTGTAGAACCTCCTCCACCAATAAATACACACACTTTATTATTAACAAATCTTGTAGCACCATAGGTTGTTAACTCATTTTCTTTTTCTTGAGAAATAATAGTAAAATCATATCCAGTTTCGTTTTTAAACTTACTTAGAAATTCCTTTCTTTCTTTTTCGTTCAAACTTCTAAAAATACTTGTGCCACATACATATATCTGGGAAGAAATTGTCTTTAAGTTATTTATGCTTTTTATTAACTCTTCGACATCACTTTCTCTCAATTTTTTATCTTCATGATAATGCTTTTTAAATTGGATTGTTTTCCCTTCTAATCTTTCTATATTATTCCCATCAAACTTATCTACTTTTATACAAGTCGAACCCACTTCTACAATGATCTTATCCATCTTATTCTACCTTTCTTCTAAATCCTCATATAACATAGTGATACTATTAAATATGAATATATCAGGCTCTTTATTTTGTTGTGATATTTGTTTTTATTATATTTCTTTCATCACTTAATTTGAATGTTTTTAAATATATTATAACAATTCCCTTCAGTTTTAATCTTTGAATTGATAATTTTTTAATACCTCCACAGCTTCTTCTCTCTTATATTCTTTAACAATCTCTATATTAGATTTTGCACATTGCGCTAGTTCGTTTGTATCACAAATCACTTCTTTACAAATATATTGGTCAGAATCTTTTATGGTGCTTGCATATACAATTCTACTAATTTCTTCATATAGAATGGCCCCCATACACATCATACATGGCTCACAAGATACATACATGGTAGTTCCTTTTAGTTCTCCATATAGGTTGGGATGATTTTTACAAGCACTTTCTATTGCCATTAATTCTGCATGTGTATACATTGTTTTGCTCATTAGTGTATCATCATCACTTCTTCCTATAATTTTGCCATCTTTTACAATAATTGCCCCATAAGGATATTTTGAATGTTTACTAATTTCAATAGCAATGTTCATAAATTTTTCATCCATAGTTTTCACACCTCTTTCAAATGATATACTGGTTAGTTTTACTTGTTATCAAATTAATTATTTTCATACTCTAAAAAAGCTAACAATGTTTTTATCGTTTTTTCACAAGAACTAATATACATCTTTTCATTTACAGTATGAAAATCTTCTATAATACTTCCGATAGAAATCATATCTAATCCTGTTATTCTTTGAGCAATACAACTACATTCTAATCCTCCATGCGTAATTTCAAAACCAGGATATTTTCCATTTACTTGATAATACATATTTGTATAAGTTTCTTTTAACTTTGAATTTACATTAGGTATCCATGCTAAATCTTTGTAAACTTCTTCAGTTTTAAAACCATTATTTTTAGATATATGTTTATTTTCACTATTTTGCTCTTGCAGTTCACTTTCTTCTATACTTCTTAAAATTCCTGTTATCACGATTTTATTGTTTATGGTTTCTATCTTTCCTATATTTCCTGATGTAATAATATTGTTTCTATTTGTAATCAATCCTTGTTTTAAATTGATTATCTCTTCTATTATTTTTTTGCTATCTTCTGAAGAAAATGATATTTCACTATCTACTTCATCTATTTGTATATCTATATGTTTTTCCTCTATATTGTTCTTTATCTTATTTTCTATGTCTTTAATGTTTGTTTTTATAATACATTCACATGAAATTGCTATATCATTTTCTGAGTTACCTCCTGAAATTTGACAAATATATACCTCTTTTTCAGTTTGTAACTTTTGTATTATCTTTGCCATTATGAAAATTGCATTTTTACTACTTCTCTCAATCTCCCATCCTGAATTTCCACCTTCTACACCACTGATTGTTATTTTATAAGATGGCATATTGATAGTAATATGTTTCCCTTCAAATATATATTGATTACAGATATCTGCATCACATCCTATTACAATAGAATCATCTTTAGCATGATCTATATTAATTAATCTCTTTCCTTTCAATTTTGAATAATCAAAGTTTTCTGCACCGTGAAAAGTCGTTTCTTCTTCGGTTGTAAATAAACATTCTATATCTGGATGTTTTATTTTTCTACTTTCCAATATGAGTAACATGATAGCTAATCCAATTCCCTGGTCAGCTCCCAATGATGTATCTCTTGCTGATATCATATCACCATTTCTAACTATTTCAATTGGATCTGTATCAAAATCATGGTTGCTATTTTCTCTTTTTACACATACCATATCCATATGTGCTTGTAATATGATTGGCTCATTATCTTTCTTATTACCAGATTTTTTTATCAAAACATTGTTACTTTTATCTCTATAACATTCTAGATTATTTTCTTTCGCAAATGCCTCTAAAAAGTCAGCAAATCTTTTTTCTTTTCCTGATTCTCTTGGTATTTGTGATAATTTATAAAATAGTTCTAGAAATCTATTGGTTACTTCATTCATTTTTTACCTCACCTATATTTTTATTTGTTTAATTATTTCTCAATACTTTATATTTTAACTGTATATATGAATCCTTTAGAACGTTACATTCTAATAATTCTAATGCTTTTAATTTATTTAGTTCTTCTATTTTAGATATAGACTTTCCATCAATTAATGTACTTGTATTTGCTCCTCCAACTAAAATTGGCGCTATTACAATATTTACATAGTCAATTAAATTTTCCCTTAAAAATTCACCATTTAAGGTTCCTCCAGATTGAATCGTAATTTTTTCTACATCATAATCACTTTTTAAATCTTCCATCATCTTTGTTAAATTTATATTTTCATAATACATAATTTTTAGGTTATCAAATTTGTCTAATAATTTATATGCAGGGTGATTTTTATTATCTGTTATTAAAAATAATATATCAACCCAATTACACAAATATTCTATACCTTTTTCATTTAAATGTGGTTTTCTATCAATAATGATAAATCCACAATCTAGCTTTTGTGGTTTTTCTGTTCTTTCATTAACTCCTATTTTTGCCATTGTTCTTCCTGTATTTAAAGAATACCTATCTGTTGTTTGTTCAATTTCATAATATTGATGTAATCCTTCTTTCACACCACTGATTTTACACCAATCTCTATCAACATCTAATTCATCACTATCTCCACTATTAATTTTGCCATCTAATGACATTAACATAAATAAAGTATTAATTGGTCTGTTATTCATTTTATCTCCCTTCGAATTTTCTATTAAATTAATTCAAATTTTTTGATTTTCATTTTGAGTTGTTACTGTAATATTTAAACTCATATATATCACCTCTGATTTTTATATTCATAACTATTTTTTTGCAATATATTTTTCACTTACAATTTTATAAAGTTCTTTGGCACCATTACTTAATTCTCTTTCATCTACTTCACCAATTTTGTATCTTTCATATCCTAAACACTTGTCTGGTTCTGCTATTGTTAATTCACCACTTTTTAAAGTTCCTTTATATACCAAATATATCCAAGGCTGTTCTTTATCATATCTATTGTCAAATGTAGTAGCATATGTTGATGTTATAAATTCTCCTATTTCTATATTGGCTTCTGTTCCAACCTCTTCTATAATTTCTCTATTTAAGGCAGTTCTAAAATCAATGTCATCTTCTTTTACTCTTCCACCGATTGTTTCTAGCTTAAATCTTTCATCTCTACAACCTGGTCCTCTTCTTTGAAAAATAATTTTATTGTTTTCGTCAAAAGCATATACGATGACTGCTACTTTATAATCTTTTGCTATGATATTGTTATCTTTTAGTATTTCTTTTAGTTCTTTCATGTTTTTTACTTCTGGAATATATAATTGCATTTTTACCCTCCATACTGGAACATATTATTTTTCTAATATAAACTCCCATAATGCTTTTTTCCTATTTAATCTAACTGTTACATTTTCATTTAATAAAATAACATTCCATTGTTTCGTTAAAATCTCAAATTGTTCTTTGTTAAATAATCTAAAATATCTTCCATAATCATAATAAAAATTCTTTTCTATTTCTTTTGTTGTTTCTTTTATATATTCTTCATTTTTGTCTGAATTTACTCTTCCAATAAATAACCCCTTTTTCTGCAAAACTCTATATATTTCATTAAATATTTTTATTGTATTTTTCATATCAAAATAATGAATCGATAAATTAGCATTAATTAATCCTACTGAGTTATCTTCAAATGGTAATTTTTCTTTAAAATCAATCTGCATTGTTTTACTATTAGGGATAATTTCTTTCATTTTGTTTAATGCTATTTCTGATATATCACAAGATATAACATCAAAACCTCTCTCTAACAACCATTTCGTATCCTGACCTATACCACATCCTAAATCTATTGCTTTTTTCAGTTTCACTTCATTTATTTCATTATTATACTTATCCATCCAATTATCTGTTATGAAATCTGTTTGGCTGTTTTTTATTTTGTCTTTCCAGTATTCGTCATCCCAATACGTTTTACTATTTTCTAACATATAAATCTCCTTTATCACTTATATTTGAATTCTATCATATAAAGATTAAAAAAGGAAGTGCTCTTCCTAACACTTCCTCACAAATTTGCTAAATTATATTATTTTTGATTACTCTTCAAACATTTCCGCTAATCTTATTCCTATAGTATATCCCTCTTTATAGAAGTCATCTAATGACATATTTAAATAATCATATCTATAGCATAACTCCAAAGTTACTGGTCCATTATAATTGCATTCTTTTAGTTTCTTTATAACATCTTTCCAATCGATTGTTCCATCAAATGGTAATAAGTGCAAATCATCTGATTTATCATTATCATGTAAATGTACTGCAAAAATTCTATCTTTAAAAAATTCAAAATTAAACTCATCATCAAAATGCACATGATAATGTCCTGCATCAAAACAAATTCCTACATTTTCATCTTTTATATTGTCTAACACATATTCTAAGTAACCTTTAATTTTTGTATTTTCAAATGCAACTTTCATGTTTAATTCTTTTGCATATTGTACAATTTTTTTAATTCTATTTAATCCAATTTCTCCATACATAGGTGCTTTTTTATGGCTCGTTAGATGCATGACTACCATTGGTATTCCATTATCATGACATTCTCTAATATCTTTTTTATATCTTTCTACTTGGTTATCTCCTTCATTTCCATCTTCCCAAATGGAATTGATATTTTGATATCCTAAGTGTGCAAATATAATATTTAAGCCTAACTCTTTACATAACTTTACTTGCTCTTCTTGGTTATATTCCCAATTTTCATCAAACCATTGAACAAATACATTTTTAAATCCTGCATTTTTTATAGATTTTATTGTTTCTATAATACTTACTTTTTCATTTTCATTTTGAATTGCTACTGCAAGTTCTTTCATACTATACCTCCATACTTATCAAAGTACTTTATGATTGTTCTTCAACTTCATTTTTATTTCTTTTAAAATCAAATCTATACATACCAATGATTGTAGATATTGTCATTAATAAATCCGAAATTGCTGCTGTGTAAGCTTGACATACAATGTCATATATAATCCATAATACTATATTTACTAATGATATTCTTCTTATATTTTTTTCTTTATCTTGTATTATCGTTATCGTGTACAATATTGAGCATATTATAGGAAGAATATCTATCAGACTATTGAATGTAATTGCACCTAATATAATGGATATAACTATGTATATTCCAATTATTACCTTTAGTACTTGTTGTTGTTTCTTTTCGAATATTTTATTGATAAATGTTTGTATGATTGCAAACAAGCAAATTATAGCACCACTATAACTTTGTAACAAAATAAAATTTATTGCAGAGAACAGATTTGCTAAAATAAACATGAGAATGATTTGCTTCTTATTTTTCATTTGCATTGAAAGAACATTTGCTATGATAACTAATATTCTAAAAAACTGGGCAACTATAAACATGATTATCTACTCCTTTTCAATTTATAAAAACTATTTTTTTAAGTAATAATATACAACACATAAATCTTCAAATCCAAACTTTTGATACATTTTATGAGGATAATATCCTTGTTCTGTTTGTAAATAAGCAGTATTGATATTTTTAGACTTACACATTTGCAATTGTTGTTTCAATACTTCTTTGCCAATCCCTTTATTTCTATATGCTTCCTTTATAGCCAAACTATAAATTCCATAAATCTTATGATTATAGACACTTTGCGTCGTTCCAACTATCTTATCATCCACTTTTATATAATAAAATTCATTTTCTATATCATTATAGACTTTCTTATAATTTATATAGCCTTGTCTATACCCCTCATCTAAATCTCCATAAGGATCATCTTCATTATCTGTTTGATAGCAAGACATCACACAATCAGCATATTGTTTCATATCTGTTGCTAATTCCAATTTCACATCAAAATTACAATTTGTATTTATATTATCTAATTTTGAAAAATCATGATAAATTTGCCATGCTTCTGTTGAAATTAATTCAAATTTATCTGTCGTAAAATATTTATCTCTGTTATTATACAATTCCTTCATAAATGGAATTAAATATACTGCTGTAGTTCTGTTTCTCTCGCTAAAAATATGATCTGCTTCATTGATAATGCTTTCAAATTCTTGATTATTTTTAACATCAAAATTTGAAATAAAATTACTATAACAATCTTTTATATTTGGATTATATGTAATTTCATAATTATCTTTATGAATAACATTAAAATCTAGTCCTTCAAATCCTTTGATATGTAAATTATATATTTCTTTCACTAACTCTATATCCATTTTTATATTTCCCTTTCTAATTATAGTTATCTTTCTCAAATTTTTAATGATTTTATCTCTATTATTAATTTCTGACATTTTATCACAAAAGTCTAAAAAAAGGAAGTGCCTTTCCAAACACTTCCGATTGCATTAATAGATTTTATCCATTTTGATAAAGACATTGTAAATGTTGCTATTTCTCCAAAATTTTTATCATCTTATCCATTTGACTAACATTATATTTAATTTCTCCTATGGACTGTACAATTTCACTTTCAGCTAGCTCTATTTCCTCTTGTTTATAACTGTTCTCAATACACAATGACCTCTTGAAATTATAATTTAGCCACCCAAGACCATCATAAATATCTGCATACATCAGTTTTTCAATATTTGTATCAATTTCTTTTTTGGCATATTTTTTATAATGATTTACTACTATTTCAAATTTATTATAATCTAAATTTTCTACATCTCCACCTGACCAATACCAAGCAACTTGTATTAATTCAATAGTTGGATTGATATATCCACTAGCTTCCCAATCTATAATAAATGGTTTATAATCTCGCCATATTACATTTTTTCTATTAAGGTCAGTGTGACTAATAATTAAATTTTCATTAGCATATTTAATTGCTTCATTTGCTTTTTTATTTAATTCATATAATAACTCAATATTTTGCTCTAAAATATGGGGATAATCTTTATTTTCTTTCTTTGCCAATTCTAAATATTTATTCCAGTCAAATTGTTCTATATTAATCTTTTTTCTTTCATTATTTTCAATTTTCGAAAAATCAATATTATGAATTTTAGCTAAAGTTTTTCCTATTATTTCACAATGTTTTTCTGTTATTTCATCAGCTTCCAAGGTTTTACCTTCTATCCAATCAAACGCCATGAAATATCTATTGTTTATTTTTTTTATAATATCATTGTTCTTAAATTTAATAGCTCCGACAGCTGTTATACCATTTTCTTTTACAATATCAGTTACTTTCTCTGAAAATATAAAATTTGAATATGCCTCTTGTCTTTTCATAACTCCTGAATTCAGTTCTTTTATTGCATATATTCCTTTATTAGTTACTACTTTATACATTCTATGAGATAATCCACCTGTTACTTTAGTTATACTCTTTACCAATGTTCCTAACTCTTCTTCTCCTATAAGAATTCCTATGTCTTTTTGTAATTCAATCTTATCAATATCCTTCAAATACAAGGTATATTCACTAGGATCAAACTCATCGCCATGTCCTTTATCTATTGCTTCATTAAATCCTAATTTAAAATATATATGTTTTGCTATTTCATTGTCATCTTCTACGCCTATTGTAAATTCAGTATATCCTCTATTTGTTAAATTATCTATACAATATTTTATTAACTTTTGTCCTAACCCCTGTCCTTGATATTTTTTGTCTACTCTAAATGCTTGTAAATATACTCTTTTATTTGGTATTGTTTCTGTTTCCAATTCATCATTTTTATAACTAACTGTTATTTCTCCAATAACCTTTTCATCTTCCTCAATTACAAACACATCTATCTCTTTTTTTTCAAATTGTTCTAACCTTTTCTTTTTATACTTAATCCACATATCTTCATTATCTGGAAACAATCTTCTCAATTTTTCAAATTCTTCTTTTTTTATTTTCCTAAATTCCATCTATTAATTACCTCTATACTATATTTTTAATATCATTCCTTTTCCTAAATCAGCTTCTTCTCTACTGATAAAGCCAAATTTTTTATAAAAACCTTCTAATCCTTTTGATGGTCCTACATATGTTCTTATATTAGGATTTAATTTTTTTAGTTCCTTAACCTTTTTTAAAATTTTCTCCATTATATGACTTCCAACTTTTTGTGATTGATATTCTGGGAGAACCATGATATCTTGGATATATAAAAACATCATTTTATCTCCTATTATTCTTCCATATCCTATCATTTTATCTCCATCATAAGCACAAATGGAATATATTGAGTTATTTAAAGCTGTCTCTACTATTTTGTTTTCTGCCGTTCCCCATCCTACAGAATCTGCTATATAATTATACTCTTCAGGTGCTGGTATTTTTTCTTTATATTGTATATCGTTCATATTTATTTCTCCTTTGCCGTTTTCATTCGTAAATATTGTACCATTTACGAGCAAAAACGGCAAACATTTCTTGTAAGTTTTCAAAAAATAAAGTACTTATCAAAGCACTTTATTAGAATTGTTTCTCCTTTTATAATATTTATTATGCTAAATATATTCACACATCTGCTTTTTTTCTAATTTTCCTGCATTAAAAATATTTTGCATGTACATAGTTATATTATTTTTACTTATATCAAGTGTTTTTCTTCTTTTTTATTATTCTGTACTTTTTCATTTCTAATTTTATAAGTCAAATTTTTTGATTTTTTTGACTTAAAGTAATTTATAGGTCAAAAATTTCGATTTTTTTGACCTACAGATTTTTTATAGAACGATTTTTTCAATTTTTTCGTCCTATGAAATTTTATAGCACGGATTTTTCCATTTTTTCGTTCTATAAAAATTTATAGCACGGAAATTCAACAAAATCCGTGCTACATTTTAACCATTTTTCTTATTTTTCACTAATTCTTCATGATAAAAATAGTTTATATATTTTACATTATTTATTTCACAATAATCTTTAATCTCTTTAGATAAATCATTCCAGTATTTTTTATTTCCTTTCATATAAATATCATTATATTCATTTATCAACTTGGGATACTTTTCTTGAATATACAATAATATTTTTGTTTTATAATCTCCTCTTAAATTCAAATTTTCAAACCAATATTCATCTATATATGCTTTACTAATTTCTATAATCTCCTTAAAATTTGTTATATATGGAAATATAGGTGACATAAATAAAACTGTATAGATTCCGTTTTCGTGAAGTGTTCTTAAAGTACTTAATCTTTCTTTTATCGAACTTGCATTATCCATATCATTTTTAAAGTTTTCATCTAATGTATTAATTGACATTGACACCGTTAAATTTTTCATTTGTTTTAGTAAATCTATATCTCTTAATATTAATTTAGATTTCGTTGATATGTTTAAATTGCAATTAACATTTATTAATTCTTTTAAAATTCTTCTTGTTATTTTATATTTTTCTTCAAATTGATTATAGCAATCAGTTACTGAAGATAGAAATACACTTTTATTTTCTAGTTTCTTTGTATTTATTTTCTTATCACATCTTTTTATATCAATGAAAGTTCCCCATTCCTCTTTATGTCCAGTAAATCTCTTCATAAAACTTGCATAGCAGTATTTACATCCATGTGGGCAACCAACATAAGGATTTATAACATAGTCACTAGATGGTAAATTAGATTTAGTTAAATAGTCTTTAACTTGTATTTCTTTTTCTATCATATTTATTTTTGCTCCTATTCTTTGTATGTATTATCTTTGTTAAATTTATCCTTTATATATCTATATATTTCTCCCCAATTATTTACTTCCTTTATGTAGTAATTTTCATCTAATTTAACTAAATTCGTATCTCTAAAATATAATGTTTTTATTTGATTATCTGATAGTTTCTTTATAATTTTCCAGTCATCATCAATCATAATGTCTACTTTTTCTTTTTTACAAATTTCTAATTTATCTTCTACTTTCCAATAATACTTATCAAATTTAATATCATTTTCTTCTAATAGCCTTATTGCATCATCTTTCATTTTTCCTACGAAACCACCTCTTGCAGTAATAACCACAAACTCGTGTCCCTGTTCTTTTAATAAATTATATACGCCAATAAATCCTGACATTAGATTACTTTCTTTTGAAACTTTTAAAAAATATTTTTCAATAAATTCTTTTTCTTGTTCTGGAGTCCAATTATATCTAGCTTGAAATTTTGGTTCTTCTTTATTGATTAAATTATTTCCTTTTAAATTATCTATGTCAAATATTTCTTCATAAGTTCTAAATGTAGTTTCACTATCTATTACTACCCCATCTAAATCTATTCCTATCTTCATTTTATAATTCCTCTTTTTCTACATCTTTCTTAACATAGTTTTCTAATTTTAATTCTTTCTTAAATTCTTCTTATGTTGGAAAATATAACTTATATTTTCTTATAATATTTTTCATATTTTGCTCCTTATATCTTTTTTATTTTCACTTTGTGTGATAACATTCTCTATTTTCTTGTAATCATCTGTATTATCTAATGGATTCTTTTCTTCTTTCATTTCATCTTTTTTCTCCTTTACCTTTCATATCTCCTGATTTTGTTTCTACCATTGGTATATTAACAAATGGTTCAACTTCATCAAGTGGATTTTCTTCTTCTTTATCATATTTTAACATTTTTTATCACCTCCTATTTTATTTAAAAATTATTATATTTATTGCTACTATCGCTGAAATAATAAAAGCTATTATTCCAAGAAAGAAAAATATCATTGACCACTTTATCAGTTCAACTCTAAAATCATTATTTTTCTTTTTACTTTCTTGAACTTCGTTTAATAATTCATTATAATGTTTGATTTGATTAATATTATTAAGAAATGGTTTATAGTTATCATGCACATGTTTATATATTTCCTTCGGTAATGGTAAAGTTACATATTTATATCTCCATTGAGCTAAAATTGCTAATACCAAACTAACTATTTCAAATCCATCATGCATAAATATAGTTGTAATAAAATAATCTCTAGTTTCATTTGTTTCAAACTCTGGTTCTTTTGAGCCATTATTTTTCAATGCTCTTTTTATTTTAGGAATACCTGTATTTCTACCTTCTGTTAATTTTAATTCTTTTAAAAATTCTCCAATCCTACGATTTCTATATTTTCTTGCAATTATATTTTTATCTTCTATCGAGTTTGCATCTTATAAATTTTTACTTTTTAATATTATATTTTTTCATTAATTCTTTTGCTTTTTCAATTCCTTTTTCTGTTATATATGTAGACTTAGCTTTATGCGTACTTCCACCTATCATATCTTCACTTTCTAGTTGATTTAATATATCAAAATCATAACCCTTCCAGGCTCTTTGATATTCCCCATATGGTTCTTTTTCAGTCCATGATGTCAAATATAATAGTAATAATGTTAGCTCCTTTATTTGTTCTTCCATTTTTAAATCTCACTTTCTATAAATTCTATAAATGCTGGTACTGTTTCCAATAGATATTTATTATCTTTAACCACAAAATAAGCCTCTGCTTCTGATTCCCATGAATACGTACCATTTATCTCAATATCCTCTACTTTTGATTTTGAAAATTTCTTTCTTCCGGTTAGATAATTTAGTAAATGTTCGTTACTTTCTTGTATTTCTTTAATTACTTTTTTACACTTTCTATAGTTTCCTTCTTTATAATACATTATAGACAAAGGAAACAGCATAAAAATTGAAATCTCTGAATATTTATTATATATTTCTTCAGCTTTTTCGAATTTTTCCAGTACAGTATATAAACCTATCATCAAATATCTTATACCTAAATTATCACTTTCACATAATTCTAATAGTTCTTCTCCTTGTTTTATTGCTTCTGTATATCTTCCCAATTCCATTAATGTTAGCATATAACTATGTTTTGTTCTCATATATGGTCTTGTCTCTATTAATCCCCAAAATATCCCTATATTTTCTTCATTGAAAAAATTTTCTTTTTCTAAATTATTTTTTTCCTTATTTAGTGTCTCTTCATATTTCTTTAATCTTTTTATCGTATTCGTTTCATTTTTGGTAATAAAGTTTTCTGCATCTATATTGTTTGGATTTAATTCTAGTGCTTGTTTTGCTAATTTTATCGCTTTTGTTTTTATTGGTTCTTCATATGCCTCAAATAACAAGTCATCTGATTGTTCTCTTTTGATAAATTCTTCATCTTCAAAATCCATATTTTTCAACCTCCATAGTTTCTTCTAAGTCACTTTTCAAACTCATTCTTTCTACTTTTAAAGAAATCATAGAAATATCTTACGTTTTCAAGCTCACTCCATTTTTGAATTTTATAATCTTTTGTATCTAAATTATATATTTTGGCATTTAGAATTCCTAACATAAATGGAGAATGCGTTGCAATTATAAATTGAACACCTAAATATCTTGCCATTTTATTTATTCCTTCTGCAAGTTGTACTTGATTTTGTGGAGATAATGAAACCTCTGGTTCATCTAGTAAATACAAATTGTCTGGTTCGATATTATCTTCTAATATTTGCATTGTTGTTTCTCCATTAGAATATTTATCTTGTGAAAATTCAAACCTTGCAAACTGCTTTCCACCTTCTTTTGTCTGCAAAAAGTCCTTTGCATTTTGCAATCCTCTTTCTCTTGCCAAATTACTTTCTATACTTTCTTGTAAAACGGCATCTTGTTGAATTTTCCTTATTTCATATAAGATTTCTTCACTTTTTATATATCTGCTATTTTCTGGTATTCTAGTTAGTTTTCTACCATTCTCATTTTCTCCTAATTCATACTCACATTTTGATGCATAATCTTCAAAATAATCTAAAGTTCCAACAACTTTTGGATTACTTCGTTCTTTTCCCTTTAAATTTAATTTATGAGCAATGATATTTAGTATAGTTGATTTTCCAGAACCATTATTTCCATATAATACGGTTATATTATCAAATATAAATATGTCTGGCTCTTTATTTTGTAATACATTAAATGGATATATATTATTATTTGTTATTCTGCTATCACTTAGTTTAAATGTTTTTAGGTATATCATTTTTTCGCACCTTTTTCATTGATATTTGTTAAATATTTTTGATTGTTTCTGATAATTCAAACTGCTCATCTTCAATTATTACTTTTATAATAGTTTTCTAAATATTTTTTATCATATATTCATCCGAAAGCTTTGTTTTAGTGATTTTATCATAAAAATCCAAAAAAAGAAAGCCTTTTTCCAAAGACTTCCAATTACATTTTATTCAATTATATTTCAAGTTTACTTGGTGTACTCGTTATTTTATGCAACCTTTTCTGTATAATTAATAACAGTAATCTCTGTAATGGCATTTCTTACTGAATTTACTAATTTTTCTAATTGTTTTGCAACCTCATTACTATATGATACTTCACCACATTGTTTACATACTTGAGATGGCACATTTTTTATAATGATAATACAATTATCTAATTCAACCATAAATGTTGTATTTTTATCTTCTAAATCTCCTTTACACATAAAACAATTCATATTACTTTTTCTCCTTTCTTGTTTTCAAGTCGTCCTCCCATTTTATATTATCTGGATAGTACGCTGTAATTATCCATAATTCTATCTCATTTAGGCCACATACTATATGTATAACTTTATTATTTAAATTTATTCCATATACTAAACAACTTGGATATGGATAATCATTTTCATATTCTTCTATTATTTCTCCATTTAATAGAGCTTTTTCAATATCTTCTTGACTTATATTTCGTTGAAATAATCTGACTATTACATGATTAGTCCATCTGATTTTTCCATCTTTAACCATTTGCTTTATAGTATTTATATTTAATCTTTCCATAAGCACCTCTCTTCATTCTTAATATATAATATCATATTCTTTATAAAAATTCTATATTTTAATGAAATTTTTTCTAATGTCTACTTAGCTTAAATACTCTTAATAAAAAATAATGTACTTTAACATTAAGTCAAGATTTGTGCATAGTTTATTTTCTCCTTTGTCGGAAATCTTCGTAAATGATATAATATTTACGAAGATTTCCGACAAGTGTTTATTATGAATTTTTCAAAAAAAAAATAAAGTGCTTATCAAAGCACTTTTCAGTATTTTAAGATGTTCACTATATAGCTACGATATGGCTGGTCTATTGTATAAGAACATAATTTTATATACTTATTTGCTATTTAAGAACATATATCATTATCTGGACTCATCACCCAGTTGCTCCATTTTAGCTTTAGCAAATCCAAACATTTTTGATTTTGTTACAACCTTTTCCATAATTGTTCTTTCTTGCTTGGCAATTTTCATAATATAATCTAATTCATCTGCATTTAACATACTTACAAATTCTTCTTGTTCATCTTCTGAATACAGAAAAGCCGTTTTGGTAAATAACATAACTCCATCGTTTCTTGTCTCTTCGTTTCCATTTAACATCAATGCTCTTATATGTCTAAATTCAATTAATATATTGTTTACATCAATAATATATTTTGCATTTCTTGAATTATTATGATGACAATGTATCATAGTTTCTCTTAGTTCGTCCATTTTCTTTGTTATTTTCCTAGCATCTATACCTATAACTGGAACCAATTCTAGATTCTCTCCTGTTTGCATTTTATAAATATCATTTGCAATCTGCTCTAGATCGCCTTCTATAGAATCAAAATAGCTTAATGCCGATTTAGTGACATAAGTTTGATTTAATTTATCATTTGATTTATCAATAGAAAATTCTAAAATAGTTAAATCATTCATAATAATATCTTCTCCTAAGATTTTTAAAATATATAATTCTTATAAATTACAGGATTTATTTTAGACATAGCACTGCTACACACTCCACATGACTTGTAAATGGAAACATATCCACTGGCTTTATGCTTTTTATATCATAGCTTCCCTCTAACTCTTTTAAGTCTCTCACTAGAGTTGCTGGATTACAACTAATATAGACAAGCTTCTTCGGTTTTATCTTTAATATATTTTGAATACTTGTCTTATCAAGACCTCTTCTTGGAGGATCTACCATAATGATATCTGGAATGATTTTCTTATTATTGATTAAATCATCTAATACCTTTTCTACATCTCCTGCAATAAATTCTGTATTATGGATATCATTTAATTTTGAATTTTCTATGGCATCTTCTACCGCTTGTTTTACAATTTCAATCCCATATACTTTTTTTGCATATTTTGCCATAAATAAGGAAATCGTTCCAATGCCACAATATAAGTCAAAGACAGTATCTTCTTTTGTGATATTAGCTGATTTGACACCTATCATATATAACTTTTCTGCTTGAATTGGATTTACTTGGTAAAAAGACAATGGTGAGATTTTAAATGTCAATTCTCCTAATTTATCTGTTATATATCCTTCTCCATATATCGTTATATTTTTCTCTCCTAATATCACATTTGTATTTTTCTCATTTATATTTTTGACAATTGTTTTAACATTTGGAAATTTACTTGTTAGTGTTTCTGCAAATTGCTTCTCTTTTGGAAATTCTTTTCCATTGATAACAAGAATCACCATAATTTCGCCAGTTCTTTTTCCTATTTTGGTAACAATATGTCTTATCAATCCTTTTCTGGTCTTTTCATTATATATAGAAATATGATTTTGGGTAATATAATTTACAATATATTTTGCAATCTCTTCTGTTTTTTCATCTTGAATTAAGCAATTTTCTATTGGTATAATTTCATGTGTTCGGTTGGCAAAAACGCCTATGACTGGCTTTCCTTCTTTATCTATGCCTACTGGATATTGTGCTTTATTTCTATAATGATATGGATACTCCATTCCCAAAGTTTCTTCTACTTCAACATTTCTCTCTAATGTTTTGTTGACTAAACTTTGAACTGCATTTCTTTTCATATTTAATGTTTCAGAATATTGGATATGTCTTAGATTACAACCTCCACATCGTTTATATGTACTGCAATCACTTTCTGTTCGACTGTCTGCTTTTTTTAAGATTTCTACTACTTTTCCAAAAGCATGAGAAGATAACACCTTCACAATTAATACTTTTACCTTTTCTCCCTTGATACTATTCGGAATAAATATGGTAAAATTATCAATCTTGGCGATACCTTCTCCTTCAAATCCATTATCTATAATATCTACAATATATTCTTGATTCTTTTTTACTGGTATTTCCATTTTGACTCCTCGTAGACTAATTTTATTTTATATCTTGCTATTACTATATTTTTTAATCATTAATTCAATTAAATAAATATATACTGTTAATCTTTTATACAATTTCTGTCTTCACTTTTTCTTCTATTTCATCTTCAGATGCTTTCATTGCTTGTAATGTTTTATCTAATAATGTGTCTAACTCCCAACCTAATTGTTCTGCTCCTGTTCTGATAATATCTCTTGAACAACCAGCTGCAAATTTTTTATCTTTAAATTTCTTTTTTAAGCTTGAAAGTTCCATATCTTTCGTACTTTTAGATGGTCTCATCTTAGCAGCTGCCCAGATAATTCCTGTTAGCTCATCTGTTGCAAATAAGATTTTTTCCATTTCATGTTCTGGCTTTACATCTGAACAAATACCATATCCATGACTACAAATAGCATGTACAAGTTCTTCATTTGCATTGATTTCTTTTAATAATTCTGGTGCTTTTTTACAATGTTCTTCTGGATATTGTTCAAAGTCGACATCATGTAATAATCCTGCTATTCCCCAAAAATCTTCATCATATCCATTTTCTCTTGCAAAATATCTCATAACACTTTCTACTGTTAAAGCATGTCTTAAATGGAATTCCTCCTTATTATATTTTTTTAATAATTGCATTGCATCTTTTTTTCCATCTCTATTCCTCCATTTTTTACAAGTTTTTTTATGTTTATATAGATTTTAATTTACAATATTTCATAAAATCAACATCAAAAACAATATTTCCAGTAAAAGATATGTAATTTTTTTAATCTACAAAATCTTTCTGATATCTCTATAAAATTCTCTATTATTTTTATAAATTTCTCTCTCATTTCTATAAATCTTCTTTTTTAGTTATTGTCTCCTTCATTTCAAGAGCTACTTTTTCTTTCAATTCTTCCATTTGTTGTCTTATATATTTATCACTATCAGAATAAACTGGTTTTAATATCTTTAATGTCATATCTTTTTTTCTTTTAAATAATTTTCTAATTCCAGTTGGTTCTCTAAAAGTAAATACACAAGGTACAACAGGAACTTGATTTCTAACTGCCATATCAAATGCACCATTTTTAAAATTTCGTATTTTTTGACAATATGGCCATAATGATGCTTCTGGATAAACATGTACGATATTTCTTTCTCTTAATAAATTGCTAATTGCTTTTATAAAATACCTTTTGTTTTCTATTCCTTTGGGTATCGGAATCGCTTTTAATAATTTTATTAATTTTCTAACAAAAGGGATTTTAAAGCTTTCCTCTTGTATTGTATAATAGATTTTTTTGTCTTTAAAAGCTAAACCTATCATCGCACAATCTAGAAATAGTACATGATTTGATACACTAATGGCACCATCTTCTAAATTTTCTATATTTTCTTGTCCTTCAATTTTAAAATCATAAATGATTTTAGTAAGAACTTTTAATATCGGATAGGCAATACCATAATATATAAAATCAGAACATATAGAAAATATGGAATCTTCTTTTGGCACATATTCATAATTCTCATCAATGTTAAATTCACATGGAGTCCATAAGTCAATAATATTGGTATTTTCATCTTGTTCTAAATTTTCTAATTCTTCTATGCTCTCTACGTTTTCTATAACACCCTTCATTTTCATCCCTTTCCTTTTCTCATATCATAAAATTATTTTTTCTGCATTTCTCTTATGACAATATCTGTTATTTTATCACATGTATCTTTTCGAATATATGTTTCTTGGTTTTCAATCATTTGCTTTTGTAATGTTTTATCTTTTAAAAGTTTTTTGGTATTTTTTACTACCTCTTCCATTGTATCACATTTGATTGCCATTTTTCTTTTATCGAAAAAGTTTGCATTATAGTTTTCACAACCTGGTATTGGCATTGTATGGATAAATGGCTTTCTTAAAGTAGCAATTTCTGTTGTTGTTAATCCACCAGGTTTGCTAAGAATGATATCACTTGCTTTCATATAATCACTGATTTTATCCGTAAATGGCAATATCACTATATTTTTTGTATTTTTATATTGTTTTTTCAATGTATGGAATAATTCTTCATTATGTCCACAGGAAACAACAAAATATGCCTGTTTCATTTCTTCATGCAATTTTTTTATCATATCTGTCACATTTCCAAATCCCATACTCCCTGTTAAAATTAATACATATTTTTCATTAACATCAAACTTTAATTTTTCCTTATACTCTTTTTTATCATATGGTTGTCTATATGTCTTTGCTGTTGGAATGCCTAAAGGTAATAATTTCTTTTCTGGTATTCCTTTGTTTTTAAAGTCTTCTTTCAAATCTTCACTTGGTATAACAAAATAGTCTGGGTTTGTTTCTTCCCAAAATGGAATACATACATAATCTGTTGCTACTGCCATAAATTTTATATGATGCTCTTTTTTGATAGCTGTTAAAGATTGTGCAGCAAATAAATGTGTTGTAATAATATATTGATAATTATTATCTACGATATATTTATATAATCTTTTCTTGTTTAAAAAGTTCAAAGCATATACGGGTGATTTTAAATTGGTTCTTTGATAAATTTCAGCAAGTTTATATACCACTTTAAGTACTTTTCCGTTTTCTCTTGTAGAATGAATATATAGTTTATTCACATTATTTCTAACTTTTTGATTCACAATATCTAAATATTCAATAAAATCTGTATCAATTCCTTTTCTAATTAAATTTTCTTGGATAGCTTTTGCTGCTGAGTTATGTCCTCCTCCTGTTCCACAAGATAGTATGAGTACCTTTTCTTTTGCATGTTTTCGTATTAATTTTTCTATTTTATGATAAAAACAATCTAATCTTCCCCTATATTGTTTATTCCATGGTTTGTTTCTGCCAAAATAATGGATAATGACTGTATTTCTGCAAATCCATCTTAGTCCAATTGGGTTTTGTGGGTGGTGATATTATATGCATTTACTGTTCTTTCACCTAAATTATATTTTAAACTATCAACTAACTTAATTTTATCTCCATAAATTGATACAATAATATCTTGGTCTGGTAATAACAATTTCTTTTCATTCTTTTCAATAAAGTCTTTTACTTCTTTTTCTATATGAATCGTTCTTAAAGCTTTTAAATTTATTAAAAGGACACCTATATTAATATATGGTTCATCTTCTTTTATATTTAATCGAATTTCATTTAGCTTATGTAATACTTTCTTTACATGTGTTGCTGCAACATAATAGTTGCCTTCAAAATCCGTTTCATATAATTCCTTTAGTGAATTTATGACAATCGTATCTGCATCTAAGTAAAGAATTCTTTCTAAATCTTGTGGCAAATATTTGCTAGCAAAAATCCTAAAATAAATTTCTACAGGATATCGTTTTTCATATACTGGAAATTTATGAATTTCATTTTCCGTTATTTTTATTAGATGAATTTGAAATCTTTTTAAATCCAAGTTATTCTTCATTATTTTTTAATCTTTTTCTTCTAAATCTTTATGTAATACATATATATTAAAATTTTCTTTTGTATTAGAATACTGAATAGAATTTAATAATATATTTACTTGTTTTACATATTTTTTATTAATCGTTATTAAAATATTCATAAATATTTATTTTCTTCCCTCTCTTTTTATTTCAGTATATTTTTAACACATTCTTTTAAATTATATCATAATTAAACAAATTTGTATACCATCTTTAATTTTGTAAACTTTTTTTGTAAATTCAGCTATAATTCCACTTTTATTGCGTAAATATCTTGTATATTTTACATTTTTATAATATAATTTTATTGGAAATTAAATGGGATTATATCTATAATCTCTGTTATTTGATTGATTAAGGAGGAAAAAAATGAAAAATTTTGATGTTGCCATTATTATGGGAAGTGATTCTGATTTATCTATCATGAAAGATTCAGCTAAATTTTTAGAAGATATGGGAATTTCTTATGAAATGAAAATTCTTTCTGTTCACAGAACACCTGAGAAAGCTATGGATTATGCAAATAGCTTAAAAGAAAATGGTGTAAAAGTTGTTATCGCTGGTGCTGGAGGTGCAGCACATCTACCTGGTGTATTTGCTGCTATGTTACCAACTGTTCCAGTCATTGGTATTCCAATTCATACAAAAACATTAGGAGGCGTTGATTCTTTATATTCAATTGTCCAAATGCCTTCAGGAATTCCAGTTGCAACAGTTGCCATCAATGGTGCTAAAAATGCTGGAATCTTAGCAACTTCTATCTTAGCTGTTGGAGATAAAAATGTAAAAGAAAAATTAGAGGCTTATAAAAATTCTTTAAAAGATGCTGTTTCTAAAAAAGATGAAAACCTTCAAGAAATGGGTTATGCAAATTATTTAGAAAATATGAATAAATAAAAAAAGGTTGCCAAAGGGGACGTGTCATTTTGGCAACTTCCATAAAAATCTAACCTTGTTGTATAGGAATAATCACATAGAGTTAAGATAAAAGTTGATTTCCCTATACAATTATAAAAGTTGCCAAAGTGACACGTCCCCTTTGGCAACCTAATAAATTTGAAAGGAATGTGAAAACAATGAAAAAAATTAGTAGTGGTAAAGTTCGTGAAATTTATGAGGTAGATGATGACAAATTATTACTTGTTGTGTCTGACAGAATTTCTGCATTTGATTATATCTTACCAAATTTAATTCCTGATAAAGGAAAAATATTAAATCAAATTTCAAAATTCTGGTTTGATTATACAAAAAATATCATACCAAATCATGTTATTTCAACTGATTTAAAGGATTTTCCTGAAGAATTCCAAACACCTGAATTCGAAGGAAGAAGTATGTTAGTTAAAAAATTAAAAATGATACCAGTAGAATGTATTGTAAGAGGATATATCACAGGTTCTGGTTGGAAAAGCTATTTAAATGATGGAACTGTATGTGGTATTAAACTTCCTGAAGGATTACAAGAAGCTCAAAAATTACCTGAGCCAATCTTCACACCTACTACAAAAGCACAAGAAGGACATGATGAAAATATTTCTTTTGAAGAAGTTTGTAATTTAATCGGAACAGATTTAGCAAATAAATTAAGAGAAAAAACAATTGAAGTATATACAAAATGTTCTGAATATGCTGCAACAAAAGGTGTTCTTATTGCTGATACAAAATTTGAGTTTGGACTTGATGAAAATGGAGAACTAGTTCTTGGAGATGAAGTTTTAACACCTGACTCTAGTAGATTCTGGGTTGCAAAAGACTACCAAGTTGGAACAAGCCCAAAAAGTTTTGATAAACAATATCTTCGTGATTGGATAAAATCTAGTGGATATAATCCTGAGGGTGATACTCCAATTCCAGAAGATGTGATTATGACAACAAGACAAAGATATATTGAAGCTTATGAAATGTTAACTGGTAAAAAATATGAATAATTCTAAAAAAGAGAATTTGAGGACGAATTGTTCCCCAAATTCCCTTTTCTTTTTATTCAAATTTAATTTTTTCAAAACGATCTTTTTCAAGAGTTTCTGGTACTTCTATTGGATATGTTCCAGTAAAGCATCCATAACAGAAGTCATTTATTTTACATCCTTTTGCAATTTCTTTTAAGCTATCCATACTTAGGTATTCTAAAGAGTCTGCTCCAATTTTCTTTTGAATCTCTTCTTTTGTCATTTGATTTGCTATTAATGCTTCTTTTTTATCAACATCTGTACCAAAATAACATACACCTACAAAGGCTGGTGATGCTACCCTAATATGTACCTCTTTTGCACCTGCTTCTTTTAACGTTCTAATAATTCTTGTAATGGTTGTTCCTCTTACAATGGAATCATCTACTAAAACAATTCTTTTTCCTTTTACTGTTTCTCTTAAAGGATTTAATTTTAATGCTACTAAGTCTTTTCTTTTACTTTGTGCATTTTGGATAAAGGTTCTTCCTATATATTTACTTTTTGTAAATACCATATCATAAGGAATTTTTGATTCTTTTGAATACCCTAAAGCAGCATCTAGTCCAGAATCTGGAACTCCTGCTACAATATCAGCATCTACTGGAGCTTGTTTTGCTAAATATCTTCCAGCATTTTCTCTAAAAATATGTACATTAATACCATCTACAATAGAATCTGGTCTTGCAAAATAGATATATTCGAAGATACACATTCCTTTTCTTTCATTTGGCATATATTTTTCACTCTTCACTTGATTATCTGTAACAACTACAATTTCTCCTGGTTCAATATCTCTTTCAAATTTAGCTCCTGTGATATCTAATGCACAACTTTCTGAAGCAAATACAATATCTTCTCCTAAATGTCCCATACATAGTGGTCTAAAGCCTTGTGGGTCTCTTACAGCAATTAATTTTTGTGGTGACATGATTAGTAATGAATATGCACCTTTTATAATTTTCATTGTATTTTTTACAGCCTCTTCAATTGAATTTGTTTTAATTCTTTCTCTTACAATGATATGGCAGATAACTTCTGTATCACTCGTTGTTGTAAAAATTGCACCTTCATCTTCTAATTCTCTTTTTAGTTCTAATGCATTTGTAATATTTCCATTATGAACAACTGCTAAATTTCCTTTTTTATGTCTTACTACCATTGGTTGTGCATTTTCTTTTCTACTTTCTCCTGTTGTTGAGTATCTAACATGTCCAATTGCCATTTTACCTGTTGGCAATGAATTTTGAACATGTTTTGTAAATACATCAGATACCAACCCTAAATCTTTATGAAAATGGATAACACCATCTTCATTTACTGCAATTCCACAACTTTCTTCTCCTCTGTGTTGAAGTCCTGATAATCCAACACATACAGGAGTTACTACATCTTCATTATTTTTGATTCCATAAATTCCATAAATTCCACATTCTTCTTTTATTTTTTCTCCAAACATTTTTCCACTACTCTCTTTCTATTTTTGTTTATATGATAAATTTATTATATCAAAAAAATCTCTTTTTGTCTCTATTATTGGATTGGAAAATTTTTCTTTTTCCTATGAACGATAAGGACATGCCAAATGTTCAATTAATTTTTTTATTATCTTTCTATGATTTCCAAATTAAACGATTTGGCACGTCCCTATCGTTCAATTTGACATTTGCTTGTGTTTTTGCTACAATGCAATCAAATCACACAAATTTATATAAGGAGTTGTTTATATGTATAATTTAGTTGTTTTTGCTTCTGGCAATGGCTCTACATTACAATCTATTATTGATGCGATTGATAAAAAAGAATTACATTCTCAAATTGCATTAGTTGTTTCTAATAATCCTGATGCTTTCGCATTAGAAAGAGCCAAAAAAGCAAATATTCCTACTTATGTCATTAAAAATAAGAATTATCAAGATATTGATAATGAGTTATATGAAGTATTATCTCATTATGATGTCAACCTAATTGTTTTAGCAGGTTATTTAAAATTAATTGGTGATAAATTACTTTCTAACTATACAATCATCAATACACACCCTTCTTTACTTCCTAAATATGGTGGTAAAGGGATGCATGGTATGCATGTGCATAAGGCTGTTATAGATGCTAAAGAAAAACAAAGTGGCGTAACTGTTCACTATATCAATAACGAATATGACAAAGGTAATATCATTAGTCAAACCGTTGTTGATGTTCTAGAAACAGATACCCCTGAAACGTTAGCAAGTAAAGTACAAGCTGCTGAAAAAATTCAATTAGTTAATGTCATTAAGAAATTTGAAACAGGCGAACTTTAAGGTAAAACCTTAAAGTTCTTTTTTGATGATTTTGGGTGATTTTGGGGACGGAGCAAAAAATCATCATTATTGAAGATTAATTTATAATATAACATTAACTAACTATTAGTGATGATTTTTTGCTCCGTCCCCAAAATCATCACTTTTTTAATGTTCGTAAATTTCTCCAATATCTTTTCTATAATCTAAATTATCACTAATATTTCCTTCTAGTGCTTTGTATGCTTTTTCTTTTGCTTCTTCTAATGTATTTCCCATTGTTGTGACACCAAATAATCTTGAAGTTCCTACAGCCTCATAAGTATTTCCTTCTACTGGTTTTGTACTTGCAAAATATATTTTAGCACCACTTTCTTCAATTGCCTTTTTATTGACTGTAAATACACATGGTTCTTTGCTTTTTTGTATTGCATAATCTGGGCTTACTACATAAATCGTAAATGTATAATTCTTTTTGAATTTACAATTTTCTGCACTTAATTTTTTATTAAATATATTTTCTAATACTTCTGTAAATGGTGTTTCTAAAGAGTTTAATACATTTAATGCTTCTGGATCTCCAAATCTTGCATTAAATTCAATAAATTTAATACCATCTTTACATTTGAAAAATCCACCATAAATTACACCTGTAAATTCTAAACTGTCTTTATTGACATATTGAATGGTATCTTTTATCAATTTACTACATACATCTACATCTTTCTGCTCTAAGAATGGTAATAATCCATTTTCAAAACTAAGGCATCCCATTCCTCCAGTTCCCGGTCCTTTATCTTCGTCAAAACGATATGGGTAGTCAAAGGTAATTGGTGTTACAACGATATTTTCACCATCTGTTAATGCCATAACGGTAAATTCTCTACCTTCTACTTTATCTTGTACAATAACACTTCCATCAGATTCTAAACAAGATTTAGCATAATCGTATCCTTCTTCTTTTCCTTTAAAGTGGATACCACCTACTTTAACACCTTTTCCGCCTGTTAATCCTTCTGGTTTTACAACAAAGCTGTCATCATTGTAGTTCTTCATAACATTGTCTAATTCTTCAATGGTTTTTACACTTTCATTTCGAATCACCATTTCAGGTGCTAATTGTTTTACAATATCTAAAGCATAGGTTTTACTCCATTCTACTTTTGCACCTTTTGATGTTGGTCCAAAGGTTTGTAATCCAAGTTTTCTTGCTAAATCAATTAATCCTTCTTGTAACAAATTATCTTGACTAACCACTGCTGCTTGAATTCCTTCTTCTTTTACAAATTTTTCTACAAGTTCTTTATCAAATGGATCTCCTATGATATATTTTCCATTTGCTTTTTCTACTTGCTCTACAATTGATGGATTTGCATATGGTAATACGGCATATAACGCATATCCTTTTGCAATTTGTTCAGCAAGTACGGCTTCTCTTCCACCATTTCCTAGTAATAGACATTTTTTCATATATCTACCTCTCCTTTATATTTATTTTATCATTATAATAAATGATACTCTGAAGATAATACTTTTCTTAATTGTTCTGCATTTTCAAATACAATTCCATGAATTCCTACTGCTTCTGCATTTTCTACGTTTTTCTCGTAATCGTCTATAAATAATGTTTCGTCTGCTACAATTCCTGCTTGTTCTAATACAATTTTAAAAGTTTGCTCATCTGATTTGACAGTTCCTATATCATAAGAAAATATTTTTTTGTCAAAAATCTCTAAATCTTTATTATTTTCTTCGATATATTTCATCCATTCTCTAGCATGGTCTGATAACAATATTAATTGATATTTTCCTTCTTTTAGTTCTTTAATAATTTCCATTGTTCCTGGAATAGGTTTGTTTAAGTTTTGACGAATAGCTATCTTTAATTGTTCTACAGATACATTCCATTTTTTATTTTTCAATACATGATTTAAATATTCTTCCTCTGTTAATTTTCCTCTTAACAAGTTTAAGAAAGTTTCATTTTCTCTCATGGAATCTAAATCTACTTCATTTTCTAATAATTTTTTGTTCTCAAAAGTTCCATATTGACTTTCTAATACGACTTCTTCTATCCCACGATACCCTGATATGATAACTTCTGACAAATCAAATATTATATTTTTAATCATTATTTATATCCTCTCTTTTTGATCAGGGGACACACCTTACCCTTAGGTCATGTCCACTTAGGCTAAGGAATGTCCCCTCCTCTTGTGATTCAATATTGACTTTTGTTAAGGTTCCTCCCGATTTTTATACGTTTACTTCAATTGTAGCATCTTGTCCTAAATCTTTATATTTCTCTAATACTGGATTTACCCTTTCATTTATAAAATCTTCTACTTGGCTAACTGCTCTTCCACATAAATGATCTGGATTTAAAATGTGTAAAATTTCTTCTTCTGTCAATCCAAATGTTTCATCTGCAGCAATTCTTTGTACTAAGTCATTTGGTTTTCCATATTCTTTTACTTGTTTTCCAGCTTCCATAGAATATACTCTAATTTTTTCATGTAATTCTTGTCTATCTCCACCTTTTAGAACAGCATTCATTAAAATTTCTTCTGTTCCCATAAATGGTAATTCTTGCATCATATTTGTTTTAATAACATTTTTATATACCACAATATCACTTGAGATATTAGCATAAAGAATTAAAATCGCATCTACTGCTAAAAAGCTTTCTGGTACACAAATTCTTTTATTTGCTGAGTCATCTAATGTTCTTTCTAACCATTGTGTTGCAGTTGTGATACTTGGATCCATTGCTAATGTCATCACATGTCTTGATAAAGAGTTGATTCTTTCACTTCTCATAGGATTTCTTTTATATGCCATAGCTGATGAACCAATTTGTCCTTTTTCAAATGGTTCTTCTAACTCTTTTTCATGTTGTAATAAACGCATATCATTTGCAAATTTAGAACAGCTTTGTGCAATTTCTGCTAATAAATTTAAAACTCTTGAATCTAATTTTCTTGTATAGGTTTGTCCTGATACATTATATACTTTTTCAAATCCCATTTTTTCAGCAATTTTTCCGTCAATTTGTCTTACTTTTGTCTCATCTTTAAATAATTTCATAAAGCTTTCTTGTGTTCCTGTTGTTCCTTTGCAACCTAATAATTTCATATGGCTTTCAACAAATTCTAATTCTTCTAAATCTTCTAATAAATCTTGCATCCATAAAGTTGCTCTTTTTCCAACGGTTGTTAATTGTGCTGGTTGGAAATGAGTATATCCTAAACAAGTTACATCTTTATTCTTTTCTGCAAATGCTTTTAAGTTTTTGATAACAATAATTAATTTTTCTTTGATTAGTTTTAATGCTTTAGACATTAAAATAACATCTGTATTATCTGTTACATAACATGAAGTTGCTCCTAAATGGATAATTGGTTTTGCCTTTGGACATTTTAATCCAAATTCATATACATGTGCCATAACATCATGTCTACATTCTTTTTCTCTTTTGGCAACAATGTCATAATCGATATTATCTACATTTTTCTTCATTTCTTCAATTTGTTCATCTGTTATATCAATTCCTAATTCCTTTTCTGTTTCTGCTAATGCTACCCATAATTTTCTCCATGTTGAATATTTTTCATTATTTGACCATATTCTATTCATTTCTGGACTGGCATATCTACCAGAAAGTGGTGTTTTATAAATATTATTGTTTTCCATTTTTTCAATCCTTTCTTTTTCTAATTGAGAACGATGATGATTTTAGGGACGGAGCAAAAAATCATCATTAATAATTCTTTAATGCTATAACTATATATATATTAATTTGTAACAATGATGATTTTTTGCTCCGTCCCTAAAATCATCATCGTTCTCAAATTCTTATCTATAATAGTTCACCCCTGCTTCAAAAATCTTTTGATCTTTCTTGCCTGGCATATTTTTCAAGATATCTCTATAGCATCTTTCTGAATGTCCCATTTTACCTAAAATTCTACCATCTGGGCTAGTAATACCTTCAATAGCATCTATTGAACCATTTGGGTTAAAGTCAATGTCATATGTTGCATTTCCATTAAAATCAACATATTGTGTAGCAATTTGTCCATTAGCAATTAGTTCTTCTTCTAATTCTTTTGAAACAATAAATCTACCTTCTCCATGTGAAATTGGAACTGTGAATTCCTCTCCTAATTCAACTTCGCTAAACCATGGTGACATTTTTGATACGACTTTTGTATTAACCATTTTTGATTGGTGTCTTGAAATGGTATTAAATGTTAATGTTGGCATTGTATCATCCATTTCTCTAATTTCTCCATATGGTAATAATCCCAATTTTACTAATGCTTGGAATCCATTACAAATTCCTAACATTAATCCATCTTTTTCATATAGATGTTTATGGATTAAATCTTTTAGTTTTGGATTTCTAAAGATACTACTGATGAATTTTCCTGAACCATCTGGTTCATCTCCGGCACTAAATCCTCCTGGGAACATGATGATTTGTGCTTTTTCGATTTCTTTTGCAAATAACTCAATAGAATCTTGTATATCTTGTGGTTTTAAGTTCTTAAATACTACTGTACTAACTCTTGCACCTGCATCTTCAAATGCTTTTGCAGAATCATATTCACAGTTTGTTCCTGGGAATACTGGTATGAAGACATGAGGTCTTGTAATTGGTAATTTTCTTGTAATTGTAGGTATTTTTTGACTTAAGATATTTCTTGCTTCACCTTTTTGTTCTACTTTTGTTGGGAATACTTTTTCTAATGGTTCTTCCCAAAGTTTGATTAATTCCTCTAAGTCTAATACAACATTTTCATTTACAGCAATTGCTTTCTCACTTGTTGTGGTTCCTAATAATTCTAATTTTTCATTATCGATATCTTCTGCTGCTTCTAAAACAAATGAACCATATAGTGGTGTAAATAAATCTTCTGTATTTTCAAACTTAAATCCAATCTTATTTCCTATACAACTTTTTGTGATAACATCTGCAATTCCACCATTTTTGATTGTACTTGATGATAAAACTTTTCCGTCATTAATCAATTTATGTACCAATTCAAAGTTTTCTTTTAAATCATCAAAGTCAATGATATTTTCTTTTCCCATTTTTATTTTTAATACATATACTTTTGAATTTGCTTTCTTAAATTCATTTGAAACCACTTTTGTTGTATCTACATCACCGATACAGAAAGATACTAATGTTGGTGGCACATCTAGTTCATTATATGAACCTGACATACTGTCTTTTCCACCAATTGCTGCTATTTGTAATTGTTCTTGTACATAGTATGCTCCAAGTAATGCAGCTAATGGTTTTCCCCATCTTTCTGGTTCGTTTCTTAATTTTTCAAAGTACTCTTGTAATGTTAAATATGCTTTTTTGTAATCTCCACCAAGTGCTACATATTTTGCAACTGATTCTACGATTGCATATACTGCTCCATGGAATGGACTCCAACTTGCAATATATGGGTTATATCCATATGTCATGATGGTTCCTGCGTCTGTATATCCTTCTAATGTTGGGATTCTTGCTACCATTCCTTCTGCTGGTGTTAATTGATATTTTCCACCAAATGGCATAATAACTGTATTTGCTCCGATTGTACTATCAAATCTTTCTACTAATCCTCTTTGTGAACAACAATTTAAATCTGTAATAGTTTCTTTCCATGTTTTTTCTATGTCATTAACTTGCTTACTTGCAAAATAGTTTTCTGCATCTAACGGTTTTGTGATTTTTGCATTAGCATTTTTTACATCACCATTTGTATTTAAGAATTCTCTTGATAGGTCAACAATGACTTTATTTCTCCAATACATTTTTACTCTTGGTTCTTCTACAACTTTTGCAACAACTGTTGCTTCAATGTTTTCTTTTTCTGCTAAATTAATAAAGTTTTCTACATCTTTATCTGCAACAACCACTGCCATCCTTTCTTGTGATTCTGAAATGGCAAGTTCTGTACCATCTAATCCTTCATATTTTTTAGGTACTTTATCCAAGTTTATTTCTAATCCATCTGCTAATTCTCCAATAGCTACTGATACACCACCAGCACCAAAGTCATTACAACGTTTAATTAATTTCGTTACTTCTGGATCTCTAAATAATCTTTGAATTTTTCTTTCTTCTGGTGCATTTCCTTTTTGTACCTCTGCACCACAGCTTGTTAATGATTCACTATTATGTGCTTTAGATGAACCTGTTGCACCTCCACAACCATCTCTACCAGTTCTTCCACCAAGTAGAATAACTTTATCTCCTAGCTCTGGTCTTAATCTAATAACATTTTTAGATGGTGCTGCACCTACTAAAGCTCCAATTTCCATACGTTTTGCTACATATCCTGGATGATAGATTTCAGCAACTTGTCCAGTAGCTAAACCAATTTGATTTCCATAAGAGCTATATCCTCTTGCAGCTTCATTTGTTAATTTTCTTTGTGGTAATTTATGTGGTAATGTTTCTTCAATCGTTTGTCTTGGATCTCCACAACCTGTTACACGCATTGCTTGATATACATACACACGTCCTGATAATGGGTCACGAATCGCTCCTCCTAGGCAAGTTGCAGCTCCACCAAATGGTTCGATTTCTGTTGGGTGATTATGTGTCTCATTTTTGAACATGATTAAATATTCTTCTTCTTTTCCATCTACCATGATATTGGCTTTAATGCTACAAGCGTTGATTTCTTCTGATTCATCAAGATTTTTTAAGAATCCTCTTTTCTTTAATTCTTTTGCCACTATTGTTGCAACATCCATTAAAGAAATATCTTTTTTTCTATCTTGATATACAAATTTTCTAGATTCTATATATTTTCCATATATTTCTTTTAATAAATCCCATTCAATATCAATTTCTTCTAATCTGGTAAGAAAAGTTGTATGTCTACAATGGTCTGACCAGTATGTATCAATCATTTTCATTTCTGTCATTGTTGGATCTCTTTTTTCTGTGTCTCTAAAATATTCTTGACAGAATTTTAAGTCTGCAATATCCATAGCAAAACCGTATTTTTCATAGAATTTTTCTGTATCATCATCTGTCATATGAATAAATCCATCTACAACTTGGACATCTTCTGGATCAAGCAATTTATCTTCTAATGTTTCTGGTTTTTCCAAGCTTGCTTCTCTAGCATCTACTGAGTTGATTAAATAGTTTTTAATGGTTTTTAGTTCTTCATCTGAAAGATTTCCTTTTAAAATATATACTTTTGCAGATTTACAAGTTGGTCTTTCTCCTCCACTGATGATTTGTAAACATTCTTCTAATGAATTTGCTCTTTGGTCAAATTGTCCTGGTAAATATTCTACTGCAAATACTTTATCATTTTGATCAAATGTATAGGTTTCATCAAAATAGTCATCTACTTGTGGTTCTGAAAATACGGTTGTTTTTGCTTTGTTGTAACTTTCTTCATCCACTCTAGATACATCATATCTGTTTAAGATAACCACTTGCTCTAGTCCTTTTATCTGTAAGTTTTCTTTTAAATCCTCTTGGATTCCTTTTGCTTCTACATCAAATCCTGGTTTTTTTTGAACATAAATTCTTCTTACCATTTTCTAAATCCTCCTTTATTTATTTTGGTAATGATTTATTATATTTATATTTATAATAGTGCACATGATTAATTATATAAAAACGAAACAGGCAGATATCATTCGACAAGAACTGCCTATATAATATCTGCCTGCTTCGTTTTTAGAGTCCTACTTTATCCAGCCTCTCTTAATGAGGTAACGCCTCATTCTAGAGAAGATTGTTTGACAAATTTCAAAGTTGCCATCGGAGTATAGGGTAACCCTCTCTCCTCCATAGCATCTTTTTATTCGCCCCCAGGGCTCTATGCTTATCATTCCCTTGCCTTTTATTTTTAGTCGAAGGGAATCTTCGCCCTCATGGAGTTCTGCTTCTTCTAGTTCCTTTATAGCATCTTCTCCGAACTTGAGTTTCAGTAATCCTTTTCTTTCTAGATATTCTTTCGAATATCCTTCTTTAAAGAAAATAATTAACCTTTTACAATCTTTTGCCCGAAAGTAATACTCTTCTTCCATATTTTCCTCCTTGGCCCTACAGGGCCTGAATCTTTAGTTACCAAGTTGCCTGACAGATATTATATCATATTTACATAACATATTCAATTTTTTTATTACAATTTATACTTGTCTCTGATTTTATATTACTTTTATTTCCTTGTTTCCTTTAACCACCTTTCCAATCACATATGCTTTTTCGCCTTCTTGCTCTAATACTTTTAATGCTTTTTCTTTATCACTTTCTGGAACAATGATTGCCATACCAATTCCCATATTAAATGTATTATACATATCTCTTTCTGGGATATTTCCTTCTTTTTGGATTAATTTAAAGATTTCTGGTACTGGATATGTATCTTTTTGGATTTCTAATGAAACATTGTCATTTAACATTCTTGGCATATTCTCATAGAAACCACCGCCAGTTATATGAGAAATTCCTTTTACTGTTACTTTATCTATTAATTTTAAAACTGGTTTTACATAAATTTTTGTTGGTGTCAATAATGCTTCTCCTAATGTCATTCCTAATTCTTCTCTATATTCTCTTAAATTTTCTTCATTCACATGAAATATTTTTCTAACTAAAGAAAATCCATTTGAATGAACTCCAGAAGATGTAAGACCAATCACTACATCTCCTTCTTGGATATTGTCAGGGTTAATCATTTTTTCTTTATCTACAACACCTACACTAAATCCTGCTAAGTCATATTCATTATCAGAATATAGCCCTGGCATTTCTGCTGTTTCTCCACCAACTAATGCACATCCTGCTTTTTTACATCCATCTGCTACACCTTTTACAATACTTGCTACCATTTCAGGAATGTTCTTCCATAATGATATATAGTCTAAAAAGAATAATGGTTTTGCACCACAACAAACAATATCATTCACACACATAGCTACACAATCTTGTCCAATAGTATCATGTTTGTCAACCAAAAAAGCCAATTTTAGTTTCGTTCCCACACCATCTGTTCCTGACACTAAAATAGGCTCCTTCATTTCATTTATATCTAACTTAAAAAGACCCCCAAATCCTCCAAGGTCTGACATAACTCCTTTTGTATATGTTTCTTGCACACTTTTCTTCATTAGCTCTACTGCTTTATATCCTGCTGTTACATCTACGCCTGCTTCTTTATAACTTTCACTAAAACTTTTTTCCATCGGTTTTCTCCTTTCCTATTCTACCCTAATATAATACTATATTTTTTAACTTTTTACAAGGTTTTTAGCGAAAATTTGATAAAATGTCGCATTAGGTTCGTTTGTCAGTGCGACATTTCATTATTTTGTCGCATTAGGTTCGTTTGTTGATGCGACATTTGCATTATTCTATCTATAATGGTATAATTTTTTCGAATATTTGAGGAGGATTTCAATATGAAATTAATTGGAATTACAGGTAAAACAGGAACTGGAAAATCTACCATTGCAACAGCACTTGCTCAAACATTAGATGGTCAATATGTTGACATTGATAAAATTGGACACCAAGCAACTTCAGACCCTATTATTACCAAAAAACTTTGTAATGTATTTGGCAATGGACTATTAGATAATACTGGAAATATCGATAGAAAAAAATTAGGCAATATTGTATTTAGTGATACAGATAAAATGCAAATCTTAACAGATATCACATGGGCGTATATGGAGCAAAAGTTAGATGATGTTCTGTTGCAAAAGCAACAATATTTTGTTTTTGATTGGGCTTTGCTTCCTAAAGTAAAATTCTGGAATATGTGTGATGTCAAAATATTGGTTACTTCTGATGATACAATGAGAAAAGAAAGAATATTGGAAAGAGATCATATTTCTGAGGAATATCTTGAGAAAAGAGAATCTGCTACTTTAGATTATTCTAGATTATCTTTTGATTTTATTTTTGATAATAATTATACAAAGGAAACTATGGATGTTTTTATTGAAGCAATATATAACAAGATAACAAAAGAAAATAGCTGAAAACAGATATAAGTAAAATCTTATATCTGTTTTCAATTTCAAAATGAACTCTGTTTTATAAAATCTGCATAATAAAATTTGCATAATAAGCCGATTCACCTTAAATTAATTGGTCTAATCTTTAATAATTTCCATAATCTCTTCTGGTAAATATTTTGATACATCTTTTCCGTATTGTAATAATTCCATTACCATGCTTGAACTAATATTTCCTAAACTTCCTGCTCTAATATACATTGTATCTAATCCTGAAATTTCTTCATTAATAGATGCTAAGGTTTCTTCATATTGATAATCCATACCATTTCTAACTCCTCTTACTAAAAGCGTAGCATGATGTTCTAAGGCTACATCAACAGAAAGATTATCATAACAAACCACAGATACATTTGTAAGATTTCTATTTGCAATCACCTTTTCTATAGCATTTTTCATAATTTCTTTATCATATCTTCTTTTTTTATCTGGATGAACACCAATTCCTATGATGACTTTATCAAATAGTTTCGCTGATTTTGTTACAACATGTAAATGTCCATTGGTAAATGGGTCAAAACTTCCCGCATAAAATCCAATTTCCATATCTTTCCCTCCTACTTTCTCAAACTCTCAACTTCTATTTCTATTATTTTACAATATTTTCTATAAATTTACAAGTAACTTCACATAAAATAGCAAAAAAAGACAGGAGATTGTCCTGCTATAACTGCATCGCAATCTCCTTATTTCAATTACATTTTTTCTAACACAATTGTAATTTCTTCTCCTTTATTCGTAAACATATGCACTGTTATTTCATCAGTTGCATCATATTGGGTTAAATTAAAGGTTTGATGATAATTTGTGATCTTATCCTCTTCTTCTGGGACACTATATCCACCATCCCCATCACTTCTAGCAGCTATTTCAAATTGTTTTCCATCTTCTGTTTCTACATATTCTTTTTGAAGTGCTATTCTGTCATAAATGCCACCTACACTATCTGCTTTTAATAATACATAATCTATTTTATCTGTTGAAATTTCTGGAATTGACAATTTAAATGCTGTGTTTGACACAACTGCTGTCACTTGGTTAATATCAACACCTTCTACATTACAACTTTTTACTTTGTATATAATAGATTCTCTATTATAGAATTCTTCTGGTACATCTACTTCAAAAGACCAGTCACCTTCATATATGGTATCTTGTCTTTGTTCATTTACATATTGATATGTTGTTAATTGTGTGAAATTTACAGTTAAGTGTTTACTTTTAGGAAACGCCTCTGTATTTCCTGTCGCTGATAATGATATTGTAAATTCTTTATCACTTTTTTTAGTTGATAACATACTATATGAACCAGTGTAACCACCTTCTATTTCTATCATAGAATCTTTCGTATTAAATACGATTTTTCCTGTTTCATCTGTTATCATCAAATCACTAAGTTCTACTCTTTCGAATTCATCAATATGATACCCTTCACTTAGCTTAACGTCAAAATTCATAGCAAAATTAAAGTCATCCATGATGAGTGATTCTACACCAATTTTTATTCCTTCTGCCTTTTGATGTTCTGTATTCACATTTGCTACATATCCTTCATTAACTGCTATATCTACTCCATCACTTGTATTTTTCCCAAATAAGTTCTTTACAAAATTTCCTATATCTTTTGCAAAAACAATTCCTGTCATAGAAACAATTACACAACAAGCAGCTATACCAATTTTAAATATACTTTTTCTTGTAGTTTTCATATCTAACCTCTCTTCCTTTTCAAAGTTGGATATAGCTATCTTTTGTTTTACATTTTCTAATATTTTTTCTGTTTGTTTATCCTTCATGACTATACCCTCCTTTTTCTAATTCTTTTTTTATCTTTTTTCGCATTCTATATAATCTTGACTTCACATTAAATTCTGTTATATCTAGTTTATCCGCAATATCTTTTATCTTCATAGATGAATAATAGTAAAGATGAAATATCATTCTATCTTCTTCTTTCATATTTTTTAAAACTTTTTCGATAATAGAAATTCTCTCTCTTTGCTCACATATCATGTCCATTTTTTGACCATCTTGAAGTATATTTTCATAATCTAAAATATCTGCATGTAGATTAGTCACTCTTGTTTTTCCCCTTACTAAATTCCTTACAATTCCTGCAATATATGAACTTAATATTTTTTCTTCATCTAATTTCTCTCTATTTTTCCATAAGATAAAGAATGTATCTGATATAATTTCTTCTACATCTTCATCTGACAAATGTGCACTTGCCATGTTTTTAATAATTTTATAGACATATCCACTATATTCTTCTATTATTTTTTCTAAATCTATTTCATGATTATTGATATATTTTTGTATTTTCTTTCCTTTTTCCAATTTAGATCTAAACTCCTTATTTAAGATATCTTACATTTATATATTGATTAAAATTCCAAAAAAGTAGCACTTTTATTTTATACGAACTTTACTAATCAACAAAAACACTCTCATTTCTGAGAATATTCCTTTGTGTCAACGAAGTAGTTAGCCACAACTCTTTGACTTTCATAACAATTGATACAAAAATCAACCAAATTATAAAGATATGCAGATGTGGTTTGTCTTTTCCTTCTTCTAATTTCATTCTATCATAATTTTGTTTTGCAATAATCTTTTTTCTTTGAATTTTAGTTACCCAATAATCTCTAAATAATTTTGTTGTAAAAAGTAAATATGTATGATAAACTAATAATAATAAATTTTAAAAATATGGAGAAAAAATTTGAAAAATCAAGAATTAAATAATAAAATAATAGAATTTTGCAAAGATAAACATTTTGAAAATCCTTTTATCCAAGAATGCATAACTGAATTTATACAAGGACATATAAGGTTGTATGGAGATGTTATTTCAGTAGAAGATTTATTTAAAAGACTAGAAGATAATCTGGACAAAATTACATTTGTTGGTCATAAAAAAGCATCAAATGGAGAACTTGGTGAATATAAAGGAAGAATTGCAGACCATACTGATATAAATGAAATTTTTATTTATTCTAGTGAATCTGATTTAGAATTATCTGAAACAGATAAAAAAATGTGGAATTTATATACTGATTCAGATAAGCAAAAATTACTACAAGTTGTGCGGACAAAGAAGATCCGAAATAAAGAGTACATTAATTCATGAACTAACTCATGCAGCATATACAATAAAAGATAGATATGGTATAGGAGAAAAACATATTTTTTCAAAAACTGGTAAAGACTATTTATCTGGAGAATATAGACAAATTATTGGTGACAGTACATTTGTAGAAGCAATAGTAAACTATATTTCAAGTAAAATCGAAAGAAAAAATCCTAACGAATTAAAAACATATCAAGCTGAAACGAAGGCAATGTATATGCTATCAGAAAAAATGAATGAAAAGTCAATTATTCAAGCTGCATGGAATTCAGATGAACAACAGTTTAAACAAGCTTATATAGAATCGATAGGAAAAGATATAACTGAGGGAGAAAAAAGTTACCACCAATTTCGAGAAGGAATGAAAAGACTAATAGTTATAAGGGAACAAACTATTAGTATTGGGGAAAATAACAGAAAAAATGAAACGGTATTATCTGAACTGCAACAAATATTAGATGGAAAAAGTCATAGTCTTGAAACTGCTAAATTTAAAGATATAAGAGATACAATAAAACCAGAAGATCATGTATCGTCTAATGCGCCAAAAGCAGAAAACAACTTATCTTTTGCTCAAAAGATTGCTAAATTTTTAAAAAAACATAAAACATTAATAAATATTCCTTTTATAAGAAATTTTACTAAAAAACAATTAGATATTTTACCTCCTGCCAGAAAACAAGAAGAAAATAATATATCTAGTTTTAATAGTCAAAGAACTAATCTTATTAATGAATTATCTCATAATGGAGAATATAGAAAGCTACCCCCAATAAAAATCAATGAAGAAAGACAAAATTCAGAGAATATAAAAGGACAAATTGTTGAAGAAAGTGAAAAATAGCAAGTATTAAATATACTGAAAGAAAAAATCAACCAGGATTTTTTCTGATTGATTTTGCATCAATTCTGTTCTATTAGTTCGAACAGAAACGTCATTGGTGCGGATGAAGGGACTCGAACCCCCACGCCGTTGGCACTGGTTCCTAAGACCAGCGCGTCTACCAGTTCCGCCACATCCGCATATATAAACTAACAATAAATATATTAGCACAAATTTATTTTTATTGTCAATAGTTTTTATAAATTTTACATAGAAAAATAAATAATTAAGCCACCTACTATCGCTAGTATGAATCCTATCATTTTTAATCCATTTGAGCCTTCATTTTGGTCTCCAAAACCAAAAAATCTTTTTGTAATAATTCTTGCATCATATATTAAAATAACCCCTATTAAAACCATTATTAAACCAATTAATTTGATAATTAGTTGAAACATATATATCGACATCCTTTTTTATTTTATAGATATATCTTAATATGTTTTTTATAAAAAGTCAATAGGCGTTGAGATTACCTCAACGCCTAAGGCTATGACCTAATTTTTAAGCAAGAATTGTCTTTACATATCTTTCAATTTGCTTTACCTTTCTTCTGCTAAATTTCTCATCTGTTTCTTCTTCCTCTTTTGTCAAATTCAAATTATCAACCAATATTTGTATTTCTTTTCGCGGTGTTAGCAATGCTCTTGGTACATAGTGTCTACTTTCCCATGCACTAAGAACCATTTCTACTTCTACATCATTTAAATTTTCTGTTTTTCTTTTTCCGATAACAAATTCTTGAATGATGTGTGTTCCTTTTAGTTCTCTACTTAAACCTAATTGCGCTATTATTGACCGTGCTTCGCTCTCTTGTTTTAATGCAATTAATCCTGCTTCTTTTGTCATCATTTTCCTCCTTAGCTTTGATTGTTTCTAAAGTTTTCTGCTTCAATATTTTTTTATTTTACAATATTTTACAGTTATTCATTTTTATTTTTTACAAAATTCTATTTTTCCTACATATTATATTTACATTTTTTTACATTTATACTTTTGTTTTATGATACAAAACTTATTTTCTATTATATATAAGAGAAGAAGGTGCCTTGCAACACCTTCTTCCACGGAAATGAAAAATAGAAAATATCTAAAAAATCAAATTATCTTTCTCAACCAGCAGATTCTCATCCACTACTTCTGCCAAATCAAGAATTGCTATCTCTGTGTCTTCCTCCGTGTTGAGGTTCACACATCTCAGCAATTTTCTCAGCATAGGTTCGATATCATCATAGCCATTTCTTCCAGCTACATGATTCAGCACCTCTTTGAAAGTGTCCTTCGGCTTAAAGAATCGCCGTTTACACACAGAAATGAGTATTTCTCTTTCCTCAGCTGTGATTTCCAACCCTTCTTCTACCTCTTTCACCTCAAGCACTTTAGTTATTCGAATTTCTTCTGCTATGCTTGAGATAAAAGTCATGACGACCTTATCACTAGCTACCTTTTCACTCTTGCGAGTATAAAGGTTTTGAAGTGCATCCTTCATCAGGTCGAAGGCTGTTTCCCCTTCTGAAATTGGCATAGGAGAATTTTCTCCCACAGTTTTAAACAGTTCTTCTTTCTCCTGATTCGGGTTCTGCAAATAGCTCATAATGGCTATTTCCAGGAGTTGCTCTCCCATGCTGGAGAAGTTTACATTACTTCTCCGTAGAAGTAGTCGCATTTCTGCATAGCCCCTTCTATCTTTCATTTCCATCAAAAATTTTTTTTTGCACATCTTCTGTGCCCTCCTTTTCTTTTGTTGAAACTAGGAAATAATTTCCCGTTAACAGCTACACATGTCATAAGACATAACTTTATTATATCACGATTTACATAATTTCTCAAATGTTATATCTCTATCCTCTTTGTAAATTTATCTCTGATTAATCTTTTTAATCTCGCATTTTCCTCTTTTTCTAGTTTTGGATCTTTACCAATAATTTTAATAGCTACCTCTTGTGCCACTTTTAATATATTCATATCTTCAAATAAATTGGCAATTTTAAATTCAGGAAGTCCATGTTGCATGGTTCCAAAGAAATCTCCAGAGCCTCTTAGCTCTAAGTCTTTTTCTGAAATAATAAAACCATCATTGGTATCACACATAACCTTCATTCTTTTTCTAACAGTATCACCTTTGCCTTCGTATTTCAGAATACAATAGGATTTATATTCTCCTCTTCCAACTCTTCCTCTTAATTGATGTAATTGTGCTAGTCCAAATCTTTGGGCATCTTCTATAACCATAATATTAGCATTTGGTACATCTACACCAACTTCAATAACCGTTGTGGAAATTAATATGTCAATCTCTTTATTTTTAAATCTCATCATGATATCATCTTTATCTTTTGCTTTCATTTTTCCATGTATGTATTCTACTCTATATTCTGGAAAGATTTCTGTTTTACACTTTTCATATAACTTTTCAACTGATTTTAAATCTAGTTCTTCATTTTCTTCTACCAATGGGCATACAATATATGCTTGTCTACCTTCTTTTAATTGTACTTTGATAAAGTTATTAATTCTATCTTCCATTCCTTTGGTTACTGCAAATGTATCTATCTTTTTCCTGTTTGGTGGTAATTCATCAATAATCGAAATATCTAGATCTCCATATAGTATTAAAGCTAGTGTTCTTGGAATTGGGGTTGCCGTCATAACCAATACATCTGGATTTTGTCCTTTTTCCACAATAGTTGTTCTTTGCTTTACTCCAAAACGATGTTGTTCATCTGTAACTACTAATCCTAAATTTTTAAATTCTACATTTTCTTGTAATAAAGCATGTGTTCCAATTAAAATATCAATTTCTCCATTTGCCAATCTTTCTAATAATTCTGTTTTTTTCTTTTTTGTCATGGCTGAAATTAATAATTCACATTTAATATCTAATTCATCAAATATCTTTTTAAAGTTTTCTAAATGTTGTGTTGCAAGAATGGCTGTTGGTGCCATAATGGCTGCTTGATAACCACATTTTACTGCTTTATATGCTGCACACATGGCAATAACGGTTTTTCCTGATCCAACATCTCCTTGTAATAATCGGTTCATTGGCTTTTCAGATTCCATATTATTATCAATTTCTTCTAATACTCTTCTTTGGGCATTGGTCAATTGAAATGGTAATCTGTTAATAATATCTGACATGTGAACATCTTTGCTAAATTGAATACCTTTTTCCTCATTCATATAACTATTTTTTAATTCCAATAATGCCAATTGCATGGTTAATAATTCTTCAAAAGCTAATCGATTTCTTGCCATATTAAAATCTTTAAATTCTTGTGGAAAATGAATGCTTTTAGTTGCTTCATTAATCCCTTCTAAATGATATTCTTTTAATATATATTCAGGTAAAGTTTCTTCTAAATTTCCTTCTACTTCTTTTATCGCATTTTCCATAATTCTTCTAATGGTATTTTGTGATAAACTAAATGTTAATGGATATATCGGAATGATTTTTCCTGTGTTAGATGTTTTTCCCTCTTCATCAAAAACAGGTGAATTTATGGTAATTCTTCCAAAAGTGTTATTTACTTTTCCATAAAACGTATATTTTTTTCCTTGTTCAAATTTATTTTTTAAATAACTTTGATTAAACCAAACTGCTGTTGCCACACCTGTTTCATCTCTGATTACCAATTTTTGCATAGTTTTCCCTCTAAGTCTTACATCACTTACTCTTCCACTAGCATATGCTTCAATTAATACTTCTTCACCATCTATACATTCTGCAATATTTTTTGGTTTACTTCTATCTTCGTAGGTTCTTGGGTAATATGTAATTAAATCTTTTAGTGTAAATATTCCTAATTTATTTAATAATTTTACTCTATTGGGTCCAACACCTTTTATATATTTTACATTTTTTTCTAAATCTATCATATTAATCTCATTCCCTTCTCAAGGTATACATCTTTCTTCATTCTAACATACTGTTTATTTGTATTCAAATCCTTTTTATATTTTTCTTGACTTTATGTGATTTTATCTATATACTTTCTTTATATAAAATTTCAGGAAGGTGGTATCATTTATGGGAAGAAAGAGAAATCGGAAAAAACATAACGAGGTTATAAAAAAGCCTATAAATATCGGAAAATCAATGAAAATTCCTATTTCCGATTCTGAAACTCATTCTCAGAAAAATCAACATCAGATGTTAAGCTTATTTCCTTTTCCTTCTCTCTCTTGGTTTGATGACTATGATGTATATACCATAAACTTTGAAGGGAAAGGTACTATTGGATATTTTGGAGTGTTTCTTAAGTCAGGGAAATTTAACTATGTGGTTATCGGAGATGATGAAGAAATTAATGAAACCAATGTAGCCCTCTTCTTAAAAAGCTTTATCAAAAAGCTTGGATTAACTCCTGTATTAAATCCATACATGGTAAAATATCTTTAAATGTTGCTTGACCACACAGAAAAGGACGGCGTACCTCAAAAAGTATTGCCGTCCCCTTCTTTTTATATGAGAAATTTGTATTTTTTATCGTCAACGCAAGTTTTTCTTATTTACAAAATCTATGACTTCCAATAGTAACTGTCATTGGTCTTGACCATATCCACTTGTTTGTCGCTGTTGATGGATTGAAATAATAAATAGCTCCATAACTAGGATCCCATCCATTAATCGCATCTTGTGCTGCTTTTTTGGCAGTTGCATCTGGAGTTAAATTGATTTGCCCATCTTTAACTGCATCAAATGCGCCTGATTGGTAAATAACACCTGAAATACTGTTTGGAAATGAACTACTTTTGACTCTATTCATGACAACTGCTCCAACTGCCACTTGTCCTGTATATGGTTCTCCTCTTGCTTCTCCATAAATTAATCTTGCTAATAAATTGACATTACTACTATTACTAGAAGATGATGAAGAACTTGACGATGAACTGGTTATTCCCATTGCTGCTAATGTTTTCGGTCCTGCAATTCCATCTACTGTCAATCCATTTTTTCTTTGAAAATAGCGAACTGCCTCTTGTGTTTGACTTCCATAGATTCCGTCTATATTTCCATTATAATATCCCCATCGTTTTAATTTGGTTTGGATTTGTGTGACTTCATCTCCTCTTGAACCATATTTTGATAAGGCTTCTACTTCATTATTTCTAAGAAATATATAGGCAATGATACTCATCATTAATACAATCATGACAAATACAAGAAATATTTTTCTTTTATTTTTCCTTATTTTCATTATAAATCACCTTTTACCAAAAATCTCTTAAAGTTATTTTTAGCATTATTGGGATTTATTATACATTTTGAAATATACATTTTCTATTTTAAGAACAATATCGGCAAAGAATTGATTCTAATCCTATTTGTAAATCTATTAATCCAACTTTATAATGATAATCTAAATCTCTTAAATTTTGCAAAATTGCTTTTAAATCTCTTTCTCCAAAATACTTTGCTTGTGTTTTATATTTATTTACTAAAAATGTTTGATTTGGCTTTAAATTTAAACTTGTTATGATATCTTTGTTATATTTTACAGCCAGTTTTGTAAGATATAATTTTTTAAAATGATTATATAATGTAATTAATATTTTTTGTATTGGTTCTTTCGCATATATCAAATTTTTCAAAACTTGTAAGGCTTTATCTGTTTCCTTTTTTCCTAAGCTATCTGTTAAATCAAATATTACACTTTCTAATTTTTTAATACATAAGCTATCAATATCTTCTTTTTGAATGGTTCCATTTTCTCCTGCATATTCAATTAATTTTCTGATTTCATTTATTAGTTCTTGCATATTCGTACCACAGCATTCTATAAAATATCTTAAGTTACTATCTGATATATTTACCTTATAGCCATAACAAATGGCTTTCATTCTTTTTTCTATCTGGATTGGTTTTTGATATTCAAATTGACAAACCACACCTAACTTATCAATGATTTTATATAAATTTGTTTTAGTATCTACATCTTCTTCAACAAATACCAAAACCACACTTTCTGCTACTAATTTACTATTTGTTTCTAAATATTCTGCTAATCTATCTCTTATTTTTCCAAGTTCTGCATTTTTTCGTTTGCCTTCTTTTTTTAATATGCCCGAATTTCTCGCAATAATTAATTTTTTTTCATATCCAAAAGCTGGTGTTTCTATATCAGATATAATTCCACTAATATTAGTATCATCAATTGGTATATAGTTAATTCCTTTAATGCATTCACCAAATAAATGCTTTATTTTTTTCAACGCATTTTCTAATAAAAATAGTTCTTCACCATATAAGATATAGATATTTTTCAACATTCCTTGGTTTAGTTCTTTTTCTAATTCTTCTATTTTTATCATAATCCCTCCGCCTTTTAAATCTTGCTAATGCATACTTTTATCTTGTCCACATATAAAATTTTTCCGTATACAACAAGGTTAGGTTATAATTTTTGTGCAAATTTAGATGAATGTGCATGACAGATAGCCATCGCCATACTATCTGTTACATCATCTAGCTTAGGTAATTTTTCTTCATTTAAAATCATTTTTACCATTCTTTGTACTTGAATTTTATCTGCCCTTCCATAACCTGTAACTGCTTGCTTTACTTGTAGTGGTGTATATTCATATATATTTAGATGATTTTGTCTTGCTGTTATTAAAATAACCCCTCTTGCTTGTGCTACATTAATTGCTGTCTTTGCATTATTGTTAAAAAACAACTCTTCAATTGCCATAGCTTCTGGTTGATATGTTTTAATAATATTATCTAATTCTTGATTAATCTTTTCTAGTCTTAATGGGAATGATGTATGTGCTTCTGTTAATATTGCTCCAGAAGTTTCTAAATGAAATTTATTTCCTATATAATCTATAATACTATATCCTGTTATGGCAAACCCAGGGTCAACTCCTAATATTCTCATTTTTTCTCTTTCCTTTCTTCAAGGCAATTTTGCTTGAAAAAGCGTTAAATTTGACACAACCAAAATTGTAATTATTTTTCAAGCACATTTTCTTTCGAATTTCTGTTCACATTATATCATAATTTTTTTAAAATTCAACTACATCTTAATAAGAAATATTTAGCCTAAAAAAATAAATTCCAGTATACAAACAAAACTAGAATTTATTTTCTTATTTAACTTATTTTTATAAAATTTTTGATTTTCTTATCGCTCTGAATGATTGATTATTAATATTTAGTTGCAACTAATTCTATATATTCCGTTTCAGATAGTTCGCCACTAACTTTACTAACATCATATTCTACATTAAATTTTTTAAATTTATTTAATATCTTTTCTTCGTTTCCGATATTGTTACTTTTCATTTTATTCGCATATTCTTCTGCTTTTTTGGTTAGTTCATCACATGATATTCCAATATACTTTTCATATGTACTGTATTGGTTCTTTACTTTTTGTATAAACATCTCAATATCATTAGGCGTATTTTTGGTATCAGAGTCATGAATTCTAACTGTCGTTATAACTTTTCCCTCTTTTTTTAATAGATTATACCATTTATCAATAACTAAATTTGAGTCGTTATCACTAAATCTAGTTAGAAAAGCATCTGTACATATTACATCAAAAAATTCGTTATTATTATATTTAAGAATATCTTCATTAATACAATTTATTTCAACATCTTCATTATTAGCATACCATTTACAGGCAAATAATGGAGTTTTACAAGTATCTAAAACATAAATATTTGATTTTACTTTATTTTCTTTTAGAATTTCTAGAACATATGCTAAAATGGAATAATCTGCTGTTCCAGAAATTAAAATATTACAATTATCTTTATTGAATGCTTTGCTAAATTGTGTAATATAAAATTCATTATGCCAAGTAGGACTAGACACCACATTTAACATTCTTAAATATTGCCATATTGAGTGATACCAAACGCAGTTGTCATCAACAATACCATTTTTACAATGATTGTTTGCAAAATCATGTATTAAATTACAACTTTCTTTTAAACTCTCTTTTAATTTTATTTCGATACTTTTTGTAGTTTCCATAATTTCCCCCCTCTTTATTATATAACGTCGTTATGAAAAATACAACTATTTTAGTTGATTTCTATATAAATATTAATTTTAAAAGGAAAATTGGTCTATTTTCAACATCTCGATTGGACTAATCCCTTTCACTCATGATAATTCTAAACACTTCTGCCACACTCCAAGCTTGTGCAATTGCACCTTTTGGCAACTGTGGTTTCACAGAATCATACATTTCTGATATGCTTCCAATACAACCATTTTCATTAATTTCTTTCTTAAATGTTTTATTGGTTTTTTCTACAAATTTTTCTATCTTTGTTTCTAAAGCTTCTTTTTCTTCATTTTTTGCTTTATCTTTCATATTTACAAGTGCATTATAATATAAACCTAATAACCATGTCCATGTAATTCCTTGATGATAACTACTATCTCTTTTAAAACTATCTCCTTCATAAACTTCTACATAATTTTCTTCGCCTTTTGCTAAAGTTTTTAATCCATAAGGATTTAATAATTTCTTTTCTACAGCATTGATAATATTTTTAGCCATTTCTGAGTCTGCATCTATTACAGGATATGTTAAACTTAAAGCAAATAATTGATTTGGTCTTATTTTACTATCTCCTAATACATCATAAAGACATTTTGTTTTTGGATTATAGAATTTCTCTTCAAATGCTTTTTTACATTTTTTTGCTAAATCTTTATATTTCTTTATTTGTAATAAATCACCAATTTTTAAAGTTAAATTTGCCATAATCATATTGGCATTATACCACATGGCATTGATTTCTACAGCTTTTCCATTTCTTGGAGTAACAGCTATATCTCCTACTTTTGCATCCATCCAAGTATTTTGTGTGTCTTCTGTACCTGAAACAATTAATCCATCATTATCTAAATAGATATTGTTTCCATCAACATTATTACCTTCTACATAGTTTTTAATAATGTCTTCCATTTTAGGATACATTTTTTCTTTAACAAATTTATAATCCTTCGTATATTCCAAATATTTTTGAACTTGTTCAAACAGTAGTAAAGAAGCATCTACACTATTATATAGTGGTCTACTATCATATCCAGAATAGCCATTTGGTACTAATCCATATTTCACATCTTTTACCATGGTTAATAAGACTTCTCTTGCAATATCATATCTTTTGGTAACCAATAATAATCCCTCAAAGGCAATTAACGAATCTCTTCCCCAATCTAGAAACCATGGATATCCAGCAATAATCGTATGTAATCCAAACTTTGGTCTATACACAATAAAATTATCAATTGCTTTTATATATGTTTTTATTAATTCATCTTCATTTAATTCTTTTTTTGTTTTATTTTCTTCTTCTGAAATAAGTCCTGTTCGTCTTATTTCTGTATCAATTCTATAAATTTCTTTTTCCAATATTTCTTTTACATCTTTTTCTTCAATGTTTTCCTCTAAAGAACATACAAATGAAATTTCTTTTTCTTCATTTGCTTTGATTTCCACTTCATAAACTCCAGGAACTGCATGATTTTCTTCTGGATAAAATCCTCTTTTTTCTTCTTCAATATAGAACATATGCTCAAAATTATCATTCTCATGAGGAATATAGGTTCCTTCTGATAAATTCATATATATCGGTGTTTGTGATTTGTCATCTATCACTACTTTTATTTTTGTACCATTGATTTGTTGTTTTATATGAAAATGATGTCCTGTATTCATTGTATGAAAGTCTCTAAAATTCATAATGGGTGCTAATGTTAATTTTGCTTTATATCTTCCATTTTTAATTTTATAATATACACCCACTGTATTTTCGTTATATTCCATGCAAATACTTTTTTCGATTTCTATTCCTTGTACTTTGTATTTAAAAGTAGGATAATAATTTTTTTCAAATTCTTCTTGATATTGATATCCATGAGAAATATATGACTCACATATATTGGTATATAAATCATATTGCTTTCCTCTTACTTCAATAGATTCATCTAATTTAGATAAAATGACATGTCGGTTTGCTGGTGGATTTAGTGGTGCAATTAATAATCCATGATATTTTCTCGTATTTGCTCCAATGATTGTAGAAGATGCAAATCCTCCAATTCCATTTGTCATTATCCATTCTTTTGTAATTCCTGTTTCTAAATCTAAACTTTCCTTTGTAAATTTCATAATATCCTCCGTATCTTTTTATTTTTTCATATAACCACTTTCATTTAATGTTTTCATCATTTCATCTCTCAATTCAGCTTTTGTCTTTGCTCTTCTTCCTCTTGCACTTTTAGGTTTTGTTGTTTTTGTTCCTTCACTTATATTTTTGTTATTTGCTTTTGTTGTTTTATTAGCTTTTCTCTTCATGTTTTCTTTTTCTGTTTTTATTCTTGCTTTTTCATCTGCTTCTCTTATAGAAGCAATTCTCTCACTATACTTGTTACTAAATTTACTTTTTCCTCTCACATGTTTTTCATGTGTTTTTTTACCATTTTTATTTCTTCTTGCCATTGCTTTTTTCTTTTTATTAATTCGTTTTTCTTCTTGCAATTTTGTATTTAACATTAAATATTGAGGATCATTTTGTTTATCTTGATATTTTAAATCATCACAGATTAGTTCTATAATAGAAGCTGCCACTAAATTTGGGGCATGTCTGATAAATTCACCATCTACCATAGATAAATTTCTCTGTAAAAATTTAATTCCTTTTACTTTATCTACATCTTGTTCTACAATATCTTGTCCTTCTAAATTATACTTTTTAATAAATTCTGGTATAACTTCTCCTGTGTCATAAATACAATAATCCATAATTCCTTGTCCACAATGTTCTAATATCGCATTTATATGGTCTGCTACACTATAATTGTCTGTTTGCCCTGGTTCTGTCATAATATTGTTGATATATACTTTTATCGCTGTACTTTCTTTGATTGCTCTATTAACACCATTTACCAAAAGATTTGGTATTACATTTGTATATAAACTTCCTGGTCCTATAATAATACAATCTGCTGATTTGATTGCTTCTACAACACCTGGTGCTGGTTTACAATTTGATGGACTAATCATAATCCTATTGATTTTTGTTAATTTTTCAGAAACCACTTCTGGTATTCTTGATTTTTCTTCTACAATATATCCATTTGCCAATTCTGCAACAATTTTCATTTCATCTAATGTAACTGGTATAACTTTTCCGACCATATTGATAACTTCATTACTTTTTATAATAGAATCTTCAAAATTCCCATTAATTTCTTTCATTGCTAGAAAATATATATCTGAAAAATCTAGTCCTCTTAATCTTCCACTTTGAAATTCATGATTAAATAATTTTTCTACTTGTTCATCTTTTTTTGATAATGCTATAATACTTTCTTTTATATCATTTAATGGCAAAGTTTGTAACTCTTTTCTAGAATTTGTAATCGCTTCACCATAGTCTGATACAGTTACAATAGCTGTTAAATTACTTGTATAATTCTTTAATCCTGAAAGAACCGTATTTAATCCTGTTCCTCCTCCAATTACAACAATATTAGGCCCTTTATCATATACTGTTTTATTAAAAATTAATGAATTAATATTGACATTCTTTTTATTTTCCATTCTTTCATCTGTTGACTCAATCAATACTTCCAATGTTCTTTTATTGATATAAACCAGACCTACAACAATTGCAACAAATCCTACAACAAATATAGCAACCACTTTTCCTACTTCTTGAAAAGATATTTCTCTCATGACCAATATTTCTGCTATTCCATAACAACATAATATAATTCCTATCAAAATTAAAAATATCCATCTTTTCATTTTTGTACTTGACTTAAACCAATGCATAAAACCATTCATTCTAATTCTCTCCCATAATCTCAATCTCTAATTCTATCTTCTTATTAAATTTTTCTTCTACTTCGTGTTTTACATATTCAATTAATTCTAATATATCTTTTGCAGTTGCGTTTCCTTTGTTTATAATAAATCCTGCGTGTTTACTAGAGACTTCTGCCCCTCCGATGCTATATCCTTTTAAACCTGCTTCATCAATTAATTTTGCTGTGATAAAATCTGTTCCTCTTTTAAAGGTACTACCTGCACTTGGATATTCAATTGGTTGTTTTTCTTTTCTGTATGTTGCATATTCTTCCATTTTTTCTTTAATATCTTTTTCTTCCCCTTTTTGAAATTCCATGTGTACTTCTAATACAATATATGGCTTATCTTTTAACATACTTCTTCTGTATTCAAAATGCATATCTTCATTTTCAAATTGATGAATGTTACCATCATAATCCATACAGGTAACAGTCGTCACAATATCTTTAAATTCTTTGCCATGTGCTCCTGCATTCATTCTAACAGCACCACCAATGGTTCCTGGTATCCCTGATAATTCTTCAAATCCCATTATGGCATTTTTCAAAAGCAAATGTCCAAAAACAGAAATCTTAACACCTGCTCCTACATTTGCAAAAATCTTTTTATCCAAATTCATCATTTCTATTTTGTTAAATCGAATATTTAAGACAGTTCCTTTAATCCCTTCATCTAATACCAATACATTACTACCATTTCCCAATATGGTAATGGGTATATGATTTTGTTTTGTAAATTTTAATATATTTCTTAAATCTTGTATATTATCGATTTTTATATAACATTCAGCAGGACCACCAACTTTAAAGGTTGTATGTTTTGACATCGGCTCATCAAACAATATATTGTCTTTCGAAATTCCTAATTGTAATATTTGTTTTTTCAATTCTTCTGTCATAAACTCCCTCCTTTTTTAATCTTCCTTTTGAATATCTAAATTCACTTTCACCTATTTAAAATCTTTCTATTTCTCTCTGGCATAAATGTATAAAGGTTTTCCTGTTCCTGTTAATTTTGTCGTATAATTGATAACTTCTCCTGTTTCATAATTTACAATATATGCATCTTCTGAATTGGTAATACCTAATTCTTCTAGACCTCCATTTTCAGTTGATAAAAAATAATAATGGCTATCATCACTATCTTTTCTACTAATTTCTTCTTCTCCTGAAGCTCTATTATCATTGATTTCTTGTATGGTCTCTTCTAAATTGATATTGGCTTCTGTAATTGTTTCTCCTGGATAACCTTCATTTGTTAAGTCTGCTTTTGTTTTTCTTTGTAATATCGCATTTTGAACCATTCCTAATTCACTTAACATGGTATTTTCTTTAGATTCTTTTATTCCATCTTTGCCGATATTTATCGTTATGCTGGCTAATATAATTAAAACAACTATTGTAATAACCAGTGCTAATAAAGTAATTCCTTTTTCATAATTTATTACTTTTTTATTTAAATTTTTCATCGTGTTTCTCCTTTGTTAAATTCTTTATTACTATATCATTTTTTCACTTTAATTACAAGTTTTATGCATAATTATTTTATTTGCAAATAAAAATATGTTAATTACTATAATTCTTGTGACTATTTTTACCAAAACCCTTTATTTTTTCCATATTTTATAGTATAATATATATAGTGTGAGTTTTAAAAAAGGAGGATTTATTTATGTGGCAATTTTGGTTAATTGCTTCTGGAATATTTTTTATAGCAGAAATTATAACAACTGGTTTTTTAGTATTCTGGTTAGGTGTAGCAGGTTTAATTACAATGTGTGTTAGTTTCTTTACAGATAATTTGATGATTCAAGCAAGTGTCTTTGTTATTTTGTCTGCTGTTTTAATTTTGGCTACCAAACCATTTGTTAAAAAATTTGTTCATAAAAAAGATAATACAGAAAAAACAAATGCCTTTTCCATTATTGGAAAAACAGCCATTGTCATCAAAGATATTGATTCTATTAATGGTGTAGGTCAAATAAAAGTTGATGGCGAAGTATGGTCTGCTGAAGGTATTAATGGTTCTAATATTGAAAAAGGAACAAAAGTAGAAGTAAAAGAAATCGATGGTGTTAGAGCAATTGTTGCACCAATTTCAAAATAATTCGTTTTTTATATGTATTTATAAATTTTAAAAAAGGATGTTTAAAAGGAGGAAGTTTTATGATTTTTTTAATAATATTACTTGTTATCATCTTAGTGATAGCATTTATGTCTATTAAAATCGTTAAACAATCTGAGGTATATATCATTGAAAGATTAGGTAAATTCTATAAGGTTGCTGATGCAGGTCTTACAATCATTATTCCATTTTTTGATCATGTAAGAAGTGTGGTTAGCTTAAAACAACAAACAATGGATATTCCACCTCAAAGTGTTATTACAAAGGATAATGTTACAATTACAATTGACACAGTTGTGTTCTATCAAATCACAGACCCTGCAAAAGCAGTTTATGAAATTCAAAGTTTGAAAAAAGGTATCGAATATTTAGCCATTACAACTATCCGTGATATCATTGGTAAAATGGACTTAGACGAAACCTTTAGTTCAAGAGATGGTATTAATACAAAATTAAGAGTTGTTCTTGATGAAGCCACAGATAGATGGGGATGTAAAATCGATAGAGTGGAAATTAAAGATATTGAGCCACCTGCTGATGTTAGAGATGCCATGGAAAAAGAAATGAACGCTGAAAGAAATAAAAGAGCTTTAATTCTAGAAGCAGAAGCTCAAAGACAATCTGCTATTACGATTGCAGAAGGTAAAAAACAAGCTGCTATCCTAGAAGCTGAAGCTGATAAAGAATCTCAAATTAGAAGAGCTGTCGGTGAAGCACAAGCTATTAAAGAAGTTGCTGATGCAAAAGCTCAAGAAATTCAAAGAGTTTATGAAGCAATTAAAAAATCTAATCCTGATGAAAAACTAGTTCAATTAAAATCTTTAGAAGCTTTAGAGAAAGTTGCTGAAGGTGAAGCAAATAAAGTATTTATTCCTTTTGAAGCAACTAGTGCTTTAGGTAGTTTAGGTGCTATTAAAGAGGTTATGACTGATGATAAAAAAGTGAAACCAACCAAAAAGATTGAAGAATAATAAAATAATATATTTATAAAAATACTTCTATTATAAATATGATAAAAGAAAAATCCAACTTCAAAATTGGATTTTTCTTTTTTATCATTTAATTTGATTATTTAATTTGATGTCCATCTTAACATTCGAATATCATTATATTTACTAACGACTTCTTTATATTTTTCATATTCTTCTTCCCATAATTCATCTGGTACTTTATCAAATGCTTTAAATATTTTCTCTGCCTCTGATAAATAAATCACTTGTTCTTGTGGTGTCATTTTTTCGTATTGTTTTGCAAACATATATAGTTTATCTAACATCTGGTTTGCTTCAATAAACCCCCAGAAGTCTTTTACTTTCATTCCAAATAACTTGATTTGCATAACCGCATATGCAATAAGGGCAAATATTACAAGTATTAGTACGTATACTATTATAAGCAATGCCATTTTCTTTCTCACCTCTTAATATGCTTTTGTACTTAACTATTATATCATATATGAATTGTTTTTGTAAATACTTTCTTTTGGATTCCTCTCTCCTTCTCCCGTTTTTGTTGATATCTAAGGAAAAATGTGCTATAATAGATATAGTAGCCACCAATGTGTGAGCTACAAATAATTAAGAAAGGGCCAGTGAGGTAACACTGGCAAAAGGGGTTAAACAATGAGTGGAATTTTTTTCGGGATTCGGACAGATTTAATAACCGAGACCCAAGAGGCCTTGAAACGAGAGGCCGAAAGAAAAAGAAAAAAAGCCGAAAAAGAATCGGCTGAAAAAATGGCTGAAAAAACAGCCGAGGAAATGGCCGAAGAAGAGGCTGAAAAAACAGCCGAGGAAATGGCCGAAGAAGAGGCTGAGAAAAGAGATAAAGAAATTCTCTCTTTTCTCGAGGCTTTTAAAAAGCAGGCATATCAATACGATTTCGTGATTTATACGGGAATCGATCATGGTGTACTGCATTTAGATAGCTTCCTGCTGAAACCGGCAGGTGTTAGCTATGATTTAACTAGCCTGGCTTCAATCTCAGCCGAAGAAAGAGCTGAGATTGAAGCAGAGATGAGAAAAACTGAAAATGTTGAGTTTTTCTCATCTCAAAAAGAGGCCATTGATTATATGACCTCAATTTAACCCTTTTAAATGGGAGAGCTATTCTGTCTCTTAGATAGCCCTCCCGTTTTCTTATTTCTTATTTATTATATATTCTATATTCTATTTTTAGCAGCTTCTACTAATCCCACAAACAATGGTCCTGGTCTATTAGGTCTTGATTTTAATTCTGGATGAAATTGTCCTGCAATAAAATATGGATGTCCTGGTATTTCTACCATTTCTACTAATAATCCATCTGGAGAAGTTCCAGAAATTTTTAATCCTGTATTTTCTAATCTTTCTCTGTAATCATTATTATATTCAAATCTATGTCTATGTCTTTCTGAAATTTCTGTTGCTCCATAAAGTTTTTCTGCCAATGTTCCTTCTTTTATAGTACATGGATAAGCACCTAATCTCATTGTTCCACCTTTTGTATCAATTTTCTTTTGTTCTTCCATAATATGAATGACTTGATTTTTTGTTTCTTTATTGAACTCTTCTGAATCTGCATCTTCAATTCCTAAAACATTTCTTGCAAATTCTACAACAGCCATTTGCATTCCTAAACAGATTCCTAAGAATGGAACATGATTTTCTCTTACATATTTAACAGTTTCTATCATTCCATCAATTCCTCTATCACCAAATCCACCAGGAATGACAATACCATCCATCCCTTTTAATTGTTCTTTCACATTTTCTCTCGTAATGTTTTCAGAATCAATTAATGTTACTTTTACTTTTACATTGTTTGCAAAACCTGCATGGTATAAACTTTCAATAACTGAAATGTAGGAATCTTCTAATTTTACATATTTTCCAACTAATCCAATGTTAACCACTTTATTTTGGTCTATCTTTCTAATATTTTCAATCATTTCTTCCCATTTTGTATTATCTGGAATATATTTCTCTAAATGTAAATGATTACATACTTCTCTTGCTAATCCTTCTTCTTCTAACATTAAAGGAACTGCATAAAGGCAATCTGCTGTCTTGTTTTGAATTACACTTGATTTTCTTACATTGCAAAATAGAGATAATTTTTCTCTTATATTATCAGGAATATCTTGCTCTGTTCTACAAACTAAAATATCTGGCTTAATTCCTAAACTTTGTAATTCTTTTACAGAATGTTGTGTTGGTTTTGATTTAATTTCATTAGAACCAAAAATATATGGTAATAACGTTACATGAATATAGACAACATCTTCTTTATTTTTTTCTAATCCCACTTGTCTAATAGCTTCTATAATAGAAACGCCTTCTATATCTCCTACTGTTCCTCCAACTTCTGTAATGACAATATCGGTGTCTGTATCTTCAAATCCATAAATCTTTTCTTTTATTTCATTTGTAATATGAGGAATAACTTGTACGGTTTTTCCTAAATAATCTCCTCTTCTTTCTTTTTCTATAACATTTTGATAAATTTTTCCCATTGTGATACTTGAATTATGTGTTAAATTCTCATCAATAAATCTCTCATAATGTCCTAAATCTAAATCTGTTTCTGCTCCATCATCTGTTACAAAAACCTCTCCATGCTCATATGGATTCATTGTTCCTGGGTCCACATTGATATATGGGTCAAATTTTTGAATGGTTACTTTATACCCTCTATTCTTTAATAGTCTTCCTAATGATGCTGCTGTAATTCCTTTTCCTAAGCCTGATACAACACCACCTGTTACAAAAATATACTTTGTGTTCATTTTATACCCCTTTCTAAAAAAATAACTGAATTTTAATTTATAGGAAACATACTTTGTCTTCTCAAATTGTAAAGATAAAGTATATTTTTCTTTACAATTAAAAAAAGATTAAAAAAATCTTCCCCTCAAAATCGGTTTTTTTTTAATCTATTATTATTTTAGCACGGATTTATATAAATTACAAGCTATTTTCCAATTTTTCTTTAAAATGTCGCATAGACAAACGAACCCTATGCGACATTTTTTCGTCCTATTAATGCTTTTATCTTAATTCCTTGTTCTGAAAACATCTTTTCATGTTCTGTTTCTATATTTTTTTCAAATATTGGTTCTGCATGTAAGTCATAAGTTTTCTTTACGACTCCAAATCCTGATTCTTCCATGTATAATAAGCTAGAATGGAATAAGTCATCATCATCTGTCTTAAAATAGATTTCTCCATTTTCTTTTAGAAATACTTTATACTTTTCTAATTGTCTTGTATGTGTTAGTCTCTTTTTTCTATGTTTTCCTTTTGGCCAAGGATTACAAAAATTAATATAGATTCTTTCTATTTCATCTTGTTCTTCTAAGATTAGCAAGATTCTTTCTATATCAAATCTTGTTAAAACAATGTTTTTTGGTTCTATATTTTTTTCTTTATATTTTGCTTCTACATTTCTTTTGGCTAAACCTAACATGGCATCTACTAAGTCTATTGCTATATAGTTAATATCTAAATTTTCTGATGCTAGTTCTGATATAAATTGCCCTTTTCCACATCCTAATTCTAAATGAATTGGGTTGTTATTTCCAAAATATTCTTTCCATTTTCCTTTCATTTCTTCTGGATTGTCTATATAAAAAGGACTTGCTTCTAGTTCTGGTCTTGCCCATTTTTTGTATCTGATTCTCATATATTTTTTCTCCTTCATTATAAATATAAAATTGAACGAAATGAATTGTATAGATATCCATCATTTATATTGCTAGACCCTCGAAAACCTACACTTCTATTATTATTATTATCTATATATCCTCCTCCTCGGTTAACGCATGGAAAACGGCTAGATGTCTCTGTTGTCCACTCCCAGCAATTTCCTGCCATATCATATATATTACATTTTACATCATAATTTGTTCCATCTGTAGCTTTCCCTGTGTTTGCCAAAGTTTTTTGTAATCTTTTTTGTATCGAATATGGTGTTTCTCCCTCACTTTGATTTTTCTGTATAAATAATATTGCAGTGTCCCACGCATAACTATTCATTAAATCACTATTTATTCCTGCATATAAACCTTGACATGCTTCTGCTGCAGCTAATTGTGTTATACTATTCCATACTGGTTTATCATATTTACTTTCTACTTCATCGTTTAAACCTTGGCTCGCCTCAAATCTTGCCATATAATATCCACCATTTATTTTTACACTATTAATGAATTTACCTATATCTTTTGCTCCTATATTTCCTGATGATGTTTCTGTATAAATATCATTAGCTGGGTCTGTTAAGGCTCCTCCCAAACTTGTTGGCGTTCTAGATGTAACTATTGTACCATCACTATAGTTAAATGAGTATCTTCCCAGTATAATTTCTCCATCTACTGCATTTTGTACTGTCTTTCCATTTTCTCCTAAAATTCCATCTACTGGTATCCATACATATTGATTTTTTTCTTCATCTTCTATCACTAGTCCCTTATTTACGCCCAATGGATCTGTTGTTCCGTCTCCCCAATTTGCTTCTCCTTCATTTACTGGTTTAAATCCTGCAGGAATTATTGGATTATTTTTATTTGCACTTGCTCCATTTATTGTACTTGATTCTGTATATATACCTGTTTCTTCATCTGGATTTCCTGGTTTCCATTTTCCTAAAAATACACTACCATCTTTTTTTATTGTTACATCATATCCATCCACAATTACTGTTAATGGATAACTTGAATCTGTTATTGTAGTTGGTACTTCTTTTATATTTTCTATTGTATCTAAATTTGTTTTTAAATCTCCATTTTGTATTTTTCCATTTTCCCCTATGCTTGCTGTTACTGCTAATTTTACTTGTTCTTCTGCATTAGCTTGTTTTGTTCTTTCTCTCGCTTCAGTTGCTTTGTTTATGATTCCATTATCTCCTGTTAATGTTGCTATTGTCACTCCTGCTAATATTAGTAATACTATAATTGTAATAACCAATGCAATTAAAGTAATACCCTTTTTACTTTTTAAGTTTTCTCTCATTTGTTTTCTCCCTTCTTCTCTTATGTTTTTATTTTTCTAAAATCTTTTACTGTAAGAAAATTTTTTCATAAAAATAATATCAACAAATAAATTTAAAGTCAATAAAATTTTGTAAAAAGTATAGTAATCGTAATTATATATTCAACAGTAATCTTCCTTGTTTTACAAAATACGTTGATTTTACAGACTATATAGTATATACTTTGATATATCAAGTATTCTTGAAATTTAAAAAAGGAGAAAAATATTCAATTAGAATCAATGAAACTTAACTATTGTATTAATGATAATGATAAAAATAAATATGAAAATATACATTCACTTTTAAAAAATGAATTACACATTTCTAACCGTTTATTAACCAAATTAATTGAAGAAAATTGTATCACACTTAATGGTTTAATTTGTGATACTAGAAACTGTTTTGAAGTAAATGATATTTTAAACATTAAATTTGACTATCCTGAAGATAATACTAATGTCGTTTCTACACAAATGGATTTAGACATAATTTATGAAGATGAATGGTTATTAATTGTCAATAAGCCTGCAGGTATTGCGATTCATCCTTCTATTTTACATTATGCTGATTCTTTGTCAAATGGTGTAAAGTTTTATTTTGACTCTATTGGCTTACCAAAAAAGATTAGACCTGTTAACAGGTTAGATTTTAACACCTCTCGGATTAGTTATTTTCGCAAAATGTGCCTATATCCAAGAAGCATTTAGTCAACAAATGCATGAAAATATTTTTCAAAAAGAATATCTTTGTATTGTTAAAGGAACCTTAGATAAAAAATCTGGAATCATTGACTTACCAATTGCTAGAAAACCTGGTAGTATTATTGAAAGATGCATAGATACTAGCGGACAACCTTCTAGAACCATTTATGAAGTTGTTAAAGAATTTCAAATTAATTTTCAAAATGATATACATCCATTGTCTTTGATAAAATGTAAATTAGAAACTGGTAGAACACATCAAATCCGTGTGCATTTTAGCCATATTGGTCATCCTTTACTTGGTGATACTTTATATAGTAATCCTTCTGATTTAATTTCTAGACAAGCATTACATAGTTATATGGTATCTTTTATTCATCCAGTCACAAAAAAAGAACAATGTTTTACTTGTCCTCTACCAAATGATATGAAAAAATTGCTGACATAAAAATGTTTTGGCAATTTTTTTCTATTTAATTTTCTCTCTTTTTTTATTTATACCTTTTTTTAAATTTAAAAAGAGTAAATCTGTAAGCCGGGTTCTGTCGTTTAAAATAGTCATTTATCTAGGATATATATCACTATATATCTCAAGCCACGCAAGTCGAGAAGGCGCCAGAGCTGACTTAATCTTCTCTATGAGGTGTTGCTCCTGATGGGGTTTACACAAACACAATATGTCACCATATTGCTGGTGAGCTCTTACCTCACCTTTTCACCCTTACCAAAAAATTGGCGGTTATTTTCTGTTGCACTTTCCTTAGGGTCGCCCCCACTAGACGTTATCTAGCATCATTGCTCTTATGGAGCCCGGACTTTCCTCTCGTAATTCCTTTCGGAATTTACCAGCGACTATTCAATTTACTCTATTTGTTATTATATCATAAATTATTAATTTCTTCTAGTAAGTTTTTATATTTTATTAAAAATACAGAACTATTTTGTATATCTACTGCATTTTTTAATTCATTTAACATGACATATCCTTTATTAATACTTGTTTGTTTACTTGCATCTATTTCTGTATTGGTTAACAATGTTGCATACACATTAATCGCATCTACCATATTGGTATTAATTCCCGTCCAATCACCACTATCTAGTTTGGCATAAGTTCTAAAAACATTTAATTTTGTTTCTAATACCGTTTTATATAATGTATCATCCACAACACTTTGTGCAAATTTTGGTATATATTCATATATCTTTACTAAATTATCTAATGTTAATTGTTTATTTTCTTCTTCTAGACTCACTGTTAGACTATCTATATCTTTATTGAAATTTAATATATCCTCCTGTGATACATTTAGACGATATAAATCTAATGTAATGGTCGAAATAGATGTATACATTAACTCTGCTTCATTTTTACAAGAGGTCCAATCGATATCTCTGTTAGTCGTCAAAATTCCAGATGCTTGCATTTCATAATTTTTATTTGTATTTTCTGTTTGTGACTGGTTACTATTGCTTTCTGTGGAAGTACTATCTGAACCAGAACTTGTATTAGAAGCAGAATTTCCTCCCGAAGATCCTCCTCCTGAATTTTCAGATGACCTAGATTCTTCTATTTTTGTCGTATATATTTGATAATTTCTTGTTTCTATATTATTCATATGATTAAATAAGTCTACCAATTTAGTATCTAAATATCGAATTTCTGAAGTCACCTTTTCTTTTTCATCTTGCTCATTATTTTGTGTCGCACTCGTATAAACTGTTAATGCCAATACTACTAACACAATTAACAATATGATATATGAAATAATTTTAAATTTTTTCAAAAAAATCCCTCCATGTTTTGTTTTCTTTAGTATTGACATTTTTTGACTTGTTTATTCTCGTATAAAAACGAAAATATTTTTCATAATAATTAGTATAAACATTTTTTATGGAGAAAATTATGTATGTAACTGTTAATTTATATAGTGAAAAAAAAGGAGAATTAAATAAATTTTTAAGTAAATTTTATAATACTAATCTAGATATCTATCAAGATTTCACTTGGGAAAAACAATATGCAAATCCCATTGAATTAGCTGAAATCGTGGGTGTTTTTTTAGATAATATAGAAGATTATTTTATTCATATGTGGATTTGTCTTGATAAAAATGTGTATATTCATATTAACGAAAAAAATGGTAATGAAATTATAAAATACTTATATGAACGATTTCCTTATTAAAATAAAAATAGAAATTAGCTTATTCTAATTTCTATTTTTCTATGATAATGGTTACTGGTCCATCATTTACTAAACTTACTTTCATATCTGCCCCAAATGTGCCTTTTTCTACTTTTATATCATTTTTAGCACATTCTTCACAAAAATATTCATACAATGCTTCTGCTTTATCTGGTTTAGCAGCTTCTATAAAAGAAGGTCTATTCCCTTGAGAGCAATCTGCATATAAGGTAAATTGTGATACTATTAATAATTCACCATTTACATCTTTCAATGCTAAATTCATTTTGTCATTTTCATCTGTAAACACTCTTAATTTGCATAGCTTTTTTACTAAATAATCTGCATTTTCCTTTGTATCTTCATGTGTAACTCCCAATAATACTAAAAAACCTTTTCCGATTTTTCCAACAACTTTTCCATCTACTTTTACTTCTGCTTCTTTTACTCTTTGTACAACTATTTTCATTTCTAACACCTACTTTTTGCTCTACAATTTCATTTGTCTTTATTGTCCTATATTTTTCAATTCTTCTTCTGTTATGTTTTGGCTATCTGGATTAATTTCTACTTCTGTTGTTTTTTCTAAATTTGTTTGAGCATCTACTGATTCTTCAACAATTTCTTCATTTTTAGGCTCTTCTGACACAGAAGTTTCTTCTTTCACTTCTGGTTTTTCTAAAACTTCTACTTCTTTTGCTTCTTCCTCTTCTTGTTTTGCACCACATTCTGGACAGAACTTCATATTTTTGTCAATTTCTTTAAAACATTTTGGACATTGTTTTTTGTCTTTTAGTTCTAAACATTCTTGTCTTATTTTCTCAATTTCATTACTCATTTCATCAATTTGTTTACATTCTTCTAGTAATTCATTTATGGAAATTTCTTCTTTTTTTACATGTTTTTCATATACTTTTTTCCCAATTTCTTCGTAAATGTCTTCTATTTTTGATTTTAATTCTCCCATTTTAAATTTTAATTTGGTTTCTTTCGCAATTTTCCCTGTTTTGTCTGCCGTAACTTTATATGCTTCTGATGCTTTTTTTCCTAATTTATCAAAAAAATCCATTTACAACATTCCTTTCAATATACCATTTTATATTATATTATTTCCTTTATATTACTATATTATTCACTTTTTTTCTCTCTTGTCATTAAATTATTAACTGCTTCTTTTGGATCCAGTTTTTCGTAAATAACTTGATATACTGTTTCAACAATTGGCATATATACATTATGTATTTTTCCTAATTCGTAAGCTACTTCTATGTTATCTATACTTTCAATAACCATTCCAACTTCTTTTTTCGCTTCTTCTAATGTTTTCCCTTGTCCAATTAATTTTCCTGCTTTACGATTTCTACTATGTTCACTTAAACAAGTAACAATTAAATCTCCTAAACCACTTAATCCATAAAATGTATCTTTTTCTCCACCTAATGCAACACCTAATCTTGTTAATTCACCTAATCCTCTTGTAATTAGAGCTGCAAATGTGTTATCTCCAAGTCCAATTCCGCTTGCAACACCTGCACAAAATGCAATGATATTTTTTAATGCGCCTCCTAGTTCAACACCTTTTACATCACTTGATGTATAGATTCTCATTTCTGGACACATGAATGTATCTTGTATCATATTTAATATTTCTTGGTCTTTAGATGCAATAACCAGTACAGTTGGAATTGCAATTGAAACTTCTTCTGCATGGCTAGGTCCTGATAATACACCTAATCGAACTCCTGGTAACTCTTCTTCTAATACTTCATCTAATGTTTTTAAAGAATCTTTTTCAAATCCTTTTGAGCATATAATAACTGGTTTTTCGCCGATATATTGCTTATATTGTTTAAATACATCTCTTGTAAATTTTGATGGTGTTACATGTAAAATAAATTCTGCATCTTTTATCACATCTTCAAAATTTGTAAAACATTCTATATTCTCTGGTAATTCTACTTCTGGTAAGAATTTACATCTTTTTTCTTTATTAATTAAATCTTTTTCTTCTTCTGAAAAAGACCATATTTTTACATAATTTCCTCCTCTTGCAAGGTGAGTTGCTAATGCTACTCCCCAACTTCCACTTCCTATGATTGCTATATTTTTCACTTTTGCTTCATTCCTTCCTTTTTTATGTATTTATTCTTTTGTTTCATTTGTGATTTCATATTTCATTTAACATATATCATTTTTTAATTAACTTCCCATTATATATATGTAAACAATCCTCAATGGATTGTATGCACTTTTCTTATTGTATAGGAAAAATCGACTTTTATCTTGACCCTATGTGGATTTTTCCGTATACAACAAGGTTAGGCTTCCTATATTTGTGAAGTACTGCGAAGCAGTCTTCACATATGTGCGTCGAAATCTTTGATTTCGTTAACGCACGCCTTTCTTACTTTTTAAAACTAATTCTATTTTCTGTTCCATTCATAATTCTTTTGATATTACTTCTATGATTAAATAATACAATGACAGCTAATATAATGCTATAAATTAAATATCCACTCCCTTGTGAAACAATATAATTGTCTGTTATGAATAATGTTAATACTGGGAATAAAACTGCTGCTGCACATGAGCCTAAAGATACCATTCTTGTTAATGCAATTAATAACACACCAAATACTAAACAGATTAATCCAATTTGCCAGTTACTCATAACTAAAATTCCTAAAGATGTTGCAACACCTTTTCCACCTTTAAATCCAAAAAATATTGGGAATGTGTGTCCAAGTACAACTGCAATTCCTGCTATTTGTACAAGTAATGATTGATTTTCTACTTTAAATGCCCATCCAATAAACATCGCAATTAAAATAGCGACAATACCTTTTAAAACATCACAAATTAATGTTAATGCTGCTGCTTTTTTTCCAACAGAGCGAAGCATATTGGTCGTTCCTGCATTTCCACTTCCTTTTTCTCTTACATCAAATCCAGCCATTTTTTTACTTAAAATAACTGAAAAATTGACACTTCCTATTAAATAGGCAATAATTGCTGTTATGACATTAAATACCATATGTTACCTCCCTTTATTTTATACATCTTTCTCATTTTTTTCTCTGACAATGATTCTAACTGGTGTTCCTTCTAATCCAAATTCTTTTCTGATTTGATTTACCAAATATCTTTCATACGAAAAATGGAACAGCTCTTTATTATTGACAAATATGACAAATGTTGGTGGTTTTGTGGAAGCTTGTGTTCCATAAAATATTTTTAATCGTTTTCCTTTGTCTGTTGGTGGTTGTACTATTGCAATTGCTTCATTAATTACCTGATTCAAAACAGAAGTTGTTACCCTCATACTATTTTGTTCATTAACATGATTAATCATATCAAATAATTTATTGACTCTTTGTCCTGTTTTTGCAGATATAAATATAATTGGTGCATAAGATAAATAAGATAATTTGTTATAAATATCTTTTTTATATTTTTCTAATGTTCCTGTTTCTTTTTCATATTCATCCCATTTATTAACAACAATAATGATTCCTTTTCCTGCTTCATGGGCTTCACCTGCAATCTTGGCATCTTGGTCTGTAACGCCTTCTAAAGCATCAATCATCATTAAACAGACATCTGCTCTTTCAATTGCCAATAAAGTTCTCATGATACTAAATTTTTCTATCGATTCTTTTACTTTACTCTTTTTTCGAATACCAGCTGTATCAATTAAAATGTATTTTCCTTTTTCGTTTTCAAATCTAGAATCAATGGCATCTCTTGTGGTTCCTGCAATGTCACTGACAATAGTTCTGTTTTCTCCTAATATTTTATTAATTAAAGAAGATTTTCCTACATTTGGTTTTCCAATAACAGCTACTTTTATGATATCGTCCTCATCTTCGTCTTGGGTTTTCTCTGGAAAACTTTCATAAATCTTATCTAATACATCTCCTATACCTATGGCATTACTTGCAGATATAGGATATGGATCTCCTAGTCCTAAGTTATAAAATTCATAAATTTCTTCTCTATCTTTTTCAAAATTATCTGCTTTATTACATACTAACACAATTGGTTTTCCAGATTTTTTTAGCATAACCGCAATTTCTTGGTCTGCTGCTGTTATTCCTTGTCTAATATCTGTTAAAAAAACGATAACATCTGCCATGGATACTGCTAGATTTGCTTGTTCCCTCATTTGAGATAAAATAATATCTTCTGATTCTGGTTCAATTCCTGCTGTATCAATTAATGTGAAATTTCTTCCTCTCCAATTGGTATCTGCATAAATTCTATCTCTAGTAACTCCTGGTGTATCTTGTACAATCGATACTCTGCTTCCTACTAGATAATTAAAAAAAGTTGATTTCCCTACATTGGGTTTTCCTATAATTGCTACGATTGGTTTTGACATTTTCTAATCTCCATTTCTAAAATATATGTTATAGTATATCATACTTTCCACTGAAATAACAAGAAAAATTAATTTTAAGTTTCAGTATTTTTGCAAGCGAGGTACATATATTATTTTTTTTCATTTATAAAACTTTTTGTCTAATCTCTTCAATTTGATTGTTAATATCTTCTATAAATGCTTCATCTTTTTCAATATGCTCATCTTTTAATGCATATTGTTCTTTCACTTTTAATATTCGCATAACACTTTTATTGATTCTTTTCATCTTTAATTTGTCTTCTTTTGCAAGCTCTATGATTTTATCAATTACCTTAATATCATTATCATATTTAAATATAATGATATCATTACATGCTAAAAATGCTTTTTTTATAGCATTATTTTTACCATAACGCATTCTAACACCTTTCATTCTCACATCATCTGTAATCACCAATCCATTATATCTATATTTTTTTCTTACATATTTTGTAATAAATCGTTTAGACATAGATACAGGTAGTTTTCCTGTTACCTTTGATATTTTCAAATGCCCTATCAATATTCCATCTACTTTATGTTCTATGGCTTTTTTAAATGGTTGCATATCTTCCTTTTCCAATGTCTCCATTTCTTCTTCAATTTTAGGAAGATGAAAATGAGAATCTGTTTTTGTTGCTCCATGACCAGGAAAATGTTTTGCAACAGATATCACACCATTTTCCTGCAATGCTTGCATATATTCTATTCCATATTTTGATACTTCTTCTATATTCTCACTATATGCTCTGTCACCAATGGCATGGTTATCATCAAATCTTTTTATATCCAAAACAGGCGCAAAATCCATATTAATACCTAATTTATGTAGAACTTTACCTGTAATCTCTCCAGCACGTTTTACAAAATCTTCTTCTCCACTCTTTTTCACTAATTTATTCGCTGATGGAAGATTTTTAAATTCTTTAGGTGTTCGATTCACTCTACCACCTTCTTGGTCAATGGAAATAAACATAGGTATTTTGTTTTTTTGGTTTAATGTTTTGATTTTATTGACAAGTTCTATCATTTCTTCATAATTTTGATGATAGTTCTTTTTATATAACAAAACGCCCCCTACTTTGTATTTCTCTATAATTTCTTCTAGATTTTTTACCGAAGTTTCTGTATTTAACCCAATGATAATCATTTGACCAATTTTTTCTTCTAAACTTAATTCATGTATATCGTATTTCATAGGCATCTTCCTTTTTAATTGTATAGGAAAAATCAGGTTTTGTCTTGACTATATATAAAATTTTTCCGTATACAACTAGGTTAAACTTCTTATTTATTATATAATTAAAAAATTGATTTATCAATAGATTTTTTCATGAAAATATGGTATGATATATGGCATATAAATGCAAATAAAGGAGTGACAAACTATGGCATTTGATGGAATTGTTACAAAAGCAATTACCTCTGAATTACAACAAGTAGTTGGAGCTAGAATAGATAAGATATATGAACCAAATAAAAATGATATTGTTTTAGGCTTTTATTTAAATGGTATTCATTATGCATTAAATATTTGTACAAATGCGCAAAATTATCGCTTACATTTAACAACACATACAAAGCCTAACCCTAAAAATGCACTTAATTTTTGTATGTTGCTAAGAAAACATCTAATTGGGTTACGTATCAAAAATATCATTTCTGTAAATTTAGAAAGAGTTATAACGATTGAATTTGAAGGATTTGATGATATAGATGATATCATTACCAAAAAATTAATTATAGAATTAATGGGTAGACATTGTAATGTCATTTTAGTGGATGAAAATAATATGATTATAGATAGTTTAAGACATATTTCCTCTGATAATGAATTAACCAGAGAAATTGTCCCACATGTGAAATATGTATATCCTTCTACAAATAAATTGAATTTTTTAGAAGTTTCCGATTTTCAAAATTTCAAATCGAAATTAAATTTGGACTTTAACAAAATGTATATTTCTGATTTACCTGCACAAATTTCTAATCTATTTAATGGGATTAGTAAAGGATTTATGAATCACATCATTGAAACACTAGACTTAGATAGCTCATTAAAAATAGAAGATACAAACTTAGAAGCCATTTATACAAATATGAAACATATCATTGATGCAACAGATTCTTTGCAATTAGGATTTGATACAATAAAAAATATGAAAGGAAATGTAAAAGATTATGCTTTATGTATAAAAGATTCTTCTGAACCTTTTAGCCTTAATTTTTTTATTGATGATTATTATTTTCATAAAGAAACATCTGAAGAATTTAAAGTATATAGGAATAGTATTTCGAAATTAATTTTAGATACACTTAAAAAATATAATAAAAGATTATATAACATTAATGAAAAATTAAAAGAATGTGACCATATGGACACTTATAAATTATATGGTGAACTCATTACAGCCAACTTGTATAGAATTAAAAATGAAAATACAGACACTGTCTCTTTGGAAAATTATTATGACAATAATAAACTAATTACCATTCCTTTGGATAAGCGTTATTCTCCTAGTCATAATGCCAAACTATTTTTTAAAAAATATACAAAATTAAAAAATGCACTGTTGATTGTAGGCGAGCAAAAAGAAGAAACACTTAAGGACTTAGATTATATTGAAAGTGTTATTTATGAACTAGAAGCTTGTTCTACTATTGAAGACATTAGTAATGTTTTTGAAGAAATTTCTGAAAGCTCTGTTTTTAAAGAAAGAACGGAAAAATATAAAGAAAAGAAAAATCCGAAAGTAAAAAAGTCCAAATTAACCAAAAACAAATATGTGCATTTTAATCCAATTAAATACAAAATTGAAGACTATACCTTTTTAGTTGGCCGAAACAATATGGAAAATGACTATTTAACTTTAAAATATGCGAAAAAAACAGATTTATGGTTTCATACCAAAGATATTCATGGAAGTCATTGTATTTTAGTATTAAATGGCTCTCCTCTTCCACAAGATGATATTTTATTAAAATGTGCAGAGATTGCAGCTTACCACAGTAAAGCTAAAAATTCTTCTAATGTTCCTGTGGATATTTGTGAAGTAAAATATGTAAAAAAACCAAATGGTGCAAAACCTGGTATGGTGATTTATAGAAATAACAAAACCCTTCACGTAACACCTAAAATTCAAAATTAAATTTCAAAAAAGTGACCGTTGGGGACGCGTCAAATCGTTCCAAAATGGAACAAAAGGGTCAGACATAAACTTTTTTAAAAATATATTCACCAAAAATATAGGATATAAAGTCATTACACAATTTTGTATAAGCTAAACTTTCATAGAAATTCTAAAAGAAAAAAGTGAGCCTCTTTCATTGTTGCTTATAAATCTTAAAGCAAAATGAACATTCCTCACTTTTTTCTTTAATTATTTCTATATTCAAATTTAGATACGCAAAATTGTTGCATTTTTTATATCCTATATTTTTTTATATCATTGATTTAAAAGAGAAAGAATCTAGGTCTGTCCCTTTTGTTCCATTTTGGAACGATTTGACACGTCCCTAACGTTTACCAGAAAATTAATAATGTAATGGCTGTTGCTAATATTATTTCTGATGTTGTCCAACCTTCAGGAAGAATTTCTATTTCCTCACCCTCTGGTTTTTCATCTAATACACTTACTGTATAATAATCTACATCTTCTAATTTAAATAAAATCTCAAAGTTTTGTGTTTCACCAGGTTGTAACTCGTTAATATTTATAATTTTTTTTCCTAAATGCACATCTCTTTCAGAATAGAAATCAAATTCCAAATATTTATTACTGATATTATCTGTTTCCGAATTAGTAATTAATCCCCTTATTCTTCCATTGACAAGTGTTGCTTCTGCTTGATATACATTGACTTGTGATACATTATCTCTTCTCTCTATTGGTCTATAAGATGCATTTAAACCAACATTAATTAAAAATTCAGATAATATGATAAATAGTACAACCCATAAAGCATACATGAATAATGTTTTTACTCTTTTCATTTTTCTTCTCCATTTCTTTCCAATCTATACTCATTATACCAAAAGTCTACATAATTTTCAAGCAATTTCAATTTCTTTTCCTAGATATACGGAATATATATATGTTTTATCTACTTTTCTTTGTAAACTTTCCTCTAATGCTTTTTTGTATAATTCTAATTGTGAAATATATTTTTCTACTAATTTACTTTCTTTTCCTTTTTCTACATAGTCTGTTTTATAATCCACTAAAATCACGTTGTCTTCTTGATTAATATAATATAAATCAATAATTCCCTGTACTAGAATCTCTTCTTCTATGTCTTCATCATAAATTTCTTTTGCTGGTATATTGATAAAAAATGGCCTTTCTTTATATACTTTTTTCGCCGTTTTTAAGTCTTTCCAAATCATTGATTTTGTAAATTCTAATACCTTATATGGATGAATACTTTTGGCTTCTTTTTCTGTTATAATTTCTCTTTTTACCAAATCGTTTATCAAATCCTGTATCATTTCTAAAGTATATTCTTTTGTTTCATCTAATCTTTGCATACACATATGAACGAGAGTTCCTTTTTGTGCAGGCGTTATTTCCTGTTCTTTATCTACTCTTAAGAAATTCGGTTTGTTGAAAGTTATTTGATTTTCATTTTGTTCTTCCATTTCCATTTCATTTTCCATATCTTTTTCTTTGTTCATTGCATGTGTATTTTCTTTCTCTTCAATGATATCTGTATTTCCATTGTTATTTGCTTGCATTTTCATTTGTTTGATTTTCGTAACTGATGTCATGGTCGGAATGGTTGTCGATAATTGATGTGCATAGGTATATTCCAAAATGGTATTTATGTTTTCTAAATCTTCTTTGTTTATCGTTACATTTTCTAGTTGTTCTTGAATGTCTACTATTTCTTCTTTTGGCTTTGCAAAAGATTTTAATAGTTCTTGTTTATTCCATACATGTAATTTCAACAAATGGCCTTTATTTTCTTTTTCATATAGATAGACTAATAAAATCCAATCTAAATATTTTTTATATTTTTTCACTAAAATATAGTTTATCTTATCATTTACCTTGTGGTAGCGACTGACTTGTTTTTGCATGTTTTCAATTTCTTTTTCATAATCCTTTTTTAATCCTGTGATATATAACTTTTCTTTCGCTCTTGTTAAAGCAACATACAATATTCTCATTTCCTCTGATAAGGTTTCTGTCAAAATCTTATTTCTAATGGCTTCTTTAGTTAAGGTATCATATTGGACTTGTCTTTCATAATCAATATATTTTACACCAATTCCTAATTCTTGATGTAATAATATATTTTGATTTAAATCCATTAAATTAAATTGTTTTCCTGTTGCAGATAAAAAGACAACTGGAAATTCCAATCCCTTACTTTTATGAATACTCATAATTCTGATAACATCATCATTTTCTCCTATTAGTTTTGCAGCCCCTAAATCATTACTTCCTACATACAATTTTTCAATAAATTGTATAAAATTATATAATCCTTTAAAACTTGCTGTTTCATATTGCTTTGCTCTCTCGAATAACATTTTTAGATTGGCTTGCCTTAAATCTCCATTTGGCATAAGTCCCACATACGTATAATAATGGGTATCTGAATACAATTTCCAAATAAATTCATCTAATGCTAAATATTCTTTTTCTTTTCTCCATTTTTCTAAGTTATGAAAGAATGTATCTATTTTTTCTTTTAATCCAACACTTACATTAATCCTTGCTTTTTGCATGGCTGTATAAAAATTATCATATTTATCAGATAGTCGAATTTCTACCAATTCATCATCTGTAAAATTTCCAATATGTGACCTTAAAACAGTTACTAATGGAATATCTTGAATCGGATTATCAATAATTTTCAATAAACTCATGATAGTTTGAATTTCAATAGAATCCAAATATTCTTGAGAACTTTCAGAAAATACTGGCATTCCTAAATTGATAATTTCTTCTTCAAAAATCGGTGCATTAACTTTTGTAGACCTTAACAAAATAACAATATCTTTATATTGAATATCTCTAAATCCATTGATTTTTCTATCAAATACTTGAAAATGACTTTCTACTAATGATTTTATTTTATTAGCTACAAATCTTGCCTCAACTTGTATATCTTCCAGCCTTTCTTCTGCTGTTTCTTCATTATCATCATTTTCTTGTGGTTCTTCAATCCCCCTTGCTTCCTCTTCTGGTGCTAAATCTTCTTTTTCTTTTAAATCAATCACATGAATTTCTGTTTCTAATTCTTGTGATGTTTCTTCATAGCTAACTCCCAAATTCAAATATTCTTCTTCTGTATAGTCTATTTCTCCTAAATTTTCACTCATAATGTCTTGGAATATGAGATTGGTAAAATCTAATACATTTTCTCTACTTCTAAAGTTTTTAAATAATTGTATTTTTAAATCATCTTCCTCTTTCTTGTTTTCTTTTAACTTGTATGTTTTATATTTTAATAAAAATAAATCTGGCATGGCTTGCCTAAATTTATAGATACTTTGTTTGACATCTCCTACCATAAAGATATTATTTCCTTTTGAAATCGCTGTTAAAATATATTCTTGTACCATATTACTATCTTGATATTCATCGATGGCAATTTCTACAAATTTTTCTTGATAGGTTTTCGCCACTTCTGTTGGCTCTACTTTTCCATCTTCATCTTTTATCAAAACATGTAACGCCAAATGTTCAATATCATTAAAATCGACGATATTTTTATTTCTTTTTCTTTTTGAAAATTCTTCTCCAAATTCAAATATGAGATGTTTCAATTTTACTAAAATCGGATACATATCTGCTATATCTTGATTGGCTTCTTCAGAGTTATATATAAAGATTTTATTTAATTTTTTCGTAACTTTCTTTTTGATGTCATCTCTTACCAATTTTGCTTGGTCTTTGATTGCTGAATCGACTTTCTGTCTTGGCCATGTTGCAAATGTCAAATTGCTGTAAATGGCAAATGCTTTATCCCAACTATTTAAATTGCTTTTTAACATTTCTAATTTGTCAATATCATCAAAAATGGTTTTTGCATATTTTTCTAATTCTGGATTTCTTTCTAAGTTTTCTGCTTGTTCTTTTAATGTATTAATATCATCAATTAGTTCTTCTTCTACTTCTTTTAATAAAATTTCTCCCCATGGATTTTGACTAAAATCTTGTTCAAAATCTTGAATATGAAACATTTCTATTTTTTCATTTAACCATTGATTTGGAAATGGATTACTTTGAATATAGGTATAAATTTTTAAAATCAATTCTTTTAGAGGTGTATCATCTTTATAACTTGTATAGGTATTAATTAATTCAGCAAAATCCTCTTCTTGATTTTCATATTTTTCTTCAAATATATCTTCTAATACTTCTTGTTTTAATAATTCGATTTCTGTTGTATCTGCAATTCTAAAATTAGGAGATATATTTTCTAATTCATAAAAATGATTTCTTACCACATCTAAGCAAAATGAATCTATTGTACAAATACTAGCTTTATTTAATAAAGTAATTTGTCTTTGTAGATTTTCATTTTCTGGGGTTTCATCTAACTTTTTATAAATTGCTTCTAATACCCTTTCTCTCATTTCGGCTGCTGCCGCATTTGTAAAGGTTACAACTAATAATCTATCAATATCTATTTTTTCATTAATGATTTTATTAATAATTCTTTCAACTAATACAGCTGTTTTTCCACTTCCTGCTGCTGCCGCAACTAATATATTAGATTCTTTTTCATGAATTGCTTGTGATTGTTCCTTTGTCCATTTAACTTCTGCCATACTCTCTTCTCCTATTTATTGTTTTTTTAGATTATATCATTTGTTCCTAAGAATGACAATCATATTTATTTTTAGTTTCAAAATTCTCCCAGTAGAAGTCTTTATTATTTTTTTTGAAATCATCGACGAATGTGCCGTGGAATAGATGTATAAATTCTTAGCTTTAAATAAATGAGGAAGCGCGATAGCGAGAGGCTCGTTTATTTAAAGCTTAGAAATTATAATCTATGTAGCAAGCCGAGGAGATATTTCAAAAAAAATAATAAAGACTTCTACTGGAAGAAATATGAAAACTGAAAACATCACATATAAAGGAATCTTTTGAAACCTTATATGTGATGTTCTAATTTTTTTAATAAATCTTGCAAAGCTAATTTTCTATGACTGATTTTATTTTTTTCTTCCTTGGATAACTCTGCATATGTTCTGCCATCTTCTAATTCAAAAATCTCATCAAAACCAAATCCATTATCTCCTCTTGGCTCTTCTGCAATTTTACCTTGTATTTCTCCTTTTCCCACTATATAGTTACCATTTTCATAATAGGTAATACAACATTTTACTCTTGCTTTTCGGTCTGCACCCTTTAAATCTTTCATTTTTTCTAAAATATATTGGTTTCTTTCTTTTGCCGTTGCATTTTCTCCTAAAAATCTAGCAGTATGGACACCTGGCCAACCATTATATATATCTATACATAAACCACTATCATCTGCTATACAAGGCATATGTAAGATTTCTGATATTTCTTGAGCCTTCTTTAAAGAGTTTCCTTCAAATGTGTCTCTGTCTTCTTCTACTTCGATTGTACAATTTACATCTCTTAAAGATAATAATTGATAATCTTTTAATATATTCTTAATTTCTTTCAACTTTCCTTCATTATTTGTTGCTACAACAACTTTTTTCATTATCTTTCCTCTTCCTTTGATGGATTATTTTTCTTGTCATGGTATTTTAATACTTCATCAATATCTTCTCTTTCACATAATTCTTCACATATTGTTCTTACACTTTCTTCTGTACCATCATATTGCATATCAATATAATCTAATACTTCTTTATATCTAACTTTTTCTATTCTATCTGTTTCTGATAACATACATAGATGTCTTTGTGCTTTTACTTCTTCTAAATAGTTGATAACTCTACTTAGCTTATCATAATCCTCTTTTTTATTTTCTCCAATTGTTCTAATTGCTAAAATTCGTATACTTGCTATTACTTCTTGATATATATTTTCTCTTTTATTTAATACTCTACATATTTTTTTCACACTTTCTTCTGTACCATCATATTGCACATCAATGTATTCTAGTAATTCATTATATCTAACTTTTTCTATTCTATCTGTTTCTGATAACATACATAAATGTCTTTGTGAATTTACTTCTTCTAAATATTTTGCTAATCTACTTAACCTACTATAAACAGCCTTCTTATCCTCTCCAATTGCTCTACTTGCTAAAATTCTTATACTTGCTATTAGCTCTTTATATTTTTGTTGTGCCGTCTTTTTTTCCATCTTTCTCTCTCCCTTTATGTTCTTTATCATAACAGATTTTTCTGTATATTTCAAGCTTTACTTTGTAAAAATAATCAATAAAAATAGCAAAAATAATTAATATTTTAGCTTTTCTGACTGTTTTTCCAATTTTATTATGAGTATCACAAGCTTTCTTTTCAGTATCAACTTTATCTCTTTTTAATCTCGACTCTGTTTGCGTAATACGAAAGAGATTTGCTGCAAGTTCCTCACTCCCCATATTATCTAAAACGTCTTCTCTATATCTCAATCCTTTTCTTTTAGCAATAGCATCAGCTATTTCTCCATTGTATAAACCTTTATATCCAGAATTATGAAATTTATCAAAATTGACATGCCTCCTTGGCTTTCTTTATGACATTTTCAAATTTTCTCCATTCTTTATAATCTAGAACCTTTTGTAATTCTCTTGCATACCAATATTCAATTCCATTCTCATCAATGTGTTTGATATCTTCAAAAGTACGATTATCATATGTTTCGTTTTTTTCTAGTTGATTCATATCCATCATCTCCTTTTTGATTATTGGCATTATATTATAATTCTTTACAAATTGTAATATTTTTACAAAAAATTGTTCGATATTTTTGCAAAAAAAATACTCCACTTTCGTGAAGTATAAACTGGTACGAACAACATAGATATCTACAACTTTTTTCACACCTTTAATGATTAATATAAATATCAATCAAGCTATATATAGATTACCAGATTATTTAATAAAACTCTTATGGTAGAAAAATCTTTTTTGCGAAAATTTGTTTTTTGTATTGTTTTATTGTAAATTGTATGCTATATTAACTGACATAGGAAATGAACATAGTAGTAGATATGTGTTGCCACTGCACTAGATAACTTTGGTTATCAGAAAGTGAGGTGGTGTTTATGGGTTTTATACTTTTTTTAATATATGCCTTAATGGTATCATCAGCAATAAACGTAGCCTTATTAACGATTTTATACATAAAATATGTAAATTCGAAAATAGATAAGGAATAAAATAACAACACATTCCACTATGCCAATATTGCGAATGTGTTGTTATAACTATATGTAGTGGTAACCGCATTCACTGCGGTTATTCATTTCCTATACTTATTATACACAGATATTAAAAAAATGTCAAATAATAAAATTAAAAAATATCTTTGGTTAATTTAAGTTAATAAAACATTAGTGTCCATAGCTTTTAAGCTATGCTAGTCATTAAAATGGAGAAAATCAATATTTGAGATTTTCTTCATTTTATTAGCTATTATTTCTAGCTTATATTTTTTTATAATTACTTTCTTGAATAATTTTTATTACTTCAGGTAATTCTTCTAACCCAATTTTCTTTCCCATATGTCCTATTCCAGAAATAAATACTGGTTTAGAATCAACAACTGAAGTATATTTTTCTAATATGTTAAATGGTACAATATGATCATTATCACTATAAATTGAATATTTTTCTTTTATCAAATTTACATTTCTTTCTTTTTCTTCATCAGTTATTTTTAAAGGTTTAACAACTTGATTTAGAACATCTTTACCTTCAACATGAAATGGCTCTGCAAATCCAGCTAAACTTATATAAAGACCTATATTTATATTATTTTTGCAAATATATTTTATAAACATTGGGTTTCCAATAGAATGTGCAACTACAATTAAATCTTCATTCATCATGTTTCTATATATATCAAATATTTTAAAATAAGCATTTATATTTATTTCTTCTCTAACAGGAAATTTCGGAATTATAACTTTGTATCCTTGTGCTTCTAATTCTTTTTGGAAATAATAAAAAATCTTTGGTATTCCATTAAATCCATGAATTAACAATATATTTTTTTCATTATACATATTTCATACCTCACATTTCAATATTTTAATTTTATTATAATATTTATTTAAATTTTATACAATAAATTTATTTTAGTAATAATAAAAAAGTAGAAATTATAATTAATAATTTTATATAGAAATGCCACTTGTTTGCTTGACAAGTGCTATTCCTTCTGAATAATCTTTATCGAACTTATCCATATGTGCCAAATATTCTCTTTGTAATTCTACAAACCGTTTGTTACTGTCATCTTTCTAAAGTTCTCTAATAATAAACTCCATATTTACACCTCCAAAATTAATTAACTGGAGGTTATGCACAGCCCTCCAGTTAAACTAATATTTATTTACCTAGATGCTCTGTGCTAACATTTTAGATAATATTTACTACAATATTTTAGTACTTCCATAATCCCTGTAAAATCAATTTGAAATTTCTTCGTAACACAGAACTTTGACTCTGACATAAGTCCTAACCCCCTATGAGTTATGACGTACCATCATAACTCGGGGGGCTGTGAGGCAATAAAATTTATTGGATTTTTACAACAAAAAAATACCATCCTTTTCAGAATGATATTTGTATTTATCTGTTTTATTAGTTAGAACAGAAACATCATTGGTACCGATGGTGGGACTCGAACCCACATGGTTTCCCGCTGGATTTTGAGTCCAGTGCGTCTACCAATTCCGCCACATCGGCATAAAAAATATGTACTAATATATATTAGCACATATCTAAAAAAAAGTCTAGAAAAAATTGATAACTTTTTTAAAAGTTTCATTTATACAATTTTAATGGTTTGCCCTGGATAAATTAAATTTGGATTTTGGATATCATTATATTGTAAAATTTCATTTAAAGTAATTCCAAATCTTCTAGCAATACCATTTAATGTATCCCCTTCTTTTACAACATAATATACTTGAATGGTATTATCTACTGGAGCTAATTCTGTCACATCACTTTCTGTAATTCTTAATTTTTGACCTGGATAAATTAGATTTGGATTTTCTATATTGTTTAATTCCACAATATGTTCTACACTCACATGATATTCTCTTGCTATTTGTGATAAGGTATTTCCCCTTTGAACTGTATAAATAATATCTCCTGTTCCTCTTTCTTCATTGCCTGGTATTGTAGAATTCGTAAGAATTCTTAGTTTTTCTCCTGGATAAATCAAATCTGGATTTTGTATATTGTTAATATCTACCAATTCTTGTACAGTTGTACCATATCTTCTTGCAATAGCACTTAAGGTATCTCCACTTTGTACGGTATATTCTACACTTTCTGTATTGTTTGGAGTTGTATTTCCACTATTATTCGCAATTTCAGAAGTTTCATCTAAAAAGATTTCTTCTGTATATAAATCTCTATCTACATTACCATTAATCCCATTTACTCTACCTCTATCTGTGTATTGAATACCAATATATGTATTCCAACTGGTTTCTATGTTAATTAGATTATTCCTATTTTCATAATAAGCAATCCATAAATCATAATCTTCTGCCAGACTTGTATCAAATGTACTTCTAGCATTTGATAAGTCACTATATAAAATAACTTCTTTGTTAGTCAATTCTTCTACACGTTCCATAAAGGTCCTGGCGATGTTATTAATTTCTTCTCTTCCTACACCTCCAAAAGTTTCATAGTCTAATACCAATTTACAATCTGGTGTTTTTCCAGAAATGACAGATACAAAATAGTTTGCTTCTTCTCTCGCTTGTTCTGTGCTTGTAGCTGTTAAATAATGATAAAATCCCACACGCAATCCATTTGCTTTTGCATTTTCATAATTAATATCAAAATACGCATCTTTTATATTTGTCCCTTGACTTGCCTTTATGTATACAACCTGTATCCCAGCATCTCTTACTTCTGCATAATTGATATGTCCTTGCCAATTACTAACATCAATTCCTTGGTAACTTAAATTTGATGCAGGTGTTAATGCATATGTATGATTTATCTGTATACAAAAGACAAAAACAAATATGATAATTCCTGATATAAATTTTTTTAACATACCTTCCTCCTTTTTCTACTATACTATGTTTTAGAGAAAGTTTTGTTATTAGAATAACAGATTGAAAGCTTTTTAAAGCCTAGCCAATAGGGCATGTTACCCTAGATTAAATTAATTTTGAATGCGATTGGAGGAATGCTAGAATTTCTTAATAATTTTATGGAAAGAGTTCAAACCTTGTGTTTGGAAGGGAGCCATAAAATTATTTTAGAAATTCTAAAATTCCGTATTGAACCGAAAAATTAATTTAATCTAGGGTAACATGCCCTATTGGCTAGGCTTTAAAAAGCTTTCAATCTGTCAAAATTCTATTTTTTCGTCTTCTTCATCTTTCTTTACTTCTTTTTCTTCTGGTTTATTATTTTCTTCTTTTAAAATGACATCATATTCAAAAACTTGAAATGTTTTTATATTTACTTTTGAAAAGTCGTCTTTCTCATCTTCTATTTCTGTCATTTTAAATGATGTTCTATTAATTAATTTTAAATCTACTTTTGACAAATCTACCAATATTTTAGTTGATATATTTTGTCCAATTGGCAATGTTTTATTTTGATTGTCATAGAAAATGATATTGGTATAACTAATTCCATTCATTCCTCTTTTTATATTGATTTTATATAAGTTAAATTTATTTCCCTTATCCTTTATATTTTCATGAATTTCATTTTCAGGATTTATATTAAAAATATTAATATCTTTAGGTTCTAACTTTTCATTATCCAATATTTTATATACTGGTAAATCATCAATAATCACAACCTTATCTAATGCCTTTTTTATATTATCTACAACTGTTTCTAAAGCCAATTTATATCCTATTTGTTTTGTATTTTTATTGATTTCAAGAATATTAAATTTATCTTTTGCAATTTCTCTATGATTTTTATTAGCTATCTTAGAAATCTTTGTTGCATCTTGTGACATTCCACCAAATATATCAAATTCTTCTATTTCATGTAATACATTTTCCTCTTGCGCTTCTTTCTTTAATTCTTTTAAATTGTTTTCTATTTCTTTTGGCAATACCTCATTATTTTTTACTTTATTTAATAAAGGTAAAATATTCGTTGTTGTTAAATATATACTATCTGTTTCACTTTTGGATAATGCTTTTCTTTCTATCTGATCCATGGTATTTCCGAAATCTTCTAAATCTTGCTGATAGTCAAATACTTTTGTTACCTTTTTTATAATATTAACTTCTTCCTCTTCTCCTTCTGCTAGAGAAGCTACTTCGTCTTTATTACTATATTTCCAAAATTCAAATATACTTCTTTTGTGATTATCTATTTCTTGTATAAAATTTACTGCATTTTCTATTTTCTTTTGCATATTTTTGTTTTTTAATTTTAATGCATTTACATCCATTAATATATTTTTTAATTCTGTTTCATCTAATTCATATGCTTTATATAATTCTATTAATTCTTCTATTGTATAGTTTTCTTTTTTCATTGATGGTTTTTTCGTATTTTTTGATTTTTCTTTCTTGGTTTTAGAAGTGCTCTTTTCTGTTATGTTCTCTTCTGTTTTCTCTTCTGATACATTGTCTTTCATTGTTTGTTTTTTATTCTTTTTACTATATTTAAAATAATATTTGAATTTACCAAAAAATGTTTTCTTACATTCTAAGAAAGTAGATATTTGCTTTTCTTTTGCTAAATATTCTATTTCTTGCGAAGCAGCAATGATTTTTAAATTATCTAATTTCTTTTTATTTTCTTCTAATAGTTCACCAATTAATTCTTGTTTTTCTGTTCCTACTTCATATTCATCATTTATCCATTCTGCAATATTTTCATATTCTAGCTTATAATCATTATTATAAAATTCTAGTTCTCCACCTTTTGTAATATTGGTTGTAAATTCAAAATAATGTGGCAATTCTGTTTGTAAGATAAACATCGCTTTTAATAATTTATAAAATTGTGTTGCTTCTACTAAACTACTAATTTTAATTTTATATGGACTTCTAATTTTTCCATATACTTCTGTTTCTCCTACAATATGAATCGATAATTTCCCACTTTTATCATATACTTCATAAATTAATGGCCAATCTTTTGTAAATAGCCATAAATAATTTTCTAAGTCTTCAAATTCTGACTTCTTATAATACGTATTACTATAAGTAACATTTCGAATTGGTACAAATATTTTTCCTGTTTTTCTTTTTTCTAATTGTTTTTTTAATAAAAAGAAAAAGGTTGAATAATTTGTATCCTCTGTTGGAACTAACATAAAATATTGATCCGTATCTTCTGCATAATAAATTTGCCATAAATAATTTCCTTCAAACTTTACTTTGAATGGAATCTTTTTATTTAATTTTGCTTGTTCTTCTTGTATCTTTTCTACTTCTTCTACTCTTAATTCTTTTAACATACGTAAAAATGTTGTATGTTTTAAGAAATTTTTTTCATCTTCTGCATCTAGATATTCAGATATTGGACTTGCTTTTTTATATTTTTCTTGTATATCATCTAGTCGATTGGTTGGTGTTAATAAAATTTGTATATCTTTAATTGGTACATAACGATATTGTCTATATTGTTTCTCATCGTAAAATTTAGGAACTCTAAATTTTAATGGTTCATAATTTTCAAATTGATTTTTAGCATCTTCTAAATTTAATCCCAAATAGTCCAATTTCTCTTTGATTTCATCTATTTTTTCTCCTGTTTTCTTTGGCAAAACAATTCTCCTCTCTATTTAATGATTTCATAAAAATTCTTAAATTCATATCCTTGCCCTTTTAAATAATCAATTATACCTGGCAAAGCTTCTACAGTTACTTTTTTCGCTTGTGCATCATGCATTAATATTACTACACTTTGTTTATCTCCTACAGTTTCTTGTATTCGTTGCATTTCATATTCAATAGTAGGATTTGTTGTTTCAGAATCTCCATTTAATGCATTCCAGTCTACATGTACAATATTATTTTGCAAAAGTAAATCATTTGCTTGATTTTTTATATCTGCATATTTTCCTCCTACCAAACCACCTGGAAATCGGAATAAATGTGAATTATATTCTTGTTCTCCAATCGCATCTCTTACCACTTGATTACATTTGTTATATTCATCTAATACTGCTTGTGGTGATTGATAAATTGTTTCATATACATGTGAATATCCATGATTGGCAATAAAATGTCCTTCATCATACATTCTTTTTACAACTTCCGGATTTTTCTCAACATTTGAACCTAATACAAAAAAAGTCGCTTTAATCCCTCGTTCATTTAATATATCTAATATTTGATTCGTATTGCTAGATGGTCCATCATCAAATGTTAAAAAAGCTCGTTTGGTATCAGAACTATATATATGATTCATATTTTCTATTCCAGCTTCTGTTAACTTTGGTAATTTTTCTTGTCTTTTTCTCTCTAGTTCTTCCTGCTCTTTTATAAGTGCTTCCTGGTATTGTTGATAGGCTAATTCATATTCTGCATTTGACTTCATGATTTTAGCACAATTTATCCATGTAACAATAATTCCTATAACCATTAGCACCATAATAACTACCATTAATGTCTTTTCTTTTGTAGTAAATCTAAATTTTGCAGGTACTAAAGCCATATTTTTCTCTTCCTTCATTTTCATTTTCCTATAATTTTGTATTTTATTTTAAATTTTTTCTATTTTTCGTTTATATTATATACTATTTTGTCAAAAAATTGTATAGGAATAGAAAAAAACTTTGATAATTTACATGATTTATCAAAGTTTTTCATTTATCTCCATTTTATGTTACTTTTTCATAACAGATTTTAAGTACTCTACTTCCTCATCTACTTTTAATCTCATGAAAATAGGTTCTCCTTTTTCAATTACCTTCATATCTTTTAAAGTATCATATGCATAGATATCATTCCATCTGATATGATCAACATCTGTTATACCAATTTGTCTTAAAATATTATTGGCTGTATCTGTCATAAATGGCTTAATTAAGATTGCAATTTTTCTTAAATTTTCAATTAAATGATACATTGCAGATTTTAATTCATCTGTTTTTTCTTCTTTGGCTAAGGTCCAAGGCATTGTTTCATCAATATATTTATTGGTTCTTGCAATTAAATCCCATATTTCTTGTAAAGCACTTGCGATTTCGTATTCATTTAATTTTTCCTCGAAGTTTTTGATTTTTTCTGTAGAATAGTCTTCTAATTCTTTATCTACTGCATTTGGTGTTCCATTATACTCTGGAACATGTCCTTCAAAATATTTATTTACCATTGATACAGTTCTATTAACTAAATTACTTAAATCATTGCATAAATCAAAGTTATATCTTTCAACAAATGCTTCTGGTGAAAAGATTCCATCTTGACCTACTGGCATTTCTCTAAGTAAGAAATATCTAGTTGGATCTAGTCCATATCTATCAATTAAGGTTTCTGGATAAATGACATTTCCTTTTGATTTAGACATTTTTCCATCTTTCATCATAATCCAGTTGTGTACCATAATGGTCTTTGGTAATGGTAAGTCTAACGCCATTAAGAATATTGGCCAATAAATCAAATGGAATCTAGCAATATCTTTTCCTACAATTTGTAAATCTGCTGGCCAGTATTTTTGGAATAATGTATCATCATCAGATAGATATCCCAAAGCTGTTAAATAGTTGGTTAAGGCATCTACCCATACATAAATCACATGTTTTGGGTCTTTTAATACTTTAATTCCCCAATCAAAACTGGTTCTTGTAACACATAAATCTTCTAATCCTGGTTTGATAAAGTTATTTATCATTTCATTTTTTCGAAATGCTGGCTTAATAAAATCAGGATGTTCATCATAATATTTTACTAATCTATCTACATATTTCTTCATATTAAAGAAGTATGCTTCTTCTTTCATTAATTTTACTTCTCTACCACAGTCTGGACATTTTCCATCTACTAATTGAGTTTCTGTAAAATAGGTTTCACATGGTACACAATACCAACCTTCATATTCTCCTTTATAGATGTCTCCTTGTTCCATAAATTTGTCAAATATTTTTTGAACAATTTTGGTATGTCTTTCTTCTGTTGTTTGAATAAAATCATCATAATATACTCCCATTTTTGCCCATAATTCTTTTGCTTGTTCAGCCATTTCATCCACATATTCTTTTGGTTCTTTACCATTTTTTTCTGCAATTCCTTGAATTTTTTGACCATGCTCATCTGTTCCTGTAAGCATATATGCATCTTCACCTTTTAATTGATGATATCTTTTCAAAGAGTCTGCTAATACGGTTGTATAGGCTGTTCCTATATGAAATTTTCCGCTTGGATAATAAATTGGTGTTGTTACATAAAATTTATTGTTCAAATTTTTCATCTCCCTTATTTCTAATACATACAATTTAAATTTTATTTTCATTTTGCATACTTCTTTTTTTCTTTTATTGTTTACAAAATTTACAAATATATTATCATAAATTTAGGAAAAAGTCTATATTGGTTACATAAAAATATGATGTGTCCACTTTTACACATCATATTTCTTATCTTTTTATGACTTTATCATTATATTATTTACAATATTTCTTTAATACTAGCAGTGTATCTGTTATAGTGTTATCTACATCTATTCCTATATTCATTTTTCTTTCCTTTAATAATTAGTTTTGTTAAGGGAAATTAATTTCTAATTGATGAATTATATCCTTTCTTAAAGCACAACGTTTATGCTGTGTTTTAAAGATTTCAAAACATTCATTACAATTAACACATATGCTTTCTTCATCATTTTTTAATTTTTGGACAAAATTTTCATCTGCTATAAAAGGACGGCTCATAGAAATAAAATCAATCCCTTTTTCTAAAGCATTATTCATCTGATTTACATTTCTAAAACCTCCAACTAAAATTATTGGGACATTCACTTTATTTCTTATCTTTAATGCATTTTCTAAAAAATATGGTGTTGGCTGATTTAACTTTTTAAAATTATTCCCACTGATTTCAATAGCATCTATTCCATCCATTTCTAACCATTTACATACTTCAATCTGTTGATTAATAAAATCACGATCTTCATTTTTTGATATGGTATCAATTTTAGCAATAATAGCAAAGTTTGATTTTATACTATTAGTTGCTTCTGTTAATATTTCATGAATAATTCGATAACGGTTATTTGCAGTTCCACCATAATTATCTGTACGTTTATTATAAAATGGATCTAAAAATTCACTTAGTAAGTATCCATGAGCCATGTGTAATTGAACTCCATCAAATCCAACTCTTTGTAGGAGTTCAATTGTTTTCACATAACTTCTAACACATTCTTTAATCTCCTCTATTGAAAGAGCCTTCGTATTATCTGTTTCACTTGGTGTTTTAGCGACTTGACCTTCTATTTTACTTCCATGATGACCTGGATAAGAAATTTGAGCAATTATTTTTGACCCATAATCATGCACTGTATTAGTTAATAACTTTAGTTTTTCTTTATTTCTACTATCATTCACACAAATATGAGTGACATCAGCTCTTTGATTTTTATCAATCGCCATATGTGAAGTAATTATTAATCCTACTCCACTCTTTGCCAAATCATGATAGACTTTTATATAATCATCTGTTATACAACCATCAATTGTTCCCAAATGTTCATTTGTTGCAGAACGTACAATTCTATTTTTTAACTCTATGTCCTTTATTTTATCTTTTTGCCATATATCTTTCATTCAAATCCCTTTCTTTTATTTTAAATTTATATTTTCTCCTAATTTTATCCCTCTAGTTTCTATTATATTAAATATAAACTCCTTTATTAGAATTTCATATCATTAGCTATCTTCTTCATTTATATCAATGTGTAAATTCAAATCTTCCTCTGTTGGCAATGCTTCTATTATTTCTTTTGGTAATATTTCAAAAGAAGATACACC
>CASEIV010000001.1 GCA_949288175.1 uncultured Eubacteriales bacterium | reverse complement strand
CAATTGGTTAAATTTTGTTTGTTTTTATTATTTTAACACAATTTTGAATTGGGTATCTTATTTTTTGATTAATTTTCCCGAATTTATTTTACACTAACTGTATGGCACGGATAATTTTCTCTTGACGAGAACTTTTTCCTATACCACAAAAAAACAGCTACATTTTTGTATAGCTGTTATATCTTTTTATTCTTTATTATGCTCTTGGATGGGCTTTTCTATAAATATCTCTTAATCCATCATCTTGAAATTGCATATATACTTGTGTAGAAGATATATCTGAATGTCCAAGCATTGTTTGAATAGCTCTTAAATCTGCTCCATTTTGTAGTAAATGTGTTGCAAATGAATGTCTTAATACATGTGGTGTAATATCTTTTGTAATATGTGCTTGCTCTTTATAGAATTTAATAATTTTCCAGAATCCTTGTCTTGTAAGTCTTCCACCATTTACATTAACAAATAATGCTTTTTCGTCTTCATTTTTTATTAAGATTCCTCTTGCTTCTTCAATATATTCTTTTAAAGCTTTTAATGACATTGAGCCTAATGGAATAATTCTTTGTTTATTTCCACTTTTACAGATAACATAAGCTTCTTCTAAGTTAACATCATCTATATTTAATGAAATAATTTCTGTTACTCTCATTCCTGTAGCATAAGCAAATTCTAACATTGCTTTATCTCTGATTCCTTTTAAGTCAACATTATCTGGTTGTTTTAATAATAATTCTACTTCTTTTGCTGTCAATACATTTGGTGTTCTTTTTTCTATCTTTGGTGATTGAATATTTGCTGTTGGATCTTCTTTTATCTTTTTATTTTTTAATACAAATTGGTAGAAAGAACGAATTGATGCAATACATCTAGAAATACTTGATGCTTTTTTGCCTTGTTCTTGTAACCCTTTAATGTAATTTTGCATATCTTCTTCTTTTACTCTATTATAGTGAAGTCCGTTTTCCTCCAAATATTTTCTAAATTGCTTCAAATCTCTTTTGTATGATTGTAATGTATTGTCTGATAATTTCTTATCATTTGCTAAAAAGTTAAAAAAGAATTTTAATTGTCTTTCCATTTTTTTCCCCTACCTCTATATTTTTTGAATTATATTTACATAAACTATATATGTTATATCAAACTATTAAAAAAAAGTAAATACATTTTTTGATATTTTTTTAAAAATATTTTATAACTAGTTTTAGTGTATTGGTTGACATAAAAATTTCTATCACTGATGCAACAACCAATATGATTAACATAATGACTGAAAATACAGTATGTCTTAATATCTCTATTTTTACATTTTCTTTAGTCTTATCTTTCACAATTGATTTATATAATTTTATACCACTTACTGCTAATGCTAAAATCGCAGGAATCAATAAAATATTTTGTAATAATAATGCTACTAATACAAAACTGATTCCTTTTCCTAATCCCAAAATGGTAATACATAATGCAATCGTATATCCTAGGCAGAATCCTCGATATAAGATAATAGCAAATACAATCGGAATCCCTATAACCGTTGTTCCAAAAAACCAAATAACAATTGCCAATCCTATATTTTGTATCACTGAATTTTTTAATAATTCTATATGATTTATACTTTCTAATCCTTTAAATTTTTCTATAAACTGGTTTAAATAATTGGTTATTTCTGTCTTAGGTGTTTCTTGCAAATGATTGATAAAAAAGACACCACTAAATATTCCAATAACAAATATCAAAAAAATGATAACATATTCTTTTTTATTGTTTATCACATGTTCTTTTATTATTTTTAATAATCTAAGTTGTTTCTTTTCTCTCATAAAAATCTCCTTATCGTTTATACATAATGTGTATTCGATAAGAAGATTTATAGAACTATTTTTTTATTTTTCATTTTCTCTTATTCGCGAAGTCATCCTATTGTTAAACATTTCAAACTACACAACTTTTCCGTAGTTTCCGCCTCCACCAGATTGCACTTTACATTCTCCATTTCTGGCTCTTTCAATCGTATCAGCAATTTTTTCTCCCACAACTGCTTCTATATCATCTTTTGATAATTTATGAAGAATATTCATCTCTGTATCAAAAGTATCTAATAGTTTGGTAATCGTTTTTCCGCCTACCCCTGGAATAAATCCTAAAGGAATTTGATATACATATGGTGGTCTATTTTCTGGACTTTTTGATTCTTGTTTATCACGAATTAATTCAATTCTATCAAAAACACCAAAAGTTACATTTTTCCCACCACAATATGGGCAAACATCAACAGGTTCTTTTGTTTCTATCGCTTTCTCACAATCATCACAATAGGTTCTATGATATTTTCCAAGTTTTGGGTCTAATCCATAGTTGGCAATGACTTTTCTTCCATCTTCGTTTTTTAATGCTTTTACAATTTCCTTAAATGAAATATCTTCTACTTGCATTTTGTTATATTCTCTAGCTATCTTAGGTAAAGAATGCGCATCTGAATTGGTAACAAAAGTTTTATTCTCTAATTCAGAAATCATGTCTGCTAAATAGGTATCTGAACTTAATCCTAATTCAACTGCAAATATTTTATCATATTTTTCCTTAAATATATTTTGTAATCTATCTGTGCAATTTCCATAATAGCTTTTATGTGGTGTAAAAATATGTGCTGGTATCAATATTCCATGATATCTTTCTACCATATCAATTAAATCATATCCTGATAAATCAGACCTTTGGGTACTTAATGTAATATTTTTTAAATGATGACTTAATTCATTTGAAAATCCTTTAATATCATCTAAATGTGGAAAGAAACAGATATTATGTGCTGAACCTTTTTTCCCATTTCTTCCTTCTTCTGAAGTTTCTACTTCACTTCCTAAAAGGATACAAACTTTGTCTTTATAAATAATGCCTCCATCTTTTAATTCATAAGCATCTCCCGTTTTTAAGAAGTTTTCTATATCTTCTATCACATATGGTGATGCGCAATCAATAATTCCTACCACATTGATTCCTTTTCTTTCTGCACATTCTTTTGCAATGTTTGCAAAATTTAAAGACCTTGCTGCTGTTATTTTTATCGGTTTTCCATTTTCACTTCTTCCTATGTGTACATGTAAATCTGCAAATATTTCGTACATTTTCATACCTCTTTTCTAAAAATTACCGAAGTTGCCAAAGTTGCCAAAGGGGACGTGTTAAAATGGCAACTTTTAATTACAAGCTTAATTACTTATAAATAAATAACCAAAGTTGCCATTTTAACACGTCCCCTTTGGCAACTTTGGCAACTTTATTTAATTTTCATTTTCAAATTTTTCACCTTGCATATTTTCTTCTGTTATATGTGCTAATATCTTTCTTGTTGTTTCTTCACTAAATAGTGGTCTATTGGCATCTTTGAACATTTCATTTTTTACTTCTTTTCTATAGTTTTCCAAAGCTTTATCTATTTTAGGTTCATATTCATAACATACTTTTTTGATAAATGTTTTTATATCTCCCGATTCATTATGTATTTTTACTAATCTTCTCAAAGATTTCATAGAAGTTAAATCCGTTAATTCTATTTTTTCCATCATTTGAACAAATTCTCCAAATGTATGTAAAAATCGATTATATTGTCCTTTTAAATTTCTATTTTCTAATAATACCATTGCTTCATCTGGTTGAAATCCAACTCTTTCTGGTCTATCTAGTAATAATCCTCCAAATTGATCTACTAATTCTAAGACATCGCTTTCTCTTTCTCTTGGATTACTATTACTATATCGATTTACCTCTTCACACATTTTACAAAATCTTTCATCAAATCCTAAAGTTAATAAATATTCTGCCCCTTCTTTTGCATATGAATGAATCTTTTCTATATCTTGTGCATTGTTTACTTTTTTACAATTACATAATAGACAAGCAGTTATGATTAAGTTTTTATCAACGTCTACTTTCATATAGTCTACAAACATTCTTGCAATCTCTGTTTTTAGAATCACAGATTTGTCAAAGAATATTCTGGTCTTTTTTGCTAAATAGTATGTGATTTCCATTTTAGAAGCTATATCTTTTTCATCTAAAATGTAATTCGCAAATGTATCCATATGCTTCCTCCTTCGTTAAATTCTCATACAATTTTATTATATACGAAGAAAATACTTTTTTCAACATTTTTTTGGAATGTCATAGAAATGTAATAAATCCCCTCGACCAAGTCGGGGGGATTTATTACGTCAGGGATGAATTTTTATCCCCTCTTTTTAGATTCATCAAATGACTTTAAAACTGTTTGGTTTTTTTGATATTCTTTGCTTATTTTCTCTAGTGATGTTATTGCTTCTATGTGGCGCCGGAATATCTTAGTCCAATTCATTATATCCCTATTAGGATAGTCTTCAACAGCTTTACTAGCATGCCACCCATCTGTTTCTCTTAGAAACGCTTCCACAGATTCACGAGAAACTACTGTGTAACCTTCCATAAAATTCTTTGCAAAGCATAATTTATATTCTTCATTTATGCCTTCGTTTAGAAGCCGGTGTAAATGATCCCGTATTCCTTTAAGTTCCTCTTGAAATGTTTCCTGGAGTACATCTTGATAATTTTTTAATGCTTCTATTACCGTTTCCTTAGCTTGATTCATTTGCTCCATTTGAATCATCTTTCTTCTACCTCCTAAATCCTGAAGCATTTGCTTGATACTTTTATATTTTATCATCTCTACATAATTATGTCAATTTGGGTTTGTGTTTTTTTACAATATATAGTATAATATTGCTTGAAAATATAAATTTACGAGGTAAATTATGAAACATTTGAAATTAATATCTCATAATGAAAAAGAAACATTAGATTTTGGAAAAACATTAGCTAGCTTCTTAAAAAGAGGAGATACCATTGTTTTAACAGGAGAATTAGGTTCAGGGAAAACAAAATTAACGGAAGGACTTTTAACATATTATGGATTAGAAGATGAAATCTCTAGTCCTACATTTACGATTGTGAATGAATATATAAAAAATGATACAAAAATCTTTCACTTTGATGTGTATCGTTTAGAAGATTCTTCTGAATTTTATGCCATTGGTGGAGAAGAATATTTTGAAAATGGAATTTGTATTATTGAATGGGGTGAAATCATCCAAGACGCCCTTCCTAAAAAATATTTACATATTCAATTCGAAAGAAATGATAATGATGAAAATACTAGAATTTTAAATATCACTTCTTATGGTGAAAAATATGATGAATTATTAGATAAGTTGGAGGATTAGATTGAAAGTATTAAGTATTGAAACTTCTAGCAAAATATGTAGTGTTGCTATATTAGAAGATGAAAAATTAGTAAAAAAAATAGAACTAAATAATGGATTAACACATTCAGAAAGTTTAATGCCTTTAATAAAACAAATATTAGAAGAAACCAATTTGACTTTACCTCAAATAGATTTATTGGTTTGTGATATTGGACCTGGTTCTTTTACTGGCATTCGTATAGGAGTTGCCACTGTAAAAGCTTTCTCAGATAGTTTGGATATTCCTTCTGTTGGTATTTCTTCTCTTGAAGGATTAGCTTATTCTATAAACAAAGATGGTATCATTTGTAGTATGATTGATTGTAAAAATGATAATTGTTATTATGCTATATATCAATTAGAAAATGGACATTATACTTTATTAGAAAGTCCTAAGGCAGATAGTATTGAAAATTGTTTAACTTTCTTAAATTATAAATATACAAATTCAACCATTACCTTTGTAGGAGATGCTTGTGAAGTATATAAAGACAAAATTGAAACAACTTCATCTAATTTTGTTTTATCTGACAATGATAACTTGAATACTGTTGATGTCTATGCCTTAGGAATTGCTGGAATCCATAAATATACACAATTCGGTGAAGATAAAAATCTTCTTCCTCTTTATTTAAAAAAGCCACAAGCACAAAGACAATTAGAAGAAAAAAATATGGTTATTGAAGATATGAAAATGTCTGATTTAGAAAATTTAGACATTTCTAAATTGGATGATTTTTGGAATATCGATATTTTGAAGGATGAATTGACCAGTGAAACTTCACAATTTATCTGTGCTAAATATGAAAACAAAATCGTTGGATTTGCTGGAATAAAAATCATATTAGATGAAGCAGATATTATGAATATTGCTGTAAAAAAGGATTATAGAAGACAAGGAATTGCTACTTTATTATTAAATCATATTCTTGATTTTTGCAAAGATAAAGGTATTAAAACGATTCATCTTGAAGTCAATGAAAAAAATTTTTCTGCAATTTCTTTATATCAAAAATTTGGTTTTGAAGAATGTGGCAGAAGAAAACAATATTATGATAACAAATATAATGCAATTCTGATGAAAAAATAGTCAATGAAAATGCCATTGACTATTTTTTCTTTCTTCATATTTCTTGTCATTTTATATACTAAAAATTCATTATCTTAGGTCTGTCCCTTTTGTTTCATTTTGGAACGATTTGGCACGTCCCCAATGTTTCACACATATTTTTCTACTAATACCACTGTTCTTCCACTTCTTGTTGTTCCAGTAAATTCTTTAATAATAAATCTACCTTTTCCCCTAATGGTTATGATATCACCACATTTTACTTGTTTTGAATTCTTTGTTTCATTTTGTCCATTCACAAATACTCTTTCTTGAGCAATAATTTCTGATGCTTTGCTTCTAGAAGTTCTTGCTAAGTCTGATACAATATTGTCTAATCGTAATGATGGAACAATAATGCTAACTTCTTCTACCTTTATTTCTAACTTTCTTACATTTTGTATCTTTTCTAATTCTATTTTTGCATTTTCAAATCTTGTAAGAGATGGTAATTGTGTTTTTAAAACATCTGCAAAATCACTGACAGTTATGATATCTGCGCCTTCTTCTCCCAAAAGAATATCTCCTACTTTTTCTCTTTTTAAACCTAATTTCACAATTCCACCTAAATAGTTTCTATGTGAATATTTCCCTTTTTCTTCTTCTGATAATTCTATTCGTACCACTTTTAAAATCTTATCATAATTTTTTTCTAACATATTATCATCAAATTTCTCGGAAAAAGTTATCAATACCTTTCTTTCTGCATCTTCATATCCACCATATAATTTAAAATTTTGAAATTGTATTTTTCTTAAAAAGTTTTCTACTAAAGATACTTGATACATATCTAAAAAATCTGTATATTCAATTTTTTCTCTTTTTGATGATATTTCGATTTTGTCTAATACTTGTGACAAACATAATTTATCTTCTTGCTTTTTGTAATCTTTTAACAGTTCTTGTTTATTCATTTATGTTTCATCTCTCCCATTTTCACTTTTTTATTCTTCTTATTTTTATGTCTATTATTTTTCTTTACTTCTTCTGCTTTTGTATCTTTATAATTATCTTCACTATCATTTAATTTTTCTTCTTCTTTTTTTTCTTCTAACTCTGATTCTATGTATTTTTGTATGTCTTCTACAATAGAATCTTCATCTAAATGATATATGTTTTCTAATTCATCAACACTCCCATGTTGAATAAACTTATCTGGATAAGCATAAGCTTTTATTTCTACATTTTCTATATGATTATCCACTATCAATTCTTTTATCGCTGTGCCTAATCCATTGATAATGGTTCCATCTTCTATCGTAACCACCTTTTTCGTTTTGCTTATAGAGTTCTTTATTGTTTCTACATCCAATGGTTTTAAGAATCTAACATTTATCACTTCTGCATCTATATTCCTATTTTGAAGTTTTTTTGCAATTTTTATTCCTCTTGCTACTGTTTTTCCAATTGTCAATATGGATATGTCTTTTCCTTCTTTTAGAAGTTCAGCTTTTCCTTCTTCTATTTTTTCATGTTTTTCAAATGGTTCTTTATTTTCTCCACCTCTTGGATATCGTATCACCACTGGCCTTTTCAAATCTACTGCAAATGCTAACATATCTTCTAATTCTTGAAAATCTTTTGGTGCTAAAATCGTTAAATTCGGAATTAATCTAAAAAATGCCATATCCAAGGTTCCTTGATGGGTTTCTCCGTCTGCTCCAACAATACCTGCTCTATCCACACACATAATCACTGGCAAATTTTGAAGGGCAATGTCATGAATTACCTGGTCATATCCTCTTTGATAAAATGATGAATATATAGGAATAACTGGTATCATTCCATCAATTGCCATTCCTGCTGCTAAGCCTAATGCATGTTGTTCTGCAATTCCGATATCAAAAAATCTATCTGGAAATTCTTGACTAAATCTAGTAAGCCCTGTTCCATCTTTCATAGACGCTGTAATGGCTACAATCTTTTCATTTTTCTTTGCTAGTTCTACCAACTTATCTCCAAATACTTTGGAATAATCTTTTCCCTTTTCTTTCTTACTTTCTCCTGTTTTAATGTCAAATGGTCCAGTGGCATGAAATTTATCTGGATTTTTTTCTGCTATTTCATATCCTTTTCCTTTTTTTGTTAACACATGTATTAACACTGGATTATCAATTTGCTTACTTAAAGTTAATATACTTTGCAATTTTTCTAAGTTATGTCCATCTACTGGTCCTAAATAGGTAAAACCAATATCTTCAAAAAACATTTTAGGAATAATTAATTGTTTAATACTTCTTTTTATAACTTGTACCATCTTGATAATTGGTTTTCCGATAACTGGTATTTTACTAATTCTCTTTTTCATAATGACATTTGATCTTGTATACATCTTTTTAGTTCTTAATTTACTTAGCAACATATTTAATCCACCAATATTTGGTGAAATACTCATTTCATTATCATTTAAAATAATGGTCATTTTAGTTTTACTATACCCCACATCATTTAATGCTTCTAATGCCATACCACCTGTTAAAGCACCATCACCAATCATAGCTAATACAGAATAGTTTTCTCCTTTTAAGTCTCTTGCTCTCGCCATTCCTAAAGCTGCTGATATGGAAGTACTGCTATGTCCAGTATTAAAAAAGTCATATGCTGATTCATTGGTTTTAGGAAAACCCGCAATACCATTTAATGTTCTTAATGTTTTTAATGCTTCTCTTCTTCCTGTTAAAATTTTATGTACATAAGTTTGATGTCCTACATCCCATACAATTTTATCTTTTTTAAAATCAAATACATTATGTAATGCTAATGTTAATTCTACTACTCCTAAATTTGAAGCCAAATGCCCACCATTTTTTGATACAATATCTAATATATATTGTCTAATTTCTTCTGCTAATTTTTGTTCTTCTAAGATACTTAATTTTTTCAAATCTTCTGGAGAGTTTATATTTTCTAACATGTTATCACCTTTTTATTTTTATTTGCATGTTACATTTTATCATATTTTTTTGGTTTTTTCCACAAATTTGTTGTATTTTTTATTGGTTGTGTTAAAATATATATTGAAATAAATTTATGGGAGGATTACGTATGAAAAAAAGTGTTTTAATTACCTTATTTTTAATTCTAATTTTAGTTGCAAATATTTCTTTAGCATCTTACGAAACTGTCACCATGACAGTTGTTGAAGAACCTGTTTGTACGATAGAAATTGGAGAAAATTCAAGTTTTGAAAAAAGATTGATTGAAAAAAATCTAAATAATAAAGAAGTAACTCTTCAATTACAAGTAACAAATGAAGAAACATCTATTCAACCTTCTGGAGAAATCATGTTGGTTATTGATAACTCTATGAGTATGAAAGAAAACATTGAAGAAACAACGACTAGAGAAGATTTGGTTATTGAGTCTGCTAACACTTTAGTCAATACTATTTTAGAGGGAAATAATAACTTAAAAGTAGGTGTTGTTAGTTTCTCTACAAATGCTGATGTTTCTTTAGAAGGAACTATTAATGATGCAAATTTGGTTTCAGATTTATCATCAGACCCTCAAGCATTAGCCTCTGCCATTTCTAATATTCAATATACTGGACCTAGAACAGATTTAGAAGCAGGATTAAGTTTAGCAAGCCAATATTTTACAGAAGAAGATAATAACAAATATATGATTGTTTTGACAGATGGTATTCCAAATGTTGCTTTAGATTATGATGGTATGTATTATTCTGATGATGTTATTAATAAAACAAAAGCACAATTACAAGCTTTAGACACGGCTGGCTATAATGTTATCACAATGCTTACAGGTATTACTGAAGCAGATGATATTCCAGCAACTAGACCAGATGACAAAACATATGGAGATATTATTGAGGAAATCTTTGGTACAGAATCAGCTCCAACTGTTGGTAAATTCTATTATGTTCAAGACAGTGAAATAGAACAAACCATTACAAATGATATTTATAATGATTTATTACCAATTGAACAAGTTTTAACAGATATTGTTATTACAGACTATTTCCCACAAGAAATCATTGATAACTTTGAATTTGCTTATGTTTCAGAACCAAATATCGGAACCATCTCAACTGATGTAGATACTGAAAATAATTCTATTACATGGACAATTTCTGAATTACAACCAGGAGAGACAGCTACTGTTCAATATACTTTAAGTTTAAAAGAAGATTTTGATAGTAGTATCGTTGGTAAAATTTTAGATACAAATGAAAGAGTAGACATTTCTTACACAGACTTAAATGGTGAACCTGTAGAAGATACTTCAGATGTAACACCTAAATTAAGACTTACAGAACCACCTGTTAAATTACCAGCAGCTGGTACACCTATTATGATTGCTTTATTTGTAGTCGTTGTTGGAGTAATCATTTATTCATTTATTAGATTTAATACTTTAAATAGAAATATGAAACATTAATGAAATAAAAAAATCTTAGGGTATTTTGCTCTAAGATTTTTTGTTTTTATGCATTTTTTTATTTAAACATTGCCTTTATATGATTTCTTATTTTTTCAAGCCAAGATGGTTTATATGGAATCATTGTTACTTCATTTTTTATTTGCTCTTGCTTTTTTTGTTTTTCTTTTTTAAATAGTTGTTCTACATTATATCTCTCTTTTAAATCATTTTGATATATTTGTTCATTTTTCTTTAATATGAAAATCATTTCCTTCTTTTCTTTTTCATCACATAAATAATTGATATACAACATTGTTAATATAGCTCTTGTTTTTGGTCTTAATTCCATCTCTTGTATTTTTTTATGGTGATCTATATTGGGTTTATATGTAGTTGATTGATTTCTTTCCCAAAATGCAAGTAATGTTTGGGGTATTTTTTCTATCATTTCATTGTCAGAATATTTTAATATTTCTAATACCTCTACAATCGATTCTCTATATTCTTGACTAACCATGTTTTATTTTTCCTCCCAACTTCTATCTTCTTTTTGATCATGTAATTCTTCTAATCCTTCTGTTGTTTCTCTCATTACTTCAGCTATATTGCCATATCGTTCCTGTGCCGCTACTTCATAGAATTCTTCTTTTTTATGTCTAAAATCTACTGTTTTAAAATCCCTATCAAGAAAAGGAAAATTTTCATATCCGATAACGTTTTAATATATTAGAATTCTCTTTATATCGTTCTCTATATACCTCTTTTTCTTCCTCTTCAAATAATATGTCTAATACTATTTCTAATTTTTCTTTTTCAGGAATATCTTCTTTTAACCTTTCTTTTAATTCTAATTGTTGTCTTTCTTCTTCATTGATATTACTTTTTTGTTCAATTTCTGCTAATTCCTCTGCTCTTTGCACAAGTCTTCCAAATAATTTTATATTTTCAATCCAAACATCTGGATTAATTGTTCCATTTGCGACTCTAAATTCAATTGTATTTTTTTGATTATTAATATTTAATAAGTTCAAACTTCTTTCTTTATTGTTTTGCATCTTTTGTAAACTACTGATAAATGTTTGTAAATCTTGTTCATCATTTAATTCTATACTACCTTCTTCAATTGCCTGATTTATTTTATATGATATAGGTTCTGCATGTTGACTAGTCCCTCCTCTTGGTATGCTTCCTGGCTCATTCGTGATAATATACATGATTCTTTCTGTATTTCCCCATATTTCAAGTAAATTTGCATATGCTTCTTTACTTTTTAAATATTCTGCTCCTATATGAACATGTGCACCGCATTTTTCATTTGCCTCTTGACCAGCTTGTTTTAACATCTCACATATCATATAAATTTCTTCCACATCTTTTTTCGAGTCTATTAATATAGGAGAAACAACCTCTAATCCATCTTGGTCAGATAAACTTAAATCACCTTTTGTTTCCCATTTTCTATTTTCCTTTTCATCTTTTCCTTTTAGAAAATTTTTTAATTTTCTTAATAATTCTGCTCTTTCTCCCTCTGATTCAATTTCTATACCTATTGATATTTCTTTATCTACCCCAATTTGTTTATATGTCCTTTTAGACTTTAAAAAATTTTCTTTTAATCTTTTGGAATCTTGAAAAGAGATTTTTACAAGGAGTTGATTATCTTTATCCAATAGTTCTTGTATTTTTTCTGATTTTATTTCATCATCTTTTAATGATGCAATGACTAAAGCTCTGTTTGACTCTTCTTTGACCAATTCTTCTATCTTTTCTAATTTATATGTATCATCCTTTATACTCATAAGTATTTTGGTTATGACTTCTTGATTTTTTTCTTTTCCTAGATATTTTTTCTTTATTTCATCATCTTCAATAGAGTCAATAATTTCTTCCTTATATTGAAAAAGACCTGGTTTTATATCTTCTAGATGTTCCAGCCTTCTTTCTGGTGATAAAGTTAAAATGACATCTTTTTTTACTCCACTATCAGATACTAATTGCAAAGACTTTTCTCTATTATCCTCATTCATTTCTCGAATATAGGGAAGTTTATTATAATCTTTTGTAAATGCCTTAACAATTGTTAATCTTTGCTCATCATTTGTTATTTCTATATCTTCTAATAAATTTTTTTTATCATAATCATCTGTTATTAAACCTAAATTATCTATCTTTTTTTGATTGGATTGAAGTGTTTTTATAATTTCTAGTCGAAATGTAGAATTTTCTATATGTTTCTCCATTGTTGCAATTTTTTTGTCGTCATCTTTTATCGTAGAGATAATCTTACTTTTGCTATGTTGCGTGCCCAAATCGTCACCTTCAAAGTAATCTAACACTTGTATTTTATTATCATCAGATTGAAGCATTTGTGCTAATCTTATAAAATGATGTTCTTTTTCCATTGTATCTAGAATTTCTAATTTCAAGTCATCTGATTTCAAATTGCACCAAACATCTATCTTATCCCTATCTGCTAGTTTGTCTGTCATAGCTATCTTATCTTCATCTTTTTCTAAATTCATTACTAGTATTTTTATATAATAGGGATTTGTCTCACTCTTTAATCTATTCTTTTTTTGTTCATCTGTTAATTGTATTAAGTATTTTTCTATTTCATCCATTGAATTCCTTCCTTTTATCCTCTATATATTTTTGCATGATTTCATTTGCAAATTTGTTAAGAATTATATAATTTCCTTTTTTAGGTTTTTGTTTCATATATTTACCAAATATATTAGCATTTATTTCTTCTAATAAAACGAATTTGTTAAATATTAACATAGACAATATATATGTATATTCATCGTTGATAATAAATTTATTTTTCAATCCTATTGTGGATATGATTTGTTCTTTATCTATCATTATCATTTCCACATTTTCTTTAACCGTATTAGCTATTGCCCTTTTTTCTATTTCTTTTATTTGTCCTTCTTTGGACATTTCATTATAATTCGGATGTATAAAATCTTTAACCAATTCTTGTAGATTATTATATTGATAGTCTTTTTCTCCTTCTATCACAATTAAATTTTTCATATGTCTCTCCCATTTTCTTTTTGGATTCTAAACTTCTTTATAAAAATTTTAAACTACTTTCTTAAAAAAATCAAGAGAACTTGTGAGGGAATTGGGGCGGAATAAATCGGGAAATTGGGGACGGACTCATTTTTCCCGATTTGTCCTTTCTTAAGATAATTCATTTTCAATTGTTAATAAGCGATTATATTTTGCTACTCTATCTGTTCGACATGGTGCTCCTGTCTTTATTTGCATACCATTGATACCAACAGCAATATCTGCAATTGTTGTATCCTCTGTCTCGCCAGATCTATGAGAAATAATCGTTCTATATCCATTTTCTTTTGCCATTTGAATCGTATCTAAAGTTTCTGTTAAAGTTCCAATTTGATTTGGTTTAATTAAAATCGCATTTGCTACTTTTTTCTCCATTCCTCTTTTTAATCTTGACATATTAGTTACAAATAAATCGTCACCAACTAGTTGTATTTTATTTCCTAGTTTTTCCGTTAGTATTTGCCAATTCTCCCAATCCTCTTCTGCTAATCCGTCTTCTATGGACACAATTGGATATTTGTTACATAAATTTACTAAATAGTCTATCATTTCTTCATTACTTTTTAGCATATCTGTTTTCCAGAAATAATAGCCATCTTTTCCAATTTTCTTAGCTTCTTCTTTCATTTCTGTACTTGCTACATCTAAAGCCAAAACGATTTCTTTTCCTGGTTCATACCCTGCTGTTTTAATCGCTTCTATAATGACTTCTAATGCCATTTCTTCATTTTCTAAATTAGGTGCAAAACCACCTTCATCTCCCACTCCAACAGCAAATCCTTTTTCTTTTAACACCTTTTTCAAAGTATGATAAATTTCAGCTCCCCTACGTAATCTTTCTGCAAATGTGATATCTCCTATTGGCATAATCATAAATTCTTGTATACTAATATTATTTTCTGAGTGTTTTCCTCCATTTAATATGTTCATCATTGGAACAGGTAATTCTTTGGCATGAATGCCTCCTATATATCTATATAATTCCATACCTAATGTATTGCTTGCTACTTTTGCGACTGCCAGAGAAACACCTAAAATGGCATTTGCACCTAAATTCGATTTATTTAAGGTATCATCTAATCGTATCATTTCTTCATCGATTTTCCTTTGTTCAAATACATTCATGCCAATTATTTTTTTACTAATTTTTTTATTGACATTCTCAACTGCTTTTGTAACTCCTTTTCCTTGGTATCGATTCTTTTCCCCATCACGTAATTCTACTGCTTCAAAACTTCCTGTAGAAGCACCTGATGGAACTGCCGCTACCCCACATATCCCATCTTCTGTTATGACTTCTACTTGAATAGTAGGATTCCCTCTTGAATCTAATATTTCAATTGCTTCTACACTTTTAATTAATACACTCTTTTTCATAAGACCTCCTTTTGAGCATTTCTGCCCTAAAAAATATTCTATTTACACATATATACATTTTTTACAATTTCATGAAATCTATACAATTTTATTTTATTTTGATATGAATTATCATTAAATATAGATTGCCATTTTCTTATCATATCATAAAATAAACTCAATTTATTAAACTAAGTTTGTCTAATAAATTGAGTTTATTTTTAATTTTTAACTTACCTTTTATTTTTAACTTGCTTTTTTATTTCTTAATTCATATGCATATTGTAGAGTAACTTCATTAATTTCTCCTGAAGAAATTCTAGCAATTTCTTCTATAACTTCATTTTCTTTTAATAATTTGATTTGTGTTTTTGTTCTTTCTTCTTTAACATTTTTACTAATAAAATAGTTATAGTCTGCTACTGCTGCAATATTTGGTAAATGTGAAATACACATCACTTGATGTTTTTTCGCAATGGCTTTCAATTTTGTTGCTACAGAATTAGCAGCTTTTCCACTAATTCCTGTATCGATTTCATCAAATACCAATACAGATATCTTATCTGTATCTGCTAATACCTTTTTGATTGCTAACATGGTTCTTGACATTTCTCCTCCTGATGCAATTTTGGATAATTCTTTTTCGTCTTCTCCTAAGTTTGTCGTAATATAAAATTTAACGACATCTTTTCCTGTCTTAAAAAAATCTTCTTCTACATACTCTACTTTTACATTGATTTTCGCATTTTTCATTTCTAAATCTACTAATTCTTGATTAATCAAGTTACTTAATTTTTCTGCATATTCTGTTCTTATAAGATGAATCTTTTTGCCTAATATATTCATTTCTTTTTCTATCTTTTTTCGTTCTGCTTTTAATTTGTTGTTATATATTTCTAAGTTTTCTATATGTTCAATTTCTTCTTGTATTTGTTTATTATATGCTAATATTTCTTGTATACTATTTCCATATTTTCTTTTCAATGAATAAATGATATCTAATCTTTCTTCTATATTATTTCTTTCTTCTTCATCAAAATAAATATCTTCTTTATACCCACTAATATCTCTTGCTAATTCTTGTAATTCATAATAGGAACTTTTTAGACTATTACTTGCTTTTTCATATTTTTTATCAATACCTTCAATCTTTTCTAATGCTCGTATTGCCATACTCAAACTATCTATGGTATTTTCAGATAATACACTATCTGCTTCTGTTAAATTTTCTACAATTTTTTCTGAGTTTAAAAATAGATTTCTTTTTTCTTCTAATCCTTCTTCTTCATTTTCTTTTAGTTTTGCTTGTTCAATTTCTTCTGTTTGATATCTTAATAAATCTAATTTTCTTTGTCTTTCTTTATCATCACCATAGTTTTGTTTTAGTTCTTCTTTAATCTCTAAATAACGATTGTATAATGTTTTATATGTTTCCTTATCTTCTCCTAAAGTGTCTGTCCCGATAAATCCATCTAAATATTTCAAGTGTAACTTACTATCTAATAAATTTTGATTATCATTTTGTCCATGAATCTCGATAAACTGTTTCATAAAATCTTTTAACTCATTGACTGTTACCATTCTTCCATTAATTTTACACATATTTTTACCATTTACATTGATTTCTCTTGAAACAATAATATTTCCTTCTATGGCTTTTTCATTCTCTGGACAATACAAACAAAGTTCGACAAAAGAATTTGTTTCTCCTTTTCGAATCATCTCTTTTGAAAATCTTCCTCCAGATATAATCTGAAGAGAATCAATAATTAACGTTTTCCCTGCACCAGTTTCTCCTGTTAAAACATTTAATCCTTTGTTAAAATCTATACTTAAATCTTCTATAATCCCTATATTTCTAATATGTAAAGATGATATCATAACTTATTCCTCTACTTTCTTTTTATTAAACTATGTTTTTTCATAAAAGAAAAATTTTTCTTTTATGAAAAAATGTTCGCCTTTATTGTATCCACAATTTTAAAAATTGTCAATACTTTTTGCGAACATTTTTTCTTTTTTGTTTACTAGTATGTTACAATTCGCATCTTAATCAATGCTCCTAGAGGCTTATCTTCTTCTAGATTGAATAAAATTTCGAATGTGATTGGAAAATGATTAGAAACTCTTGAATAATTTTATGGAAAATGTTCGCGCTTGCCGTGAAAGGGTGCCATAAAATTATTTTAGAGTTTCTTATTATTTGTATTGAGCCGAGAAATTTATGAAATCTAGAAGAAGATAAGCCTCTAGGAGCATTGATTAAGATGCGAATTGTAACACTAACTTTTACTTATGTTGTTTTAACATCCATATAATTTTGCTATATTCTAAAATGTAATTGTCTATTAAACTAGATGTTGCATATATATGATGTTCATCTGCTAATTTCTTTATTGTCATTGCTTTTTGTAATAAAGTTTCAAAATCTTTAAACACTTTATCTAAAACAATTTCTCCTTCTATTTTTGCGTTTTGCGCTTCTTCTATACAACTCTTCTCTAAATAATCTTTCATTGTTCCCAATGGTTGCTTATCTAATGTTAATATATGCTCTGCAATTTCATCAATTTCTTCATTGATTTTATCATAATATTCTTCTAATTTTTCATGTAATACAAAAAAGTTTTTTCCTTTTACATTCCAATGATAATTTTGTAATTTTCTATAAAATACATTTAAGTCCGCTAAAAATCCATTTAGCTTATTTACCATTTCTTCCATTTATTTCACTCCTATCTTTCATTTTATATGTACATTTTTTCCGTTTTTTTATTTTTTATACAAATATCATTTTATATTCATATTTTTTATGGTTTTGTACATAATAAAAATAGAAAAAACTTTGTAAAAAACGAGAAAGCTTTTTATCATATTTAATTAATTTTTTCAAGGAGGAAAAAAAGAATGAATAGACCAGAATATATTTTAAATGAAGTGAATAAAGGAATAAAAATGGGAATGGATTCCATTTCCTCTATCGCAGAAAAAGTAACTGATGATCAATTAAAAGATGATTTACAATATGAATATAATCAGTATAATGCCATTTTAAATGATGTAAATGCAGAACTTGGAAAATATGAAGAATTTCCAAAAGAATTAAACCCTGCTCAAAAAATAATGGGATGGTTTGATATTCAAATGAGTACTTTAACAGATAATTCTGATTCTAAAATTGCTGAAATGCTAATTAAGGGAACCAATATGGGAATTATTGAAGGTGTTAAATTATTAAACAATAATCCAGAAACAACCGAGAATATAAAAAATATTTTAACAAACTTTATTCATTTTCAAGAAAATAATGTTGAAAGATTAAAAAAATATTTATAAACAAACATACAAGGGGCAGACCATTAAAATGTTTTAACAGGTCTGTCCCTTTCGTTTCATTTTGGAACGATTTGGCACGTCCCTAATTTTCATTAATATCTAATAAAGAAAATACATCTTCTGCATCATTTAATTCTTTTATATTCATAATCACGCCTTGACCTACAACAATTCCTCCAACATCTTCTATTGCTTGTTTCATTGCTTGCATGGTATTTCCTGTTGCATATATGTCATCAATCATATATATTCTTTTTCCTATATATTCTTCACCAACTAATTTCGGTAATTCCATTTTATCTTTTCCATATTCTTTTTCATAAGAAAATTGTTTTTCAACAGTGGTCGGTGGTAATTTACCTACTTTTCTAACAGGTACAAAACCAATATTCAATTTACTTGCAACTGCTGCTCCTATAATAAATCCTCTTGCCTCTGCTCCCACAATATATTCTATTTGCTTATCTCTTATTTCTTCAACAAATCTATCAACGATTTCTTTAAATGTATCTTTTTGAATAATTAATGGCATAATGTCAATAAATTCTATACCTTCTTGTGGAAAGTCTTTTTGTGTTCGAATATGTAATTCATTTTTTAATTCATTTCTTAATATTTTCATATTTATCACCTTTTATTTACATTTCAATTTACAATACCTATTTCTTGCACTAATGTATTAAATTTCTTCTTCTGTTAATGGTATATTATATGACTGATTCATATATTACTCCTTTATTAATTCAAAAAATCTTTTTTTCTTTTGTTGATTATTAGATGAATCTATAAATTGTATTGTACTTTCTTTATCTTCATAGTTAAGCAAATCTTTTTCTTCTAAAATCTCTTTTAAATGTTTTGCCAAATATGATGATCCATCAAAAAATGTAACTTGTCCTAACACTTCTTGTATTTCATCTTGTACCAATGGATAATGTGTACATCCTAATACAACATTTTTTACTTTTCCTCTATATGATTCTAATTGTTCTTTCAAATATGCTTTTATTTTATCTGTTTTCCCCTCTTCTATCATATCTGCTAGTCCCACACATGGAAGTAAAATGGTTTTATGATTATCATATACATGATATAAAAGGTTGAATTTTTCACTTTCAATCGTTCCTTTTGTTGCCATCACTATTGTTGGTTCATTATATGCATAATCATACACCATTTTATAGGCTGGTTCAATGGCTATAAATGGTATATTTGTATACTTTTCCCTTAGATACTGCGCTGATTTTGCGCTTGCTGTATTACAAGCAATAATAATTACTTTACATTTTTGTTTAATAAATAATTCTACTATATGTTCACACAATTCATTAATTTGTTTATCACTTTTATCTCCATAAGGATTGTTTTTGGAATCACTATAATAGATATAGTTTTCATTTGGTAATATTTTTAAGATTTCTCTTAATACCGTAACGCCTCCAATCCCTGAATCAAAGATTCCAATTGCTTCATTTTTATTCATTTTTTGTTCCTCTTGTCATTTTGGTTCTATTTTTATATTCTCTTATCTTATATAATTTGTACGAATAGGTTGTTCTTTTTCAGGTACTTCTATTCCTGCTTTTTTTCCTTGTTCTATACATTTTAATAACCATGCCATATTATTTCCTAATGTTCTCATAGTTTGCATCCCTTCTTCATCTTGCACAACCTCTTCTGGTGTATTTCCATGCACCATATTCCAATATTGTGATGATACAATTGGCATATTATTAATCGTAAAATATTTATTTAATTGGTCAAATGTTGAAGTTGCGCCTCCTCTTCTACAGCTTACCACACACGCACCTAATTTGTTTTGAAATACTGGTTTTCCTGCATAAAAAACTCTATCCATAAATGATGTCATCGCTCCTGTTGCTGACGCAAAATGTACTGGTGTTCCAAATACAAATCCATCTGCTTCTTTTGCTTTTTCGATAAATTCGTTTACTTTATCATCTACAAAACATTTTCCTGTATTTTTGCAACTGCCACAACCAATACAACCTGCTACTGGTTTTGCGCCTAACCAAATGATTTCTGTTTCTATCTCTTGCTTGTTTAACTGTTTTTCCACTTCTTTTAAAGCTGTATATGTACATCCTTCTTTATGTGGTCCTCCATTAACTAATAATACTTTCATAGCTTTCACTTTCCTTTCTTTTTTATTAATAATTATCTCATATTTCTTTTTAATTATTGCTTGTTATTATAATCGTACACTCATATTCATTACTTACATTAGATTGTATTTCAATTTTATAGGTTTTACTAGTATCTATGTCGTTTCTTAAATCTGTAATTTCTTGTACATTGTCACTACTAACATTGATGTTTATTATTTGATTTGTTTCATTCGTATAAATCATATTAATTTTTAAATCCTCATATGTACTATTTATTGTATTTTGTACTTGTGATAATAATGCTTTTACTACACTACCTCTCTGTTCTCCTTCAAACTGTACAAAATCACTAAAAAATCGACTAGCATATGTACCTAATGTTATAGATTCTATATAATAATGCAAATATGTGGTTTGCACAGAATAAGTTTTCTTTGTATCTAACTTACTTAATAGCTGTGTTAATTCATCAACAGTTGTGTAATTTGTATCTTGATATATGAAATTAACTTTTCTACCAATCTTATTATTTTTTATAGCTGAATTTATTAAACCTTCTATATCTGTTGTATAATAGCTAGGATAACCAGGCAGCTCCTCTTTTATATATTGATTAAATTGTTCATTATAATTTTCAAGGATTATTCTTGGTACTACATTCCATATTGCAATTATACAAACTAAAAGAACAGATATTCCACATATTATATTGGATATTTTCTTCTTTGTTAATCTTACCATAAAAGATATAACAAATAGAATTATCGGAATAAGGAAAATAATTATTGAAATATCATATTTTAACTTTAAATATGTAAGTCCTGTAATAGAAAGTATCATTCCCCACATATAAAATTTTCTTTGCATGCTTTTTTTCTTTTCTTCTATTTTTCCTACATAAACATCTGTATATTGCTTTTCTTTTAAATCAAATTTATGATGCATCATATTTTGTTTTTTTACTGTTCTCTTCAAAGAAAAAAACGAAATAGCAGACGTAATTAATATAATAACACCTATACATCCAATTAGAAGTGCAATTGGTAGGAATAATTCATCGAGTTGTGTAGGTTCTCTCACAAATATATATATACATTCTACAAATAATATTCCAATAATTCCTAATATTGTTGTGATAATTCCTAATATTTTGTTTTTCAATTTTTATAATATCCCCTTTCATTCTAAAACAAAAATGCACGAATCACAATCCTAAGTAAAAAGAAACTGTTTCACTTTATTCCAGTATAAGGCTCATTTTTTCTTACAATATCTACTAAAAATTACTTCAATATTGTTTTTACTTTTCCTTTTCCATCCTGAGAAGTCACTTCTAATATTGCACCATTTACCATCGCAAATTGTGGTGAAACATGTCCCACATCTGCATCACAAATAATTGGTATATTCAAATCTCCTAAAACATCTTTTACCGTTTGATTGAAATCTGTATCATAATCATTTCTAATAAATAATGGTCTACCAAATATAATACCATTACAATTTTTGAAATATCCTGCTTCTCTCATTTGCCATAAAGTTAAGAATAGCGTTGGTGTACTCATTTCAAAAACTTCTAAAAACCATACAATTCCATCTTCTTTATATGTTTCAATATAGTTTTTTACATAATCATATTTTGTTCCAATAAAAGCTTTTACACAATCTAAACAACCACCAATGGCTCTTCCTCGAAATTCTATTTTTTCTTCACCTTTTAAATTCATCCATTTGGTTTCTTGTGTTAAGTTATATCCTTTTTCCAATTTTTCTCTTTGCAATTCTTCTTGTTCTTGATTTAATTCTTCTATACTTTCTTGATTTTCAAGAGGTTCTTCTTGTTGCTCTATTCTAAAATCAATAATTTCTTCATGTTTTTCAAAAGATGTTTGTTCTATTTCTTCTCCACTTGCAATTTTTAAAGCATCTGTTAAGTTTCTAAATAATGGTTTCATAGCATAATCTTTTACATTTTCACAATAAATAGATGGTCTTTCTAACATCATATTCCATAAATAATTGATACCTGTAATATCAGAATATCCTTGCATCCATTTTGGTTTTAAGGTTTTTATTTTTTCAAAATCCAAATATGGAATCATTTCTACTAGAAAATCTCCACCTTGTGCAAATATGATTAGCTTTACGTCATCATTTTCTAGTAATTCCATAAATTCTTTTGCTCTTTGTTTTCCTGATGCACTTCTTCCTCTTTCTTCTTTTCTTACACTTTCTGTTTCTATGATTTTATATCCCATTTCTTGTAATTGTTTTTCTGCTAATTCTAATTTTTTGATTCCGTCTTCTTCAAAAATTCCTCCTGATGGTGCACATATTCCTATGGTATCTCCTTTTTTTAAATTCTCTGGATAATTCATAAATTCTCTCCTTTATTTTTTCTCATTATAACTATATACCATTTTTTAGGATTTTACAATACAAGGTCAGACTTTCTGTTGAAAATGTAACTATTCCGCATTATCATTTTTTTAATAATGAATTCTTGGATATTTATTTTTCATTAATGACGAATGTGATTGGAATGTTTGTAGCCTTTCTTAATATAAAAGAAATGAGGAAGCGCGAATAGCGAGAGGCTCATTTCTTTTATAGTTAGAAAGGCTAGAACATGTATTGAGCCGAGGAATTAATGAAAAATAAATATCCAAGAACGCATTTAATAGCAAATATTTTTAACATAAAGCCTGGGCTTAAATTTTATATATTCTTAATATTTCTTTTCTTAAACACTACAAATGTTGGTATCATCATAATTAGGAAGTATATTACACAGATGATAATTGACAAAGTCATACTCATTCCTTCCATATATGGTAAAGCACCATTTGCATATATACTCAAATCCCAATTCATAGTCACAAAATATTTCATAAATTGTAAATCATAACCAATAGCTAATTGATTAATAATAGATGCTGACATAAATCCTAATAAAGAAATAGTTATGGCAAGTGTACTATTAGTAAATAAAGTACTAATTGCAAATGCTAATGTTGCTAATAAAATAATCATTGGTAATTGTGTTAATGTTTGTACTCCTAAGTTTGCAAATATATTCATTTCTTCCATTGTATTGGTGTTAAAGTTATATGCTACCACTGGTTCTGATAAACTATCAAATCCAAAGATAATACCACCTATTAAAATTTGCATAACAAGTGTAACGACAATGATGAAGATAATCATAATCAATGTTGTCATTGCTTTTGCCATTAAGATTTTATTTCTCTTATATGGTTTTACCAATAATAGTTTAATCGTACCTTTATTAAATTCTTCACTTACGATTGTTCCTGCTATCATCACAACAACTACTATTAAAAAGATTCCAAATTGTGAATAAAAGTTTTCTAAAATTCCTTTTAAAGTATTTGTATTATGAATATCTCTTCCTGTTTCTAATATATATCTGCTTTCTGCTTGGTCTTCTAAATAACTATTATATTCTAATCTTTCTTGATATGTTAATTCTTCTGTATTTTTAAAACTTGCTAAATTGGTACTTGCTGTTTGTAACTTTGAAATTGCTCTGTTTAAATAATTCGTACCATAAGGGATTTCTTTATTTAACCTGATTTCTGCGATTTCTTTTTCCATTTGTGCATTGTCTAGTTGTGTTTCAATATTTTCTAATACTGCTTTATCTTCTATTTGTTCTTTTTGGGCATTTAATTCTTCAATTTGTTGTTCTGCTTTTGCTAAGTCTTCCCTTGCAAAATATTTCCAATCATTTTCATCTAATTTGGCAAGTAAATTATCAATTTCTTGATTAACTGCCTCTACCTGTGTTTCATCCTTTTCTGCCCCATATTGATAAGTATTTCTTTCTGTTATATATGGTGCAATCCTTTCATTAATAATGGCTAATTTCCATTCTGCATCTTTGTGTTGTTCCATCATTTCACTTAATTGTATTTCTGATAATAGATTAATATAAGTTGTTACATCACTTGATTTTTCTGGATTTAATGTTTCTAATTCACTTCTTAGTGAATTAATATAATTTTCATTATATAGATAATAATCATATTCACTTCCGCCATTTGCATATTTAAACATACAATTCATAAAAATTAATAATAAGAATATAACCACCATTGTAATATAAATGGTTTTCTTTTTAAATATTTTAATCAATTCATTTTTTACTAAATTACTCAATGACATTCCCCCCTGTCTTTTCAAAAAATGCATCTTCTAGTGTTTTTTCTTCCGGTTTTACTTCATAAATTTTAATTTTATTTTCTACTAATTTTTCAATCATTTCTGGTACTTCTTCTTTTGGCACATTTATCTTAAATCTATGATTATCGATTATCATCATGTCTCTTATTATATTTTTTACATGATTTACATCATCCACTTCAAATAGTTGTAAATCTTGACTGGTTTCTTTTTTGATTTCAGAGATTTCGCTTGTTTCTATCACTTCTCCATTTTTAATAATACATACTTTTGTACAGAAATTATCTAATTCTGCTAAATTGTGGCTAGAGATTAAAATGGCCATTTTTTCCTTTGTTGCTAAATCCACTAACAATTCTCTCATTTCCTTAATTCCTTCAGGGTCTAATCCATTGGTTGGCTCATCTAATATTAGTAAATTTGGTTCATGTAATATCGCTTGTGCAATTCCTAATCTTTGTCTCATTCCTAAAGAATATTTAGATACTTTATCATGAATCCTGTTTTCTAATTTTACCAATTTTACGACTTCATCAATTCGTTCTTTTGTGATTCCTTTATATAAATTGGCTACTAATTTTAAGTTTTGATATCCTGATAAGTACATATACATATCTGGGTTTTCAACAATGGCTCCTACTTTTTTAATAGCATGTGTAAATTCTTTTTCAATATCATATCCATTGATTGTTACCTTTCCACTGGTAATGTTTTGCAATCCTAAAATTAATTTTATGGTTGTTGTTTTTCCGTGCACCATTTGGTCCAATAAATCCTAAGATATCGCCTTGTTTTATTTCTAATGAAACTTTTTTTAAGATTTCTCTTTTTCCAAATGTCTTACACAAGTTTTCACATTTTAATATGGTTTCCATATATTGATCATTCCTCCCCTTAAAAATTTTAACTTGTTTATTGTTTCAAATTCTAACATATATTTATTGATTTACAATTGATTTTTTCTTAAGATTTTATGAAGTCTTTTTCGTATTTCTTAATTTTTTCTTATTAACCAAACATATCCTTCTTTATATTTTCTTATTCAATAAAAAAGTTGCTAATTTTTTTATTAACAACTTTTATCTTTTTTATTTGATTTTATTTCTTTGTATACCATTTCCTCTATGTATTCTCTATTTTCATTTACATTTTTTCTAATTTTTGTTCCACTAATCGCATATTTTTCTCTAAGTCTATCCACTTGTACTTCTTCTATATGTAAATCTCTTGCAACATATTTTCCATAAGGTTCACTGTTGTAAAAATGCGTAACAGGTATGTCCTTTATAATATTTTTCAAATAATCCATTTGAATTTTTACACTTTCTTCATCTAACCCATATTGTGATGGTGGATTTTTTGCTAATAAAATCTTTACTTCTGGATACAATTCTTTTATCCATTTTGCTCTTTGTTCCAAAGGGATATCTATGACATTTGTTTCATATACAATGACATAGAACTCATCCATTTCTTTAATACCTTTTTCTATTAAATACTGATGCCCTTTATGTAATGGGGCAAATTTTCCTATCGTAAATCCAATTTTCATTTTTTACTTCCTTCTTTTCTATATTTTTATAACATTTATCTATTTTTTTTCATATACTAGATATATGAGGTGATGATTTTGAATCCGTGCACTTTTGTTCAATTTGTTTCTTTACTTGCTTGTGAAATTGCAAAAGATAAGTCACAAGACGAACTTGCCATTTTATCTGCTTTTTTCACACAACTTGGCGATACTTTAGCCACCCTTGCTACTTTAAATGATAAGTGAACAATTTTTCCTTTACTGACCATTTAATTCTTTCCATTTAATTCTTTCTTTAATACTTTTTCCATTTCTTGGATGATTTTTTTACCAGTTTCTTTTTTACCAAAGTCATAATAATTTGCATTTTCTAATTCTATAAATTTTGTATTTGTATTATTAACAAAACTTTTCTTAGCTACTTTTAACAAAGGAATATCTGATATAGAATCTCCAAAAGAAAATAAAATTCTGTTTTCTCTATCTTTGCAAATTTCTTTTACCATCATTTCTTTATTTTTGTCAGAGCCATTATTTTGATATTGATTTGTATATATCCCATTTTCTATTACAAATTGTACACCATATATTTCATCAATTCCTAGTTCTTCTTTATATAATTCTATTAACTCCTGCTGTGCCCCTGATATGACAATGATTTTTATCTTATTCCTTTTTAAGAATGGAAATATATTTTGTTTCATAATGTCAAAAATATTTTCCTTATCTATTTTTTTATATGCTTCTAAAACAGATAAAATATCTTCTTTTCTCACTCCCTGTATATATTTTCCATATACCTTCATTCCCTCTTCTGTTAATTCATTATGGTCCAATTCTCCTTTTAGATATCTTTGATAAACTTCATCATTTTCTTTTACTAGTCCTTTTTTAATTTTTCCACTTTCTTCTAACATTTCTAACCACATTAAACATGCATAATTTTTTCTTACTGTTTTATCCCAATCAAATAATGCAATATAATTCATTTTCTACTCCTTATACTTTTCAAATTTTCGTTTTGCCTAGCAATTTTTTAAAAGCTGTTGGTAATGGATATTCTTTTTCCATTTGTTTTTCCGTTACCCATGTCCATTGCTTATTTTTATTTTCCACTTCTATTTCATAAACTGTCATCTTCCATTCCACATGTGTAAATACATGTTTTGCATGCTTTTTTAGATATAGATTTTTAAATTGTATTTGCCATTTTTCTAAGTTCTTTGGAATTTCCTCTTCTATTACTTCCCCGAATCACATTTGGAAACTCATATAAATTTGCTAATATTCCTGTTTTTTCACGTTTTCTAATTGCTATTTCATTTTTATATTTTAATATAAAAACAGTTTTGTTTTCAATCTTTCTCTTTTGTTTTTTTACTCTAACCGGTATTTCATTTGTTAGATTTTCCTTATTGGCCATACAAAATTCTTGGATTGGACATGTTGCACATAATGGAACTGTATTTGGTAAACACACCTTTTCTCCTAATTCCATTAGTCCTTCATTAAAATCACCTGCTTCATCAGGCATAATTTCTAACAATTTGTTTGTAATTTTCTTTTTTGTTTCTGGTAATAATACATCTTCTTTGCTTGCTAGTACTCTGGAAACAACTCTTAATACATTTCCATCTACTGCTGGTACTTTTTCATTATAACTAATAGATGCAATGGCTCCTGCTGTATATTCTCCTATCCCAGGTAGTTTTAACAATTCTACATATGATGTAGGCATCTTTCCATGATTATTTTCTTGTATTTGTATGGCTGATTTTTTTAGATTTTTCGCTCTACTATAATAGCCTAATCCTTCCCATAATTTTAACAACTTTTCTTCTGGTACAACTGCTAAATCCTGTATGGTAGGCAATTCTTTCATAAATCTTGTATAATACTTTTTTACTGCTTCAATTCTTGTTTGTTGTAACATAATTTCTGAAACCCATATATGATAAGGTTCTTTATCTTGTTTCCAAGGTAATGTTTTTTCTTGCTTTTGATACCATTTCACAATTGGCTCTACAATTGGTTGTAATTTCTGTTTCATTTTTTACCCCTAATTCAAACTTCAAATTTGTATATTTTCATATATGTAACTATCTCCATATTGTTTGGCTGTTTCTAATTCTTCATATGTTCTAATAGTCCAAATTAGTATAGGACATGATTTTTTTCTATATGTTTCTACCATTTTATTAGGTAATGCTTTTAAATCATAAGCTATAAAATCTGGTTTGGTAATAAAATTATATAACATATTTTTTGCTATAAATCGTTTTATAAATCCCAAAGATTTTTCATTTTTATAATCGGTTGCTAGTTGTCCTCTAACATATTCAGGTTTATGCTTTTTAAACCAGTTTACTGCATATGGATGAAATGATTTTACAATAAATTTTCCTTTATAATTATCTAAAAAACTGCAAAGTTTTGTTTCTAATTTTCCTCTTTCTGCATCATATTTCAGTTCTATATCCATTAACACTTTTCCATCTATTACTTGAAGTACTTCCTCGAATAATGGTATCTTCTCATTTGTATCTAATAATCTCAATTCACGGATTTCTTCATATGTACAATCTTTTATCATTTTATTATATCCTGTCATTCTATTCAAATTGTCATCATGAAAAACAACGATATTTCCATCTTTTAATAAATGAACATCTAATTCTACAGGAATATTTCTTTTTACAGCTTCTTTAAATGCTCTTATAGAATTTTCCGGTATTCCCTTTTCATTATGATACAATCCTCTATGTGCAATATATATCCCTTTTAGAAAATCTAAATTTTTTTTCATTTTCTTTCTCACCATCCAAAATAATATTTATGATTTATTTCCATATTCTATTGCAATTCTTCTTTTCTTTTTCTTTAAATGCCTTAAATATATCTACATGATTCATATTGGCTATACTAAGTAAATATATAAAACAATCTGCCAATTCTTCCTCAACACTTCCATCATATTTCTTATTGATATCTAAAGAACCTTTTGTATTTTTTCTAATAGCTTTAGCCAATTCTCCTATTTCTTCTATAAATAGCATCATTTCTCTTTCAATTGTCACACCATCAAATTTTCTAGTTTTTTTCATATCTTTTATATACTTTTGAATATCTGCTATTGTACTATTTTCATTTAGTAATTCTAATTCTTCTTTTAATTGCATTTGTTCCGCATTCCTTTCTTATATATCTTATCTCTAGTCCACATTATATATGATTTCTAAGCTAAAAACTAGTACTATATAAAAAATTAATACAAAAAAGAACCAAGCTTATAACTTGATTCTTTCTATACATTTTATGATTCTACTGGATAAACACTAACTTGTTTTTTATCTCTACCTTTTCTTTCAAATTTAACTGTTCCATCTACTAATGCATATAAAGTATCATCACTACCTTTACCAACATTTGTTCCTGGATGTACTTTAGTTCCTCTTTGTCTTACTAAGATATTTCCAGCTAGAACGAATTGACCATCAGCTCTTTTTACTCCAAGACGCTTTGATTCACTCTCTCTACCGTTATGGCTACTACCTTGACCTTTTTTATGAGCCATGCTCTTTCACTCCTTTCGGTTCAGATTTTTTATCTCATTTTTATCTTTTTTATTTTTCTAAAATTTACGTTTTTAAAAGTCATTAAGCTTCTGCTTTTTCAGCAACTTTTTTTGTTTCAGCTTTTGCACTTGCTGCTTTTGTTTCTGTTTTCTTAGCAGCTGTTTTGATTGATGTAATTTCTACTTTTGTATATGGTTGTCTATGTCCTTGTTTTCTTCTATAATTCTTTTTCGCTTTCATTTTGAAAACAATGATTTTTTTACCTTTACCATGAGAAACTACTTTTCCTTCTACTTTTACACCTTTCACATAAGGATTTCCAATTTGTACTTTTCCTTCTTCTGAAACTAGTATTACTTTATCAAAAGTAACTTTTTTACCTTCTTCTGCATCTAGTTTTTCGAAAAATACAACATCTCCTTCTGCTACTTTGTATTGTTTTCCACAGCTTTCAATTATTGCGTACATCTTAAATGCACCTCCCTTATTTGTATACTCGCTAATCCTTAAAAAAGGTAACTAACGCTTTTGTTAGTATTTATGTACCTTGACTAAGCGGATTACAGTTACCTATTTTACCATAAAATACTATTAGTGTCAACCATTTCAAATGATTTTTTTAGAATATCCTTTAAATTGGGTTACAGTTCAGACTCAAAGGCTCGAAAGGTTACATATATATCATTTTGAAATACCGCGTAAGCGACCAAACGAGCAAAAGCGAGTGCGATTGGAGCAACCTTCTTTCGTTAAAAATAGATTTTAGATAGAATTAAATTTATTTAAGACTATTTAAAATCTATTTTCAACATCAGTGGTTGCGACACACAAGGTATGAAAAATGATATATATGTAACCTTTCGAGCCTTTGAGTCTGAACTGTAACTAAATTGGAGACTGAAAAGTTAATTTATTTTTTACTATCTATTCTATCTAATATCTCGTTTGCAAATTCTTCTACTGATTTTGCACCAATATCGCCTTCTTCTCTTGAACGAATAGATACTGTATTTCCTTCCACTTCTTTTTCACCAACAATCAACATATATGGAATCTTTTGTAATTGTGCTTCACGAATTTTATATCCTGTTTTTTCATTTCTATCATCCACTTCCACACGAATACCTTTTGCTTGTAATACTTCTTTTACTTTATAAGCATATTCGTGTTGATTATCTGTAATTGGTAAGATTTTTACTTGTACAGGAGCTACCCACACAGGTAAATTTCCTTTTGTTTCTTCTAATAGGAAAGAAATAAATCTATCTGAAGAACCTAGAATCGCTCTATGAATAACAACTGGTCTATGTGCTTTTCCATCTTCTCCTATATACTCTAATTCAAATCTTTCTGGTAAAGCAAAGTCTAATTGACAAGTTGGAATTGTCACATCATGATTTAATGCTGTTCTAATTTGAATATCGATTTTAGGTCCATAGAATGCTGCTTCTCCTTCTGCTTCATAGAAATCAATATTTAATTCTTTTAAGATTTCTCTTAATTGACTTTCTGCTGTTTCCCACATTTCATCATTATCAATATATTTTTCTTTATTTGCTTTATCTCTTAATGATAATCTATATTTAAAAGATGATTCTGGGAATCCAAAGTCTTTTTGATATACCTCTTTGATTAAATTTAAAACTCTTCCTACTTCTTCTTTGATTTGATCTGGTCTTACAAATAAATGGGCATCATTTTGGCACATTTGACGAACTCTCTCTAATCCACAAACACTTCCACTTGATTCATAACGAAAATCATGTGCCAATTCTCCTATACGAATTGGTAAATCTCTATAGGAATGCATTTGATGTTTATATATTAACATATGATGTGGACAGTTCATTGGTCTTAATACCATTTCTTCATTATCCATTTTCATAACAGGAAACATATCTTCTTTATAATGATCCCAATGTCCACTAGTTTTGTATAAATCCACATTGGCAAGTGATGGTGTATATACATGGGCATATCCTAATGCAATTTCTTTATCTTGAATATATCTTTCTAGAATTCTTCTTATGGTTGCACCATTTGGTAGATACATTGGAAGTCCTGAACCAACTAATTTATGTGTCATAAAGATATCTAAATCTTTTCCAATTTTTCTATGGTCTCTTTGTTTTGCTTCTTCTAAAAAATCTAGATATTCTTGTAATTGACTATTCTTTGGGAAAGAAATGGCGTAAATTCTTTGAAGCATTTTATTCTTTTCGCTTCCTCTCCAATAAGCACCTGAAGATGAAAGAATTTTTACTGCTTTTACTTTTCCTGTTTTTAGTAAATGTGGTCCTGCACATAAATCTGTAAAATCACCTTGTTTATAGAAACTAATTTCTTCTCCTTCTGGTAATTCTTCTATTAATTCTATTTTATATGGTTGATCTTTCATTAATTCTAATGCTTCTTTTTTTGGTAATGAAAATCTTTCAATTTCTAAATCTTCTTTAATGATTTTTTTCATTTCTTCTTCTATTTTTGCTTTATCTTCATCTGTAAATGGTGTTTCTACATCAAAATCATAGTAGAATCCATTATCAATACTTGGACCAATTGCAAATTTTACATCTGGAAATAATCTTTTTACAGCTTGTGCCATAATATGGGATGTTGTATGCCAATATGCTTTTTTTCCTTCTAAATCCTCTTCCTGAAATGTATGAATTACCAAATTGCAATCTTCTTGTAATTCATATCTTAAATCCTTTACCTCTCCATCTACTTCTCCACAAGTTGCATTTCTTGCTAATCCTTCACTAATTTTTTTTGCTACTTCTAAAATGCTACTTCCTTTTTCCACCTCAATTTCTGAATTGTCTTTTAATGTAACTTTTAACATAATAAAACCTCCTTTATTTTGTCCAATAGATTTTTTTGATTTTTTAGTTATTGTTTCATGTTGTTTTTGGTTGAATATGAAACAATATGAAACTTTAAGTTACTTGAGCTCAAAGTGAAAATAAAAATTTAATATTTATTTTCAAAAGAAACATTAATTTTTTCATTCAAAAAACTCCTATGGACATTTTAAAATATCCATAGGAGTGCTAAAATTCACACGGTTCCATCCTATTTTTTACTTAATTTAAAAGATGATAACGTATCTTACACGTTTGGCTTATTCACCAAAAACTTGAAGAGGTAGTTTTTCAAATATGTTTTTCTAGATTGGCTTTCAGCTAATAACCAATCCTCTCTTTAGATAACCTTTATTTTACTTTTTCTCTTACTTGTCTTTATCTTATGTTACCTATTTTATAACTTTTTTTAAAAAAAGTCAATAGAAATATTTACTTTTGTTTTTTTCTATTGTATAATCTATTACGACTTACATGATACTTTCACTAATATGTAAGAAACATTATATTTCTTTACTTTTTAAAAATGAATATTTGCTTCTATAGCTCAGTTGGTAGAGTGCAGCCTTGGTAAGGCTGAGGTCACGGGTTCAATTCCCGTTAGAAGCCCCAGAAAAAGGGAAATTGAGGACGAATCGGGAAATTGGGGACGGACTCATTTTTCCTTTTTTTCAATATTATAAATAATTAAAAATATAGAATATAAAACCATTACACAATTTTGTATAAGCAGCTAAATTTTCATAGAAATTCTACAAGAAAAACATGAGCCTCTCTCATTGTTGCTGTAAATTTTAAGCAAAATGAGCAGTCCTCATGTTTTTCTTTAGAATTTCTAATTTCAAATTTAGATACGCAAAATCGTTTCATTTTTTTATATTCTATATTTTTTATTCTAATTAAATTCGAAAAAGGGAAAAATGAGTCCGTCCCCAATTTCCCGATTTTCCTTAAATTTCATTTAACATATTTTTAATTGCTTTTTTTCGTATCCTTTGTATCGCATTATCCACTGATTTTACAGGTGAATCTAGTTGCTTTGCAATCGTTACATAACTATATCCTTTTACATATCCATCTAAAACTTGTTTTTCAAACGTACTTAAAGATTTTTCTATTGAACTTTCAATCTGTTCATAATATTCTTTTTTCATTACTGTTTCTAATGGGTCTTCTACCATTTTATTGTCTAATGTATTAATTAATTCTATTCCATTTTCTTCTTCATTATCATATGCAGAAGCATTTAATGATAAATAAGAATTTAACGGCATATGTTTTTGCCTAGTTGAAGATTTTATCGCTGTGATTAATTGTCTTTCAATACACATATTGGCAAATGATTTAAAACTATTGTTTTTATCTTTTTTAAACATTTTGATTGCTTTAAATAATCCTATTAAGCCTTCTTGAACAATATCATCTCTTTCTGCTCCAACCATAAAGTATTTACTAACTTTTATATTTACTAATTCTTTGTACTTATTCATTAAATATGATAAAGCTTGTTTATCACCCTTTTGTACTTCTAATACAATTTGTTCATCTGTCATTCCGTCAAATTTTTCTACAGAAAAAAATACATTTTCCTTTTGCATTCGTCAAAATCCCTCCAAAGTGTCACTTTACTAGTATTATACCATTGAAATCACTGTTGTCAAGGATTTTATAATGCTTTTCACATGATTTTAAAAAATTGTTACAGTTCTTCTTTTAGCATTGGCCAAACATCTTCTGTTTCCATTCCATATTGCCAAGAAGCAACTCCTACTAAATTATTTTCATTAACCAATGATACTTTTGCCTTTAAAGATTCTACATCTTCTATCCACATTTTTCTTGTATATTCTCCATCTTGATATTCTACATAATATTGTTTTAGCTCATCATCCCATGTTTTTTGAACATCATCTGGTAATACTTCTTCAATATTCTCCATATTCACTGTTGAATTTCTTACAAGATTTCCATCCGCATCTTCTGTCCATAGTCTTGTATAGAATGGAATTCCTAATATTAGTTTGTCTGAATCTATTTCTTCTGTTTGTAAGAATTTTACTAAGTTTAATTCAATCCAATTATATCCTGCCGTTGTTCCTGGTGTTGTACTAGATATACCATTTTGGTCATATGCCATAAATACAATGTAATCTGCTACATCTCCAATGACATTTCTGTCAAAACACATTGACCATGTTTCTCCACCATCTGGTGCTGTTACATCTACTGAAACCACCATTCCAATTTCATTTAATCTTGGTGTTAGTTCTATAATAAATCTTGAATATAAATCAATATCTTCTTGTTTCATATTTTCAAAATCTATATTAATTCCGTCTAAATCATATTCTACACATGCATCAACAATTTGCTCTATTAATTCTTTTCTGTTTTCATAGCTATTCATAATTTCAGATGTAATTTCTAAACTCTCTTTTGCTGCTGGTGCATTAGATACCATTGGCCATACTTTATACCCATTACCATGTGCCCAATCAATGTATGCTTCTCCACTTTCTCCTACATTTTCTCTAAAGTTCCCATTTTCATCTAAATAGAAGAAGGCTGGTGATACAACATTTACGCCATCTATGGTTGTTCCTGTTCTATCAGGTGCACTTCCCACTTCTGAATAATAATCCCATGTCATATTGATTTTTCCTTCTATTTGTTTTTCTTCTGGCATATCTTCTCTAACAGTATATTCATTTGCCAATTTATTGGTTTTTACATATCCAATTTTTCCATCCTCTGTTCTTATTCTAGAATAACCACCATCAGAAGAAATCACGATAACTGTTTCTCCTTTTGTTACTCTATCGACTGTTCTTGCTATAAAATTCGTTGAAGATTTTACTGCTAAACTAGAAGTTACAATTGCTTTTCTTTGTTCTTTATCTAATGAATCCATTGTGATAATTTTCGTTTCTTCTATGTTTCCAATTTCTATATCATATACTTCTGTCATCTCTGAGATTGGTATATAAATAACACCATCTCTTTCAATAGCATGTGCAGATGTTGTTTTATCTGCGCCATTAATATTGATTACATTTTCATCTAAGCTAACCTCTGCTATTTTTTTATTATAAGTTGTAATCACTCTATTATTTTCTTCTTCTAAGTAAATATATTTATCAAAAAAATTGGAAATATCATCTTCTGATAAATAAATAACCCCATCTTCTTGTACAATTTCATTTTTTAAATTTGACGTTACATTTTTATTATTAATAATTAAATTTGTTGTTGTATTATTATCTAATATAATATAGTTATTCGCTATCAGGGCAATTATAAATAATACAATAATTGCTAGTATGGCAATTCCTGTTCTAACAATGATTTTTTTCTTTTTTTCTACCTCTTCAGATGACATTCTTTTTGTTTTTTTCATGTTTCTTACTTTTGGTTCTTTTCCTAATTCTCTTCTTCCTTTTCCCATTCTTCTCTCCTTTGTATTCTTTCTTTTATTGTATAGAAATTTTTCATTTCATTATACAAGTTTTCCTTATTACTATAACATAAAAAAAAAATTTATCAAATATAATTTTACATTTTTTTCATTTTTCTTAATTCTGTTTTTTGTTCATCAGATATTCGATAAGATTCTATCGCTTTTTGTAATGCTTTATTATATGTAAATTTATCTAGTTTGGCTTGTTTTAAATATTGTATCGTTTTATCATAAAATTTCATCAAACAAATAGATATTGCCCATGCTACTGCCATCTGCACATAATATTTATCACTTTTTATATAATCAAATATATCAAAATCTTTCTCTAAATACTCTTCTGTTATATAATAATCTAATATCATCACCACACCAAATCGAATTTCAAACTCTTTGTCTGATACTAGATATTTTTGTAAAAACTTCCACATTTTGTCTAGATTCTTTTTAGTTATTTTTAGCCCTGCACAAAAAGTGTCACAAACTGCCCAATTATCAATTTTAGGAACAAATTCTTCTATATCTTTCAATATATTTTTTATATCTTTATCCTTATCTTTTTCTAGTCCAATTAACATACCTTGTAACATGATTTCTTCATAATACTCATTATCTATATAATTTAATAATTCTCGAATATCATATTCTTTGGATAATTTTTTTGCATAATTTCTAAGAACTGGTACTCTTATCCCTAATATATTTTCTGTACCAGGACATAACCCTTTATGAAATTCTCTATATGTTTCATCAGCTAATTGCTTTAATTCTTCTTTTATTTTTTGTTTCATACATAATCTCCTTTTGTGTCGTATTGTCGCATTAGGTTCGTTTGTCTATGCGACATTTTTATTTATTATGCCATATGTAAAATTAAATTTCAATAAACTGTTAACAATAAATTTATCCATATTTTAACAATTTAATTTTATATATTGCATATTTTCCTTTTTATTTGTATACTTAAATTATATAATAGTGAAAGGGGTTTTTATATGGAAGAAAATGAAGTTCAAAATATGCCTACTGAGAACAAACTTTTTGGAAAAACATTTTTCTGGATGTTCTTAGGTCTATTAGGTTCAGCTTTAATTGCTTGGTATACATATTCTTCTGGATTATTTTACACAATTTTAATGGAAGATTTTTTTACTGGATTACTGATAATAGAACTAATTGCTGTTTTATTATTTAGTCTTCTATTTAGAAAATTACCACCAATTGTTGTCGGCATCCTGTATTTTGTATACGCCGTATTAAATGGTGTTACACTGTCTGTAATTTTTGCTGTTTTTGAATTAAACTCAATTATCACTTTATTTATCGCTTCTGCTTTGATTTTTGGTATTTTAAGTTTGATTGGGTATAAAACCAATAAAGATTTAAGCAGTTGGCATACTTACTTGAGTGTATTTTTGATTATTGGTTTAATTCTTAGCTTAATAAATTTATTTTTCTTTGATAGTTCTTTGTTTGATTTAGTATTAGACTGGTTCATCTTAGCAGTATTCTTTGGAGTTACCATTTATGATATTAATAAAATAAAAGCTTTACAACTAGAACCGAATATTGACCAAGAAAAAATATATATTTATTGTGCTATGCAATTATATCTTGATTTTATCAACATTTTCTTAAGAGTTCTTTCTATTTTTGGAAAGAGAAGAAATTAAATCTAAAAAGAGATAATAAAAAAACTATTATCTCTTTATTTATTTCTAAATACAACAAAGTTTTAGGAACCTAAGGCTACAATCTTGATTGCCATGTCTGGTCAAGTTCTTATTTTAGACAGATTTTTCTTCTATTTGATATCTTTGTGCTATCCCAATTAATATTATCATAGCCGTTAGTATAATCATTAATATCTTTAATCCTTGCGTACCTCTCCAAAGTCCGACTATTAATAATAAAATATAACTCGTAATTCTTCCAAAACTGATACAACCTTCCCTGATTACCCAAAATTCAGATTGCTCATTTATTGTTATCAATTTGTGATTTGCTGTATTATATACCTGTACTGTTCGTATAACTGTTAATAAACCTGTTGCTATCTGTGAAAGTATACTATATAAAATAATTGTTATGTCTCCTCTATAAATTAAAAATATACTTAATGTTACAATTGGTATTATCCCTGCTATTAATATGATTGTTTTATCATTCTTTGTTCTCCTTTTTTTATTATATAAATATACAACTAACATTTGCAATGCTGATGTAATAGATGTTATAAGACCCAATTTAAAATCTGTCTTTAAGACATCAAAAATGAGTATTGTTGTAATAACTGTTAAAGAAGAACTAGCAATACATAATCCGTGTAAATATTCAATACCTAACACTTTCTTTATTTTCTTTACCCCTTTTATTTTATTCCATGCTTTTTTTATATCAAATTTTTGATATGTATCTTCCAATGGTTTTAGCCAAAAAGAAAATATAATTTGTATGATTGATAAGATTAATACAATAATTGCAGTCATATAATAATTCGATATTGTTATCATACCACCTAACAAAATAGGAATCCCTATTTTAAAAATAGTTTTTACCATCTGATTTTTGGTTTCATAAGACATACGTTTTTCGTTTTTTACTTTATTTATTAAAAACAAACCTAACGGCGTCCAATAAGTAGCAGATGAAATACCATAAATAATAGCGAGTATTCCCAAATGTTCAAGTACTTTTTCCCTTAAAACAATAATCATTAAAATATATACAAAATTTAATATAACACTTAACCTAAATATTTCTATTTTATATTTTCTTTTAATAATATAACAAACCATAGCTGTTGCAATGATAAGTATGAAATATACAAATATATTATAGATAGATATCTGCGTAATTGTGTCCATAGATGTTTTTATAAAATAAGTTGTTAAAAATGGACCAGAAAATATTTCAATCACTTCTCTTATGGCTTGTATGCCTATTAGTGTATTTTCTTCTGAAGGACATTTTTGCATCTTACTTCATTCCTTTCATCTGTATCTTATCGAATAATATCTTTATTGTCAATTTTATGCATTATTATATTTTAAAGTTTTATTTCATACCATTTTATTTTCCTTTTCAATATGACATATTCTCCATATTGAAATTAACCAAATTTAAAAGGCATCGATGCCTTTTATGAATATTCTTTATTTTCCTGTATTACTTCTAAACATACTATTTCTAAAAATGTCCCAAACAGAAACGTCCCCAAAAGGACAAAAAACGCCAGACAATGTCTAGCGTTTTTTTATTCTTCCACCTCTTCGAATTGAGAATTATATAAATCAGCATAAAATCCGTTTTTTGCAAGTAGTTCATCATGTGTACCTTGCTCTACAATGTCTCCATGATTCATAACTAAAATTAAATCTGCATTTTTGATAGTTGATAATCTATGAGCAATAATAAAGCTTGTTCTTCCCTTCATTAGATTATCCATTGCTGATTGTATTTGTATTTCTGTTCTTGTATCAATTGAGCTTGTTGCTTCATCTAATATTAATATCTTAGGATCTGCTAATATAACTCTGGCAATGGTAAGTAATTGCTTTTGACCAGCTGATATATTGGTTGATTCTTCATTTATCATAGAATGATATCCATTTGGTAAAGTTTTGATAAAGTGATGTACATGTGCTGCTTTTGCTGCTTCTACAACTTCTGTATCTGTTGCATCTTCTTTACTATATTTGATATTTTCTTCTACTGTTCCACCAAATAACCATGTATCTTGTAGAACCATACCAAACATTTTACGAAGTTCTCCTCTATCAAAGTCTTTTACATTATGACCATCCACTAAAATTGCTCCATCTGTTACATCATAAAATCTCATTAACAATTTTACCATTGTGGTTTTTCCTGCTCCTGTTGGTCCAACAATTGCTATTTTTTGTCCTTCATGGACACTTGCATTGAAATCTTTTATAATTGTTCTTTCTGGGTCATATCCAAATTTAACATGTTTAAATTCTACATTTCCTTTTAATTTAGAAGTATCAATATTTCCTTTAGCATTTACTTCCTCTTCTGGTTCTTCTAAAAATTCAAAGATTCTTTCTGCTGCTGCCATCATGGCTTGTAACATGTTAGAAATTTGTGCCAATTGATTAATTGGTTGTGTAAATTGTTTGTTATATTGTATAAAACTTTGTATATTTCCAACTGTAATGGTTCCTTGAATTGCTAAATATCCACCAGCTACTGCTACTGCTACATACCCTACATTTGATATAAAGTTCATAACAGGATGCATCAAACCTGAAAGAAATTGTGCTTTCCATCCAGAATGATATAATTCATCATTGGCTTTTTCAAAGTCTTTTGTTACTTTTTCTTCAGCATTAAATACTTTTACAATATTTAATCCACCATATATTTCTTCTACTTGACCATTTACATGTCCTAAATAATCTTGTTGTCTTGTAAAATATTTTTGTGATTTTTTTACAATATTTGTTACTAATATTCCTGCTATTGGTAATATAACTAATGAAATTAATGTCATTTGCCAACTAATAGAAAACATCATAACTAAAATACCAATAATTGTACATACGGCTGTAATAATATGTGTAATACTTTGATTTAAGTTCATACTTAATGTATCTATATCATTTGTAATAACTGATAATACTTCTCCATTTGTCTTTTTATCAAAATATTTCATTGGCAATTTATTAATTTTTACAGCGATATCATTTCTTATTTTATATGTGATTTTTTGTGCCACATTTGTCATTAAAAATCCTTGTACAAATGAAAATATAGCACTTGTGACATATAACCCTAATAAGGTTAATGCAATTGTTCCGACTTTTCCAAAATCAATTCCTGTTCCACCACTTAATTTACTAATTAAACCATTGAAAATTTCTGTCGTTGCATTTCCTAAGATTTTAGGTCCAACAATGGTAAATATGGTACTACCAATTGCAAATATCATAACAATGATAAGTGGTATTTTATATTTAGCTAAATAAGAACGAATTAATTTTTTCGTTGTTTTCTTAAAATCTTTTGCTCTTTCTGTTGTTTGAGCTCCTCTTCCCATTGGTCCTGGCATATTACTTACCTCCTTTCTCGCCTAATTCTTCTTCAGACAATTGTGATAAGGCAATTTGCCTATAAGTTTCATTGTTTTTCATTAATTCTTCATGTGTACCCATTCCGACCATTTTTCCTTCTTCTAATACAATAATTTGGTCTGCATTTAAAATGGTACTAATTCTTTGTGCTACGATAATTACTGTTTTATTTTTTGTTTTTGTTGATAAAGCTTCTCTTAATGTACTATCTGTCTTAAAATCTAATGCTGAGAAGCTATCATCAAATACAAAGATTTCTGGATCTTTTGCAATGGCTCTTGCAATAGATAATCTTTGTTTTTGTCCTCCTGATACATTTCCTCCACCTTGTGCAATTGGGTCTTGGTATTTGTTTTCTTTTTCGTTAATAAATTCTGTTGCTTGTGCAATCTCTGCTGCCTCTATCATTCTTTCATCTAACATATTCTCATCTGAATATTTAATGTTAGATTCAATTGTTCCTGAGAATAACACTCCTTTTTGTGGCACAAATCCGATAATATCTCTTAAATCTTTTTGTGACACATCTTTTACATTGACACCATCAATGCATAATTCTCCACCTGTAACATCATAAAATCTTGGTATCAAATTTACAACCGTTGACTTACCACTTCCTGTACTACCAATAATGGCTGTTGTTTTTCCTGGTTCTGCTGTAAAATTAATATCCTCTAAAATTTCTGTATCTGCATCTGGATATCTAAAAGAAACATTTTTAAATTCTACTAATCCTTTTTTATTTGGGTCAAATGTCTTAGTTTCTTTTTTATCTTTAATGCTTGGTTCAGCCTCTAGAACTTCATTAATTCTTCTTGCAGAAACTGATGCTCTTGGAAGCATAATAGAAATCATAGATATCATTAAGAATGCCATAACAATTTGCATTGTATATTGGATAAATGCCATCATATCTCCAACTTGCATAACACCTTGATCAACATTATGTCCTCCAACCCAAACAATTAATATCATAATAGAGTTCATGATAAACATCAATAAAGGCATCATCATAGACATCGCTTTATTGACAAATAGGTTGGCCTTCATTAAATCTTTATTGGCAACATCAAATCTTGCTTCTTCTTTTTTCTCTTTATGAAATGCCCTTATAACAGGTAATCCTGTAAGGATTTCTCTTGAAACTTCATTTAATTTGTCTATTAAATCTTGTAATTTTCTAAATTTAGGTATTGCAATAGCAAATAATGTTCCTACAATAAATAATATCGCAACGATTGCAATTCCAATAATCCATGCCATTGAACTATCTGTGCTGGTAAGTACTCTTACAAATCCACCTATACCAATAATTGGTGCATAAACAACAACTCTAAATAATAACGTAATCAATTGTTGAATTTGTTGTACATCATTTGTACTACGGGTAATTAATGATGCTGTTGAAAATTCATTTAATTCTGCATTTGAAAAACTAGTTACCTTTTTAAATATTTTTTCCCTTAACGTTTTTCCTAATTTTGCTGCTACTCTTGAAGATAATAACATAATGGTTACAGCACATACCATCGTAATTAAAGCAATTCCTAGCATTTGTAATCCAGTTTGTAAGATATAGTCATTTTGTATCTTATCTGTATCCGCTCCTGCATTCATATACACTTGTTTTACAGAAGAAATCGCTGCTTGTTCCTTAATAGAATCATTCATTTCTTCAATTCTTTTTGTAAATTCTGCTAAAACTTGCTCTCTTTGTTCTTCTGGCATTTGCTCAATCATTTCCATTAAATTCATATTTTGAATATATTGTTTTTGATTTTCAGGAACATTTTGTGATAACTGTTCTTTTATTTGGGTTGCTGTTTCTTCACTTGTAATCGTTGTCATTTCCATCAAAGGATCTAAAATGATTCCTGTTAAAACTTCTTCTTGTTCTTCATCAATATCTTTTAAAATATAAATCGTATCTGTTTGAACCTGATAATCATTACCAAAATATTTTTTAATCATTTTTTCTTCATGTTGTTCTTGTGTTTCATATTTCTCTCCATCAGATGTTGAAACCATTGTATAATTGTCTAATATTTCATCATCTTTATCTGTAAACACAAGAAGTGCATCCATATCTTCTTTAGATATAACTCCTGGTATAGCACTTGTAATTCCACCTGCTTGTATACCAACATTTACAATCTTTGAAGTATAATCTGGTAATGCTAAATCTGTTGAAGCTTGCACGCATAGTAATATAGCAATAATAATTACAGCTCCTAGTGATTTTTTTAAGTTTTTTAATACTTTTAGCATATTTCTCTCCTTCTTTCCTTTATTTGGATTTTAGGCTATATCTATAAACCATTTTTAGACAAACTAAATGACACTGCATTATTTATTATATATGACGCAGTGTCATGGATCAATATAGATATTGTGAAACTTTTGTGAATTTTTTATGCAAAAGTTTACATTTTTCTAAATACGCCTGCAACTTTTCCTAATATTTCACAATCTGGTACAATAATTGGATCCATTGTAGAGTTTTCTGGTTGTAATCTGATATGGTCTGTTTCTTTATAGAAAGTTTTCACTGTTGCTTCCTCTCCTATTAAAGCTACAACAATTTCTCCGTTATTAGCTGTATTTTGTCTTTTTACAAGAATATAGTCTCCATCTAATATTCCTGCTTCTATCATACTTTCTCCTCTAACGGTTAGCATAAAGCTTTCTGAATTTCCAACGAAATCAATTGGAATTGGAAATGTATCTGTAATATTTTCTACTGCTAATATTGGTTCTCCTGCTGTTATTTTTCCTATAATTGGAACTTCAACCAATTCTCTTTGGGTATAAAAGTCTTTGCTTGAAGTTACTTTTTCTTCTCCTGAAGCACCTTTTAACAATCTTAAAGTTCTTCCTTTTTTGTCCTTTTTCTTAATATATCCTTTTTCTTCTAGTTTTGCTAAATAGCCATGTACGGTTGCTGTTGAGTTCAATCCAACAGCTTTTCCGATTTCTCTTACTGATGGTGGATATCCTTGTGTCATGATTTGTTTTTCAATAAAATGTAAAATTGATTTTTCTCTTCTATTTAATTCAGGTTTCTTTTTTGGCATTTTCTTCACTCCATTCTCCTATTTTGTCTCATCATATCATACAAACAAAAAAATGTCAAACAAATTTTTGATTTTTTTAGAAATTATTTCAAACATATGGTTACAGTTTAGAGTTCTCTCTGAGAGGAGCGATATATTATATTTTTATGCTTCTCGGCTACCCTTCAATTCCCGTTTAAGAAATTCTAATATCTAAATCGTAACAATACCCGGAAACAGGACCCTTTACGACTTAAATATAAGAATTTCTAAAACGATTCCGGTCGCATTCAAATCATAAAAATATAATATATCGCTCCTCTCAGAGAGAACTCTAAACTGTAACAACATATGTTATAGGTTTCCTTCTTGTAAATCTTGTACAAATTTTTCCTTTATTTCTAAAGGTAATAAAATTAAATCTGGTATATTTTCTGCTTTCACAATTTCAGGAATGTATTTTCCTGAATCTTTATAGGCTGGATTATTTGAAAATTCTTCTCCATCTCCAGTTCCAAATTCGCCATCTAAATATTTACATAAAAAGAAATATTCTTTCATATTTAATTTATCATTTTTTAATTCATATAATTTTCTTACTACTTTTACGTGAATACCAAATTCTTCTTTAATCTCTCTTATGACACCTTCTTCTAATGTTTCTCCTTCTTCTAAATGTCCTCCTGGAAAAGTATAGTATTCTTGATAATCCTTATTTCTTTTTACATTTTTTCTATGCATCAATACAAATCCATCATTCATTTGAACAACTCCTGCTACTCTTATTGCTAATTTATTTGTTTCTTCTTTCATGATAAAAAACCTCCTATATCATATACTGATATTATACAAGAGGTCTTTTATTTTTTCAAATTTTTTATTATTTTTTCATATGTTAGCAATTCATTAGGAGCTAAATCCCAATTTTACAAACTAAATAATATTGGTTGCCATTTATAAAAAAATTTATATTCTAAAATAAATTTAAAAAATCATATTATCCCCTTGAATTTATTTTTCATTTAGTATAATATATAAAGGTAATAAAAGAGATTTACATAGGAGGATATACAATGCCAAGAAAAACAAAAGAAACAAATGAAGAAACAAATGCAGTTATAGCAACGAAAAAAGCAACTACAACCAAAAAAGAACCAGCTAAAAAAGAAACCAAATCTGTTGCTAAAAAAACGACTGCCAAAAAAGATGTTGTTGCCAAAACAGATACCAAAAAATCTTCTACTAAAAAAAGTGTAGCAAAAAAGACGTCTGCTACCTCTAAAACTGTTGCCAAAAAAACAACAACAAGTAAGGCAACCTCTGCTAAAGCAACTACAGCAAAAAAAGCAACAACTACGAAAAAGAAACCATCTACAAAATCAACATCTAAAAAAACATCTACAAAAACAGTAGCTAAAAAATCTACTACAAAGAAAACAACTACGTCTAAAAGAAAACGTTCAACAACTAAAAAGCAAAAAGTAGATATTGTAGAATATTATGATTTACCATATCGATATAATCAAACCGTTGTAAAAGTATTGGCGCAAACTCCTACCAATTTATTTATATATTGGGATATCTCTGATAAAGATAGAGAAAATTATAAAGCACAATATGGTGAAGACTTTTTTGAAACAACAAAACCTGTTTTAATTATTCACAATACAACGATGAATTATAGTTTTGAAATTGATATTAATGATTTTGCAAATAGTTGGTATCTTCATGTAAATGATGCCAAATGTGATTATAAAATTGAATTAGGTAGACGCCCAATCAAAGAAAATCCAAAGATTCATACAGATTATATTTATATATCTACCTCTAATCAAATCGAATCACCAAATGACCATATCTTATTTAACAAAGAACAAAAAATGGTGTATTTTAGAAATGTAAAAACCGGTGTCCAAATTGAAAAACCAATTTCAGCAAATATTTCCTTTATTAGAAATATGGGAAAAATATATAATATATATGATATATACAAAGCAATTTATCAAAATGAAAATATTGAAGAAATTTACGATTTATCAAATCCTTCTTCTGGTAATCCATCATCAGGAAGTCTTTCTTCAAAATTCAAATAATCTTGAGACACTTGAGGTTGCAAGTCGAAAGTGTCTCATTCATTTTTTACCTTATAGAACCTTCCATTTCTTATTTGGTAAAAATATTGTACAGAAAAATTTTAGTAACAATAAAAGGAGAATTTAAATGCAAGAGAAAAAAGGATATGTTAGTTTCGTTCTTCATGCACATCTTCCATTTATCCATCATCCTGAAAGTGATGACTATTTAGAAGAATCTTGGCTATATGAAGCAATATCTGAAACCTATATACCATTATTAACAAATTTTCAAAAATTAGTAGATGAAGGGGTTAAATTTAGAATCACTATGTCTATGACACCTCCTCTACTTTCTATGTTAGATAATAAATTATTACAAAGAAAATATATTCGCTATTTAAAACAACTAATCGAATTATCTGGAAAAGAAATTAAAAGAACTGCTGGTGATGAGCGTTTAAATCAATTAGCTCATTACTATTACGATAGATATTCAAATGATTTACATCTATTTAAAGATGTATATAAATGTAATTTAATTCAAGCCTTTAAACATTTTCAAGATATTGGCGTTTTAGAAATTATCACTTGTGGTGCAACACATGGATATTTTCCAATACTATATGTCAATGAAAAAACGGTAAAAGCCCAAATCGCTGTTGGTGTTCAAACTTATGAAAGATATTTTGGAAGAAAACCTCGTGGTATTTGGCTTCCAGAATGTGGTTATGTGCCAGAAGCAGATAAATATTTAAAAGAATTTGGCATTGATTATATTATTACTGAAACACATGGTATTTTATATGCAGACCCTACACCTTTGTATGGTACTTTTGCTCCTATTGTTTCTCCTGAAGGTGTTATCGCTTTTGGTAGAGATATTGAATCTTCAAGACAAGTATGGAGTTCTATTAATGGTTATCCAGGTGATTTCAATTACAGAGAATTTTACCGTGATATTGGTTATGATGCTGATTATGATTACATTAAACCATATATCGCCCATAATGGTGTCAGAGTTCATACTGGTATCAAATATTATAGAATTACAGGAAAAACAGAATTTAAAGATTATTATAATGTTCAATGGGCAAAAGATTCAGCAGAAAAACAAGCTGGTCACTTCTTTGACTGTAGAAATGCTCAAATTGAAAATCTTTCTCAATATACAGAAAATCCACCAATTATTTTATGCCCTTATGATGCTGAATTATATGGTCATTGGTGGTATGAAGGACCATATTGGTTATATGTTTTATTTAAGAAAATTTATTATGATGATTGCAATTTTGAATTAATTACACCATCTGAGTATATTGATAAATACCCAAATATGCAAGTTGCTTCACCTTGTCGTTCTAGTTGGGGCGCTAATGGATACAGTGAAGTGTGGTTAAATCAAACAAATGATTATGCTCATAGGCATCTTCATGTTGCAGGTGACAGGATGTGCGAATTAGCCCATTTATATCCAAATGCAAAAGGCTTGAAGAAAAAAGCTTTAAATCAATGTGCTCGTGAATTATTATTAGCTCAAAGTAGTGATTGGCTATTTATCATCACAAATGGTACTATGGTAGATTATGCTAAAAAAAGAATTAAAGACCATATTGGTCGATTTACCAAATTATATTATCAAATCAAAGAAAATACTATTGATGAAGATTTCTTAAAAGATATCTCAAAAAAAGATTGTGTCTTTCCAGACATTGATTATATGATTTATTATTAAAATAAGTTGCCAAAGGGGTCGTGCCTTTTTGGCAACTTTCTTTTTATTGTCTTAGACAACAAGGTTCTGTGGTATCCGACTGCAATCTTTGATTGCTATTCTATGTCGGGTCAGTTTCTTTATTTAAGATAAATCTAAAATTTATTTTATAAAAGTTGCCAAAAAGGCACGTCCCCTTTGGCAACTTCTCTTTTCTTATCATATAATAATGTATAAGTTTTTTAAGTTTGGTAGATACTAGTATAATGAGAAAGGGGTATTTTTGTATATGAAATCTTTATGTATAAAAACAAATAATTCTAAAATACTAGATTATCTACTAAATGAATTAAAATATTCTGAAATAGAGAATATATGCTTTTCTGAAAACAAATTTAAAAATTACAAAAATATTATCATACATTATCTTTCCCACAATGATTACCCTTACTTTTTTTCTAAAATCAGTAACCTTTTATCTTTTATGATAATTGATGAATTTGAAGATATGCTTATGAAAAGAATTATTGATAAAAATTATTTCTATTTTGATGCACTTGAAAGAAATAAAATCTTAAAAAATTGCTACAATATTTTATCTGATGAATATTATGCATGGTTTGATAAAAAATTTGAAGCTCTTTATAATTCTTTATATTCTTTTATTTCTGATAACAAAGTTTTATTATTAGATGGTTTTATAAATTTTAGACTTCAAGCCTATACAGCTATTTTAGATGACATTGTATCTGAAAGTGTTAATAACTATATTATTGAAAAAGAATATATGGAATTTATTTCCTTGCTAAAATTATATATCAATTCACAAAAGAATAATTCCAATATTGTACATTTAATTTATAACACTTCTGAATCTATATTATTAGATGAACATAAGAATTTAATTTTAAATTCAGAAGAAATCTTCAATGCAAAATATTTAAGTGATATATCTTTTTCAGCAAATGATTATACTCTAAATTCACTTTTAAACTTACTCCCTAAAAAAATTTATATACACTTAATTGATAATCAAATTGATGAATTTATTAATACTTTACAATTAATTTTTGAAAATCGTGTATCTATTTGTTTAAATTGTGAAATTTGCAATTTATATCGATATCATAAAAAAACACTTACTAAAAAATAAAAAAATCTAAATCAACAAAATCTAAAATCCAATCTACCAATATAGAAATAAGAAAAACAAACAACATAAAGTAAAATGCACCTAAAATATTAAATATGTGTTTAATATTTATAGGTGCATCTCCTCTATAGTATTTTAGATACTATCCATTGATAATGGCATTTAAAGAGTTAATTGCTTCTTGTAATCCTGGTAACAATGCATTTACTAAACTCTCATCAGCTTGTACTTTCCATTCTCCATCTTGTTTTTCTAATTGTATAGTTGTTGTTATGGTTTTTGTTCCAATTTCTTCATTTTTTAATTGTTCTTTTAATTTATTATTTTGCACTTCTTCTGTAAAAGATTCCCCACTAAATGCAATTCTTAAAGCTTCTTGTTTATAATTAGATATAATTTGGTTAAAATCTTTATTCGTAATTTCTACTTCAACACTTGCTGTATTTTCTTCTTTTGAAATATTTAAAGTTTTCCATGTTAGTTTATTAAAAAGTAAACTTTGTGTTTCTTCATCCATTTCTGAATTTTGTAACATTTCTGATTCATTAACAATTTCTTCATAATTTACATATTTGTTAACACTCTCAAAATCTGCATTTTTTAAACTATTTAACATACCTTCTACAGTTTTTTCTGGTGTTGTTGGTAATAATAGTAAAGCAGTTACTATGGCTAGCACAACGAATAATAGTATAATTCCTCCAACCCAATATCCAACTTTTTTATTTCCTTTTTCATTACTTTCTTTTTTCTCTTTATTTTGTTTCTTTTCTTTTTTATTTTCTATATAACTCATTTCTGTTTCTTTTTTTAAATCTTTTCCTGACACTTTACTGAATTTTGGTTCTTCTACTTTTTCTTTTTTGGTTTCTTTTTCTTCCACTTTTTTTGTCTTATCTACTTTTCCTTCTTTTTCCATAGAAATCCCTCTTTTCTTATTATTCTATATGAATTATATCTTAAGAAAGAGTTTTTTTCAACCATTTTTCTACAATTTCTACAAATTTGTACTTTTTTCTATACTGCTTGATTAATTCCTGTTGCTACAATTTTACTCATATTTTCAATTAATCCATCAATTTCCTTTGGTGTTACAATTAGATTATAATCTTGTGGAACTAAAGCCTCTTTTATTTCTTCATAATTATCCTCTTCTTTTAGTTGATTTAAATAATCATTAGATTTCGCCTCATCTTGTAATTTTGTAATAAATAAATCTAATGAATCATTTACTAAAACTGCTGTTTCAACAACCGTTGGAATCCCTATGGCAACTACTGGAATTCCTAATGTATTTTGACTAATTTCCTTTCTTGTGTTTCCCACACCTGCACCTGGTACAATTCCCGTATCTGATATTTGTACTGTACTACTAATTCTCTCTATACTTCTAGACGCTAAAGCATCAATGACTATCAATAATTTAGGATGTGTATTTTCTACAATTCCCTTTAAAATTTCCACAGTTTCTATTCCTGTTGTTCCTAATACACCTGGAGATATGGCACTCACATTTCTAGCACCTTCTTTTACATATTGTGGTAAATATTTAATCATATGTCTTGTGACCTCTATATCATTAATTACTTTAGGTCCTAGTGCATCTGGTGTTACATAAATATTTCCAAGACCAACCACTAATATTTCCCCATTTTTATCAACATGACTATCTACAATTTTTCTTAATTCATCTGCTACTGTATCTGCTGATTTTTGAATTTCCTCTTCTCCTGCAATTTTTAAATTCTTAATATCAATTGTCACATACACACCTTTTGGTTTTCCTATTGCCTTTTCTCCTTCTTCATTGGTTATTTTTACCCTATCTACTTTTATATTTTCATTGATTTCTTGCTCCTCACTTTCTATACCATTAATTTCATTTTCTAATTTATTGGCTGTTCTATATATCTCTCTTCTTTCTGCAGCCAAATCGGTTCTAAAATTAAACATCTTCTTCTCCTTTCTTATATTACAATTTTTTGAACTCTCTGGATAACCTTGAAATTCAATTTTTATTATTATTTGTAAAAAGAAAGAATTTATACAAAAACATATATTTGCATTTTGATTGTATTTATGTTAACATATATATGTGACAATTAACAATGTATTAAGCTATCACATTGTTCAGATAGCACTTAAAAGAAAGGATGCACTTATGGAATCAAGAAAAATTTTTGAAGAAATTAAAAATTCTATGGGAGAATTCCCACCTTTTTTTCCTGAATATCGGAATCAGGAATTTACAAACTGTTACGCTCATGCTTTAGGACTTCATTATCCTGACCAAGAAAAAAGATTTTACTCTCCTGGAAAGTTGACTGCCCTTTATAATGGCAGTGACATTTTTGATGATGTCTATTTTGAAGAATTAGTATCCTATAATGGTATTAAAGAGCATGAAATAGATAATATTATAAAATGTATCAAGCGAGACTGTCATTTACTGGGATTGCATGCATTCGAATCTGAATTTTCTACCCCCAGTTCATCACATTCTTATAAAATTCTCCTTTATACCTATCCAGTTTTTAATGGATGGCATTTTGTGAGAGAATCCACAACCTATGAAGGAAAGAAAATCTGGACACATAAGCTAGGATGGTATGAACCAATTCAGGAAGTAAAAATCCCTGAAGGTCGTATGTCTTTTAGTATTGACCATGTTTATTTTCATTTCAAAAGATGTCTTGAAATTTTTTTCTAATTCCGATGACAGGAAACACAAGAAGAATCCATGTTAATATATCTTAACATGGATTCTTCTTGTGTGTTTCTTTCTTAATTTTGTTCTAAATATTTCTTCAAAAATTTCCCTGTATAACTTTTCTCATTTAAGCAAACTTGTTCAGGTGTTCCCACAGCAATCACTTCACCGCCATTATCTCCACCTTCTGGACCCAAATCAATAATATGGTCACAAGTTTTGATTAAATCTAAATTATGTTCAATCACAATAATCGTATTTCCTGTATCCACTAATCTTTGCAAAATATCTACTAATTTATGAACATCTGCAATATGAAGTCCTGTTGTTGGTTCATCTAAAATATATAAAGTTTTTCCTGTCGCCTTTTTAGACAATTCTGTTGCTAATTTTACTCTTTGCGCTTCTCCTCCTGATAGAGTTGTTGATGGTTGCCCTAATTTGATATAACTTAATCCAACATCATATAAAGTTTGAATCTTTTGCTTAATTCTTGGTATTTTATCAAAAAATTGTAAGGCTTCTTCCACTGTCATATCTAACACATCTGCTATCGTTTTTCCTTTATATTTTACCTCTAATGTTTCTCTATTATATCTTTTTCCTTTACACACTTCACAAGGCACATAGATATCTGGTAAGAAATGCATTTCGATTTTATGCACACCGTCACCATTACAACTTTCACATCTTCCACCTGCTACATTAAAACTAAATCTTCCCTTTTGATATCCTCTTAATTTTGCTTCTTCTGTTCCAGCAAAAATATCTCTGATTAAATCAAATACACCTGTATATGTTGCAGGATTTGAACGTGGCGTTCTTCCTATTGGTGATTGGTCTATATTAATAATTTTGTCAATTTGATTAATTCCTTTGATACCTTTACATTTTCCTGGTTTTTCATTAGAACCATTCAATTCTTTTGCAATTGTTTTGTATAGCACTTCATTCACCAATGTAGATTTTCCTGAACCAGATACACCTGTTACACAAGTAAATACACCTAATGGGAATTTTACACTAATATTTTTCAAGTTATTTTCTGTAGCGCCTTGTACTTCAATCACTTTTGATTTGGTATGTTTTCTTCTTTTTGGTGGTACTGGAATTTTCAATCTTCCACTTAAATATTTTCCTGTAATAGAGTTTTCTACTTTTTTAATTTCTTCAGCAGTTCCTTGTGCCATGACTTGTCCACCATGGGTTCCAGCCCCTGGTCCTATGTCAATGACTTGATCTGCTGCATACATGGTATCTTCATCATGTTCTACCACAAGTAAGGTATTTCCTAAATCCCTTAATTTTTTTAAGGTAGCCAATAATCTATCATTATCTCTTTGATGTAATCCAATACTTGGTTCATCTAAGATATATAATACACCTGTTAAACCAGAACCAATTTGTGTAGCAAGTCTAATTCTTTGTGCTTCTCCTCCTGATAAAGTTCCTGCACTTCTAGATAGTGTTAAATATTCTAATCCTACATCAATTAAAAATTGTAATCTTTGATGAATTTCTTTTAAAATTAAATCTGAAATCATCGCTTCTGTTTTATTTAATTGTAAATTGTCCAAATAATCTTTTATTTGATTGATAGACATCGCTGTTAATTCATTAATGTTTTTGTCTCCCACTTTTATAGACAAGATTTCTGGTTTTAATCTTGCTCCATGGCATGAATAACATGGAGAATTACTCATATACATTTCATAAAAATCACGCATTCCTTGTGATTTTGTTTCATTATGACGTCTATCTAATGTTGGAAGTACCCCTTCAAATGGTGCTTTAAATCTTCTAACACCTGCTGGCGATGTATATTCAAAATCAATTTCTTCATCACCTGTACCATACAAGATTTTTTCCATAAAACTTCTAGGTAATTCCTTGATTTTCTTTCCTCTGATATCAATTCCATAATGGTTTCCGATACTTTCAAAATACATTTTTGCCATGGTGTCACCTTTTTTCATGGTACTTGAACCAAAGGCTTTGATACCGTCATATAAAGTTTTGTTTTTATCTGGAATAATTAAATCTTCATCCATTTTCATTAAATAACCAATTCCTGTACAAGTTGGACAAGCTCCCATTGGATTATTAAATGAAAACATTCTAGGTGTTAATTCTGGAAAACTAAAGCCACAATCAGGGCATGCATAATTACAACTGTATAATTTTTCTCCTTTTCCCACTGCATCAATTAAAACCAATTGATTCGCATGTTTTAAAGCGATTTCTACTGATTCTGTTAATCTACTTAAAATTTCTGGTTTGATTACCAATCTATCTACCACTAATTCAATATTGTGTTTTTTCTTTCTATCTAAATCAATATCATCAGAAAGTTCGTACATCTCTCCATCAATTCGAACTCTAACAAATCCTTCTTTTTGAAATTCTTCTAATTGTTTTGTATATTCTCCTTTTCTTCCTCTAACCACTGGTGCCAATACTTGGATTTTTGTTCCTTCTTCTAATTCCATGATATTATCTACAATTTGGTCGATTGTTTGCTTTTCTATTTTCTTTCCACAATTTGGACAATATGGTACACCTATTCTAGCATATAGCAAACGGATATAGTCATAAATTTCTGTAACTGTTCCTACTGTAGAACGTGGATTTTTAGAAGTGGTTTTTTGGTCGATGGAAATCGCTGGTGATAACCCTTCTATACTTTCTACATCTGGTTTTTCCATTAACCCTAAGAATTGTCTAGCATAAGAAGATAAACTTTCTACATATCTTCTTTGTCCTTCTGCATATAGTGTATCAAAAGCTAAACTAGATTTTCCAGAACCAGATAGTCCTGTAACAACTACTAATTTGTCTCTTGGTATTTCTAAATTTATATTTTTTAAATTATGTTCTTTTGCACCCTTTATAATTATTTTGTCATTCATGAAAATTCCTCCCATAATTTATGTTAATATTTCAATTTTTAATTTTTTATTTTATATGATAAAATCTATTATCTTAAATTCAGTCACATTATACTATACTTTTTTAATAAAAACAAGAGTTTGCTTTATAATTAAAATTCAAAAAAGTATTTGGTAATAATCTAAAAAAACATAGTAACCATTTCTCACAAAAAGTCTTACTTCTTCTATTTAAATTTTATTTATCATTTTCAAAATTCCCTAAAAAGGCCATGATTAAACGGTTTAGCAGTTACTCTCTACTAAACCGTTTTCAGCCTAAGAATAAAAATGATTACTCATTTTTATTCTTTTTTTCTTGGCTTGCAGGATATTTCACTCCAGTCCTGCTCGCTGGAGGAACCATTACGGTATCCTCCAAAAATGGCTCTAGACGGAGTTCTCCTCCGTCTGTTGGACTCTGGAGAGAACTTACTATTACTCTCCCCCTCGAGTCCATTTTTCCTAGTTTATTTCCGAACCAACCAATGGTTGGTTCTTTTTTTCTCCCCATGTTTATTCCTCCTCCCTTCACATGAGAATTTTTTTACAAGTTTCTTCTCTCATTTTATATCATACAAATAAAATTATGTCAATTTAGATTTTAATGGTAATCTGAGGATGGATTTTACTGTTAATTTGGGGTAATTTTAGTGACGGAGCAAAAAAATAAACACAAATATCTCTATTCATGCTTATTTTTTGTATATTTATAATAGGATTGTCTAATTTTAATTTTGTTGCATTCTACGATTGTTCTTGTTCTAATCTTACTTCATTTTCTATAATGGTCATAATAATTTGTACAGTTTTTTCCAAATCATTATTTTTTAATACATAATCATATAAATTAATTCTAGATTCTTCGTAATCAAAACGATTTAAACGTAATATAATTTCTTGTGGACCTGGCTTGTCTATTCTATTTTCTAATCGATGTTTTAATTCTGCCTTAGGAACACGTAGAAATATGGTAACCACTTTTGTGTCATTACCTAATAATTCTTTTAAATGTTCTGTTCCATTCACATCAATATCTTTTACAATAATTTTTCCACTTTTTATCTTATCATTTAATAATTTTCTAGAAGTTCCATAATATTGATTATGATGAATATCATATTCATAAAACTCTTCATTTTCTATCATTTTTTCAAATTCTTCTCTAGAAATAAAATGATATGTTTCTCCTTCCACATCTCCTCCACGAATGGCTCTTGACGTATAAGAAGGAAGTGATTCCACATTTTCCATTCTTTTTATTAGTTCTTTTTTTATGGTATCTTTTCCTGCTCCTGCTACTCCTGATAATATGACTAACATTCTATGGCAACCTTCCCTTCTGCAATTTCAATGGCAGCTACAGTTACTGGTGATTCTTCTTTTGTCTCTACTAATGGTGTTGCACCAGAAGCAATTTGTCTTGCTCTTCTAGCCGTTGCAATTACTAATTCATATCGATTATTTGCTTTTGTAAGTAATTCTGAAACACTAGGTTTTACTATCATTTTTATCATTTCCTTTCTTTGTCTGATGATTTTGGGGACGGAGAAAAAAATCATCATTTTCCAATTTTAATTATAAATTAAATTTTCTATCATTTACTATCAAATGATGATTTTTTGCTCCGTCCCCAAAATCATCATTTAGTTTTCTTCTTGTGAAATGTCTTTATCAATTCTTCCTCCAACTGTCTCTGGTTGTACAGCTGATAAGATAACATGTCCTGAATCCATAATTAATACAGCTCTTGTTCTTCTTCCATAAGTTGCATCTACTGCTGTTTTATTATCTTTTGCTTCTTGTATTAATCTTTTGATTGGTGCCGATTCTGGACTAACGATTGCTACAATTCTATCTGCTGATACAATATTCCCAAATCCAATATTTACTAATTGCATAAAATCATTCCCTTCTTACTCTATATTTTGTACTTGTTCTCTTATATTTTCTATTTGTGTTTTCATATTGATAACGTCATTTGTAATTTCTAGATTATTTGCCTTTGAACCAATGGTATTTGTTTCTCGATTCATTTCTTGAATCATGAAATCTATTTTCTTTCCTACAGCTTCATTGGTTTGCAATAATTCTCTGAATTGATATATATGACTATTTAATCTTGTTACTTCTTCTTCTATAGAACATTTATCAGCATAAATAACCACTTCTTGTGCTAATCTTGCTTCATCTATTTCCTGTTCTTGTAACAATTCTTTTATCCTTGTCTCTAATTTTACTACATATTCGTCAATAAGTCCAGTAGAAAGTGAAGATATTTTTTTTACTTTTTCCTCGATGTCTTGTATTCTTATGCGTAAATCTTGTGCAATCTTTTCTCCTTCTACTTTTCTCATTTCCACTAAATTCTCAATTGCCTTGTTGGTTACTTCAAGCAATTCATTTTTTATCGTTTCATCATCTTGATTGTTTTGAATGGTTAACACATCTGGTAATTTAGAAATTTCTGTTACTGGAATATCTGCTACAATCCCTTCTGTTTCTGCTAAATTTCTTAATTCTTGAATATACATTCTTGCAATTTCTGTATTGATTTTGATATCTCTACCTTCTAAAGAATTATTATTAAATGTAATAAATACATCTACTTTTCCTCTTGTTACCTTTGCTGAAATAGCTTTTTTGATTTCTTCTTCCAAGTAACTTAAACTTCTAGGCATTTTTATGGAAACATCTAAATATCTATGATTCACACTTTTTATTTCTACTTGATATTCTCTTAAATTTTTTGACATATTTGATTTTCCATAACCAGTCATACTTTTAATCATTTTCTATTACCTCTTCTTTTTTCTTTCTTCCTCTTCTAGATTTTGGTTTTTGTTGTTTTTCTATTATTTCTTCTTGATTATCTTTGTTGTCTTCTGTTTTTTCACTTTGGTGTTCGTTTTTATTTTCTTCTTGTTTTTCTTCCTGATTCTGTTTTGTTTTCCTTTTTGTTCTAGAAACTTTTTGTTTTTCAGTCTTTTCTTCCATATTAGTTTCTATTATTTTTTCTTTGATTTCTTTTTTTGCAATCTCTTTTTCTTCTTTTATTTTATCTTTTTTCTTAGTTTTTTGTACCTTTTTTGAATTTTCCTCTATATTATTTTCCTTTGAACTATCTTTATTTTCGTTTTGACTTTCTTCCTTATTTCCTTTTTTAGTATTTTTATCTTTACCTTTTTTTGCTTCATTCTTAGATTTTATTTTTTGGTTTTTATCTTCTTTTTCTACCATTTTCTGTTCTTCGATTTCTACAATTGGTTCTTCTGTTCTTTTTTTCGCTTCTTTTATAACTGGTTCATCTTTTACAATTTCAGATATATCACTAAGACTTTTCAAATATTCCATTCTGGCTCTTGTATAAATAACAGTTGATTTTAACACATAGTATATAGCAAATATATATGATGAAGTTAATAAGTAAGTTCGAAAATCAAACTGATATACAGTAATTACATGATAAATAAATAATGCATGGATAGCTAGTACTAATAATTCTATGGCAGTCATGGTTAGTGTTCCACTGTCTCTTTTATATGCAAATTCTAAAATAACAATACTTGCTAGCAAAAAAACTCCAGAAACAGCTTTTGTTATCATCTCCATTTGCTCCAATTCCAATTGCGTATATAGTATATTACAAGAAATAAAATATATCATAACCACAATGGCTAATATTAGATTTTTAAATATTTTTTTTAATATTTCCTGTGAAATTTGTTTCGGAACTTTTTTCTTTGCCATTTTTTTCTCTATTTCCTTTAAAGTCTCATCTGTTTCATTGTTTCTATTTTCTTTTTCCATTGTATTTTTATTCTCAACTTTTGTCTTTTCTTTTTTCATCCTTGCCTCTCTTTCTAATATATAAACTGATTGAAAAAAATTCAAATTTAAAATAAACTTTGTAAACCACTAAAATTGTAAGCATTTTTTCAATCCATCTCTAATTCATACATAATTACACTCAATATATTCAACGCAACTGTTTCTGTTCTTAATATTCTATTTCCTAATGTAATAACTCTCGCATGATATTCTTCCAATTTCGCAATTTCTTCTTTATCGATTCCACCTTCTGGCCCTATTACAATCGCGATTTTCATTTGTTTATTTTTATCCGATTTTATATTTTTTAATTCCTGTTTTAATGTATTTATCTTTTCATTTTCATATGCCACCAATACCAAATCGTATTTTTTTATGTTTTCACACAATGTATGAACATTTATAATGGGATGAATTGTAGGAATTCTATCTCTTCCAGACTGTTTTGCAGCACCTTCAGATATTTTTTGCCATCTTTGTATTTTCTTTATTTTATCTTTGTCATTTAATTTTACGACACATCTTTTCATTTCTACTGGTGTAATATCATATGCACCTAACTCTACTGATTTTTGGATAACCAATTCCATCTTATCTGCTTTTGGTAATCCTTGAAAAATACTGACTTGTATATGCGGTTCTACGTTAGACGCAATTTCTTCAACAATATGGCAATAAATTTGTTTGTCTTCTATTTGTTCTATCTTACAGATATAGTTTTTAGAAGTTATACTATCACATATTTCTATTGTATCGTCTATTTTTGCTCTTAGAACATTTTTTATGTGGTTGACATCTTCATTTTGTATCGAGATTTTCTTTCCTTCTATTTGATTGGTTGTCACAAAAAATTTTGGCATCTACATTCTCCTTTTTATTTCTTCTATACAATTTTCTACGTTCTGTTTATACTCTATGGATTCATATTTTAACATTTTTACTGGTATCTGAATTTTCTGATTATCTTTTAATACAATTTTTATTGTCCTTGCTCTACAAAATATAATCATTAATAAAGACATAATAATATATATAATCATAACATCTACAATGAGTGTTGAAGTAATTGCACTGATTATCAATAGAAGTGTCAATATAATCCATACAATTGTTGCATTTACATATATTAAAAACATACTACTTTTTTTAATCTCTTTAATGTCTTTGATGTCATATTTCCCTGTTGGATTTGAATACATTTTTTTGACATTTTCCATATCTTCTACTTGTTTAATTTTTAACGTATTTCCTTCAATTTCTAGTTTTGTACTAGTTCTAAAACATTGTCTTCTTGTATAATTGCTTACTTGAAATTCATATTCTTCTTTCATTTTTATACATTCCTTTTCGTAATCATTTACTATGACATTCATTTTCAACTTTTCATTAAATTTGTTACATTATATCACATAACAGATGATTTTTCTACCCAAACGACAGTTTAATTTTCAGTATTTTTACAGGTGAGGTGTCATCCGTTATTTTTTGAATAAATTGACGAATGTGCCGTGGAATAGATGTATAAATTCTTAGTTTTTAATAAGTGAGGAAGCGCGTACAGCGAGAGGCTCGCTTATTAAAAACTTAGAAGTTATCATCTATGAAGCAAGCCGAGGAAATTATTCAAAAAATAACGGATGACACCTCACCTACAAAATACCAAATCTTAAAAACTACGCATTTATCCAGACAGAAGCTGATTTTGCTTTTACTTTAAAAATCCCAAATCCTTCATTATCAATCACTACTGCATCTTGACATCCTCCAATGGCATCTATAAATTTTTCTCCCGCAAATTGTGTACCTATGTACATTCTCTTTTCTGCATCAAATTTATTCGCAATTAATACTGCTAATCCAGATTTAATATGTTCTTCATCTCCTTCTCTTGTCCAACCGATACAGTTTGGATAATCAAAATAATCATTTTGTTTTCCATATGCTTTTTCTTTTCTTAAATCGATTAATGTTGATAAACCTTCAATTGGTGCAATATTGTCATGTTTAATTCCATATAAATCTCCCCAAAATACACATGGATATCCTTCATCTCTTAATAAGGTAATTGCATAAGCAGGTAGCTTAAACCATCTTTCTATAAAACTTGTTAAACTTTGTCCTGGTTGTGTATCATGATTATCTACAAATGTTACCGCTTCACTTGGATTTTCTTTCACTAATGTGCTATTTAAAATTTTACTTAAGTCATAGTTTTCATCTTTTGAAGCATTGTATAAGTTATAATGCAAAGGTACATCAAATAAAGAAATTTCTCCTTGAGTTTCTGTAATATATCTGTGTAACTTTGAAATATCTCCACTCCAATATTCTCCTACTGCAAATAATTCATCTTCTGTTTGCTCTCTAAGTGTTTTTATCCAATCTTCATAAAAATTAGCATCTATATGTTTTACTGCATCTAGACGAAATCCGTCAACTTTTGTTAATTCTAAATACCATTTTCCCCAATCTAAACATTCTTGAACAACTTCAGGATTTTTAAAATCCAAATCTGCTCCCATTAAATAATCATAATTTCCAAATTCTTCATCAACGGCTCCACTCCATGTTTTATTCTTAAAACGAAAAATCGCATGTTCTTTACTTTTTTCATCATAATCGATTCCATCAAAATGTGTCCAATTCCATTCAAAGTCAGAATATTTATGGTTTCTTCCTGGAAATATAAATTTGGTAGCCACTCTTACAACTTGATTATTTTCTACTAATGCATTATGATTTCCCCAATCTACTTGTTCTGCTGGAATGGTTTGCAACAAGTCCGCTCCCATTTTATGATTTAATACAATATCTGCATATGTTTCCATTCCTGCTTGTTTTAAAGTCATAATACAGTTTAAATATTCATCTTTAGAACCATATTTCGTCTTCACAGTCCCTTTTTGGTCAAATTCTCCTAAATCATACAAATCATAAACTCCATATCCTACTTCATCTTTTCCATTAATGCCTTTATATGCTGGTGGAAGCCATATAGCTGTGATTCCTATATCTGCTAACTTTTCTGCTTGATTTGCTAATGTATTCCACCAATTTTGATTGGTTTCTAAATACCATTCAAATGCTTGTAATATTACTCCATTTATCTTCTTCATTTTCTACTAATCTCCTTTTGTCGCATTAGGTTCGTTTGTCTATGCGACATTTTTTGTCGTGTCGCATTGAGTTCGTTTGTTGATGCGACATTTTTTCTGTTTGCATTATATCATTTATATGAAATAATTTCTAGGTTAAAATGCGAAACTTTGAAAAAAGCAATTCTTGGATGTTACAAGAGAACTCTCGTAATATTTGACAGAACTTTTTTTATTTTATATAATACCTTTTCGAAAGGAAGCGATTTTTATGAGTTTTATATATGAAAGAACAATTAATTATTATGAAACAGATAGAATGGGTGTTGTTCATCATTCTAATTATATTCGATTTTTAGAAGAAGCTAGATGTTACTATTTGAGGGATGTCAATATGCCTTTTGAAAAATTTGAAGAAAAAGGTATCACCATTCCTATTTTAGAAGTAAAATGTAAATATAAACAACATGTTACTTTTGCTGATACGATTTCCATTAAAGTATTTGTAAAGGATTTTAATGGTGTTCGATTAACTATTGGATATGAAGTAAAAGATAAAAAAACAGGTAATGATGTCATTATTGCAGAAACAAAACATTGTTTTACTGATAAAAGTTTAAGACCTGTTAACTTAAAAAAGCATTGTCCTGATTTTAGTGATAAATTTGAAGCATTAAAAGAAGCTTAGAAAATTTCCAAGCTTCTTCATTTATTTTATCCAAATAAACTTAATTGGTTACTTTGGCTCATGCCATCTAAGCATCCAAATTTTTTCAATAATTCTGCTACAGAGTCTCCTACTTTAGATCGAATTTTCATATCATCAATTGACATGAATTTTCCATCTTTTCTAGCGTTTTCAATTCCTAGTGCTGCCACTGTTCCAAGTCCTGCAATACTGTTTAGTGGTGGACGTATTCCCTCTTCTTCTACGATAAATCTTGTAGCACTTGATTTGTATAAATCGATTGGTAAGAATTTAATGCCTCTTTCATACATTTCTAATACAAGTTCTAATACAGGATACATCGCTTTATCTTTTTGTGTTGCATTATTTCCTTGTAAATCAATTTCTTTCATTTTATTTTTTACTTTTTCTTCTCCAAATGTCATGATTTCACTATCAAATTCATCTGATGCTCTGATAGAGAAAAATGCTGCATAATATGCCTTTGGTTCATGTACTTTAAACCATGCAATTCTAAAGGCATTTGTTACATAGGCTGCTGCATGCGCTTTTGGGAACATATATTTTATCTTTTCACAAGATTTGATATACCATTCTGGTACATTATGCTCTCTCATTAAGTCTGTATATTCTTTCCACTTTTCTGGATCTTTTAATGCTTTTCCTTTACGTACGGTTTCCATGATTTTAAATGCAGAGTTTGGTGGTAATCCTTGTTTGATTAAATATATCATGATATCATCACGACAACAGATTGCCTCTGTTAAGGTTACAGTTCCATCTTCAATTAAACTTTGTGCATTTCCTAACCACACATCTGTACCATGTGATAATCCGTGATATACGAATTAGCTCATCAAATGTGGTTGGTCTTGTGTCAACTAACATTCCTCTTACGAATTTTGTACCAAATTCTGGTATACCATAACTGCCTACTTCTGATCCAATTTGTTTTGGAGTTACTCCTAAAGCATCTGTTGAACTAAAGATAGACATAGTTGCTTTATCATCAAGTGGAATCTTTGTTGGGTCTATTCCTGTAATATCTTGCAACATCCTAATAACAGTCGGATCGTCGTGTCCTAGTATATCTAATTTTAACAAGTTTTGGTCAATTGAGTGATAATCAAAATGGGTTGTAATAATGTCTGAGTTTGGATCATCTGCTGGGTGTTGTACTGGACAGAATTCATAGATTTCTCTTCCTTTTGGTACAACAATAATTCCTCCTGGATGTTGTCCTGTTGTTCTTTTAATTCCTGTACATCCGTGTGATATTCTTTTAATTTCTGCTTGGTTAATTGGTATATGTCTTTCTTCATAATAATTTCTAACATATCCATAAGCGGTTTTATCAGCCACTGTACCAATCGTTCCTGCCTTAAAAGTTGTTCCTTTTCCAAAGATAACTTCTGTATATTTATGGGCTTTTGCTTGATATTCTCCTGAGAAGTTTAAGTCAATATCTGGTTCTTTATCTCCATTAAATCCAAGGAATGTTTCAAATGGAATATCCATTCCGTCTTTATCTAGTTTATGACCACATTTAGGACATTCTTTGTCTGGTAAGTCAAATCCATTTTTTACGCCATAATCTGTAAAATCTGAATATTTACAGTTTGGACATCTGTAATGTGCTGGAAGTGAGTTTACTTCTGTAATTCCTGTCATGTTTGCCACAAATGAAGAACCAACAGACCCTCTAGAACCTACAATATACCCATCTTCATTTGATTTCCATACCAATTTTTGGGCAATAATGTACATAACGGAAAATCCATTTTTGATAATAGAATCTAATTCTTTATCTAATCTCGTTTGTACAATTTCTGGTAATGGGTCCCCATATAGTTCATGAGCTTTGCTATAAGCAATATCTTTAATGGTTTGCTCACAACCTGGAATATGTGGTGGACATTTCTCTGGTGATATCGGACTAATTTGGTCACACATGTCTGATATTTTATTCGTATTGGTTACAACTACTTCATAGGCTTTCTCTTTCCCTAAATAACTAAATTCTTCTAGCATTTCCTCTGTGGTTCTTAAGTAAAGCGGTGCTTGATTATCTGCATCATCATATTTTTGTCCTGCCTCTAAAATACGTCTATAAATCTCGTCTTGTGGATCCATAAAATGCACATCACAAGTAGCAACAACTGGTTTATTTAATTTTTCTCCCAATTCTACAATTTTTCTATTAATATCTCTTAAAGCTTCTTCATCTGCAACCGTTCCATTTCGAATTAAGAATTGATTATTTCCTGTTGGTTGAATTTCTAAATAGTCATAGTCATTGGCAATTTCTTCGATTTCCTCATCTGTTTTTCCAAGCTCAATTGCTTGATATAACTCTCCTGCTTCACACGCACTTCCGAAGTATCAATCCTTCTGAATATTTTTTATACAAACTTTTTAAGATACGTGGTTTTCTATAAAAATAATGTAAATGTGATAAAGATACCAATTTATATAAATTTTTTAATCCTACATAGTTTTTGGCTAAGATAATCGCATGATAGGTTTTTAGTTTTTTGTATTCCTCTTTTTTCGCTTCTTCACTTGCTGCCACTCTATCAATATCTTCTACAATGGTTGCTCCTTTTTTCTTTAGCATATCTACCATAACCTTAAATACTTTTACTGTTGTATCTACATCATCTAACGCACGGTGTGCGACTTCTACTTTGATACCTAAATTTTCTGCAATTTTTCCTAATTTGTATTTCTTATAATCTGGAAATAAATCTTTGGCTAAACTTAAAGTATCTAAATAAGTATAGTCAAAATCATATCCTAATACTTTGGCATTTTGTTTTAAAAATCCAACATCAAAATTTGCATTATGTGCTACAATCACAGTTTCTTTATCATCTCCCAAAAATGCTAATAGTTTTGGAAATACTTTATCAATGGTTTCTGCATCTTTTACCATATCATCTGTAATGTTGGTAACTTCTGTGACTCTTTCTGGAATATGTTTCTCAGGATTGACAAAACAACTAAATTCATCAATCACTTCTCCGTCTTTTACCTTCATAACACCGATTTCTGTAATTTTTTCAGTGGTTGCTGAAAATCCAGTCGTTTCCAAGTCTAATACACAATACGTGGTATCAATACTTTGTTTCTTACCATTATATACTGTTTTTGTGTTATCTGGCGCTAGATATGCCTCTACTCCATAAATGATCTTCATATCTGGATTATCATATCCTAGCATTTTATGTGCTTCCGGAAAAGCTTGTACAACACCATGGTCTGTAATGGCGATAGATTTCATGCCCCATTGCATTGCTCGTTTAATCAAATCTTTTGCAGATGTCATGGCATCCATTTGACTCATCTGTGTATGCATGTGAAGTTCCACTCTTTTTACTTCTGCATGGTCTTCTCTTATTTTCTTTTTAATGCCTTCTCCTTCTACGATGGTATTTGCCATAATGGTTAATTCATTTGAAAAAGAATCCATTTGTGCTGTTCCTGCTATTTTTAATCCTTTAGCATTTTTGATTCTTTTAATCACACGTTTACTATTATCTTTATTTAAAAAGGCCTTGCATGTCATACTACTGGTTCCATCATAGATATCAAAACTAAGTAAGGTTTTCCCTGATTTTAGCTCTCTATCTTCCATGTCAATGACTTCACCCTCAATAGAGACTTTTCCATCATCTACATTTAACTCTGCAATTTTTACCAATGGTTCTGTAATATTAGGATTCATTCCCAATATTAGAGGTGTACTTTCATCTTCTTCTGGTAATTCTGGAACATCCATATGACTTACCATAATCGTATTTGCCATGATAGTGACATCTCCAGCATATGCATCTAATCCTGCTTTTCCAACTGCTTTAATCACTTTTGCCTCTTGAATTTTATCAATAATTTCTTTTCCCTCAGCTGCATCTTTTGCAAAAGATTTACAAGTAATGGTTCCTGTCCCGTCATAAATATCAAAGATTAACATACCTTTTCCAGTTCTAGTCTCACGGCATTCACTTGTTAAAACTCTTCCTTCAATCGTAATTCTAGAATTACTTGCTGTAATATCTTTTATCGCTACTTTATTTTCTTTTGCTTTTGATGGTTTTCCCATAATATATTCTTGTTCTTGAAAATCTTCCATTCCTTCTACTGGTGGCATTCCCTCCATAGCCTCTTCTGGAATATATCCTTCCATATCTGTAGGTGGTACATAGTCTGGGTCATTGTATTCTGGTACATTTCCATATTCTCCATGGTTTTCATTGTTAGTATTTTCTCTTTGCTTTTCAGCATTTAATTCCTCAATATGAGCAATGGCTTTTTCTTCTACTTGTTTAATTTCTTCTCGTATTTCTTCTATTTCTTCCTTAGATAATTGTTCTTGTAAATTTACTTTATATTCTTTTCCAAATAAATTTTTTAAAACTTTTTCTAATTCTTTGTCTGTTTTTTTAGCTTTTAAAAAGTCTGCTCCTCGAATATGCATTTTGATATTAACTTCATTTCCATTAACTTCTACATCACTTTTTAATAAAAGCATTGGTTTCATCAATGGATATTTATGTGACATATAGGCAATAATATTTCTCCATTCTGCTTTTATGTCTTTTAGTACGACACCTTCATGATATTTGATTTTTGTCTCAATATGATCAAAATGAAATCTCTCTATTAAGAATTTTTCAAAAAACCATATTTCTTTAATTTCTATATATTCATCAAAATACAATACAATTTCTAATGTATTTGTCTTTTTTATTACATTTAATCCTTGGATATTGGCATATTGTATATTGGATTTTGTTTGATAGTCTCGAAATATTTCTCCTACTTTTTTTGTTTTTACCGTTTCTTGCATGTATATTGCTCCTTTGTTTTTCTCTTTCCTATGTTCTCTATTATATACTATTTTTTTTACATTTCAAGCGAACAAAATAAAATATTTCTCGCTTTTTGTTGTAACTTTATGTAATCTAGAATTTTCAAGTATTTTGTGGTATAATTAGGTTAAATTGATTAAAAAATATATTTTTAAGGAAATAAATAGATTTAAGACTTAAAAGGTGGTGAAATTATGGTTGAACTACTTTCCCCTGTTGGTGATTTTGAATGTTTAAAAGCAGCTGTGCAAAATGGTGCTAACAGCGTCTATTTTGGTGCCGATATTTTTAGTGCTAGGGCTTTTGCTACTAATTTTTCTCTTGAAGATTTAGAAAAAGCTATTCAATATGCAAAAATTCGTGGTGTTAAAACCCATTTAACCTTAAACACATTAGTAACAGATACAGAATTTGAATTTGCTATGCATATCGCTGAAAAAGCTTATGCATTTGGAATTGATGCGATTATTGTTCAAGATTTAGGATTAGCTATGGCATTAATGAGAGCATTTCCAGATTTACCAATTCATGGTAGTACCCAAATGACTGTTCACAACTTAAATGGTGCTTTAGAATTACAAGAACTTGGTTTTAGAAGAGTCGTTCTTGCAAGAGAACTTTCTGTTAATGAAATTGACTATATTTGTAAAAATACAAATATTGAAATAGAAACGTTTATCCATGGAGCTCTCTGTATCTCATATTCTGGCCAATGTCTATTTTCTAGTATGTTAGGTGGCCGTTCTGGAAACAGAGGAAAATGTGCAGGCCCTTGTAGACTTCCTTTTGAATTATTAGAAAACAATAAAACGATTAACTCTGGATATTTATTAAGTACAAGAGATTTATGTGGTTTAGAATTTATTCCAGATTTAATTGAGGCTGGCGTAAAATCTTTTAAAATAGAAGGCCGTATGAAATCACCTGAATATGTCGCAACTGTAACAAGAATTTATCGAAAATATATAGATTTAGCATTATCTGATAATGAATATGTAATTGATGAAGATGACAAAAAAGAGTTACTTCAAGTGTTTAATAGAGGTATGTCTTCTTCTGGACATTTAAGTAATGAAGCTAACCGAAATTTGGTCTTTAAAGAAAAACCAAATAATATGGGATTATTTCTTGGGAAAGTTCAAAAATATAATACAAAAAAAGGATATATTACTGTTAAATTAAATGAACCAATTAGCATTGGTGATACCATTTCTTTAGAAAAAGAACAAGGTACTTATACCATATCAGAATTAATGGATACCAATATGAAAAACATTAAATATACTGAAATTGGGCAAACAGTTATCATTGGTAGAATGAAAGGAAATATCAAATTAGGTAATCAAATTTACAAAATGAGTTCTAAAAAACTAAATACTTTTGCACAAAATACTTGCTTAAAAGAAAACAGAAAAGTGCTTTTAAATTGTCATATTGTGATTAAGGAAAATAAACCAATTACAATTGCCGTTACATCTGCTAGCAATATTGAATTATATAAAGATTTAAAAATACAATATACCAGTGATATTGTTCCTTTAAAAGCCAAAACAAGACCAATGGATAAAAATACTATCATATCACAATTTTCTAAAACAGGTTCTACGCCTTATGCTTTTAAAACCTTAGATATTGAATTAGATTATCATGTTTTTATTCCTAAATTAAGTACTTTAAATGATTTAAGAAGAACCATTTTACAAATGGTGGAAGAATATGCCATTAAAACTATGACTAGAACCTCTTCTAAAATTAACAAAAATATGAATGTACACGAAATCGAAATTTCAAAAACTGAAAATACAGATACCTATGTATCCACTGATATCAATAAAAATCAAGAACAAAACAAAGAAACTTTCATACAAGATTCTCATCCTGTAAAAAAGACGAAACTGTCTCTTTTATTAAACATTTTGCATAAAGATTTTGATTATGCTCAACTTCATGATATTGAAAATGTGTATATTCCTTTAAAGTATTTTTCTATGAAAGACTATCAAGAAATTTTACATATTTTAGATAATAAATTTAATATATACATCTATATGCCAACCATTATAAAATCAAATTACAAAAATCTATTGTCTAGCAATGTAGAAAACACGTTAAATAATTATCATATTAAAGGATTTGTCATTTCAAATATTTGTAACATAAAATTATTGCATACACTTTTTGCAGACCTAAACAAAAACTTAGAATTAATTACCAATTATACCTTTAATGTGTATAATTCGAATACGATAAAAGAATTAAAACATTTAGGTATTTGCCGATATACAATATCTCCTGAATTAAATAGAGAAATTATTCATAATCTATGTACTTGCACAGATTTACCAAATGAATTAATCGTTTATGGCAGAACACCACTGTTAAATATGAATTATTGTCTTTTAGGTGAAACAGATAAATGTTATCCAACTTGTAAACAAAGATGTATTACAGATAATATATATGAATTAAAAGACCGTTTACATATGAATTTTAGAATTTTACCCGATAATATACAAACTGTTACAACTATATTTAACAGTAAAATAACCTCTATTTATCCAAAAGAATTTAATATTGATTATGCAAGAATTGATGTTTTAGACGAAACCATTGAAGAAATCAATGAAATTATTCATAGAGTACATAATAACCAGAGATTTGATGGTTCTCGTTATACAAATGGAAATTTGAATAAAGAACTCTGAAACGTTGGGGACGTGCCAAATCGTTCCAAAATGAAACAAAAGGTGACTTTGGGTGACTTTGGGGACGGAGCAAAAAATCATCATTTTTATAAAGATTTTTATAAAACTTTTTATAGAATAAATGATGATTTTTTGCTCCGTCCCCAAAGTCACCTTTTTGGTCCTTATTGTTCAGATTTGCTTACTACTTAAATCTATAATTAAATCCATATTATCATCTTTTGCTGCTTTATTTTTTCTAATTACCCCACATGTTTTACATCTATATATAATTACATAACCCTTTTTTCCATCAATTTCTAAAGAAACAGGTTCTAAATCTCCATGACAAGTTTCCTGTCTATCTCCGGGATTTTTGTCCACATGTTTGGAATGTAAACAATATGGGCAATGGTCTCGACAAGAATACCCTAGTTTAGAAACTTTTTTTCCACAATTCTCACATATAAATTCTTCGTCAATTTCTGTAAATCTTCTATTTTCCATTTTTTCTCCTTTTTCATTTGAAGGTTGCCATTTTAACACGTCCCCTTTGGCAACCTTTAACACTTTCTAATATTTAAAATCTCCTCCTCCCAAAAATTCTTTTAATAGAGAATTATTTGGTACAAATTCTTTTGGTATTTCTTCAAAATATTTTAACATATTGATTAATCTAGATGCTTCTGCATATTCTGGGTCCTCTTTGGTAATTTCTTTTAATAATGGCATGATAATTGGTTTTAAAGCTCCTATTTCATAGACTAATGACGTGTTAAATATAAAGTTGGATTCTTCTTGGAATGGGAATATATTTTTCTTTTCTCCCTCGTTTACTTTATTCCATGTTGCGATTGTATTTTTTGCTGAATATCCTCTAAATTGATAATCTCTTACAATTCTTCTAATTAATCTTGTATCTGTTGTAGATATTCTATTAAATCTGTCTAAATTTAATACAGTTAATGCACTAATATACACTTTATATTTTTGTTCTGCTGGTATTTCACTTGTTAGTTTATCATTTAAGCAGTGAATCCCTTCTATGACTAATACTTCATCTTCTTGTAATTTTAATTTTTTACCATTATATCTTTTAGTACCTATAAGAAAATCAAATTGTGGCATTTCTACTTCTTCACCTTTTAATAATCTCGTTAAATGATCATTAAATAATTTTAAATCTATTGCCTCTAAACATTCAAAATCATATTCCCCATTTTCATCTCTTGGTGTTTCACTTCGTTCTACAAAATAATTGTCTACAGAAATGGTTACTGGTTTTATTCTATTTAACTTTAATTGGATTCCCAATCTTTGTGCAAAAGTTGTTTTTCCTGATGATGATGGACCTGCTATTAATATCATTTTTATATTTTTATTTTTGGCTATATTATCTGCAATTTTGGCTATTTTCTTTTCATGCAAAGCTTCTGCTAATAAAATAATATCTTTAACGGTTCCTTCCTCTATAGCTTGATTGATTCGATAAACTCTGTCTATATTTAAAATTTTATTGATATCATCATATTCTTCCATTGCCCATGCTAGTTTCTTATTTTTTACAAATTTAGGCATTCTTTCTGGGTCACTTTGACTTGGATATCTAACTAAAAATCCATCATTATATCTTGCAATCTCAAATATCTTAGCAATTCCTGTTCGGTTTGCCAATGTTCCATAACAGTAGTTATAATAATCTTCACAATAGTACATAAAAATTTCATTGTTACCTTCTAAATCTAACTGTAATCTTCCTTTTGAACTTTCTGTTTCATTAAAAAATTTTGTTGCTTCTTCTCTATTCATAATCACTTGTCTGATAGGCAAATCTTCTTTTACAATTCTTCTGACTTCTTGTGCTAATTCCTCTATAAATTCATCTGTTACTTCTTCATCTATTAAATCACAAAACATTGAATTAGATAATTGATAATTCACTTCCATTTTTTTGTTAGGACATATGTTTTCAAATGCTTTTCCTACGATATATACTAATGTTCTTCTATAAACCTTCATTCCTTCTTTTGAAGAAATATCAATTAACTCTATCTCCCCATCTTCTTCTATCATAGATTCTAGGTTTTTATATTCATTATTAAAAACAGCAGCCACTACTGTATACTCACTATTTTCAATGTCTTCCTTTAATAATTCACTAATTGTCATTGGTTTATCTAATTCCATTACCTTGTCTTTATATTGTATTTTCATATAACTCCTCCTTTTGTTCTTCCCTAATTCATTGTATATGAAATCAAGTTTTAAGTCAAGCATTGTAAACAGTTGCTAAAATCTATGACTTTTCATTACCAGTTACTATTCAGCCCAAATCTTGGAAAGGTTAGGTATACAGTATTTTGAAATACCGCGTAAGCGACCAAACGAGCAAGAGCGAGTGCGATTGGAGCAACCTTCTTTCGTTGAAAGATTCATCTTTCAACATTTGTGGTTGCGACACACAAGGTATAAAAAATACTGTATACCTAACCTTTCCAAGATTTGGGCTGAATAATTTTTTCTCTGTATAAATATTTTATGAATATAAAGTTCATTTTTGGATATATTTTAATTAGAAACATTTTATATCAAAAGATAATTTATTTTTTATTAAGAGGAGGAATTTGTTATGGATATTTCTAGGATTAATTCTATATTAACAAATAAAGAAAAGTGTGATGTATTTTATGATGATAGACCTGTATGGATTCAAGGTGTAAATGATAATATTGCCAAAGTTGGTTTTATTGACAATTTTGAAGAAAAAGATGTATTTATCCAAGATTTATATGAGAGAAATTTGTATAATTAAGTCTGTTTGAAAACAGTTAAGGGATTATGGGGACGGACTCATTTTTCCCTTTTTTTATTTAAATATACTAAAAATATAGAATATAAACTATAAAACAATTTATATTCTATATTTTTTAGAGGCTACAGTTCATCATTCAATTTTTCCCATTCTTGCATTTTCTCTTCTATTTCTTGATTAATTTTTTGTATTTCTTCCTGTAATTCATTTAACTTTATATAATCTGAAGCTATTTCTTCTTTCATCATTTCTTTTTCAATATCTTGAATTTTCTTTTCCTTGTCATTTATTTCTTGTTCGATTTTATTCATCTTGTTTTGTATTCGATTTCTTTCTTTTTCGATAAAGTATGAATTGGTTTCTTTTTTCTTATTTTTTTCATTCAAGTTTGTTTTTTCTTCTACTGTATTGGAATTCTGTAATTCTTCCGTTGTATCTTTATGGTTTTCTTTATACTCTAAGAATTCCTGATAATTTTTATGATAAAAAGTTGCTTTTCCATTATCAAATTCTAATATACAATCTGCAAGTTTATTTACAAAATATCTATCATGTGATACAAAAATTAAAGTTCCTGTATATTCTTTTAGTATGTTTTCTAAACTCTCTTTTCCTACAATATCCATGTGATTGGTTGGTTCATCTAGTAATAACACATTTGGTTGCTTCTTTAAAATTTTGCACAATTGTAAACGTCCTCTTTCTCCTCCTGATAATACTTTTATCTTCTTAAATACATCTTCTCCTGTAAAAAGAAATGTTCCTAATAAGGTTCTTGCTTGTGTTGTTGTTAATTCTGGAAAGTTTTGCGTTATTTCTTCAAATATCGTATTTTCTGGATTTGAAAATTCCATTTGTTGATCAAAATATCCTGTTTGCACATGATATCCATATTCAAAATCACCGTTAATTTTCGGTATATCTCCATTCAATGTTTTTAATAAAGTTGATTTTCCTGTTCCATTTTCTCCAATAATGGCTAGTTTCTGTCCTTTATATAATTCAAAGGATACTTCTGCAATTGGCTTATCATATCCTATTTCTAACTTATCTACTTTTAATACCATTTTTCCACTTTGTACTTTTACATCAAAATTCGCATAAAATGTTTTCAAATCATATTCTTCTGGCTTTTCTATAATTGTCATTTGTTCAATCTTTTTTAATTTGGATAATGCCATTTTAGCCTTGGTTGGCTTATATCGAAATCTATCTGCAATGGCTTGCAATCTTTTGATTTCTGCTTGTTGATATTCATAATCTTTTAATTGCTTTTCATATCGTTCTTTTTTTAGTCTTTCAAAATCTGTATAATTCCCTGTATATTCTACCATACTGGCATATTCTATCTCATATACTTTATTAACAATCTTATCTAAAAACATTCTATCATGTGATACAATCACTACTGCTTTTGGATAATTTTTTAAATAACTTTCCAACCATTCAATTGCTACAATGTCTAAATGATTTGTTGGTTCATCTAATAGTAAAATATCTGGTTTACTTAATAGTAATTTTAAAAAAGCAATTTTCGTTCGTTGTCCTCCAGAAAATTCACTTATTTTTTTCTGTTTATCTTCTGCTTTAAAACCAAATTTTTTAATTGCTATTTCATATTCTTTTTTATATAGATATCCGCCTTGCATTTCATATTGTTCTAAGGTATTTGTATATTCCTTTATCAATTTTTCATCAGTCTGTTCTTGAAGTGCTTTTTCTTTTTCTTGTATTCTGTTTTCTAAGTCTATAATGGGTTTATAAACTTCTAATATTTCCTCTAACATAGTTTTATTAGAATTTTCAAAATTCATTTGTTTCAAATATCCAATAACAGGATTTCCTTGTTTATATATATGGAATTTTTCTTCTCCAATCCCCTCTTCTAAAATGTCATTATCAATAATGGCATTTAAAAATGTGGTTTTTCCTGCTCCATTTCTTCCGATAATCGCTATTTTATCTTTTTCTTTTATTTCAAAATTTATTTCTTCTAATATCGTTTCAGCTCCATAAGATATAGAGCCATTGACAATTCTGTAGTTCATTTTTATGTATTCCTTTCTTTAATGGTTACTTTTATTTTATCTCCTGGTTGCTTCAAATGTATACGTTTTTTTGTTCATATTTTCACCTCATATGTTCAAAATTTTATTTAAATGAACATTTAAATTTCATTAAAGGGATGAAGAACCACAAAATTTCGTGGTTCTTCCTTTTTCTTTTTGTAGCAATCCGTTATCTCATGTCTAGTTAAAGTAATTGCCAAATGGGTCTAAATGGACCTGGTCCCAATGGACCTAATTAAAATTCTAATTTTTCTTCCAACCAGCTTTCTACCTCATCAATTGAAATTCTAATTTGTTCCATTGTATCTCTATCCCTGATGGTCACTGTATTATCTTCAAGTGTATCAAAATCTACTGTTAAGCAATATGGTGTACCAATTTCATCTTCTCTTCTATATCTCTTTCCAATACTTCCTGTTTCATCATAATCACACATAAATTTCTTTGATAATTTTTCATGGACTTCTTGTGCCTTTTCTGATAATTTTTTAGATAATGGAAGTACTGCTATTTTGAATGGTGCTAATACTGGATGTAGATGTAATACAACTCTTGTATCACCTTCACCAATTTCTTCTTCATCATAAGCATTACATAAAAATGCTAATGCAACTCTATCTGCTCCTAAAGATGGTTCAATACAATATGGTACATATTTTTCGTTTGTTTCTGGGTCTGTATATGTGAAGTCTTCTTTTGAAACATTCATATGACTCTTTAAGTCAAAGTCTGTTCTATCCGCAATTCCCCATAATTCTCCCCAACCAAATGGGAATGTAAATTCGATATCTGTTGTTGCATTACTATAATGTGATAATTCTTCTTTTGAATGGTCTCTTAATCTAATATTTTCTTCTTTGATTCCTAAATCTAATAACCATTTTTTACAGAATTCTTTCCAATATGCATGCCATTCTAAATCTGTTCCTGGTTTACAGAAAAATTCTAGTTCCATTTGTTCAAATTCTCTTGTTCTAAATGTGAAGTTTCCAGGTGTGATTTCATTTCTAAAGGCTTTTCCAATTTGCGCAATTCCCATTGGTAATTTTCTTCTTGTTGTTCTCATTACATTTTTAAAGTTTACAAATATACCTTGTGCTGTTTCTGGTCTTAAATAGATTTCTGCTGTTTTATCTTCTGTTACTCCTTGGAATGTTTTAAACATTAAATTGAATTTTCTGATATCTGTAAAATTTGTTTTTCCACAATTTGGACATGGTATTTTATTTTCATTAATGAAATCTATTAATTCTTGGTCAGACATACCATCTGCAATCATATCTTTTCCATTATCATGTGCCCATTCTTCTATTAATTTATCTGCTCTATGTCTTGTTTTACATTCTTTACAATCAATTAATGGGTCTGAAAAACCTCCTACATGTCCTGAAGCAACCCATGTTGTTGGATTCATTAATATGGCTGCATCTAATCCAACATTATATTTACTTTCTTGTATGAATTTTTTTCTCCATGCCATTTTGACATTGTTTTTTAGTTCATTTCCTAGAGGTCCATAATCCCAAGTATTGGCTAACCCTCCATAAATTTCTGAACCAGGGTAAATATATCCCCTATTTTTGCAAAGTGCTACTAAAGTGTCCATTGATTTTAACATAACAATTCCTCCTCTTTAATTTTATTTACTAGTAACATGAAAGTTTTTTTGTATAGAGTTCCTTTATTATATTGTGCATTTTTATGAATTCATCAAGCTGAAGGCATATGTTTATACGTCGAAGTTTGATGAATGAAATAAAAATGTGCTAGATGATGAATCTAATCGATTTAAAACAAAAAAACTTTCATACCTAGCCTATAGCTAGGGACGAAAGTTATATTCCGCGTTTCCACCCTAATTCTTAAAACGAAAAGTTTTAAGCACCTTCATTCAAAATCCACTCCAAAGCTCCCCATGTGTATTTACCATTGGTATCTCACCTTCACCAACTCTCTTTAAGTAAATATCATCACACTTTTTCTTCTTCACTGTAGATATTTAATTTTATATATTTTATTATCTTTATTAAAAAAAGTCAATAATTTTCAAAAAAATATTGATAAAATCATTTTTTTATGCTAATATATTAATTGTCTTAAAATTATAGGGGTATAGTGTTAATGGTAGCACATCGGTCTCCAAAACCGCCTGTGAGGGTTCGAATCCTTCTACCCCTGCCACAATGGAAACCAGACTGTGCAACAGTTTATATGGTTTCCATTTTTTTATTATATAATTATAATCCACGCTTTTCTTATGCCAAAATCACTAAGTTTTGTCAAAGGAAACAAATCAGAAACAAAAGTAAATGTCTCGTATATTATCACCTCTATTGGTAAACACTAATATAATATATTAATATCGTATTGACATTGTGTTTACTATGTGTTACAATTTGGATATAAAGAATTTGGAGGTGTTAGCAATGGCTAAAACAGATATGTTAAATATTAGAATTGAACCAGAGTTAAAAAAACAAGTTGAATCAACTTTAAATGATTTAGGAATGAATATTGCAGAAGCAGTCACCATTTTCTTGAAGCAAGTGGTTTTGACTGACAGTATCCCTTTTATTATTAGAAAACCTAAATTAAATGCAGAAACACTAAAAGCTATGGAAGAAGCAAAAAAAGGTATAAATTTAAGTAAAACATATACAAATTTAAGCGAAATGTGGGAAGATTTAGAGAAAGAAGAGTGATAAATGTTAATTGTAAGATATACAAATCTATTTAAAAAAGACTATAAATTAGCACAAAAACGTGGTTTAGATATGAACTTGTTGCATCAGGTTGTAGAAATGTTAGCAAATAATATTCCCTTACCGAACCAATATAAAGATCACTATTTGCTCGGTAATTACAAACGGATATCGAGAATGTCATATACAACCTGATTGGCTTTTAATATATTCCATAGACAAAGAAAATTTAATATTAACTGCTTTTAGAACTGGTTCGCATTCTGATTTATTTAGTAAATAATATTTTTATTTCAAATTTTATTTAATTTTATAGATTTAGTTTATTTTTATTCTTTCTCCTACTTTTCAATAAGTAAATTTTAATATTTTCAGTTTAAGTGAGGTGATTTTTATTTTTCATCATATAAAATCTTTTATTTACATACTTATTTTTTTGATTTTGTTTATTACCATCTTTTTTAGTCCCATGATAAGTTCAAATGGTGTTTATTATGAAAATAATTTAGACTCTGAAATTATTTCCATTAATCCAGATGGTTTCGTTTGGCCAATTCCTGGATATACAAGAATCAGTTCCTACTTTGGAAAAAGAGTTTCTCCAACATCTGGTGCCTCTTCTTCTCATTCTGGTATTGATATTCCTGCACCTGAAGGAACAAAATTAATTGCAGTGGCTGATGGTGAAATTACCTTTACGCAATTTTTAGGCGCTGGTGGATATACCATAACCCTTTCTTTTGATAATTACAAAGTTACCTATTGTCATTGTTCTCCAAATTACATTGTAAAAGTTGGAGATATCGTAAAACAAGGTCAAGTGATTGGTTATGTTGGCCCGAAATATGTTTATGGTGTAAAAGGTAATCTCTATTCAGATTCTACTGGTAAACCTACCAATGGAGCCACAACTGGAACCCATCTACATTTAGGGATACGAATAGATGGTAATTATCAAAATCCATTAGATTTTTTCTAAATATTCTATTTCTTATTCTAATATGTATTTTAACTGATTACCCACTTATTAATATTTTATAATTATAATACCTTCTTGTGCCATCACATAAAAAACTTATTTTATAATTCACATAACTTCCGATAGTGATATCATTTTTTGCATCAAATGTAACTTCTGCTGTTAATGTTACACTATCTCCATTATTTACTGTTGTAGATAATGTCGCATTTGTTGGGTTTATTCTTCCATCTGGATCATATTCTTCCACCATAACATTTCCATCAGTAAATGTAAATCCTGAAATATTCTGAATTGTAAAAGTAAATGTTACATCTTTATTAAAACTCCCTATCCATAATACTTTATTAGCATTTTCAAGTTTTGTAACCACTGTATTATTATTTTCATATTCATCACCTAATACTTCAAAAACTCTATATAGTACTCCAACTGATACAAAACTGGTATTTGTAGACAATCTATCAGAATTACTATCTGGTTTTACTACTTCTACTGCTAGCTCTGGCTCTACATAATTGATGTCTACTGTCCCATCAATATATAAATTCGTTTGCCATAAAGAATACGAGGTAGACATTAATACAAGGATGACCAATAAAATCAAACATACATAACTTACTTTGATTGTTCTTTTTTTTCTTTTTATTTTATATTTCATTGTCCACCTCCTCGTATAATTTTCCATATTAATTTACAAATATTTTTACTTTTAGCTTCTTAGTTACTACATATGCTAAACAAGTACAAAGGCATTATTGCAACTTTGTACTTATCTATTTGAGAAATATACATCATCCCTTTAAAATATATCGATAGGTTGTTCCACCTGTCATGACACTAAACCAAGCCTCTTGTTTTTCATTGTCAAAATAATATAAAATTGGTTTAAATAATTCTTCTGAAACTTTAAAGATTTCTCCAAAGTCTTTAACATATACAACATTTTCTGGTAAATCATGTGGTTTTGAACTAATTTGAACAATTTTGTCTTGGCAAATTTTTAATATTCTATTTAATTCTTGTCTAAATTCATTTTTAACCCTATTTGCTACTTTTGTCTTCATCATATATCTCAATATGCCAATTGATACTATCATGAATATTACATCTAATACAATAATACCTATATTTCTTTTACCATTTACTTGGTACTCATCAGATATAAATTGTTTATCTTCTTTATTATTTTCTCCTGTAATTTTTGTTGTTTTTTTACCTAAATCAATTTGAATAGTTGGTTCATAACTTACTTCTATCGGATTTTCTTCTATATCTGTTTGCACTTTTACTTTTAAAATTACTGTATATTTCGCAGATATCGACATTCCTAATTCTTGTTCAAATTCTTTTAATAAATTATTTTTATCTTTTAGATCCAGATTTAATGTTTCGGTAATGTTAATGGTTTTTCCTGAAATTTCTTTGGTTTGTTCTTCTAAAATGGTTTCTTCTTCATCGATTATTTTTTGTTCTTCTCCATCTCTTGTGTAAACTACCTGTAATTTTCCGATTATAGAATATGTATATGTCAAGCTAGATTCTTTGTCTGCAACATATTCATAATTTAACGTTACATCTGTTGTATCAATTAAATCTGTTACATAAACGATGGATTCATCCCTTTTATCATCTTGTTTAATATATGGATTATCACTTAAGTTTACATGATAATCATAATTAAATTTGTTTGTGTAATTATATATTTCTTTTGTTTTTATTTTTATATTTTCATTGGATACATTCTTCATAAGGCTAATAAAAGAGGTAACTAAAAGAACAATCGAAATAATAGTGCCAATGTATTTTGTCGATTTACGTATTCTATTTTTTTGTTTTGTTCTCATATTTACCTCCTTTCTCCTTTGTCTATTTATTTGCGTTCCTAGGATTTCCTGTTTCTACTTCTATCATTTGCTCATTTCCTTCCACAATATGTAACCATATAGCTGGATAACCTAAATATCTTATTTTAAATATGACCTTCCCAATCAGTTGATTTTCTCTAACTTCTTCTATATCTTCTGAATTATTACTATCTCCTTTTGTTATAAAATAAAATTCTCCCTTTCTTTGTATTTTTTCTACTATTCTATGGATAATTGTATATCCATCCATTTGATATTCAATGATATCACCAACATTTACATCATTTGCGTTACATTTTTGTATCATTGCCACATCTCCTATATATAGTTCTGGCTCCATACTTCCTGATGCAATAGCAACTGGCTTTATGGGAAATATTCCTATGGCAAACCAGATAGCTAAAATAATTGCCACTACCAGTGGAATGATATTTCTCGGATCAGAATTAATGATATTTTCTTTATTCCTTAATATGTTTAATTTGTTTTTTACAAATCGTATATATAAAAATAATATGACTGGTATCGTGATATCTATAATGGCTGTCATTATCCATGGTGCATTTGGTAAGATTGGTGATATCCAAAAATATAAATTTGTAGTCAATTGATATATCATTGAAGCCATGTAATTTCCATTGATAGCTATGTATGAAAATAATACATTTTTTGCTATATTCGGCATGACTATTTGTATTCCATATTTTACAACAGAAAATACTGTTATATTTGCACCTATAAATCTAGTGATTTCTATATCTATTATCACATATATAACAGTAATTATCATTACCATTTTAGTTTTGTCTTTTTCATATACATTATTAATTAATTTATATCTTACATATTCCTTTGCTATTAGTATTGTCCCAAATATCCATAAATTATGCAGTAAACCAATTGGTGTTGTATTATATGGATTTTTCCCAAAGGTTACAAATAATCCAGATAACATATATACAAGAATATATACTAATGTTGCAATGATTGTATATTCCATAATTGGCTTTTTTAATTTTCTGTTTTCTATGTTTTTACCTAATGCATAATGCAATAATATGGAAAGTCCTATCCAAAATATTGGATGAATGATATATAAATATATGACATTGATATCTCTTATCAGTTTTATACTCCCTAAGAGTCCAAATAAGAGTATAATTATCATAATAACAATTGTTGCATTCTTTGATTTTTGCATATTTTTCCTCTTTATATTATATTGCTATAGAATTAATTATTTAAGCATCTGTATGAGTTGGATTCAAAACAACTTCTTCCGTGTTTTGCTCATATTCATATGTAATGGTAAATGTTTGCTCACCTAAATCTGTTGCTGTAGAATCTGCTTTCCATTTAATGGCAAATTGAGCTGTACATGTTCCACCTGCTGGTAGTTCTTCATCAGCAGTTGGTCCAGCTGAACTTTGTATAACCTCTACATCTGCAGACTCTGGTCCATCGATTCTCAAGTTGTCTACTAATTTAGCTGGTGTATTCCCATTATTAACAACAACTGCCTCTAAGATGACACCATCTCCTGGGTATGCTAAATTGATTGTTGCTGTAATGGTTTCACTATTTGAGCCACTTATTGTTGCTGTACCATGGCTTGAGTCAGTTTCTCCTTCTGCATTTTTTAAAGTTGCACTTTTGAATTTCACATCCCATGTTCCTGTTCCTGTGGCTGTACCATTAATTGTTAATGTTGAACTAAAGGCTGCATAACCTATAGCTAAAGCTAATAGTAGCACTATTAGTACAATAATTACATGACTTTTTTTTGTTTTTTTCATTGCAAATTCCTCCTACTTTATTCTCTATTATATTCTACAATATTTCTTCCTCATATTCCATTTCAGTCTCTTGTCATTTTTATGACATTTTTGTTACATTATGTATGTTTTTGTCATCTGATTGTTATGCGTTTGTAATGGTTTTTAACTTTTTTTATGTTATACTGTATATATATAAATTTGATAAAAGGGAGATTTTGTCTATGAATACCGTAACCTCTTATAATCTTGATTTTTTAAATAATTATTTTACTTCAAATGAATTTGCTTTTATTAATAATGCGAATTTAGAAAATCAAAAATTGGATGAAATTGTTTCAAAAGAAACTAGGACACGAGATATTATTGTTAATTTTATTAATAACCTACATAATTCCATCTCGGATATACATAATGATGAAACTCATTCTGATTTTTTAGCATTGCTTTCAGAAGTTCAAGAAATCTTTGAAAGAATTAATAACAATATCAGTGTTATACAAGATTTAAAACAAGATTCCTCTCATATATTAAATGAGATTGTGAAATTACTCATTCAAATTGAAGAACATCCAGATAACCAAGAAATATACTCTACTAAGGTTCAAAATTTGAAAGACGAAATCAATACATTTTCTACAAAAAACGAAGATGTCAGATCAAAAATTTTGTTAAATGATATTAAAATAGATACTTTTTTTCAGAAGAATATTGTCAAAAAATATCTAGCAAGTTTTGACACAGAAATGAAACTTAATCATTATAAAAATGTTATAGATAAAACGACATCCTCAGAAAATGAGCATCTATCTGTTAATACAGATATTCCATCTTCTGATAATAGTTTAGAATCTGATACAGATTCCTTATCAAATTTTACAAAATCTACTGTTGCCAATATATCTGAAAATTTTGAAGAGAATCATACTTTACGCGTCTCTGAGAAAAGCAAAAAAGTATTTCTTCCTTATACCAAGCAAGAAATTGCTTTATATTTGGAACAATATCCTGATTCTTATACTTCTTTTGAAGATGTCGTTAATAAAGAATTTGTTTTATCTTTAGACTATTACATGAAACATCCTGTTGTTGCCAGATTTAGAGAAGCATATTCTTTAATCCGAGATAGAGAGTCTAAATCTGTGATTGATGCCTTTAAATTTGCAATTGATATGATGTTTCGTTACGAGCTAAACCCAGTAATTATTGCTGGTTGCAAGACACAAGAACAATTAGAACATTATTTATCTTGTTTAGAAAAAAATTCATTGGATGATTTTACTGATTTTAATATTAAATTTGAAGTAAGTCCTTTGGCATAAATAAAAAAAGTGCCACGATGGAACGTCATCTGTGGCACTTTTTGTGGCTTTATGTTACATATCATCATCATTATTTTCTTCTTTATTTGCTTTTTTATCTTCACTTTGCATTGATTGTTTTTCATCTTCTTGTTGTTCTTCTGGCTCATCATCACAACCATGACAACCTGAACAACTTCCATTACAATTTGAATCTTCTTCTACATCTCCTGACCAATCTAATTCAATAATATTATTGCAAACAGGACATTCTACTTCTGTTTTGTCTTCATCAACATCTATCACAAATTGATTATCACAATATGGACAAATGATTTCAAAGTCAAAACCTTCATCAGAATAAATATCTTTTTCAATATTATCAATAATCTGTTGCATTTTACTCATTTTATCATCAATTTCTTTTTGTTTTTGCTCCAATTCATTCATTTTCTGTGTTTTATAATTTACAAGCATATCCATTTCGTCAATGACTTTATCAACAAACATTGAAAATCTGACTTTTACATATTCTAAATCTTCTTTATTTTTTAAATTCTTTTCAATATCCTTTAAAAAGTTATTATATTCTTCTCTTAGTTTAGCCATTAAGATTCACCTTTCTATACTCTTTCCATATATTCGCCTGTTCTGGTATCTATTCTTAAGATATCTCCAATTTCAACGAATAATGGTACTTGAATTTCTAAACCTGTTTCTAATTTTGCTGGTTTTCCTGATGTTGTTGTTGTATTTCCACTAAATCCAGGTTCAGTATATGTAACTTCTAATTCAACAAATATTGGTGGTTCAACTGCAAATACATTTCCTTTATATGAAAGAATAGTTACTTCCATATTTTCTTTTAAATATTTTAAACAATCACCAATTTGTTCTTCATTTAGTGGTATTTGATCATATGTTTCATTATCCATGAAATAGTATAAACCACCATCATTATATAAATATTGCATTGCTTTCTTTTCTATTTGTGCAGCTGGGAATTTATCTGATGGGTTAAATGTTTTTTCTAATGTCGCACCTGTGATAACATTTTTTAATTTTGTTCTTACAAATGCAGAACCTTTTCCTGGTTTAACATGTTGAAATTCTACGATTCTATATACATTTCCCTCCATTTCGAATGTTGTTCCATTTCTAAAATCTCCTGCTGAATATACTGATGCCATTTTCATTTCTCCTTTCATTTTTCAAATACTATTACAAACTTTATATATTTTACTACATTTTCCAATAAAAATCAAGCATTTTGCTGATTTTAAGCCATTTTGCTTTTTTATTGTTACGGTTCAGTCTAAGATATATGTTTATTATTTTGCAATATCGCGTAAGCGACCAAACGAACAAAGTGAGTGCGATTGGAGCAATCTTCATTCGTTGAAAGATTTATCTTTCAACATAAGTGATTGCGACACACAAGATGTAAAAAATAATAAACATATATCTTAGACTGAAGTGTAACGTTCTCATATTACAATATAATTTTTCTCAGAATTGGTTAAACTTATACAACCAAATTTTGTAATTTGTACTGTATCTTCTATTCTTACTCCAAATTTTCCTGGAATATAGATACCTGGTTCATTGGTTACAACCATATTTTCTTTTAGTAATGTATCTGACTTATAACTAATATAAGGTGCTTCATGTATTTCCATTCCTACCCCATGACCTAAACTATGAATTAAATCATATCTATTTAACTTAAAATCATTTTCTACCATTTTTGCTAACAATCTTGTACTTGCTCCATCTTTAAAATCCTTTGCTGTTTGTGTTTGATTTTTTAAAACTAAATCATAAACTGGTTTTACATATTCTGGAACTTTTCCAACAAAAAAGGTTCTTGTCATATCTGAGCAATATCCATTTACTTTACATCCCATATCAATGGTTATAATATCTACATCTTGTATCTTTCTATCTGTTGGAATGGCATGTGGTTTTGAAGTATTCTCACCTGATGCCACAATCGTATCAAAAGATAAGCCATCTGTTCTTTGTTTGTAATATTCTTCAATTTCATTCGCAATTTGTTTTTCTGTCATACCTGGTTTGATATAATCTAACATATATGAGAAACAATTATCTGTAATTTCACATGCTTTTCGAATATTACTAATTTCTTCTTCATCTTTTATCATTCTTTGCTTTTCTATGATATTCTCAGTCTCTACTAAACTATTAATTTTATATCTTCTGATATATTCTTTATATTGTGCATATGTAACATAATGTTCTTCAAATCCAACATTTTCACAAAACATAAAGAAATTTTCATAGTCTTCTTTTGACACATCATTCATATCATAGACAATAATTTCATCATATAATGTTAATATGCTATGGACATGTTCTATATATCTTGCATCTGTTATATAAATATTTTCTTTTCTAGTTAATAATAATATTCCTTCTGCCTCTATATTCGTTAAATATTTGATATTAATTGGATTAGATATAATTAATCCTTGTAAATCTAAACTAGACATTTTATTTCTTAACCATTGTAATTTAGGATTCATGTTATCATCCCCTCTTATTTTTCCATATTTTTTTATATTTTAGGAAATGTATTTTTCTAGTATATCAAAACGTCCCAAACAGAAACGTCCCCAATTGGACATTTAGTTATACATTCCTAGTGTAAATATTTTCATTAATACAAATTTTATTGTTTCAAATGGTATATACATACTGATAAATGCTGCTATGACAATAAATGGTCCAAAAGGTATATATTCATCTGTTTTCTTTACTTTTGTAATTAACAATCCTACACTTAAAATTGCACCTATCAAGAAAGATATTAATGTAATGACTACAATATTCGACAATCCAAAAAATAGTCCTAATGCCCCCATTAATTTAACATCACCAAATCCCATGGCTTCTTTTCCATAAAATATTCCACCTACTAATGTAATTAATAAAAAGATTCCTGCGCCTGCTAACATTCCTAATAACATATTTAAAGTAATTGCCACATCTGATACCCCATATATAAATGCAAATAGTAATCCAATTTCAAATATGGTTAGATTCAATCTATTAGGTATGATTTGATATTTATAATCTATAACAAATGCAGATAACAACATTGGTGTCAAAATCAAAAATTTTATTAAATCTAAATTCGCAATTAACGTATCTTTTATTCCTAATGTATACACTAAACTCACATAAATTGCGGATGTTAATAACATCAATATATAGTTTGGTTTAAAATTTCTCTTATATTCTTTAAATATATCTAATGATAAAAACTTTTTATATTCTGGTAATCGTTTATTTGCCCAATCAACCAATTGACCTACAAATAAACCTAATATTGCAACTGCTAAGTAGTATCCTATATGTACATCATTATAATACATTCTCTTCTCCTTTTTATTCTTTTTCCATATGTTTCATATTGTCATTTTATTTTTTCATTTGCTTTTTTTATTGTATTGTATGTCTATTTTATACTTGCTTGTTTTAATTGTATTGTATGCCTATTTCATACTTGTTTGCTTTGTTTTATTTTATTTTTAATTTTATTCTCTATTGGCCTTTTCCATGCCGTATACCAAAAATCTTTTTCTTTTATTGGTTCTACTAATATTGTATACATATTACATCTTTTTCCGCCAATCACATCAGTAAATATTTGGTCTCCTACAATGGCTATATTTTCACTTTTTTCTCCCAACTCTTTTTTTGCTTTCTTAAACCCTTTTTTTAGTGGTTTCATTGCAAAATATTGATATGGTATATCTATTTTTTTTACAATATTTTCGATTTTTTCTTTATCATTTGTATTGGATAATATATATAATTTTACACCTTGACCTTTTAATTCTTTTACCCATTTTATGACACTTTCTGCCATCTTTTTGGTATGGTCTACTAATGTATTATCTACATCCAATAATAATGCTTTTATTTTATTTTTATTCAAAAACTCAATATTTATATCTTCTACTCTTTTAAAATATGCATCTGGATATATATTCATACTTCCCCCCATTATATGTATATATTATCAATTCCTTATTTTTTTGTCAATAGACATTTTCGAAGGATTTTGGAGACAGACGAATCGTTGCCAATTTAACCCGTCCCCTTTGGCAACCAATTAATTACTCTACTTTTACTAAATTAAATTGAGTTGCATCTGCACTCACTAATTTAAAATCAATTCCAAAATGTTCTCCTTCTACTGCTTCTTTTATTGCCATACTATGTAAATGTCCATAATAACATTTTTTTATTTCATATTTTTTTAACATTCTAATAAATTCATTCGTTTCATTTTTTTGTATATTTTGATTAATAATTGGTGGATAATGTAAAAATGCTATGATTTCCTTATCTTCTCCATAATTTTCTAGTCCATTTTTTATGGATAATTCTAGTCTTGCCACTTCTCTTTGAATCATTTTTTTGCTTTCTACATCGTCCCCAAAAGACCACCCTCTTGTTCCTACTATGATTTTATTGTCAAATGTATATGCATTATTGTATATAAAGTCAATATCTTTAAAGTCATTTTCTTTTATATAATTTCTCATACTATTAACTGTTGACCACCAATAATCATGATTTCCTTTTAATAATAGCTTTTTACCTGGTAGAGAATTTATATATTCAAAATCTTTATATGTGTCTTTTAAGTACATTGACCATGAAAAATCTCCTGGTAATATGACTAAATCATTTTTTGTTACCAGGCTTATCCAATTTTCTTTTACTTTTTCTTCATATCCTTCCCAATTTTCTCCGAAAACACTCATTGGTTTATCTTCATTAAAGGATAAATGAAGGTCTCCGATTGTATATATTGACATGTATTTACTCCATTCTAATGAATATGTTTATCGTATAGAAAAAATCGGATTTTATCTTGACCTTATGTGGATTTTTTCATATACAACAAAATTCAACTTCTTACAATTTTAAATTTGGTATTGCATTTAAGTCCAATGTATCTCTTTTTCCTTGCATATAGTTATAATATCCGGCTGATGCAATCATGGCTGCATTATCTGTACATAGTTTTAAGTCTGGCATATATATTTCCATGCCTTCTTGTTTTAAATCCATAAATGCTTTTCTGATATAACTATTGGCTGATACACCGCCAGCTAATGCGATTGTTTTTATTCCTGTTAATTGTATCGCTCTATTTACATTTTCTATTAATATTTCTGTTACTGTTTTTTCAAAACTTGCACATAAATCTGCTTTATTGATTTCTGGATTTTTATGATGTAAATTAATCACAGCTGTTTTGATTCCACTAAAACTAAAATCCATATTTTCGAAATGTGTTTTTGGTAGGTCTATAGTTGGTTTTCCCTCTTGTGCCAATTTATCTACTTTAGGTCCTCCAGGATATCCCAAGCCTACAACTCTTGCTACTTTGTCAAATGCTTCTCCAATAGCATCATCTCTTGTTTTTCCTAAAACTTCAAATTCTGTATAATCTTTTACATGTATAATTTGTGTATTGCCACCTGACATCATCACACATAAAAATGGTGGCTTTAACTCTTTATAAGTTATATAATTTGCTGCAATGTGTCCTTGGATGTGATTGACACCAACTAATGGTTTATTGATTGCAAAACTTAATGCTTTTGCATAAGATAATCCTACTAATAAAGCACCAACTAGCCCTGGTCCATATGTTGGTGTAACGGCATCTATTTGTTCTAATGTCATTTTTGCCTCTTCTAATGCTTTTTGGGTTACTCTAGAAATGGCTTCAATATGATTTCTAGATGCAATTTCTGGCACAACACCTCCATATTTTTCATGAATTGGTATTTGTGTGTCTATAATATTTGATAATATTTCTCTACCATTTTTTACAACTGCTACTGATGTTTCATCACAACTTGATTCAATTCCTAATGTATATATATCTTTCATCTTCCCTCCATAAAATTTTATAGATACTTCTATTCATTTTTCCTCATATTTGTTTCATGTTTTCTCTTTTTTTTCGTGCTAATTATATCATTTTTTCATAAATAAGTAAAGATTCGTGACACCTTTATTAAGTATCTATAATATTATGTGAACATATTGTCTTTTTCTTCAAGAAGGATTGTCAATCGAAGAATTTGCAGTATAATCTCCTACTTTTCTGCAACTATTAAAATAACATGAATTATATAAAACTCATGCCGAAGAATTTTTAATTAATCGAAAAAGGAAGATTGCTGAGATTTAATTTCTAGCTTTCTTCCTTTTTATATTATATATATACTTATAATCCCCAGATAAGCATCGCCAGATTAGATATCCATCCACTTACTGCTTCAATTCCTGGAGAAATGATATAAGATGTTAAACCAGTTATCCATAATACAACAAATACAATATAGAAGATTTGTTCATTATTCATAAACCATTGTTTTGCATTATATGGTAAAAATGGCATAATGACTTTTGAACCATCTAATGGTGGTAATGGAATTAAGTTAAACAAGCCTAATCCTACATTGATTGACACTGTTAAAGCAATTATATTCATAACAATTCCACCCATTGTAGACAATAGAAATGAAGCATCTGCAAATTTATAAATTCCATAATATACAATTGCAAAAACAATGGCAAGTAAAAAGTTCATAACAGGTCCTGCAATAGAAACTAATGCTTCTCCTTTTTCCATAGACATTTTCCTTGTATAATTTCTTGGATTTACATGAACTGGTTTTCCCCAACCAAATCCTGCAAATAGTAATAATACAGTTCCAATTGGGTCTAGATGGTCAAATGGATTTAGACTTAACCTACCTTCTCTTCTTGCTGTATCATCTCCCAATCTATCTGCTACAAATGCATGTGCAAATTCATGAAATGTAATGGCAATTAATACACCTGGTACACTAATTAATAGTGAAAATAACATTCCTGGATTTGCCAAATATTGTACAACCATAGATAGTACCATGATTCCTAATATCATATAAATGATTCTTTTGTCAAATGAAAAATTAAACATATTTACTCCTATCTTCCCCTTTTGACTTTATTTAGTTATTTTCTTTTAGTCTAAACTATTTTTTTATAAGATATTTTTAATATCTTTGTGAATTTTATCATATATCTAAAAAATTTTCAATCATTTCTAGTATCTTTTGTTTTTCAATTTGTCAAACTCTTCATACTTATCTTTCTTTAAAATTATTCTTTATACTTATATTTTACAAAAGACAATACGCATAAATTGTAAAATTACTTTATATAGATAATCATTGACTTTTATCATAATATATTTTACTATATTGTAAAAGAGTAATTTTCTTTTATGACTATCATGTTTTTAGTAAGAGGGATTACACAGGTACTTGCCATTAATCTTTCAAGCAGTTCCTCTCATGCAATTTCAGGAATAGCAGGAATATCACATATTATTGTAGGTATTGCAATCGTATTATTGTTTATCTCGTTACAAAAAAGTACTTCAACAACTAATAGTTAAATATTTGGCTTATTTAAAGAGCCAAAACTATAAACTTTCTATATGTCTCATAGGACAAATTGATTTTTCTATTCAATAAAAAAGTGGTGGTAGTTTTCCTACCCCACTTTTTTTGGTTAGATATACTCTCATACTCATTAAGTACTTTTAAAATCTCATTTAGACTTATTGAAATTTTGCTAATGTTCTAGTTTAATGGTTTCATTGTTGGGAAAAACAATACATCTCTTATAGAAGCAGAGTCTGTTAATAACATAATTAATCTATCTAATCCAATTCCCATTCCACCTGTTGGAGGTAATCCAATTTCTAGTGCATTTACGAAATCTTCATCCATTCCACCAGCTTCTTCATCACCTTTTTCTTTAGCTTCTACTTGTTTTAAAAATCTTTCATATTGGTCGATTGGATCATTTAATTCTGAATAAGCATTTCCATATTCTCTGCCTCCGATAAATAATTCAAATCTTTCAACCAATCTTGGATCTTCTTTCTTTCTTTTTGTAAGTGGAGATACTTCCACTGGATAATCCATGATAAATGTTGGTTGTATTAAGGTTTCTTCTACAAACGTTTCGAAAAATTCGTTTATAATATGTCCTCTTGTATTTTTGATTTCTTCATATTCAACACCTTTTTCTTTTGCTAAAGCTTGTGCTTCTTCATCTGTATTAATTGTATTAAAATCAACACCTGTTACTTCTTTTATGGCATCTATCATAGTAATTTTCTTCCAACCTGGAGCCAAATCGATTTCTTGTCCTTGATATGTGATGTTTGTTGTTCCTAATGTGTTCTTTGCTACAGTTGAAATTAATTGTTCTGATAGATTCATCATATCATGATAATCTTCATAAGCTGAATAAAATTCCATATTGGTAAATTCTGGATTGTGTTTAATATCCATTCCTTCATTTCTAAAGTTCTTACCAATTTCAAATACTTTATCAAATCCACCAACAATTAATCTTTTTAGATTTAATTCTGGTGCGATTCTTAAATACATTTGTAAGTCTAATGTATTATGGTGTGTGATAAATGGTCTTGCAGCATCACCTGTTGCTACTGTCGTAAGCATTGGTGTTTCTACTTCCATATAACCATGCTCATCCATAAATTTTCTAATTTCTTTTAGAATTTTACTTCTTAAGATAAATGTTTCTTTTACTTCTGGATTCATGATTAAATCAACATATCTTTGACGATATCTTAAGTCCATATCTTTTAATCCATGGAATTTTTCTGGCAATGGTCTTAAAGATTTTGTAAGTAATGTCACTTCTTTTGCATGTACAGAGATTTCTTCTGTTCTTGTTTTAAATACAAAACCAGTTATTCCAATGATATCTCCTATATCAAATGTTTTAAATGCTTTATAGCTTTCTTCTCCTAAATCATTGATACTAACATAACTTTGAATTTTTTCATCACTATCTTGAATCGTACAAAATGATGCTTTTCCCATAATTCTTTTTGCAATAATTCTTCCAGCAACTGTTACATCTTTTTGTTCAAATTTTTCATAATTAGCTTTGATTTCTCCTGCTGTATTTGTTCTATTGAATTTTGTAATTTCAAATGGATTTTTCCCTTGTGCTTGTAGTTCTGTTAATTTATCTCTTCTTATCTGCATTAAATGATTGATATCCAATTCTTCTGTTTGATTTTCATTTGCTTTATTTTGGTTTTCTTGCATATTATCTCCTCTTTCTTTATTGTTCATTAATTATCTTTGTATATTATATCTTAAAAATAACAAAAAGTAAAGAAGAACTAGATTTTTTAGTTCTCCTTTGTTTTCTTATCGTTACTGTTCAAACTCAAAGGCTCGAAAAGTTACCTATATATCATTTTGAAATACCTCTCTATCAATTTTTTATATATAATGCCACTCTAAAATTAACCTTATTTTCCTTAGACATATATGCCTTATTATCAAAAATTTCATTCTTATAATGTGTTGTTTTATATGTGTTCTGAACAGTTGCCAATCCTCCTGAACAAATATAACTAGATTGAGATTCTTCTACACCATATTGTGTTAATCTAGCTTCTGCTACATTCCCTGCCAAATCATATATATTTTTTACTTGATATTTTCCTGTTTTTACTTTTTCTAAATCTTGTTTCGTTAAAGCGGTATTGTCTTCTTCTGTAGAAAATGGATAATTTGCCATACCTTCTGAATTGTATATATATTTTTCTCCTGTATTAGAATTATTGACATCTCCTAAAAATTCTATTATTGCATTCCATTGTGCTCCATAGATTCCTGTACTTGCCACTCCATATTCATTACTATTTTCTGGATACAAATTAACTAAATCTTTCAGTTGTTCTACTGATGATTGGTCGCTAAATAAAGGTATTTGATCTTTTTGAGATATTGCATTTTCCCCTCTTTCATATCTTGCCACATAAAATCCTTTATATTTTTCTACACTTTCATACATTTTTTCTCTTTGCGATGTTTTTTCTTCACCAATAGGATTATATAAAGAATATAGAACTATATCAAAATCTGTACATTCATGAATAGGTATTCCCTCTGTGGAAACCATATTTTCAATCCACATTTCTTCTTCTTCTTTTGAACTTACTTCTGGTATTGGATAATAATTTGCAATTTGATTTGCTGATTGTTCTATAACAGTCATAATTTCCTGAGTAGCAAAATCATTTGATGAATCCAACATCATTCCTAATCCTTCAGTAATATATTTATAAATAGCAAATGAAAAAGTACTCATATATGTTTCTTCCCCTGTTTCTATATACATTTCTCGTAATTTTGCTATTTCTTCACTAGTATTTGGTATCTCTCCACTATTAAATTTTTCTGACACTGTCTTTAACACTGTTTCTAAGTCTTCATTACTGTAATTTTGATATAGTATAGTATTTACATTATAATATTCTGCGTATTCAACATCTTCTCCTTTTATATATTTCTTTCTATAATCAAACTCGTCTGAAAAATCTACTATTGGCTCTACTGGTATCCATACAAACTCATTTCCTTTTTCATCTTTTATCACTAAACCGTCATCAATCGTTTGTTCATTCTTATCCTCTGATACTTCAAAACCTTTTGGTATTGTAGCTTCATCTCCATTTTTATCTTGATAAGTATAAGTTTTTTCTCCGAATCCTACTTTTATTGTTTGTTCTAAAGATTCAATTGTTTCTTTCACTATTTTTATTTTGTATATCCCATTTTTGTTTACAACAAAGCTCAAATCTTCTGATGTATTCCAATTCGTCTGTCCTTCTATTTGATATTTTACATCCCATTTAGTAATATATCCATTATATTGAATATTTGAAATGGTTATTCTCCATTGATTATCTCCTATTTTCTCATAACTTGCATCAAATGTTGGTACACCTACTGTAGGATTATATTCCACATTATATACTCCATTTGGTACTTGGTCTAATGTATAATACATTTTTCCATAATCATTAAATCCCTCGATACTAACCACACTTCTTTTGGCAACATTTACAAAAAACTCATATTCCATATTATCCAAACCCAATGCTGTTATTGTTTCTGTATCATAATACATATATCCTGTTCTATCTGTAATGCCTGAACCATCTTCTGAAAAAATTTCTTCTAATCGATTTGTATTAAAAATCCCTTCTGGGTTTTGGCCAATATTTTGTATATCTGATCCAACATATTCTGTTCCATTTACAGTTACAGATTTATTGTTGGTATAACAATCATATAGTTCATTTACTTTTTGTTGCATCATTTTCAATTCTGTTGTAAATTTAGTTAGTCTTGTTGAACGTATTGTACTTACTCCACTGTATACTGCTATTGATGATAATATTAATAATACAATAATCGTAATGACTAAACTAACCAATGTAATACCAGAATTATTTTTTTTCATCCTTTGTTCCTCCATCGTTTTGGGTTGAAATTACTGTCCACTGTTAAGTTTCAGCTGTTACAGTGAACAGTTTACATCAAACCTCTTCTTTGAACTTACTTGCTGGGCATTATTCCCCCAATATGAACAAATATCTTGTGTTCATATAATACTTAATTGGCTGGGGTACTGTGATTCGAACACAGGAATGTCGGAGTCAGAGTCCGATGCCTTACCGCTTGGCGATACCCCAATATCTATTTATATTATATAGTTTTTCTTGTATTTTTACAAGTATTTTTATTGAATTTGTTAGAACACATCTAATATTCGTTACAGAGCAGACTAAACATATTTTTAGTCTGAACCGTAACTAATATCCTTGTACATATATTAAGAAATGATATTCTCTAATTTTTTTTGCTTCTAGTGTATCTTGTTTATTCTGCTCTTGATTTGTTTCATATTCCCATTTCCAATAAACAGGTATTGTTTTTCCTTCATTTTCTAAGATTTCACCTGTTAAATTTTTTCCTAATTCTTCTAAAGTATCATATCTTTTTCCTTCTTCTTTAGTATAAAATTGTAAATTATTAGGCTTTTCGTTCTCACTTTTAAACTCAATTTTATAATTTATATTTTGATTACTATTTAATAAGATATCAAATCTGCCACTTGTCCCTGGTGCTATTTTTTCATATACTAATGTTTTATTATCTACAGTCTCCGTTAGATTTAAAGTCTTCATTTGGGTATTTTGATATCGTACTTGAAAGTAAATTGTTTTGTTTTTTTCTTTTCTTATTTGTTCAATATCTTCATTCTTTGTATTTGCTATATTTCCTGATTGATTTTTAGAATTTAAAAATTGAAAAAATAATAAATCTTCTTGTAAGAAATCATATTTCTTACAATTCATCAAAAAGAAAATGAAACATACAAAAATAGTAATCCCAATAATATATCGTTTCTTTCTTTTTTGCATTTTCTCACCTATACTTTCAATTGTTCAGAATATACTTTTATTTGTATATCTTGCATAATATCTTCTATTGTGTTTTTACTATCATCATATGTTACTTTTAATATATACTGTTGTTCCTCTTTTAAATCCTTATGAAATGTCATTTCTTCTGTTCTATTTTCTTTCAATTGTAATTGTTCATTATCTTTATATAATTCATATTGAATAGAATCATCTAACTCATTTTCTAATATTTCAATATAATATGTTAAATCTACTTGTGATATTTCTTCTGCTTGATTGTAATTTTTTACTGTAAATGTATATTCTCCTTTTTTATTATCTTCTGTTATGATAATTTCTGAACCTTTTTCCACTTCTAAAACTGGTTTCGCAATTTGTGTATTATTTTTTATCTTGGTATTATATACCGCTTTTCCAACACTTACTCCTGAGAAAAATGTAATTCCAATGATAAGTATACTACAAATAATAAGGATTTCTTGTTTTTTACTTCTATGTTTTCTTTGGTCTTTTTTTAGATTTTTTAGTACTAGCTTTTTGGGTTTTTTAATAAAGTTTAAATTCAAATTTTCTTTCTCCTCTCCTATTTATATATTCATTAAGAGGAACTTGTCCTCTTAATGAATCACAAAGATTATGTATTCTGCTAAATATTTTATGATTTACTTTTTATTATTGTTCTTTTGTTTGTACATATTTCTCTATAATTTATATTTCGAGGATTAATGTGGATTTCAATTTTTAATTCTTGATTTCTAAAATTTGATTTTATATTTTGATATATTTTTATATTTATCATGTTTTAATTTATATATTTTTAGGGCTTATCATATTCATAATATTTTAATTTTTCGCATATTTCTTGAACTATTGTGGCATAACCTGTGTTCCTGTAACGTATATATCAAATGTATAATTTTCTAATTGTTTTGCATTGTTTGTATCAATTATATCATTTTGATGAATCTCGTTTTCGTTTTCACCAGTTTCATATTGCCATTCCCAATTAATTGTAACTGTCCTTGTTTTATTTTCATCATTTGCATTTATAGTTCCTGATAAATCTTTTTCTAATTCTTGTATAGTTGCATATTGTTTATCATCATAGATAAATATTAGGTTTTGTGGTTTTTCACTTTCATTTAAAAATTGTATTACATAATCTACTCCTACTTCAGATCCTGTTGCATCTACTACAATATTAAAACTTCCACTTGTCCCTGGAGCTACTTTATTATTAATCAAAGTGTCATTATTAAATGTAGATAATAAATTCACATTTTGAACAACATCTTCTTTTCCGTTTACTTTAAACACCCAATTTGCAATTTCAGCTGTTCCTGTTCCCTTTACTTCTGATATATATTTTGAAAAAGTTTTACCAATCATAAAAGATAATATAATCGCTAGTAACACACATATAACTAGCAAAGCCATCTTCTTTTTCTTCAAATAGGCATACCTCCTTTTTATTTATTTTTTGTTCTGGATAATGATTAGATAATTTTGAAATTAAAAATTAATATAAAAATTATAGAAAAAAATGTAAGTAAATTATAATTCCATATTTTGCCATTGTCAATTATTTTTTACATTTTTCTTAAGCTTTTCATCGCAAAATTCGACAAAAATTTTCAGTATTTCATTTGTTATTTAAAATCTATCTTTCAACATCAGTGGTTGCGACACACAAGGTATGAAAAATGATATATTTGTAGCCCTTCGAGCCTTTGAGTCTAAACAGTAACTTTCATTTCTCGAATTGGTTGACATTTTTCTTATTCCACTATATAATGTATACATTCATATTCAAATATTTTATTTCGTTAATTTTAAATTCCCAATAAAACTAAAAATTTAAAATGAAATGTTTTATGCATTTCATAAATATCACTAATATAAGGAGGGATTTTTTGAACAAAAAATTTATTATTATTTTTCTATTTTTCATTTTCCTATTTCTTATCCCATTTTTTTATCAATTCAGTTTCTCAAAATATGTTTTTGATGATTCTTTCATAGCTATGAAAATCCAGATTGATAAAAAGCCAAGAATAGATGTTTTATCTGTTTCTAATACAAATTCTGGATATGAAAAATATGCTAATGATACACATGTTATAACCCTAAGAGTAAAAATTACAGAAAACAATATTGCTATAAATCATTTTAATCGTGATATGATACAAGTTTTTATTAACAATACAGCAATCCATTCATCTATGAAAATACATTTAATTTCTAATAATAATAGTGAATTAATTTATGATTTAATACTTTCCAATTTAATTGGTAACGGAAATTTAAGTGTTATGTTTCCAGAAGGTATCATTGAAGATTCTTTTGGCCTAAAAAATGATTTTCAAAAATTTGATACTGGTATTTCTATTGATAACATTTCTCCTTCTGCTACTCCTAAAGAATTATCTATTGAAAACGAAAAATCACAATATATCATTCATTCTGACGAAAATTTAAGACCTATCAATGGTTGGGATTTCTATAATAGCAATTCTTCTTTATCTAAAGTATTTTCTTCTCCTGTCTCTTATCCTATCGTCATAACAGATTATGCAGGAAATACATCTGAAGTTTTTATAAATATAAAAAAAGCAAAAAATATTATGATATATTATGCAAATTATAACGGATATTATGTATCACAATTTGATAGTAATGGTAAAATTTCTGGTAAACAAACCATCATTGACAATACAAACTACAAATCTGAAATGCTTATTATGTATTTAGATGGTAATATAGATAAAAATACTTTACAAGGTCGAGTATTTGATTATACCTATTGGGGTAAAAATACAACTGCTTTATGTGACTATTCTGAAATCATATATCAATATGGATATACACCTAGTGCTTCTACTTGGTATGATATGCGTAGTGACCATGTTATACGATTTTTAGGAAAACTCAGCTTACAATTCGGTGGTCAAGGACATAATTCAGCTAATAATTCTTGCCTAAATGGAAACAATCCTATTCCAAAAGAAATTGCTATTCAAAATCTATATGGACTTTCTGGTATTGCTTTGCAATTAAAAAATTGTGAAGAATATTCTATCGTTTATCAAGTATATGTTCCAAATGTTGGCTGGCTAAAAGCATCTTCTGATGGTGAAGAAACCACCTATTCACATAATAAACCTTTTTCTGCTATTAGAATCAATATTGTGCCAAAATCAGAAAAACAATATTTAATAAATTATTGGAATCGTGTAATGTATACAGACTATGTTGAATAACTATATAGCAATCAAAGATTGCACCCCTAGTACCCAAGAACCTTGTTGTCTAAGACAATAAATTGCCATAGATTATTTCTATCTATGGCTTTTACTTATGCTATTTTTCATATAAATCATGAATTTCTACACCTAATCTAAGTTTTTATCTACTTTTACTTAGAAGATACATTTACACCTATAATCCCTCCCAAAATTCCAAAAATAGCTCCTGTAATCATCATGATAACAGATTGCAAGGTTAACGAAAATTCCATACGAAATATACTTGAAAACAAATATAGTAGGATAATATATACGCCTCCTATGATTGCCCCATTTATCAATCCATTCTTTTTGATTTTTATATTACTAATAGTACTTCCTATTAATATACTAAGTGCTGTGATGATGATGATGGTAGGATTGATAATATTTTCAGAAACATTTGTATAAGTTAGTACAATCGATAAAATTAATAAAAAAATGAAGGTGATAATAAAAGCAATTCCCAATCCCTTTAATATATTGATAAAATTTTTATTGTTTGAATTATCTAAATTTTCCATACTTCTCTTTTATGATAGATATCATAATCTCCTTTCCTTTCAATTTATAAAATATTTGTTAATATCTTTTGATTTCACAATACTTGTTACACCTTTTTCTTTTAATGTATATTTACAAAAAAAAGAAATAGAACTATAATTCTATTTCCTTTTCTAAAATTTCTATAAATTTCTTTATGATATCTTCTCTGCTAAATTCTTTTCTAAATTCTTTTTTTAAAGATGTTGCAATACCTTCTGTTTCTTTTGAAAAACTATCTTCATTAACATTAAATCCAAAACTGATTAATAGATAATTAATCTTTTCTGATATGGTATTTATTTCGGTCAGAATACCACATATCTTTTTACCATTTAGCATTAAATCATTTGGTTCTTTTATTTCTAAAGAAATTTGGTATAGTTCTTCTATTGCTTTTTGCACACATTTTGCTATTTTTATCGTTAATCCTTCTAATTTACTAATTTCACATTCTGGTTTTAATATAATGGTCAAAGCAATATTTTTACTTTCTCCTGTATACCATGCTCTTCCTTTTGTTCCTATTCCATTGGTTTGCGTTTCTGCTATGATGATTTTCCCATTTTGTTTTTCTTGCATAGTAATTTTTTTTGCATATGTATGTGTAGAAGAGATTTCTTTAAAATATTCTATTTCTTTTCCCAAATATTGGGTATTTGCACTTTTTATTTTTTCTAAATCCATTATTTTAAACCTCATAATCAATTGCTTGTCTATCAATTCTTATTGATTTGCATAAATTTGATACTTTAATATGTTCTGGATGATTTTTGTATCTTTCTAAATCTTCCATAGTTTCAAATTCTGAAATTAAAATAGCATTATACTCATTTTCTGGATTTATATTTATTCCAGTTTCCATATATTTAATTTCTGGAATTATATTTTTTAAGCGATTTAGTCCGTCTAAAAATTCTTTCATTTTTTCATCTTCATTTTCTTTAAATTTCCACATGACAATATGTTTTATCATATTTTTTCCTCCTTTTTTCTTTAACTTTTATTGCATATCCACTTTCTCAAAAATTATTTTGATTATAACATTGTTTCTTTGATTTGTCCACAAATGATAAGTGCCTATTTTAGGCAACTTTTAAAATTTACCATTTCTATGTTTTGAAAAATTTAGAAGAATAATTTGACTTTTACCAATTTATATGCTAATATATGGTTAGCTTAAGCAAATGCATTCTTAGTTCGGAAAATGTCATTTGGTATCAAGTATGTGTATCTGTAACTGCACATACTTTTTTTGTGTAAAAAACAAGGTAGACTGTAACCTCTACCTTGTTTCGGCTATGTATTATACAATTAGCCTTCATTCTTTTTCTTCTTTTGCTTTCATAGTTTCTTCCTTTTGTTGTAAAAGCATTTCTACTAATCGCAAAATTAGTTCAGAATTTGTCATTGGTATCACCCCTTTCTACCTTTAAGTGAAAGGTTGAAAATCTTTTACAATATTTTCCTTCAAATTACAAGCTAATATTCAATAAAAAAAGAATACCAACTATTATAATCGTTGATATTCTTAGAATTGGCTGGGCTGGCTAGATTCGAACTAGCGCATGCCAGAGTCAAAGTCTGGTGCCTTACCGCTTGGCTACAGCCCAATATACATGGGGTGGAAGATGGGACTCGAACCCACGGTCTCCAGTGCCACAAACTGGCGCGTTAACCAACTACGCTACATCCACCATAGTTTACGTGCACCTTTTGATTAGCACATTACTTATTTTAACCTATTTCACCCCATCTTGTCAACCATTTTGTAAATTTTTATTTTATTTTTTCCGATTTTTTTGTTATTATTCAATTCTATGTACATTTTTATTTATGGATATTTTTATTATTGAACAGTTGTCATACTACTTGGATCAATTCCATATTGTTGATATAGCCATGATGTATAATCAAATGGTGTTAATGTTTCAGGTAATCCATAATCCACTCCATTTGTTTCTACTCTGATTGATGTAATAACTGGTGGATTTACTGGTGTACTTACTTCTGTGTTTCCTGTTGTTTCTGCATCATCTGCTGCTTTTACTTCAACAGCTTCAATTTGATGTACAATATCCATACCTTCTATTACTTTACCAAAAGAAGTATATTGTCCATTCAATCCTGTATTTTCTGCTGTCATAATAAAGAATTGAGAACTTCCTGAATTATATGATTCCTCTGTTAATGTTGAAGAATAACTGGTATAATCAGATCTTGCCATTGCAACAACACCTTCTTCAAATTGTAACTTGTTATCTACATCATTTGCTATAAATTCACCTTTTATAGTATATTCTGTATCATCACCATCATCTTTTAAATCTTTAGTTGTTGCTACTCCTGTTCCATCTCCATTTTTATCTCCACCTTGAATCATAAAGTCTTTTACAATTCTGTGGAATGTTAATCCATCATAAAATCCTCTATTTGCTAATGTCACAAAATTTGCTACTGTTTCTGGAGCATATTCTGGATATAATTCAAATTTAATTGTTCCAAAATTTTCTACTTCCATAGTTGCTATTGGTCTTGTAACTTCCATTGTTGCATTTCTATAATATCCATAACCAATAATTCCTATTAACACAATTAAAATAATTAAAGCAACTATCCATATAATATTTTTAAATTTTCCCATTTAACTCACTTTTCCTTTCTTTTATTTTTCTGAATCTGTTAAAATCCTCATGATACATTTAAATTTGTCAGGTCTGTCCCTTTTGAACAAAAAATGTCCATTTTGACACGTCCCTTAAATCATATTATCAAAAACAAATTGTTCTTGCATTCTTTTTAATGATTGCTTAATTGTTCTCGCTCTTACTTCTCCAATACCATCAACTTCATCTAAGCTTTCAATATCTGCTGCCAATATATGTTGAAATGATTTAAAAGAATCTACTAAGTTTTCTACTATATTGTTTGGCATTCTTGGCACTTTATTTAAAATTCGATATCCTTTTGGATAAACTGCAACTTCATCATAATTGTCAAAATATTCATATCCTAATAATTTTGCAATTGATGATTCTTTTAACAATTCTTCATATTCTAAATCTTTCAGTTCTTCTAAAATTTTATCAGGAGATTTTTTCTTTTTTACAACATAATCTTTTATAATTAAACTTTCTTCTTTTTCAAGTCCTCCAATTAATTCATCTAGTTGCATTTTTACTAATCTTCCATCATCTCCAAGCTCATAGATTTGTCTTTGTATTTCTTCTACAATTCGCATAACCATTTCTGCTCTTTGAATAACAAGTACAACATTTTGCAATGTTACTATATCATTAAATTCATATTCATTCAATATATTTAGTTTATTATCAAATACTTTTTTATATTTTTCTAATGTTTGAATTGCTTGATTTGCTTTGTTTAATACAACGTCTGTGCCTTCCAATACATATCTATCATTTCCTTTAAAGACTGTAATGATGTTTCTTCTTTGTGAAATACTAATGACTAATTCTCCTGTTTGTTTTGCAGTCCTTTCTGCAGTTCTATGTCTTGTTCCTGTTTCTGTTGTTTGAATTTCATGCTCTGGAATTAATTGTGTATTGGCATATAGGATTTTTTTCATATCTCCACTTAATACGATTGCTCCATCCATTTTTGCCAATTCATATAATTTTGATGATGTATATTCTTCATTAATTACAAATCCACCATCAACGATTTGTTTTATCACTTCATTATTATCTGTAATTAATAATAATGCTCCTGTCTTTGCTCTTAATATATTTTCCAGACCATCTCTTATCGGTGTTCCTGGAGCTATTAATTTTAAAACAGATGTAATGTTATCTTCTTTTACCTTTTTCAAAATTAATCTCCTCTCTTACATAAATAGTTATCTTCATTAATATTCAAATCTAAACAATTTTTATTATTTGAAACGCCACGTAAGCGACCAAATAAATCAAAGGTGAGTGCGATTGGAACAACCTTTTTTCTATTTTAATCCAATCTTTTTCATTGCTTCATTAATATTGCTAACACCTATTATATCTAATTTATATGTTTCTTTCAAGTCTTTTTTGTTAGATTCTGGAATAATACAACTCTTAAATCCCAATTTTTCTGCTTCTTTCAACCTTTTATCAATCACATTAATTCTTCTGACTTCTCCTGTCAAACCAACTTCTCCGATAATCACCATATCTTTGGGAATTGGTACATTTTTAAAACTGGAAACCACTGCCATCATCATACCTAAATCAATAGATGGTTCATTTACTCTAATACCACCTACTAAATTTAAATAAATATCTTGACTTCCTAACATAATCCCTGCTCTTTTTTCTAAAACAGCAATTAATAGCGCTAATCTGTTATAATCTGTTCCATTTGCTGTTCTTTTAGGGAACCCGAAAATACTTTGTGTTGTTAAAGCTTGTAATTCTATTAAGATGGCCCTTGTTCCTTCTATACTAGAAACAATACAAGAACCAGCTGGATTATCTTCTCTTTCTGAAATTAAAATATCTGAAGGATTGGTAATTTCACACATACCTTCTTCATTCATTTCAAACATACCAATTTCATTGGTTGAACCAAATCTATTTTTAACACCTCTTAATACTCTGTATGAAAAATATCTCTCTCCTTCTAAGTACAACACCGTATCTACCATATGCTCCAAAACTCTTGGACCTGCAATATTTCCTTCTTTTGTGACATGTCCTATAATAATGGTTGTAATCGCTCTAGATTTACATACTCTCATAACCTGTGAAGTAATCTCTCTTACTTGACTAACACTTCCAGCAGCGGCTGAAATTTCTTCTGAATACATGGTTTGAATCGAATCAATAATGACAAGTTTTGGATTAATTTCTATGATTGCTTGATTGACAACATCTATATCTGTTTCTCCTAAAAATAAGATATCATCATTATTGATGCCTAATCTATCTGCTCTCATTTTAATTTGTTCTGCTGATTCTTCTCCTGAAACATATAAAACCTTTCCTTCACCTTTTACTTTATCACATATTTGTAAAATTAAAGTAGATTTTCCAATTCCAGGTTCTCCACCAAGTAATACTAGAGAACCTTTTACAAGTCCCCCTCCTAATACTCTATCTAACTCTCCAAAACCTGTTGATGTTCTCAATGTTTCTTTTGCCTCATAAGAATTTAATTTTTGTGGCTTATTTTCACTTTTCGCTAAATCTTTGTGTCCTCCTGCTTTTGTTTCTACTACTTTTTGCTCATAAAATGTATTCCAACTATTACAGGCAGGACATTTTCCAAGCCATTTGCTAGATTCATTTCCACATTCACTACATACAAAAATTGTTTTACTTTTTGCCATTTCTTCTCCTTCTTTTTACCGTTTTGTTTTGCCATTAAACAAAAAAAGTATAGCATATTTCTATATTTTTTGCTATACTTTTCTAAAATTTCACTTATTCCTTTTCTTATGCTTCTGTTTTCTTTTTTCCAAATCTTATCTCTTGAAATAAGAAATCATGTACTTTCTCCCATGTAATTTCTTGATGTAAAAATTCATTTATTTCATTTTCCACTTTTTGTTGATATGGAGTTAATTCTACTTTTATTTCTTTATTCCAATCGATTTCTTGGAACCAGAAAGTTTTAAATTTTGACCAGAATCCTTGTTTTACTGGTAAATTTTTTGCATTTACAGCTTGTACTTGTTCATTATTTCCATTACCATTTTCATTACTAAATTCTACTCCGCCAAATACATTATTTTCTTCTCTTATATCTGCCATTTAAATTCCTCCTTTGTAGCTTATATTCCTCACTATATTATTTATACTATATATTTCTTTATTTATCAATAGTTTTTTATTCCTTTATTATTAAATATTAATTACAAAATGATTACATTTTTGTTACACATTACCAGTTTTGTTAAATCCTGTCTGAATATTTCGTATTTTTTATATTTATGCTTATATTCCATCGACAAGGATATATTCACTCTTTGCTCCTATACATTGTAATGTTATCATTTTGTTTTCTAAATTTTCCTCTGTTTTATAATGTGCTAATATATAATTTTTTGTATGTCCTTGCCACATGCCATTTTTTTCTTCTTCGAAAAGAATTTCTACTTTTTTTCCTACATATTGTTCATTGTATGTTTTTTCATTTTCATTAGATAACTCTATTAATTTTCTACTTCTTTCTTCTTTTTTATTTCCATCAATTTGATTTGGCATCACTGCTGCTTTGGTTCCTTTTCTTGGTGAATATTTGAATACATGCATTTTATAAAATTTAATTTCTTTTAAAAATTCATATGTTTTTTCAAATTCTTCTTCACTTTCTCCTGGAAAACCTACAATAATATCTGTTGTTAATATGGCATCTTTAAATTTGTTTCTTAATAAATTTGTTATATTTTTAAATTGTTCTGTAGTATATCTTCTATTCATTCTTTTTAATGTTTCATCACAACCACTCTGCAATGATAAATGAAATTGATGACATATTTTAGATAATTTTTCTAATCTGCTTACAAATTCTTCTGTAATCAATAAAGGCTCTATTGATCCTAATCTAATTCTTACAATACCTTCTATTTCGTTCATTTCTTCTAGTAAATCAATTAATCTATATTCTTGTTTAAATTCTTTACCATATGAGGCAATATGTATTCCAGTGATTACCACTTCCTTTATGCCTTCTTTTGCTATTTTGTGAATTTCTGATAAGATATGTTCTGGCTTTCTGCTTCTTACTCTTCCTCGTGCATATGGAATAATGCAATAAGAACAAAAACGGTCACAACCATCTTGAATTTTGATAACAGCTCTTGTCTTTTCTGTAAATGTAATATCACCAAATTCTACAAATTCCTTTTGATTCATAACATCTTCTGTTTGTGTTTCTACTCTGTTTTTTGTTATTTTATTTTTTTCTGCATTTGCCGTTATTTCTTTGTTTTGTGATGCTTTTACATCTTCCTCTATTTTGTTACTTTGAGTTTTTATATGTAATGTATCTTCTTTATTTTCATTTAAAGTTTGATGATGTATGTATGTTTCAACATATTCTACAATATCTTTTTTCTCATTATTTCCTAACACTAAGTTAATTTCTTCTATCTTTTCTAATTCTTCTTTTGCTACTTGTGCATAACAACCACAAGCAACGACAATTGCCTCTGTATTTATTTCTTTTACTCTTCTTAACATTTGTCTAGATTTTCTATCTGACATATTGGTTACTGTACAAGTATTAACAATATAGATATCTGCTTTTTGTGTATGTTCTACCACTTCATACCCTTTTTCTATAAATTGTTGTGTCATGGCATTTGTTTCATATTGATTCACTTTACATCCCAATGTAATAAATGCTACTGTTTTCATTTTATATTGTATTCCTTTCTCAAGGCTTCAAGCTGATTAAAAAAATCAAATGATTGTCTTTCTTTTAACCTTCTCTCCTTGTTCATTTAAGATTCTTTACTATTATCCCATATTTTTGCCTTATTTTCAAGCAAATTTGCCTTTATTGTTAATTTATGTTAAAGTATCTTAAATGTCGGCATACTATTCCCAAATAAATCTGAGAGTCAAAAAATCCAACTCTTCTCAAGTTGGATTTTTTGATTTCAAGTCATATTTTAGAACACTTTCTTTTTATTTTTCAAATTATTATCTCCATACATTCTTAAAATGCATTAAAAATACAATCTTCTAATTTAATTTCTTGTTTTTCCTTCTAACACATCTAAATTGTCTAATGCTTTTCCTGTTCCTAATGCCACACATGATACTGTATCTTGTGCAATCATAACATTAATTCCAGTTTTTTCTTGTAATAACTTATCTAATCCGTCTACTAGACAACCTCCACCTGTCATGTAAATTCCTTTATCACTAATGTCTGCTGACAATTCTGGTGGTGTTCTCTCTAGCACAGAATGAACAGCATCTACAATCATCATTGCTGGTTCTATTAAAGCTTCTAACATTTCACTTGAATGAATCGTTAATGTTTTTGGAAGTCCTGTTACTAAATCTCTTCCTCTTATATCCATTTCTGTATCTTGAATTTTAGGATATACACAACCAATATTTACTTTTAAATCTTCAGCTGTTCTTTCTCCTATCATGACATTATGTTTTTTCTTAATATATTTTACAATATATTCATCAAATTTATCACCAGCCACTTTTAAAGAAGTATTCACAACTGATCCACCTAATGATATGACAGCAATATCAGTTGTTCCTCCCCCAATATCGACTACCATATTTCCACATGGTTTTGATATGTCAATCCCTGCTCCAATGGCTGCTGCAATTGGTTCTTCTATTAAATATACTTTTCTTGCACCTGCTTGTGTTGCTGCATCTATAACTGCTTTTTTCTCTACCTCTGTTACTTGTGAAGGGATACAAATCATAATTCTTGGTGCAAATATAAATTTACCGCAAACTTTATTAATAAAATGTTTTAACATTTTTTCTGTAACTGTATAGTCTGATATAACACCATCTCTCAGTGGTCTTGTTGCAACAATATTTCCTGGAGTTCTTCCTAACATTCTTCTAGCCTCTTGTCCTACTGCTAAAACTTCTCCTGTAATATTATCCACAGCAACAACAGAAGGTTCTCTTAATACAATCCCCTTCCCTTTTACATATACAATGACAGTTGCAGTTCCTAAATCAATTCCTACATCTTGCCCAAAACCAAATTTAAACATTTGCATATCTTCCCTTCTATACTATATATCAAAATTGATGATTTCTTCATCATATATTTTTGTTACAATTTCGTTACAATTATATTACAATATCATTATTTTTTCAACCGTTTTTTGTAAAAAGATTATTTTTTAAAATATCATATACCTTATGTGTTGGTAAGCCAAGAGCTGATGTATAATTTCCTTCTATTTTTTCTACATGTACACAAAATTCATTTTGGATTCCATATGCAGCTGCCTTGTCCATGGCATTTCCTGTATCTAACCATTTTTCTATTTCCTCATCTGATATATCTTTTAAATATACTTTTACAACATCATATGTTTTATATTCTTTTAACTGCCCTTTTTCTTCTAATAAAATACTTAATCCTGTTATCATTTCATGTACTTTATCTCCTGTTATTAATTCTTTTATCATTTCTTTTGCATGTTTCCTATTTTTTGGCTTTCCATATATTTTCCCATTTTTTGTGACAATCGTATCAGAACCAATAACAATTCTATCCCCTTCAGTTCTATCAAAGACATTTTTTGCCTTTGCATAGGCAATTTCTGTCACTTGCTCTTCTACAGATAATGTATCATTTAATACCTCTTTTTGATTGCTCACTATGATTTCAAATTTAGGAACAATTAATCTTAATAATTCTTTTCTTCTTGGAGATTGAGATGCTAATATAATTCTCACTTTTCTTCCTCCTTTTGTTCATTTTTCTATTTTGTTTTTTATTTCTTTATTTCGTACTTGATATACTATATTAATGAGACACAATAAAAATGTCCCAAACAGAAACGTCCCCAATGGGACATTATCCATATAACTCATTATATATACGATAATCTCTTAATATTTTTCTTACATAATTATTTGTTTCTTTATATGGTATATTTTCAATATCTGATCCATCTGCTTGTATAACTTGCTTTTCTATCCAATTGTTTACAGTTCCAATACCTGCATTATATGCTGCTAATGCTACTTCTATATTTCCATATTGTGTTAACAATGTGGATAGATATTTTGTTCCGATATTGATATTATTATCAATATCTAATATTTCTTCTTCTATATTTTCTGTATCAATATCTATGTTATTTTTCTTTGCAACATCAATTGCTGTTTCTTCTACAATTTGCATTAATCCAATCGCATCTCTATTAGAAACTGCACTACTATCGAAGTTACTTTCTGCTTTTATCACTGCATATATTAGATTTTCCTCTACATCATATTCTTCTGCATAGACTGATACAATTTCACTGTATGTTTTAGGGTATAATATTTTTAATAATTTATCTTTAAACAGAACAAATAGTATGGCTATTATCAGTATCATAATAACCGTACTTATTATGATTTTATATTTGTTTTTTAACAAAATTTTCTCTCCTTTAAATTCTAAGTTTCCCCTTCTATATTTTCATCGTCAACTTATGATGTTTTTATTATTTTGGAATACCGCGTAAGCGACCAAACGAACGAATGTGAGTGCGATTGGAGCAACCTTCATTCGTTGAAAAATAAATTTTTAGATAGATTTAAATTTATTTAAGAGTAGATAAAAATTTATCTTTCAACATAAGTGGTTGCGACACACAAGGTATTGTAAAATAATATAAAACATCATAAGTTGGCACATTTATTTACAATCATACCAATTTTTTGCCTCTGATATTTCTGCAACAAGTGGTATCTTTAATTGAATGGCAGACTCCATCTCTTTCTTCATAATATCCTTTACTTCTTCTTTTTCACTCTCTGGAGCTTCTATCATCATTTCATCATGTACTTGTAAAATAATCTTAGCTTCTAATCCTCTTTTTTTCAATTCTTTATTCACATTCATCATGGCTATTTTCATAATATCAGCTGCTGTCCCTTGAATTGGTGTATTCATTGCCACTCGATTGCCAAATTGTCTTACCATATAATTTTTAGAATTTAATTCTGGAACATATCTTCTTCTATGAAATAAGGTTTCGACATATCCTTTTTCTTTTGTCTTTTCAATAATATTCTCCATAAATTCTTTTATTCCTGCATACTCTGTTAAATATTCATCTATATATTGTTTTGCTTTTTTTCTAGAAATTCCTAGTTGTTCTGCTAACCCAAAATCACTAATTCCATATACAATTCCAAAATTTACAGCTTTTGCATTACTTCTTTGTTCTTTGGTTACTTCATCAATTGGTGTTTTAAAAACTTTTGAAGCTGCTTGTTTATGGATATCTTCATTATGATTAAAAGCATCTATCATGTGTTTATCTTCTGAAATATGTGCCAATACTCTTAGCTCTATTTGAGAATAATCTGCATCAATATAGATTTTTCCCTCTTCTGGTTTAAATACTTTTCTCACCCTTTTTCCCAATTCAAATCTGGTAGGAATATTTTGCAAATTTGGTTCTGTTGAACTAATTCTTCCAGTGGCTGTTATGGTTTGATGGAAAAAGGAATGTATTCTTTTGGTTTTTGGATTAATAAATGGTTTTAATCCTTCTACATATGTAGAATTTAATTTCATTAATTGTCTATATTCTAATATCTTTTCAATAATGGGGTCTTCTCTTTTTAATTTTTCTAAAACATCCACATCTGTAGAATATCCATTTTTTGTCTTTTTAATAACTGGTAACTGCATTTTTTCAAAAAGAATCTCTCCTAATTGCTTTGTAGAATTAATATTAAATTCTTCACCTGCCATTTCATGAATTACTTTTGTTAAGACTTCAATTTGTGAAGTTAATTCTTCTCCAAATGCATTTAATTCTTGTTCATCTACATACATTCCATTCCATTGCATACTAGATAAAACTTCTACAGTTGGCATATCAATATTGGTATATAACTCAAAACTATTGGTCTCTTTTAATTTTTGTAAAATCATTGTATTTATTTTTTCAATGACATAAACATACAAAGTATATTTTTCTGAAGCCTTTTTATCCTTTTGTATATCATTTTCTTCAAATAAAGTCATTTGTTTTTGCGTATTTTCCTCTTCTCCTATATATTCTTCTATATCCAATTCTAAATATTGCATTGCTAAATTTTTAAGGTCTAATTTATTATTTGTTGGATTTAAAATATAGGCTCCGATAGATATGTCATTTTCAATTCCTTCTAAAGTAATACCTACTTGCTTTAATAAAATATATACTTTGGTTAAATTGATGCTTGTCTTTTTTATGTCTGCATCTTCAAATATCTCTTTTAGTTGCGTTATTTCTTCTTGGTTTAGCTTTATATAATAGGCTTCTTGAGTATCTGGATTATATAGACTGATTCCTGTTATGTTTTCTTTTATAATATTTTCTGGATTATCATCCTTTTCTGTTTGTAAATAAAAGGTCATCCTTTTTTGTTCTTTTACTATATTGATAACCTCTTCTATGGATTTTTCAACTGTCTTAAATTCTATTTTATAGGTTTCTTCCTGGTTATCTTCTTTTTCTCCTGTTAAATGAAAACGTTCAATATATCGATTAAAATTTAATTCTTTAAATAATTTTAATACTTTTTCCTTGTCCCATTCTTCTACTTTAAATTGTTCTAATGTATCTTCAATAGGTACTTCTAAATTGATGGTTCCTAATGTTTTGGATAATTCTGCTAATTCTTTATTATCTTTAATCTTCTCTCTTTGTTTTCCTTTTAAGTCATCTTCATCTTTTTCTATTTTGTCATATAAATTGTCAATAGAACCATATTTTTGTATTAAAGATAATGCTGTTTTTTCTCCAATTCCAGGAACACCTGGTATATTATCTGAACTATCTCCTTGCAAACCTTTTACTTCTATTAATTGTTTTGGCTCTATTCCATAAGTTTCTATGATTTTATTTCTATCAAATAAATCGGTTTCTGTTTTTCCACCTTTTGTTCTAGGGATTCTAATAGTTACATAATCTGTCGCCAATTGGAAAGTATCTCTGTCTCCTGATAATATGGTAACATGAAGTCCTTGCTTTTCTCCATATCGAGAAAGTGTTCCTAAAACATCATCTGCTTCATATCCCTCTTTTTCGACAATATCAATATTCATAGCTCTTAATATGTCTTTAATGATTGGCATTTGTTCTGCCAATTCATCTGGCATTCCTTTTCGATTTGCTTTATATCCTTCATATAATTTGTGTCTTGCTGTTGGTGCTTTTAGGTCAAATGCTACTGCCATATATTGGGGATTTGTGTCTTCTATCAATTTAAATAAAATTGCTAAAAAGCCATATACCGCATTTGTATATTTTCCATCTTTTGTTGTTAGCATTTTACTTCCCATAATTCCATAAAATGCTCGATTCATAATACTATTTCCATCGATTAAAACAAAATTATCCATTTATTTTCCTCCTAGTAAACGCAAATAACTCTATCAAAGTTCAAAATCCCTATCTGATTTTTCATCTTTTTCTTTTCCTTTTCCTAAATAATATAATGCATTTAAAAACTCATTGTCTGATTCTTTCATATCATCTAAACTAATACACAAAAAGCTATCCATTCCATTTCCAATTCCTGTCTCAATTCTGATATTTTCAAATTGTTCAGATAATCTTATAAAATTTCTAAGAAATTTATCTGTCAGATTTGTTTGTATTCTATCAAATTCTTCTTGTGTTTCTGCATGTGCAAAATGGCCATATCTTCCTATTAAAAAATCTGGTACTTTTACAGCTGTTATTCCTTCTTTTTCTAGCATTCCCATAAAGACAGTTAAAGCAGATATAGCACTTGGTGTTACATTTCTATATTTTTTCACACCTTTATTAGCCCTGTTTAAAATTTTTTTCATTTTTTCATTATATTCTTCATCTGAACAAGGTTCCATCTTTTGTAAAGCATATATGTATGCTATTTTTTCTCCAGATTTATTTAAGGAAATTCCATATCTTATCCATGGTAAATTATAGATGTATTTTCCATCTGTAAACGATAGATGCATGATATAAGGTGTTTCAAATCCATAGTCATCTTCTTCTCTTTCTGCTAAAAGTATATTTCCTTCATAATAACCTAAAGGTGTTAACTCATCATATTGCTGAAAAGTATCATCTTTTATGAAGTTTGTATATCTATTAATAAATTTTTCTGGATGCAAATAATCACTCATAGTTGCATTTTTCCATACATTAAATAGAAAATATCTTTCTGTATGTCTTTGATCTATTTTCGTTGACTTTATATCTGTATTTTTTATAACATCCAAATATCTTTCTAATACTTTTTCAAAAACATCAGCATCATTAATCACTAAATTAGGTGTATATTCTACATTTGATTTTGGAATAATAGTTATCTTCTTTCCTTCTCTTATTACTGTTGCTTTTCTATCTTCTGGTTTTATATTTTTTTCTTCCTTAGAAATTCCCCATCGTTTTTGGAAATTAATGATAACTTTTTCTACCAATTCATTTTTCATCTTCTTCATTTTTCTACGATTTCTCCCTATTTCATTCGTGTCGCATTGAGTTCGTTTGTCTATGCGACATTATTTCTATCTATTTCTTCTAATATTATCAAAAATATATATGATTATATACTTCTTTCATCATTATCATCATTCATTAAAATATTATCTACTAATGGATTGCATTCCACTCCTCTTCCCTTTGCTCTTTGTTTTTTTCCTTCTATAATCATCTTAATACACTCATCCAGACTTTCTATCTCTCCATTTTCTATTTTTGATAGTAGTGGTTCTGTTTGTTTTTGAATCCCTGTTTCTTGCCTATTATTTTTCTTTTCTTTTTCAGGTTCAATATTATCTGCTACATAAACAATCTTATCTAACTTAGTCATTTTATCATCAGCACCTGCAACATGAGATGATATGGCATGTTGAATTCTATCAAATTTTTCTGGATCACTATTTCTATCAAATTCTTCTTCAAATAAAATAGCACTTACTTTCCCATGTAAAGCTCCTGGTGCTTGAAAAATTTCAAAGTCATACATTGTTATTTCTCTAGAAGCACAAAATGCAAGCATCTCTTGAGGTGTCATTGTTTTTCCTATATCATGTAAAAGTGATGCAATAACAGCCTCATCTACTGGAACCCCGTTCTTTTCAGCTAATATTTTAGCCACTTTTGCTACTCTTATCGAATGATATAGTTTTTTTCTATTTTCTGTTAAATATTTTTTCAACACTTTCTTAGCATTATTAATTGTTATCTCCATTTAATCCTCTCTTTCTATTTTTGAATCTTGTTCTAAGTTTAAACTCTCCTAAGTTCAAACAAATACATATCTCTAACAGCATAAAAAATGTAAATGGTGTTCCATTTCTCCAATCTTCTCCATTTATTAAAAACACACTATTGGCAAATTGGCTAATTAAGGCAATTTGTACAACGAATTGTATCATCTTTTTCTTTTGCCACATTATTAATGGGAATAACCACATAATATACCATGGTTGAAAATTGGTAATTAATAAAAATAGAAATGCTACTAAAAAATATTCTATTTTTCTCATCTCTTCTCTAAATATTATCTGTTTTTTATATAATAATGTCAAACAGGTAAAGAAATAGATAATGATAAATGAGATGAGGAATATCATATTTACATTAGAAACCAAATTTGGTATATCAAAATATTCCATTAGTATAATATAAAAGTTTTTAGCAAATTTCCCTTGTTGTGCCATAATTCCACTTAATACTTGTATGTCTTGTATATATAGTACATAGGTAATTGCTACTATAAATACAAATAACATACCATATAAAAAACATTTCTTCAATCTTTCTAAAGGCTTTTTATCTCTAAAATAATATATAATGATAAATGGTAATAGTAAAATTGCAAAATATTTTATTGCTGTAGCCAATGCTAAAAATATGATACTAACTATGATATTCTTCTTTTTTAATAAGAAATATAAAGAAGTTAATATGCATGTCACAACATATATATCATTGTGCACATTGGCAATTCCTTCTATAAACATATATGGATTTAATCCATATAACAATACAAATAGTTTTTTTCCTGTTAATTTATAAATCAGATAACAATTCACTAGATGAATTGCCATATTTAGTAACTTAAATAGCAATAAGGCAATATCAATATTTCCAAAGGAAATCCCTGCTACTATCTTACAAACAAGTGTCCAAACTGGTCCATATACAACCGTTGTGCTTCCCCAGTCATTTTCATACCCTTTTGCTAATACTGTATCTTGTTCTAGATATTGACTATTATTTCCACTTTCCACAAAGTCTTTTATTGTCACATAATATGGATTTTGCCCATATGCACTATCTAATCTTCCTACACCTAAATAATAAAATACATCTGAACTTAGGAATGGTACAACAATTACAAAGATTAGTGAAATAATCGCTATGTACATATACATCTGTTTATTGTTTTTAAATAACTTATTTCTATTTTTTACAATTAAAAAATAAAATATGGTCAATAAGGTTAAAATTATGAGATATATAATTGTTTGTTCGATTCTGTTTGTGTCATCTAAACAAAATTTAAAATATTCATTAAAGTTTAGTATGGTTTTATTTTCTAATAGATAATTTATAGATGGTATAGCAAATATGATAGCTGTTAGCACAAGCACTATTAAAAGTAATTTTTTTGAATTCATAAACTCTATTACCTTTTCCTTCATTTTTCCTCCTATGTCTATTTCATCCTTAAAATTCCTAATTGAACCATGAATACTATATCATATTTCATAAAATATTTCTATAAATTTAAAATAATATTAAAAAAATACAAGAGATTAGATTTATTTCTACCCCTTGCATTTTATCTACTCATGCTTATAAAAACTGATTTAATACATATTACTTTTTTTCTTTTTTAAATATATCATTTGGATTATATTTTTCATAGGCTTCTTTTTGTTTTCGCCTTTCTACACTTTTCTCTTTTGCTTTGATAATTTTCTTTTCTTCTTCTGTTGCTATATATTGTTTATACACAATTGCCAGTAATATATTTGTATCTTCTAACAAATTATTTTTATAAATATCTTCAAATGTAACTTCATGATTTACATCCATATTTTTCTTTATAAAATCCCATATTTTTTCTGGAATTTTATCTTTATTTTCTTGTGGCAACATATCTAATATTTGATAACCTTCTGTATATGCTTTTGGATGCAAATGATATAAATCTTTCATTTTATATCTCCCTCATTTACTTTGATTTTTCTGTTTTTGTTGGGCTTCCTTTTTCTGCTGAAGGAATTTCTCCATTTTCTGCTACCATTCCTACTGCTCTTCTCATTGCTTTACTTGCTAATTTTTCTGCTTTTTCTTTTGCTAAAGCTAATATATAGTCATTTGCTGGTCCATCTAACTCTACTAATTCTCCTGTTTTAAAACCTTCATATGGTTTTATAGCATTTTCAAGTTCTGCTTTCAATTCTTTACTTTCTTCAGAATCCTTGTCTGCTATTACTGCATTTTCTCCATGAGCATATGCTGCTGTAAGCATTGTAATGTCATTTGTTCCATCACCGATGGTTGTAAATTTTCCTCGTATATCTTCTCTTTTTTTATCTCCATTTATTGCCAATTGAGAAAGTTTCAATACAGATGTTGCTTTATGAATTCCACTAGGTGCTAAGTCTACTGAATAATTACCATCATCTAGTGATTGATAATTTAATTGTACTTTTAAATGATTATTTTCTATATATTCTCTTATTTCTTCCACTGCCTGTACAGATGAAACTCTAAGTGACAAACTTAAAATTTCTTTTTCTGTATCTGATAAACTCTGAACAACGTCTTGTGAAAAAATCCTTGTTCCCAGTTTTCTTTCATATGCCTTTGATTTTGCAGTATATGGACAATCTTGTAATACAACAACATCCCCTGTACTAAATTCTATTTCATCTTTTCCTGCTTTTCCACTGGTTACCATATCATTGATTAAATCTAACATTTCTTCTTTTGGTAGCCTTTCTTCTGTTACATATGTTTCATCAATCGTATTATAGATAAATCCATTATCTCCTATGATATATTTTGGTACAGGTATTCCTTTATCTTCTAAAATTTTTACAATTTCTCCAGCTGGTCTTGCTGTTGTAATAACAAATAGTCCATTGCTTTTTCCTTCTATTAAGTTAATTGCTTCTGCTAAAGTTTTACATCCTTCTTCTGTATCCAAATCTAATGTACCATCTTTATCTGAAAATACAATATAATCTTTATTGTCTATCATCCCTCTGTCTTTAATTTCACGTTTGCGTTCAGGATGCTCTTTTTTCCATGCATATTTTTCTTCTTCTGTCGGAAATTCCATAACTATACTATCTTTTTGTTCTTGTGTTAATCCCTCTTCTGTTTTAATTCCCGTTTTTCCTGGTTCTGCTTTCACAATATCTAATTTTTCTTCTAAATTGTCGATGATTAATTCTCCAAAAAAATGCTCATATTCATGCATAAATATCATAGAATCCGCAACTGAAAAAGGAATTGTTAACTCATTTCCGTCTAAATCCTGAGCCTTTACAGTAATTCTAAAAGGTCTATCTTTAAAAGTCCAATAATAGTGATTATCATAATCTATCGAAAAACAGCCTTCTTCTTCCTTTGAAACACCTTGCATATCTATTATTTCTGGATTAACCAAAATTAGTTGTGTATCTCTATCTTGGAAAGTTTTTATTGCCATTATCCTCTTTAAATTTCCTAATTGTGGTGCTGAAAATCCAGCAGCCCCATTTTGTCTTTCTACCTCTTCCATTAGAAGCATTGCAAGTGCTCTTGCTTCTTCTTTTCCTTCTTCACTTCTCATATCGATTTCTTCTGAATGTTTTCTTAAATTTTCTTTATCTTCTGGATTTACATATTTTAAAACTTTTGGTTCTTCCATTTTACTTTTTCTCCTTTTATATATAAAATACGTTTCCTACAAGATTTTATCATACTTTTAATACATTGTCTACTTTTTTTGTAAACCTTTTATTGACATCTTTCCTATTTTATCATATACTTGGCTTATATTTGATATATAAGGAGGTTCCTTTTTATGAATAATAAAATTTTTATATCTCATGCAGATATTATATTAGACAAAATATACGATTCTGAATTTAATCTTGTAAAACAAGATGGTGGCGGTTGCAATTGGAATGATTTATATAATTTAAGTTTAATGGGAGAAACTTGTTATGCCTTTGGAAGTTGTGGAAATGATGAAGAAGGAAAAATCGCACTAGATTCCTTAAAACGTGCCGGTGTTAATACAGACAATGTTTTAATAGATGACACCATCAGAACAGATGTCATGAATATTTTACTTCCAGCATCCTCTTCTCTTGATGATAATGATGTTATTCATACTTGGTATTCTCCGATTACCAATAAAAGCACGATGCATTTTTCTGATAATTTACCATTAGACATTCCTGAAGATTTTAAAGATAAAGAAGTTTACATTATTTTAGACAAATTTGAAAATATTAATTATGAATTTTTACAAAAAATCGATAATAAAAAAGTATGTTTAGATGTTGGTGCAGAAGAATTTATTGAATATTATACAAATCAATATTTAATTAATTTCTTTAGACAAGCTAATCTTATGCAATTAAATCATGTAATTTGTGATTATTTATTTAAGAAATTTAAAATAAAGGATGAAGTTGAATTCTTTAGCATGATGAATTTAGATTTACTTGTGATCACCAATGGAAAAAAAGGTGCTAAATTCTTGTACAAAGAAAACAACGAATTACAAATTATTGATAAAACACCTTCTATTATTGTAGATGCAGTTGATACTTCTGGTGCAGGAGATGCTTTCTTTTCTACTGTCATTAGAGAATATGCTTATTGTAAAAAAATTGATAAAGATTTTATTGATAAAACTTTTGAACTTGCCAATAAGTCTTCTAGAGATATTATTGCTCAAGTTGGTAGTAGAAAATAATCATATCTACTCTTACGACACATGTCAAAAACTAAAAAACTCCCTTAATAGTATTTTCTATTAAGGGTGTTTTCGTTTATTTTATTTTCCTTATAATTTTTCCGTTTTATTTTTCATTAAATCTTTCTCAATCTTCTTCTGATATCTATCTTCCTCTGAAAAAATACAACCACAATATTTTTGCATATATAGTCCTAACTCTCTTGCTTTCGCTTGCCCTTCTCTAAAACCTACTCGAAAATCTCTATACAAAAATTCTACATCATATTTTTTTGCCATTTGGTTTGCCACTTCTATTAAAGCTTCATGATTTTGATATGGACTAACTAATAAAGTCGTAGAAAAATGGGTATATCCATTTTCCTTTGCATATTTTGCCGTTTGTTCTAATCTCACTGGATAGCAATATTGTTTACATCGATTTTGTAAATCTCCAATAACCTTTTTGCAGAATTCATCTAATCCATAATTCTCTTCAAATATCGCTTTTACATCAATACTTTTTGTATATTCTTTTAAGCAATCTCTTCTTGCTTTATATTCCATATATGGATGAATATTTGGATTAAACCAATACACAGTTGGTTCAATGTCTTCTTTTCTTAGTGAGTCTATACAATATACACTGCATGGTGCACAACAAGTGTGTAATAATAGTTTCATTTTTTCAACTTCCTTTCAATTTGTTTTATCGCATTGAGTTCATGTCGCATTGAGTTCGTTTGTCTATGCGACATTTTATGCTTCATGTCGCATTAAGTTCGTTTGTCTATGCGACATTACATATTTTCTTGATATGGATACCCTAAGTGTTTATATGCTGGTGGTAAGACCACTCTTCCTCTCAACGTCCTAGCAATAAATCCAATTTGAATTAAATATGGTTCATACACATCTTCAATTGTATCTACCTCTTCTCCAACTGTTGCGGCTAATGCTTCTATTCCAACTGGTCTTCCAGCATATTGCACAATCATGGTATCTAATATTTTTCTATCAATTTCATCTAGTCCTAGCTCATCAATTTCTAGTTTATTTAATGCATGTTTTGTGATTTTTAGCGTAATATCTCCATCACCTAATACAGCTGCATAATCTCTTACTCTTTTTAATAAACGGTTTGCTATTCTAGGTGTTCCTCTTGATCTTCTAGCAATTTCTGTCGCTGCTTCTTCTTCTATTTCCACATCTAAAATTCCTGCTGAACGTTTTACAATTTTTGTAAGGTCTTCTACAGAATATAATTCTAATCTATGAACAATTCCAAATCTATCTCTTAATGGTGTTGTTAATGACCCTGCTTTGGTGGTTGCTCCAATTAATGTGAATTTTGGTAAATCTAATCGAATTGATCTTGCACTTGGTCCTTTTCCTATAATAATGTCTAATGTATAATCCTCTAAAGCTGGATATAAAATTTCTTCTACACTTTTACTAAGTCTGTGAATTTCATCTATAAACAAAACGTCAAATTCTGAAAGATTTGTAAGAAGTGCTGCTAAATCTCCTGGCTTTTCGATGGCTGGACCAGAAGTAATTTTTATATTGGAATTCATTTCATTAGATATAATATTCGATAAAGTTGTTTTTCCAAGTCCAGGAGGTCCATATAATAAAACATGGTCTAATGGCTCTCCTCTTTTTTTGGCTGCTTCTATATAAATTTTCATATTTTCTTTGATTTTATCTTGTCCAATATATTCATCTAATGTTTTTGGTCTTAATGAATTTTCTAATCGCTCTTCTCCTGTGTTTTCTAATTCTGGACTGATAATTCTGTCTTCTTCCATCTTATGGTCTCCTCCTATTTATCTCTATTTCAATAAATTATTAATACTAATTGATATTGACATATCCAATTCTTTTCTCATTTTTTCATAATAATCTTCTAATAATTCCCTTTCGTCTTGTGTAAGCTCTTCTAAATTTATTTCTGTTCCATCTTTGATTCGATACCATTTTTCATCAAAATAATATCGACTTGTTACAATTCTCTCATTATTTAAACATATAAAATCTTTTCTAGCAAATAGATTGGTTCCTAAACTAAATCCTGCATCACCATCTATTAAATAGGCAAATGTTGGTTTTATATCCAATTTACTAACTGGTTTTTCTATTGTTATATTTTCTATTCCTGGTATTTTCATCCCACAAGCAACTCTAATATAATTTAATTTAATATCTATATCTGTTAAATTTGGATTTGTTTCTTTAAGAAAATCTATTAAATTTTCATTATACATATCCATTCCATTATGGTCACCAAATAAAAGAATAACTGTGTCATCATACAAATCCGCTTCTTTTAATTTATCTATAAAGATTCCAAAAGCATAATCTGCATAATTGACAGATTTTAAATAATTTCCTAAAAATGTATCTTTATATTTTCCAACATCAATATTTGTTTTACTTTTGTCTTCTAATCCTCCCAAATCAAAAGGTGTATGTGATGATGCTGAAACAATATATGAAACAAATGGCATATCATAACCTTTTAATTTTTCTACTGCTTGTGTATATAGTAATTCATCTGATAAATATCCCATAATATTTTCTGATGTATCTGCAAAAGAATCTTTTAGCTCTATATTTTCTACATCAAAGGCTTTATATACATTTTCTCTATTCCAGAAAAATCCATAGTTTCCATGCATATAAGATGTTGTATAACCTTCATTCTCAAACATGGTAAAAATATCATCATAGGCATTTGTATAATATCGACTATATGACATACCATTTTCCATAGGATATAAAGAGGTTACTGCAGAAAATTCTGAATCAGCTGTTGAAGAATAACTTTGCATAAACATATTCGATATTTCTATGTTTTCATTAATAAATTTATTTAAATTTGGTGTAATTTCTTTTCCATTAATTTCTTTATTAATAACAAAATTTTGGATGGATTCTAATTGTAAAATGATAACATTTTTTCCTTTTAGCACTCCTTGTAAATCATAATTCGTTTTTCCATAATGTTCATCATATTTTTCTTTTAATTCATCATAATCAGATAAGAGTGTTTCTTTGGTTGTATATTTTGCTTGTTTCTTTATATTAATGGTGTTTTCTATATCTGATATATGATATCCATAAATGGTACTCTTTTTTATCTGCATATCTTTATTAAATGGGTCTTCTTTTGCTCTTTCTATATATACATTATCCATTTTAAAAAATATAATTGTTACTAAAATACCTATTATCGCTTTTGCCATTTTATATTTTATCTGTAATTTTTTCTTTTTTTCAATTTTTAAAATTTTCGTAAATAACAGTATAACTATAAGCAATATATCTATAAAATATATAATCTGTTTTGCCTTTACTAACATTGGCAATGTACTCATAATTTCTTCACCATATTGCAGATTCATAATTTGTGCAATAGATAATACAGAACTAGAGTATGTATGATATAAATTATCTGCCAATAGTAAACTACTTGCTAATATGTCTACAATTATTGTGGTTACAATTCTTCCTCTATTCGGCAAAAATACACATATCATCCAAATAATTGTTGATATTATCGCAATTGTTCCTAAAATCGTTCCTTCATCTATGGTTTCTCTGATAGATATAGTATTTAGATAAAAAAAGATAGTTTTTATAAATAATAAAATTCCTATAAGAATGGGAAAACCTATCGAATTAAAAAATCGATTGGCTATTGCTTTTATTTTGTCTTTGGTTATTTTCTTTTCTTTATTATCTAGTTTTTTGATTTCTTCTCCCATTTCTTTTTTATTGGTTTCTTTTCCTTGAACTTCTTCTATCAGTTTTTCTTTATCTAATTCTTTTTCCTCTATCTTTTCAGCTTTCTTTTGTTTTTCTTTTTCTTTTTCTTCCTTCAAATTCTTCTCCTCTTTCTTCTCTACTTTATATTATCGATAAAGTTTTCTATCAACTCTAACATTTTTCGATTGTTTTCTACATATGGCTTTGGTTCAAAATCTTGTACTCTTTTTATTGCCTCTTCTAATTCTTCTACAGATTGTAGTCCTATAATATTTCCACTTTTATTAAACTTTTCTACAATTTCTGTTTGATGATTATTCACATGTTCTCCATATTGATGCAATCTTGGAATGGCAATTACTTTTTTTCCCTTTTCAAGTGAAGTAATAATAGAGCCCACTCCTCCATGTGTGATAATATAATTTGCATTCTGTTCATATGTATCTAGTTCTTCTCTTGGCATAAAATCTATTATCTTCATTTTTCCATTTTGTGGCTGATACTCTGTATATCCTGCTTGTACCACAACTTCTTCATCAATTACTTTTTTACCGATTAATCTATCAATTTCTTCTAATAGTCTTTGAAACGGATTATTTTGTGTTCCTAACATTACAAATATCATTAATAAATCGAACCTCCATAAACTGCTTTTGGATATATTTTTAGCATTTCTTCCCATTGTACAATAAATAAATCTGCAATTGGATATATCAATCTTCCTGTTGCTGTTTTTTTATTGGTATTGGCAAAAGTCTCTATATAAATGATTTTACTTCCAAAAATTTTTCCCAATATACACATTGGTCCTGCTGTATGTGTTCCTGTTGTTATAATTGCCTTTGGTCTTAATTTAAAATAGTAATATACTGTTTTGATACATAAGTATAAATATTTAAATATGTATGTAAATAGCTTTGCTCTTGTTCCATATGGTAAAAAATCTATTTTTTCTCCATAGGTTTCTTTTAAATGTTCATTGACTTTATCTTTTTCTGTTATAATATGATAATCATATTTTTCAAATAAAGGAGAAAGTTGTAATAATTCTGTTAAATGTCCTCCTGTACTTGATATAAATAATACTTTTTTCTTCATTTTATCTATCCCTTTTTCTGATTATAATAATAAATCATTTTTATTTTTGGTTTTCATTACTTATTTTTCAAGCAACTTCTTTCATACATTATATCTTTTTTTCAAGTATCTGTCTAGTAATTTTGGGTTATTTTGAGGACAAAGAAATATGATTTTAGGGACGGAGAGAAAAATCATCTTTCTTAAAGATTATTTTTTCTAACCTTTAAAACATAATGATTTTTTTCTCCGTCCCTAAAATCACCTAAAATCATCTTTTTATCCAAATATTCCTCTTTTTTTAATTGGTGGTTGTTCATTCATAGTTTTTGCTAATTGTACTAACAATTCTCTTTGTTCTTTTGAAAGTTTTTTCGGTGTTTGAACATTTACTGTAAATACAAAATCACCAATTGCATTTGAAGTAACAGCTTTAAATCCTTTTCCTCTAATGACAAATTTGGTTCCTGTTTGTGTTCCTTCTGGTATTTTATATTTTTCCTTATTTCCATCCACCATTGGTATTTCTAGTTCTGCACCTAAAGATGCTTGTGTAATGGTAATTGGTATATCACAATATACATGATTACCTTTTCTTGAATAAATACTATGTTTCTTTAATTTAACGGTTATATATAAATCACCTTTAGGACCACCTTTTTCTCCTGGCTCTCCTTCTCCTCTTAAGACAACAGTTTGACCATCATCAATACCTGCTGGTATCTTTACTTTTATTTTTGGTTGTTTTCTGACAGTTCCTTTTCCTCTACAATTTTCACAAGGTTCTTTGATAACTTCACCTGTTCCATGACAATTTGTACAAGTTCTGGTTGTTTGCATTTGTCCTAATATGGTATTTTGCACTTGTCTAATTTGTCCTGTACCATTACAAGTTGGACATTTCGTAACAGATGTACCAGGCTTTGCACCAGTTCCATGACAGACTTGACATTCTTCATTTCTTGTAATCGTGATTTCTTTTTCCACTCCTGAGAAGGCTTGTTCAAAAGTAATATCAATATGAAGATTTAAATCAGCACCTTTTCTTGGTCCATTTTGTTTCCTGCTACTACCTCTGCCACCACCAAAACCTCCTCCAAAGAATGAAGAAAAGATATCTCCTAAATCTCCGAAGTCTCCAAATCCATCAAAACCAGAAGATGTATATGAATAATATCCATTTTGTCCTCCAAATGGTCCACCTGCTCCATTAAATCCTTGTGGTCCATCTGGTCCAAATTGATCATACATTCTTCTTTTTTGTGGGTCTGATAACGTTTCATAAGCTTCATTGACCTCTTTAAATTTAGCTTCTGCTTCTGTTTTATTATCTGGATTGGCATCTGGATGATATTTTTTTGCTAGTTTTCTATAGGCTTTTTTTAGCTCATCATCTGTCGCATTTTTATTAACACCTAACACTTCATAATAATCTCTTTTTCCTGCCATTCTTCTACTCTTCTCCTCTTTCTAATTTTTGTCCAATTGGGGACGTTTCTGTTTGGGACATTCAAACAAAAACGTCCTCAATTGGACAAAAAGGGAAATTTGAGTCCGTCCCCAAAATCCCTTTTTATCATTACTATTTGTTGTCATCTTCTACCTTATAATCTGCATCATATACATTGCCATCATTTCCTTGTGCATTTCCATTATCCTCTGCTCCAGCTTGTGTAGCATTTGGGTCTGCTCCTTGCGCTCCATTTGGATTTGCATTTTTATATAATTGTTCTGACATATCATAAAATACTTTTGTTAATTTTTCTGTTGCTTCTTTAATTTTTTCTGTATCATTTTCTTCTAATGCTTTTCTTGTATTATCAATTTCTGTTTGAACTTTTGCTTTTTCTTCTCCGCTAATTTTATCTCCTAAATCGTTTAATGTTTTTTCACTATTATATACTAAGCTTTCAGCATTATTTCTAACTTCAATTTCTTCTTTCTTCTTTTTATCTTCTGCAGCATGTGCTTCTGCATCTTTTACTGCTTTATCAATATCTTCATCTGTTAAGTTTGTTGAAGCTGTGATAGATACATTTTGGCTATTTCCTGTTGCCATATCTTTTGCAGATACATGAACAATACCATTAGCATCTATATCAAATGTTACTTCGATTTGTGGTACTCCTCTTGGTGCTGCTGGAATTCCTGTTAATTGGAATCTTCCTAATGTTTTGTTATATGCTGCCATTTCTCTTTCACCTTGTAATACGTGAACTTCAACTGATGTTTGACCATCTGCTGCTGTTGAGAAGATTTGAGATTTTTTCGTTGGTATGGTTGTATTTCTTTCAATTAATTTTGTAAATACACCACCATATGTTTCAATACCTAATGATAATGGTGTTACATCTAATAATACTAAGTCTTTAACATCTCCTGATAATACACCACCTTGGATAGCTGCACCAATTGCAACACATTCATCAGGGTTAATTCCTTTATCTGCTTCTTTTCCTGTAATTCTTTTTACTGCTTCTTGTACAGCTGGAACTCTTGTAGAACCACCAACTAATAATACTTTATGAATGTCATTTGGTGTTAATCCAGCATCTTTTAATGCTTGATTTACAGGTCCTGCTGTTGCTTCTACTAAATCGTGGATTAATTCTTCAAATTTTGCTCTTGTTAAGTTTACATCTAAATGTTTTGGTCCTGTACTATCTGCTGAAATAAATGGTAAGTTGATTTGTGTTTGTTGAACACCAGATAATTCTATTTTTGCTTTTTCTGCTGCTTCTTTTAATCTTTGCATTGCCATTTTATCTTGTTTTAAATCAATTCCATTTGATTTTTTAAATTCATCAACTAAGTAATCAATAATTGCATTATCAAAGTCATCTCCACCTAAATGTGTATTACCACTTGTAGATAAAACTTCAAATACACCGTCACCAATATCTAGGATAGATACGTCAAATGTTCCTCCACCTAAGTCATAGATTAATATTTTTTGATCTTGTTCTTTATCCATTCCATAAGCTAATGCTGCTGCTGTTGGCTCATTGATAATTCTTAGAACTTCTAGCCCTGCAATTTTACCAGCGTCTTTTGTTGCTTGTCTTTGGCTATCATTGAAATATGCAGGTACTGTGATAACTGCTTGTGTTACTTTTTGTCCTAAATAATTTTCTGCATCTGCTTTTAATTTTTGTAAAATCATTGCTGAAATTTCTTGTGGTGTAAACGCATCTCCTTCAATATTTACTTTTTCTGCTGTTCCCATTTTTCTTTTGATTGAAATAACAGTATTTTCTGGATTTGTAACTGCTTGACGTTTTGCAATTTGTCCAACTAGTCTTTCACCATTTTTAGAAAATGCAACAACAGATGGTGTTGTTCTATTTCCTTCTGCATTTGGTATAACGACTGGTTCTCCTCCTTCCATAACTGCTACACATGAATTTGTTGTTCCTAAGTCAATTCCTATAATTTTTCCCATTTTTAATTCCCTTTCCTTTCTTTTGGTTTCTTCGTTTTATCAATGATTTACTTATTTTAACGAAGCCCTTATAATAATTTTATATTTTTAAAATTAATACCTTTCATATCTTGTCATTCTTTTCTAAATCAAGAATGATTTTTCGATTGTTTTCTAAACTTTCTTTTGTTACTTTTTTCATCCATTCTTCTTTTGTCATATTAGATAATTTCCAATTAGATAATTCTTTATATTGCATTTCTTCCCCTAACCAATCTGGCTTTTGGAAGTTTTTTGCTATGTCTTCATTTGGAAATTCTACTTCTGCTGTTATAAAATCTTGTAAGTACTCTTTATATATGTCCATTTCTACATTCAAGTTACTTCCTATTGGTATGACCATTCTTGTCTTTCTTATTATGCTACTGATTTTGTTTTTTATGAGTTTATTAAACTCCTCTTCTTGAATATAACTTTCTATTTCATATGCACTTGCAATGTTAGCATCTTTTTGATGTTGGATATCTCCCTTTGTTTTTACCGTATAGATATATTCTATGCTATTAGACTTCTTATTTTGTATTTTTCTAATTCTAATGACTGTTTTTGCATCTTTATATATAAATGCTTGTTCTATATCTATTATATCTGCTATTTTCAAATCTTTTGGAAGATAATTTACTGCATATTTTCTTTCTATTTCTTGTTTCATCTAAAATCCTCTTTATCAATAAAATGTGAAAATTCTGCTTTCTTTTTTTCCTATAAATGGGTGAAAAGTAGTAAGATTTGCATTTTTATAAAATTGGTCAAGCCGAAGGTGTACATTTGTACATCGAGGTTTGAACAAATTTGTAAAAATGTGAAGATTGCTGCTTTCATTCATTTAGTTGGCAACTACTACCATAGAGTGTCTAATCACTTTTGTGCCAATCTTATAACCTTTTCTATATTCTTGAACAATTTCTTTTTCACCTTTTGTATCGTCTTGCACACTACTTACAGCCTCATGTAATTCTGGATCAAAGGTTTCTCCTACTGCTTTAATTTCTTCCACACCTTTTGCTTTTAATGTATCTTGAAATTGTTTCAATACCAACTCAATTCCTTTTTTATATTCTTCATCTTTTGTTTCAACTTTAGCAGCATTTTCTAAATTATCTAATATTGGAAGCATCACTTCTACTACATCTGATAAAATAGAATTATATAGGCTTTCTCTTTCTTTTGCACTTCTCTTTTTAAAATTTTCAAATTCTGCTAAAATTCTTTTATATCTATCATCTAGTTCATTATATTCTGATTTTGGTACAATTTCTTGTTCTTTTTTCTCCTTCTTATTTTCTACTTTTTCCTCTTGTTTTACATCATTTTCTAATTCTTCATTTTTCTCTGCCATTATTTATCCACCTTTCTGAAATTTCTAATTTGGAAAAGAATCATTGTTTGGCTAGGCGACCAAGTTTTTAATTTATGAGGCATACTGTTTGTATGTTGAATACATTAAAAATGAAGGTCAACAACGCCAAATGATGATTATTTTTCAAATTTATTCTATTTCTTTTAATTTCTTATTAATATACTTCATAACAGAAATCACTTTTGAATAATCCATTCTTTTAGGACCAATAATACCAATCGTCCCTAAATCTTTTCCATTCACCTTATGCTTAAATGTGACAACACTAAAATCTTTCAATTCTTCTTTATGGTTTTCTTCTCCTATATATACATGAATATCATCTGCAAATCCAGAATCTAGCATATCTGTTACCAATTCTTTGGTATCTAATACATTAATAAAGTTTTTTGCTACTTCTAAGCTATTAAATTCTGGTAAGTCAAATGACTTGTTTGCACCTTCAAAATATATATTTTCTTCTTCTAATACTTTTTTGATTTGTTCAATGATTGGTTTAATCACATTCACACTATATGTCATTTCATCATATAAATACTCTTCTAATGGTCTGTCAATTGTTTCGATTGGTTGCCCTTTTAATTTTTTATTAAACATATAATTAATGGTTTCGATTTGTTTTTCTGTAACATCTTCATCAAATTTGATAATGGTTTCTTTTACTAGCCCACTATCTGTTAAGATTACTGCCATCATCATTCTAGAACCTAGTAATACAAATTTAATTTCTTCTATCATTTGACTATTTGCTTTTGGTCCTATAGATACTGTTGTATAATGTGTCACTTCTGATATGGTATTTGCTGCAATTTTTGTTAAATCTTCAATTTCATTTACTTTTGTCTCTAATTTATCACTAATGTATTTGATTTCCTCTAAGCTAATATCATCATCTTTTAACAATTCATCCACATAATATCGATAACCTTTTTCAGATGGTATTCTACCACTTGATGTATGTGTTTTATCCAAATACCCTGCCTTTTCCAAATCTGCCATTTCATTTCGAATGGTTGCACTACTGCAATCTAATCCATGATTGGTTGTTAATGCATTCGAGCTGACTGGCTCTGCTGTATTAATATATTCTTCTACGATTGCTTGTAATACTTTCTTTTTTCTATCATCTAACAATTTTTTCACCTCTTTAGTTTTAATTGTTAGTTTTTAGCACTCCATCTATTTGTTTGCTAACTTCATATATATTATACCCGATTTTAGCACTTGTCAATACATTTTGCTAAAATAGTTTGTGAATTTTGTGTGAACAAAAAAAGAAGCAACCAGATTCCTATCTGAATTGCCTTATCAAATATTATTGCCAATTTAAAATTGGATATCCATAATTAATTTAATTAACATCTTTCTTAAATTTTGGTAAATCTTTGTTTTATAAATTAACAAAGCTCTATCGAATAAATTATCCTCCTATAATTATACAAATAATTATAAGGTATCTTTAATTCATATGAAATATACTTTTTATTTTACTAATAAATCTTTTGAATAATGGCTCTTTATATTCTATCATTGAGAGTTGATTTTCTACAATGCTTTCTTGCTTATGTTTCTTAAAAATATCCTCTGGATTATATTTATTTCTAAGCTCTTGTTGATACCTATCTTCATTATTCTTTAATATTTGCTTTAGTTCAAGTTTTTCTTTTTCATTATCACACCAATAATTCAAGTGTAATAAAGCTATTATTGCTAATGTTTCCTTTTTAATATTTTGTTTATTTAATGGTATATCTTCTATATATTGAGGAGTATAACTAATATTTTTTTTTTCTTTTAGCATATTGAATAAACTATTTGGTAATTTATCAATGTATTCATTTCCTAATAAACTCAACACTTGATATACTTCTGAATAAATTTCTTTAGTTTTTATATTCATATTTCTTTTCCTTCATAATTTTTTTCTGGTTGCTCAATGCCTTCTCTTAATGTCTTTTTAGCTTTAGTTAAATCTGATAATTTGACCTCTTGATATGCATCTAATAAAACTCTACTTCTATCTTTTCTTGTGCCACTTTTTACATTATATCTGCTCTGTTCAGCTTGTCCTATACCTCTATGTTAAATAAAACATAGCATTTTGAATTACAGTATTTTCTCCTAAACCTCCATTTCTATTGCCATACATCTCTACAGATAATTGTTCTAATCTTTGCATATCACCAGTAATAACTGCTTCGCTTATTTGCCTTTGTTGTTCTGTTAATCTATCTGAAAGGCTTTTTATGAAATTTCCTTTTTCTTCATCCGTCATTTCAAAAAAATGGTTCATATTTTTTTGAAATATTCTCTCCCCATTTTCTTCTTTAAAATATCCTAATATAAATTCTTTTGGAAATTCTCCATAATTATTATCTCCACAACATAATTGGTCTAAAATACAAGTTGTTTTGTGATTATTTCCAACAGCACTTATATCCATTCCTGGAAAACCAACATATAATTTTTCTCCATTTCCTTCCAAGATTGTAGGAACTAAAACAACCACTCCGTTTTCTGCCATTTCACTTCCTAATCTATAATTTTTCAATGCTTCTCTTTGATAATTTTTCAATTCAGAACTTACTCCTAAAGAACTTACAGTTGCTAACACAGAACTACCTTTCTTTATATCTAATCCACCATCACATATTCCTCTTAAAACTTCATCTACAGATTTACCTTTAATTTTTTCTTTTTGACTTTTCATAACTTTATCAATATACTCATACATTTTTTCAGTATTTGATTTCACTCTTTTACTAGTATTTTGGATTTCACTAAACAATTCTGATTTATCTATATTGTTAAAATCAAAAACAATTTTTCTCATCATTTCTCCATTCTATATCATAAAAATCATTTAACTATATATCATTTGTTTATACTTTATTGATATTTGTTCTTTTACTTCTTCCATCTGTTTCACAATTCCTTTTAGAGTAAAAATTGCATCTAAAATTCTTGAAGTATTTTTCGTTATAATATCTTTCATATACTCATTTTCATAATTTTCTAAAAATCTTTTAAATTTATTTTTTCCCGATATTTTATTAAAAATTATTCTTTTTATTTTGGTAAATATGCTATCCTCATATATTTGCAACTGATATATGTTATTTATAAATATTTCATTTATATCTGTTTGTACATTTTCTATACACCATTTAATTCTTGCTTTACATTCATCAATAATAACTGCATAATTTACTTTCTTTTGTGCACAAGCTCTTATAGTATTTTGTATTTTTTGTATTTCTTCATCAGTAAGTTTTTTCTTTTGTAATTTTTCTGTTAATGTTACTATATTAGCTATGGCAATTTTTTGATTATTCATAGCATTTTGCATTATCTTAAATATATTTACATATAAATTATCATATACATTAATTAACTTTTCTAATTGTTCTTTATACTTATTTATATTCTTTTCTATCTCATACTCATATTTTTCGCTCTTTTGATTGTAAACTCTTGATTGTTGTTTAAAAAAATCTCTTATTTCATTCATCTTACATTCTTTTAATTTTTCTATGTTTTTTTGATATATTGCTAATTGCAACATAGAAATTTCATTTTCTACATTCTCTAAATTTTGCATATTTTCATTTAATTTTTCGAATATTTGAATTTCATCCATAGTATCTCTCCCATAAACTATCTAAAAATATTGTCTATTTTATCTTGATAATTTTTTCCTAATTTATTCATTCCTCTGTCCATCTTGTTTAGTGTCGGACTTAATATTTTATTACTGGCATTCCTTGTTACTACATTCCCCATTCGTAATATATCATTAATCTCATCTAATATTCCTTTATCTTTTCCTAATAATGATTTATCAATCATATATTTTAATCCTAATGTACTTATTAATCCTACTCCAACAGTAGGTATCATTGCACTCGTAGCTAATATTCCTGCACTTGTAACAATTTTTTGTATTTGTGGATTTTTTACTAATGCATTTACAGTTTTTATTGCTCCTCGACCAGTTAATTCTATTCCTTTTCCTAAACCTTTCAAAGTATATTTACCTGTAGTTTTAGCAATTCCCTTTATTACTTTTTTTGCATTCATCTTTTGACTCCTTTTATAATTTACTCTATTATTTGTGATAAATAATCATTCTCTTGTTCAATGATTTGTACTCGCTTTCTTTCTAATTTTTCTAAATACTTGTCCAATTCATTCATATTAATTTTGTCAATATCTATGCTTATACCATCAATGTGTATATTTCCATATTTACCATCAAATTTAAACATTTAAATTTCTCCTTTTGAATTATTTTATTTATCTAAAAACATTATAGCATAACAAAATTATTTTTGTTACAAATTTTAAATTTTTTTATTTTTATTTTTCTCTTTTTTCGTGCCTTATTTTTCTATATTTATTATTTATATTTTTTCTAAATTCGTTTATTTTTTATAACAATGCATATATTACTATCCCAATAGCCTGTATAATAAACAAATTTAACATATTCGATGTTAGTAAATTATTTGTTGCTTCTATAACTCCTAATAAATTTTTATCTTCTTCCTTTTTATAATGTTTTTGAGACTCAAAAAAAGTAACTAATTCAGGAATGCTGGTTATCAAACCTAATAAAATACCTAAAATAGATTCTGCAATTCCAAAATTTTCTGATAAATTTTCTAATACAATTCCTAATGCATCTCCTATAAAATATAATAAGATACCTGCTATTAAAATATATCCTACATATATAAATGATTGCTTATTTTTACGTTTATCTATTGTTTCTGTTTCATTTTCTATTCTTTCGTCTTCTTGCTCCATTCTTATATCTACATCATTTAAGTATTTTTCATGTATTTTTTTAGATATCCAGTAAAAAATAATATACAAAGCAACTAATATAAATGCTATCATTATATTGAGTGTATTTTCTAATTTTAATAAGATGATTGGAAAGATAATCGTTAAGATAACAAATATATTTTGAATAATTATTCCTTTATTTTTTAAAGCTTTATGATTTTTATTAATTATTAAAGATATACTGTATTGAATAAAATTAATGACATTAGAACTAATTATATTATATAAACTGGTTCCCATTAATCCTATAAAACTAGATACCGTTACAGTTAGAAATTCAGGAATCGAAGTGGCAATTCCTGCAATATTCCCTATTACTCTTGGTTTTAATTTTAAATTTTCTGCTAACTTTCTTAAAGCTTTCACTAAAATATATTTTGAAATTACTACAATGAATATAGAATATATAAAAAATTTTGTTATTTCAAAAATCATTTTTATACCTCTTCCTATTTCTGCTTTTTTCATAGTTCAATCATACATATATTTTATTATTTTAAAACACTGTATAAGCGATTAAACAACGATTTATATTGGTTATTTTGCCCAATTTTATTGCCATTTATTAAAAAATATTATATAATGGCTTCGTATTGTAAAGGAGCGTGAGTTTATGGAAGAAGTTAAAATTGGACAAGTTTATCGTCACTTTAAAGGAAACTATTATTTTGTTGAAAATGTGGCATATAACTCGGAGACAAAAGAAAGAATGGTTGTATATAAACCTTTATACCCTAGAGATGATGGACGCTCCTTGTGGGTTAGACCTGAGAAAATGTTTTTGGAAGAAATTCCAGAAAGACCTGATAATATTACAGGTCAAAACACAAGATTTGCATTAGTAACAGATTTAGAAATAGATTATACTAAGAAATAAAATGTCGCATTGACAAACGATCCCAATGAGACAAATGTCGCATTGACAAACGAACTTAATGCGACATAAGAAAAAAAGGAGGATTTTTATGATAGATATTAAATTTTTAAGAGAACATCCTGATGTTGTAAAAGATAATATCAAGAAAAAATTTCAAGACCATAAACTGGTTATGGTTGATGAAGTTATCAATTTAGATAAGAAAAATAGAGAAGCACAACTTGCTGGTGACAACTTAAGAGCTGAAAGAAAAAGTTTAAGCTCTCAAATTGGAGAATTGATGAAAGCTGGTAAAAAAGAGGAAGCTGAAAAAATCAAAGCACAAGTTCAAGAAATCAATGCCAAACTGGAAGAAAATGAAAAACTAGAAAATGAATATGCTGAAGAAATTAAAACCAGAATGATGAAAATTCCAAACATTATGCATGAATCTGTTCCTATTGGAAAAGATGATTCTGAAAATGTAGAAGTTGAAAAATTTGGAGAACCTATTGTTCCAGATTATGAAATCCCTTTCCATGGTGAAATATTAGAAAACTTAGGTGGTTTAGATTTAGACAGTGCCAGACGTGTTTCTGGAAATGGATTTTACTATTTAATGGGTGATGTTGCCAGACTTCATTCTGCTGTTTTAACTTATGCTAGAGATTTTATGATTAATAAAGGATTTACCTATTGCATCCCACCATTTATGATAAGAAGTGATGTTGTCACTGGTGTTATGAGTTTTGAAGAGATGGATGCTATGATGTATAAAATCGAAGGAGAAGATTTATATCTAATTGGTACTTCTGAACATTCTATGATTGGTAAATTTAAAAATCAAATTTTAAGAAAAGAAGATATGCCATATACCATGACCTCTTACTCTCCTTGTTTCCGAAAAGAAAAAGGAGCTCATGGAATTGAAGAACGTGGTGTATATAGAATCCACCAATTCGAAAAACAAGAAATGATTGTTGTTTGTGAACCTGAAGATAGTTGGAATTGGTATGAAAAAATGTGGTCATATACAGTGGAATTTTTTAGAAGTATGAACATTCCTGTAAGAACTTTAGAATGTTGTAGTGGAGATTTAGCAGATTTAAAAGCAAAATCTTGTGATGTCGAGGCATGGTCTCCTAGACAACAAAAATATTTTGAAGTGGGAAGCTGTTCAAATTTAACAGATGCACAAGCAAGACGTTTAGGTATTCGAATTAAAGGTGAAAAAGGAAATTATTTTGCACATACATTAAACAATACCGTTGTTGCTCCACCTCGTATGTTAATTTCTATTATGGAAAATAACTATCAACCTGATGGTAGTGTCATTATTCCAGAAGTATTAAGACCATATATGGGTGGACTTGAAAAAATTGAGCCTAAGAAAAAATAAGAAAAGTATGTATTAAACAATAACTTTAAACTTTCACTGCGCAGATGTAAAGACTTTTTCAAAATTCTTTACAACATTAAATTTTAACTTGTTATATACGGAAAACTCTATATGGTAAAACAGTAAAGAGTATTCCTATATATAAATACTATAAATATTCTAGAAGGGAAGAATGAAAATGAATAAAAATATAACAATAATTGTTGGTACTAAATGGGGCGATGAAGGAAAAGGAAAAATAGCTGCAATAGAAGCACAAAACGCAAAATTAGTTATCAGAGCAACTGGTGGAAGTAATGCTGGTCATACTGTCATCTATAAAGGACAAAAATTACCATTACACTTAATCCCAGGAGGAATTGCTTATCCTCAAACTACTTGTATTATCGGTCCTGGAGTTGTACTTGATTTAGAAGTATTATTTGGAGAAATCGCATTTTTAAAGAAATGTGGTATTCCTGATATTGAATCAAGATTAAAAATTAGTGGACGTGCACATGTTACACTTCCTTATCATAAAGATTTAGATGGTTTATATGAAGCTTTAAAAAATAAACCTGTTGGAACAACAAAAAGAGGAATTGGTCCAACATATGCAGATAAAAGTAATCGTATTGGTATTCGAATGTATGATTTACTTCTTCCAGAAGATGAATTAGTTCATAAAATTGAAGAAGCTACAAAAGTGCATAATCAAGTTTTCAAAGCAAACAACATGGAGGAATGTATTGTAGATAGTAAAAAATTAGGTAAACAATATCACCAATATGGAGAAACCTTAAAAAATTATATTGCAGATATTGAACCTTTGATTTTCAATAGTATTAAACATAATGAAAAAATCGTTGTTGAAGGTGCACAGGCTTTCCGTTTGGATTTAGACCATGGAGATTACCCAATGGTTACAAGCTCTCACCCAGTTGTTTCAGGAACACTTTGTGGAGCAGCTTTACCAGCACAAGCTTTAAATGTGGTTATTGGTGTTGATAAGGCATATAATAGTAGAGTTGGTAATGGTCCTTTCCCTACTGAATTACCTGCTTCAATTGATGAAAATGGAAATGTTATAAAAGATGCCACTCCTTTAGAAGGAGATATCGTTCGTGATGCTGGACATGAATATGGTACAACAACTGGTCGTCCTCGTAGATGTGGATGGATGGACTGCCCTATTCTTTGTTCTGCAAAATATACTTCTGGTATTGATTACTTATGCTTAAATCATTTAGATACTTTAGGCGAAATTGGTAAAAAATTAGGATATGTTAAAGTTTGTACAAGTTACATGTATAAAGGTGAAAAAATTCATCATTATCCTGATGATATGATGGTCACTGGTGAAATCCCTGAACCAGTTTATGAAACTTTAGAAGGTGGTTGGACAATTGATTCTTCTTGTAAAAAATACGAAGATCTTCCAGAACTTGCAAGAAAATTTGTTGAAATCGTAGAAAAAGCTTCTGGTATTCCTGTTAAATACATAGGAACAGGTCCTGCAAGTGATGATTTAATTGTCAGAGAGGATATCTAATTACTGTAAGAGAGCTTATGCTCTCTTGTTTTTTGTAGTATAGGAAAAGTTCTCCCGAAACGAGATTTGCTCTATAGAAAACTTTGATTTGCTTGATACGCTTTTCCCGTTTGAAAAAAACAAAAAAATATGTTAAAATATGAAAATATAAATATAAATAAGGAGAGTTTTAATTATGAATATAAAAAATCCAAAATTTGAAATATCTGCAGTTGGTCCAAAACAATATCCTAATCATCACTTACCTGAAATTGTTTTAGTTGGAAAATCCAATGTTGGAAAATCTAGTTTTATTAACACCATGATAAACAGAAAAAAATTAGCAAGAACCAGTAGTGAACCTGGAAAGACACGTCAAATTAATTTCTACAATATGGATAATCTTTTCTATTTTGTAGACTTACCTGGCTATGGATATAGCAAAATGTCTAAAAAAGAGCAAGAACAAGTAGGAAAATTTATAGAACAATATCTATTTCATAGAAAAGAAATTGCATTAATTATCTTTTTAATAGATATCCGCCATTCTCCTACTGCCAATGACAAACTTATGTATAACTATATTATTTCTTCTGGATTGCCTTGTCTAATTCTTGCTAATAAAGCTGATAAAATTGCCATTACTAAGGTGGATAATACTGTAAAAACATTACAAAAAGAATTAAACCCTATCGGAGATATTCCTACTTTACCTTTTTCTTCTGAAAGGAAAATTTATAAAGATGATGTTTGGAATTTTATAGATGATATACTTGGACAACAGTGAGTTTTTTAATATTTCTTTATTTATAAATTTGCATAGGGTCAAGATAAAAGTTGATTTTTCTATACAATAAAAAGTATGTGTTAAATTCTTATTCAACACATACTTTTTTGTATAGAACACATCCTATGCCATCAGTTATTCTTTAGCAACAACCATTTACAATTCTTTTCTTTTTTCCAATTTTGTTATCACTTTTAAAGCCTTCTCTCTTGGAATGGTCACAACATGTCCACAACCCTCACACTTTAACTTAAAATCAACTCCTATCCTTGTGATTTCCCACAATTTGCTTCCACAAGGATGTACTTTTTTGGTTCTTACAATATCTCCTATTTTATAATCCATTTTTATCTCCTTTTTTATTCCAGGTTCATTGGAATATCCAATTAGGGACGTTTCTGTTCGGGACATTTTATGTAAGTGTCGCATAGACAAACGAACCTAATGCGACATTTCAAATCTTTTTTTGATACTTTCTTTTCCTAATACTTGCATAATTTCATACATATCTGGTGTATTTGTTCTTCCTGTTAATGCTACTCTTAGTACTGTACTAACATCCCCTACATGTGCTTTGTATGCATCTGGATTTGCTTTATATTCTTTTACTTCTTTTGCATATCCCAGTTCTCCTGCAAGTTCTTTTATCTTGTCAAACCATTGTTGTTTATCATCACTTTTGTCATAGTATTTTTTCATATACAAATCTAATATTTTATCAACATCTTCTTTTTCATTAATCACTTGATATGGATATTCTTGTTCTTTTGCAAAGAATTTATCATCATACATATATTCTATGTTTTCTTTTACATCTGACCATTTTGCGATATCTTTTCTAGGCTTTTTATTTCCTCTTTCAATTCCAAATATTTTTAAAGCATATTCTTTATCTTGTAACATCTCTTCTAATTCTTTGTCATATGTTTTTGCCCAATTCAAAGCATTTTCATATACTTCTTCTGCTGTAAATTTAGAGATAACCGTTTTTCCTACATCTAATAATTTTACCATATCAAATAAGGCACCACTCACACTCATTTTGTTTAATTGTAATTCAAATTCATCAATCGATTTATCTTTGTTTGCTCTTCTCCAATTTTCAAAATTAGAATTGGCAATATTTAATAAATATTCATTGACTGCTTCTTTTGGAATACCCATTTCATCATAATAAGATACTGCTGCTTCTGGATCTTTTCTTTTACTTAATTTTCTCTTATTTCCATTATCATTTTTCATGATTGGTGCAATATGTGCATATTTAGGAGCTTTAAATCCTAATTCATGGAACAATTGTAAATGTAGTGGAACTGATGATAACCATTCATCTCCTCTGATAACATGTGTTGTTCTCATTAAATGATCATCCACTGCATGTGCAAAATGATATGTTGGTAATCCATCTGCTTTGATAATAACAATATCTTGGTCATTTTCTGGAAAATCCACATTTCCTTTTATCACATCATGATGTTTTATTTTTCTATCTTCACGTCCAGGTGATTTAAAACGAACAATGTATTTTTCTCCATTATTTATCTTTTCGATTGCTTCTTCTACTGTTATATTTCTACATTTTGCCCAAACACCATAATATCCTGGTCTAATTTTTGCATTTTCTTGTTTTGTTCTCATTTCTTCTAGGTCTTCTGGTGTACAGAAACATGGATATGCTTTTCCTTGTTCAATTAGGTATTTCGCATAACTTTGATATATTTCTTTTCTCATAGATTGTCTATATGGTCCATAATTTCCTTTTCCTTCTGTTTCTGAAATCATTCCTTCATCAGGTTCTATTCCAAATCTATCTAATGATTGTACGATATCTGTTATTCCATTTTCTACTTCTCTTTTTTGGTCTGTATCTTCTATTCTTAATAAAAATACACCTTCTGTTTGATTGGCTAATTTTCTAGCAATCAAAGATTGATATAGTCCTCCTATATGTACAAATCCTGTTGGACTTGGTGCAAATCTTGTTACAATAGCACCTTCTTTTAAATTTCTTTCTGGATATTTTTCCTCATAATATGTGATATCTTTTGCTTCTGGAAATATTACATTTGCTAAATCTTTATAATCCATTTTTATCTTTCCTCTCCTTCTATATTTCTTGCACGATTAGTTCTTCTAAAACTAACCTTTTGCATTTTTTCTTCTTTTTCCTTTTCTCTTTCTTGATTGATTTCTGATATTAATTCCATTAAATCATTAAAAGTGAATTTTTCTCTTTCTCCTTCTGGTAATTTATTTTTTATCATTCTTTTCAATTCATTCAATGTTTTATCTTGATTCTCTCTAATGATTCTTTTCATTTCTTCTCTTGTCTTATCATCTTTTATCATATTATCATTACCTTCCTTATCGGTTCTTTATGTCAAACATTATACTACATCTTCAAGGATTTCACAAGTCTTTTTCTTGAGTTTTAAAGGAAATAGGTTGACTGTAAATTGAAAAAGTAATTTCCATTTATAATATATAATAATGGAATTTAATATTACACTAACAATTATTGTAAGGATAACTTCCACTTTATTGTCAATGAAAGAAATATATAAAATGCATTTACTCCTTGAAATAACTGCTTTATGCTATTTCTGTAATTGACAATAGCTATATCTTTATAATGGTATGTGGTGTTAATCGCATGAATATCGATTAACACCTTAACAAATGAAAAAATGTGTGATATACTGTGTTTGATTAATTTCATAAGTTTTTAAGCAAATAGATTTTAGTCTTACACATTTTGAGAACTATTAACTTTTTGCTTGTTTGTGTTGTGCTTTTTTTCGTAAATAGATGTTAATTTTACACTTTTTTACCACTTTAATATATTTTTTATGCAATTTTTTATATAGAAAATGGCTGTTTCTCTTACATTTGGAATTTACTTTTTCTTTTGGAAGTTACTTTTACAACTCACCGAAATAGGTTGACTGACAACGGAAATTGGGAACCAACAAATCGAGAAATCGGGGACGGACTCATTTTTCCCTTTTTTTGAATTGATATACTTAAAAAATATAGAATATAAAGTCATTACACGATTTTGTATAAGCTAAATTTTCATAGAAATTCTAAAAGAAAACAGTGAGCCTCTTTCATTATTGCTTATTATTCTAATAAGCAAAATGAACATCCCTCACTGCTTTCTTTAATAATTTCTAAATTCAAATTTAGATACGCAAAATCGTTTCATTTTTTTATATTCTATATTTTTTTGTAACTAATTTTCTAAAAAGGGAAAAATGAGTCCGTCCCCGATTTCCCGATTTGTTGGTCTCCGATTTCTCCTCTTAATCTTTTTGAGTCTTCGATTGGGAATGCATTTTATTTAATACCTTAACTGTTTTAAACATTTTAGAAGATTTAAAGTTTTTAATCGTATTGGGGATATGGGATATATATACTCCTAAAATGATACACAACACACATAAAATTACTTCTATCAATGTCATTCCTTGTGGTAAAAGCACAAATACAGAACCAATCGTAAAACCGATAATACTGTAAAAAGTTTGCGCATAAAATTTTTCTAACAATTTTTTGGTTAATTTCATCACAATGATACTGCCTAATATTAATCCAATTCCGAGAGGAATTAATACAGGTAAATATAGATTTGCAACAGATTGTAAGTACACAGAATATACACCTAATAACATTAAAATAATAGTACTACTAACACCTGGTACAACAATTCCTACAGACATAATGGCTCCACACATAACCAAATACATGATACTTATACCGTCTATATTGTTTGTTATATGCATTCTATTTTCCAACACTACGGTTATGATTCCTATTGCTAATGTTATTAACAAATAAAGTACATATTGTGGTTTAAATGTCTCTTTTTCATTCACTTCTTTTATCAAGGAAGGAATTGTTCCAACGATTAATCCAATAAATATAGATTTGGTTTGAATAGGAAATTCATATAACAAGTAATTCAATATATTACTAAACAATAATACTCCTATTCCAACACCTAAACCAATCGGAAATAAAAACTTTAGATTGTGTTTTATGTTTTTAAAAAAGTTCAAAACAGCATCTAATAATTTTTCATAAATACCAAAAATCACACATAGTACACCACTACTAACACCTGGTACGATTGCACCAGCACCAATAAAAATTCCTTTTACTATATTTAAAAATCCATTCATAAATATACTCCTTATAAAAAATGCATCTGGAAAGTCTTGCGATTTCTCTTCTTATTTTATGAATTTCTTTTCGTTTCATTCATTAAAAAAATATTTTTTAGTAATTACCTAAACATTTTTTTAATTCATTAATCATAAATTTCTAATGGTCAGGCACTTTTATTGTTCTCAAACATATAATTTGTTATGCGAGTTTTTATATAACTCTAAATGTCGCATAGACAAACGATTCCAATGCGACAAAAAAATTTATGTCGCATTAACAAACGATCCCAATGCGACATTGGAGGTGCCTATATGTTTTCTGCACTTTGTATGTCTGGTATTTTAGGATTTATTGAATTTCTAAAATCTTCAGTCTTTTTAGTAGGATATATATCTAGTAGTAATATATTTCCCGAACCGTTAACTTCTGAAGAAGAAAAAATGTATTTAGAACAAATGAAAAATGGTGATGAAGAAGCAAGAAACATTTTAATTGAAAGAAATCTAAGGTTGGTCGCCCATATTACCAAAAAATATTCAACTACAAATGTTGAGCAAGATGATTTAATTTCAATTGGTACCATTGGTTTAATTAAAGGAATTAATAGCTTTAACATTGATAAAGGCTCCAAACTTTCTACATATGTTTCTAGATGTATTGATAATGAAATTTTAATGCATTTACGAGCCACAAAAAAATTAGGTGCTGAAGTGTATTTAAATGAACCAATTGGAAAAGATAAAGATGATAATGTCATTACTTTACAAGAAATATTAGAAAATGATGAAAGAAATATTGAAGATACAGTCGATATTAAAATGAAAATTAAATTATTATATGAAAAAATGAAATCTATTTTAAAAGATAGAGAAAAAACAATCTTAGAACTTCGCTTTGGTCTTGGTGGTCATAAACCAAAAACACAACATGAAATTGCGAAAATGATGGGTATTTCTCGTTCCTATGTTTCTAGAATTGAAACGAAAGCAATTGGAAAATTGTCTAAAGAATTTAAAAATTAACTTTAACTTCCTTTTTTAAGAATTATAATAAAAGAATCTTGTTGTCTAAACCAATAAAAATCACGGTATTACTTTTGTAAATTACAAATACCGTGATTTTACTATATCTTTTTGATAATTTTATATTATTTCCTCATAGTTTAACAATTCTACATTATTACTCATAAAATATTTGTTGTTTTTCATATTGTTTACTAAGTCTGTAGATAAATATTTTTTATTATCATCTACAAAAACCGTAACAATACTTTCCTTATTATTTTCTTCTAAAACATTCTCTTCATTCCCTTCTACTTTTCCTTCCACATTTTCTTCCAGTTTTTCTTGTGCCAATACAGCTCCTATAAAATTTGCTCCTGATGAAATCCCTACACCTAATCCTAGTTCTTTTGATAATCTTCTTGCCATATTGATAGCATCCTCATCGTTAATTAATATAATATCTTTTTCAATGATATTTTCATTTCTTTTAAATATATCTGGTATAAAATCATCCCCAATGCCTTCTATCTTATGCTGCCCTAATATCTTACCATTTGACAACATTGGCATTTTTTCTGGTTCTAATGCATATATTTTTATCTGATTGTCTGTTTCTTTCAAACGTTTTCCTATTCCCATTAATGTTCCTCCTGTTCCTACTCCAGAAACAAATCCACCAATTTTCTTTTCTTTCAATTGTTCTAAAATTTCTTTTCCCGTTGTTTCATAATGTGCCAATATATTATCTTCATTTTCAAATTGATTTGCTAAAAATCCATTTAACTCCTTAGCTAATTTTTTAGCTTCTTCTACGCATTTTATGAATCCCCCTTCTTCTTTTGATATTAATGTTATATTGGCACCATATAATTTCATTAGTTCAATTCTTTCTTTACTTGCCCAATCTGGCATAAAAATATATACAGGATGTTTATAATATGCTCCTAAAGCAGATAAGGAAATTCCTGTATTTCCACTCGTTGCTTCTATTATTGGCATATTATCTTTTAATATTCTTCTTTCTTTCGCATTTTTTATAATATAATAAGCTACCCTGTCCTTGATACTACCTGTTACATTAAACATTTCTAATTTTGCATATATATTGTTTTCTTTTCCTTTGTATCTATATGTAATATTTATCATAGGTGTATTTCCAATTATTGTATGTTTTTTCATGAACATTTCTCCTCTCTTTTTTGTAAACTTCATATCTGATGATAGTATTACTTGCTTTAATGTATTATATTCATAAAAAAAATTGTGGACACTTTTCCAATACTGTCATATTTTTTAATATTATTGATTATACTGATATTATCCTATCTGATTCTACGAAAAAAAAGAGCTATTGATAAATTTCAAAAGTATGGTATAATCATTTTGAATCATAGTAATTTACTAGTTTATCTTGAAAATAGGAGGTATAGATTAATGGGATATTTAATTGCGATTTTAGTTATAGCAATATTTACCGTTATTTTAATGGTATGGGCAAAAAAAGAAAATCAAATTTTGGACAATTTGCTTTCGAATTTAACAGAAGAACAAAAAAGAAATCTAGAAGATAATCAAGTTGAAGATTTTGATGTAAAAAAACATACTTGGACTCAACGTGGTATGATTGCAGAAGTAAATGTTAAAGGTAAAAATAAAGTAGCTTTAAAAGTATTATGGTATAATACGATTATCCAAAATGCTACAATTAATCAATGTCAATATGCAGATATTAATATGAAAAAGTCTGACTTTGATGCAAAAGGTTTAAAAAATGGTGATTTTGTAAGAATATTTATTAACCCATCAAAAGAAGGAAAGATACTTTAAAAAATACTGTTATTGGATAAAAAAGTTCGGATATTTTCATAAAATGACGTGAATCCCCTGTTACTACTGGATATCCTATCGATTTTGTTGTTGACATTTCGTGATATTTGTTGCTACCAGAGTTTAGTCTGGCAGCAGGGAGGATTTTTTTAAATGAGGGCATTTATGCCCTCATTTTTATTTACATATCTTATTTTTCATATCATGATTTTTCTCTTCTCATAATCCAATCTTTTTCACATTTAATTGGTAATTTCATGAATACCTTTTGTCCTTTTACCCCTGGACTAACAGCTTGAATTTCTTCTTTTGTATCATAATCCCATAAGTTATCAATTGTGAATTGTACAGGTTCTAATTGATATGGAATTAAAATTTCCATTCTATCTCCCACTTGAAGTTTATTTTTTATCTCAATAACAGATTTTTCTTCATCATATTCTACTACTTTTCCACCAAATTCATATTTTTCGTTATATTGTCTACCTCCATATTCTTGTATATCTTTATTATTTCTATCATTAAAATAAAATGTGGTTAATCCTCTTGTTTTTACTTTTTCCAATTCTTTTAAATATTTTGTATAGTCATAATGCTCAGGGTCTTTTTCATAGTCATCGATTGCATTTCTATATGCACCTATCACACTTGCTAAATAATATTCTGTTTTTAATCTTCCTTCTATTTTTAAACTATCAACACCCATATCGATAATTTCTGGTATTTCTTTGATTAAACACAAATCTTTTGAAGAAAAAATGCTTGTTCCATATTCACTGGTTTCAATAGGCATCAATTCTCCTGGATTATTTTTTTCTTCAGCATACAAATTATATGACCATCGACAACTTTGTGCACAATCTCCTAAATTTGCACTTCTACATGACATAAAATCACTTAAGAAACATCTTCCTGAAAAAGCAAAGCAAATGGCTCCATGAATAAATATTTCAATTTCCATTCCTTCTGGTTTGTTTTCCATGATATATCTTAACTGTTCTTTATTCATTTCTCTTGCCATAATCATTCTTTTAGCTCCATTATGATACCAAAAGTTTGCAGCATGTAAACTTACAATATTGGCTTGTGTACTCACATTAATTGCTACACTTGGTGCATATTGTTTTAATATTTCTATAACCCCTCCATCTGCTGCAATGATTCCATCTGGATTTAATACTTCTAATTTTTTTGCCATCTCTATAATTTCTTCATATTTTTCATCCCAAGCAAAAATATTTAAAGTAACATACACTTTTTTTCCAATACTATGTGCATATTTAATTGTTTTTTCTAAATCATCATCTTTCATATCAGCTCTTGTTCTTAAAGATAGTGATGATGTCCCACAATATACGGCATCTGCTCCATACAAAAAGGCAATTTTTGCTTTTTCATAAGAACCTGCTGGTGCTAATAATTCTACTTTTTTCATTATTCTATTTTCCTTTCATGATCAATTTATATTTGTATATCATTATGGTTTTCCATACCACAATTATTATATAGTCTAAAATTTCTTATGTCAATCTTGTATTGGATTATTAAAAAAATTAGGAAATAAAAAACATAGACTTCTATAAAAGATAAAAATAGAAACTACTCCTTTAAGCAGTTTCTATTTAATAATATATTCATTTGAAGAATGAAATTTATAGTTTTTATCTAACAACTTTTATCTTCTTTAATTACTCATCAAAAACTAAATTTTGCCATTCTATTCTAGATACTTTTCCATCTTTATCAACAGCAAATTTATAACTTCTATACACTTCTTCAGACTCATAGGTATACTGTGTATATGCTAAGCTTTCTGATTTATATATTTTATCTGTTTCTCCAAATACTTTTACAATATCCTCATATGATGAACCTAGTTTGATTCCTCCTGCTACTTCTACATCTAGTGCTAATGCTTCCTCTGAAATGCTATCATATTCAAAGCTTCCTACTTCAAACCCACCAATAACAGCATCTGCTATAGTTATATCTGAATCAGTTGGATTATATGGAGTTATATCACATACATCTTCATCATTAGAATCATATATTGTTCCAGCTCCAATCATATACTTATTTTTAGGAACTGTTTCATTCAATACATCTGGATCCTGTTTAAGTCCAACTTTTGATATATCTGAAATTTTATCTCCTACCTTAAATTCTTCTCCTTTTATTTTTATAAAATAATTATCATTATTATCTATTGCCTTTACTTCTTCAGTTGCCACCACATTTTCTCCATCATTATTTGGTTTTGCATTATCCTTGTTATCTCCACGAGTTGTCAACATAAATACAGCAATTCCTAACACTGCTATGATTGCTATAATTGCTATAATCATTAAAACTTTCTTTTTCATTTTTAAATTCCCCTTTCTTTTTTTATATTATTATAATATAAAATAGAAAATTATTCTATAGTTTATAGAAAAATTGTATAAAATATGAGAAAATATACTTTTTTATACATTATTTTTGTTATCAAACTTATTTTTATTATCTTGCAAACTTATTCTATTTTTATTGCTATTTTCTTTTTTTTTTGATACACTTACTATTGAAAAAAGTCTTAGAATACATAACTAAATGGTTTTTTATTAGTAAAACAAATATTATATAAGGAGTTTTGTATTATGGAAATCCCAAAAATTGAACAAGATTTTATAAACTGGTGTGCATATATTCATCCAGACATTAACCCCTATTTATTTTTTAGAAGACATACAAGATATTATGATGAATATGCCCCTTTTTTAGAAGATTTAATGGTTCATTTACATGAAGAACTATGTGAACGATTACCTAATATCAATTTTTCTTTTAAAGGTAGAATAAAATCTAAAAGAAGTTTTTTGATAAAATCTTATAGAACTATGGCTGAAAGTATTGAGAAACTTTTCCCTGATCAATATCCTACAGATGAAAATGAAATAAAAGCTCTTCAAGAACAAAGAAGTAAAAATATAGAAAAATATTTTAAATTTTTCTTAAAAGAAACACCACCAAAAATAGAAAGATTTTTTGAAATAAAAAATATGATTGAAAACACATCTTCAGAAAAGGGTACACTTAAAGGTTTTAGAGATTTATTTGAGCAATTAACTCCTGAGGAAAAAGAAGACCTTGTCATTCGACTAGGTAGAACTGAAGATACATTTGCCAATCGTATTGTTGTCAATGATGTTGATTTCAATATTCAATCTATAAGAAGTAATCCAGATGGACAATTAGAAATTTTAGATGAACAAGGAAATGCTATCCCTATTTCTTCTGCTATTCAAGTTCCATCTGATGAAGTTACTTTAGATGAAGATGATGGATATCGATATGCTATTATCAATGGTAAACGCAAAAAAATTAGAGAACATCATCTATTGTATCCAAATGAACTTACTGCCAAAAAAAGAACTTTTGATAATGCTTCTAAAACACCTGATGACAAACTTACCTTGTTTCAAGATGTACTTGTTATTAATGATGAAGAACAATTTAATATTGTTTCTACTTTTACAGATCCTGAAACTGGTGATACTATGGTAATTACACATCAAACGAATGCCTCCACCTCAAATAAATACTGTGAAGATAACACGAATATTCTTAATTTAAGTGAACTTTTACGCAACGGAGCAAATCTTAAATTGAAAAAATTTGATAGCGAATATACAGAAAAAGCTCTTTATGATATTCGAGATGCTATGTATGATTATTATGATCACATTGGCATAACAAGAATTTGGACACGTTCGAAAGACTATGTAAAAACCCCAAAAGAAGAATCCAAATATAAATCTTTACACGATTCCTATTTCTATCAAAAAATTGGATATTCTTTGGAAACACAAATACGTGATTTAGAAATGGAAAAGGATTGTGAAAACAAACCAGATATCAATTCTACTAATACACCTTTAATAACTAGTCATGATACTTATAAAAAAGATAAAATGAAAAAATGGTCAAAAAATCCTATATTACGTCATATATTAGAAAAAGATCCAGAAGCTTTTGACTCTTCTACTGAAATTTTGGAAAAACTTTTATATAATCCTGATGTGTCATTACCTGACTTATTAGGAAAATATATCATAACTGCTAAAGTTGCAAAAAACAGGGTTGAACCTTTTGTTGCCAAAATCTATCAGGTTTTCGAGCACACCTTCCAGAATCCTAAAGCCTATATACCTGATCCGAATGATCCTTTACCACAACTAGATTTTTCTAGCTATGAAAATTTCTTTAGTTCTAGAAAAATACGCAACGATGCTATAAGTAGAGGAAATGTCAATATTGATTTTGATTATATTTAATATTAATAAAAACTCTCCATCTTGAGAGTTTTTTATTATCTTATTTAATTTTACTAACTGCCAATCCATCTCCTACTTCTAATATTTCTGTTTCAAGGTTTGGATTTTCGCTAACTTCTTTTATATATTCTCTTAAATTTCTAACTGCTGTTCTTTGTTTATGCTTGTTATAATCACTCATAACATAGCCTTTGTATAAAATATTATCTGCAAAAATAATTCCCTCTTGATTAATCATTCTTAAGGCTTCTTTCAAGAAAAATGGATATTTTCCTTTTGCAGCATCAATAAATACCACATCATATTGTTGATTTAGCGTTGGTAAAATTTCTACTGCATCACCTTCATAAATATGTATCTTATCTTCCACCTCTGCTAATTGAATATTTTTCTTTGCCTCTTCTACTCTATCTGCTTCTCTTTCAATGGTATCAATCACACCATTTTCTGCCAAAAATTGTGTAAAGCATATGGCAGAATATCCCACTGCTGTTCCAATTTCTAGTATTCTATTCGGTTTATTTTTACTTAAATATTTTTCAATGACTTCTAATGTTTCATCCATAATGATTGGAATATGTTCTTCTAATGCTTTTTGTTTTATTTTTTCTAATGCTATTGTATTCAATTTTGTCTCCTCCATATCACCAATTTATCATTTAATTTCTGATAAATCGGTATCATTTTCGGTTCATTGGTTACTTCTGTTACCTTGTTAATTTCTATCCATTTTACACCACTATTTTCATCTTCTTTGATTCTAAGTGGTTCATTTTCATCAGCTTCAAATAAATAACAACAGTCTAGATGTAAGTGAGATGGTACAAACTTTCCTCTTTTCATATGACAATCCACTGTTACAATTTCTAAACTATATATATCTTGTTTTAATACTTTTAAATTTTTTAATCCTGTTTCTTCTCGAGCTTCTTTTAATGCAACATGTAACAAGTTCTCATCTCCATCGCTATGTCCTCCTGTCCATGCCCAAGATTGATAAATATTATGATAAATCATTAATACTTTTGTTCTTTCTTTATTTACAATCCAACTAGAAGCTGTAAAATGACACATTTTATTTTCTCTAGTGAATACATCTTTAAAAGTATTTATATATTCTATCATCATTTCTTTGTCTGCTTTTTCTTGCTCATTAAATGGTATAAAATGTTCTATTTGTTCTTTTAGATTCATTTTTATCTTTCCTATCCTTTTATCCGCCTACTATTGGGATACAAAAGGGTCCAAAAGGATCTGATCACAATGGCCCCTATTTATTTCTACTTGCTCTTTCTCTTTCTTTTGTGTCTAATATTTTCTTTCTTAATCTGATTGATTTTGGTGTTACTTCTACCAATTCATCATCTTGAATAAATTCAATCGCTTTTTCTAGTGACATTTGAATTGGTGGTACTAAACGTAAAGCTTCATCTGAGCCAGAAGCTCTTGTATTTGTTAAATGTTTTTCTTTACATACATTGATTGCTAAATCTTCTCCTCTTGAGTTTAATCCAACAATCATTCCTTCATATACTTCTACACCAGGTCCAATGAATAAATCACCTTTATCTTGTGCATTGTATAATCCATATGTTACAGATTTTCCGTTTTCAAAAGCGACAATCGTTCCTCTAACACGTGCTTGGATATCTCCTTTATATGGTTGGTAAGAATCAAATATATGATTCATCGTTCCTTCCCCTTTTGTGTCTGTTAAAAATTCTGTTCTATAACCAATTAATCCTCTTGCTGGAATCTTAAATTCAATTTTTGTATGTCCATCTTCAGCAGGTTCCATATTGACCATTTCTGCTTTTCTTCTTCCTAATTTCTCAATAACATTTCCTACACAGTCATCAGGAACATTTACTACTAAATCTTCAATTGGTTCACATTTTACACCATCAACTTCTTTAAAAATAACTTTTGGACGAGATACTAATAATTCAAACCCTTCTCTTCTCATTGTTTCAATTAATACAGATAAATGTAATTCTCCTCTTCCTGATACTTCAAAAGAATCTGGTGAATCTGTTTCTTTTACTCTTAATGATACATTTCTTTCTAACTCTTTAAACAATCTATCACGAATATGACGAGATGTAATAAATTGTCCTTCTTTTCCTGCAAATGGTCCATTATTGACACTAAATGTCATAGATACTGTTGGTTCATCAATATCCACAAATGGTATTTTTTCTGGGTGATTAAAATCACAAATCGTATCTCCAATGTTGATATCTGGTAATCCTGCAAGTTCGATAATGTCTCCTGCTTTTCCCTCTTCTACTTCTACTTTATTTAATCCAACATGTGTATATACCTTTGCAATTCTACCTTGTGAAATTTTATCTTCTTTTCCACAGATAGCTACTGGCATTCCCACTTTTATACTTCCTCTTTCTACTCTTCCTACTGCAATTCTTCCAACATAATCATCATAATCAATGTTAGATACTAACATTTGTGCTGGACCTTCTTCATCACAGTTTGGTGCTTGAATCGTATTGACAATTGTTTCAAATAGACAATGTAAATCATTTGTTTCTTCATTTAAATCCATTTTCGCAATTCCATTTTTTGCTGAAGCATACACAACTGGGAAATCTAATTGTTCATCATTTGCATCTAACTCAATAAATAGTTCAATAACTTGATCGACAACTTTTTCTGGAGTTGCTCCTGGTCTATCTATTTTATTAATAACCACAATTGGTTTTAAACCTAAAGCTAATGATTTCTTTAATACTTCTCTTGTTTGTGGCATTGCTCCTTCAAAAGCATCAACTAATAAAAGTACTCCATCAACAGTTTTAAGTACTCTTTCTACCTCTCCACCAAAATCTGCATGTCCTGGTGTATCCACAATATTAATTTTGATATCATGATACATAACAGATGTATTTTTAGAAAGAATAGTAATACCTCTTTCCTTCTCTAAATCGTTAGAATCCATAACTCTCTCTTGTACTTGTTCATTTTCTCTAAATACATGGCTTTGTTTTAACATGGCATCTACCAATGTTGTTTTTCCATGGTCTACGTGTGCGATAATTGCAATATTTCTAATGTTTTTGTTGTTCATTTTATTACTCCCTTTCCTTTTTGTCGCATTAGGTTCGTTTGTCTGTGCGACATTTATTAAGACGTTTTCCAAAGTTTTTCTTGAAAAACGCCTACATCTCTAAAAATAAGCTTATAAAATTATACACCTATTCGGTGGTTTTGTCAATTAATTTTTCAAACAACCAATTGGCACTACTAATACATTATTTGCCGTTGTATATGCTATATCTGTACCTGTAATAATCATCAAGAATTCTGGTTCACCTATTTTAGGTTGATTTTGTAATATTAATCTTTTTAATGTTAATAAATGTTCTTCTGCCTCTTTTATTCTTGTTCCACCTAATTTCACTTCAATTAATGCATATCTTCCATCATTGAAATGAATAACATTATCACATTCCAACTGGTACCTATCTCTATAATGTTTTAAATTCCCACCTATTGCATTTACATATACACTTAAATCCCTATTTACAAGATTTTCAAATAATAATCCATATGTTCTTATATCTAACATAATTTCTTTAGGGGACACTCCTAACGCAGCTATGGCTAAAGACGGATCTATCATACTTTTCTTTGGAGATGTTCTAATGGCAGTTTTACTTCTTATATTAGGATTCCATGCTTCTATTTCTTCTATAATGTACAATTTTTTTAATACAGTTAGATATTCTATAATTGTTCTATCACTAACATTTGAATAATTTGCTTTTACATCTTCAATTAGTGCTTGATTAGAATTTATTGTTGATACTTGTCTTGCATATGCCTTTAATATGGCTCTAGTAAGATTAGGATTTCTACTTGTACCATCTATTCTTGAAATATCTGATTCACAAAGTACATCAATATAATTTTTTGATATTTCTAAAGCCTCTTTCTCAGGTAATTTTATTGCATTTGGCCAACCACCTCTACATAAAACATATGCTATTTTTTCATATTCTAAATCTGTCTTTATTCCATCAATTTCTCTATTTCCTTCTAAAATTTCTTTTAGAGATATTTTTCCATTTGAATCTCCACTTTCATATAATGTCATTGGTTTCATAGTAACAAAAGCGAATCTTCCCACACCACTATGTAGAGAAGGATCCTCTGTTGGTGTCGCAGAACCTGTAAGGATATATTGGTTTGGAAGTCCTATATTATCTATGGAATATCTAACTGCATTCCATAATTTAGGGACTAATTGCCATTCATCTATTAATCTTGGTTTTTCTCCTTCTAATAGCAATGATGGTTTTGTATTTGCTAGCTCTATATAATTTTCTTGTAAATCTGGATTTTGCATTTCTAAAACACTTTTCGCTATTTGTTTTGCACTAGTTGTTTTTCCACACCATTTTGGTCCTTTTATTAAAACTGCTCCCATTATTTTTAATTTATTTTTAATTTCTTCATCAACAATTCTTTTTATATATTCCACAAAATCACCTTCTTTTTATTATATCAATCATTAATTATATTATACCATTTTTTTGAAATCATTTCAATAATTTGTGGCAATTTATTTCAAATGTTTGTGATGTTTTATTTCAAAAATTTGTGGCGTTTCGTTTCAAAGACTTGCGGTATTTTATTTTAAATATTTGTAGTGATTTGTTTCATTATTCTGCGCTTTTCGCTTTATAAATTTCTATTTTGATTACTTTTATTTGACAATCCTTACCATTTATGTTAAGTTTATGGTAATGCAATAAGCATTTGTAACTTTGGCAATGATAAGCTTGCTAAAACTTTTTCTTATAATTAAATAAAAGGAGAAAAATATGGAATCTATTGGATTAATAACCAAACCCAAACCGCCCATAAAAAAGTTTTACATCCCCGATTCAAACAAACAATTCTATTTTACAAGAAGCCCCATTAGAGTCTGGAGTGCAGATTTTATGGATAAAACAAATGATGAATTAGTAGAAAATTTCATAAAAGCTGTAGAGAATTGTTTGAAAAATCCAAAATAGAAAAAAACAGATTCGCTTACCAATCTGTTTTTTATTAATGTCGCATTGGGTTCGTTTGTCTATGCGACATTCTCCTAACTAGCAAGTTCTATAATCTTGCCCATAATTTCTTCTGTTACGTTGTCTAAAACTTCTTTATCCTTGCTTCCCTTATATTGACTATAATCTAATGGTTCTCCATAAGTAATCGTAATTTTATGATGGTCTTTTGTTCCACCTTTTATACCACAAGGGACAACTTTTGCTCCACTTCTTATTGCAAAAAATGCCACACCATCTTTTACCTTTTCCCCTTTTTCTAAGCCATTTCTCGTTCCTTCTGGGAATAAAGCAATACATTTTCCTTCTTTTAAATCTTTTAATGATTTTTTAATAGCAGATACATCTTTTTCATCTCTTTTTACTGGTATTGCCTCAAATGCCCAACCTAAAAATGCTAAGAATTTATTTTTATATAACTCTTCTTTCGCTAAAAATTTCATATCCCTTTTAGCTGTTGCCACCATTAATGGTGGGTCTATATAACTTCTATGATTTCCACAAAAAATAACGGCTCCTTCTTTTGGAACATTTTCTAATCCTTTTATTTCTGCTTGATAATAAATCTTAAACCATATATATAAAGCACCTCTTACAATCCATTTTATGATTTCTTTTAAACCTTTTTTCATGACTCATTTTCCTTGCCTTTCTTTATTTTTTGAAACATTAGGGACGTGCCAAATCGTTTCAAAATGAAACGAAAGTGACAGACCTTATTTTGTTTTCTTATCCTACTATTCTTTCTATTTCATAACTTCTTAAACGCTTATCTTTCTATGCTTTCTTTTTAATAATTTCTATAATTTCTTGTACCACTTGTTCTACACTTAAATTCGTAGAATCTACATATATAGCATCTTTCGCCCTTTTTAATGGTGCAATTTCTCTAGTAGAATCTCTTTTATCTCTGTCTTTTATTCCTTGTAGTACTTCTTCATAAGAACATTCTATTCCTTTTTCTTGATTTTGCAATACCCTTCTTCTTGCTCTTTCCTCAGCCGTTGCATCTAAATAAATTTTGACATCTGCATCTGGAAATACGACTGTTCCAATATCTCTTCCTTCCATGATGACATTTTTCCCTTTAGCAATATTTCTTTGTACTTCTAATAGTTTATTTCTTACGACTGGTAAAACAGATACTGGTGAAACCAAATCATTTACATCATTTTCTCTAATTCTGTTTGTTACCTCTTCTCCATTTAAATATATTTTTCCATCAGAATCCATCTCAATATGGATTTTATTTAACATTTCTTCTATATTTTTTTCTTCTTGTATATCAATATGCTCTTGAATCATATTTAAGGCAACACATCGAAAAGTTGCACCTGTATCAATATTCACTAATCCTAATTTCTCACCTACTAATTTGGTTATCGTTCCTTTTCCTGCCCCTGCAGGTCCATCAATTGCAACTACAAATGACATTATTTTTCCTCTTTTCTTATAAATTTAACATTTCTTATAAATAGAAATTTTATGTAATCTTTTATCTTTCTAATAACTTCTTCATTTGATATTCTTATGACCCCAAATCGGAACCACAACCAAGTTGTGGTTCCATATTTATATATATCTTGTTATGCTTATATTATTTTTCCGGCACATAAATATTTTTCGCAACAACTTCTAATTCTACCACATTCATAGCCGTTAGTTTTTCAATTTCTTTTCTTGCTCTATCCTTAAAATCCTTAATTCCATTTATAACATTATATCCATACATAACCGTCACTTCTACATAGATTTTTGCACCTTCACCATAGTTTTCTACTCTTGTTCTTGTTATTTTATAAATAGCTGGTGTTTTTACTGCGATATATTCTAATATTTGTCTAAACACCAAATCAGATATGGTAAATTTTCCAAGATAGCTAAAGGTTGGCCTTATGATAGATTTTTCTGATATATATGGTTTTTGTCCTTTTCCTTTTGATTTAAAGATTTGTAATGGGTCTAATAAATACCCTGAAAAATCTTTTTTTATTTGAAAAGTTGGTACTGGTATAACATGTTTCCCTTCTGTTACACGGATTCTTCTTGCTGTTTCCATTTCTTGTTTTGTTGCTACATCTGTTATATAGATATATTCACTAATTTCAGGCAATCCTAAATTAGCTGCAATTTTTTGCACCATACCATCAGATGTACCTAAAATTAAGATACTTTGTGGTCTTTCTTTTCTTAAAGCTTTTATAATTTTATCTCTTTCTTCTTTTTCATAAAATAACGCATGTTTAACTGTTCCTACTTTTGTAGGCGCTTTTTTGGCTGATTCTCCTGCCAATACTTCATTATCTTTAATTAATAATCCGTCATCTATAATATAGCTTATATTTTTTTCACTTGCTACCATTTGTGCACGATAACTTTTCCCAGTCCCTGATGGTCCCACAAATGCATATACTTTTATTTTATTTCCAAATAGTTCATCTAATATCATATTGGTTTGTTGTTCGCCTTATGCTACACAACTACTCCTTTCTTTTCTTATATCCTTTTGTTTTTATCTATTTACATATTTTTATTTTCGATATTTTTTTATCCTTCATTCAAATATTTAATTTGAATAACTTTCATAAGTTACATTTGGATAACTAAATACTTTTCCACCTTCTGTGAATTGTCCACTTGGACTATGGTCTTGGTCGATTACTTCTCTTCCTACTAAGAAATATTTATACCTAGATTCTGCACTTGCAGTTCCTCCTCCTATAACCACTGGGTCGTCCCAAGTACTATCTACTGCATACCAATTTCCATTTAATTGTGCATAATTCCAAGCATGATTTTCTGTTTCTCCATGTGAATTTGTTGCTGTTCCAATTACCATAACACAAGGTATATCTAATTCATCTAACAAATATTTAAAAGCTCTTGCATATCCTTCACATACACATTCTCTATTAACTAATGCTCCATAAATATTATATATGTTCTCTTTTGATAAACTACTATCATAACTAATATTGTCTACTAAATAATCATGGACCATTTTGATATCTTCATAGGTATTTCCCGTTTTATTTTGTATTATCTGATTTTTTACTTGTTCGATTTGTGCTATTGCCTCATCTATTGCTTGTTTAGAATTAAATTCTTCTACTAAATAATTGGCTTCATTTCCTGAGTTAATATATACATTGTATGTTGAAGTTCCCCCTCTTGTTGTTGTCTCTATATTTAAATACATTTTTTTAGGGCTTAAGTAAAAAATTTCTGGATTATCATATGTATAAGCTTCTATTGCAGATTGATAATATTCTCCTAATTTTTCCTGTCCATTACTTTGAGATAATATATCTGAAAAACTAGTTCCTAATTCAATTTGATAAGTTCCTGTTTTCATTTGTTCTTTATTACTTTCAAAAGCTCTATATATAATTCTTGATTTTTCATCTAATTGATTATAAAAATATTTATCTACTTGTACATTTGAATAATCTGTATTTGCATTACTATTACTTTTTTCTATTGAATTAATCGGATTTTCAACAATTTCTGGAACTTCAATATTATCTTCTACTGTTTTTTCTTCACTTGTTACAGTATCAACATTTCCTGAATTTTCCACAAATGCAAATTTTTCATCTTCTTCTGAAAATTCTTGGATTGCAATAATAGAAAATACAATCACAACGGCAAAAATTCCTATGATAACCAAAAATAATATCACTGAAGTGATTTTATCGATTATTTCTTCTTTCATATTATTGTTTTCCTTTCATAACACTATGCTTTTATTATATCATTTTTATTATATAAAAACTAGTATAAATTTAAAAAATTTAGCAATACTAAAATAAATTAGTTACAGTTATTTCTAATAAAAAATATGTATTGTTATGAATTAGGAGATTTCATTATGAGTTTAAAAGATTTATTGTCTTCATTTTTTACTTATACACCTGATAATAAAGAAACTTACAATTTTAATTTAGTAGAAGATTTAAACACAAAAACATATCCAGACAGTACTTTAGGAAATGAAGGAAACGAAAAAACAAAAATCTTTCCTAGTGTTACTGTCAACACAGATTATTTAAAAAGTAAGTATAATCTGTTAATTAATTCTGATATTATTTTTCGTGATTTTGTTTTAAATGCTAGAGGAAAACAATATAATGCTCTTCTTATCTTTATTGATGGAATGATTAATACAGAAATTATGAATGAATTTATTTTAGAACCACTTATGATGAGAAACCGAAATAATTTATTTGATAGTTCACAAAATAGAGTCATTTCTGAAGCTGTTACCAATAATATTACCGTTCGAAAAGTCAAAAAATTTAATTTACCCAACTATATTTCTAGTTGTCTCGTTCCTCAAAATGCGATTAAACAAGTTTCTACTTTTGAAGATGCTATCTCAGGTATCAATTCTGGAAACTGTGCCTTATTTGTAGATACCTTAGACATTGCTTTTGATATAGAAGTAAAAGGATTTAACCAAAGAGGCATCGAAAAGCCTAGCAATGAAATTGTTATCAAAGGACCTCATGAATCCTTTGTGGAAAATATTAGAACCAATACCTCTCTTGTCAGAAGATTTGTCAATAATGAAAATTTAGTAATTGAAAATTTAAGTATTGGAAATATCACCAAAACAAAATGCGGAGTCTGTTATATTTCAGGTCTTGCCAATGAAGATTTAATTGCAGAAGTAAAATTTCGTATGAATAATTTGGATGTTGACTCTTTACTATCTGCTGGCCAATTAGAACAATTAATATCTGATTCTAGTCATTTAAATATGCCTCAACTTATCTCTACTGAAAGACCTGATAAAGCTGCCAGCTACTTATTAGATGGTAGAATGATTATTCTTGTGAATGGCTCTCCTTATGCGATTATTACACCTGGTATTTTATCTGATTTTTTAAGTTCGCCTGATGACAAAAATCAAAAAGCACTCTTTTCTAATTTTACGAAATTGATTAGGTTAATAGCTGCATTTATTACGCTTTTATTACCTGGTCTTTATATTGCCGTTACCAGTTTTCACCAAGAAATTTTACCAACAGAATTACTATTTTCTATTTTAGCTTCTCGTGCCAATGTTCCATTTCCTATTATCTTTGAACTATTAGTATTAGAACTCTCTTTTGAATTAATCCGTGAAGCTGGTTTAAGAGTTCCATCTCCTATTGGACCTACCATCGGAATTGTTGGTGCTTTGGTAATGGGACAAGCTGCTGTTAGTGCAGGAATTGTCAGTCCCATTTTAATCATTGTTGTCGCCATTACAGGAACTGCATCTTTTGCCATTCCAGATTACTCTTTTGGCTTTCATCTAAGAGTTTACCGATTTATATTTATCTTTTTAGGTTACCTTTGTGGATTCTTAGGAATTGCACTTGGTCTTTTCGTATATATGATTGCTATGTGTGATTCAAAATCTTTTGGTGTTCCTTTTACAGTAGGTGTTTCACCTCTTGAAAAAGTAAAAGGTAGCTCTTATTTCTTGCCACCTATTGAAAAAAGAGAATATCGTTCTGGATTCTTAAATTCTAAAAAAGAGACCAAACAAGGTCATATTTCAATGAAATGGAAATAATGTCGCATTGGGATCAGATCCTTTTGAGACATTTTGTCGCATTGGGATCAGATCCTTTTGAGACACTTTTGAGACAGAGAAAAAATGTCGCATAGACAAACGAACCTAATGCGACACGAAAGGAGTTTATATGGAAACCTCTAAAATAACTGCTGCTGAAGCAATTAGTATTGTACTAGGAATTTTTGTTGCTTATACGTTAGTAGCTCTTCCAAGAACAATGCTTGAAGCAACAAAAACAGCCACTTTAATTAATATTATTTATGTTGGTATTATTGCATTACTAATAACGTTTTTAATTTATAAGTTGCTTATCAAATTTCCTGGAAGTGATATTGTCGATATTACAGAATATCTTGGTGGAAAAACATTAAAAATATTTATTGGTATTGTATTTATCTTTTACTTTTTATTTAGTAGCAGTATTCTACTTCGAAATTTTTGTGAATGTTTGAAAATCGTATATTATCCTATGACAAGTTTAATTTTTATTATACTAACCTTTATTATTGTCATTTGTATTACGTTACACCATCGCTTTTCATCTATTGCTAAAGTCAATCTATTTATCATTCCTTTAGTCATTATTAGTATCATTTTCTTATTTATTGCAAACATGAGAAACTTTTCTTTGGATAACATCTTTCCTATTTTCGGAGACGGACTATTTAACACTTTTGTAACAGGATTAGGTAATTTAGGTGCTTTTGGTGGTATTACCTTATTATATTTTCTTCCTCCTTATTTAAAAGAGCCGCAAAAGATGAAAAAAATTTATCTAACTTCTATTATTTTAGGAACCGTCTATTTTTTATTATGTGTTTCTATTATCTTATTCATGTTTATCTCCTTAATGTACACAAATCAAATCATGCCTTTATATTCTGCAGCAAGATATATTGAGTTCGGAAACTTTTTCCAAAGATTAGAATCCATCTTCCTTTTGATATGGATTTTACAAATGGTTTGTTACTTAAGTATTGTTGCTAAAATATCTCTTTCTATATTTAAAAAAATTACCAATATTCGTGATGAAAAACCACTAATTTTTGTATTTGGATTACTGATTTTTGCCATTAGTTTACTACCTAAAAATTATGCGGTTTCAAAATTTATTGAGGATTATATTTATCGCTATATGGTAATCATTATTTCTATATTTTTAGGAATTTCTCTCCTAATCCTCGCATATTTCAAAAAAAGAAAGAAAAAGGAGTTGAATGCAGATGCCCAAAAACCTATTTAAAAAAATCTTTATTGTCATTTTAATCATCATGTTTCTTCTTGCCTTTTCCAAATCGTATTCTACTTTAAATATTGACAATTTAAGTGTAGTGGTTGCTATGGGAATTGATGTTTCTGATAAAAATCGTTTACAGATTAGTTTTCAATTTACCAATCCTTCTTCTGTTTCTGAGTCAGGAACTTCTGAACAAGCACCTTCCATTATTTATTCTGTTGATGCTTCTTCTATTAGTTCAGGTATTAATTTAATTAATACCTATATAGGAAAGTCTGTTAATCTTTCCCATTGTAAGGTCATTACATTTTCAGAAGAAGTTGCCAGTCGAGGAATTTCTGATGAAATCTATACATTAATTAATGATACACAAATTAGACCTTCTACCAACATTGTTATTTCTAAGACATCTGCCAGATATTATTTAGAACATTCAAAACCTTTATTTGAAAACTTAATTACGAAATATTATGAAGTTTTCTCTGCCTCTGGTAGTTATACCGGATTTACAGCAAATGCTACCATTGGTGATTTTTTTGATAGTTTAATATGCCATTCCTGTGAACCATATGGCATATTAGGTGGTGTTACAAATAGTTCAACAGAATATACAGGAAGTACCAATTCAGAAAATGACTCTACCACAAAATCCAATGCTTCTTCTTTGTTTGGTCAATCTACAGCTGAAAATACAGGTCTTGCTGTTTTTAAAGATGATGTTTTGATTGGGGAATTAAATTCTATAGAAACCTTATGTTTTTCTATTATTCGAAATCAAGTAGATGGTTTCTTGATTTCTGTTCCCAATCCTAATAAAGCCAACTCCTATATAGATTTGCATGTCACTCCATTAGTTACTCCTGAGATAAAGGTCGATATCTTGAATGGAACGCCATATATCACTGTTGATTGTCGCTTTACTGGAAGAATTTATTCTATGGAAGATGGTGCTGATTATTTAGACAATAATATGTTGAATCAAATTTCAAATTCTTGTAATAGTTATCTAGAATCTATTTTGACAGAATATTTATACAAAACATCTAAAGCCTTAAATTCTGATATTAATGGTTTTGGAAAAACTGCTAGAAGTAACTTTTTAACTCTTGATGAATTTTATAACTACAATTGGGGCCAAAAATATAAAGATAGCTTTTTTAAAGTAACTGTTGATTCTTCGATTCGTTCTTCATCATTATTAACAGAAAGTTAAAGGAGGTCTGTATGATTAGTTTTTTAGAATTTATTGTTTTTATTTTATTTTGTCTATATGTTTTTAAAGAATCCTTTAGTTATGGGATTTATGAATTTAAAAATGAAAATAAATTTGGCGGTGTGTTTGTGATTGTATTTTCACTATTTTCTATTATACTAAGCATTGTGGCTTTATGTATTTCTTAGTGATGATTTTGGGGACGGAGCGAAAAATCATCATTATTTTGGGGACGTGATTTTGGGTGATTTTGGGGACGGACTCATTTTTCCCTTTATCGAATTTGATTAAAACGAAAAATATAGAATATAAAAAAAATGAAACAATTTTGCGTATCTAATTTTTTTTTCTTTTTAAATTTCTATGAAAATTTAGCTTATACAAAATTGTGTAATGGCTTTATATTCTATATTTTTTCTATTTTTAAAATTAAAAAAAAGGAAAATTGAGTTCCTCCCCAAAATCCCTTAAATTTTCTCAAAATCAACTGTTCTCATTAATTTACTAGCATCTTTTACTCTGATATTCATTTTATCACCTATTTTATAGGTTGTTTTCGTATGTTCACCAATTAACATTTTTCTTTCCTCATCATAGATAAAATATTCATCTCCTAAATCGTCAAATCGAATGAGACCTTCTACTGTATTTTCTAATTCAACAAAAATACCAAAAGAAGTTACAGAAGAAATAATACCTTCATACTCTTCTCCAATTCTACCTTCCATATATTCTGCTTTTTTGATATCTTCACTTTCTCTTTCTACTTTTGTAGCAATATTTTCTCTTTCAGAAGATTGTTTTGCTCTTTCTTCTGCTTGCTTTTTATATTCCTCTACAAAATTTTCTTCTACATCATAATTGTTTTCTAGATATTTTGAAATAACTCTATGGATGAATAAATCAGGATATCTTCTAATTGGTGATGTAAAATGGCAATAATATTTACTTGCAATTCCAAAATGACCTTCATTTATTGCTTCATATCTTGCTACTTTTAATGTTCTTAATACTAAATTAGAAACAACTTTTTCCTCTTCTTTTCCTTGTACTTGTTCTAAAATTTTCGCAAATTCTTTTGGATATATATTCTCTTTATTGGCTTTGATTTTTAATCCAAAATTAAACAAAAATTTATTTAATTCTTGGACCTTCTCATAGTCTGGCTTTTCATGTACACGATATATAAAAGGTGCATCTAACCAAAAGAATTTTTCTGCAATGGTTTCATTGGCTGTTAGCATAAATTGTTCTATAATCTCATTAGCAAAAGTGGTTTCATATTTTTTGATATTGGTAACTCTTCCGTCCATATCTAATTCAATTTTGCTTTCTGGAATATCTAAATTCAGATACCCTTGTTCTAATCGTTTATTTTTTAAAATGAGCGCCAATTCCTCCATTAATTTAAATTCAGAAATGTATGGTTTATATCGATGAATAACTTCTTCATCTGCATTATTTTGTACATCTAATTCCGTTACATTCGCATTATTTCGTATGTTAGATTCCATTATCTCTGTATTACTAGATAATTTCTGTTCATCAATATTGATATAATCCAAGATTTTTTGTACATCTGTATATGTCATTCTTTCTGTTACATTAATGACTGCTTTATATACATCAGAAGAAATCACATTTCCTTTTTCATCTATTTCCATACTACAAGATAATGTAAATCTGTCCTCTCCTGCATTTAAACTACAGATTCCATTTGACAATTCTCTTGGTAGCATAGGAATCACTCTTCCTAGCATATAAATACTCGTACCTCGAAGTAATGCCTCTTGGTCTAATAAGCTATTTGGTTTTACATAGTAACTAACATCTGCAATATGGACATCTAACTTATAATTTCCATTTTCTAATTTAGTTACTTTTACAGCATCATCTAAGTCTTTCGCATCTTCTCCGTCAATCGTGAAGATGATATCTTGTCTTAAATCCCTTCTGTCTGCAATATCACTTTCATCAATTTGATTCCCACATTTTTTGGCTTCTTCTACAACTGGTTCTGGAAATGTTGATGGTAAATTATGTTCTTTTATTAAAGATAACATATCTACACCTGCTTCATTCACATTTCCTAATACTTCTATAATTTTTCCTTCTGCCTTTTTACCTTTTTCAGGATATTTTGTGATTTTTACTAATACTTTATGATTATTTCTTGCTTTTCCAAAATTCTTTTTCGAGATAAAGATATCTGTTCCAAAATTTTTATCATCTGGTACCACAAATCCAAAATTTTTATTGTTTTCAAATCTCCCAACAATCGTATCTTTTTCATGTTTTAGGATTTTTACAACTTTTCCTTCTGCTTTTTTTACCTTATTTTTTTCTTCAATAATTTCGATTAATACTCTATCTCCATTCAAAGCATTTTTCGAATTTTCTTTTGCTATATAAATTTCATCTTCTTGGTCTTCTATTTTGACAAATCCAAAACCTTTTTGATTCTTTCTATAAATTCCATCATAATAGACCTCTTCAACTGGTCTATATTGATTTTTTCTATTTTTTTGGATTTTCATTTCCATTTCAAGCTTTCCTAATATATTTAAAAGCTCATTATATTCACTTTTTGGTACATGCATAATCATGGCAATTTCTTTTGCCTTCATTGGTGCATAATCCTTATCTTTTATTAAATTTAAAACTTTCAGTTCCTGTTCTTCCATTAACATTCCTTTCTTTTTTTAGCTGCTAAAGTTGCCAAAGGGGACGGGTTAAAATGGCAACCTTTTCCTATTTTATTATAAATTATTCAATATATAAATAAGGTTGCCATTTTAACCCGTCCCCTTTGGCAACTTTGGCAACTTAAAAAATTCAAAAAAAGGGAACAATGAGTCCGTCCCCAAAATCCCTTTTCTTTGTTTTATGCCATATATATAATTCCTAATACGATTGTTAATATTGCAAATATGATTGATAATATAACTGTCCATCTCTTTTGCTTTCCTTCTTTGGTTCTACTTTTATTTTTTTCAAAGAAGTTATTGGTTGATGAACCTGTAATTGTTGAAGATAATCCTGAATCTTCTTTTGATTGTAATAAAGCCAATATGATTAATGCTAATGCTACTATAAAATATATAACAACCAATATCCATTTTGCTATTTCCATGTTTATCTCATTCCTTTCTTTCTCTAATTGAAAATTCATTACAATTTTGGTTGTGCCAAATTTTAATTTTTTTCCAATCTTTCTCTTGGTTTTCATCTCTCAATTTATACTTTGCTATTTTAACATATATTTTCCTAAAATGCAAACATTTTTCACATAAAGATAGTGTCAATTTATTTCGGGAAATTTTATAAAAAATTTTTTACCCTCAAAATTGCTCTATAAACAGACTGTTCTATACAGCCTTGTATTCTAATAA